>NZ_JBXALM010000008.1:228664-251804 GCF_058799445.1 Serratia sp. GW822-FHT06E05
TGCATCCATAGCTCAGCTGGATAGAGTACTCGGCTACGAACCGAGCGGTCGGAGGTTCGAATCCTCCTGGATGCACCATCTAAAGAAAAACCCGCTTCGGCGGGTTTTTCGCTTTCTGGCCCCGAACATAGATTATTGAACCCCCGGCCCTTCACTCTCACGCACAGCACATTCCGCTATTACGCGATCAGCGACAACCTTCCGGCTTTACGCTAAAGTAGTTTTCTTTCCTCAACGATCATGGAGTAACGATGTACGACCGCTATCAGGGTCTTATTTTCGACATGGACGGCACTATTCTCGATACCGAGCCGACGCATCGCAAGGCGTGGCACGAGGTACTGTCCCGTTACGGTATGACGTTTGATGAGGCGGCGATGGTGGCATTGAGCGGTTCTCCGACCTGGCGCATTGCCCAGGCGATCCTTGCCAGTCATCAAGCCGATCTCGATCCCCATCAGTTGGCTGCAGAGAAAACCCGCGCGGTCGAAGCGATGTTGTTGGACAGCGTGCGCCCATTGCCGTTAATCGAGGTGGTCAAAGCTTATCATGGTCGTCGTCCAATGGCGGTGGGCACCGGCAGTGAGCACCGCATGGCAGAAACCCTGCTACGCCATCTGGGCCTGTTCCACTGCTTCGATGCGATTGTGGGTGCCGATGACGTGCAACGCCACAAGCCGGAACCGGATACCTTCCTGCGCTGCGCCGAACTGATAGGTGTGCCGCCGGAGAAATGCGTGGTGTTTGAAGACGCAGACTTCGGTATTCAGGCAGCGAAAAGCGCTAATATGGCCGTGGTAGACGTCCGTACGCTGTGAGTAGTACGCTGGCCGTCATGTCGTTATTCGGTAGCAGCTTTCTCAGTGCGACGTTGCTGCCGGGAAATTCAGAAATTGTTTTGGTTGCCTTGCTGACCAACAGCCGTGTCTCACCAGAGTTGCTGGTGTTGGCCGCGACGTTGGGAAATACCCTTGGCGGGCTGACCAATGTCATTATTGGGCGTCTGTTACCGGCATTGAAACCGCAGCGAGGGCTGGATACAGCGCTCGGGTGGATGCAACGCTTTGGCCCGGCTGCGCTGTTGCTCAGCTGGGTACCGGTAGTGGGCGATTTGTTGTGCGTGTTGGCAGGCTGGCTGCGCATGCCCTGGGGCCCTGTCGCGCTGTTTCTGTGTATCGGAAAGGCGCTGCGTTACATCATTTTGACTATGATAACGTTACAGGGAATGGCCTGGTGGCATTAACGACGTGAATATAACTCAATATTCTCTCGGGTGCAGATTCAGTATGCTTACGAGTTATTGTTTTTAGAAGCGGGAGGTCAATTTGATCCCGGACGTATCCCAGGCGCTTTCTTGGTTGGAAGCCCATCCCCATGCATTAAAAGGCATCCGTCGTGGCATTGAGCGTGAAACGCTGCGTGTCACCGAAAACGGAACGCTGGCAACAACCGGACATCCGGAGAAACTGGGGGCGGCATTAACGCACCACTGGATAACCACAGACTTTGCTGAGGCGCTGTTAGAGTTTATTACGCCGGTTGACGATAACCTCGATCACATGCTGACGTTCTTGCGTGATATTCACCGTTACGTAGCGCGCAATCTGGGTGATGAGCGTATGTGGCCACTCAGCATGCCGTGCTTTATTGAAGCCGAGCAGGACATTGAGCTGGCACAGTTCGGTTCGTCGAACATTGGCCGCATGAAAACGCTGTACCGTGAAGGGTTGAAGAACCGCTACGGTGCGCTGATGCAGACCATTTCTGGCGTGCACTACAATTTCTCATTGCCGCTGGAGTTTTGGCAGGCATGGGCTGGCGTCAAAGATGCCGAAAGCGGTAAAGAGCAGATTTCTGCGGGCTATTTCCGCCTGATCCGTAACTATTACCGTTTTGGCTGGGTGATCCCGTATCTGTTCGGTGCATCGCCGGCAATCTGTTCCTCGTTCCTGAAAGGGCGTGAAACCTCGTTGCCGTTTGAGCGAACCGAGCAGGGCATGTGTTATCTGCCGTATGCCACCTCGCTGCGGTTGAGTGACCTGGGCTACACCAATAAATCTCAGAGCAATTTGGGTATCACCTTCAACGATCTGCAAAGCTATGTCGAAGGCCTGAAGCGAGCAATTGCCACGCCTTCCGAAGAGTTTGCCAAACTGGGCGTGAAGGATGGCGATCGTTATCTGCAACTGAACAGTAACGTGCTTCAGATCGAAAACGAACTCTATGCGCCAATCCGGCCGAAGCGTGTGACCAAAAGTGGCGAGACGCCGTCAGATGCGCTTTTGCGCGGCGGTATCGAATACATTGAAGTTCGCTCGCTGGACATCAACCCATTCTCGCCTATCGGCGTGGATGCGGTTCAGGCGCGTTTCCTGGACCTGTTCCTGGTGTGGTGCGTGCTGGCCGATGCGCCGGAGATGAGCAGCGATGAATTGCTGTGTACGCGCAAGAACTGGAATCGGGTGATCCTGGAAGGGCGTAAGCCGGGCCAAACCATTGGCATCGGGTGTGATGACAGCCGTGAACCGCTGGCAAAAGTAGGTAAAGCACTGTTTGACGATCTGCGTCGCGTGGCTGAAGTGTTGGATAGCGAAGCCGGCGATCGCCAGTATCAGCAGGTGTGTGACGAATTGGTCGCGGCGTTTGACGATCCTGATTTGACGTTTTCCGCTCGTATCCTGAAGGCGATGAAGGAAGAGGGGACGGGGCGTGTGGGCCTGCAGCTGGCCGAGCAGTATCGTCAGATGCTGACGGAAGAGCCGCTAGAGATTTTGACGGAGGCTGAGTTGGCACAAGAGCAGAAAGCCTCGTGGCAGCGTCAACGCAACATAGAAGCCAGTGATACGCTAAGCTTTGAAGAGTTCCTGAAGCAACACGGCGGGGGCTAAAAAAGAAAAGGCCACATCAATGTGGCCAAATATGCATCTCTGATGACAGGGATGATGATAACAAATGCGCGTCTTTCACATACTCAGACTCGCTGGGTTGGAAAAGGTTTCCTGGTTAGATAAAAAAGTTTCGAAATAAATACTCTTTTACGAGGAGGTAACGAAATGCCACTGCTGGATAGCTTCACCGTAGACCATACCCGCATGGCAGCCCCGGCTGTCCGCGTCGCGAAAACCATGAAAACTCCTCATGGCGATACCATCACCGTGTTCGATCTGCGCTTCTGCCGGCCGAACCTGGAAGTGATGCCAGAGCGCGGCATTCATACGCTGGAACACCTGTTTGCAGGCTTTATGCGTGACCACCTGAATGGTCAGGGCGTCGAGATTATCGATATCTCCCCAATGGGGTGCCGCACCGGTTTCTACATGAGCCTGATTGGCGTGCCGGAAGAGCAGCGTGTTGCCGATGCGTGGAAAGCGGCGATGGCCGACGTGCTGAAAGTGACTGACCAGCGTAAAATTCCTGAGTTGAACGAATTCCAGTGCGGGACTTACCATATGCACTCGCTGGAAGAGGCGCAGGAAATCGCGAAGCACATTCTTGACCATGATGTTGTAGTGAACCACAACGAAGAGCTGGCGCTGCCGAAAGAGAAGCTGCAGGAACTGCACATCTAGTTCGCCATCGGGCTACAGCGATAAAAAAAGACGCGATATTCGCGTCTTTTTTCCTTTCTGGCGGCTGGTCAGCGTTGCTGAACGCTGGACTGCAGCGACTTGATCGGCGTGACCCGCACTTGTTTGATCATATTGTCCTGCACGTCGAGGATACTGATGTCGTAATGGCCGATGCGAACACGGGTGCCGACCTCCGGGATCTCTTCCAGTTCTTCCAAAAGCATGCCGTTGATGGTACGCGCATCGGTGGCCGGCAACGTCCAGTTGAATGCCTTGTTTAACTCGCGCACGTTGGCAGTACCGTCTATCAGCACGGAGCCGTCACTTTGCGGATTAACCTCTTCTGCCAGCGTTGGCGACATGGACGTGGTGAAATCGCCGACGATCTCCTCCAGGATATCCTCGACCGTCACCAGCCCCTGAATGTCGCCGTATTCATCGACCACGATGCCGACTTTCTCTTTGTTGCGCTGGAACTTCACCAACTGGACGTTCAGCGGTGTGCCTTCGGGCACATAGTAAATTTCGTCGGCGGCGCGCAGCAGGTTCTCTTTGTTGAACTCTTTCTTCTCGGTCATCAGGCGGTAGGCTTCACGTACCCGCAGCATGCCGATGGCATCATCCAGCGAGGTGCGGTAAAGCACGATGCGGCCGTGCGGGGAGTGAGTAAGCTGACGCATGATCGACTTCCAGTCGTCGTTGACATCGATGCCGACAATCTCATTGCGTGGCACCATAATGTCATCGACCGTCACCTTCTCCAGATCCAACACCGAGATCAGCATGTCCTGATTCCGACGAGAAATCTGCGAGTGCGATTCCTTCACAATGGTGCGCAGTTCGTCTTTGCTGACCGCGTCGCTGATCCGCACATTGGTGCGAATGCCGAACAGCCGTAAAATCAGCGTGGTGATGCCATTGAGCAGCCACACCAGTGGGAACATCACTTTTTGCAGCGGTGCCAGCAAGAAGCTGCTGGGGAATGCGATGCGTTCCGGATACAGGGCGGCAAAGGTTTTTGGTAGCACTTCGGCGAACAGCAGCACGGCGAAGGTCAGTACGCCGGTTGCGATTGCAACGCCTAAATCGCCATACAGGCGCATGCCGACAATGGTGGCCAGCGCCGAAGCCAGAATGTTGACCAGGTTATTGCCAATCAGCACCAGGCCTATGAGGCGATCCGGTTTTTGCAGCAGCTTTTCGACCCGGCGGGCGGAACGGTTGCCCTGTTTGGAGAGATGACGCAGACGATAGCGGTTCAGCGTCATCATGCCGGTTTCGGATGCTGAGAAGTAAGCGGAAACCACAATCATGACCACCAGGATAATGATCAGGGTCCCTGTCGAAACGTGCTCCAACGCGGTATTCCTTATGTATGGAGAAAGAGTGCCTGAGAGCTTAGCGAACCATCACTTGCTGAATCAGACGGCTGCCAAAGTAGGCCAGCGTGAGTAGGAAGGCACCGGCAAAGCTGAACCAAACGACGCGGCGACCGCGCCAGCCTTCGTGATAATGGCCCCACAGCAAGACGATATACACAAACCACGCCATGATAGACAGCACGGCTTTGTGCACGTTCTCTTTGCTGAACAGGTTATCCATATAAAGCAGCCCGGTGCACAACGTGAGCGTGAGCAACACGACGCCTATCTGGGTGATGTGGAACATCTTGCGTTCGATGCTCATCAACGGCGGCATATCGGCGCTGAAAGACAGCTTTTTGTTTTTCAGCAGGTAATCCAGCCAGGCCAGTTGCAGCGCATACAGCGCGGCAATGATCAGCGTAGCGTAGGAGAACAGCGCCAGGCCGATATGCACCATCAGTTCCGGGCTGGCTTCCAGATGCGTAATAAATTCACCCGGCATAAAGCTGGCGAATGCCAGGTTGATCATCGCGAAGCTGTAGACGATAGGCAGCAGGAACCAGCCGCGATCGCGCGAAGCCACGAAGGTCATGACTGAGCAAATGATCAGGCTGACTATCGAACCTATGTTCAGCAAGCTGAGATTTTGCCCGGCGCTGACGTCAAAGATACGCTGCTGAAGTGCGATGGCGTGGCAAATTAGCGCCACCACCGCCGAGACGAGAGCAAGCCGACGGTATGCGCTGTTCTTCCGCAACAAGCTGGGAATAATCAGTCCAAGGCTGAGCAGGTAGGCGATCAAAGCCACAATGGAGAAAACTGGCATAGCGTTTAATTTTGCTTCGACGTGGTGAATTGGATTGTCAGTATAGCGTCGAGCGCGTCCCACTCCAACCGATCTCCAACGCTGAGGCAGAGATCCTCTACGCTTCGTGTTATAATCGCCGCAATTATGTCGCCAGAGCGGCCTGTTATTACACGTTGAGCATGAGACGATGTTTGAAAATTTAACCGATCGTTTGTCGCGCACCCTGCGCAATATCAGCGGCCGTGGGCGGCTGACCGAAGAAAATATCAAGGAAACCCTGCGTGAAGTGCGCATGGCATTGCTGGAAGCGGACGTTGCGCTACCGGTCGTGCGGGACTTTATCAACCGCGTGAAAGAGAGCGCGGTAGGTCATGAAGTCAACAAAAGCCTGACGCCGGGGCAAGAGTTCGTCAAGATCGTCAAGAGCGAGCTGATTGCCGCGATGGGCGAAGTGAACACCGAGCTGAACCTGGCGGCGCAACCGCCGGCAGTGGTGCTGATGGCGGGCCTGCAGGGCGCCGGTAAAACTACCAGCGTCGCCAAGCTTGGTAAATTCCTGAAAGAAAAACAGAAGAAAAAAGTCCTGGTGGTTTCCGCCGACGTTTATCGCCCAGCGGCGATCAAACAGCTGGAAACCCTGGCGGAAAGCGTCGGCATCGACTTCTTCCCGTCTGATGTCAAAGAAAAACCGATCGACATCGTTAACCGTGCGCTGCAACAGGCCAAGCTGAAGTTCTACGACGTACTGATCGTCGATACCGCCGGCCGTTTGCACGTTGACGAAGCGATGATGGACGAAATCAAGCAGGTGCACGCGGCGATCAAGCCGGTGGAAACCCTGTTTGTGGTCGACGCCATGACCGGCCAGGATGCTGCCAACACGGCCAAGGCCTTTAATGAAGCATTACCGCTGACCGGTGTGGTACTGACCAAGGTCGACGGTGATGCGCGTGGCGGTGCCGCGTTGTCTATCCGTCACATCACGGGCAAGCCGATCAAGTTCCTCGGCGTGGGCGAGAAGACCGAAGCGCTGGAGCCCTTCCATCCGGACCGCGTGGCATCACGCATTCTGGGCATGGGCGATGTGCTGTCGCTGATCGAAGATATCGAAAGCAAAGTTGACCGCGAGCAGGCGGAAAAACTGGCTAACAAGCTGAAGAAAGGTGACGGTTTCGATCTGACCGACTTCCTGGAACAGCTGAAGCAGATGCGTAACATGGGCGGTATGGCCAGCATGCTGAGCAAACTGCCTGGTGCCGGCCAACTGCCGGACAATGTGAAATCGCAAATGGACGACAAGGTTCTGGTGCGAATGGAAGCAATCATCAACTCGATGACGCTGAAAGAGCGCGCCAAACCGGAAATCATCAAAGGCTCGCGTAAGCGCCGCATTGCGATGGGTTCCGGTATGCAGGTGCAGGACGTTAACCGCTTGTTGAAGCAGTTCGACGAAATGCAGCGCATGATGAAAAAGATGAAGAAAGGCGGAATGGCGAAGATGATGCGCGGCATGAAAGGTATGATGCCGCCGGGCTTCCCAGGCCGCTGACAGGCGCGTGCCCCTTGGGGTGAGCGTGTTTAAGCATTTGCCGTTCGCGGCAAAAACCGCCCGGAATATTACCGGCTGCAAAAAGTAGTTGACGCTGATCTACGCTTTAGATTGCTTTTTGCGCCAAAATGAGTAAAATTTTCGGGCTTTTTATATTGCAACCGGGCCCCGTTCCCTCAATGGGGCCCGGCTGTTTTATTAACTAAAGAGGATGTTATGGTAACAATTCGTTTGGCACGTGGCGGCGCTAAAAAGCGTCCGTTCTATCAAGTAGTAGTGACCGACAGCCGCAATGCTCGTGATGGTCGTTTCATCGAGCGCGTAGGCTTCTTCAACCCGATCGCATCTGGTCAGGCTGAAGCACTGCGTCTGGACCTGGACCGCATCGAACATTGGGTCGGTCTGGGTGCAACCGTTTCTGATCGCGTTCACGCGCTGATCAAAGACGCTAAGAAAGCAGCTTAATCTGTCGCGGTGGTGGCAATGAGCAAGCAACTCAAACCGGTAGCACCTAAGCAGCCGATTGTACTCGGTAAAATGGGGTCTACTTACGGCATTCGTGGTTGGCTCAGAGTATTTTCATCCACCGAGAACGCCGAAAGCATTTTTGACTATCAGCCGTGGTTTATCCAGCGGGCGGGTCAATGGCAGCTTGTCGAGTTGGAAGACTGGAAGCGCCACAGTCAGGATCTGATCATCAAAGTCAAAGGCGTTGATGATCGGGATGCTGCGAATCTACTGACCAATTGCGAAATTCAGGTGGATTCGGAACAACTTCCTCCGTTGGTGGGTGATGATTACTACTGGAAAGACCTTATGGGCTGCCAGGTAGTCACGACCACAGGTTACGAACTGGGTAAAGTCGTCGATATGATGGAAACCGGTTCAAACGACGTGATGGTAGTGAAAGCTAACCTGAAAGATGCGTTCGGCATGAAGGAGCGGTTGGTCCCGTTTCTTCATGGGCAGGTTATCAAGAAAGTCGATCTCACTGCTCGCGTGATTGAAGCAGATTGGGATCCTGGTTTTTGACCTCCGAATCAAACGGTCGAAACAAGTGGAATGACAGTATGGGGATTGGCTTGTGTTCATTGGTATTGTAAGCCTGTTTCCTGAGATGTTCCGCGCAATCACCGATTACGGGGTGACTGGCCGGGCAGTAAAAAATGGCCTGCTGAGCGTGCAGTGTTGGAGTCCGCGTGACTTCACCTACGACCGGCATCGTACCGTGGACGATCGCCCTTATGGCGGCGGCCCGGGAATGTTGATGATGGTGCAACCCTTGCGGGAAGCCATTCATGCAGCAAAAGCAGCGGCAGGCGAGGGAGCAAAGGTGATTTATCTGTCACCTCAGGGGCGTAAGCTGGATCAAACCGGCGTATGCGAACTGGCGACCAATCAGAAGATGATTCTGGTGTGCGGTCGTTATGAAGGGGTGGACGAGCGCGTAATCCAAACCGAAATTGATGAAGAATGGTCAATCGGTGATTACGTACTCAGCGGCGGGGAACTGCCGGCAATGACCCTGATTGATTCAGTCGCCCGTTTTATACCGGGTGTGCTGGGCCATCAGGCCTCAGCAGAAGAGGATTCTTTTGTCGATGGATTGCTGGACTGCCCGCACTATACCCGTCCTGAGGTGTTGGAAGGGATGGAGGTTCCGCCAGTCTTACTGTCGGGCAACCATGCCGAGATACGTCGCTGGCGCTTAAAGCAGTCGCTGGGCCGTACCTGGCTTAGAAGACCTGAACTTCTAGAAAGCCTAGCTCTGACTGACGAGCAAGCGGTGTTGCTGGCTGAGTTCCAACGGGAACATCAGGCCAAGCAACAGGACTATGAAGGGAACGTCTGAGCAACTGGCTCGACGGGACCGATATATCAGTTTACCTAGGGTAAGAGACATATTATGAGCAACATTATTAAGCAAATTGAACAAGAGCAGATGAAGCAAGACGTACCTGCATTCCGTCCGGGTGATTCCGTGGAAGTTAAGGTATGGGTCGTTGAAGGTAGCAAAAAACGTCTGCAGGCATTCGAGGGCGTGGTTATCGCTATCCGTAACCGCGGTCTGCACTCTGCATTCACTGTTCGTAAGATTTCCAACGGCGAAGGTGTTGAGCGTGTATTCCAGACTCACTCCCCAGTAATCGACAGCATTACTGTTAAACGTCGTGGTGCCGTTCGTAAAGCCAAACTGTACTATCTGCGTGAGCGTACTGGTAAGTCTGCTCGTATCAAAGAGCGTCTGAACCGCGTCGGCTAACGCTGCATCCAAAAGTTAATAGCTATGAAGGGGTTGGCACTGTGCCAATCCCTTTTTTTATGCCTGCAGATCGGGGATTGCATCTGCAAGATGCGAAAATGCTCCCAGGACGCCCGTTTTTACAGGCATAAAAAAGCCTGCGTTTGCAGGCTCTTTGCATTACAGCGCCGCGGTGCGCTGTTTGCTTTTTTCCGGATGCGGCTGTGCAGGAACGATATCGCCAGGCTTTACAATCACGCGTGCGACAGACTCGTGCGTGGCAAAGGTACAGCTGCAGTTAATGTTTTGGCATTGGTGATAGCGCTCTTTGGTCGCTTCGCTCAGATAACGGCTGGAGCGAGTATGGGCCACGCTACCGCAGAGTGGACAGTGCATCATAAAAACCCCCTTGCAATATTTTAAGTGAAAACGGGTTGGGCATTGAGCCACAATCAAAATCAGCAGCCTGCCTAGTTAGGTGGGAGTTACACCCCAGCTTATTAACGGACACTCCTGATGGTAGTAACGGCTTCAGCCGCGATGATTGAGTTTTCTCATGCTCTGCACCCATTCAATTAATACTGTGTATACATACAGTATTAAGCTATTTGCTAAACTCGTCAATAGTAAACGTTATGTTTTTAGCAAAATGTCTAAATTTGATTTTCACGCATAAAAAAAGCCCATCAATGATGGGCTTAGTCGTATAACAGGTGCAGAAGTAAGAAGGATTACAAACCGTACACCAGGCTGATAGAAGTGGTGGTGTCGGTATTCTTCGGCGCAGAGGCTGGAGGCTTGCTGTTGTAAGTCACGGTGTAAGCCAGACGCAACGCGAACTTTTCGTTAATGGCGACGCTGAGTGCAGTTTCGGAGTTCAGCGTGGTTTCTTCGTTCGCCAGCGCGGAAACGCCTTCAGAGAACTTGGTATTGTCGGTCAACTGGTACGAATAGTTGGCCGCACCGTAAGCCAGCGCTTTGGTGGAACGCCCACCGCCATGGTATTCGTCGTGACGCACGCCCGGACCGAATTCAACTCGCAGATCGCTAAGCGGCCCATTGAGGATTTGGCGACCATAACCGCCGGTCAGCGTCGAGCGGGAATCATAACCGTTGAAGCGATCGCTCAGCCAGCTCGCCTGACCGAACAGGTAATTACGATCGGACAGGTTATAACGGGTACGGCCGCCGGCCTGATACTTTTCTGACGAGCGCACGTTGGAGGATGTGGTGTTATTGGCCGCACCCCACAGGCTATAAGCGGCATCGCTGTTGAACCAGGTCATGCTGGTATTGGCCAACAGGGTAGAGCTTTGTGAATTGCCTGACTGCGAGTTGTAACCGGCCTGGACGTTGCCTTCAAACGGTTTTTTGGCGGTGGCCGGATCGTCCATCGCGGTGAAAAGCGTATTGTCGGCAAGGGCTGAAACACTGGTGAAAGTCGTTAAGCAGCTAATGAACAGCGGAATAGCGCGGCGAGCGCGTAAAGAGAGCATTTTTGATCCAGTTGTTAAGAGTGGTTATAAGTGATTTCGGTCACATTATATCGGTTCGCCATTGCGACCAAAATAGCGACTATTAGCTTAAGTTTTTAATTTTTCGTCCTCACTTATTCACTTTTCTTCTACTGACTTTTAACCCTGTTAACGGCATAAAATACTGATTGCCATTATTATTAATGTGGTCAATGGTGTGAGCGGCAACGGGGAATACCGTTGCCGTTGGGGAAGTGATTACAGGAAGGTGGTGACCAGGAGATACCCGGTGATACAGGAACACAGCACGCCGATCAGGCCAGGAATAATAAAGCTGTGGTTGATGATAAATTTGCCGATGCGCGTTGTTCCGGAGCGGTCAAAACCGATGCAGGCCAAATCGCTTGGATAAGTGGGCAAGACGAAGTAACCGTACGCGGCCGGGAAGAAAGCCAGCAGCATTTTGGGGTCGACGCCCAACTGCAGCGCCATTGGGGCAATCGCGGTGAGCGCAGCTGCCTGGCTGTTGACCAGCTTGGAAACCAGGAACAGAACGATCGCGTAAGTCCACGGCTGACTTTTTACCACGTCTTCAAGCAGGAGTTTTAACTCTCCCATATGTGCCTGGAAGAAGGTATCACTCATCCACGCCACGCCGAATACGGAAAAAATAGCGACCATGCCGGCTTTGAAAACCGCACCATTGGCAATATCACCGGGTTTGACTTTGCAGCCCATCAGAATAACGGCACCGGCGATCAGCATCATCATCTGGATCACCAGATTCATAGACAGCGGTTTCAGTACCCCTTTGGCATTGGCAAAGGAAGGGCGTAAATCAGCGAAAGCCCCCAAGAGCACGACGATGGCGATAGCCGCAAAGAAGATCGCTGTGGACCAGTAAGCCTGCTTGGGGAATCTCTGATTGAGCAGTGTTTCGGTGCTGCCAAAAATATAGGCCCGTTGTTCTGGATCTTTGATTTTTTCCTGGAATTCAGCGTCCTTATCCAGATCTTTACCGCGGTGCAGGCTCCATAAGGCCGCCATTAGCACCCCGACTAATGAAGCCGGGATCGAGACGGCAAGGATTTCTACCAGCGTGTAAGCTTTGCCAATCCCATGTCCTGCGGCAATGATTGAAACCAGGGACACAACGGCCACGGAAACCGGCGAAGCTGTGATGGCCATTTGCGAGGCGACGGAAGCCACGGCCATTGGGCGTTCTGGGCGGATCCCTTTTTTGATGGCGATATCGGAAATGATTGGGAACATGGTGTACACCACATGCCCTGTGCCGCACAGGAACGTCAGAGTCCAGGTGGTGAAAGGGGCAAGCAGCGTGATGTGCTGTGGGTGGCGGCGCAGCAGTCGCTCTGCATATTGCATCATCACGTTCAAACCGCCGGCAGTTTGCAACACTGAAGCACAACCGATTACTGCAAGAATAGTCAGCATAACCTCAACGGGAGGTTTACCTGGTTCCAACCCGAATATAAAACATAAGAGGAATAAACCAATACCGCTTATTAGGCCCAGCCCCATACCGCCAAACCGAGTGCCAACTAATAAGCAGATTATAATAATTAAGAACTGCAAAGTGATCATGATAGTCCCTTGTCAAGAAATGAAAAGCAGCTAACGCTCATACATTCTCAATGCAGGTGACACGGGCTCTGTCTACGCAGATTAACCCTAAAGAGGTGCGAACGAATAACACCATAATTATTTATTTTTCGCGCGATAACTGTGAAGTTCCGCAATATTTATTCAATAGGTTTTACTCATATTTTTGTATTTTAATTAATAGATGGAAGTAATTGAAAATAAATTGCCGGTTTATTGTTTGTTATTTGTGTTTCAGTTGTTTAATTTTTAGGTGATTTGATTTACCCGTTAAGGTTCTCTGCGGTGGAAAGGGTAAACCTCAGGCTTTTGAACGTTCGGTGGATGAGGCATGTGGGTCGTTGCGTTTCTGGTGTATCGAATTGTTTACGATTTTGTCGGGTTTTAGCATTTTGGTGTGCAAGGAAGTCTCGTGTAGCTGAGAGTCTTAAAAATAATTAATAATCATTTAGTTAAGTTATTTGTTCTGGTTTTTCTATGACTTATTTAGCGCTTTTTATTTGTGGTAATTTTTTATTTACACCAAATGGATTGAAATCTTTACATTTCGTGGTAGGGTAAGAACCTGAAACGCTCAATGTTCTATCAACGCTTACGCATAACGGCAAACGACAGGAATAGCATCATGCAAAAAGACGCGCTCAATAACGTTCATATCAGTGCAGAACAGATTCTGATTACTCCGGAAGAGCTGAAGAACCAGTTCCCGCTTAGTGCCAGCGACGAGAATGAAATCGCCACGGCACGCAAAACCATCGCCGATATTCTGCAGGGGCGCGATCATCGCCTGCTGGTGGTGTGCGGACCTTGTTCTATTCACGACCCGGATGCGGCACTCGATTACGCCCGTCATTTGAAAACCCTGTCAGCTGAATTGAGCGATCAGCTGTATATCGTTATGCGTGTCTATTTTGAAAAACCTCGTACCACCGTCGGCTGGAAAGGTCTGATTAACGACCCATACATGGACGGTTCGTTTGACGTTGAAGCAGGTCTGCACATTGCGCGTCGCCTGCTGCTGGATCTGGTTGGTATGGGCTTGCCGTTGGCGACCGAAGCGTTGGATCCGAACAGTCCGCAATACCTGGGTGATTTGTTCAGCTGGTCAGCGATTGGTGCGCGCACGACTGAATCACAAACTCACCGTGAGATGGCTTCTGGGCTGTCAATGCCGGTAGGTTTTAAAAACGGTACCGACGGCAGCTTGGGCACGGCGATCAATGCTATGCGCGCCGCAGCAATGCCACACCGTTTTGTCGGTATAAATCAGGCTGGGCAAGTGTGCCTGCTGCAGACGCAGGGTAACCCTGATGGCCATGTGATCCTGCGCGGTGGTAAAACGCCAAACTACAGCGCTGAGGACGTGGCGGCCTGTGAAAAACAGATGCTGGATGCGGGACTCCACCCGTCCTTGATGATAGATTGCAGCCATGGCAACTCGAATAAAGACTATCGCCGTCAACCGGCGGTTGCCGAGTCCGTGGTAGAGCAGATCAAAGCGGGTAACCGTTCGATCACCGGCATCATGCTGGAAAGCCACTTGCACGAAGGCAGCCAGTCTTCTGAGCAACCGCGTGCAGATATGCGCTATGGGGTTTCTGTTACCGACGCCTGTATTAACTGGGAAAGTACAGAGACGCTGCTGCGCCATATGCACCAGGAACTCGGCGCCGCGCTGACGGCACGCACTGGAGAGTAGTAAGTTATGGTGGCTGAACTGACCGCGTTGCGCGATCAAATCGACGAAGTGGATAAGGCGCTGCTGGAGCTGCTGGCTAAACGCCTGCAGTTGGTGGCGGAAGTGGGAGAGGTTAAAAGCCACCACGGCTTACCGGTGTATGTTCCTGAGCGTGAGGCGGCGATGCTGGCCTCACGGCGTCAAGAAGCGGAAAACCTGGGTGTGCCGCCCGATTTGATTGAGGACGTGCTGCGCAGGGTGATGCGCGAGTCTTACGTCAGCGAGAACGACAAAGGCTTTAAAACGCTACATCCGCAACTGCGCCCGATCGTCATTATCGGCGGCAACGGTCAAATGGGGCGGTTGTTTAATCGCTTGCTGACGCTGTCCGGTTACCAGGTCAAAGTGTTGGACCAGGAAGACTGGAATCAGGCTGATACGCTGCTTGCCGATGCCGGAATGGTGATTGTCAGCGTCCCTATTCACGTCACCGAACAGGTGATTGAGCGGTTACCGCCATTGCCTGCAGACTGTATTCTGGTTGATCTGGCCTCGGTAAAAAATCGCCCGTTGAATGCCATGCTGGCGGCGCACCATGGCCCCGTAGTGGGGCTGCATCCTATGTTTGGCCCAGACGTAGGCAGCGTAGCCAAGCAGGTGGTGGTCTATTGCGATGGCCGCGAACCGCAAGCCTACCAATGGTTGCTCGAACAGCTGCAGGTATGGGGAGCGCGTTTGCACCGTATCAGCGCGGTTGAGCACGATCAGAACATGGCGTTTATTCAGGCGCTGCGTCACTTCGCGACCTTTGCTTATGGTTTGCATCTGGCGGAAGAAAACGTGCAGTTGGAGCAGTTGCTGGCCCTTTCTTCACCGATCTATCGGCTGGAGTTGGCGATGGTCGGGCGGCTGTTTGCTCAAGACCCGCAGCTGTACGCGGATATCATTATGTCTTCCGAAGAGAACATTGCGCTGATCAAGCGTTACTATCAGCGGTTTGGTGAGGCAATAAAACTGTTGGAGCAGGGCGATAAACAGGCGTTTATCCAAAGCTTTCAGAAGGTCGAACATTGGTTTGGCGACTATGCGCAACGTTTCCTGGTGGAAAGCCGTTCGCTGCTACGTCAGGCGAATGACAGTCGCCAATAATGATAAGGGTTCGGTTATGCCGAACCCTTTTTTAATGGTATTCAGGACGGGTTGACTGGCACCACGGTGTCGCTCGGGTAACACCCCAGCACCTTCAGCGAGCGGGTGATAGGCGTCAGATCTCTCAATGCCTTCTGCATCGCCTCAGAACGCAGGTTAGCCTGCACATCGATATAAAACATCTCTTCCCACGGGTTGCCGTTAATCGGGCGCGATTCCAGCTTGGTCATGATGATGCCGTTGTCGCGCAGTACCAGCAGCGCTTCCACCAAGGCACCCGACTGCTGGCCGGTGGCCATAATCAGCGTGGTCTTAGCGGGCACCTGCTCGGAAACTTCGATAGCCTTGCGCGCCAATACGATAAAGCGGGTAATGTTCTGCTGCTGATTGGCCAGGTTATGTTCCAGTACCTGCAGGCCATAGAGCGCGCCGCCGGCTTCACTGCCCAGCGCCGCCGCTTTTGGCGAGTTCAACTTTGCCACTTTTTCCATTGCCGCAGCGGTGCTTTCACAGTATTCGATTTTCCAGTGCGGGTAGCGATTAATAAACTGGCTGCACTGTTGGAAAGGTTGCGGGTGGCTATATACGGTTTCGATCTGATCAAGGTCGGTATCACTGGCGATCAGCACACAGTGATCGATAGGGTTAGTCAGTTCGCCGACGATCGACAAACTGGTGTGTTGCAGCAGGTCGTAAACGTCATTAATCGAGCCGGAGCTGGTGTTTTCGATCGGCAGGATGGCGTAATCCGCCTGGCCGGTTTCAACCTGGGTGAAGATATCCTGGAATTTCTGGCAACCGCACTCGATCAACTGATCGAAATGGCGAGCAGCGTATTGGCGGGCCGCCAGGTGTGAGTAAGAGCCTTTCGGGCCAAGGAACGCAATACGGGCGGAATGCTGGCTGATTTGGTTGAGCTGGTGCTGCAGCAGCGCCTGCTGAGTCAGGACGGAGTCTTCGATAATCAGTTGAAACAGACGGGTGACGTAAAATCCGTCCAGATCGTACGGCTTGGCTGCGGCGATCAGGGCGTCCAGCAGGTCGCGTTCACGCTCTTTATCACGGATTGGCCGATGAGAATGCAACTTGGTTTTACCTACTTCTACCGCCAGCTCACGGCGTTCTGCCAGCAAGGACAGCAGTTTCAGATCCAGTGCGCTGATGCGTTGGCGCAGCACGAGTAACGGGTTGTCGGTCATAATCAGCTTCTGCCTTATATTTTTATACGTCGTAAAATAGCCATAAAAAAAGCCCCCTGATTTCAGGAGGCTTTGCTGTTCGTCTTCGCATTCTTTATCACACGACGAAACGCCTCCCAATCAGGGGAAGGTAAAAAAGAATGCGAAGAAAAACGGTTTACGGACCATGTACTATCCAAAGTGTGTGAGACAGGTTTTAAAGTAACCGCAGGTTTTTATCTCGTCAATAAAAAAACCAGACAAAAAACGCGCCCTCAGGCGCGTTTGATGTGAAACAGCCGCTAAACGGTTATTCCTGTTCCGGCTCCACTTCCGGAACGATGTCCTTCACGCTGGCGGCGGCACGGCGTGCTTCGCCTTTGTGCTGCACCTTGTTCAACTGACGCTCCAGCTTGGCGATCAGTTCGTTAACGGCGGTGTACATGTCTTCATGTTTTGCGCTGGCGACCAGCGGGCCGTTAGGTGTGGTAATGGTGGCGTCGGCAACAAACCCTTTCGGTTCTTTGGATAAGACGATATGCGGGTTAATCAGTTGGGCCTGCCATTTTTCCAGTTTGGTGAGACGGTCTTCGACGTGACTGCGGATTGCGGGAGTGATATCCATTTGTTTGCTGGTAATGTTCAATGTCATATAACTTACCTCTCTGTCTTTCCGTCTTGGATGAGTCCAGCATACCCCGCTTTTTGCTGAAATGCGTGATGAAAATCACGTTTTTTTGTCACTTTTTGCAAAGTTAGTTCAATCTGTGATTCAGCATCTGAAATGGTCATCTAACGCTTGAGTCTTGGAAGCGGAACGCGCATTATTGAAAGGATAAGCGGTGTTGCAGTCTTGCTAACATCGTGTTTTTGCTTGTGTATTTATCCGGATCTGGGTGAATTTACAGCAAATAAAAACGGCAGCCGAAGCTGCCGTTTTGTTTTCCTGCCGTTACCCATCAGACTATGCCGGGTTGGCGCTAATCACTTTGGCCACTTTGTCGGCCTGGCCGTTCAGTTGCAACTGCTTGTACGCATTTTCCATCAGCGGCAGCGCGTCGCGCGTCGCTTGAGTATCAGGGAATTCACGCAGCATCTGTTCAGCACGATTAACGACCGCGACGTAGGCACCGCGTTTAGTGTAGTATTCCACCACCGAAAGCTCATACTTGGCCAGGCGGTCTTTCAGATACACCAGACGCTTGTTGGCATCGGTTACATACTGGCTGTTCGGGTACTGCTGAATCAGCTGGCTGAAATCGCGAAATGCAGCGCGAGCATGCTGTGGATCGCGGTCTGAACGATCGACCCCGAAGAAGCCTTGCAGTGCACTGTCATCCAACGCCATATCGGTCAGGCCACGCATATACATCACGTAGTCGATGTTTGGGTGCGTTGGGTTCAGACGCATGAAACGATCGATAGATGCCTGAGCCATAGGTAAATCGGCAGATTTATAGTAGGCATAAATCAGGTCCAACTGTACCTGCTGAGAGTAGGGTCCGAAAGGATAGCGGTTATCTAACGCTTCGAGTTGCGTAATCGCGCCCTTAAAGTTACCGTCCTGCAGTTTTTGCTGGGCAGTAGCATAGATTTCCGAAGGCGGGTTGTCGGGAACCGCATCCTTGGATGTGGAGCAACCTGCCAGCGCCAGGCTCAACGTGGCTGCCGCCACCAGATATTTCATACGCGTCATGACGTTTTGATTATCCTCAGGGTGTTATTCCGGGAGACTGTCCGTTAAGCTCCCGACAAAGACCAGTTACAATAGCACATTATATTAAACGGCATCGCCGTGAAAACCCAACGTTAACGAAGAAGCTGCATATGGCACAACAAGTACAACTCACCGCAACGGTGGCCGAATCTCAACTCGGACAACGTTTAGATCAGGCTTTGGCCGAATTGTTCCCTGATTATTCACGATCTCGTATAAAAGATTGGATCCTGGACGATCGGGTGCAGGTCAATGGCAAAACGATAAACAAACCGAAAGAGAAGGTGCTGGGGGGAGAGACGGTCGCCATTGATGCACAGATAGAAGAAGAGGCCCGTTGGGAACCGCAGGACATTGCGCTGAATATCGTCTACGAAGACAGCGACATTTTGGTCATCAACAAGCCGCGCGACCTGGTTGTGCATCCTGGCGCCGGTAACCCGGACGGCACGGTGCTCAATGCGTTGCTGCATTACTATCCTGAAATCGCCGACGTACCGCGTGCCGGTATCGTGCACCGTTTGGACAAGGACACGACCGGTCTGATGGTAGTGGCGAAAACCGTTCCGGCGCAGACCCGGTTGGTAGAAGCGTTGCAGGCACGTGAAATCACCCGTGAATACGAAGCTGTCGCCATCGGTACCATGACCGCCGGGGGTACCGTCGAAGAGCCGATTTCGCGCCATTCAACCAAACGTACCCACATGGCGGTCCACCCGATGGGTAAACCGGCGGTGACGCATTACCGCATTATGGAACACTTCCGCGCGCACACTCGCCTGCGCCTGCGTCTGGAAACCGGCCGTACCCACCAGATCCGTGTGCATATGTCGCACATTAACCACCCGCTGGTGGGCGATCAGCTGTACGGTGGTCGTCCACGTCCGCCAAAAGGGGCTTCGGAGGCATTCATTGCCACACTGCGCGGTTTCGATCGCCAGGCACTGCACGCCACCATGCTGCGTTTATATCATCCAATCAGCGGTATCCAGATGGAGTGGCATGCGCCGCTGCCGCAGGATATGGTCGATCTGATTAACGCACTGAAGCTCGATACCGAAGAATTCAAAGATCAGATGAACTGGTAATGGATTCGCTTATCTTGCCCGATTGGCCACTGCCTGCAGGGGTAAAAGCCTGCAGCAGCACCCGTAACGGTGGCGTGAGTCGGCCGCCGTACGGTTCGCTCAATCTCGGCACTCACGTGGGTGACGAGGTTCAGGCGGTGGCGGATAACCGTCAACGTCTGGTCGCGGCGGCGAATCTGCCGCAGATGCCAGTCTGGCTGGAGCAAGTGCATGGCACACGCGTGGTGCGACTGGATGGGCAAACGCCTGTCGATTTGCAAGCGGACGCGGTTTACAGCAATGTGCCAGGGCAGGTGTGCGCAGTGATGACAGCAGACTGCTTGCCGGTTTTATTCTGCTCGCAGTCTGGTGATGAAGTCGCTGCAGCTCATGCCGGTTGGCGTGGATTGTGTAACGGCGTGCTGGAGCAGACTTTAGCGGCGTTTTCCGCTCAGCCTGCAGGCATCAGCGTTTGGCTCGGCCCGGCGATCGGCCCGCAGCAGTTTGAGGTAGGGCCGGAGGTCCGCGCGGCATTTATTGCTGTTGATCCCGGCGCTGAGCTGGCTTTTGCCCCTCGCGGCGATAAATACCTCGCAGATATCTATTTACTGGCTCGTCAGCGTCTACAACGCGCAGGGGTTCATGCTATCTATGGCGGAGACCGTTGTACGGTGAGCGAAATCAGTCATTTTTTCTCCTATCGACGCGACGGAATAACCGGACGTCTGGCAAGTTTAATCTGGCTGATATAACCTATTGAATTAGGACGGTCCAACGGCGCATGATGTAGTACCGAAAATATACAGTCGAAATAACCTTGAAAATTTGAGGGATGACCTCATTTAATCTCCAGTAGCAATTTCGACCAATCTTGGAGGTGTTATGCGTCTGGATCGTCTTACTAACAAATTCCAGCTTGCCCTCGCCGATGCCCAATCTCTAGCCCTTGGGCGCGACAACCAATTTATTGAACCGTTACATCTGATGAGCGCTCTGCTCAATCAGGATGGGGGCACGGTTCGCCCATTATTAACTTCTGCCGGTATCGATGCTGGGCGCGTGCGCACCGAGATCGAACAGGCCTTGTCTCGTCTGCCTCAAGTTGAAGGTACCGGTGGTGACGTTCAACCGTCGCATGAGCTGGTGCGTGTCCTGAATTTGTGCGACAAGCTGGCACAAAAGCGGGCGGACAAATTTATCTCATCCGAACTCTTTGTTCTGGCGGTGCTTGAAGATCGCGGTAACTTGACCGATCTGTTGAAAGCAGCCGGTGCAACGACCGATAAAATCAGTAAGGCCATTGAGCAAATGCGAGGCGGTGATAGCGTGGAAGATCAAGGTGCTGAAGACCAACGTCAGGCGTTGAAGAAATACACTATCGATCTGACCGAGCGTGCTGAGCAGGGCAAACTGGACCCGGTTATCGGCCGTGACGAAGAGATACGCCGTACCATTCAGGTGCTGCAACGTCGTACCAAAAACAACCCGGTGTTGATCGGCGAACCTGGCGTGGGTAAAACCGCCATCGTCGAAGGCCTGGCTCAGCGCATCATCAATGGCGAAGTGCCGGAAGGTTTGAAGCATAAACGCGTGTTGTCCCTCGATATGGGGGCGTTGATCGCCGGTGCTAAATATCGCGGCGAATTTGAAGAGCGTCTGAAAGCCGTTTTGAGCGATCTGTCTAAACAGGAAGGCAGCGTCATCCTGTTTATAGATGAGCTGCACACTATGGTTGGTGCAGGTAAAGCCGATGGCGCGATGGATGCGGGCAATATGTTGAAACCTGCGTTGGCACGCGGGGAGCTTCACTGTGTCGGCGCGACAACTCTCGACGAATATCGTCAATATATAGAGAAGGACGCGGCGCTTGAACGTCGTTTCCAGAAAGTGTTTGTCGCCGAACCCAGTGTTGAAGACACCATCGCTATCTTGCGCGGTTTGAAAGAACGTTATGAACTGCATCACCACGTGCAGATCACCGACCCGGCAATCGTTGCGGCGGCGACGCTGTCGCACCGCTATATTTCCGATCGTCAACTGCCGGATAAGGCCATTGACCTGATTGATGAGGCGGCGTCCAGCATCCGCATGCAGATGGACTCCAAACCGGAATCGCTCGATCGCCTTGAGCGCCGGATTATTCAGCTCAAGCTGGAGCAGCAGGCGTTGAGTAAAGAGTCGGACGACGCCAGCAAGAAACGCCTGGAAATGCTGAGCGGTGAGCTGGAGCAGAAAGAACGCGAGTATTCAGAGCTGGAAGAAGAGTGGAAAGCGGAAAAAGCTTCGCTCTCCGGCACGCAAAATATTAAAGCGGATCTTGAGCAGGCCAAAATCAGCCTGGAGCAGGCGCGTCGCGTTGGCGACCTGGGGCGGATGTCGGAGCTGCAGTACGGCAAGATCCCAGAGCTGGAAAAACAGCTTGCCGCTGCCACGCTGGCCGAAGGCAAGACCATGAAACTGCTGCGTAACCGGGTGACCGACGCAGAAATCGCTGAAGTGCTGGCGCGCGCTACCGGTATTCCTGTCGCCAGAATGCTTGAAGGCGAACGGGATAAGCTGTTACGTCTGGAACAAGAGCTGCATTCGCGGGTCATTGGCCAGAACGAAGCGGTGAGCGCGGTATCCAACGCGATCCGTCGTAGCCGTGCCGGGCTGTCAGATCCGAACCGACCTATTGGTTCGTTCCTGTTCCTCGGTCCGACCGGGGTAGGTAAAACCGAACTGTGTAAAGCACTGGCTTCGTTCCTGTTCGACAGCGACGACGCTATGGTGCGTATCGACATGTCCGAGTTTATGGAGAAACATTCGGTATCGCGGCTGGTGGGTGCGCCTCCAGGTTATGTCGGTTATGAAGAGGGCGGTTATCTGACCGAGGCAGTGCGTCGCAGACCTTATTCAGTGATCCTGCTGGATGAAGTGGAGAAAGCGCACCCGGATGTGTTCAACATCCTGCTGCAGGTATTGGATGATGGCCGTCTGACCGATGGCCAGGGCCGTACCGTCGATTTCCGCAATACGGTGGTGATCATGACTTCCAACCTGGGGTCTGATCTGATCCAGGAACACTTTGGTCAGATGAACTATACGCAGATGAAAGAATCGGTAATGGAAATGGTAACGCACCACTTCCGCCCGGAATTCATCAACCGTATAGATGAGGTGGTAGTGTTCCACCCGCTCGGTCAGAAACATATCGCCGAGATCGCCAAGATTCAGTTGGCACGTCTGTACAAACGTTTGGAAGAGCGTGGTTACGAAGTGACTATGACCGAACCGGCGTTGGAGCTGTTGGGCAAAACCGGTTTCGATCCTGTGTATGGGGCTCGTCCACTGAAACGAGCTATTCAGCAGGAGATCGAGAACCCGCTGGCGCAGCAAATCCTTTCCGGCAAGCTGATCCCGGGTATACCGGTGACGCTGGATGTAGAAGACGAGCATATCGTCGCCAAACAGTAACGGCTGTCTATTATCTATATAGTGATTACGATGAAAGGGAGCGGGCGACCGCTCCCTTTTTTATCGGCTTTCGTCGGGTTTAGGCTGTTTGCCCTGGCAATGGCGCTAAAATCCCGTAATTTCGTCTAATAAATATCCTAAAATGGCTTTGTTGGTGGTTATTTGAGCGCTTGAAAAGTTTTTTGCATTTAGGGGTTGCGGCCTTCTGAGAACTCCCTATAATGCGCCTCCACTGACCGGGAACAACGACTCCTCTAACGAGAAC
>NZ_JBXALM010000009.1:0-235963 GCF_058799445.1 Serratia sp. GW822-FHT06E05
GGAATTGGTAGACGCGCTAGCTTCAGGTGTTAGTGTTCTTACGGACGTGAGGGTTCAAGTCCCTCTCTTCGCACCAATCGATAAATCTCTTCGGAAGTCCTCCCCCCAAAGCCATTCCCAATCGAAACGATAACCAACACGCGATAGCGTGATTTTTGCGTTTTTATCCCAGATTGAAATTCAGGCTGATCGCCGCCAATCCCCCAGCCAATGCCATACAGGAAGGCAGCAGCAGGTAATGCCGCCAGCGGCTGTTGAACAACATCACCAGCGTCGCCAGCATAGCGATCACAATCAGCGTACGCAGTTGCATCATATCCAGGTTGATCAATGCCAGTAACGGCATTAAAGCGCAGGGCAACAAAACGCCCCAGGCGCTGGCCAGCCGATTGCCCAGGCACCAACTGACGCCCCACAACCCACACGCGGTAATCATGGCTGCAATCATGATAACCCTACCCTTCAAGTGATAATGATAACCAATATCATATAACACTTTTTTTCACTGCGCATCATTTTCGCCGCAACCACCAAACGCGGATGACATAACGGTGTAAAAATGATAGTTTGCCATAAGAAAATTCTTAGTCTTATTCGCATGTTAATAATCACAATCAACAACCATACAATGCGAATGTTTAATTCACGCCGATAGAATTTTTCGCCACCTTAATTTTTCGACAGATCGATATTGTGAAGAGTGAACTCCGTATGAACGCGCGTTCTTATCAGGAACTGCTGAACAGCAAACACCGCTTATCATTATTTTTATTTTTGTTAATGAACGCGGCCTCTTCCATATTTACATTATTGGTCCCATTTAATGACAAGCCAGCTTTTACCCTACCTTTATTAGGTATACCGATATTTTGTCTGGTGGCGCTGTTATTTACCTTGCAGTCTCCACGGTTATACGTCAAAAAATTGAATCTATTTTCCTGCGTGCTTGGCCTGCTGTGGGCTGCCCATATTTACGTTAAAAGTCAGTACTGTGCGCCGAACAACCAAAGTTTTCTATTAATTAGTCTGTTCAGTATGTTTTTTATCAGCGCCATTGCCTTAACCGATAACTTTATCGCTTTTTGCCTGCACGCCGTGCCTTCCGCCCTGGTTATTCTATTACTGGACGGTATGCACAATACCACCAGGATCGTATTCACCACGGTATTGCCGATTATCGCATTCTCTATTCATCATCTGATGCTCAAACGCAGCGAGCTTTTTACCCAAACGCTGGTAGCCAATCTGTATAACGAACGGGACCGGTTCAGCAATTTGAGCATGATCGATCCCTTAACCGGGCTTTATAACCGCCGGGGACTGGAAAATAAAATCAATATGCTGACGGTGCCGCCGTCGGGTTGTCATTTCGTGGTGTTACTCGATATCGACCATTTCAAGGCTTATAACGATAACTATGGTCATACCATGGGCGATCAGGCGCTGGTGCAGGTTGCCATCACCATCCGCGATTCGGTGCGTTCTCGCGATATTGTGGTGCGCTACGGCGGGGAAGAGTTTCTGGTGCTGCTGACCAACGTCAGCGAGGATTACGCCACCCAGTTGGCCGAACGGGTGCGGCTGCGGGTGCAGGGATTAAAAATCCCCCATCGCTTCAACCAGTTGGAAAGCACCACTGTGACGCTCAGCGCCGGGATCTCCGCCTTGGACAAGCTTGACGTGTCCTCGGCGATCCGTGCGGCCGATGCCGCCTTGTATCAGGCGAAAAACAACGGCCGCAATAATATTCAGTTGGCACCTAGCGTACAGCCCGCCGCTGTCTGAGCCAGCGGGCCAGACTTTTAGCGACGGCGCTGCTGCAAACCGTAAACAAACACCACGCCGAAGCACAACAGCGGCAGCACATACGACAGTGCCGTACTGTATTTGTCCGCCAGCGCCCCCATAAAGTAAGGCATGATGGCCCCCCCGACGATCGCCATGATCATAAAGGAGCTGGCACGCTTGGTGTGTTTGCCCATGTTTTTCACCCCCAGGGCGAAAATGGTCGGGAACATGATCGACATAAAGAAGAACACCGCGATCAACGCCACCACCGAGACCCCATCCAGGCTGAGCATCACCACGCCACACAGCGCAATGTTAATCAGCGAGTAGATCATCAGCAACGTGGCCGGCTTGACCCGGCCCATCAGCCAGGTGCTGAAGAAGCGTCCGACCATAAAGCAAATCATGGCGATAGAAAGCAAGTAGGACGCACTTTGGTTGGACACTTCGTTCCAGTGTTCGGTGGCGTAGTTGATAAAGAATGCACCGACGCCCACTTGGGCTGCCACATAGAAGAACTGGGTGATCACCCCGCCGACAAAGTGTTTGTGCTGCCATAGCCCCTGAGCGATTTCACCGTGTTCCGGTTGCTCTTCCTCACGAATGTCCGGCAGCCGGGTGCGGCCGAACAAAAAGGCAATCAGCAGCACCAGCACGGCGATTGCCACATAGGTCATCTTCACCGCGCTCTGGTCACCGCTGCTCGCCCCTTGGGTGGCAGAGAAAAACAGCGTGCCGCCGATCATCGGGCCGATAAACTGCCCCAGACCGTTAAACGACTGGGAAAGGTTCAGCCGCCGTTCAGCCCCCTTCGCGTCGCCCAGCACCGTGGCATAAGGGTTGGCCGCCGTTTCCAGGCAGCCCAGTCCACAGGCAATGACAAACAGCGCGAACAGGAACATGGCGAAGCTGTTGGCGGATGCCGCCGGCACAAACAGCAACGCCCCCAGCGCATACAGGCACAGCCCGACCAAAATTCCGGCCTTGTACCCTTTCTTATCCATAAAATAGCCGGCGGGCAGCGCCACCAGGAAGTAGGCGCCGAAATATGCCGCCTGCAATAATCCCGACTGCGCCTTGGTAACGTGCAATGTCTCCTGGAAGTGTTTGTTTAATACGTCCAACAGGCCATACGACAGCCCCCACATAAAGAACAGGCTGGTGACCAGAATAAAAGCCCAGCGCAGGTTGGCGGTTGACTTGACGCCCAGCTGTGGCGGGGCCGCACTTTTTTCAGCAAGCATTGATATATCCTCGGTAGGGTAGCGATGTTATTGTTTTTGCAAAGAAAATATCTGCTCCATCTCCACCCATTTTTCGCCTTTCGGCGTCCAGGGGGTGGCGACCTGGTATTGCCACATCAGGGCTTCCCAGCGCTGCACGTGGGGGTTGCTCAGGCCGGCGGCGGCAAACCGCGCGGCATCGAACTCGGTACTAACGTCAACAATCATGAACAGCCGGGTGCCCAGCCGATAAATCTCCATATCCAAAATGCCGTGCTCCCGCAGATGAGCGGCAATCTCCGGCCAGATACGCTGGTGATGGTGCAGGTACTCCTCGATCAGCGCCGGTGAGTCGACCAGATCGAGCGCCTGACAAAAGCGCCGTCCCCTGTCCGCCGCGCCACTCATGTGATCGCCCGATCAAGATGCAGATAACCGCCATCCACCGACAGCCATTGCCCGGTGGTGTGCGACGAACGCGATGAAATCAAAAACACCACGGTGTTGGCGATTTCCTGCGGCGTGGTCATCCGATGTTCGAGAGGAATGCGTGCGGTAATTTTCTCGAGCTGCTGTTCCGGCTGCGCGAAGGTACTGATCCAGCGCTGATACTGCGGAGTGATCACCTCCGCCGGAACCACCGCATTCACCCGTACGCCTTCATGGCGCAGCGACACCGCCCACTCGCGGGTCAACGCCAGCACGGCGCCCTTGGCGGCGGTATAACCGCTGGTGCCGCCCTGCCCGCTCAGGGCCGTTTTGGAAGCGATGTTGACGATGGCACCCTTGCTGTTTTGCAGCGCCGACTGACACAGGTGCGCCATCAGGTAGTAATGGATCAGGTTTTTCTCCAGCGATCCGACAAAGGCCTCGCGGCCGGCCTCCAACCCCACGCCATCGTTAACACCGGCGTTATTCACCAGCGCATCGATGCGGCCGAAGGTCTCTTGCGTTTGCGCCACCGCCCGTCGACAATCCTGCTCTTCGCATAAGTCGGTGATGATCACCGCACTCTGCGGCTGCAACCGCCGTAGCTGCGCCAGAAACTCCGCCTCTGGCGCAGCGTTGGTGACAATCACCGGGATCGCCCCTTCCTCCGCCAGCAGCAGGGTGATGGCCGCACCGATGCCGGAACCGCCGCCGGTGACGATCACCACCTTATCTTTCAGATACAGATCCATAACCAGACTCCGTTAAGCCATAAATTCGGCAGGCGGTGCCGCCCCAAATCTCCGCCTGTTGCGAAGGACTCAGCGTGGCGATCGCCTGCTCACTCAGTTGATAAACCTGGCCATAGTCCCCGGCCAGCAGGCACACCGGCCAGTCGGAACCAAACATCAGCCGCTGCGGGCCGAATGCCTCCAGCGCCGCATCAAAAAACGGCAGCAGCTGCGATGCCTGCCACCGGCCACCGGGCACTTCGGTGATAAGCCCCGACAGTTTGCAGACCACATGGCCCAATGCCGCCAACGGCTTGATTTGCTGCGCCCAGTGCTTTGCGCCCAAAGCGATATCCGGTTTACCGAGATGGTCCAATACCAACCAGTAGTCGTCATGTTCAGCGGCAAACTGCGCCGCCGCCGTCAAGTGCCGGTGGGTGACCAACATGTCGTAGACGTAGCCCTGCCGCTGCAGCATCTGCATGCCGCGCCGCACTTCCGGCCGCGCCAGCCAGGCGTCCGGCTGCGGTTCATCCTGCACCAGATGACGCAGGCCACGCAGCAGAGGCTGCTGCCGCCATTCATCAAGCCGCTGCGCCAGCTGCGGCGCAGTGATGTCCAGCCAGCCCACTACCCCGCAGACGCCACGGCTCTGCTGCACCTGTGCCAACAGTTCCTGTGTTTCCTGCTCGCCGTGCCGGGCCTGCACCACCAGCGCACCGTCAAAACCGTGGCGCTGCAGCAATGGAGCAAGCTGCGCCGGACCAAAGTCCTGCTGCAGCACCGCCATCTGCTCGCTGATCCACGGGTAGCGTTGCGGATGGTATTGCCAGTAATGTTGGTGGGCATCGATGCGCAGCATGGGCTGTTTCCCGTTCAACCGCGGAACCGATACTGTTCGAGCGATGACGCGTGCATCTCGATCGAGTAACCCGGATGACGTGGCGGCATATAGGCCGCCCCCTTGACGTCGCAAGGGTGAACAAAGTGTTCATGTAAGTGATCGACGTATTCGATCACCCGTCCTTCGTGGGTACCGGCAATGCACAGGTAGTCGATCATCGACAGATGCTGAACGTATTCACACAGCCCCACACCTCCGGCATGCGGACATACCGGCAGGTTGTATTTGGCCGCCATCAGCATCACCGCCAGCACCTCATTGACGCCCCCCAGGCGACAGGCGTCGATCTGCACCACGTCAATCGCTTCACGCATGATGAACTGCTTGAACATAATGCGGTTTTGGCACATCTCGCCGGTGGCAACCTTGACCGGATGCACCCCTTCGCGAATGCGACGGTGCCCTTCGACATCATCCGGGCTGGTGGGCTCTTCGATAAACCAGGGCTTGGCGAATGCCAGATGTTTCACCCAAGGGATGGCGTCGTTGACCTCCCAGACCTGGTTGGCGTCTATCATCAGTTGGCGATCGGGGCCGATGACCTCGCGAGCAATGCGCACGCGGCGGATATCGTCTTCCAGATCGCGCCCCACCTTCAGCTTCAGGTAGGAGAAACCGGCATCGACCGCTTCCTGACACAGCCGACGCAGCTTGTCGTCCGGGTAGCCCAGCCACCCGGCGGAGGTGGTGTAGCAGGGGTAGCCTTCCTCCAGCAGCCGTTCCAGACGCTGCTCTTTACCCTGCGCCCGCTGTTTGAGCAGCGTGAGCGCCTCCTGCGGCGTAATGCAGTCGGTGATGTAGCGAAAATCGATGCAGCGCACCAGTTCCTCTGGCGTCATCTCCGCCACCAGCCGCCACACCGGCTTCCCCTCGGCTTTGGCCCACAGATCCCAAACCGCGTTGATCACCGCGCCGGTCGCCAGGTGGATCGCCCCCTTGTCCGGCCCGATCCAACGCAGCTGGCTGTCGCTGGTAAAACGACGCCAAAAGGCCCCCATATCGGCGGCGATCTCTTCCAGAGTGACACCGACGATCTGGTGCTCCAGCGCGCGGATCGCCGCGCAGCAGATCTCATTGCCGCGGCCAATGGTAAAAGTCAGCCCGTGGCCGCTCAGATCGGCGCGATCGGTCTCCAGGATCACATAAGCGGCGGAGTAGTCGGGATCCGGATTCATCGCATCGGATCCGTCCAGCGCCAATGAAGTCGGGAAGCGAATATCTTCCACCCGCAGTGCGGTAATCGTTGTCATGGCAATGCTCCCCATCAGGCCTGTACGGTTGTTTGACGCTGTTCACCCAATCCCTCGATACCCAGCCGCATCGTCTGTCCGGCTTTCAGGTAGAGAGGCGTGGGTTTCTGCCCCATGCCGACGCCCGGTGGCGTACCGGTCGAGATCACATCGCCCGGTTGCAGGCTCATAAAACGGCTCAGGTAACTGATAATTTGCGGAATGCGGAAGATCATGGTGCTGGTGTTGCCGTCCTGATAACGCTTGCCGTCCACCTCCAGCCACAGGTTCAGGCTATGGGGATCGGCAATTTCGTCGGCGGTCACCAGCCAGGGGCCGGTGGGGCCAAAGGTGTCGCAGCCTTTGCCTTTGTCCCAGGTACCGCCGCGTTCAATCTGGAATTCACGCTCCGAAACGTCGTTAATCACGCAGTAACCGGCGACGTGGCGCATCGCGTCCTGTTCGCTGATGTAGCGTCCGCCCTGGCCAATAATCACGCCCAGCTCCACTTCCCAGTCCGTTTTAAGCGAGTCACGCGGGATTTGTACCTCATCGTTCGGCCCGACCACCGCGCTGGTCCATTTGTTGAACACTACCGGCTCGGAGGGGATCGCCGCGCCGGTTTCCGCCGCATGGTCGGCATAATTGAGGCCAATGCAGATAAATTTGCCGATGTGGCCCACGCACGGCCCCAGTCGCGGTTGTCCTTCCACCCGCGGCAGTTGGTTGATGTCCAGCGCACGCAGTTTGTCCAAGGCCGCCGGCAGCAACGCATCCCCGCTCAGGTCGGCAATATGCTGCGACAGGTCGCGGATCTGCCCGTGCGGATCCAATATTCCTGGGCGTTCCTGTCCCGGTGCGCCGTAACGTAAAAGTTTCATGATGTCCTCACTCTAAAAATGTTCCAAAGCGCCTGGCCTCAGTTGCTCCAGCCGCCATCGATAATCTGTACGGTCCCAGTGGTGTAGGAGCTGGCGTCGGAGGCCAGATACAGCGCCAATTGGGCTATCTCGCCGGTGGTGCCGATACGGCCAATCGGTTGACGAGCCACAAACGCCTGGTACACCTCTTCTTCGCTGCGTCCCTGCTCGCGCGCCTGCTCGGCGATGCGCTGCCGCAGCGAAGGCGACTCCACCGTGCCGGGACAAATGGCGTTGCAACGGATGCCCTGAGTGACGTAATCCGCCGCCACCGAACGCGTCAGGCCGATTACCGCCGCCTTGGTGGCGCTGTAGGCAAAGCGGTTAGGCACTCCTTTCACGCTGGAAGCCACCGAGGACATATTGATAATCGACCCGTTTTTTCGCGCCAGCATGCCGGGCAGAAAGGCGCGGATCATGCGGTACATCGCGGTCACATTCAGATCCAGCGCAAATGCCCACTGATCCTCACTGCACTCCAGGATTGATCCGCTGTGTACCACGCCGGCGCAGTTGAACAGCACGTCGATCGGACCAAGGCTTTCCGCCGCTGCCGCAATCGCCGCGGCATCGGTGACGTTAAGCGTCATTGGCTCGATGCCGGGCAAACCCTGCAGTTGCTCGGTGTTGATGTCGGTGGCAATGACTTGCGCGCCTGCCTCAGCAAAAAGTTTGGCGGTACTGAAGCCAATCCCCTGGCCGGCGGCGGTGATCAGCACGCGTTTTCCGGTTAAATTCATTTTCGCTCCCTTGGCTTAAAGGTCTAATGGTCAGGCCACTTAGGGCGATTAAAGGTCAGGCCTTTAACATGACAAAAGACGCTTTACGCGTTATGGTTTGGTGAGAATGTTATGAGATACACTTGAAACAGCTTTTTGATTAACCAATTTTTTACACTTGAATAACGATTACTCAAGCGGTTTGACTAATAACTGTGCGCTGAATCACTTAACACGGAAAAGGCCAAGGTAAAAAATGCCGATCACCCGACTGGAAAACCCTCGTATTTACAGACAGATAGCCGACCAATTGAAACGGCTTATCGATAACAATGAATTTCCTCCCGGCAGCCGCCTGCCCTCCGAACGCGATCTGGCCCAGCAGTTACAGGTTAGCCGGGCCTCCGTTCGAGAGGCGCTAATCGCGCTGGAAGTGATTGGCCTGGTGGATGTCAAAGTCGGCAACGGGGTGATCGTCCGGGCGCAAACGCCGGTGATGACATCGCAAGAGCCGGTGATGGCCCAGGCCGGCCGGGATCAGTGGGCGGAAATCGATGATGAATTGAATATCGAGCTGGATTTTAACGCCGAGCTGCCGCCGTTCTCACTGCTGCAAACCCGCCTGTTGATCGAGCCCGAAACGGCGGCACTGGCGGCACGGCACGCCACCGATCAGGAACTGGCGGGCATCCGTGAGGCCTACGAGCAAAACTGCCGTGATAACCGCGCGGGATCGGCCACCCATCCCGGCGATCGGCTGTTCCATATCCGCATCGCCCAGGCCAGCGGCAACCCAGCTTATGCCTTTATCATCGGCCACCTGCTCGGCCACCGCTACGGCAGCATGTTCCGCGTACTTCAGCGTCACTATACGCCGGATGACATGCCGCACCGTTCCGAGCAAGAACACCGGGAAATTCTGGCCGCTATCGAGGCGCGTGACGTGCGTGGCGCACGCAAGGCGATGAAAGCGCATCTGGACGAAGTGATCGCCATTTTCGCCCGCGCGCAGTAGGACGATTGGTCGGCATCAGGGCGGTGAGAAATTTTTTCTCAAACCGCCTTTTTTCCACATGCAGCCAAGGCTCAGGCACATTACACTGACAGCATATTGCATTGCACCCTATGGCTTTCAAGTTGCAGTTAGGCGACCTGCTCGCTCATCCCCAGCTTTTGTAGAGGCGCCGCATGCTGCGCCCGCATTAATCGGGGCGAATATATTCGCCCCCTACAGTAACTGGGGTGAGTGACAAATCTGTCGGAAACGGATTTGAACGCTGCGGCTTGAAAGACGACGGGTATAGGCCCTTTCACTGCTGCCTTTTAAAATGGATAACCATCGTTGAAGAACTCTTTCTCCGCTTCATTGCTGGCGCTGAGCCTGTGTGCCGCTCCGCTGGCCGCGCAGGCCGCCGCCCCGCAGCTGGCTTCGCAAATCGTCGACCAATATGCCGAGCACATTTTCTACAACAGCGGCGCCACCGGCATGGCGCTGGTGGTGATCGACGGCAATCAGGTGGTTAACCGCAGTTTTGGCGACACCAAACCCGGTAACAACCTGCGTCCGCGCCCGGATTCCCTGATCCGCATCGCCTCGATCACCAAGCTGATGACCAGCGAAGTGATGGTCAAAATGGCGGCGGAAGGCCGGGTCAAACTCACCGATCCGCTGCGCAAATACGCCCCGTCCGGTGCCTACGTACCGGCTTATAACGCTCGCCAGCCGATCACCTTGCTGAACCTGGCCACCCACACCAGCGCACTGCCGCGTGAGCAACCGGGCAAGAAGCCGCCTAAAACGCCGGTGTTCACCTGGCCGACCAAAGCGCAGCGCTGGCAGTGGCTGGAGCATGCCAACGTGACGGTACCGCCGGGCGTACGTGCCTCTTATTCCAACCTGGCGTATGACCTGCTGGCGGATGCGCTGTCACGAGCGGCGGGTAAACCTTACAGCGCCCTGCTGAAAGAAAAAATCACCGCGCCGCTCGGTATGGTCGACACCACCCTGACCCCCAGTGCCGAGCAGTGCTCACGGCTGATGGTTGCCTCAGCCGGCCCCAGCGCCTGCCGCGATACCACGGCCGCGGCCGGCAGCGGCGGCGTTTACTCTACCCCACGCGATATGCAGCGCTGGATGCAACAGTTCCTCACTTCCAACGTCTCCGGCCCACGCAAATCAACCGCGGCCAGCGAGCAGACCATGTACTTCCAGCGTAACGATCTGGTTTCGCTCAAAGGGATGGATGTGCCGGGTGAAGCCAGCGCCCTGGGATTGGGATGGGTGTATATGGCGCCGAACGGCGAACTGCCGGGGATTATTCAGAAAACCGGCGGTGGCGGTGGCTTTATCACCTATATGGCGATGATCCCGCAGAAAAACGTTGGGGTATTTGTGGTGGTAACCCGCTCGGAACTGAGTAAATTCACCAACATGAGCGATCCGGTTAACCGGCTGGTCGCCGAGTTGGCGACCAACAAAAGCTAATGCCGTAACGGGGCGCAGCCCGTGCGCCCCGCCATTTTCAGACTAACGCCGCCATCTTGTGCATCACCGGATGGAAGTTGCGTTTGAAGTAGATCAGGCCGTTACCGCCCGCACTCACCCGGATCTGGCGGATCTGCACCAGATAAACCTGATGAGTGCCAATACTCTGGATCTGCTCGATCTCCCCTTCCAGACTGGCCAGCGTGTTACGCAGCACCGGCTGATCCAGTGCGCCGTTTTGCCACTCCTCCAGACGGAAACGATCCTCCATGCTGAGTTCGGTCATACCGGCGAAGTGGCGCGCCATCAGCTCCTGCTCATGGTTCAATACGTTAACGCACAGACGCTGATTCGCCTGGAAAACCGGGTTCATCGCGCTGTTGCGGTTAATGCAAACCAGCAGCGTCGGCGGCGTATCGGTCACCGAGCACACGGCGGTGGCGGTAATGCCGCAGCGCCCCGCAGGACCGTCGGTAGTGACGATATTCACCGCGGCGGACAGGCTGGCCATCGCGTCGCGAAACAGCAAACGGTGTTCATTTTCCTGAGACATACACCCCTCCTTCAGGATCACTTGAGCAAGTTATCCAGCTGATTAATGTCACCATTATTATGCAGATGCGGCACTTTCCAACCGTGCTGGTCGTAGTCGGACAGGCATTTGTCGACCATCTCCATCATCTGGTTCATGGCGCCGGATCCCTGTGCGTTGCGCAGACACTGCAGGCGGATCTCATCCTGGCTGCCGGCGTAGTTGATCTCATACAGCTCGTGGCGACCGCCGAATTCGCTGCCGATCGCATCCCACATCAGCTTGAGGATCTTGATGCGTTCAACGTGATCCATACCGTCGGATCCGCGCACGTAACGCGCCAGGTATTTATCGATCTCCGGGTTATTCATGTCGCGCACGCTGGACGGCAGATAAATCAAACCGCTGGTGACGTTCTTTTCGATAATGTGCTTCACCTTGGTGTAGGCCATTGGTGCCATCACGCGGTAAGTTTGCATCGCGGTGGAATCCGGCAGATAAGCGCCGTTTTCCCATTTGGTGGCCTCGGCGCACATCGCATCGCTCAGTGACCAGAACATATTGCGCCAGGCCACCACTTCGCCAAGATCGGCCTGTACGCCACGGAACTCCAGCACGCCGGTACAGGACAGGCTTTTTTGCAGCAGCGCGGTGATAAAGTCCATCTTCACCGCCAGGCGCACACAGGCCTGCAGCGGGAACAGACGAGCGAAGCCCCCTTGCGTGCTCCAGCGACGACAACGATCGAAATCGCGGTAGATCAGCACGTTTTCCCACGGGATCAGCACATGATCCATAATCAGGATCGCATCGTTCTCATCGAAACGGCTCGAAAGCGGATAATCGAACGGGGATCCCGTTGCGCCCGCCACCAGCTCATAAGAGGCGCGAGAAATCAGCTTCACCCCTTCGGCATCCATCGGCGCCACAAACATCAACGCGAAGTCCGGGTTATCCCCCATTACCTGGGCAGAACCAAAACCGATAAAGTTATAGTGGGTCAGCGCCGAGTTGGTCGCCACCACCTTGGCCCCGCTGACGATAATGCCCGCGTCGGTCTCTTTCTCCACCTGAATGTAAACGTCTTTCACTTCGTTGACCGGCTTGTGGCGGTCAATCGGTGGGTTAACGATAGCGTGGTTAAAGTACAGGCCGGTTTCCTGAATGCGTTTGTACCAGTGGCGCGCGTTATCGGCAAACTGACCATAAAACTCGGGATAAGCCCCCAGCGCACACCCGAAGGCTGCTTTGTAGTCCGGGGTGCGCCCCATCCAACCGTAACTCTGGCGCGACCAGTCGGCGATGGCATCACGCTGCTGGCGCATCTCTTCCGGGCTGCGGGCGTAGCGGAAGAATTTGTGAGTGTAACCGCCGTTGCCGGTATCGGTGTTCCAGCACAGGCGATCCTGGCTGACCGGATCGTGCAGCGCGTCGTACAGTTGACCGACCGAAGCCGCTGCATTACGGAATGCCGGGTGAGTGGTGACATCTTTCACTCGTTCGCCGTAGATATAAATCTCACGACCGTCCTGCAAACTTTTCAGGTATTCGGCACCGGTGAACGGGCGTTTGTTGTCAGCACGAAAGTCTTCAGGTTTCATTTAAGTCTTCCTCGTAATCGGCATAGTGCAGACCGTGGATTCGGTCGCTTGTTAAAATAATGTTTTCTTTTGGTTGCTTAATTGAAGCTTCCAGGGCCGGTTTCGAGAAGAGACTTTTGCGGCAAACGCCGGTACTTTTCAGGCGGGTTGGCCGCAATCGCCGCGAATTGTGATCCAGACGGTGTTCCGCCGTTATGAAAGGGGATGCTGCGCGGCGCGGTAGGTCGAGGGTGAACAGCCTTCCAGACGATTGAAGAAACGCGCGAAATAGGCCGGATCCTTAAAGCCCAGGCTGTAGGCAGTTTCATGCACCGTACAGGCGCTGAATAGCAGCATGCGCTTGGCTTCGCGCAGCAGGCGATCGAAGATCAAACGTTTGGGGGGCTGATTGGCAAACCGTCGGCACAAATCGTTGAGCCGCGATTCGGTGACGCCGAGCGCCTGAGCATAGTCCGGCACCGCCAGGTGATCGCGAAAACGCTCATCGACCATCTTGTTGAAACGCTGGAACAGCTTCAGCTCACCCCGCACGCCGCTGGTGGCAGTATCCTCCAGCGTGGTATTGCGCAACAGCAGGGTAAACACCGCCTGCGCCAACAGCACCAGCGTCTGTTCGCGGCCCACCAACCTCTGGCTGAACTCACGCCGGATCAGCGCCCAGTAATGGCTAAGCGCGGTCAATTCCTGCGGTGCATCCGCCAGTGAAAGGCAAATGCCCGGCATGTCCAACGCCAGATTGCTGCCAGGGTAGAGGCGCTCCAGCAAAGGCCAAATCAGCTCCTGGCGTACCGTCAGCACGTGGCCGTCGCTGTCCGGTTCGGTGAAAAATGCATGGGGCACCGAGGGCGGCGTCAGGATGAACAGCGGTGCCTGCACCGAATAGTGCTGGCTGTCCAGCTGCAGCTCAATCTTGCCGGTCTCCAGAAAATGCATCTGGAAAAACCGATCGTGCCAATGCACCTGCATATCACGGCCAAAAAACGCCGCCAGTCCGGCGAAGGTTTCATAGTGCACTTCGTCGGTGGCGTAACGCGCATCGTACTCTTTGCAGATATCGATATTGGCGATAAAACCGGTACTTTTCTGCACATCATCCTCCATCAGCGATGAGATCCGTGATAAGCCTTTTATTAGGCGTCATTGTCGCAGACAGTTTGGCCATGGACAGCGCGCAGGAACCCGAGCGTACACGCAGTACGTCAGGGTTCCGAGCACTGCCCTAGGCCAAAATGGCAAGTAAAATAGCCTAATATCAGGCTTATGGCGTGGCCCGTGGACGCGAGCCCTGCATCGGGATCCGCCACACGATCACGGCACCGATGATCAACAACGCCGAAACGAAATACAGCCCAGAGTTAAAGCTGCCGGTCAGATCCTTAAACCAGCCGATCAATACCGGGCTGACCGCAGATCCGATATTGCCGGTGGCATTGATCACCGCGATCCCAATCGCCCTCGCCTCGAGGCTGATGGACTGATCCGGCGTAGTCCAGAAGATCGCCATCGCCGTGAACGACCCCACCGACGCCATCACGATCCCCAGCAGCTGGATCATGCTGTGATCGGTGGCCGACGCCAGCAGCCAGCCGGCAGCGGCAAACAGGTACGGCAGCGCGGTGTGGTGTTTGCGCTCTTGCAGCCGATCCGATCTCTTACTCCACCACACCATGCCGGCGATGGTACAGACCTGCGGGATCGCCGCCAGAATACCGATCACTATGTTGCTGCTGCTCTGATTGAAGCTCTGCAGGATCTGCGGCGTCCAGATATTGATGGCGCTCAGGGTGTTGGTCAGACAGAAATAAGCCAGGGTATACATCAGCACAATCGGGGTGAAAATTTCCCGCCACAGGCTACGCTGTTGCAATGCCCGATGGCTGCCCGGCCCATTGGGCTGCACCAGTTGCAGTTTGTCCGCCTCCATCATCGCCTTCAGACTGGCCTTTTCCTCGTCGGTCAGCCATTTGGCTTTGGCAGGAGTATCGTCGAGGTAGAACCACACCACCACGCCCAACAGCACCGAAGGAATGCCCTCCAACAGGAACAGCCATTGCCACCCTTTGAGGTTCATCAGCCCGTCCAGCGCCAGAATATAGCCGGACACCAATGAGCCAATTGCCATGGTTACCGGCATGGCGATCATAAACAGCGCGTTGGCGCGAGCGCGGTAAAAAGCCGGGAACCAATAGGTGAGATACACCAAAATCCCCGGCAGAAAACCGGCCTCGGTAATGCCTACGATCATCCGCAATAGGTACAGGCTGGTCGGCCCGGTGGCGAACAGCGTACAGGTCGAGGCGATGCCCCACAGCACCATGATGGTGGCGATCCAGCGTCGCGCGCCGACGATCCCCAGCATGATATTGCTCGGAATGCCGAAGATCACATAGGTGACGTAGAACAAGGTTGCCGCCAGGCCGAACATGGTCGAGCTCAGGCCGAGATCCTTGCCCATCGTCAGCCCGGCGAAACCGATGTTGATGCGGTCGAGGAAAGAGAAAACAAACAGCACAAACAGGAAAATAATCAGTCGCCGAAATAACTTTTTAATCACCGATTGCTCGGCGGCGGTTAACGCTTTATGTTGCTGCGCCGGGTTGACCGGCGGCAGCGAATCGACGTTGCTCATGGTGTCTCCAATAAGATGGCGGCCTGCAACCTAATAAACGCTCGGGGACTGTACGGACGGCCGCTCTTGTTTAAAGCGGCTGGCCAAAGATTCCGCCGCTCGCGACAGCAGGGTGGTATCCACCCCTACTGCGACAAACAGCGCGCCGGACGCCAGATAGTGCTGCGCCAGTTCCGGGTTGGCCGTCAGAATGCCTGCTGCCTTACCGGCGGCGCTGATGCGCGCTATAGCGTCGTCGATGGTGCGCTGCACTTCCGGCTGCTGTGGATTGCCGGAAAACCCCATGTCGGCACTGAGATCCGCCGGGCCGATAAATACCCCGTCGACCCCCTCCACCTGCAGGATGGCATCCAGGTTTTTCACCGCCTCACGGGTTTCGATTTGCACCAGTACGCACATCTGCGCGTCGGCCTGTTGCAGGTAATTCGGCACCCTGTTCCAGCGGGAAGCACGAGCCAGCGCACTGCCAACGCCGCGTATGCCATGCGGCGGATAACGGGTGGCTCGCACCGCGTCACGCGCCTGTTCTGCGTTCTGGATCATCGGGATCAGCAGCGTCTGCGCACCGACGTCCAACAGTTGCTTGATCATCACCGGATCATTCCATGCCGGACGCACCACTGGATGACTCGGATAAGGCGCGATGGCCTGCAGCTGGCCCAATACCGTTTGTACGTTGTTGGGCGCGTGTTCGCCGTCGATCAGCAGCCAGTCGAAACCGGCCCCGGCCAGCATTTCTGCGCTGTAGCTGCTGCACAGCCCCAGCCACAGGCCAATCTGCGGGCGTTTTTCCTGCAACGCCTGCTTGAAAGGGTTGGTTAACATGGTGTTCTCCATTGGTTTTTCCACTCTCCCACAGGGAAAGGGCCGATCAGACAAAGCGACAGCTGATGCAGCCCATCGGGCCATAATCCGCATGGAAGGTGTCGCCACGTCGGGCGGCAACCGGTCGGGTGAAGGAACCGCCGAGGATCACCTGCCCGGCTTCCAGCTCTACGTCGTACGGGAAAAGTTTGTTGGCCAGCCAGGCCACGCCGTTGGCCGGATGGTTCAGCACCGCTGCCGCCACGCCAGACTCTTCAATCACGCCGTTGCGGTACAGCAACGCGCTGATCCAACGCAGATCCAACGCGTCCGGTTTGATCGGCCGCCCGCCCATCACCACCCCGGCGTTGGCGGCATTGTCGGAAATAGTGTCGAACACCTTGCGCGGGCGCTGAGTTTCGGGATCCACGTTATGGCTGCGCGCATCGATGATCTCCAGGGCCGGAATGATGTAATCGGTGGCGTTATAAACGTCGAACAGCGTGCAGTTTGGCCCGCGCAGCGGCTTGGCGAGCACGAAGGCCAGCTCCACCTCGACGCGCGGCACGATAAAACGGTCGATGGGAATATCGCTGCCATCGTTGAAAAACATGTCGTCCAGCAGCGCGCCGTAATCCGGCTCGGAGATTTGGGAGCTGACCTGCATGGCGCGCGACGTCAGGCCGATTTTATGACCCTTGAGTTTGCGCCCTTCGGCGATCTTCAGCTCTACCCACTGGCGCTGAATGGCGTAAGCGTCTTCAATGGTGATCTCGGGATGATCCAGCGACAGCGCGCGTATCTGCTCGCGGTTTTGCTCCGCCTGATGCAAGCGCTGCACGGCACGACTAACCAGCTCTTTATTCAACATTGACGGCCCCTTAGCCTTGGCGAAATAGCGCGTGGACATTGTTTTGCTTGTAGTTCAGCACCGGATCCAGCTCTTCCATCGTGAATGACAGCGCCAGATAGCGCCTGGCCATCAGCGCGGCAAAATGTTCTTTGATCAGCGCAAACAGCATCTCACCCACCTGTTCACGACTTTCCAGGCTGCGGCCGTGACCAATCTTCAATGTCATATGCACGAAGGCGTAATCGTGCTTACCGTCGGCCATCTGCCAGGTATCCAGCCAGATAGCGCGGCTGCGCACTCCGGCCAGCGGAAAAATACCGGTGTCCGCCAGTGCCTGATTGACCTTGGCGAACAACGCGGGGAGCTCGGCTTCTTCGCGGATGTTATTGGTGCATTCAGCATAAAAATGCGGCATAGCAATCTCCGGGAGACGAATTTGCGCGAACGCCTGTCCGCGCGTTGGGGGCTACAGGGTGTTGCCGAGCTTAAAGCCTTTCTCTGTATCGCCTTGACGGGTATAGGAAAAACCATCCGCGCCAATGGTGACGGCCATTTCGCTTGGCGCGTTGCGTTCGATAACCGGCTGCGGCTGGCCATCGAGATCGAGCACCAGTGACCCCTCGGTGTACCAGCTTGGCACTACCGGGTTGCCCCACCAGTCGCGGCGCTGGTTATCATGCACATCCCAGCTCACGGTCGGGTTGTCAGGATCGCCGGTGTAGTAATCCTGGGTATAGATTTCTACGCGATGGCCATCGGGATCGCGCAGATAGAGATAGAAGGCGTTAGAGACGCCGTGGCGGCCTGGGCCACGTTCGATCAAATCGGATTTACGCAGTGCGCCGAGCTTGTCGCAGATGGCCAGAATGTTGTGTTTTTCATGGGTGGCGAACGCAATATGGTGCATACGCGGCCCGGCGCCGCCGGTCATCGCGGTGTCGTGCACCGTGGCTTTGCGGCGCATCCAGGCGGCGTAAACCACGCCATTTTCATCCCGGATATCTTCCGTCACGCGGAACCCCAGGCCCTGGATGTATTCCACCGCACGCGGAACATCGGGCGTGATCTGGTTAAAGTGGTCGAGACGTACCAGCGCCCCTGGCGTGTAGAGATCGTAACGCCAGGCCAGACGCTCGACGTGCTGCACGTCGTAGAAGAATTCGTACGGGAAGCCGAGCGGATCCTCTACCCGGACCGAATCGCCAATGCCTTTGGCGAAGCCATTCACCCGACGCTCGGTACGGCAACCTAACGCTTTGAAATAGGCTTCGGCCCGATCGACGTCTTCCGGCGTACGCACCCGGAAGGCAAAGGCCGCAACCGCAGCCACCGGTCCTTCACGCAGCACCAGATTATGGTGGATAAACTCTTCCATCGACCGCAGATAGAGAGTTTTCTCGTCTTCGGCGGTCACAACCAGACCCAGGATATCGACGTAGAATTCGCGCGCGGCTTTAAGGTTGGTGACCTGAATTTCCATATAGGCGCAGCGCACAACATCGGGAGCAGGGACAGCATCGGTGGTAAGTTTGGTCGTCATTGTTCTCATCTCCTTCTTTTTTATTATGGTTTGAGGCTTAAACGCCCCAGCGCGGGATCGGGTGGTCACCCATGGAAATGCACACGTTCTTCATCTCGGCGAACACTTCAAAGCTGTATTCCCCGCCCTCGCGGCCGGTGCCGGAAGATTTCACGCCGCCAAACGGCTGGCGCAGATCGCGTACGTTTTGGGTATTGACGAAAACCATCCCCGCTTCAATATTGCGGGCCAGACGCAGCACCTTGCTCACATCCTGCGTCCAGATGTACGACGCCAGGCCATACTCCACGTCGTTGGCCATGCGCAGGCCGTCTTCTTCCGATTTGAACGGCAGCAGGCAGGCCACCGGCCCGAAAATCTCCTCCTGCGCGATGCGCATCCGGTTGTCGACATCCGCCAGCACCGTTGGCCGCAGGAAGTTGCCGTGGCTGAGGCCAGCCGGTTTGTCCGGGCCACCGGCCAACAGGGTGGCGCCTTCTTCCAGCCCGAGGCGGATATAGCCGGACACTTTTTCCCAGTGCTGCTGGCTGATCAACGCCCCAACCTGCGTGTTGGGATCCTGCGGATCGCCTACGCGCAGGCGGTTGGCGCGCTCGGCAAAACGTTTGACGAATTCCGGGTAAATGCTCTCTTGAATAAAGATGCGCGAACCGGCGGTGCAGCGTTCACCGTTGATCGAGAAAATGGTGAACAGCGCGGCGTCCAGCGCACGTTCGATGTCGGCATCTTCGAAAATCAGTACCGGCGATTTCCCGCCCAGCTCCATGGAAAACTTCTTCAAGCCCGCGTTTTCAATGATCCGGCGTCCTGTGGCGGTGCCGCCGGTAAAGGACACCGCACGCACGTCCTTATGACGCACCAGCGCATCCCCGGCGGTGGCGCCGTAACCCTGCACCACGTTGAGTACCCCGGCCGGAATGCCGGCTTCCAGCGCCAGTTCGCCCAGGCGATCGGCGGTCAGCGGCGACAGCTCGGACATTTTCAGCACCGCGGTATTGCCCAGCGCCAGGCAAGGCGCGGTCTTCCAGGTTGCGGTCATGAAAGGCACGTTCCACGGTGACACCAGCGCACACACCCCCACCGGCTGGATCAGCGTGTAGTTGAGCATCTTGTCGTCCACCGGATAGGTACGGCCGTTCATCTGCTGGCAGATCTCGGCAAAGAACTCGAAGTTGTGAGAAGCGCGCGGGATCAGCACGTTTTTGGTTTGGTGGATCGGCAGGCCGGTGTCGGCGGTTTCCATCTCGGCAATCTGCGGCACGTTCTCGTCAATCAGCTCGCCCAGACGACGCATCAGGCGAGCACGCTCTTTCATTGGCGTATTGGCCCATTTCGGGAACGCAGCCTTGGCGGCAGCCACCGCCTGATCGATCTCCAACTGCCCGCCGGAAGCGACCTCTGCCAGCACCTCGCCGTTGGCCGGGTTGGTGGTAGTGAAATACTCTTTGCTGGCTACGTTTTTACCGTTAATCCAATGGTTGATGGTTTTCATCGCAGGCTTTCCTCGTAATCTTTTTCACTGATGATGTGGTTAACCAGACGGCCGATGCCCTCAATCTCCACCACCACTTCATCGCCCGGCTGCACGTCGGCCAGCCCTTTCGGCGTGCCGGTGGCGATCATGTCGCCCGGCTGCAGCGTCATAAATTCACTCAGGTAACTGATCAGGTAGGGGATATCGAAAATCATGTCGGCGGTGCTGCCGCGCTGACGCAGCTCGCCGTTAACGTAGGTGCTGAGTGCCAGACGGTGCGGATCGGCGATATCGTCACGATCGACGATGTACGGCCCAATCGGCGTCAGGGTATCGCGGCTTTTCACCCGCAGATTCGGGCGGTAATAGTTTTCCAGATAGTCGCGAATGGCGTAGTCGTTGCACAGCGTGTAGCCCGCCACATACGCCATGGCATCTTCGCGGCTGACGTTACGCGCCGTCTTGCCGATCACCGCCACCAGCTCGGCTTCGTAGTGCATATAGTCGACGTTGGCCGGACGTACCGAAACCTGCCGATGGCCGGTCAGGGTGTTCGGCGCCTTGAGGAACACCAGCGGCTCTTCCGGGGCCTTGAATTCCAGCTCGCTGGCGTGATCGGCATAGTTCAGCCCCAGGGCAAACACCGTGCCCTGCGCCGGTGGCAACCACTCGACGTCCTGCTCTGGCAACACCGTGCCGTCCGGCAACGTCACGCGCAGTTGCTCGTCGACGCTGACATTAACAATTTGGCCATGATGGCGAATACGGGCGTGTCTCATGCGGTTTCTCCTGCCTGCACTACGCGGTTGGTCAGGGTCGGCAAACCGGCGGCACGCACCCTCACTTCATCTCCAGGTTTGATCTCCACCCGCTGGTGTGGCGTGCCGATCAGCACTGCGTCGCCCGGCTGCAGGGTAATAAAATCGCTGATGGCGGCGATCAGTTCCGGCACCGAACGCACCAAATCGGCCGTCGACCAGCGATCCTGCTCTACCCCGTTGATTTCGGTGATGATCTCCACCGCATCGGTGGTCACCAATGAACCGATCTCCCCCAACGGGCAAAAACCGTCGCGGCATTTCGCTTTGATCGCCGGGCGGTAGAAGCTGCTTTCCGGCAGGCTGATGTCGTTGGCCAGCGCATAACCGGCCAGATAGTCGGCGACCCGTTCGGCCGGCACCTTACGGGCGGTGTTGCCAATCACTACCGCCAGCGTGGCGCCGCTTTGCACTTGCTCACCGGCAGGAAACGGGATCGCCCCGCCGTTGGCGAGGTGGGTATTGCGCGGTTTGATAAACCACACCGGGGTCTTCGGCGGGGTTTTATACGGCGGCTGATGAAACGCCTGATCCCAAGCGTCTATCTGGCTGCGGTGATTCAACGCGACGGAAAATACGGTGCCTTTCATGCAAACTCCTTTCAATGACACAACAGGGCAATTCGGCATTCATTAATATGTTAATGAATACTTTTATACGCTGTTCAGCTTTTACGCAACGCCGGTGGATTGATTTGTGATCGTGATAACAAAATATTCACAACCCATGAACATTGGCGTGATTATTCAACGAATTAATCATTTTTAGGTGATTTTTACCGCTGCGGATGCGTTTTCGCTTTATCCATCTGGGTAAACTTGGCTACTATTAAGTTATTAATAAAATCAGGATTTACCGATAGGGGTATTGCAGTGTCCGCACGGCCACCTGCTGAGCCACAACGGTAAATGCCTGAATGACGAACACCCTTATAGCCAAGGCCAAATCTATGCATGAGTCCTTAACCATTGCCCTGCTGCAAGCGCGTGAAACCGCCATGGGCTTTTTTCGCCCGATCCTGAAAAGCCATAACCTGACCGAACAGCAATGGCGCATCATTCGCGTTTTGGCCAATAGTCGTTCGATCGAATTCCACGAATTGGCAGCAGAAACCTGCATCCTGCGCCCCAGCCTGACCGGCATTTTGTCGCGCATGGAACGCGATAAGCTGATTTTCCGCCTGAAACCGGTTAACGATCAGCGCAAGCTGTACGTGTCTCTCACCCAGCAGGGTCAGGAGCTGTATGAAGTGGCGCGCCACCAGGTAGAACAGGGGTACGCTGAAATCGAAGCCGCATTTTCACAGCAGAAAATGGACCAGTTGATGACCTTACTGGACGAGCTGATCACCCTGGGGGATAAACTGCCCGCCAACGTGACCGCTCATCCCACAAAGAAATGATCCTTCCGATTATCATCCTCTGATTAATTGGCGTTGCAGCCAGGCTGCAACGTCAAGAAAGAACAGGATGAGCCTCGGGGAGTAACGCGCCGCCGTCCACCACCAGCGTTTGGCCGGTCATATAGGCGGCCGCCGGTGAGGCGAGAAACACCATCGCCGCCGCAATGTCTTCCGGCTCCCCCAATCGCCCGAGCGGCACTGCGGCCGCAATCGCCTGATTGACCGCCGCGCCCCCCAGATTGGCCATCGCCGGCGTGCGGATCATTCCCGGCTCCACACCGTTGACCCTGACGCCAGCCGCCGCCAGTTCCAGCGCCGCCGCGCGAATAAACCCGTTTACTCCGGCCTTTGAAGCGGCATAGTGCGCCAACCCCGGATAGGCGACCCGTGGCCCGGTCACCGACGACGTCACCAAAATGCAGCCCCCGCCCTGACGTTGCATCCAGGGTAAAGCCGCCTGCGCCAGAAAGAACGGCGCCATCAGATTAACGCTCAGCGTGCGTTGCAATAACACAGCGTCAATCTCGACAAAGGGCGTCAGCGGGAAGTAAGCCGCGTTATGGATCACCACGTCCAGCCGCTGATGCTGCTGCCCCACCGCTGCAACCAGTTCGGCAATCTGCCCCGGATCGGCCAGATCGCAGGCCATCGCCTGGACCTGCCCGCCCTGCTGTTGCAGCGTCTCGGCGGCATCCTGCGCTTTTTGCAGCTGCAGATCCGCCATCACCACCGTCGCGCCCAACTGAGCAAAGGCACTGACGATCGCCAGCCCGATGCCCTGCGCACCGCCCGTCACCAGCACCACCTGCCCCTTGAACGCATCAGCCGCATAGGTTGCATTCATCGGACTATCCCCGTGGATGGTGGGTGGTGTTCAGCACCTGCGCATGGGCGCCTACCGCAAAATTGCTCAGCGCGCTGAAATCACTGCCCTGATAGCCGAGGATCTTGCCGTCGGTGCGCATGCCTTGCAGATCGATCATGACCACGCCCAGCGTCGGCACAATCTTCTCTCGCCAGACAAACAGGTACAGCTGTTCGGCCACCTTCACGTAGTGGCAGCGATCGACATCCGCCAGCCCTTTCTCCACGCCATCCAGGCACTGCCAGGCGTAGAAATTGTCGTTCAGATAAATGTGTTCGTAACGCTCGGTCTGGCTGTAGGTATACATGTTACGCATGCCAATCAGCTCGTCGGTGAACTCTGGCGGCGCAACATCGGCGTTATCCAGCGTGCCAAAGTGGAATTCAACGTTGACCGCCGTCAGCGGCAACCCTTGCTCAACCCGGCTGAAGGCGTCCAGACGGGCTTGTTCCTCATCCGGCAACTGGCCATACACCGCCGTGAAATTACCCTGGTTGCGATCGCACACCAGCGTGATGCTGGCGTTCTCCTGTGCGGGATCGAGAAAATCGATAAACAGAATGCCGGGGCGAATGCTGGTGGCGCGATAAGCGATGCCCCTGTACTCCCCCCAACTCAGCGTCTGCTCATCGACAAAGTGACAACTCAGCATTTCACCGTCGGCAAAACGTAATGTCAGCGTGTTACCGCTCAACCCATGCTGCTGTTCCAGCGTATTGCTGTGCGGCGCAAAGCCTTCCGCCAGTGCGCCAACCTGAATAAATACCGCTTCTGTACTCATTTGATGCTCCTTAAAGGGAAGTAAAAGCCAATGTCGGTACGTCGACAATGGTGGAGCCGCCGTCGGCCACCAGCGCCGCACCGGTAATGATCGACGCGTCCTCCGAACAGAGAAAACGGCAGATAGCGGCGATCTCTTCGGCGCTGGCCGGGCGACGCAGCGGCACGTCGCGGCATACCCGTTGGTAAGCCTGCTCCAGCGTAAGGTGGTACTCAGCCATCAGCGGCTGCATCTCTTCATCCGCCATCGGCGTAGTGACCCAACCGGGACACACCGCGTTGGCACGCACGCCCAGCGGGCCGTAGTCACGAGCGATGGAGCGCATCAGCCCAATCAGCGCATGTTTGGCGGTCACGTAGCCGCACACCTCCGGCCCGGCGGCCAGCGAAGCGATAGAGGCGACAAACAGCAGGTTGCCGCCGGTTTTCACCAGCTCCGGCAGGCAGGCGCGGGCGCTGGCAAAAGCACTGTTGAGGTTGCTGTCCAGCGCCTGACGCCACTGGTCATCGTTCATTTCGGTAATGCGCCCCAGCCCCATCCCGCCGGCGCTGCAGATCAGGCAATCAATGCGCCCGGCCTGCTGCAAAATGGCCGGCATCAGCTGGCTTTGCCAGCATTCACCGCTGGCCGCATCCCCCACCAATGCCTGCGCGCCAATGTCGTCCGCCAGCGCCATCAGAGGTTCACGGCGGCGGCCGATGATAAAGACCCGATCGCCCCTGCTCGCCAGCAGCCTGGCGCACGCAGCCCCCACGCCGGTGCCGCCGCCGGTAATCACCACCACTCTACTCATCCAGTTTCTCCATCAATTGGCCGATCATCAGCAGGCTGCTCAGCAGCAAGCGCCGCTGCTCCGGTTCCAGCCGCAGATAGCGGCGACCGGCAGGCAAACGGCTGACCACTTCCGAAGCGGCAAAATGTTCGATCTCCAGCCGCCAATGACCGGCCGCGACCGTCAGTTGGATACGCCGAAAATCCAGCTGCTCCAGCGTTTCGGCAATCTGCGGATAGCGCCACAGAGCGGCAATCATTCGCTGCGCTACGGCATCATCCCGGGTCGCGCGATAAACCACGCCGCGTCGCCGCAACCAACCGCCGGCGTTAATGCGTAGCGTCAGCGGCTCCTTCTGCGAGCACGCCCCCTGCACGCAGAAACGCTGACTAACGATATGCGCCATAAACAGCGCGCTGACCTGTTCGCTAATGTCGATAACCGCCCCCTGCGGCAAGGTCAGGCGCAGCAGGCAGGGCGAAAGGCGCTCGCAGGCATAGGGCTGCAGATTGTTCGCCAGCCGGCTGAGGGTGACGCCCGGCTGGTAGCCCGCCGGGGAGCGCTGCCAGTAGCGATTAAGTGAGGGAAGTAAGCCGATCAAACTGGGCCTCCTCGCTTTCCGTTTTGGCAAAGGCCGTTTCCAGTACCTGTTCGACCGGCACCGGTTTAAACGGATTGACCTTTTGCACGCACAGGGTCCAGAACAGCGCATAGGCGGCAGTCAAGCCAATCATGATGCTGAACGGGATATAGACGGCACGCGGATCCATGCCCGGCGGGGTGATATAGATAATCGCCAGCACGATGCCCACGCTGGAGACAATTTGCGGCAGCGGGAACCAGGGAGATTTGTAAGCGCGTGGCAGATCCGGGCGGCGAATACGCAGGATCACCACCGAGCAGGTGACCAGCAGGTAGGCCACGCCCCAGGCGCACACCGCCGCCAGCACCAGCGGAATAATACGGTCGAGATTGCCCTGAATGGCAAAGGCATGCACGCAGGGGATCAATACCGCGACCAGAATACCCACCACCGGGGTTTTAAAACGGGGGTGCAGATAGGCGAAGATACGTGGCAATGCCCCGTCCAGCGCCATGCCGTAAAGAATACGCGGCACCGCCGCCATCAGCGTGTTGATGGTCGCCGCCCCGGCCAGCAGCAGCCCGATACCCAACCAGTATTTGCCGAACTCGCCCATCACCTGACCGGCAAAAGCCGGGATCGCCATCGGCGTATCCAGCAGATGAACGCCGTTGGCGGCATCCACCACCACGTTTTCCACCTGATGGCTGAGCGCCGCGCCGTACAACGCCATGCACACCGCCACGCCACACAGCCCCAGCGACATCGCCCGTGGGATCACGCTGGCGGAGCGTTTGATCTCCGGCGCCATCGGCGTGACCAGCTCACAACCGACGAACATAAACATCGCCATGCCGATCAGGCTGAATACCGCAAAGGGATCGCTCAGGCTCAGCGTGCTGCCGAACCAGCCTTCCAGCGGTACCGCATGCGGCGAAAGCAGCCCGGTAATGCCAAATATCACCAGGGTGCTCCACATGGCGAAGGTCAGCACGATCTCCGCTTTACCGAAGGCCTCGATGCCGAAGGCGTTGAGTGCACCGAACACGATGACCAACCCCACCCCCACCATCCAGGAAGCATTGTGGGTTTCCATCAGGGTATTAAGGTGCTCAAAATTCACCAGCGCCATAATGCCGGATAGAATGGTTTCGGCGGTCCCGGCAAAGATATGCACGATCAGGTAGGCCGACAGTGCGCCGGTAATGGCAAAAAAGCGTCCCATACCACAGGCGATATAGTCATACACCGATCCGGAGGTCGGCAAGATCGCCGCCGCTTCCGAGAAGGTGGTGAGCTGGGCCTGCATCATGATAAAGGCGATCAGCATTGCCAGCGCGAAGGTATCGCCGCCGATGCCGAAACCGCTGGTCACGGTGAGGATCACCGGGCTGGCCATAATCACCCCGACCGAGCTGGCCAGCGTGGTGGGGAATCCGACCTTGCCCCGCTCAAGATGGGCATGAAGCCGCGACGACAGGTTCATGGTTATGTCCTCTTATAGTTTTATCGTTTGGCCCTGATGGTGCTTTTGCAGGTGTTTCGTCGCCAGTGGCGGCAATATCACTATAGAGAGGAAAAGAAAATGCTGACTATCGTCCTTAAGGACGAGGCCAAACCATAGCTTTTTCGTCTTACCTTTGGTGCCCAATCAACCGTTATGGTTTTCGTAGGCCAGAAAAGGTTTTCACAGAGAGAACAAACGGGATTAAGACTGTCTATCGTTCTTAAGAACGAGCCGTGGGGAGCGGCATCAGCGGTGAGACTGGCCGGTGATATCGCAGAGGGTCACCACGCCGAGGGGGAAACTGCTGTAAATTCAGCAGGAAGGCTATAGGTCATTCGTTAATATATTAATAAAATATCGACACTCGTGCGGCACTGTCGCTGCCGAGGCCTCTTCGTTGCCTTGTTATTTATGTGTTTTATTGCAATCAGGCTCACGTTGTTAATATGTATTTATTGTGTTGCACAATTGCTATCACTATGCTTGTATCGTTCACATATTGACCGAATATTCCAGACCGAACGATAAAGGGAGGAAATGAATCATGCACATTACATCGTCCGATGCCTTTATCAACAGCTGTTTGACCACCATTGCGCACCTGATCCCGGTGTCCGCAGGGGTGTTTTATTTGGTTAACCAGGACCTGCGGCCAGACCACTATATTTTGCACGGCATCTCCGATAAAACCCACCAGCAGTACTTGAACCATTTCCAGCAGATCGATCCGCTCAAGCCTGCCAACTTTCACCAGCAGGACATCAATATGGTCGGCATGAGCCCGGCGGCAATCGCCAATAACCGCCATTACTATCATGATTTTATGCTGCCCAATGATATGCGCGACATGACGGAGATCTTTATTCGGCAGCGTAAACGCATCGTTGCCGGGGTGTCCTTGATCCGCGATACGCCGTTTACCGAACTGGAACGCGGTCGCCTGCGGGCGGTGATGCCGCTGATCGAACTGGCGACCCGCGACCTGTTGCCCGACGGGGAAGCCCGCCTGCTGACCGCCAAAGAGCAGGAGATCGTCAATATGGTGCGTGAAGGCGCCAGTAATAAACGCATAGCGTTGAAGCTGGGTATTTCGCTTTCAACGGTAAAAACCCATATGCGCAATATTTTTGCCAAAACTGAAGTGGTCAACCGTACCGAATTGGTGGCCAGCAGCTTTATTGCCCACGGTTAATAAATAGAGCCATAACATCGGCTTATAGTGGAGAAAATAAGTTCGTTAATTATTCGCCATTCATGGCGCGGTTTCCGCCTGCCCAGAATACGGCAACGCGGTTATATCTGACTCAGGCTTAACCTGCGGGGATAATTATTATGTCCAGTGATTCCGTTTCTGTACCCGCTGCCGGGGCGGCTCTCCCCTGCCCGCCGCGGCTGCTGACCGCCATCATCATCTTTGCCGCCATTGCACCGGGCATCCTGATGACCGCTCCGGCGGTTGCCGCACAGCTGGCCAGCCAATGGTCGCTCACCCCCGCGCAAATCGGCCATCTGTTTTCCACCGAGCTGGGGGCCATGAGCCTCGCCACCCTGCCCGCCTGGTGGTGGATCAGCCGCGTTAACTGGCGCCGGGTGGCAACCCTGGCTGCGGGGGTGTTTATCGTCGGCAATTTGGCGTCGGCACTGGTCAGTGATTTTCACCTGTTACTGGGGCTGCGTTTCATCGCCTCTTTGGCGGGCGGCACGCTGATGATCCTGTGTATCACCTGTGCCGGTGGCACCGCCAACCCCAGCCGGGTTTACGCCTTGTGGGTGCTGGGCCAGTTGGTGCTTGGCGCCGTTGGGCTGCTGGTGCTGCCCTTGCTGTTCGCCCATTTTGGCCTGATGGCGGTATACCTGATCCTGGCGGCCATCATGCTGTGCTGCCTGCCGCTGCTTTCCGCCTTTCCCAGCGGCTTTCACCCTGCGCAATCCACCGCCCATACCACGGCAACGCCATGGCTGCGTAAAGTCTTCGCCGTCCTGGCGGTACTGACCTTTTATATCAGCCTGAGCGCAGTCTGGACCTTTATCGGCAGTATCGCCCACGCGGCCGGCCTTTCGCCGGTCAGCAGCGGCCAGGTGCTGGCGGCCGCCACGCTGTTTGGCATCGTCGGCGCCGGCGGTGCGGCGTTCATCAGTGCCAGGCGAGGCGGCAATGGACTGATCTGGCTAAGTTACGGCTTGTTGCTCGCCGGCATTGCGCTGCTGTTCCACACGCCGCAGCTGCTGCGCTTTGCGCTGGCGGCGGTGCTGTTCAAGTTTACCTGGACCTTTGTGCTGCCGTTTATCCTGGCCCGCGTCGCCGGGCTGGATAACAACGGCAAGCTGATGAACAACATCAATCTGGTGATTGGCGGCGGCATGGCGATCGGCCCAACGCTGGCCGGTTATTGGATTGAGTCTTCAGGCGGTTTCGACAGGCTGCTGGTCGGGGCGCTGGGCAGTGCGCTGCTGTCGCTGCTGCTGATTTCGCTGGCTTCACCGCGCGTTCAACGCGCCATTTAACAGGAGTAATAAGGTGAAAAGAAAAACCGGTTTCTTGTTTGATGAACGCTGTTTCTGGCACAGCACCGGCCTGCATGCCACCACGCTGCCGGTCGGCGGCTGGGTGCAACCGCCTTCAGGGGCGGGCCATGCCGAATCGCCGGAAACCAAACGGCGGATGAAAAACCTGATGGACGTGTCCGGCCTGTCGCGACAGATCCAGCTGCTAAGTGCCGACATGGCGACGGAAGAAGACCTGTTACGTATTCATCCGGCCGACTATCTGCAACGTTTCAAACAGCTAAGTGATAACGGCGGCGGCATGCTGGGTGAGGAAGCACCTTTGGGCCCGGGCAGCTACGAGATAGCCAAACTGTCCGCCGGGCTGGCCTGCGCGGCGGTCGAAGCGGTGCTGCAGGGCCACCTGGATAACGCCTATGCGTTGTCGCGCCCACCGGGCCACCATTGCCTGCCGGATCAGTCGATGGGGTTCTGCTTTCTGGCCAATATCCCGATCGCCATCGAGCGGGCCAGGGCCAAATACGGATTGGGCAAAGTGGCGGTGCTCGATTGGGACGTGCATCACGGCAATGGTACGCAGCATATCTATTGGCAACGTGACGACGTACTGACGATGTCGCTGCATCAGGACGGCTGCTTCCCGGCGGGCTACTCCGGTGAACAGGACCGCGGTGCCGGGGCGGGAGAAGGCTTTAACATCAATGTTCCGCTGCTGGCGGGTGCCGGTGACGACGGCTATCTGTATGCCATGCGACAGATAGTGATCCCGGCACTCGAGCGCTTCAAACCCGAGCTGATCATTGTTGCCTGCGGCTACGATGCCAATGCCCTCGACCCGCTGGCGCGCATGCAGTTGCACAGCGATAGTTTCCGCAGCATGACGGCCCTGGTGCAGGACGCCGCCGACCGCCTGTGCGATGGAAAGCTGGTGATGGTGCATGAGGGCGGTTATGCCGAGTCCTACGTGCCCTTCTGCGGGCTGGCGGTGATGGAGCAGCTTAGCGGTATTCGCACCGAGGTCGAAGATCCGCTGTTGGCATTCATCCGCCAACAGCAGCCGCGAGACGCCTTCAATCTGTTCCAACGCCAGGCTATCGATGCGCTGGCACAGCACTTCATTCGCTAAATATCCTGGGGCACCGCACGCAGTGCCCCTACCCATTCTCCGCTTTGCCGCTACGCTGAATATGACCTTTCCGATGAGAAAATACGATGTCTGAACAGAAGATCAGCTTTATCAAAGGTGGGCATGGCGATATTGCCGTGCATGACTGGGGCCATGACCGACCGCGTTTTCTGGCGCTGCTGGTGCACGGTTACGGCGAGCATCTCGGCCGTTATCAGTACGTCGCTCGTACGCTGGAAGCGCAGGGTGCGCGGGTGTTCGGCCCCGATCATCTCGGCCATGGGCTTTCGCAGGGCGAACGCGTATTGATTGAAGATTATGACGCCGTGGCCGACGACGTTCGACGCGTAACGGAGCATTTTCAGCGGCTGCATCCTGGCGTCCCCCTGGTGGTTATCGGCCATTCCATGGGCGGGATGATTGCCACCCGCTACGTTCAACGTTATGGCGATGACGTGCGTGCGCTGGTGCTTTCCGGCCCCTTGATTGGCGAAAGAACCCTGATTTCGGATTTGCTTACTCTGCCAGAGATCCCGGACACGCCGCTCGATACTGCCACCCTGTCGCGTGATCCGTCGGTGGGGGAAGCCTATCAGGCCGACCCGCTGGTGTGGCACGGGCCGTTCAAACGCCCGACGCTGCGGGCGATGCAGCAGATCCTGGCAAAAATTAACGCCGGCCCGGGCTTCGGCACGCTGCCTACGCTGTGGATACATGGCGATGACGACAGGCTGGTGTTAATGGCGGAATCGCAAACCGCGATCGATCGGCTCAAGGGCAGCGATTTCGAAGCGATGGTCAATCCAGGCGGGCGACACGAGAGTTTTAACGAAACCAACAAGGATCAGATATTAAGGCGGATCACCGACTTTATCGAACGGGTGCTGGGATAGCTGAATACCCCTCTCCCGGCGGAGAGGGGCCAGTTAACGATCAGCCTTCGACGATCGCCAGGTAATGTTTTACAAAACGATCCGAGGTGATCTCCCAGCGTACCGGGGTGCCTTTTTCGACAAACCACGAATCCCCGGCCTGATACTGCACGGATTTACCGGTCTTTTCGTCGGTCAGCGTCGCGCTACCCTCCCACACCGTGGCGTGTTCGGAGAACGGATACTCCATTACAAAGGTGCCGCGCGTGCAGCTGAAAATACCGCAGTTCAGGTTATCGGTCGGCTCACCGAAAAGGCTCGCCACCCCGACGTTTGGCTCACCGGCGATCACCGTGGCGCCCAGGTTGCTGACGCTGCCAATGTCCAACAGTTCAGGCAGCGGTTGCTTAAGCAGTAATGGTTTCATGTTTCTCTCCTGTGATAAAAATTAGCGACGACCTTTCCAGTAACCGGACGTCTGGTGCCAAACCTTGCCGGCGGTGGTCATTACCCGTCGCAGCTTGTCTTTACCGAAGATATTGACGTGCGGAATCGAACTCATCAGATCGTAACGATCCGATCCTTCGCTCATGCCCTCGGCCAACACTTTGCAGACGATATGACTCGGCGTTACGCCAAAGCCGGAATAGCCCTGCACATAAAACACGTTGTCATGCTGCGGCAAGGTGCCGATCTGCGGGAACAGGTTGGCGCTGCAACACAGCGGCCCGCCCCAGGCCAGGTCGATCTTCACGTCATGCAGGTACGGGAACACTTTCAGCATCAGGTTGCGGTTCCAGGCCTTAAGATCCGACGGAATGTATTCGATCAAGCGGGTGGCGCTGCCAAACAGCAGCCGGTTTTCATTGGTCACCCGGTAATAATCGATCACCGGGCGGATATCGCTGTAGGCACCGCGGATCGGGCTGATCTGGCGGATCAGTTCTTCAGGCAAGGGTTCGGTCGCCAGTTGGAACGCGTAGGTATTGATGGTTTTGTTGTAGATGAACGGCTCCATGCCGTTGAGGAAACCGTTGCACGCCCACAGCATCTTGTTGGCACGTACTGAGCCCATGGCGGTGCGCACCTTAATGCGCGAACCGTATTCCACGCCCAGCACGCTGCTGTTTTCGAAGATTTTTACGCCGTAGCCGCTGAGCGCCTTCGCCTCGCCCAACAGCAGGTTGAGCGAATGCACGTGGCCGCCGCCCATGTGTTTCAATGCGCAGGTGTAGGCATCTGACCCCACGACCTGTTTCACCTCTGCGCCGGTGTAGAGTTCAATCTCTTCATTCGGCGATACCGCCTTGAATTCCTTCAGCCAGCTGCGCAGGGTTTTCTCCTGGCGTGCATTGCTGCCGAGGTAGCCGTAGCCAAAACAGAAATCGGCATCAATCTCGTACTTCTTGATGCGCTCACGAATAATCCCGGCGCCGAGGTTGCTGATTTTGAAGATGGTTTCCAGCCCGGAGGGGCCGACGTGGCGTTTGATTTTTTCCAGATCGTGACCGATACCGGCCATCACCTGCCCGCCATTGCGGCCGGTGCCGCCGTAGCCCAGGTAGCGCCCTTCGAGTATGGCGATATTGGTGATGCCGCGCTCAGCCAACTCCAGGGCGGTATTGATGCCGGAGAAACCACCGCCGATGATCACCACGTCAACGTCCAGATCTTCTTCCAGCGTCGGAAAGCGCAGATCGTATTTTTTGGTTGCCGCGTAGTAGGTTAACGATTCGATATTATTGTTCACTGTCGCACTCCCGAAGACCCTATGCCATAACATCGGATTATCAGGAGGTGGGCGCGACGTCGCCATGTCCCTTTAGGGACATTCGCAACAAATAATTAACACTCAGGCGCTGCGGCGCAGCGGGGTGGCCAACAGCAGATTGAACAGTTCGGCCTGCGAACCGATCGCCAGCTTGCTGTAGATGTTCTTGCGGTGGTTTTTCACCGTTCCCAGGCTGATGAACAGCCGATCGGCGATTTGCTGCGAGCCGCAGCCGTCCAGGATCAGATCCACTATTTCGCGCTCGCGCGGCGTCAACAGATAACGTGCCTGCACCGCATGATCCGTCACCCTTTCTGGTTCTGCCGGGGCGACGACCACTTCGCCATGCAGCCGCGCGACGCTCTTGAGCAGCGTCAGCGCATCACGCAACTCAGCCAACTGCGGATAACGCACGCCCACCGACTGGCGCGCCGAGCCGAAAAACACCCCCAACCCGCGTTCCGGCGTCAGGGGCAGCAGCACGCCGGCTTCATCATGCCAGCCGGTCTTGCGGTAAAAGTTACGGTAATAATCAGTATGGTAGAAGCCGCAGGGAGCCAACTGGCGCAGGGTCAGCACCTCGCCGCCGCCGCCATCATTCAGCGCCTGGTAAAACGGATCCTGCAGGTAAGCGCCCTGTTGATAGAGTTGATTGACCGCGTCACTGTTTTCTCGCTCGGTTTTGATCAGGCAACGTGGCGCCTGGCCGCGTTCAAACGCGTAAACAATGGCGCTATCAAAGGCGAAGAACCCTTCCAGCCAGGCCAACAGGTTGGGATAGAAACCTTGGGTTGCGACTGCGTCTATCACTGCGGATAACCGTTCCACCTGAATATTCATCTTCGCCCGCCATCATTAATAAATTAACAATCACTTTATTCCGGCTACGCCGTGGCCTGTTTGTTATAGAAAACACTCAATAGCGCCAAATGCAACAGCAGAATCGTTTACATGTTAAACAAATCACACCTTCGCCAGATTATTGCGGCGTGGCCTAACGAGGCTTGATTAATATATTAACGGAATCCCTTTCAGGCAGCGAAAAGCAGTGGTTCAGCCGCAGAGGCTGGCTTATGCTGTGGTTTTCGCGTGCCAAGGAGAGAACATGACTACCAGCCTGACCATTGCCAACCGCCAGACCTGGTTCGGCCACGGCAGCATCAGCCAACTGATCCCGCTACTGACCGCCGAGCCACAGCCGACGCTGCTGTTTAGCTGCCGATCATTCCTCAATGGCGCGGTGTATTCCTCACTGGCAGACGCATTGACGCCACTGCTGCTCGGCACCGAAATCGTCAGTCACGAGGCTTCACCGCAAGAGATAGACGCCTGGGTCGCGCGCTGGCGCGGCAAGGTAAGACGCGTGGTAGCCATTGGCGGCGGTAGCGTGCTGGATGCTGCCAAGGCCTTTGCCGCGCTGGTCGAGCACCCGTTGCCCACCCTGCGCTATATGGAAAAGATCGGCGACACAAAAATCAGCGGTGCAACCCTGCCGCTCATTGCCATCCCGACCACCGCCGGTACCGGCAGTGAAGTCACGCAAAATGCGGTGATCACCGACACCCAGGTGAGCAAGGTGAAAGCCTCGCTGCGCCATAGCAACTTTGTGCCACACACCGCCATCCTGGATCCGCAGCTGCTGCAAGGGTCACCGGACAAGGTGCTGGCCTACTGCGCCATCGACGCCTTTACCCACCTGTTCGAGGCCTATCTGTCCAAAACCGCCAATACCATGACGCGCGAGATGTCGCTGACCGGCATTCGCCACTTCCTGCAGGCTTGGCCTGCGCTCAACCGCAGCGCCGAGGCTCACGAGGCGATTATGCAAGCCTCTTACCTTGGCGGCCTGACGCTGAGCGCCGCTGGGCTGGGAGTGATCCACGGCATCGCCGGCGAGATTGGCGCCCTGCGCGATTATCACCACGGCCAGGTCTGTGGTCGCCTGCTGCTGCCGTTCCTCGAACTGCTGGCGAAAAGCGAACAACCGCAGCAGCGGGCGCTGATGGCTGAGCTTGCCGCCCGCCTGTTCCCCGAGCAACATGACAGCCCGGAACGCTACCTGATCGACTTTATTACCCGCAATGCCATCGCCAGTTTCTGGCAGGATGACCTGCCGATTTCCGCAGACGAACTGGCGGTGACGCTGGCAAAATCCAACAGCAAGAACTCGCTGATCGACTACAGCGCGCCGCAGCGGCAGCAGATGATCGAAGGCGCATTCCGCATCGAATGATTATATAATCAGATCAAAGTAATAGCGGGAGATTGGACATGGGCATCATCAGCTGGATTTTCACCGGCATCGCGATTGGCATCCTGGTCGGCTTGCTGATCAAGATTTTTGGCAAGAAGAAAGATCAGTAAACATCAAGCTGTTCCATGAGCTGCCAGCAGGCATTCGTGGAACAGCTTGACCACCCGCTGCGGGCTGGGCGAACGCCGCAGCACGCTGGAATATTCGCAGTGATAACGGAACAGCGTCGGTTTGATGGCGCGCATCATATTTTGCGCGACAAAAAACGCCGCATAGTGGTCGGGAAGAAAGCCGACGTACTTACCGGAAAGAATTAGGGTCGCGATCGACTCCTGGGCAAACCCCGTTGCCTTGCGATGTAAATGCTGCTGCAGGCTCAGTTCCATATTCGGCGAATGGTAGCCTAATCCGGCAAAGGCATAATTGTGCAACAGATCCCAATTTAGTATTTCATGGTTAGCGGAAAATAATTCATGTTGCGCGCCACAATATAAGAACATCCTCTCATGAAATAACGAACTATAAGATAAACTTTCCGCACTGCGGTGCATGGGAATAATGCCAATTTGAAATTGGCCGTCAATGACGCCGCGTTCAATGGTATTTATCGGTTCCACATACATTTGCAAAGAGACATCCGGCGCCTGCTCGCTGAATAAGGCAATCGCCCGGCCGATATGTGCCTGAGGATTACTGACGGTATGGTCGAATATCGCCACGTGCAGCTGCCCACCCAGGCGTTGATGCACATCATCCACCCCACGGCGAAAGGCCTCGGTCGCCGCCAACAGATTCACGGTTTCCTGATAAATCAGCAGCCCTTCGTCAGTAACCGCAAACCCCTCGCGCCCGCGGTGGCACAGCGTCAGGCCCAGCCGCTGCTCCAGATCCTTGATATGCTTGCTGATGGTCGACAGGCTGATATTCAGCTCCAGCTCGGCGGCGCTCATGCCGCCACAGTCGACCACCGCCTTAAATACCCGCAGCAACCGCAGATCCATATCCGATAACTGGCCCAACAATGCGCGCTTTTTTACTTGCATAAAACCTTAAGTAAGTTTCGACATATGATTATTCACATTAGTGAAGAAGCAGAACATAGTCAATTTCACTCAACAATTCATTAACACGTTTATTTATACCCTCTAGCTTTTATAGTTGCGGCCAGACGGCCAGCTCACTCAGCCCAGGTACTTACTCAAGTAAGTACCTGGGCTGAGCTGGTGCAGATAACAACGCTGCAATTTAAAAGATGACGGGCATAGTTAATTAACCGTACCTATTCTCCCCCTCGGAGGGAAAAATGGCTGATTTAAATCAACGTGAAAATAAAGCCGACCGTGAATGGTTAGAAGCACATTGGATGCCCTTTACCGGCAACCGTAATTTTAAAGCCAACCCGAGAATGATAAGCCACGCGCAAGGCGTTTATTATACCAGCCAGGACGGTCGCAAGATTTTTGACGGGTTATCCGGGTTGTGGTGCTGCGGATTGGGCCATGGCCGCCAGGAAATTGCCGATGCCGCTCACCGGCAACTTTCCCGATTGGATTATTCCCCGGCGTTTCAGTTCGGCCATGCCTTATCTTTCGAGCTGGCGAACAAAATCAAGGCCATGACCCCGGCCGGGCTGGACTATGTGTTTTTCACCGGTTCCGGCTCCGAAGCGGCAGACACTTCGTTAAAAATGGCGCGTGCCTATTGGCGAGCCAAGGGCCAGGCGGGCAAAACCTGTTTTATCGGTCGCGAGAAGGGCTACCACGGCGTTAACTTTGGCGGCATCGCGGTGGGGGGCATTGCCGGCAATCGTAAAGCCTTTGGCGCCAGCGCCGAAGCGGACCACCTGCCCCATACCCAACTGGCGGGAAATGCCTTTTCGCGCGGCATGCCCGAGCAAGGCGCCGAGCTTGCGGAAGAACTCAACCGCATCATCACACTGCGTGACGCTTCGACCATCGCCGCGGTGATAGTCGAACCCTTCTCCGGCTCGGCCGGGGTGATCGTACCGCCGGTCGGTTATCTGCAACGCATCCGCGAGATCTGTACTCAACACAATATTCTGCTGATTTTTGACGAAGTGATCACCGCCTTCGGCCGCTGCGGCGCATTGACCGGCGCCGAGGCATTCGGCGTCACGCCGGACATCATGAATATTGCCAAACAGGTCACCAACGGCGCACAGCCGATGGGGGCCGTGGTAGTTCGCCCCGAAATTTACCAGGCCTTCATGGCCACCGATGAACCGGAATATTTGCTCGAATTCCCGCACGGCTACACCTACTCCGCCCATCCGGTCAGCTGTGCGGTGGGGCTGGCGACGCTGGATATCATTGAACGCGAACAGATGATCGAACGGGTGCAGGCGCTGGCCCCCCATTTCGAACGTGCAGTGCACAGCTTACAGGGCAGCAACCACGTCAGCGACATTCGCAACTTCGGTCTGGCGGCGGGTATCACGCTGGCGGCCCGACCGGGCGAAGCGGCACGCAGGCCGTATGAAGTGGCGATGCGCTGCTGGGAAAGCGGGTTTTATGTCCGCTATGGCGGCGACACCCTGCAGTTGGCACCCCCGTTTATCAGCAGCGAGGCGCAGATCGACTCGCTGATCAACGCCCTCGGCGACGCTATCAACGCAACCGAATAATAAAGGAGCGCAAGCCATGCCAATTGCACATTGGATCAACGGCCAGTCCGCCACCGGCGGAACCCGCAGCCAGCCGGTTTACGATCCGGCTACCGGGCTGTCGCATCAGGAGGTGTTACTGGCCGACCGCGCCACGGTAGAAAGCGCCATCGACGCCGCCGAGCAAGCCTACCCAGCCTGGCGCGATACGCCACCGCTAAAGCGGGCCAGGGTGATGATGCGTCTAAAAACGCTGCTGGAACAGCATGCCGATGCCATCTGCCGGTTGATCACCGCCGAACATGGCAAAGTGCTCAGCGATGCCATGGGAGAACTGCAGCGCGGCATCGAGAATATTGAGTACGCCAGCTATGCGCCGGAACTGCTGAAAGGCGAACACAGCAAGGATGCCGGGCCGGGCATCGACAGCTGGAGCGAGTTTCAACCGCTGGGAGTGGTGGCAGGCATCACGCCGTTTAACTTCCCGGCGATGGTACCGCTGTGGATGTGGCCAATGGCGGTGGTGTGCGGCAACACCTTTGTGTTGAAACCTTCCGAACGCGTCCCTTCCTCCACGCTGTATATCGCTCAACTGGCGTCCGAAGCCGGGCTGCCGCCGGGAGTGCTGAATCTGGTCAACGGCGACCGCGAGGCGGTGGACACCCTGCTGCACGATCCCCGGGTCAAAGCCGTCAGCTTTGTCGGCTCTACGCCGGTAGCGGAGCACATCTATCACACCGGTTGTGGCCAGAACAAACGGGTGCAGGCGCTGGGCGGCGCGAAGAACCATGCGGTGGTGCTGCCGGATGCCGACATCGCCGGCAGCGTCAGTGCGCTGATGGGTGCGGCGTTCGGCTCCTGCGGACAACGCTGCATGGCCATCCCGCTGGTGGTGGCGGTGGGAGACGGCACGGCCGACGCGTTGGTTGCCGGGTTACAGCGGCAAATGGCGGCCATGCGGGTCGGTGCCGGTAACGATAACCGCAACGACATGGGGCCGCTGGTCACCCAACAGCATTATGAAAAAGTGAAAGGCTATATCGATCAGGGTGTTGAGCAGGGAGCTACCCTGGTGGTCGACGGTCGCGAGCTGGCGGTGCGGGACGACAGCGGGCAAATCAGCCAGGGTTATTTCCTTGGCCCAACGCTGTTTGACCACGTGCGACCGGGCATGCGGATTTATCAGGAGGAGATCTTCGGCCCGGTGCTGGGCGTGGTTCGGGTCGGATCGCTGAAAGAGGCGATGGCGATGATAGACGCCCACGAGTACGGCAACGGAACCTGCCTGTTCACCCGCGACGGCGAGGCGGCGCGTTATTTTTCCAGTCATATTCAGGTCGGTATGGTGGGGATCAACGTTGCGCTGCCGGTTCCGGTGGCTTATCACTCGTTCGGCGGCTGGAAACGCTCGCTGTTTGGCGACCTACACGCCTACGGCCCGGATGCCGTCAGGTTCTACACCAAGCGCAAAACCATTACCCAGCGCTGGCCTTCTTCCCATGACGCCCAGCATGCCACCTTCAGCTTCCCGTCCGGGCAAGGGTAATTTCATAATAATCATAATGATTTTTTAGAGGCGAAGAAATTCGCCTCGCTTTCCACGCGCTCCATTTAATCAGGCCCGGGCAGCGGCATGCCATCGCAAGGCTCTACCGCACGATCGCTGCCCGCAAAATAACCCACTAACGCGTTAATGGAGTTTTGAATGACTGAGCCCACACCAGAACACAAATTCAAAGGTAATCTCAGCGTCCTCGACGTGGTGATGATTACCGCCTCCGGCGTCACGCCCGCCAGCTCAATTTTCGTTATTGCTCCGCTGGCGATCGCCAGCGCCGGTAGCGGTGCCTTTATCTCATTTCTGATCGCTGCCTTTATCGCCGCCACTATAGCCCTGTGCTACGCCGAACTCGGTGCGGCACACCCCAGCGCCGGGGGCGAATACAGCATTATCAAACGCCTCTTCGGCACCCTGTGCGGGCTGCAAACTTACCTGTTTATTCTCAGTGCCGCGCTGTTCGTACCGGCGGTGCTGGCCACCGGTGCCGTGCCTTATTTGAACACCGCGCTGGGGACTCAGTTCGACGCCTCTACCGCCGGGATGATCACCATCTTGATCGGCGGAGCCTGCGCCATTTTCAACATCAAGGCCAATGCGCTGCTGACCGGCACCTTTTTGGTGGTTGAAATCGCGGTGCTGGGGCTAATCGCCTGGTTGGGCTTTAGCACCCCGCACCAAAGTGCGGACATCCTCGTCGCGCCGGTGATGCTAAACCCCGAAGGCGTGTTGGCACCGGTTTCCGTACCGCTGATCGTCGCCATGGTCGGCGTCGCGCTGTTTTCCTATAACGGCTACGGTGCCGCGGTGTATATGGCGGAGGACATGCGCGAGCAGGGCAAACCCATGGCCACCGCCATCATGCTGACGTTGGCGATCGTGGTACTGGTCGAGCTGCTGCCCTTCACCGCTTTGCTGATTGGCGCGCCGTCCCTGGCGGAAATGGCCAAACAGGCCGATCCGGTCGGCTACGTGGTCAGCCAACTGGGTGGGCCGACGCTGGCGCGGGTAGTCAGCGGCGCGATTTACCTGTCGGTGTTCAACGCCATTATCGCCATCGTGGCGCAGTTTAGCCGCATGATGTTCTCCAGCGGGCGTGACGGTTTTTGGCTGCCGCAGGTGAACCGGGCGCTGAAAATCATCCATCCGCGTTTCGGCACGCCGTGGATTGCCACTCTGCTGTTCGGTATTCCCTCGGCGCTGTTGGCCTTTTGCTCCAACCTCGGCGATCTGACCTCATTTACCGTGATCCTGCTGCTGCTGGTGTACATCATCATGGCCGTCGCCGCGCTGATCAGTCGCCGCCGCGTACGTTTCCACCACCCGTATCTGATGCCGCTGTGGCCGCTGCCGGTGGCGATCGCGCTGATCGGCTGCCTGTATGTGTTATGGACAATTTTGATCGCCAGCAGCCTGAAAGACTTTATTATCATTGCCGGTATCCTCTGCTTTGGCCTGCTGCTGAGCTATATGCGCACCCGGCAGGCTATCCCGCACGTTGAACCCTCAATTGAAGGAGAATAACCATGTCGCAGCGCGCTCAGGATTTGGGCATTAAAATCGGCCACGGCGTTGCCGGCCCGCTGAACGCCATCACCGACGTGCCCGGCGTTCGCGTCGGCCACGCCAGCATCCACGCCGATTTGGCCGACGGGCGCAGCGTGCGTACCGGCGTCACGGTGATCGAACCGCGTCCCGGCCAGGCCCGGCAATCCCCCTGCTTTGCCGGCGTACATGTGCTTAACGGCAACGGCGACGCCACCGGGCTGGAGTGGATCCGCGAAGCCGGCCTGCTCACCAGCCCAATCGCCTTCACCAACACCCACAGCGTCGGCGTGGTACGTGACAGCCTGATCGCGCTGGAACGTGAAGCGCTGCCGGCCGACGACGCGGTGTACTGGAATATGCCGGTGGTAATGGAAACCTTCGATGGCCTGCTCAACGACATCAACGGTTTTCACGTCAAGCCTGAACATGTGCGGCAAGCACTGCAGGCGGCACACGAAGGATTACCCCAGGAAGGTGCGGTCGGTGGCGGCAGCGGCATGATCTGCCATGAGTTCAAGGGCGGCATCGGCACCGCTTCGCGCCGCCTGCCTGCCGATCGCGGTGGCTGGACGGTCGGTGCCATCGTGCAGGCCAACCACGGCAAACGCGCGTCGCTGCTGGTGGGCGGTTATCCGGTAGGCCGTCATTTGGCACATATTCACTCGCCGTTTACACCGCAGCTGCCGCACCCGGGCATGGGGTCGATCGTCGTCACCCTGGCCACCGACGCCCCGCTGTTGCCGCACCAATGCGCCCGTCTGGCACAACGCGCCAGCATCGGCATTGCCCGCACCGGCGGCGGTACCGAAGACTCGAGCGGCGACATTTTTATCGCCTTCGCCACCGGCAATGACGGCCTCCCCCCTGCCGACTACGCCAACAAAGGTGCCTTTACCACCCCGCTGCGCATGGTGAACAACGATTACATCTCCGAGCTGTTTGCCGCAGCGGCAGAAGCGGTGGAAGAGGCGATTATCAATGCCCTGCTGGCCGCCAATACCGTTTCCGGTAATGGCCATCGGGCGGAGGGACTGAGCGCCGAACAGTTGCTGACGGCACTGGAAAAAAGCGGCTGGCGGAAATAATTTCAATGTCTGCTCTGGTTATGAGGACAGACTAAAAAATGCTACTCTGGGCGGCGTCCATTTTTTGATTCTCAAGGAATTAATGATGAGCCGCCTCTCGCTCAAATCCATATTAAATAGGATCCCCCCGGGGAAACGACGCATCCAATTTGTGGTAAGCGTTTTACTGGTCTTCTTCGCGCTATTTCTCTACAACAAAAATTATATTATTTATGCCATAACCCTGTGCTTGCTTATGGCGATGCCGACCTTATTGTTGCTTAGAACCGTTGCTCTGTTTCCCACAATCAAAAAAAAGCTAATCAGACGCTATTGGCGTTTAGTGATCAACACCCGGCAATTTTATAAGCTATCGCTTGCGACAGAGTTCCTGCTTTATGTCGCCACATTTCTCATTACCTTGCAAATTCCCTACGCTTTCCTGATTAACGCTCAAAGCCTGCTGATGTTACAGATCAGCATTGGGATCTATGCGTTCGCAGCCCTGTTAGATTTAAAATCCAGGTGTGAATGGGTGATAAGAAAAACCTGGGCAAGATTGGCAGGAAAAGTCCTGCTAGCCGGTATAGGAACGTTGGCCTTTTACATTTCAACTGCCATGTCAAAGAGTTGGCTAACAGAACTCACCCACACTAACGCGCGTTTTTTCCCAGAAATGACCACGATAGTCGCGACCCTGTATACACCCATCGCTTACTTGAGCATCATCCTACTATGCGTTATCACAATGGCCGTATTGGAATGGTTAGCCATTCTCATTCCAATGTTCGTCACCATGCCGCTGCAAATATTTGCACCGAACTTTATTAAACGCACGGCGCAGCGTCTTATTACCGGGAAGAAACATCTCTCACCCGATGCGAACAAAGAGTTAGAAGTGAAAAAGCTCATCATGCTGCCGCGCATAGCGGCGCCTCTCATACTGGCTTCTTTAATGGTCATAGGCATGCAAAGTACTTATGACATCAGCTCACCAACCCTCAGTCTTATCGCAAAAAAATTCCTTGTTGAGCTTCATTATCACCCCAACTACCAATGTAATAATCTTCCCCCTGAAGCGACAGTCGCTGAATTGGAAAAAGGGGTGGTCTCCGTTGCTTATTTTGGCGATAACACCCTTTCCTTTAAAGAGCAGAAATGTGAAACGTCATCCAACGATAAATAATAACCACCACGCTATTTCACACTATTGAGATTCGCCGCCCGGTTTGGGCGTCGGGTAGTCGTAATCCAGTTTCAGCGGTTCGGCGTAAAGGCTGTCCCACAGTTGGCTGTACAGCTTGTCCAGCCGCTGGCTCATGTTCACGTCGTGCAGCACAATCTCCAGATTACGCGAATTGTCCAGATAGCCGCCGGTCCAGTTGCTGGTGCCTACCCAGGCGATCTCGCCGTCGATGGTCATGATTTTACTGTGGATCACCCGGGCAAACGGGATAAACCCGCTGCTTGCCGGCGGAATGGTGACCACTTTCACCTGCACATTCGGCACCAGCGCCAGGCTTTTCAGCCAGGCGATATCCGGCTTTTTGGTATTCCAGTTAGCGACCATCAGCTCAATCTGCACACCGCGCGCGGCAGCGCTGCGCAGGGCGTTATCGATCACGGCGTAGTAAGGCCGGGTGCGGTCCGGGCCAAAAGACAACGGCGCGTAGTCCATCACCTGTACCCGCACTCGCTGCCTGGCCGAGGCCAACAGGCGCGGCAGCTCAAGCTGCGAATCAATCACGCCCGCCGGGTTGTAGGCACGCGGGCTGGCGACCAGGTAATTGCTCTGCAGCGGTTCTACCGTGGGTTGGGGCGTCAGTTGGGGCACCGGTTTTTCCGCCGCCAGCAACGCCTGCGCCTGCCAATCCTGTTCGAAGATCGCCTGGATCTGCCGCACCACACCGGCATCGCTGATGCGCAGCCCGGTTTCATGGATGTGCGTCAGCGCGCGCCAGTCAAAGTTCTGGCTGCCGACAAACGCCTGTTCACCGTCCACCAGCAGGTATTTAGCATGCAGAATGCCGCCGCTCAGCCGCTGGTAAGGGATGATACGCAGCTCCAGATTCGGGATCGCCTTAAGCTGTTCCAGCGTTTCGGGAGTAGAAATGCGGATGCCCTTCTCCTCCATCAGGAAACGAATTTTTACCCCACGTTCCCCCGCCGCTTTAAGATGCTGCAGCACGCCATCCAGCAGCGAACCCTGTTGGTTCGCCACGTAGAACTGGCCCAGATCGATGCGGGTTTTCGCCGCATCAAACATCTGCTGCCACACTTCGGCAGTGTTGCGCAGGTCATCCGCCTGCAACGCGGTTTCTACCGGTGCGGTATACACCAGCTCGTAGCCGGGAATTTCAAAGCGCGCCGCCGCATTCTGGCTCAACATCAACAGGCAACCACCCCATAACGCAGTGTAAAGGCGGCCTAATGGCCACCATGAATGACGGCCATTAGGCATAGCGCGGCACCTCGCTGTCAACCCGTTGCTCGCGGTTGCCGTTTTCCGGGCGGCTGCCCGGCGCACCGGCGCGGATCAGCAGTACCTTCAACAGTTCGTTAATGCGCTCCATGCGGCTTTGCAGATAGTTGTTCCCCACCAGGCACAGCAGCGCGATGGCGATACCCAGTCCGGTAGCGTACAGCGCGGTGCCCATCCCGGCAGAAACCAGGCTCGGCTCGGACACTCCCGAGGCAGCCAGTGCCTTAAAGGTTTCGATAATCCCCATCACCGTGCCCAGCAGCCCCAACAGTGGTGCCGCGGTAACGATAGTTTCCAGCAACCACAGGCCCCGCGCCATCAGCGGCTTGCTCAACAAATACTGAGCGTCGATCAAATCACCGATTGCCTCGCGGTCACCGGCACGGTGTTTTTGCTCCAGCACCGGTGAAATCACCGCCAGCGGCAGGCTGTTGCGCTGGGTCAACTCATCCGGCAGATCGGCCGTGCGGTGCACATCCAACGTCAGCGCCTGCTCCAGTCGACGCGCCTGGCGTTGGGTATAGGCGAAATACAACGCACGTTCGATAATGATCACCAGTGCAATCGCCAGCGCGGCGTACATCACGTAGAAAATAATGTCGTGTAGCAGATTGGCATTCATCGTTCAGTCCTCTTACCCGTCGTCTTTCAAGCCGCAGCGTTGTTACCTGCACTCGCTCACCCCAGTTACTTACTTAAGTAAGCGCCTGGGGATGAGCGAGTTGGCCGCCTGGCTGCAACTTGAAAGCCATAGGGTATAAATAGTTAAAAGGTGGCTTCCAGCGATACGCTGAAGGTACGTTCTTCCCCGACGTTGTAGTAAGGCGTGCTGGCCCTTACGCCGTTATAAGGCGCGGCGTTGAAGGTGGTGGAGCGCACCGAAGTCAGGTACTCCTTGTCAAACAGGTTGCTGATGCCGAAGCGGAGCGCCGCGCTCTTGACGATCTTCTTGTCCACCGGCAAATGCACCCCCGCCGCCAGATCGAATACCGTCCGGCCGCCAATCTTCTCGTCATTGGTCAGGTCGCCGTAGAACGAACTGACGTACTTGCCGCTCACGCTGCTGTAATACAAACCGTCGTCATAACCCAGGGTCACGTTAAGCAGGTTTTTCGGCACGTTCGGCACTTCTTTACCGCTGGTCGGCAGCGGCAGGCCGCCGTTGCTGACAATGTCGCTCTTCTGCTTGGACTCGGTATAGGTGTACGAGGTGTAGTAGTTGAAGTTATGCGGCAGTTGGCCGCTCCACTCCAGTTCCAGCCCTTTGTTCTCTACGTTGCCGATGTTCATCATCTCGTAGTCACCGTCCGGATTGGTGGTAGAGATTTGACGGTCGCTGTAGCGCAAGTAGAACAGCGAGGCGCTCAGCAGCATATCTTCACGCTCGAAACGCCAGCCCAGCTCATGGTTCCAGCTCAGTTCAGGCTTGGTGCTAAGCGAATCGCCGACGTTGTACAACACGTAGTTTGGCGGGGTGCGCATGTTGCGCGTCAGGTTATAGAACACCTGGTTTTCCGGGTTCAGCTTGTAGCTGGCGCTGAAGTTCGGCAGAAATTCATGGTATTTGGCATCACGCTTTTCCGGCACGTTATACAGGCTGCCCTTGTTATCGCCTTTTCGTTCAACGTACTGATAGGCCAGCCCGCCGACGAAGGTCCAGTCCGGCGTCGCGAACCAGGTGTCCTGCAGCCACACTTTTTGCGCCGGGGTAATGGTGTACTGGTTACGCCCCTGCACGGTTTTGCCGTTGGCGTCCTTCACCTGATCGGAACCGCCCGGTTTACCCGAGAGCTGCTGCGGGTTGCCGTCGTCCTTGATGCCGATAAACGGCTGGGTCTGCGACTGACGCGCACGTTCAAACCAGTAGCCGATATCCAGGCTGTGCTGATCGTTGATGTCCCACTTCAGCTTGGTGGTGATACCCGGCCGCCAGGTCTGGGTCCAGGAAGGACGGTAATAAGTGTTGGACTGCAAGTTGCTGAGGTCATACTGACCGGCCCGATCCGAGGTACTGGACAGTACCGATGCGCTCTGGCCGCTGAAGCTGCCGCCGTTCCCCCAGTAGTAATAGGGTTGCAGGGTTAACGCCAGGTTGTCGCGCAGCTGCAGCTTCTGAGTGAACGTCAGGTTGAAATTCTCGAACGGATTACGGTTGAGCTTGTAATAGCGAGTCAGCTGGCCCCGGTTATTGTAGGACGGCGTGGTGTCATAATCGCCACGGGGGTCTTCCGCGAACTGAGCCTTGCTGCGTGTGTTGTAGTTGACGTTATTTTGCTGGTTGTACTTCATGATCAGGTTGCTGCTGTTGCCGTTACCGTCTTCATACAACGAGTTCATCTCGAACTTGTCGGAGTACAAACGCCCTTCTCCGCGCCACTTTTTGGCCTCGGTGTGCGAATAGGAGATCCAGTTGCTGAAGCCGTTGTACTCACCGGTCTCCAGACGGGCAAAGGTTTTGCTCAGGTTGTTGCTGCCCAGCGTCTGTTTGACGAAGCCGCCGAAGTCTTTAGACGGACGCCGCGTCACCAGGCCAATATTGCCGCCGCTGGAGCCGATGTGCGGGCCGTCGGCTTCCGAGGAGCCCTGGGTGACGAACACTTCCCCCAGGTTCTCCGAATCACCCAGTAGGTTCGGGTAAACCGCATAGTTGCCGGAATCATTAATCGGGATCCCGTCCATCGACAGGCCGATTTGATCGGAGCTCATACCGCGCATGGTGTAATCAACGCCGCTCAGACCGCTGGCATCGTCGCTGTTGACGTTCAGGCCCGGCGTGTATTTCAGCTTGTCGATGGCGTTGGCCGCCGCCGGCATTTTATCCATCGCCTCTTTGGTGATGGTGGAACGCGACTTGGCGCTGTCCTCCTGCACCATCATGCCGCCGCCCAGCGACTGCCCCTTAACGTTGATGGTGCCGACGTCGGTCGAGTCCGCCGCCAGCACGGCACCCGGTAACATCGCCGACATCACTGCCAGATAAACCCCAGATCGATTGAAAGATTTCATTGTTTCCATCCCATAAAAATCAAACTGTTATGCCAGGCATCAAGGCGCCTGATAATTGAACGTGGCTGAAAATCTTTTGGTTGTTTGCCCGTTGAAAGCCTCAGTTGGGAACGGCTTCACCTGGCTGATACTTTGCAAACTGCTCAGCGCCGCACGGTTGAGCAGCATGCTGGAGGCCTTATTAGCGATGCCGGAAGAGATCACCCGACCGCTGCGATCCACCTCCAGCCACACCTCGACGTTGCCCTGCGGCCGTTCAAGCGAAGCCTGCCGCCCGCTGGGATAGCGCTTGCGCTGCTCCAGCTCATGGCGCAATGCCTGCAGATAACCGTTTTCGATTGCCTGCGCGTTCACCTTCGGTGCCGCTGGAGCCGGCGGAACGGGCTGTGCGGCGGGCTTGCTGACCAAGGTCCTCGGCGCTGCCGGCACCGCGGCGGGCCTGGCCTTTTCCACCGGCTTGGCTTTCTCTTTCACCGGCTTGGGTTTGGGTTTCGGCTGTGGCTTGGGCACCGGTTTGGCCTCGACAATCGGCTCAGGTGCAGGCACCACAGGTTCAGGAAGGGGCTCAGGTTCCGGCGGCGGTGGCTCGGGTTGCGGCGGGGTTTCCACCGGCGGCTCCGGTTCCGGCTGCGGCTGAGGTTCCGGCTCGACCAATGCCAGCTCCATGGCGGTTTCGTCATAGCGCGGCTGAATTTTCAGCGCCGCCTGTTGGCTGGCGAACAGCACGCAGCCCGCGACGATCAGCGCCGGCAACCAGCTGAAAAGGTGACGTGAGCGATAGAGCAGATACATGTCACAGCTTCCGTGTGGCGATGGAGACGGAGAAGAAACCGCCCTGGCGCAGGTTATCCATCACCGCGACCAAGCGCTCTACCGCAACGCCTTTGTCGCTGTTAACGATAATGGTGGTGGTCTGGTTTTCCTGCTGCTGTTGCTTCAGCGTGCTGACCAGCGCGCTCAGCGCTATCGGCTGGCCGTCGAGCTGCAGTTGCTCCTCCGCGCCCAGGGTAATGATCGCCTTCTTCTGCGGCTTCAATTGCTGAGCGCTACCGGCGGACGGCAACTGAGTCTTCAGGCCAAGGGCCGGGATCACGTTCAGGCTAATCAACACAAAAAACACCAGCAAAAACATCATCACGTCGATCATCGGGATCAGTTCGATGTGCGCTTTGTTCTTTTTCGGCTCGTTCCAGTTACGCATGGCACTCCCTCCCAAAAGCAAAGCAGCCAATATAGAGAGCCTATGTTTATCTTTTGTTACGTTTGTGTGATCTTATTTTCACAATGCAGAGGTTTTGAGAGTTTTTTCTCAGGCAATCACTGGTCGGAGGGGATATATAACCAATTAATTAACGATGATTTTTTGAGGAATAATTACCAGGAAGGATTTATAGCGGTGATGCATAGGCAGGTAAGCTGTGATTATTCTGACACTCTACAGCAAGATCTTCAGGTCGCGTTTTTGCACCAGAGAAAGAAGTTTCAGCGACGGGCCTCCCGACAGTTTCCCGTCGCAATTTGGCCCACCTACAGCTTCGCGATGCCCGTTTAAGGCAACGAGAAAATCTGTTTTTTGCTAACAGTACCCGACCTTTAAAGCGGCAGCGGTAACGAAAAGCAAAGAACTGCGGAGGCCTGCGCAAAACGGTGTTTTTTAGCCATAAAAAAAGGCGCCCTAAGGCGCCTTTTCTACAGCGACTGAATCAATCAGTTCACTTTAACCGGCATACCGGAACGGGCTTTGATTGCCGCGTCCACTTCGCTCTGGTTAACCGCCGGGTCCATCATCACTTTGCCCACTGGCGCAGAGATGGTCAACGGCACCGGATCTTTGGACTTCAGCTGTTCTTCGTTAGCAGAGAGTGGGTTGTGCACTTCAATGTAACGGGAACCGTCCGGCTCAACGCTGGCTTTGATCGGCTCGTTGATGAACTGCACGCGAGTGCCGACCGGAACGTTTTCGAACAGGAACTTGATGTCGTCAGCACGCAGACGCACACAACCGTGGCTCACGCGCAGACCGATACCGAAGTTGGCATTGGTACCGTGGATCGCATACAGACGACCGACGTACAGCGCGTACAGCCCCATAGGGTTGTCCGGACCAGCCGGGAATACTGCAGGCAGGATCTCGCCGTCCGCGGCGTATTCCGCACGCATCTTGGCGGTTGGCGTCCAGGTTGGGCCGTCTTTCTTGCGCTGCACGGTGGTAGTCCAGTTCAGCGGCGTATCTTTGCCCAACTGGCCGATACCGATTGGCAACACGATCACGGTGTTGGTGCCTTTCGGGTAGTAGTACAGACGCATTTCGGCGCTGTTGATGATGATACCTTCACGTGGCGCATCCGGCAGGATCAACTGCTGTGGGATGGTCAGAGTGCTGCCCGCTTTCGGCAGGAAAGGATCCACACCCGGGTTGGCTTCCAGCATATTGCTCAGGCCCATCTGGTATTGAGCGGCAAAGCTCTCCAGCGGCAGCTTGCTGTCTTCCGGTACGGTGATCTGGATGTTCTCACCCACCAGACGGCTGTCTTTGGCAGGCAACGGATATACAACGGCGAAGGCAGCCTGGCTGAAAGCCACCAGTGCCGTAAACAGGGTTAGTAACGCGCGAATGCTCATTTTCATCTTCGTGTTGGTAGTGGCCACTGGCAGTTATCAATATAGGTTATGCGGCCATAAATGACCGGATGCGCATTATATGTGCACATCGGCCTAAGTGTGAAACATTACCAGCGCAATATCGAACTTTTTTGTAACCTGGTGCAGCACGAAGAGGTTTTTCTGTGAAAACTGCCGTTAAAGCACAGCGGCCGGCGGTGACGTTCGGCGAATCGGGATCAGATATTCACAGCGGATCGCCGTACCGCGTGCATTACAAACCTCTCCCTGTGCAGGGTAAAAACGCTCGATATCCTGTCCGGGACGGCGCACAGCTTTCATCATGGGCATCGCGGAGTCGTACAGGCGATCGACGAAGTTTGGCAACTCTTCGACCTGCCCCTGATAGGTAAAGCTGGCGTAATCGCCCTGCTCGATCAGGATCTGCTCCCCTTCGGCCTGTTCATCTGCCAGCGCCAGTGTATAGGCCATGCGTTGACCATCAAGCTGTCGGTTGTCCGCTTCCAGACTGGTGAGGCCGTAGACTACCGCCGGTGGCGCGACTTCGGGTTGCAGCACCTGGTTCCAGACGTACTGGCGCAGCTCATTTTTCGAATGCTGCATTTGCCCCAGAGTGCAGCTGCGACGCTGGGTACGCCCCACCAGCTGCATGGCCGGCAGAGTGACAATACTCCCCTGAGGCAATGGGCCTTCTGCCATCCGCAGCGGCGGCTGCATGCCGTGGCTGGACCAATCCGCACTGCGGCGATAGCCGGCCGGCGGCAAACCGAACTGTTTTTTGAAGCAACGGGTGAAGGTCTGCTGGGAATCGAACTGGTACTTATCGGCAATGCAGGCCACGCCGGTATGGGTGAGCCGCAGCTCCCGCGCGGCGGCGGTCAAACGTCTGCGCCGGGCGTAAGTGCCCAGAATATGGCCGGTCAACTGCTTGAACAGCCGCTGCAAATGCCATTTGGAATAGCCGGATTTGGCGGCAATATCGTCCAGCGTCAGCGGCTGGTCGAGGTTTGCTTCAATCCAGGCCAGCAGTTGCGCAATTACCTGTTGCTGATACATGGCGCTTCCTTTTAATTATTGTTCCCGCTGCTCGAGCAGGCGTTGTGCCAGCTCATGGGCCTGTTGCTCACTGGCCACCACCATCACCGGATAACCCCAGAAACGGCTGGCGAAATCGACAAACTCTTCCGCCGCCTTTCGGCGCATGTCGTCCGGCTCGATCAGCACCATACCTTTAACCCATTTCGCTAACGCCTCACGGTGATCGCGTTTCCACAGGGCGACCTGGGTACGCTCGTCGCGATCCTGCTCGCCGCTTTCGTCCATACGACGATCGCAAAGCAGCACAAACGGCTGTTCACGCTGCAGCAAGGTGCTGAATTCGGCAAATTCGGCGAGGGTATCTTTCGGTTCGCCGGCGGCTTGCTGACGCATCCAGACCAGTGGGAAGGTTGCAGAATCTAATGACATGAGATTTCTCCTAAGAGTTCGGAAACGTGCGCTTACTTTATCGGCGGAAGCACTAGACCACATTGCACAATCAGGACATAATGTTTTTCATTTGCGCCAAATTGAGAATTATTCTCATGCCTTTTGTCACTCAACCGCTTTTCGATATCGATCGGGTGCCCCGGGCAGTTTTTGCCGTGCAGGGTTCCACCGTTAACAAGGATTGGGAAGTCGCCCATCACCGGCACCAAAAAGCGCAGCTGATTTATACGATGCGCGGCATGATCCGCTGCGAAGTGGAAAACGGCCTGTGGCTGGTTCCGCCGCAGTGTGCGCTTTGGATGCCCAGCAACGTGCTGCACAACGCTCAGGGTACCGGGGCCACCGAATGTTACGCGCTGTTTGTCGATCAGGCTGCCATCGCCGGGTTGCCGACCAGCTGCTGTACGTTGGCCGTTTCGCCGTTGCTGCGCGAACTGCTGTTGCAGGCCAGCGGGTTTGATCCGCTGTATGACGAGCAAGGCGCTGAAGGGCGACTGATTGGCGTACTCTTGGATCAATTGGCCGCCGCGCCGATTGAGAACCTGCACTTACCGGTCTCCAATGACGCGCGCATTCGCCAACTGACCGAGCGCCTGCTGGCCGATCCGGCGGACAAAGCCACCCTCAGCCAATGGGCTCAGCGCATTGGCATGAGCGAACGCACCCTCAACCGCACCCTGCAGCAGCAAATGGGCATGAGCTTTGGCCACTGGCGACGGCAACTGCACGTGATGCTGGCGCTGCAACGCCTGACCAAGGGGGAGACCGTACAGCGGGTGGCGCTGGATTTGGGCTATGAGAGCGCCAGTGGCTTCGTCACCATGTTTCGCAAAGCCGTCGGCAAACCGCCGGCACGCTATCTGGCGGAGAAAACCGCGGCGGATCGGGCGCAGGGTGGTTGGATCACCTTGTGAAATAACCAGACAAAAAGGCCGGCAACGAGGCCGGCCTGGAAAATTTGTCAGGAGCGATCAGAAGTCGTAGAACACCGTCACCCAGGTGGAGTCCGGTTCGTTGTCGCTGCTGTTGGCCAGCGTCCGTTCCACATACACCGACAGGCCGTAGCCGATGGTGGTACCCGCCCCAAGGTAAACGTGATTGGCGTGGTACTCCTCGTCGCCCTTCAATTGCAGCGAGTCCGCGGCCACATAAGGCTGGATCGATTTCAGGAAAGGCTTGTCGATATTAAAGGTATAACCGACAAAGCCTTCTACCCCGTAACCGCTCCCGGCGAAATAATGCGACAAGGTACGTTCACGGGTGCTCGGCACATAGTCTTTGTAATAGCTGGCGGTCCCGACGATATACCAGTTATTCGGTTGCCAGGTCAGCGCGGTGCCGGACAACTGCTGGTGATACTCTTTCTCGTTATATTGATTGTCTTTGATTTTTGCGTCGGTGTAGCTGTAGGCCGCGCTGAAGGTTAATTCCTTCGTCGCCTTATAATCAAACCCCAACCCGCCGCCGCCTTTACGGCGATAGATGAGATTATCCGCCGTGTGCAAATCGTCTTCTGGTAATAAATAGTTGGCGTATAAGGTGACCGGCCCAAAATCATTGGTGTATTTCAGGCTGTTCTTCGGTTTATTACCGCCGTCGTAGTCGCCGGAAATGCCAATGCCGGTGCCGCCCGCATGACCATCGTTATCCCAGACGTCGCTTTTAATGCCGACAACCGAATAATAAATGCCGTATTGGTGACCAAAGGTTAAGGTGCCGTAGCGGTCATCTTTGAAGCCACCGTACAGCTGGCGCTGATAGTCGCGTTTGCCGTCTTCGTTGTAGTGGCCGTCCCAGCTCAGCGCGTGTGCCAGATCGACGCCCCACTCGTAGTAGCCGATAACCGAGGTATCCTGCGTCAGCGCATAGTCACCGCTGAAGCGAAAGCGCGTGCCGCCATCATGACCATTTTTATAATATCCCGGCTCCGGGCCATTATTAAATATCCACTCGGGGCGAATACTGCCGCCAACTTTCAAACTCAGCGGTGCCAGCAACACATTGCTTTGCGGGTTTTTATCCAGAATGGTGATTTCTGCCTGCGCGCCGGCGGATAACGCCGACAGCACAACGCCGCCAATGAATATTGGCGTTTTTATATATCTCATTATTACCCCTGCCCGAAAAATTATTGTTATAAATACGGTGGTCTTGAGCCACGCATAAACAATTACCCGATGTGTGCAAATGACGCAAGTTATAAAAATTCATGTCATAACCTGAGATTATCCACCACAGGATGACTTTTTCACCACAAAAGTATTCAACTGTAATTCAATGCAAGACAATGTAATTAACCGCTCACATAACGTACAAAGCAGGAGTTTTTAACCCAAAGAAACCTCCGTTATTATCGGGTTTTTATTATAAGAGATAACAAATAAATATTATTACAGCGACCAAACAATAACGCAGCTAAATTAATTATTTGTTATCTGCCAACAAGGAAAACCAGGAACCCCACGCAGCGACACGGCAACGATCACCCTCCACCCACTCTTCACATTGTGATTTTCACCCCAGCCTGGGTAGAAATCACTCCCCTCCGGCATGAATAATGATTATTATTCGCAAACAGAAGGCCCGGCGCGCCACGATGCGACCGGCCGGATTTTGCTTTGAATTCAATGTTGAGCTTTTTAGCCTCTGGGCAACCGCCCTGCGGCGACAGGCATTTTAACTCCATGGAGAGGTTATGAACTCTGCAACAACGACCAGCCGCCGCTTTGGCGCACGCGCCGCTTTCCCACTGCTGCTGCTGACTTCAATGCTGTTTTCCGCCCCGCTGCTGGCCCAGGGCGAGCCGGAACTGCTGCGTAAGCCCGTCGGCAAAGGCGCTTACGAGATGGTCTACAGCCAGGGCGAGAACGCGCTGTATCTGGCCACTTCGCAAAGCCGCAAGCTGGACAAAGGCGGCGTGGTGTATCGTTTGGATCCGCAAACGCTGGATATCACCCAGATCATTCACAACGATATCAAACCTTTCGGCGCGGCCATTAATAGCAAAACCGACACGCTGTTCTTCGGCAACACCGTCAATAACTCGGTCACTGCCATCGACGGTAAAACCGGTGAGGTCAAAGGCCGCCTGGTGCTGGATGCGCGTAAACGCTCCGAAACGGTAAAACCGCTGGCACCGCGTGAGCTGGTGGCCGACGCCACCACCGACACCCTGTATATCACCGGGCTGGGTGAATCCAGCGTGGTTTGGGTGGTAGACGGCAAAGACCTGACCCTGCGCACCACCATCACCGAAACCGGCAAATACGGTACCGGTCTGGCACTGGATGCGGCCGCAAGCCGCCTGTACGTGACCAACGCCGACGGCGAGCTGGTGACTATCGACACCAAAACCAACAAGGTGCTCAGCCGCAAGAAATTGGACGAGTCCAAAGAGCACTTCTTCCTGAACATCAGCCTGGATCCTGCCACGCATCGCGCCTTTATCACCGACTCCAAGCAGGCCCAGGTGCTGGTGGTCGATACCCGCGACGGCAAGATTCTGAGCAAAATCGACGTGCCGGAATCACTGGCGGTCCTGTTCAACCCGACGCGCAATGAGGTGTATGTCACCCATCGTCAGGCAGGCCAGGTCAGCGTGATCGACGCCAAGAACTACAAGCTGCTGCAAACCATCAAGACCCCAACCCATCCGAACAGCCTGGCGCTGTCACCGGATGGCCAGACGCTGTACGTGAGCGTCAAACAGGCTTCCAGCCGCGAGAAAGAAGCCACGGCGCCGGACGACGTGATCCGTATCGCGTTGAAATAACGGCATAAGGGCGCCCCGGCGCCCTTTTTTGATCGGTAGCTATGGCTTTCCCGCCAGCCCGTCAGCGTCCTGAACCACCGCCTTTTTAGTGGCTCGCTGGTAAAGGCACAGTTCTCTGCGCGCTTTGTTATGCATAAACGCCTGCGGATAGCGCCCAGCGATCAACAGGGCCGAGTAACCGATGTCGTCACCATAATGGATAATGCTGCCGACGGCTTTGGCCCCTTTCAAACTGCTGGCTTTCAGGCAGGCGGTTTGCAGTGCTTTATCGCCGCTGGCCCATGCTGCTTCAGAGGAGGCCCCGGCGCTGAACGCCGTCATCACGGCGGCAAACACGATAAAAACTCTGATCATTATTTTCTCTCCTGAATAACGTCGCTCTCAGCAGTATATGCAGCCATTTATTCTTCGGCCATCAGAGCCACGCCCCTTATTTACACCTTTTTTATTCCGGCTATAAATAAAGTTACGGCGTTTTTACAGACAGGTTTTAGGGGCGCAGATAACATCATTACATCGCCAATATGGCCTTACGAGACGGATGCCTCATGTGTTTATCCCCTGCCCTGATAATAATTTCCCCCGCGGCTTTAATTCATTTCGGGGGCTGCCATGCATGCTAACGTTATTGGTTTTAACCCACTGCTGGCAGATATTCCTGCTTCGCAGGCGCGTTCATTCCACAAAGAAGTGGAACAGTATTTACAGCGCTATCCGGACACCGAACACGTCGATATTTATCTCAACGATCTGAACGGTCAATTCCGCGGGAAACGGCTGCCTGTCGCCGAGGTGTTTGCGCTGGATAAAGGCTGTTATTTCCCGCTGTCGATCTACGCCATGGATCTTGGCGGCCAGGTCATTGAAGAAAGCGGGCTGGGCCAGCAGGCCGGCGAGCCGGACAGGTTGTGTCTGCCGGTGCCCGGAACCTTGCGGCCCTGCGCCCGCGATCCGCAGCACCATGCCCAATTGCTGCTGACGATGAAAAATGCCGACGGCGACGCCTGCGAACTGGAGCCGCGTGTGGTGCTGCAACGGGTGCTCAAACGCCTGCATGCCAAGGGTTACTTCCCGGTCGTGGCGGCAGAGCTGGAGTTTTATCTGCAGGATCCGCAGCAGCAACCGGCTGAGGCCGGACAGTGCCCGACGCAGAGTTTTTCTGTCGATGCACCGGAGCGCCACCAGGCGTTGCTCAATGACATCGAACATCAGGCCCGGCTGCAGGCCTTGCCGCTGACCGGCGTGGTCGCCGAAGCCGCCTCCGGCCAGTATGAGCTGAATCTGCATCACAGCGCTCGCGTACTGGAGGCCTGCGATCAGGTGCTGGCCCTGAAGCGGCTGACGCGCCAGATCGCCGAGAAACACCACCAGCACGCCTGCTTTATGGCCAAGCCCTGTGCTCAGGCCGCCGGTAGCGGTTTGCATTTTCATATCAGCCTGCAGGATGAGCAGGGCAACAACCTGCTGGCAAGCCTGCCGGGCGAGTTGAGCGCCACCATGACGCAGGTGATGGCGGGCATGCTGGCGCTGATGCCAGCCTCGATGGCGATATTCGCGCCCAACGTTAACGCCTTCCGCCGCTTTCGTCCCGGTATGCACGTGCCGCTGCGCGCCTCCTGGGGGCACAATAACCGCACGGTGGCACTGCGTTTACCCTGCGCCGACCATGCCAACCAGCGCATCGAATACCGGCTGGCCGGGGCCGATGCCAACCCGTATCTGGCCGTAGCGGCGATGCTGAGCGGCATGCTGTATGGGCTGGAGCACACGCAACCCCTGCCGCCGGCAGCCTGCGGCAACGGCTATGAAAATGGCGACGCGGTGGCACTGCCGCTCAGCCAGCAGGAAGCATTGACGTTATTCCGGCAAACGCTACCGTTGCAGGAAAGCCTCGGCCCAGCGTTTGCCGCGCTGTGGCACACCTGTAAGAGCGCCGAGCTGCGCCGCTTTGAAGCGCAGGTCACCGAAGCGGAAACCCGCTGGATGCTTTAACCCCCTATTCGTAACCTGAACAAGGAACGCAGCATGTCTCGTTTGGTTTTGATCTCGAATAAGCAGTGTGACGGCAAAGATCTGGCCTGCGCTACGCAGGCCCTATCGCCTGACAGCCAGAGCGACGACGATCGCGGGTTGTGGCTGGGCTGGAACGGTGACGTACAGAACTTTGGCGATGCGCCGCTGCGCCCAGTCAGTTACCAGCACCGCAGCGGCTACGAGCAGGTGACCTTTCCGTTATCGACCGAGGAGTTTCACTTCCACTATCAGGGCTACTATCACGACGGCCTGTGGCCAGTGTTCCATAACCACCCGGAGAAGGCGCATTTCACGCCGGAGAACTACCGCGCTTATCGGCAACTCAACCGGCATTTCGCCGATATCGCCTGCGAGTATGTTTGCCCGAACGACATCATCTGTATTGATGATTACCAGCTGTTGCCCTGCGGCCAGGCGCTGAAAGAACAGGGGTTGCTGAACCCCTGCGCGTTCTTCTTCCATTTGCCGTTCCCATCGACGGCGCTGCTCAGACAGATCCCCGAGCACCACGGCTTAATCGAATCGCTGTTTTTCTACGATCTGATCGGCTTTCAGACGCTCGACGACCGCAATAACTTTCTCAGTTATCTGACCCACGAATACCCGGTCGAAATGCTGCCCGACGGCCAGCTGCAGGTTAACGGGCACATCTTCGCCACCGGCATTTTCCCCGCTGGGATCAACGCCAGAAAGATTTACTGACCCGGCCCTCGGTGGGGCGTTGCCACTCCCCCTGCAACGCCCAACCGCTCACCCCGGGATTTCAACCGTTCGGCACCCTATAGCACCGTTGACTGAAATTCGCATGTCTTCCCCAGCCCCAACCCGCAATGATGAGCTGTTCCTAAACTCGTCATACTTCAAGTTGCATCGTTGTTGGCTACGATTGCTCACCCGAATCACTTACTTATGTAAGTTCATCGGGCTTCGCGCCCTTGCCGCCTCAATGCCACTCGAATTATTTAGAGTTCGTACCCGAACGTTATCCGCACCGGGCCGCGTGCCTGAAACATCTTATAAGCGGGTTAACTCATTCATTTTGCAGATTTGAACTAAGGACACCTCAATGAACAGAGAGGGAATTTTAAAACACATACCCTGGATGCTGCTGGGAATACTCGGCGCGTCCTGCCTGGGCGTGGTTGCGCTGCGCCGTGGCGAACACATCAGCGCGCTGTGGATCATCGTCGCCTCGGTGGCGGTGTATCTGGTGGCTTACCGTTATTACAGCCTGTACATCGCCACCAAGGTGATGAAGCTGGACGCCTTCCGCGCGACGCCGGCGGTGGTCAATAACGACGGCCTGAACTACGTGCCAACCAACAAAAACGTGCTGTTCGGCCACCACTTCGCCGCCATTGCCGGGGCTGGCCCGCTGGTGGGCCCGGTGCTGGCAGCGCAGGTCGGCTACCTGCCCGGCACGCTGTGGCTACTGGGCGGCGTGGTGCTGGCGGGGGCGGTGCAGGACTTTATGGTGCTGTTCATTTCCTCGCGCCGCAACGGCGCTTCGCTTGGCGAGATAATCAAAAAGGAAATGGGCCCGGTACCGGGGACCATCGCGCTGTTTGGCTGCTTCCTGATCATGATCATCATCCTGGCGGTGCTGGCCTTGATCGTGGTGAAAGCGCTGGCGGAAAGCCCGTGGGGCGTGTTCACCGTCTGTTCCACCGTGCCGATTGCCCTGTTTATGGGCGTTTACATGCGCTTCCTGCGTCCGGGACGGGTGGGCGAAGTGTCGATCATTGGCATCGTGCTGCTGGTAGCTTCCATCTGGTTCGGCGGCGTGATTGCCCACGATCCGTACTGGGGCCCGGCGCTGACCTTTAAAGACACCACCATCACCTATACGCTGATTGGTTATGCGTTCGTTTCCGCCCTGCTGCCGGTCTGGCTGATCCTGGCGCCGCGCGACTATCTGGCGACCTTCCTGAAAATTGGCGTTATCGTCGGGCTGGCGATTGGCATCGTGATCCTCAACCCTGAGCTGAAAATGCCGGCGATCACCCAGTTTGTCGACGGGACAGGCCCGGTGTGGAAAGGCTCGGTGTTCCCGTTCCTGTTCATTACCATCGCCTGTGGCGCCGTGTCCGGCTTCCATGCGTTGATCGCCTCCGGCACCACGCCGAAGCTGCTGGCCAATGAAAAAGACGCGCGCTTTATCGGTTACGGCGCGATGCTGATGGAGTCCTTCGTGGCCATCATGGCGTTGGTGGCGGCTTCGATTATCGAGCCGGGCCTGTACTTCGCCATGAACACCCCGCCGGCAGCACTGGGCATCACCATGCCTGACCTGCACCGTTTGGGTACCGAAGATGCGCCGATGATCATGGCGTCACTGAAAGATGTGACCGCCCACGCGGCGGCGACCGTCAGCTCATGGGGCTTTGTCATCAGCCCGGAACAGATCCTGCAGACCGCCAAGGACATCGGCGAGCCTTCGGTACTGAACCGCGCCGGTGGCGCACCTACGCTGGCAGTGGGTATCGCCCACGTGTTCCACCAGATCATTCCCGGCGCCAACATGGGCTTCTGGTACCACTTCGGTATTCTGTTTGAAGCGCTGTTTATTCTGACCGCGCTGGATGCCGGTACCCGTTCCGGCCGCTTTATGCTGCAGGACCTGCTGGGCAACTTCGTGCCGTTCCTGAAAAAAACCGACTCGCTGGTGGCCGGTATTGTCGGCACCGCCGGCTGCGTTGGCCTGTGGGGTTACCTGTTGTATCAAGGGGTGGTCGATCCGCTCGGCGGCGTGAAGAGCCTGTGGCCGCTGTTCGGCATCTCCAACCAGATGCTGGCCGCCGTGGCGCTGGTGTTGGGTACCGTGGTGCTGATTAAGATGAAGCGTACCCAATACATTTGGGTCACCGTGCTGCCGGCGGTATGGCTGCTGATTTGTACCACTTACGCCCTGGGTCTGAAGCTGTTCAGCGACAATCCTCAGTTGGAAGGCTTCTTCTTCCAGGCCGGTGAGTACAAGCGCAAAATCGCCGAAGGCGGTGCCGAGCTGACCGCTCAGCAAGTGGCTAACATGAACCATATCGTGGTGAACAACTACACCAACGCCGGGCTGAGCATTCTGTTCCTGCTGGTGGTGTACAGCATCATCTTCTACGGGGTGAAAACCGCCATGGCGGCGCATAAAAACCCGAACCGCAGCGACCAGGAAACGCCGTACGTGCCGGTGCCTGAAGAAGCGCCCTCCAACGGCGTAACTGAGGGGGACGTCAAAGTTTCACCGCAGCACTGATGGTGATTTAACGGATACCCTGCATAATGAAAGCTGTTATGCAGGGTAATTTTTTGGGGAGAAGGCGATGTTCGGAAATCTCGGCCAGGCGGGGAAATACCTCGGTCAGGCAGCGCGCATGTTAGTGGGCGTGCCCGACTACGATACCTACGTCCAGCACATGAAAGACAACCACCCGGACAAACCGGTGATGACCTATAAAGAGTTTTTCCGCGAACGCCAGCAGGCCCGCTACGGTGGGGACGGCAAAGGCGGCATGCGCTGCTGTTAATAAGGACCCGTAATGAAACCCATCGCAGTCACCATTCTGACCGGCTTTTTGGGCGCCGGTAAAACCACTCTGCTACGCCATATTCTCAACGCCGAGCACGGCTACAAGATTGCGGTAATCGAAAACGAATTCGGCGAAGTGCCGATCGACAATGCGCTGATTGGCGACCGCGCCAGCCGCATCACCACCCTGAGCAACGGCTGCATCTGCTGCAGCAAATCCAACGAACTGGCCGATGCGCTGCTGGACTTGCTGGACGGCGTAGACCAGGGCCAGTTGGCGTTCGATCGATTGATCATCGAATGCACCGGCATGGCCGATCCCGGCCCAATCACCCAGACCTTTTTCTCGCACGAGATCCTCTGCCAACGCTTCCTGCTGGACGGCATCATCACCCTGGCGGACGCCGCACATGCTGACCAACAACTGACCCAGTTCAGCATCGCGCAGGCGCAGGTGGGCTACGCCGACCGCATTCTGCTGACCAAAACCGACGTGGCACCGGACTGCGAAGCGCTGATCCAACGCCTGCAGCAGATGAACGCCCGCGCACCGGTGTATAAAGTGACGCACGGCGATATCGATCTCAGCGTACTGTTCGACATCGAAGGTTTTGTGCTGAACGACAAGCTGACCCTGACGCCGCCGGCGCCGCTGTTCCGCCGCATTCCGCAAGCGCAAAACAACATTGGTTCGATCGTGGTGTACCACGACCAACCGCTGGAGCTGATGCAGATTTCCGAAGTAATGGAGGGCCTGCTGCTGGAATACGCCGACAGCCTGCTGCGTTATAAGGGCATTTTGTCGATCAAGGACGAGCCGCGCCGGCTGTTATTCCAGGGCGTACAACGGCTGTATAACGCAGACTGGGATCGCGAGTGGCTGCCGGAGGAAGAGCGCCGCAGCACCTTGGTGTTTATTGGCGTAGATTTGCCGGAGGAGGAGATCCGGGCAAGGTTTGCCGAGTTGGGTTGATAGAGCCCTTTCGAGTTAAGTGGCGCAATCTGAAGTGCCATCATAGGTTGCGCTGCGAAGACAGAACAGCAGTGGCATGCTAAAATATGAGCAATGACTGAGGATGCCAAAATGCCGCAAAGATCTCTCGTTAGTGTTGCACGTTATGTCCATAAACTCGCAAAAGATCATGAAATTACAGATTACCGCGACGGCATTAGCCGTATGGCGGTTGCCATTACTGGTCTGGCTGACGACACCGTCGAATTGGATGACGTTGAACAACTCATGGTTAATCTTAAACGCAAAGGTGTGCTTACCAAGTCTGAAATACTTAGCCTTCAGGGTCGTTACTTCCTTGAACAAAGGAATGCCCGCAAGAAATTAACAACATGATTTTTGACCCGTTCGGCGACTTTGATGCTGCTGGCTATCTTCAGAATACCCTGCACCTCAAAGAACCGGCTGAAATAAAAAAGTCTGAACATCTCTCTTTCGAATTAAGTATCGAAGATGCCCTCAGTTATCTCGCCCAAACAAAGCACATCAACTACTCGTCTGTTCTTAAAGTTCACGAAATTCTTTTCTCTGAATTCTATCCTTGGGCGGGAAAGGATCGAAATGAACTAGTTCCTCATCTGGCCGTCTTCAAAGGCTCAGAGAAAAATTCGCGCCATACTGTCTTTGAGCGACCTGATTCTATTCGTCTGGCCGTTGATTATGCACTGCGACTCGCAGTGGACAAGGAACGCTTCAGGGAACGGCCAGGGGAGGTTATGGGATTATTGGCTTTTGCGCATCCCTTTCTTGACGGCAATGGCCGTACTATTTTGCTGGTGTTTATGGAACTCAGCTTCCGTGCCGGATTCACCATTAACTGGCCAGAGAGCAATAAAAATGACTATCTCCAGGCTTTGACTGACGAGATAAACGCCCCCTCTCAGAGACATCTTGACCATTATCTGCAGCCTTTTGTCGTCGACATATCAAGCCGTGATGACTGGCCGACCATCATCGGAGGGATAAAAGGGCTGGATGGCTTAGATAAAGAAAATATCTCCTACGGCAGTCTGGATGATCCTGAAATTCAAAAAATTTATATGACGTACCGTGGGAAATAATAAAACCCGCCTCCCCCTTACCCCTTCTGAAAATAAGGCCCCGCCGCTACCGAATCGCGCAGGATCAGGCTGGCCGGGAAGGTGGGGCGCTTGCTCAGCTCGCCGCCGTCCAGCATCGACACCAGCCGATTGATGGTTTCCTTGATCATGTCGGTTACCGGCATTTTCATGCTGGAGAGCGAAGGGATGGTATAAGGCGCCAGCGGGATGTCATCAAAACCAATCACCGAAACGGCGGACGGCACCGGAATTTGGCGCTCCGTCAACCGCTTGATAGCGCCGATAGCCATCTCGTCGTTGCTGGCGACAATGGCGCTGAAAGCGCTGCCGCTGGCCACCAGCGTATCAACCGCCGCCATGCCGCTTTGCGCATTCCACTTCCCCTCGACAATCAGGGCGCTATTGACGGCGATCCCCTGCTCCGCCAACGCGGCTTTATAGCCGGAAAGCCGCTCCAGCCCGGTGGGCGAATCCAGCGAGCCGGTGATGAACGCGATATCGCGGTGCCCCTGTTCGATCAGGTGCCCCACTGCCGCCGCGCTGGTGGCGTGCTGATCGCTGAAGATGCAGTAGCTGTCGTTCAGCCTTAACCGACGGTTGATCACCAGGATCGGCTGTTTGTGCTGGGAAATGATCTCGTCCATTTCCGCGATCGACAGAAAGCGCGGGTAGATGATCACGCCGTCGCAGCGTAGGTCCAACAGGAATTGAATGGCGGCCTTTTCTTCTTCGGCGGTGTGCTTGCCGTCCGCCAGGATCAGTTGGCGGCCGTGCTCTTCCATGATGCGCGCCGACTGGAACATCAGCTCGCTGAAATAGTTGCCGCTGTACAGCGTGTTGGTGACCACCAGCCCGATGGTCTGAGTGGTTTTGGTGGCGAGGTTGCGCGCCAGCAGATTGGGCCGATAGCCGGTCTCGGCGATGGCTTTCTCTACCCGTTCGCGCTTCTCCGGGCCCACATAGCCGCTGCCGGATAACACGCGGGACACCGTCGCTTTAGAAACGCCGGCCCTTTTTGCCACCTCAAGTATTGTTGCCATCTCTGCGCCGTCAAAATCCAGGGTTCCGCGCAGTCTACCCAAGACGCCCCACCTTTGGAATGTTTTCGCGCCTGCCGTTGCCGCCCTTCCCAGCCTTAAAGTGACTGACCTCACGAAATGAAAAACCAAAAAATCATAATTCTTGCCAGAGTTAAAACAGATCAGCATGATTTTGTGAAACCGGTTTCTTGTGGGCGTTTCATTGAGATGGAACGGCGGATCGCCCAGGCGCGTACTTATACCCTAAATAATTGGAGCGGCATCACAACAAAACCAAGGGTTTTGTTGAACAGCGCTTGCGCTGGCCCCAACGGGGCGAGGCTTTGCCGAGTAACGCGGCCAGCGAGTCTCATCCCGATGAGCTTACTCAAGTAAGTGATTCGGGTGAGTGACAAATCTGTCGGGAACAGATTTGAACGCTGCTTGCAGCGGCCCTGAAGGGGCAAGACCCACGATGGGTCTTATAACGCAGCCAACACAGATGCAGCTTCAAGTATGACGGGTATACCCATAATCTAAGAGACGATACTCCATGCCGAAGAACTACACAGAGATCTCGCACGCCATCGTGGATGCGTTGGGCGGCCGCGCGAACGTCGAAGCCGTTACGCACTGCATGACCCGCCTGCGATTCGTGGTGAAAGACAAGGCGCTGATCGACACGCCAAGACTCAAAGCGATTAGCGGCGTGATGGGCGTGGTGCACAGCGGCGAGCAGTGCCAGGTGATCATCGGCAACGAAGTGTCGAAAGCCTATCAGGCGGTGCTGGCGCTCGGCATGCCGGGTAACGCCCCCGCGGCCGCACCGGCAAAGCGTAAAATCACCCTGAAAAGCATTGGCGCCGGGATCCTCGACGCGCTGGTCGGCACCATGTCGCCGCTGATCCCGGCCATCATCGGCGGTTCGATGGTGAAGCTGCTGGCGATGATGCTGGATATGGCTGGCGTGTTCGACAAAGGCTCGTCGACGCTGATCATCCTCAATGTGATTGGCGACGGCGCGTTCTTCTTCCTGCCGGTGATGGTCGCCGCGTCGGCCGCCCTTAAATTCAAAACCAACATGTCGCTGGCGATCGCCATTGCCGGTGTGCTGTTGCACCCTAACTTTATCGATCTGATGGCCAAGGCGGCGCAGGGCCAGGCGGTGGAGTTCGCCTACATTCCGGTGACGGCGGTGAAATACACCTACACGGTGATCCCGGCGCTGGTGATGACCTGGATCCTGTCGTATATCGAACGATGGGTCGATCGCATCACCCCGGCGGTGACCAAGAACTTCCTTAAGCCGATGCTGATTGTGCTGATCGCCGCGCCGATCGCAATTGTGTTGATCGGCCCGTTGGGCATCTGGATCGGCAGCGGTATCTCGGCGCTGGTGTATACCGTGCATGGCTATTTGGGCTGGCTTTCCGTCGCCATTATGGGGGCGATCTGGCCGCTGCTGGTGATGACCGGCATGCACCGAGTCTTCACCCCGACCATCATTCAGACCATCGCCGAAACCGGCAAAGAAGGCATGGTGATGCCTTCGGAGATTGGCGCCAACCTGTCGCTCGGCGGCTCTTCGCTGGCGGTGGCGTTCAAAACCAAGAACCGCGAGCTGCGCCAGACCGCCTTGGCCGCCGCCGCTTCCGCCATTGTGGCGGGCATTTCCGAACCGGCGCTGTACGGCGTGGCGGTGCGGCTCAAACGCCCATTAATCGCCAGCCTGATCAGCGGCTTTATCTGCGGCGCCGTCGCCGGCATTGGCGGATTAGCCAGCCATTCGATGGCTTCGCCCGGTCTGTTCACCAGCGTGCAGTTCTTTGACCCGTCGAACCCGATGAGCATTGTCTGGGTCGGCGGCGTGATGGTGCTTTCCGTGGTGCTGTCATTCGTGCTCACGCTGCTGTTGGGCTTTGAAGACATTCCGGAAAGCGAAGAGGCCCCAACGACAACCGCGCCTGCGGCCAATACCGCTAACGCGACCCATTAACACACTATTTTTTACCCTACATAATTGGTGTTGCATCACGGCGGCAAGGCCGTACATCCCCAGGAGCTTAGTCAGCTAAGTGACTGGGGTGCGCGACAAATCTGTCAGGAACAGATTTGAACGCTGCTTGCAGCGGCCCCGAAGGGGCAAGACCCACGGATGGGTCTTGTAACGCAGCCAACACAGAGGCAACTTCAAGTATGACGGGTAATTGAGGATTGCATGTCTGATTCAACTTTCCCGCAAGGGTTTTTATGGGGCGGCGCCTTGGCCGCCAACCAGTCGGAAGGGGGCTATCGCGAGGGTGGCAAAGGGCTGACCACGGTTGACATGATCCCGCATGGCCCCAACCGCATGCCGGTAAAGCTTGGCCTGGAGAAGCGCTTTACCCTGCGCGAAGACGAGTTTTACCCCAGCCACGACGCGATTGATTTTTACCACCGCTACCGCGATGACATCGCGCTGATGGCGGAGATGGGCTTTAGCGTGTTCCGCACCTCCATCGCCTGGAGCCGGATTTACCCGAACGGCGACGAGCTGACGCCCAACCCGGAAGGCATCGCCTTCTACCGCAGCCTGTTCGAAGAGTGCCGCAAATACGGCATCGAACCGCTGGTGACACTGTGCCATTTCGACGTGCCGATGCACCTGGTGACCGAATACGGTTCCTGGCGCAACCGCAAAATGGTGGAGTTTTTCACCCGCTATGCCCGTACCTGCTTCGAAGCCTTCGACGGGCTGGTGAAGTATTGGCTCACCTTCAACGAGATCAACATTGTGCTGCACAGCCCGTTCTCCGGCGCAGGATTGGTGTTTGAGGCAGGCGAGAACCCCGAGCAGGTAAAATACCAGGCCGTACACCACGAACTGGTGGCCAGTGCATTGGCAACCCGCATCGCCCACGAGGTGAACCCCGCCAACCAGGTGGGCTGCATGCTGGCGGGCGGCAATTTTTACCCCTGGTCCAGCAAGCCGGAAGACATGTGGGCCGCGCTGGAGAAAGACCGCGAGAACCTGTTCTTTATCGACGTGCAGGCCCGCGGCGCCTATCCTTCTTATTCTGCCCGGGTATTCCGCGAGAAAGGCGTAAGCATCGTAATGGAGGAAGGCGACGCCGAGATCCTGAAGAACACCGTCGATTTTGTCTCCTTCAGCTATTACGCCTCGCGCTGCGCGTCTGCCGATATGAACGACAACAACAGCAGCGCCGCCAACGTGGTGAAATCCCTGACCAACCCGCATATTCCGCGCAGCGACTGGGGCTGGGGCATCGACCCGTTGGGTTTGCGCATCACCATGAACATGATGTACGACCGCTACCAAAAACCGCTGTTCCTGGTGGAAAACGGCCTGGGCGCGCACGACGAGTTCAATGCCGCAGGCGAGATAGCCGACGATTACCGCATCAGCTACCTGCGGGAACACATCCGCGCCATGGCCGACGCCATCGCCGACGGCGTGCCGGTGATGGGCTACACCACGTGGGGCTGCATTGACCTGGTGGCGGCATCGACCGGAGAAATGAGCAAGCGCTACGGGCTGGTTTATGTCGACCGCGACGACAACGGCAACGGTACCCTCGCCCGCACGCGCAAGAAATCCTTCTGGTGGTACAAGCAGGTGATTGCCAGTAATGGGGGGGATTTGGGGTGATGGGGAGGGATTATAAGGGCCGCTAATGGCGATTGTTGCGAGCCGAACAGGCCGAAGGATTCTGCCACGGCCTGCTGCTGTTCGGTGAACTTATGCAAAAGAACCCGCAATCCGACGACACCCAGTGGGAACAGCTGAATCACTACCTCAACGCGGCGGCTCACTTAGTACCGGCACGGTGTAACCTCTATGGCCGCGCGCTGCGCGAGATGGAGTGTCAGAGCTGATAAGTTAAAATAAAAACCAAAATAAATAATAAGAACGGTATTAGTTTTATACCGTTCTTATCACTCTGGTAAATCTCATAGATCTGACTGACACATCACGATAAACACATTCACGAAGGTAGGCATTTCCCCCGTGGCCTGGCATAGTTAACGCATTCGATAAATCGATGAGTTAACTGCTGGATAATGACGCATGGCCGCTGGCAGTACGCAAACGCATTGATCAGAATCCGTTCTGCAATGAGGGAAATGTTTTGGCTATTAAGATCGCAATGTTATCTTCAAAAGATGCTGTTTTAGATGCAATCAACGAATATAACAATCAAGGTTATGATAATTTCCTTAAGAAAAATAAAATTGAAAAAATAAGAACACACAAGGTTCGTTATAATAAATCCCTGTACGAAATTAATGGTATCGCCACAGCAGCTTATATTCTCCAGCTTGGAAAACTATCAGATAAAATAAAATTCAATGTTAATTTAGAAACAGTCACCCAAGCATTTAAAAACCTTGACTTCGAGGTAATTGAAACACAACACCCTCTGGAGAAATTAGAAAAAGGTAAACTTTACAAGCGTAAAGACCTCCATGACCTCTACGGTGGACAAGAGCAGGGTGGAATATCGACACCAAAAGAATTCCCCGTGATTTTCATTTTTACTGGTGAGATTGGCGAAACTCATGGGTACAAAGATGGATGGTCTACCGACGACCACTTCTCCTACACGGGAGAAGGCCAAAACGGTGATATGGCGTTTACCAGCGGTAATAAACACATCCGAGACCATAAAGATAATGGTAGGGATATACTTTTATTTGAATATAATAAAAAACGTACTGGCGTAAAATTTGTTGGATTGTTTGAGTGCGATTCATGGAATTACACCCAATGTCTAGATACCGAGAAAAAAATGAGACAAGGGATCATTTTTAATTTATTCCGGGTATCTTCCGCTCAATACGTTGACAATGACACCACTACATCAGAAATAGACCAAAAGAAAGAAACGCTCGAGCAGCTACGTGCCAAGGCCATAAAATCATCCATGATGACGGGCCAGCGTAAAGAAAGTGACAGCAAGAATTCTTGGTTCAAACGCAGCGAGGACGTGAAAAAATACGTACTTCAACGCGCCAATGGCATCTGTGAGTCATGCGATAAACCGGCTCCGTTCATGAAAAAGAATGGCGAACCCTACCTGGAGCCTCACCACACAAAACGCCTAGCCGATGAAGGCCCCGATCACCCTCAGTGGGTCGGCGCTATCTGCCCTACCTGCCACCGCCGGATCCATAGTGGGGTTGATGGGAAAGCGCTGAACCAGACTTTGATGGTGAACTTGGAGCTGAAAGAGGCGAGTTTTAAATAGTCATTATTTAAAAACTATTGGAGTAGAAGTGTTTCGAGGGTGGTGCTTAAAGAAACGGATCTAGAAAAGGATCCTCTTTTCCCCACATCATCCTCTGCCCACGCTTAGCTGTGATCCGATAAGGTACCACCCATAACCGCAATGAATCTGAGAAAGCAAAATGCTGTGGTATTGGATGATGGAAGTCATCGTGCGCCGGGTAGATCAAATACATCTCACCAACCCCATCAAGGTATTTTTGGCCGTAAGCAAACATCTGATAGAAGTCGGATTGCGCTATTCCGTAAAGGGGTTTCTCCTGAGAATTGCTATTCACCAACTTCCATTTAGTGTCCAGCACCATCTTGGTTTTTACCGGATGACGTGACTGAATCAACAAATCTGGGCGCAGCTTAAAGCAATCCCTCTCACCATGTTTAACCAATGAGTAGCTCGCAGCCTGCAGCTTTAATTTGAAGCCGTGTGGTAGTTCATCAGTAAGAGTCTGCGCGACAAAAGACTCAAACACCGCCTCCATAGGGAACAACAGTGATAAGGCTTTAGCATCCCCTTGCAAAGCACTCGGGCTCATTGCGTGCAAAATCAATTGCGCCCATGCAAGCGGCTCATGGTAATGAGCCATACCGCGATCCAGGCGCAGGCTCGATATATCCCCATCAATATCTCGGCTAAACGGAATTCCATTAAAAGCAAAGCGCATTTCCTGCAGCCAGCGCTGATTATCTGATGACAGACTAAGGCTACCTAGCTTATGAAGTGCTGAGTGTAAGAGCCTATTGGCGGCACAGTCAGGCAAGTAGTCATCGTAATCGACACAGAATTTATGACGATCCACAACGTTATGTCGCAACTGAGCGGAAAGCATCAGTTTGCCTTTCATGAAGGGTAAATTACCCTGTTCATTCACATAGTCTGAGCGCAGACCCTGTTTAAGCAGTTGGCTAACGCTATGCAAAAACTGGTTGATGAAAATCTCCAGTAAAGGCATTCGTTGTGCATGAACGGAAGCCTGCTGGGTTTGGATATGCCGAAAACCAGACAAATGGCTCAGCATAGTCAGCAATGTCGCTCGTGCATGCCCGCGCGCTAGGTTTTTGCCTATCTTGGGCAAAACTTCTAGCTGCAGGCCAAAGGGGGTATAAAGTATCCCGGCGTAATTTTGTACTTGAAGCAACCGGCACCCAGAGCGTGAAGTGAGTTTGAGCAGTTGGCTTCCCTTCTCGCTGGTCAGGCTAAGCGATTCTAAATAATTGAATACCTCATGAGGGAGAGGAACAGCACCCGCCGGCGTTTCTTTTTCAACACCCAACAGGTCATACTCAAAAACAGAGATCACCTCACCCATTTTGCGCAGCCTGTGTAGTAGGGACCGCCTCTTCGGGTTGATAAATTGCACGGTAAGCCTGAGGCATATTCCAGACTTCTTGCTCAAAAGCCTTAAGTTCATAGGCTGTTGATTGCTGATCGTGACGCCGTAAACCGTGGTCAGTACCAAACAGCATGTCTAGATCGTCAGTTTTCTCAATGACAAACTGTAGGTTGTCGTCTTGCTTTTGATTATCCGCCAACACCAACCGTATTTTGTTCCAATCGTCGAAGAAATATTCCTGCAATAAAGGAATGATCTTTTTCTGGAATGCCGCCTTCAGCTGTTTAAACGCCTTATCTTCATCCTTCGCATCGCAGGCTTTTTTTACTGGCATAAAGAACGCATGCCCTAACGTATGCTCGCGATCGTAAAGCGCCTCAATTCGGCTATTAAGTTTCTCTAATAATGATTCAAGCTCAATGCCTTTTACTTTTGCACCACTGAGTAATGAGAGATCTGGCATCATCTCGACAAAGTCGAAGCGGCGGCGTAATGCAGTGTCCATCAGCGCCAACGAACGGTCTGCGGTATTCATTGCCCCAATAATATCGACGTTGCCAGGTACACTGAATGTCTGGCCGCTATAGGACAGTTGCAGGCTCATCGCATTACTCATACCGGCGCGCTTGTCGATTTCAATCAGTGAAATCAGCTCGCCAAAAATCTTGGAGATATTGCCACGGTTAATCTCATCAATAAAAATGGCATAGCGGTGCGCCGGATCGGCATTAGCACGCTGGCATAAACGCATGAAAATGCCGGGCTCAATGGGATAAGAGATATTGCCGCCCTCATCGGCCCGAGCCCGCATCCCTTCGATAAACTCTTCGTAACCATAAGACTGATGGAAGGTAACTACGGCAAATCGCTGAATGGCCTCTGCTGTTTGCGGGCCCTGCTTTAACTCAGCATAAAGTGAAACAAGATCTTCCACCTGCTCTAGCTGCGACTTCACTAGGAACCACTCACTCTCGGCCGTTTTATTGAAAATCGTAGGCTCACGGCGATTTTTATATTCAACCGTGGTGGATTCCGGCACGGTAAAAGATTGCAGCGTGGCCCAAGCCGTTTGCGATAAATTACTGCTACGACCATTCAATAAGGCCTTACGTTGGAACCACTGGTGCTCAGTCAGTTGGCGAACTTTGGCGCGTTTATTCAGATCCAATAAGACTAGCGCTGTCACCTGCATCCAGTTAAGTGATTCAAGGCGAGAATCTAGCCAAGCATCATAATCGGCGGGAGCGGCCTGCGTGGTGTACTCTTTCATCTTCTGCTGCAAGATGAAGGTTTTTCCGGTTCCCGGAGGGCCAAAGTAGATCATATTGACGGGTGAATGCTGCGGTATCGTCACGCTCACCACTTCATTGCTCACCGTGACTGCGCTGCTAACCATTTTCTCTTGTTTTTGCTCGCTGTCACGCTCACGCAGCAGTTCATAGAGATGCCAGATCGCCATGTTCACATAGTAAGGATCCGCATCTGGCAATTGCCTGTTAATCGCGCCCTTCAATTCATGGTTTTTCTGCAACCAATCGCCAGTAAGCGTCAGGCCAAACGAAAATTGCTCATTTATAAACGTCGCGGCTTTGGTAAACGCATTCTCGTCTACCGTGCTGGTGCAAGTTTCTGGCGTAAAGGCCGCAAAGACACGATTCCTCAAACTCCAATACATCCGTTTGAGCTGTCCAGTCTCCTTGGCTTGCTGCAAGGCAGCTTCTACATATTGGTAAGTTTGTTCGTCGGGTTGACGATGAATACGCTCGGTCAGTTCTCTGAGCAATGGGAGACTTTGCTGGAACTCGGCCAACGACGGAACCCCCTGGCGGATACTGGCAATTCCGTTATCACGCTCATACCAAAGCCGTTTAACCAGATCATCCGTCTCCGGCCCTGAGAATGTCTGGGTTTGTTGAAGCAATGCCGTAAATTCACGGTAACGGCTATTCCACTCCGAATGAGAATAATCTTTGTATTCGGCCAGAGAGTTAATCAATTCACTGAGAGTCAGCTTACCTGCTTCAACATCGGCAACGATATCCATCACGATAGTTCCTGTACGGTGACATTATTTGAAAAAAAGCCGGTACTGTTACTACAAAACTACGGCAGCCAAGACGTTAACATCAAGGCTGCTAGCCACTGCCTAATCAATCTCAAGCGCCTTTCAGCATATCAAACACCACGCGGGCAAACCCCTTGGCGAGCTCTGGGTTGGACAGATACTGCACCATCATTTCGTGCTGAGCTTCATTGCTGTCCATGACCGCATCATCAATGGCTTTTGGGAAATCCCCCAGCATGGCTTGCTCACGGGTATTGTTAGCAATCTGCGTCATCACCGCTTGGTTTTCCGATAGCTTGTCGCGCACGGTAAACGCATAGTTGATCATGTCCTTATCGCTGAGATTATCAGTGATAAACAGGTCGTTAAGGCGCGCCAGAATGTTCGACAGGAACTCTTCTTTCTTATCCTTCGGCTTGGCTGTGCCGATGTCATTACCCGGCTCGAGTTTATATTCTTCGGCATCTTCCTGAAGCTTGAGATGCTGTTCGTGGATTTTCGAGAGACGGTAATGGCTCATATCCACATTGCTTAAATCAATCTCATCTTCTTCTATACGCTGTTCATGCAACAGCGGACGTAGATGTCGGGAAAACAGACTCAGTTTTTCCAGATCTTTGTCATCGTACTCAACGATTTGCGACATAAACTCGTAAAAACGGACAAAGCTGCCGAGGTCTTTTTTGAAGATATCCAGTTTGTCTTTTTCTTGTTTGCAGTCTTTGAAGCTGTTTTCAGCATTGGTGATCAACACGATATCGTTAGTTTTCTTCGTGCGTTCAAAGATCTCTTTTGCCAGTACGTAAGCATCGATAGCGGACGTATAACGCTTCTTCCAACGTTCAACGGCCGGCTTGCAGATATTACTGATCGCCGCATTGGATTTGTTTTTGGTAAAGAAGGCCTCGCAGAACTGTTCCACTTCGTTCCACAGGAATATGCCGCTGGTACGCAGTTTCTCGAATAATTCGAAAACCAGCTGAGGATCGCTAACATCGGTCAGTTCCGCCGTTTGGTAGTACGGCTGGAAAGCAGCGAGAATATCATCAGGCTCGTTATAAAAATCCAGCACAAAAGTGCCCGACTGCGCTTTGCCCGGATAGGTGCGGTTTAGGCGCGACAACGTTTGTACGCACTCCACGCCGCCAAGCGCTTTGTCCACATACATGGCACATAGCTTTGGCTGGTCAAAACCGGTCTGGAATTTATTTGCCACCAGCATCACCTGATAGTCTTCGCTATCAAAAGCTTTACGCATATCCCGGCCTTTCAGCCCTGGGTTCATGTTCATTTCGGTAAACTTTTGATTCAGCAGCGCAAGGCTATTGTGGTCGCTTTCAACAAACTCCACCTCGCCAGAAAACGCCACCATCGCATTGATCTTCGCGTAATGATTCTCGGCAATGTATTTATCAAACGCCAGCTTATAGCGCACCGCCGCTTTACGCGAACTGGTCACCACCATCGCTTTGGCCTGCCCACCCAGCAAATGCATCACATGCTTGCGGAAGTGCTCAACGATCACTTTTACTTTTTGGGCAACGTTATGATCGTGCAACGTGACCCACTGGTTCAGTTTGATTTTGGCTTTTTTGCTGTCCACTTCTCGATCGGGATCGTCCAACTTTTGCAGCAGCTTGTATGCCACTTTGTAGTTGGTGTAGTTCTTCAGCACATCCAGAATAAAGCCTTCTTCAATTGCCTGACGCATAGAGTAAACATGGAAAGCTTCTGGCTTGTTGGTTTTCGATGCCGGTTCAAGAGGGTTAGGACGACGACCAAACAACTCGAGGGTTTTGGCTTTTGGCGTGGCGGTAAATGCATAGTAGTTAAGATTGCTGCTGCCTTTACGCGCGGCGATAGTGGCATCAAGAATATCTTCCGACGACAGCTCGACATCATCATCCGCCTCGTCCGTCATCAGCACTTCTTTCAACTGACGCGCCGTGGAACCGCTTTGCGATGAGTGTGCTTCATCGGCGATCACCGCATATTTACGCTGCTTGAGGCTGACGCTGTTTTCGATAGCTTTCAACACGAACGGGAAGGTCTGGATGGTAACAATAATAATCGGCTGTGAGTTTTCCAGCGCGCTGGCGAGTTTTTCTGATTTCGAACCATCGCCTTCTTTATTATTGATGCGCCCGACCACGCCGTCCGCGTGTTCAAACTGGTAAATGGTGTCTTGAAGCTGATCGTCCAGTACCGTGCGGTCGGTGACCACAATCACCGAATGGAACTGCTTCTCGCCTTTCTCGTCGTACAGCGTGGAAAGCTGGTGTGCCGTCCAGGCGATAGAGTTAGATTTCCCGGAACCGGCGCTGTGTTGGATAAGGTATTTATGCCCCGTTCCTTCCACCGTGGCCGCGCTAATCAGTTTATTCACCACGTCCCACTGGTGATAACGCGGAAAGATCAGGCTCTCTTTCTTGCCTTTTAGCCCGTTCCACTCTTCTTTTTCTTCGATTTGCAGATGCACAAAACTGGCGAGAATTTTCAGCAGGTTGTCTGGCAGCAGAACTTCATTCCACAGGTAGTCGGTGGCATAGCGATTGGGGTCTTCAGGGATATCGTTCCCCGCTCCGCCGGCTTGGGTACCTTTGTTAAACGGCAGGAAGAAGGTGTCATCACCCGCCAGTTTAGTCGCCATAAACACTTCATATTGGCTGACGGCAAAGTGCACCAGCGCACCACGTTTGAAAGTGAGCAGCGGCTCCGGCTTGTTGGTAACCGGATCTTTCGGCAAACGCGTTTTCTTATATTGTTTAATCGCGTTTTGTACCGCCTGCTTGAACTCAGATTTCAGCTCCAGCGTGGCTATCGGCAGGCCATTAACAAACAGCACCAGATCGATTCGCCACTTCTTGGCTTTGGCACCCGCCTCATCAAATGCCGCTTTGGTGGCATAGGGGCTATAAACCAGTTCCGGCACAATGCGGCAGATGTTCTGCTGATATCTCGCCAGCGTTTCCGGGTTGAGATTATGCTCGGGCTTAAACTGGCACAGCGAAAAACGCGCGTTATGGCTTTTGATTCCGTGGCGCAATACGCCCAGCGTACCGTAAGTGCGCGAAAGCATATCGGTGGCGTTGTTATCCGCTTTTTTTAGTTGGGCCACCAACGCATCGAGGAAATGGCGCTCGGTATCGGTCGGGTAAATCTTGGCAAATTTCTCCCACTCCAGTGGCTGGGTGTTTTGCACAAAGGCAATCGCATCTTGCGCATACAAAGCACGTTCGCGATCGTAGCCGTCAGGTTTGCCGACAATCCATCCCTTGGCAACCATTTGAGCAATCATCTCATTTTGGAAGATTGCCTCTTTGGTGGTGTCCATACTCATGCGGTAGCCTCCTGTGATACCTCAGCTTTTTCGGCGTCTGGTGCGACCCAGTTACGGACGTCGATTTTGCCGGTTACGGCGGCGGAGATAAGGGCGGTGCGGCGTTCTTGGAGAAATCTTAACGAATTGCTTAATTTTACTTCAATTTGTTCAAATATCTTATTTCTTTCATTGATCAAACTAACGATTTCAACTTGCTCATTAAAACATGGCACTACAATATAAAATGATTTAATTGATTCTTTAGTAATATTGTTAGCCAACCCCTCAGCGCCATTTATAGATAATTTTATTTGGTTTCTCATTGGTAATGAACCCATTAGAAACGAGAGAAACTCAGGTAATATTTTTTTTGTAGGTATGACTCGAAATGTTTTATCAGAAAGTAATAATTTATCTCTGCAACTATAGATGAAAGCCATTGAACCGATTAAATCAGCTGATCCACTTGCTCGAGACATAATTAGTTCACCTGGGTGGACTTCATTCTCAATATTAGGCTTTATTGAAATGGGTAGGGCTTTGTGTTCTTTTTCATTAAAAAGACCGCCATTTACACATCCCGATTTTAGAACGCCCCATTCATCATCCTCTGCGTTACGTGCTTCGCATTCTGGACTTTTTCCCTGCTCAATCCTAACAATTGCATGCCGCATTTGCATAACAGTCCAATGCTCCGGTACTTCCCCCAACCACTCAACACCAGAGTCTTTCATCGGCGAATTAGGGTTTAGCCCTTTAGTCACGGCATGGCTAATCACTGCCTGACGCTTTTCTTTGAGTAACTCAATCAGTTGCTGCTGCTTCTCGATCAGGTTATCTATTTTTGCGGTTTCGTGATCGAGGAAACATGCAATTGCATTACTCTCATCATCTGCCAATTCAGGGATAAGAATATTTTTCATTTCAGAAGAGTTTGTACTCCAAAGATCGGCAACAATGCCTTTACCATAGCGGTAAAACTCTTCCTGGAACGGATAACTGCGGAGTAAATGGTGAGCAAATTTAGGGTTTATTCTTTTAGGCTCCATTACTATGCTAATTAATGAAACGGACCCATTAAGTTGGGACACCCCCGACGAGCCCTTTCTATCTGAACGGCTATTAATAACAAAATCATTTTTCAAAACCAGCTTACGATTATCCCCTGCATCTGTTTTAGCTGCAGTATCAATTTGGGGGACAATACCCTGCATAGTTACAGATAAAGGAGCATAGTCTTTATCACTAACTTTATCTCTTCTTTCCTCAAAGAATTGACCAAGCCGCTTAATATTCCAGTGAGAGGGTACCATCCCCATCCACTCAACCCCAGAATCCTTATACTCCGGATAAGCCTTATATTTAGCCATCAGGAATGTACCTCCTGCAGCAGCTTCATAATCTCGGCGCTGACGGCGTCCAGATCGGCATCGATCTCTTCTAATGGACGCGGCGGCTGATAAACATAGAAGTGGCGATTAAACGGAATTTCATAGCCAACGATACCCACTTCCCCGTCTTTGGCATCGCGCTTATCAGCATTGATCCAGGCATCGGCTACATGTGGCAACACTTCGGCTTTAAAGTAGTTCTCGATCAAATCGCTGGTGGAAACAGCCGGATTTAATGGCACGTTCTCGTTGTCACGCAGATCACTGTCCTGTTCGAATTCCACCACTTTGCCATTATATTCAAACGCGCCGTACAGCGGCTGAGCGGCTTCTTTCAGCACCTTTTTCACCACCGGTTCGGCAGCCGGATTTTTGGTGGTGATGGCATCGATAAACTGCTTGTTCTCTTTGGTCTCCAGCTTAACGCCAGCAGTTTTGATTGCGCCTTTCAGCGTGAGTTGGAACTCATTGAAGTCATCACTCACTAACGCTTTGCCACCCGCTTTAGCCCCCAACGCCGTTTGGATCTGCTGCGCTTTATCCATTAATGCACGCTGTGTCAGCCACAGTTTACTGTCCAGCAGGTCTTTAATTTGCTTCTCTTTCAGCTCAGCAAATTCAGCTTTGATAATGGCGCGGGCTTCAACTTCACTATCTGCAAAGTCACCGTAGTTATCGTTTTGCCACTGTGCGGAGAACTCTTCATACAGGCGTTCCATAGGGGCATTAAACGGCTTCGCCGCAAAACGCAGCGCGGCAATGGCTTCATCGGTAACCTGTGCAGACAAACGCAGTGGGCGTTCGATAGTCAGGCGACGGTAGCCAAAATTCGTGCTGTTAAAGATTTTGCTGGCGAAGGTTTTCGGCGCTTCGATTTTGGCCGATGCCGATTGGCGACCACGGTTAGATTTCTGCTCCGGTGCTTTTTCCAGACCTAAATCTTCAAGAGCCGTCGCATCCACCACCTCAAAATCACCAAAGGTGCGGGTGATAAGCTTGATATCGTCCTCGCCCATCAGGTTACGTTTAGAACCTAATGACTTACGCATCTTGCCGCACAGGTTGGTGCCATCAATCAGTTGGACTTTACCTTTACGCTCGGTCGCTTTCTTATTCGACAGGATCCACACATAGGTCGCAATGCCGGTGTTGTAGAACATATCCGTTGGCAGCGCGACAATGCCTTCCAGCAAATCGGCTTCCAGAATATAACGGCGAATTTCACTCTCACCGCTGCCCGCCCCGCCGGTAAACAGCGGGGAACCGTTGAGGATAATACCGATTCGCCCGCCATTGCTCACGGAGCCATCGGCATTACGGCTATCACGCATTTTGCTGATCAGGTGCATCAGGAATAGCAGCGAACCATCAGAGACACGCGGCAAACCTGGGCCAAAGCGCCCGTTAAAGCCTTTCTGCTGATGCTCGTCGTTAATCTCACCTTCAATCTTTTTCCAGTCCACGCCAAAGGGTGGGTTAGACAGCATGTAATCGAACTGGTCCTGCGGTAACTGGTCGTTGGAAAGCGTATTCCCCAATTTGATACGGCTGACATCCTGCCCTTTGATCAGCATATCGGCTTTACAGATGGCGTAAGACTCTGGGTTTAATTCCTGACCAAAAGCACGCATCACTGCGTTCGGATTCAGCTCGCGCACGTATTCCATACCGGAGGAGAGAAAGCCACCGGTACCGGCTGTTGGGTCGTAAATGGTGCGGATAATGCCATCTTTCGACAAGGCGTCATTATCTTCCATAAACACCAGCGAAGTGGTTAAACGCACGATATCGCGCGGGGTAAAGTGCTCTCCGGCAGTTTCATTCGAACTTTCCGCAAAACGGCGAATCAGCTCTTCAAACACCAGGCCCATATCATGGTTAGAAATGGCTTTGGGGCTCAGATCGGTAGTGGCGAATTTTTTAACCACCTTGTACAGCAGGTTGGCATCATCCAACAGGCTGACAAATTCACTAAATTTGAAGTGCTCAAAGATTTCCCGCGCGTCCTTGGAAAAACACTGAACGTAGTTCTCCAGGTTAGCTTTGATATCGTTCTGCCCCATCTTGCCAAGATCCATCGGCGAGGTATTAAAGAACGAAAGGCCATTGGTCGCACGTAACAGAAACTTATCTCTGCCTTCTTCAGGCAACGGGCTGGTCTTCAACTTTTCCGCTTGTGCCACGACGGCATCTTTACTCGGCGCTAACACGCACTCCAGACGACGCAGCAGCGTAAAAGGCAAAATCACACGCCCGTACTGGGATTGTTTAAAATCACCACGGAGCAGGTCGGCTACCGACCAAATGAAAGCAGCAGTTTGAGAGAAGTTTGTGTTAGCCATATCAACAACCTGAATAGGGGTGCAAAAAGATGGTGAGATTATACATGAATCAATACCGCTTGCTGTGACATCAGTGCGTAGTGGTTTTCACCTGTCTGCAGGCACTGGCTACTGAAGCAGGCAAACTCGCTCTAATGCACGCATCTAAACATAACTTCATATCGAATTAAAAATAACTCCATTTAGAAATCATCTATATAATTAGCAAATTAATAATCAATAAATGTAAAAAACATAGGGCATTTGATATTAAAATTGATTTGTAGCATAACAGGAGCTGTACATTTATTGGACATAAACAGATAAGGAAGTCATATAGTGAAAAACAGCCATTTTAAAATCCCAAGCAAGAAATTCATCCTCTCCATAATGTCATCGTCGGCATTTATGACAGGGTTAACTCTTGCAGTAATATGGCTATATCTATCTAACTTAGAAAGATTAGATATATTCTATGATGCAACCAGTGCCAGCTCGGCTATAGCTTTCATATTTGGGTTCGCCATACTATCACTCTTAGGTTTTAGTATGTTAATATTTTCATCGTCATTTATGATGGTACTTATATTCTCCAACTATGAAAAGGACTTAGTAAAACACAATAAAATAGCCCATGGCTTTTCCATTACTGGTCTACTGAACAGCCTTGGATTATGTGTTTTATTGTCCTTGTGTTTTTTCTCTTATTATTACTTTAAGTTGAACGGACACTTAACCACTATAGCCTTTCTGATAGCATCCGTATTATTTAGTTTTTACATCACTAAAAAGAATATTTTAGACCCAATAAAACATTACCTTCAGAATAACAATGAGGCCAAAGGACATTTAGAGACAACATCCACAAAAATACTATTGCCATTACTGCTTCTTACTCCTGCAGTTGTGCAAATGCTCCCACTTTCGTTTTTCTTAAATCAGTTGGAGTTCACGGAAGGTAGTAGCGATTTCGCCCAGATAAGTTTACTGACTGCTGTGGCCATAGCATTCTCCACATTAAGCATTTTACCCGGTGCGATTTACATCAATGAGAAGAAAAATGGCGATTTATTTCATGACATAGCTATCATTTTAATATCAATTATTACAACTTTAGTTTTTTTATCCATGATATTCCGCCCTATACCAAATATGATTATAAATATGACAATGAACCTATCAGGTATTAGCGACTGGCGTACTCATGATTTTTATATTAAAGAAAATGTCCATCCACATGCGATGTTTAATGGACAATTGTGGAACACGAGATACTTTCAAGAGATACCTAACAGGTTCTTTATCACTGGCGTTAGCATTTTCACCTTAGGCAACACACAACTAATCTGCCCGACTACAATCATCCATGCCAGAAAGGAAAGCTTAAAGCTGACAATAGATAACACCAAGGAGCACGATGAAAAAACAAACCATTTAAAAAATATTGCTATGAATTGCATCCCATTTAATAAAAAAGACATCAGTATATGGGACTCACCAATTTCAGAGCCAATCTATTACGATAAATTAAAAACAACCAACAATAACTCGATGATAAAAATGCTCCATTCGTTGAAATAAACTCTATTCTCCCAGCTCTCCATTAATACTTGTAGGAGAGCTGACCTTCAACAGTCCCATTCAGCGTCACACGCAGCTTTTCCATGCTCACCACTCCTGATCCCAGGTCTTGGGATCTACCGGCTTGCCACGCGGATGACCTGCAGCTCCAAGTCTAGCGCAGCAAGCAGTTTGAACAACGTTTCCAGCCGGGTACCGTCCGGGTTATTTTCAAAGGCAGAAACCGTCGTCTGCTTTACCCCAACGCTGTCAGCGGTTTTGCTTTGGCTTTGGTTACGCTTTTTACGCTCATTGCGTAATGGATGCGCCAGCATCTGTGCCGAGGTGGTTTTCATTTTATCCTCCCAAGTGGATAAAATGAGTATTATCCCCTATAGCGGATAAATTAACCTACTCTGGTTAAGCGGCTCTTTAGATCTACCTATAAAAAAATCCACGCCGGAGCGTGGATTCAATGTCATCGCCAAGGCCTGGCATCGCTTTATTCGAAGTGAACTTCAGGGTTATCTGCCAACGAAACGAAATTCTTCGTATTTTTATCCAGCGTGCGGATCTCGCCACTTTCGATGTCGTACACCCAGCCGTGCAGACGCAGGCCGTTGTTGCGCAGACCCACGGCAACGGAAGGGTGAGTCTTAATGTTATTAAGCTGGGCGATAACGTTCTCTTCGACCATAGCGTTAACTTTGTCGATTTCGTTATCCCACGTTTTCTTCTCTACCACCGCTTTGGCGGCGTCAGCATAATGCAGCCAGTGGGCCACTGCCGGCATCGGGTCAAGGCACTGGCAAGAAGCTATCGCCTTCATGGCTCCACAGTTCGAGTGGCCGCAAATCACGATATCCGTAACGCCCAGTGCCACCACTGCGTATTCGATGGTCGCTGACACCCCGCCCGGTTCCGGGCCAAAGGAAGGCACGATGTTGCCTGCGTTACGGATAACGAAAAGCTGCCCCGGGTCTTGCTGTGTCACAAGCTCGGGCACCAGGCGACTGTCAGAACACGAAATAAAAAGCGCTTTAGGGTTCTGGCTGGAGGCAAGGCTGCGGAAGAGTTCCTTACGCTGTGGGAAAATCTCTTTCTGGAAGCTGAGGAAACCTTCAATGATATGTTGCATAGCACGCTCTCTGAATCGGTAGTATCGATAACATGATAATCATCACTCCCGGTTAGTCCAGCATCTCTTGGATCGAAATGAACGTTCAAGGCACTGCGGGACCTGCCAGCAAAAGTGGCAATGACCTAGTGATCAACTAAAACTTCAAATTCGAGCTATCCCCTAGCAATAGGTACATCTCACAGCCATTTTTCTGTACCAAAGCAGGACTGTGCGGCCGGAGACAGAGGCCAAAGTGCAAAATGCTTTACTCCATATACATTAACGCCCGTCAGCAAATCATCGTTATTGCCTTCCATATTTTTAAAGGTAAGCGAAGTGTATCTTTATAAAATACCGTGCTTAGATCTGTATCAAGAGTGATGGGACTAAAGCCTGCTACAAAGAGCACATCTATGTCATTTAGATCAGACATCATAATTCCTACTTAGGTTTTTTGGTATGATTACACCTGTAATTTATAATTTTAAAGCAACATAAAAATATTATTGGATGCGCTTATCACTAAATCCCCTCATATTTAAACTTCCATTAATGCCAATTTAACCGCAAGTATGAAAAAAGAAACAGAAAAGAATCGTAACACCCACCGCTGCACAGATTCATTTGCAACAACATACTCTCGCACTCTGGCTGCAGATATTCCATACAGCATAAACACAAAGAAAGTTATAGCCATGAAAATTAGGCTCATCTCCAGCATCTGAGTTACCGGTGAGATATCACTCTTAATAACAAATTGAGGTAAGAAAGCCAGGAAGAATATTGACAGCTTTGGGTTAAGTAAATTAATAAGTATCGCTGAAGTAATGACCTGCCTGTAACTCTGAGTTCTCACCTCACTATTAATATTAAGCTTTCTCTTTTCATTAATTGTCTTCCATGCCATATAAAGCAAATATATCGCCCCAAGATATTTTATTATCTTAAATACAATTTCGTTTGTATGTAGCAATACAGCAAGCCCTGTAATAACAGTTAACATGTGTGGAACAATACCCAGCGTGCATCCCAGTGCCGCAATCATACTTACACGTGCACCGCCTGAAAGCCCCGTCGCGATGGTATAGAGCACACCAGTACCTGGAGATGCAACGATAATGAATGTGGTAAGTAGAAACTCAGGCGTCACAATGACCTCTCCACACTGACTGAAGCTTCTGGCCAAATCTGACATAACAACTTAGTCAGCGTAGACAGGAGGGCTGCTATATCTTCACGAGACGTTTCATGCAGGGCCTCGGCTACAATCATCACACGGCAGGTTGTTGAACTCACGGCAGACCAGCCACTCTGGCGATGGGTCCAGCGCCGTGCATGGGCCCGGCCGGAGGTATCAACAAAAATTACCTCACCTGCTTCAGGATTTTCAGTCTCCCCTGTAAAAGACTCATAGTATTCTTTGCCGTTCGCTGGCCGAACAGTCATCTCCCCTGCAACTCGATCAAGATCAAACACGGCGACAGGTATAGCAAACGCGAGCGAAACCGCATTACACAAGCCAATAAGAGGATGAAGTTCTGGAAGTTCACCTCCTTTACGATGGCGCCTCAGGAGTGCCTCAGCCGCACAGCGATATTGTGTTGGTTTTAATCCCAGGGTTGAATAAGCCCGCCGCCAGGCCTTGATTTCGACAAACTCTCCCTCACTGGCAGTTGCCAGTCGCTTGTCGGCAATATCATGTAAAAATGCAATCTGCTCTGAAGGATTGGCATTCGAATGAATACCATCAACAGTAACGATGCCAGAGTGGAGTCGTCCGAACAGTGAACGGATTTCAGGAGCGTAGTGTAATGACATTGGCAGATCTCTCTTCTTGAACGTTTCCAGAAAGATGCCCTCTGTCACGACTATTTGTATTGAATAAAATTGCAGTTCATTTTATAGCCATAGCATAGGCTCCTGGCGTAATGCCATATGTACGAACAAAAAGTCGGGTCATATGGCTCTGATCCGCAAAACCAGCTGCATGCGATGCGTCCGCAAGAGACATACCTCCAGCGATTAATTGTCTTACCCTCTGTAATCTGCGCTGAATAAGGTAAGCATGAGGAGTGAATCCTGTAACTTTTGAAAAACCACGCAGTAGCTGGAATTGACTTACGCCGCCAAGTTCTGAAAGCTCATAGAGTGACAGTGCTAATGAGGGGTCATCATCAATACGTTCCCTCGCAAGGGCAATTGCTATTGGAGCACAAGCCCGTTCCTGATGCTGATAACCGAGGAGGCTTGTAAGCAAAACGAGGAGAGTTTCTTCTCGTTCAATTTCGCTGTCCCCCCCACATGGATCCGTCAATGTACGAAAGAGTGTTGAAAAATATATTGCTGATTCATGATTGTGCACAACCGGGCTAGACAGCTCAACACAACCCATGTTGTTTTCTGTCTGTCTCTGAATAACTCCGGACAGAACTTCCGGCTCAAAATAAAGCATTCGCCACGATCTGCTTTCTGTACCTAGCGGAGATCCATCATGCACTTCTCCTGGATTAACAGTAATGATATCTCCCACGCGGGCTTCAACAATACCTCGCCCGCTCATCGACACCTGAGCACCACGATCAATTAAGCCAATGCCGAACTGGTCATGAGTATGACGTCCGAAGCTGAATGAAGTATCCGCTGATACGGCATGTACACCTGTCATCTCGCAGCGAAGTGTAGTGAAGCGTCCTTTCTTCATTTTCTAAAGACCTATTGGTAAGTATGCTTTGTCTACCGGTGACGGTGTGTTCAATTCACAGCATTACTCTACTCTTTGCAAAATCGAACAGGCAAATCCCCATATCCCGGTTCGCATTTATATAATCTACCCACCGCTGAATCATTTTTCTGCGCTCATCTCAGTGGTAAATACCCCACATCAGCATTTCCTCATTATCTTCAAAGCGATAACGCAAGCACCAGTGTTTTTGAACCGTCCAGGTGAACCAGCAACACTACACTATGCCGTCGCCATCAGTAAGCTTATATACTTTTGCTTCAGGCTTAGCCGAACGAATCTTTACATCACTCAGAGCCATGTTGAGTATCCTTTCAAGGGATCTGTGTGGGTACAAACATTATCGAACCGGGATATACCCGCGGTTGTATCCGCATCAGCAAGTTGATGTAGGCTGACTCAGATTGAGTGATAAAGTGAGGAAAAAACCTTGCAGGGCTGGATTTCAGGCACAAAAAAACCACCTCTCGGTGGCTTCTTGTTCGCGCTGTACTAATGGTGCCGAAGGCCGGACTCGAACCGGCACGTATCTCTACGGTTGATTTTGAATCAACTGCGTCTACCGATTTCGCCACTTCGGCACTGCAAGTAGTATGCGGAAAACGGGTGCATTATACCTTTCAGCGATCCATGTGCAACACTTATCCGTTGTTCAATGAGTTAAGTGCTGAAAAAATCGTCGCCGGGGTCACATTGGGTTCGTTTTTTGGGCAAAGTAAGGCGTGTCGATTGGGGATAACTGTGGTAAACGGCACGGGCACGGCATGCGGCGCCCCTACGGAAGACATCGGGGATAACTGTGGCAAACAACACGGGCACGGCATGCGGCGCCCCTACGGATGACATCGGGATAACTGTGGCAAACGGCAAGGGCGCAGCATGCGGCGCCCCTACGGAAGACATCGGGGATAACTGTGGCAAACGGCACGGGCGTAGCGTGCAGCGCCCCTACGGATGACATCGGCGATAACGTGCGCCTGTGCGTAGCGATATCATCAGTAGCACGCTGCAGAGTTCCCAGAAACAAAAAAGGCGTAACCGCATGGCTACGCCTTTTTAAATCGTCTGTCGTGCCGCTACTTGCGTTTTAGCAGCATATACACGCTGATCAGCAGGAACAGCATGCTTGGCAGCAACGCGCCCAGTACCGGCGGCATGTTGTACACCAGGCTCAGCGGGCCGAATATCTGGTCCAGCACGTAGAACAGGAAGCCGAAGCTGATACCGGTCACAACACGCACGCCCATCGGCACGCTGCGCAGCGGCCCGAAGATGAACGACAGCGCCATCAGCATCATCACCGCGACGGAAAGCGGCGAGAACACTTTGCTCCACATGTTCAGCTGATAGCGGTTGGCTTCCTGGCCACTCTGTTTCAGGTACTTCACGTAGTTGTGCAGGCCGCTGATCGAAAGCGAGGTTGGGTCCAGCGCTACCACGCCCAGTTTGTCCGGGGTCAGGTTGGTTTTCCATTCGCCTGTCAGCGTCTGGGTGCCGGTCACCTGCTTTTCATTGGTCAGGTCGGAGGTATCCACCTGCGAAAGCTTCCACACGCCGTCTTCAAAGCTGGCGGTGGCGGCATAGCGCACCGTCTCCAGCCTGCGCTGGTCGTTGAAGTGGTAGATGTTGACGCCGGAAAGCTCTTTCTCGCCTGCCACGCGCTCAATGTAGATGAAGTCGTTGCCGTCCTTCGCCCACAGGCCGTTTTTGGTGGAAAGCAGCGAGCCGCCGTACATCTGCTGCGCACGGTAGTTGCGCGCCATCTGGTCGCCCTGCGGTGCCACCCACTCGCCAATCGCCATGGTCAACAACACCAGCGGGATAGCGGTTTTCATCACCGAGCCGGCGATCTGCATGCGGGTAAAGCCGGAAGCCTGCATCACCACCAGTTCACTGCGCGTCGCCAGTTGCCCCAGCCCGAGCAGTGCGCCCAGCAGCGCGGCCATCGGGAAGAAGATCTCGATGTCTTTCGGTACGCTCAGCAGGGTAAACATCCCGGCGCTCAGCGCCGTGTACTCGCCCTGGCCCACTTTACGCAGCTGATCGACGAACTTGATGATGCCGGAAAGCGACACCAGCATGAACAACGTCATGATGATGGTGTTGAAAATCGTCTTACCGATATATCGGTCTAAAACGCCAAACATCAGGCCGCTCCTCTCAGGCGTGCACGCAGCTTACGCATCGGCACCGTATCCCACAGGTTTAGCGCCAGCGCGATCGCAAAGTACGCCGCGTTGACCACCCAAAGCCATATCATCGGGTCCAGTTTGCCCTTGCCGCCGTTGGAACGCAGCGACGTCTGCAGCAGGAAGAAAATCAAATACAGCAGGATGGCCGGCAGCATGCTCAGCACGCGGCCCTGGCGTGGGTTGACCACGCTAAGCGGTACCACCAACAGCGCCATGATCACCACGGAAAGCACCAGCGTCAGGCGCCAGTGGAACTCGGCGCGCGCGTCCGGGTCGTCAGACTCCAGCAGCGTCTGCATCGACATCTGCTCGGCCTGGTTGCCGTCCACGGCGACCGTGCGGTGGCCGACCACGGCTTTGTAGTCGTTGAAATCGGTAATGCGGAAGTCACGCAGCAGCGCGGTGCCTTCGAAGCGGGTGCCCTTGTCCAGCGTCACCACCTGCGAACCGTCTTTCATCTGGTTGATCTGGCCATGCTCAGCCACCACCACGGATGGGCGTTGGTTGCCGTTCGGCCGCAGTTGCGCCAGGAACACGTCGTTGAAGGTGCTGCCTTTTACGTTGCCGATAAACAGCACCGCGTTGCCGTCTTGCGAAGGTTTGAACTGCCCTTCCGCCAGCCCGGCGATGCTGGGGTTGGCTTTGGCTTCACTGATCACCACGTCCTGATAGCGCGAGGCCATGGGCCCGGCCCAGAACACGTTGACCGCCGCCACGGCGGAGGTAATCAGCGCCAGCACCATCGCGGCGATAATCAGGGTGCGCTTACCCAGCCCGCAGGCATGCATCACGGTGATTTCGCTGTCGGTATACAGCCGCCCAAGCGTCATCAATAAGCCGAGAAACAGGCTTAACGGCAGGATTAGCTGCGCCATCTTCGGCACACCCAATGCGAGCAATGAAAGGACTAAATTTGTCGGGACATCGCCGTCCACCGCATCGCCTAACACCTTGACCAGGTTCTGACAAAAGAAGATCAGAAGCAGGATGAAAAGGATCGCGATTTGGCTCTTTAGCGTTTCCCGTACCAGATATCTTATGATGATCACGCTTATTACGCCTGTGAAAACTTGTCTTTTTGCAGGAAAATCGATAGTTTCATCGCTAATCCGCCATTTATTCTCATCATATGGCAACCAACACAGCTAAAATAGTATTACAACATCTAGCATTTGGGTGTCCTATAGGAACTTACTTATAGTCGCCAAAACAGAGCAATTTACGCCGTTCAGGTTAACATAGTTAGTTAACTCAATGGCGGGAGATCGTTACGGAGTACGTTATTCTAGCCGTAGCGCCTGCCTTTGTCTTTAAGATTCAGGAGAGTGCATGGAGTTCAGTGTAAAAAGCGGTAGCCCGGAAAAACAGCGCAGTGCCTGTATTGTAGTCGGCGTTTTCGAACCGCGCCGCTTGTCCCCTATCGCAGAACAACTCGACAAAATCAGTGATGGTTATATCAGCGCTTTGCTGCGCCGTGGCGAACTGGAAGGTAAAGTCGGGCAGACGTTACTGCTGCACCATGTGCCTAACATTCTCTCCGAACGCATCCTGTTGATTGGCTGTGGCAAAGAGCGCGAGCTCGATGAACGCCAGTACAAACAGGTGATTCAAAAAACCATCAATACCCTTAACGATACCGGCTCCATGGAAGCGGTCTGCTTCCTGACCGAGTTGCACGTGAAAGGCCGCAACACTTACTGGAAGGTGCGCCAGGCGGTGGAAACCGCAAAAGAAACGCTCTACACCTTCGATCAGCTGAAAAGCAATAAAGTGGAGCCGCGCCGTCCGCTGCGCAAAATGGTGTTCAACGTGCCGACCCGTCGTGAGCTCACCAGCGGTGAACGCGCTATCCAGCACGGTCTAGCCGTCTCTTCCGGTATCAAGGCAGCGAAAGATCTCGGCAATATGCCGCCGAACATCTGTAACGCCGGCTACCTGGCCTCTCAGGCTCGTCAACTGGCGGACGCCTTCAGCACCAACATCACCACCCGCGTCATCGGCGAACAGCAGATGAAAGAGCTGGGGATGAACGCCTATCTGGCGGTTGGCGCAGGGTCGCAGAACGAATCGCTGATGTCGGTGATGGAATATAAAGGCAACCCGAACCCGGACGCCAAGCCGATTGTGCTGGTGGGTAAAGGGCTGACCTTCGACTCCGGCGGCATCTCGATCAAACCTGCCGACAGCATGGACGAGATGAAGTACGACATGTGTGGCGCCGCCACCGTGTACGGCGTGATGCGCGTGGTGGCGGAACTGAACCTGCCGCTGAACGTGATCGGCGTACTGGCCGGCTGTGAAAACATGCCGGGCGGCAGCGCTTATCGTCCGGGCGACGTGCTGACCACCATGTCCGGCCAGACCGTCGAGGTGTTGAACACCGACGCCGAAGGCCGCCTGGTGCTGTGCGACACCCTGACCTACGTTGAGCGTTTCGATCCGGAGCTGGTGATTGACGTTGCCACCCTGACCGGCGCCTGCGTGATCGCGCTGGGCCACCACATCACCGGCCTGATGTCGAACCACAACCCACTGGCACACGAACTGATCGGCGCGTCCGAACAGGCCGGTGACCGCGCGTGGCGCTTGCCGATGTCCGACGAGTACTATGAGCAGCTGGACTCCAATTTTGCCGATATGGCGAACATTGGCGGCCGTCCGGGCGGGGCTATCACCGCAGCCTGTTTCCTGTCGCGCTTTACCCGCAAGTACAGCTGGGCGCACCTGGATATCGCCGGCACCGCCTGGCGTTCCGGCAAAACCAAAGGCGCAACCGGTCGTCCGGTAGCGATGCTGGCGCAGTTCCTGCTCAATCGCGCGGGGCTGAACGGCGACGATTAAATCTGAGCGGTAATTCAGGTATAATCCCCAAGGGTACAGCATGCTGTACCCTTGTGTTTTTAGTAATGCTGCACAATTTTATAAACCCAATAGCTTTCGAGTTGCAGCAAGGCCGCAACCGAGAGAATCCCCAGGAGCTTACACGGGTAAGTGACTGGGGTGAGGGAGGGCAGCCAACACGGCTGCAGCTTGAAAGATGAAGGGGTTATATGAAACAGGCTACGTTCTATTTAATTGAACATGCGGAACCGGCAGGTGCGCTCAGCGCGCATGAGGCCGTGGCCTGCGCCGTTGCCGCCGAACGCTGGCGCTCCGGCAAGCGGGTGTTGATCGCCTGCGAAAGCCAGGAACAGGCCCAGCGGTTGGACGAAGCGCTGTGGCAGCGCGATCCGCACCAGTTCGTGCCGCACAACCTGGCCGGCGAAGGGCCACACTACGGTGCCCCGGTCGAGCTGTGCTGGCCCGGCAAACGCGGCAACTCACCGCGCGATCTGCTGATCGCCCTGCTGCCGCAGTTTGCAGATTTTGCTACTGCTTTCCATGAAGTGGTAGACTTCGTCCCTTACGAAGACACCTTAAAACAGTTGGCGCGCGACCGATATAAAGCCTATCGCAGCGTCGGCTTCCATTTGACCACGGCAACGCCGCCAACTCACTGAACAACGATATAAAATGGAAAAGACAAACAGTCATCTCGATACCGCATACGACCCGAAAGAGATCGAACAGAAGCTGTACGATCACTGGGAAAACCAGGGTTATTTCAAGCCAAACGGTGATACCAGCCAGGAAAGCTTCTGCATCATGATCCCGCCGCCGAACGTCACCGGCAGCCTGCACATGGGTCACGCCTTCCAGCAGACCATCATGGACACCATGATCCGTTACCAGCGCATGCAGGGTAAAAACACCCTGTGGCAGGCCGGTACCGACCATGCCGGTATCGCCACCCAGATGGTGGTTGAGCGCAAGATCGCCGCAGAAGAAAACAAAACTCGCCATGACTATGGCCGCGATGCGTTCATCGACAAAATCTGGCAGTGGAAAGCGGAATCCGGCGGCACCATCACCCGCCAGATGCGTCGCCTGGGCAACTCCGTGGACTGGGAGCGCGAGCGCTTCACCATGGACGAAGGCCTGTCCAACGCGGTACGCGAAGTGTTTGTCCGTCTGCACAAAGAAGATCTGATCTACCGCGGCAAACGCCTGGTGAACTGGGATCCGAAACTGCGCACCGCCATCTCCGACCTGGAAGTGGAAAACCGCGAGTCCAAAGGCTCCATGTGGCACCTGCGCTATCCGCTGGCTGATGGCGCCAAAACCGCCGAAGGCAAAGATTACCTCGTGGTCGCCACCACCCGTCCGGAAACCGTGCTCGGAGATACCGGCGTAGCGGTAAACCCAGAAGACCCGCGCTACAAAGATTTGATCGGCAAAGAAATCATTCTGCCGCTGGTGGGCCGCCGCATCCGCATCGTCGGTGACGAGCACGCCGATATGGAAAAAGGCACCGGCTGCGTGAAAATCACCCCGGCGCACGACTTTAACGACTACGAAGTCGGTAAACGTCACGGCCTGCCGATGATCAACATCCTGACTTTCGACGGCGATATCCGCCAGGAAGCGGAAGTGTTCAACACCCTCGGCGAAATCTGCACCGATTACTGCAACGAAATCCCGGCCCAGTTCCGTGGCCTGGAGCGTTTCGCGGCGCGTAAAGCGGTGGTTGCCGCCTTTGACGAATTGGGCCTGCTCGACGAGATCAAACCGCACGACCTGACGGTGCCTTACGGCGACCGCGGCGGCGTGGTGATCGAACCCATGCTGACCGACCAATGGTACGTACGTACCGCCCCGCTGGCGAAAGTGGCGGTGGAAGCGGTTGAGCAAGGCGAAATTCAGTTCGTGCCGAAGCAGTACGAAAACATGTACTTCAGCTGGATGCGCGACATTCAGGACTGGTGTATCTCTCGTCAGCTGTGGTGGGGTCACCGTATCCCGGCCTGGTACGACGTGAACGGCAAAGTCTACGTGGGCCGCAGCGAAGAAGAAGTACGCAGCGAAAACAACCTGGGCGCCGACGTGGTGCTGACTCAGGACGAAGACGTGCTGGACACCTGGTTCTCTTCCGGTCTGTGGACCTTCTCTACCCTGGGCTGGCCAGAGCAGACCGACGCGCTGAAAACCTTCCACCCGACCAGCGTGATGGTCAGCGGCTTCGACATCATCTTCTTCTGGATTGCGCGCATGATCATGCTGACCATGCACTTCATGAAGGACGAAAACGGCAAGCCGCAGGTTCCGTTCAAGACGGTCTACATGACCGGTCTGATCCGCGACGACGAAGGGCAGAAGATGTCCAAGTCGAAAGGCAACGTGATCGACCCGCTCGACATGGTTGACGGCATCTCGCTCGAAGACCTGCTGGAAAAACGCACCGGCAACATGATGCAGCCGCAGCTGGCGGAGAAAATCCGCAAGCGCACTGAGAAGCAGTTCCCGAACGGCATCGAGCCGCACGGCACCGACGCCCTGCGCTTCACCCTGGCGGCGCTGGCCTCTACCGGCCGTGACATCAACTGGGACATGAAGCGCCTGGAAGGCTACCGCAACTTCTGTAACAAGCTGTGGAACGCCAGCCGCTTCGTGCTGATGAACGCGGAAGGTCAGGACTGCGGCTTCAACGGCGGCGAGAAAGTGCTGTCGCTGGCGGACCGCTGGATCCTGGCCGAATTCAACCGTACGGTGAAAGCTTACCGCGAAGCGCTGGACACCTACCGCTTCGATCTGGCCGCCAACATCCTGTACGAATTCACCTGGAACCAGTTCTGTGACTGGTACCTGGAGCTGACCAAGCCGGTCGTGAGCAACGGCAGCGAAGCGGAACAGCGCGGCACCCGCCACACGCTGATCACCGTGCTGGAAGCCCTGCTGCGCCTGGCGCACCCGGTGATCCCGTTCATTACCGAAACCATCTGGCAGCGCGTGAAAACCCTGACCGGCGAAACCGCAGACACCATTATGCTGCAACCCTTCCCAGAGTACGACGCCGCGTTGGAAGACGCGCAGGCGCTGAACGATCTGGAGTGGATCAAGCAGGCGATCACCGCGGTGCGTAACATTCGTGCCGAGATGAATATCGCTCCGAGCAAACAGCTGGAAGTGCTGCTGCGCAACTGCAGTGCCGACGCTCAGCGTCGCGTGCAGGAGAACCAGAGCTTTATCGAGCGTCTGGCGCGTCTGGAGTCTATCGCCCTGCTGCCTGCGGGTGACAAAGGCCCGGTATCGGTCACCAAACTGGTGGACGGCGCCGAGCTGCTGATCCCTATGGCCGGCTTTATCGATAAAGACGCCGAAATTGCGCGTCTGTCGAAAGAGATGGGCAAGCTGGATGCAGAAATCGCCTCAATCGAAGGCAAGCTGGCCAACGAAGGCTTTGTAGCGCGCGCGCCGGAAGCCGTGGTCGCCAAAGAGCGCGAACGTCTGGCAGCCTGCAAAGAAGGTAAAGTGAAGCTACAGGAACAGCAGGCGACCATCACCGCGCTGTAATCTTTCGGTTCACTGCAACAGTTGAAAAACAGCGGGGATTTCCCCGCTGTTTTTTTATCGCCGTTGCATCAGCCATATAAATACCCAATAGATTTCGAGATGCAGGAAGGCGGCAAGTGAGCGAAGCCCCAGGAGCTTACATAAGTAAGTGACTGGGGTAAGAAAACGCAGCCAACACATCTGCAGCTTGAAAGATGAAGGGTATAGATGTTATTACAAGATATTAAAGCTGCATGGACGCCGCCGAGATATAACCCCGGCGCGTTTTTGTCTGCACAAAAAACGATATTCCGGAGCCCTTCGGGTTCTTTTTATGGCGAGTGTAACTATGACAACAGCAACCCCAGTACGTCTTCTGGTGCGCCCAATAACGGCTGACGACAATGCCGCTATTGCTAATGTCATTCGCGAAGTCTCTGCCGAGCACGGCCTGACGGCGGACAAAGGCTATACCGTTTCCGACCCCAATCTGGACGTCTTGTATCAGCTCTACAGCCTGCCACGCAGCGCTTATTGGGTGATAGAAGTCGATGGCCGGATTGCCGGCGGTGGCGGCGTGGCCCCGCTGCAGGGCGGTGACGACGATATTTGCGAATTACAGAAAATGTATTTCCTGCCGATTTTGCGCGGCCAGGGCCTGGCAAAACGCCTGGCGCTGCAGGCACTGGAGTTTGCCCGTCAACAGGGCTTCCGCTGTTGTTATTTGGAAACCACCGCCAGCCTGACGCAGGCCATCGGCCTGTACGAGCATCTGGGCTTCGAACATATCGACCACGCCATGGGCACCACTGGCCACGTCGACTGCGAAGTCACCATGCTGAAAACGCTTTAATCTTGCTGCTGCGCCCACGGTCATCACGGGCGCAGTATTCAGCCTCCCTACGCCGTTACCCTGCCCTTGATCGCCAGCTCAATCCGGCTCAGCACCAGGCTGGTCAGGTAGGACACCACAATCAGCAGCAGCAGGATCAGCGGCGTATAGCGCGGCGCAAAAATCAGCTTTTGGGTAAAGTAATAGCAGTAGAAGCTGTGGGTCAGCCACATGTACATCGAATGCTTGCCCAACTCGCCCACCACCCGATTCACCGTGCTGCCCAGCCCGTCTGCGGTTTTCATCATCGCGATGATAAACAGCGGCGTCACCAGCAGCAGCCCCGGATTATGGGCGACGATAAACACCGCTACCGTCACCATCAGCAAGATCAGCGGATGGGTGCGGCTCAGGGTAACAATCAGCTTCGACAGCCAGAAGTCCGCCGGCATTTGCTTGCTGCGGCCAAACACCATGCCAAAGCCGAAAGGCAGTAGCCAGGTGCAATATTCGATCACGATTTCAGGCGCCCAGGCGAAATACTGCAGCCCTCTGCCGCACAGCGCCGCCAGAACCAGCAGCCCCAGCAAAGGGTAGATATTCAGCCGCGACAACAGCGGCAGAGAAAGCACGTACAGCACATAGAGTTTGAAGAACCACCACTCGCTGTTATACGTGGATTTAATGCCAATCAGGTTTTCGAGAAACAGCGGCAGGGAAAGGCTATACCTTTCTCCGGGAAAGAAGAAAATGCCGATAGGGACAAAGATAAATAACACTATCCAATAGCTGATATATAAATTCTTCAGCTTTCCCCAGATATAGTGAAACGACACTTCTTTTTTCAGCGCAAACCCGTAACCGGACAGAAACAGAAACATCGAAACGCAAATCTTGCCGAACAGACCAAGATACATTTCAAGATCAACGCTGTTAACAATATGATAGACCGGGATATCCGGGCTAATTCGGATCGGGTAGGCAAACAGGTGATGGATCAGCATCAATATGATGGCAATCCCTTTTAAATAATTAGATTTATTAATCGAAATGTCCATATTTCTTAATATCTTATCCAACCATAGAGTGGCTCATCATATAGCAGCATTTTTGTGCTGACATCCTCTTTCCCGCTCGGATAAATCTCATATTTAATATTCCGTTTAGAAACAATGCGCCGGATATTTATCACCGCGTATTTTTCGTTCCGGTATCGTCACGGTCGCGCAAACCACAAAAAATATTAATATGAACATTTTATTTTTTATATATTAAAATCAATTAGTTGATAAAAATTAAAAACAATTTATGTGATATTCATTAACAAATTAACGATTTGAAATTGACCTGCCGTCCGCTTGCGATACTCTGCCATGACAGGCTCATGCCGTAATCGCACTGGGAGCAGTCATGTCGGAAAACGCTTTTGATTACATCATTGTCGGCGCAGGTTCCGCCGGCTGCGTACTGGCAGCGCAGTTGATCCGCCGCACTCAGGCACGGGTGTTACTGCTGGAAGCCGGTGGCGACGACAATAATTTATTCATCAAGATGCCGGCCGGCGTGGCGAAAATCATCGCCAAAAAAAGCTGGCCCTACGAAACCGAACCCGAGCCGCACGCCAACAACCGCCGCATGCAGATCGCCCAGGGCAAGGTGTTGGGCGGCAGCAGCTCGGTCAACGGCATGATCTATATTCGTGGCCAGCGGCAGGATTACGACGAGTGGGCCGAACGTTACGGCTGCGTCGGCTGGGGCTATCAGGACGTGCTACCCTATTTCAAACGTGCCGAGGCCAACGAGAGCCTGTCCGACGCCTATCACGGCGGTGAGGGCCTGCTGCCGGTCAGCGAGAACCGCTACCGACACCCGCTCAGCATGGCGTTTATCCGCGCCGGCCAGGAACTGAACCTGCCCTACCGCAACGATTTCAACGGCGACAGCCAGCACGGCGTCGGCTTCTACCAGACCACCACCCATAACGGCGAGCGCGCCAGCACTGCACGCACCTACCTGAAAGCGGTGCGCAACGACCAACGCCTGGTGGTGAAACTGAATGCGCTGGTGCACCGCGTGGTATTGGACAACAACATCGCCACCGGCGTGGTGTATAGCCAAAACGGCGGTGCCGAAGTCACCGCGCATGCGGCAAAGGAAGTGATCCTCAGCGCCGGCGCGGTAGGATCGCCGAAGATCCTGATGCTGTCAGGCATTGGGCCACGCGAACATCTGCAACAGTTGGGCATAACGCCGCTCGCCGATCTGCCGGTGGGCAAGAACTTCCACGATCACCTGCATACGTCGATCAACGTCAGCACCCGACAACCGATCAGCCTGTACGGTGCCGATCGCGGGCTGCAGGCGCTACGCCACGGCACCGAATGGCTGGCGTTTCGCAGCGGCGTGCTGAGCTCCAACGTACTGGAAGGCGCCGCCTTCACCGACAGCCAGGGTGACGGCCGGCCCGACGTGCAAATCCACTTCCTGCCGATGCTCGACAGCTGGGACGACGTGCCCGGCGAACCGCTGCCCAATATCCACGGTTTCACGCTCAAGGTCGGTTATCTGCAGCCCAAGGCGCGAGGGGAAGTCCTGCTGCGCAGCCGCGATCCGCGCGATCCGGTGAAGCTGCACACCAATTACCTCGGCCATCCGGAAGATCTGGCCGGCAGCGTGCGCGCGGTGAAATTCGGCCTGCGCTTTCTGCAAACCGCGGCCCTCAAGCCGCTGATCAAAGATCTGCTGATGCCGCAGCCGGCGTGGTTGAACGATGACGCCCAGCTGGAGGAGTTTGTGCGCAACTTCTGCAAGACGGTGTATCACCCGGTAGGCAGTTGCCGCATGGGCCAATCGCCGCAGGACTCGGTGACCGATCTGCAACTGCGGGTGCACGGTTTTGAGCGACTGCGGGTGATCGACTGCTCGGTGATGCCGCAGGTCACCAGCGGCAATACCAATGCGCCGACCATTATGCTGGCGGAAAAAGCGGTGGATTTGCTGCTGGGCGCACCGGCGTAACTGAGTTGCGCGGGCGCCCGACTATCAGGCGAAGGCGGGCACGCCGCTGTGGAAGCGGAACTCGCTGTCCGGCGTTTGGATAAGCTCTGCTTCAATGCGGCCGAAATGGGCCACCCGCTCACTGATGTCGCCACCGGCTATCTGTTCGGCAAGCTGCAGGTAATCCTGATAGTGGCGCGCTTCGGAGCGCAGCAGCGAAACGTAGAAACGGTTTAACTCGTCGTCCAGATGCGGTGCCAACCGGGCAAAGCGCTCGCAGGAGCGGGCTTCGATATAGGCACCGCAAATCAGCTTATCAATCAGCGTGGCCGGATCGTGGGTGCGGATCTCGCGGATCATGCCTTTGGCATAGCGGCTGGCGGTGATCTTTTTATACGGGATCTGCCGCGCCAGCATGATCTCCAGCACCTGCGAGAAGTGATGCAGCTCTTCTTTGATCAGCAACACCATCTTGTCCGCCAGATCCTGGCCGTAGGCCGAGCCGTTCTTAGGCAAGATCTTGCGGGTGAAATTGTTTTGCTGGAACAAGGCTTCCGGCACGCCCTGCGCTTCATGCAGAAACGCTTCATAAGGCCTTAGCAGCGCCAACAAGGCATCGCCGCTCTCCTTGTCTGCCACGTAACGGCGGATTAGCCACATGCCGGTTTGCGCCGCTTTCAGCTCGCACACCATATGGTCGGTCAGCAACAGCGGCAGGTTTTCCGGACGACGGGCGGCGTCGATCCAGGCGTCTGGGGTTTCGCAATGCAGGAAGTTTAAAATGGGGGCTAACAGGGATTGGTATTTCATCTGCTTCAACTGCCCTGTGCATTTCAAGTTACAGCTAGCGCTGCGGCTTGAAAAACGGCGGGATAGGCGGGGCCGGCGAGCGCCGGCCCACAAGATTAATTAATGGCGTTTACCGTCGTCGTCTTCGTCGATGAAGTCACCTTCTTCTTCGTCGTCGTCACCTTCTTCGCCGTTCGGATCTTCAAAGTAGGTGCCCCAACCGTCGTAGTTGACGCCGCAACGTGCTGCCAACGCCACCAGCTGCTCTACCTGAGTGTCGATCAGCTCGGCGTTGAGACCGATTTCGCTGATCACGTCACAGCACATCACCAGGGTACCGTCTTCCACTTCCAGCTCTTCGGCGTCGGTCACTTCGTAGCCCAACTTGAAGGCTTCAACGGCGGCCTGCTCCAGCACTTCAAACTTCTCAGCAGAAAGGTGGTGTTCGATAGTGTAGAGCGCTTCCGGATCGCTGCCGTCTTCCAGCAGTTCTTCGATGATCAGGCGGGTCTCTTCACGTTGTTCTTCTAGCTGTTCGCGGTTTGCCATGCCTATATCCTCAAGTCAAATGGCCTGTATTCCTTCTATTTTCACACACCGTCGGCATTGCTTCCACGATAAACGTGAAAGATTTCTCCCACGGGGTTGAAATTGAATATTCATACATATAAAGTGAATTTTAATTCAATAACAACAATCAGGATACACGGCAATGAGTAGCATAAACCCGTTCTACAAACGTCACTTCCTAAGGTTAATGGATTTCACCCCGGCGGAGCTTCAGGCGCTGCTGCAGCTTTCGGCCGAATTAAAGCAGGCCAAGCGGAAAGGCCAGGAAAAACGCCACCTGCAGGGCAAAAATATTGCGCTCATCTTCGAAAAAGACTCGACCCGTACCCGATGCTCTTTCGAAGTTGCCGCTTTCGATCAGGGTGCTCAGGTCACCTATCTGGGCCCAAGCGGCAGCCAGATCGGTCATAAAGAATCGATGAAAGACACCGCCCGGGTGCTGGGCCGGATGTATGACGGTATTCAATACCGCGGTTATGGTCAGGCGCTGGTGGAAACCCTGGCCAACCATGCCGGCGTACCGGTGTGGAACGGGTTGACCAACGAGTTCCATCCGACCCAGTTGCTGGCGGATCTGCTGACCGTACAGGAGCACCTACCGGGCAAGCCGCTGAGCGAGGTGAAGCTCGCCTACCTTGGCGACACCCGCAACAACATGGGCAACACCCTGCTGGAAGCTGCCGCCCTGGCGGGCATGGACCTGCGACTGGTGGCGCCGAAGGCCTGCTGGCCACAGCCGGAGCTGGTGGCAGAGTGCCAGACATTGGCAAAACAGACCGGCGCCAAGATCACCCTGACCGAAGACATTGCCGAAGGGGTGAAGGACGCGGACTTTCTGTATACCGACGTGTGGGTATCGATGGGCGAGCCGAAAGAAACCTGGCAGGAGCGTATCGCGCTGCTGAAGCCTTATCAGGTCAATATGGCGATGGTGAAACTGACCGGTAACCCGAACGTCAAATTCCTGCACTGCCTGCCGGCGTTTCACGACGACCAGACCACGCTCGGTAAGCAAATGGCCGAACAATACGGGCTGCACGGCGGCATGGAAGTCACCGATGAGGTGTTCGAATCTGCACACAGCGTGGTGTTCGATCAGGCCGAGAACCGCCTGCATACCATCAAGGCGGTGATGGTCGCCACCCTAAGCGAAACGTTTTAATCTGCATTGCCGGGGCGCAGTGATCCAGCACGCTGCGTCCCCCTCTCGCCTTTTCCGTCTAATATATTTTAAGCATATCAAATAGCCGATTGGCCTTTGTCAGCCGCCGACAAAGACTCTACCGTGGCATTCTGGCGGCGAAAACGCCGTGAAAACAAACGATAACAATAATTTCTTGCCGTACATTCAAGGGAAAACATCGATGAAAGCCAAAGTCCTGCCGCTGTTGATACTTGCCGCCCTGTCCTCCTCCGCGCTGGCCGCCACCCCGCCCAATACGCTGGTGGTCGTGCAATCGCTCGACGATATCGTCAGCCTGGATCCGGCGGAAGCCAACGAGCTGTCGAGTATCCAGACCGTCCCAAGCCTGTATCAGCGGCTGGTGCAGGCGGATCGCGACGATCCGGCGAAAGTGGAACCGGTGCTGGCGGAAAGCTGGCAGGGCAACGCCGCAGCCAAAACCCTGACTATCAAACTGCGTCCGCAGGCGACCTTCGCCTCCGGCAACCCGCTGACCGCCGATGACGTGATATTTTCCTTTAGCCGCGCGGTGAAGATGAACAAGTCACCAGCGTTTATCCTCAACGTTCTCGGCTGGCAGCCGGACAACATCGACGCACAGCTGAAAAAAATCGACGACCACAGCCTGCAACTGAGCTGGACGGCGAACGTCAGTCCTGCGGTGGCGCTGAATATTCTCTCCACGCCGATCGCCTCGATCGTCGACAGCAAGGCGGTGCAGCCTAACGCCAAAGACGGCGACTACGGCAATGCCTGGCTGAAAATGCACTCCGCCGGCAGTGGGCCGTTTAAAATGCGCGTCTATCAACCGCATCAGGCGATTGTGCTGGACGCCAACCCGACGTCGCCGGGCAGCAAGCCACTGCTGAAAAGCATCATCATTAAAAGCGTGCCGGACTCCGCCACTCGCCGCCTGTTGATCCAGCAAGGTGACGCAGATGTGGCGCGCGAACTGGGCCCGGACCAAACCGTGGCGCTGAAAAATCAGCCGGGCGTGAAGGTGCTGGAAATCCCCTCTGCCGAGCAGAATTACCTGGTGTTCAACACCGGCAATACCGCCAATCCGCTGTTGAAAAACCCGGCGTTCTGGGAAGCGGCGCGCTATCTGATCGACTATCAGGGCATCACTAAAGATCTGTTGAAGGGCCAATATTTTGTGCACCAGAGCTTCCTGCCGGTCGGCTTGCCGGGCGCGCTGAAAGACAATCCGTTCAGTTTCGATCCGGCCAAAGCCAAGGCCATTCTGGCCAAGGCCGGTATCACCAATGCCTCGCTGACGCTGGACGTCGAGAACAAACCGCCGTTTATTACTATTGCTCAGGCGTTGCAGGCCAGCTTTGCCGAAGGTGGCGTGAAGGTGGAACTGTTGCCGGCCGCCGGCAGCCAGGTTTATTCGCGGGTACGCGCCCGACAGCATCAGGCGGCGATCCGCCTGTGGATCCCGGACTATTTCGACGCCCACTCCAATGCCAGCGCCTTCGCCTATAACGACGGCAAGACCAGCACGGTCGCAGGCCTCAACGGCTGGCAGATCCCACAGTTGAACCAGCAAACGCTGGCGGCGGTGGCCGAAGCCGATCCCGCCAAGCGCAGCGCGCTGTACACTGCCATGCAGCAAGAACTGCAACGCAGTTCGCCGTATGTCTTTATCGATCAGGCGAAAACCGAAGTGGTGCTGCGCGATAACGTCAAAGGCTATCAGCAGGGTCTGAACGCCGACATGGTCTACTACGATCGCGTCAGCAAATAACTGACTCGCGCCGCGGAGCTCCACCGCCTGGTGAAATGATGATTAGGGGAGATTTTGCCCCTAAGGCCACTGGCAAAGTGCTCCAAAGTTTCGTAGTAAGGGCGTTGCATGCTGCGTCCTATCGCATAATCAATCGGTTAAATCGGGTCGAACATGTTCGACCCCTACCGGTTTAGCCATTATGCGGGTTAATCAGCGGTCTGAGGGTGGCTTCACCCCCCTTTAATCGGCAAGCGCTCTAGCGGGGAATACGTGCGGCGTTATAGCAGGTGATATCCACTTCAACCTTGCAATCCACTACCAGATCGGCGACCGCGCAAATCCGTGCCGGGGGATGAGCGGCAAAGAACTCGCGAAAGACTTTATTGAATGACTGGAAGTAACGCGCATCGGTCAGAATGACCTTAACGTGCACCACGTCTTCCAGGCCATATCCCGCTTCCGCCATAATATCCAGGCAGTTTTGGATCGCCAGTCGAGACTGATCGATAATCCCCCCCTCCACCACTTCACCGTCTTTCATCGGCGTTTGGCCGGAAATGTACAACCAGCCACCGGCTTCTACCGCGCGGGAAAAGGGCAGATGCTGTCCACCGGTTCCGGTTCCGCCGTCAATGCCGTATCTTTTGATCGTCATGCCTTGCTCCTGTCGATTGTGTTGCCCTGACGGCACAAAAACCGCCCGGCGCGCAGGCCGGTCACGGCCTGATGTTGATAACTCAGTACGCCGTTCACCCACACCGCGTCGATCCCTGCAGCGGGTTGCTGCGGTTGGCTGAACGTCGCGCTGTCTTTCACTTTCAATGCGTCAAACAATACCAGATCGGCGTAGTACCCTGTTTTGATCAGCCCACGCTGCGGCAGTTGATAACGCGCCGCCGACATACCGCTCATTTTGTGCACCGCCACCGTGAGCGGGAACAAACCTTCATCGCGGCTGTAGTGGCCCAGCACGCGGGGAAAAGCGCCCCACAGGCGCGGGTGCGGCATCGGATCGTTCGGCAGGCCATCCGATCCCACCATGGTCAGCGGATAGCGCAATACCCGGCGCACATCCTGCTCGTCCATGTTGTAATAAATCGCCCCCGCCGGCATCAGCCGTTTGCCGGCCTCATGCAGGCTCATTGACCAGGCCCCGGCGATGTCCCGCAAGGATTGCCCCGCCATCTCCGGGTGCGGTTCGGACCAGGTGATGACGATATCGAACTCATCGGTGATCTGTTTTAAATCCAGCGTCGATGAACTGGCGGAATAAGGGTAACAGTCGCAGGACACGTCCTGCGTCTGGCGCACCTTGTCGAACAGCTTGAGCGTTTCCTGCGTGCGGCCCCAGTTTTTGGCCCCGGCGCATTTGTGGTGCGAAATCACCACCGGCACCCGGCCATGGCGGCCAATGTGGAATGCCTCCTCCATTGCCTCGAGTATGGGCTCAAATTCAGAACGCAGGTGAGTGGTGTAAATCCCCTGCTCACCCGCCAGCTCTTCCGCCAATGCCATCACCTCTTGCGTGGGGGCAGAGAACGCCGAGGCATACGCCAGACCGGTACTCAGCCCCAAAGCGCCCTGTTGCAACGCGGCACGCAGCTGCTCACGCATGGCGCAGATTTCCTCGGCATTAGCCGGGCGAAACAGGTCGTCCATCTGGTTACTGCGCAGCGTGGTGTGCCCGATCAGCGTCGCCACATTCACCGCCGGCGTCGCGGCCTCGACCTGCTGACGATAATCGGCAATCGTGGGGTAAACGAAATGCGCTTTTTCTCCCAGCAGGTTCATTGGATCGGGCACGCTGGTTTTGATCACCGCCCCGGCAGCACTGATGCCGCAGTTGCCGACAATCACCGTTGTCACCCCCTGAGATATCTTCGGCAGCATCTCGGGCATGCGGATCACGTTGGTGTCGTCGTGAGTATGTACGTCGATAAACCCCGGCGACAGCACCCGCCCCCGGCCGTCGATCACCACCTCGGCTTCAGCCTCTATGGCTGGTGCAATCGCCCCAATCCGATCGTCTTTCACCGCCACATCGGCACGGTATTGCGGCCCGCCGCTGCCGTCGATCACCGTGACATTTTTAATCAGATACTGATACCGCATGAATCATCATCCTCAGGTTAGTGTCTTGGGGCAGCGACTCAGTCCCCCAGCGGCTGCCGATCTTCTCCTCCACGGTGACTGTCCAGCGCCAGCTTGATGCGACGCAGACGGTCCCGGGACTGGCGTTTATTCGCCATGGCCAGCGCCGTCGCCAGCACGTCGACCATCGCCAACATGGCGTAGCGCGAAGTGCTGGGTTTATAGATGTAATCATTTTCCCGCACCACCAGCGCCAACAGCACGTCGGCCTGCGCCGCCAGCGGCGTTCCTGCCGGCGTGATGGCCACCACTTTGGCCCCGTACTGGCGAGCAATCGCCGCACTTTCCACCACTTCCTGCGTGTAGCCGCCCAGCGACAGCGCCACCACCACATCCTGCCTGGCCACCGCCGCCGCCATCATGCGCACCAGCAAGCCGTCGCTTTGCGCGGTCACCGGCAGCCCGAGCCGAAACAGGCGGTGCTGTACCTCAGCGGCACAAATGGTCGAACCGCCCCCCATGCCAATGGCCAGAATTTGCCGCGCGTCGCTGAGCCACTCCACCGCTTTGGCCAGCGCCGGCTCGTCGATCGTCCGGCGGTTAATCGTCAGGACATTGATGATGGTTTCGTAAATCCCCTGGATCCCTTCCAGGTCCGGTTCTTCATGGATAAACCGTTGCCCCACCGCCAACGACTGCGCCAGCTTGACCTTAAGGTCCCGCACGTCACGGCAGCCCAGCGTTTTGGCGAAGCGCGTGATCGAGGCCTGGCTGACGTTGGCCTGTCGGGCCAGCTCGGCAATCGGCAAAGCGGTCACCGCGTCCGCCTCGTCCAGAATGAATTGCGCGATACGTTTTTCGGCGCTGCTCAGCTCAATAAAAAGCTCTGTAATGCGCGAGATAATGTCGATATCCACACCCATCGCCTCACCCCATAGTGATTAAATTTTGTCATTTACAATGCAAGAAAACAGTGGAAGACTACACAAAAATCAGCGTTAAAAATGATACTTTGTACCCTAAAATCAAAAAATAATATTTAAATCCAATTAAAATCAAATAAATAAATCAAGATACCCCAATTTAAAAAAGATAGATCACCCAAAGGATAATGTTATGAAATACCAAAAAGATTTCACCGTTACCCATAAGGCCGCCGTGCTGCGCAGTGACCCGTCTGCGCCGGCAAACCTGCTTAACGAAGATGTCTGCCTGCCGGCCGCGGTGATCAAGCTCAGCAGCCTGGAAAACAATATCGCCTGGATGCAAAACTATGCCGATGCACGCGGCGTCTCGCTGGCCCCGCACGGTAAAACCACCATGACCCCCTGGATCTTCCAGCGTCAGGTAGCCCAGGGCGCCTGGGCGGTGGGCGTCGGTTCCGCCTGGCAGGCGAAGGTGGCAATGGAGGCGGGCGTACCCCGGGTGCTGATGGCCAACCAACTGGTCGGCAAGGCCAATATGCGACTCGTGGCCGAATTGAAAGCGCAACATCCCTCCACCCTTTTCCTTTGCTGCATCGACAGCCTGAGCAATGCGCAAGCCCTCTCGGCGTTTTTCAGCCAGCATGGGCAAACCCTGGATGTCCTGTTGGAACTGGGCGTGCCCGGTGGCCGCTGCGGCTGCCGTAGCGTGGCACAAGCCGAGCAACTGGCGCAGGATATTGCCGGGCTGCCAGGGCTGCGCCTGCAGGGTATCGAGCTATATGAAGGCGTGATGCACGGCGACGACGCCCAGAGTAAAATCGAACGGTTCCTGCGTGACGCCGCCGGCTTGCTGCGTGAACTGCACCGGCAACGTCTGCTCAGCGGTGAAGAAGCAATCCTCACCGGTGCGGGCTCTTCCTGGTATGACGTGGTTTGCCGCGTTTGGGGTGAAGAGTCTTTGCCGGAAAACTGCCGTCGGGTGATCCGCCCCGGCTGTTACATCACCCACGATCGGGGAATTTATCAGGACGCGCAAAATGCGGTGCTGGCCCGCGATAGCTACGCCTGCGATCTGGCGGGGGAGCTAACCTCGGCATTGGAATTGATAGCGCTGGTACAGTCGGTGCCGGAGCCGGGCCGGGTTATCGTCAATTTTGGCAAGCGAGACGCGGCTTTCGACGCCGGATTACCGCAGCCGATCGCCCATTACCGCAACGGGATTCGGCAAGACAGCAGCGTGCAGCAGTTGACCACCCAGGGGGTTATGGACCAGCACGCCATGTTAAGCTGCCCGGCAGACTTCCCGGTGCAGGTTGGAGATATACTGGTGTTTGCCACCTCTCACCCCTGCCTGACCTTCGATAAATGGAAGACGCTGTTGGTGATTGATGATAATTACAACGTTATAGAAACCGTTGAGACATTTTTCTGAGCTCGGAAAAGGATATTTCATGACCAGCCTGCCCACCGACAGCCTGCTGTCGGTGCAGAATCTTTCTCTGGCGACCCCAGGGAAGGCCCCGCGAATTGATCGGGCCAGCTTCAGTATTCAACCCGGTGAATCCGTTACCATTATCGGCCCGAACGGCAGTGGGAAATCCACGCTATTGCGGCTACTGACCTGTGAGCTCAAGCCGACCGAAGGCGAAATTCTCTTTCAGGGAAAGCCCCTAGCCAGCTTAAAACCCCAGCAACGCGCCCGCGCTATCGCCTTGCTGAGCCAGCACGATGATGCGGATTTACGGCTGAAGGTTAGCGAGTATGTGGCGCTGGGACGACTGCCCTGGCTGGCCGATCATTCGCCATCTCAACACACGCTGATAGTTGCAAAAGCGGTGGAGGAGGTGGGTATCGGCCACCTGCAACATAGCCCGCTGGGCAAGCTTTCAGGCGGTGAACGCCAGCGCGCCGGGTTCGCCAGAGCATTGGCGCAGCAGCCGTTGCTGTTATTGCTTGATGAACCCACTAACCATCTCGATCCGCTGGCCCGACATCAACTGCTGTCGCTGATCCATGAAAAAAAGATAGCCACGATAAAAGTGCTGCACGATCTCGAGCTGGTGCAACCCTTTTCCGATAAGGTGATGATCATCAATAAAGGGAAAATCCTTTGTTATGACCGCCCTGAAAGGGTGCTGGAATCGGCGCACCTGCAACAGGTGTTTGGCATGAGAACGCTGCAGGTTCGTCATCCGGAAAGCGGCGAAGCTGTGCGTTTCTTCGAGGCTTTACCGACATAATCCCCGCGATATTCGCCACAATCGACAATTGTTTGATCTAACTATATTTGTCATACGAATTATTCCGGTATGTTGCCCCCGTTTCCAATAAACCGGGTTATTGACTTCGGTTTTGCCGTTTTGCCCACGGGGTTACCCGAGTGGGATGACCTTCCTCCGCCCCACTGACGCCAGGCCAGACAACCGACGGTAATGCCCAATCAATAGCCTTTCGGTGCAATGAATCTGGAGTCGATGTGAAAAAGTTAACCCTCGCCGCGTTACTGGCATTCACCGCGGCAAGCGCCGGGGCCTCTGGTTTCCCGGTTACGGTGGACAACTGCGGTCAGCCCCTGACCTTTGAACGCCCGCCACAGCGTGCCATTATTCAAGATATCAATATGTCGCAAATGGCCTTTGCCCTGCAGCTCCAGCCTTCTATCGTCGGCGTGACAGGGATCTCCGGCTGGTACAAAAACATCCCTGAATTCACGCAGCAGCAGGGAACCATTCCTGAACTGGCCGCCAAATACCCGACGATCGAAAACCTTCTTGCCGCCAGCCCAGACCTGTTCTTCGCCGGTTGGAATTATGGTCTTCGTGGGGAAGTGACCCCGCAAGCGCTGGCAAAATTCAATATCAAAACGCTGGTGTTGAGTGAAAGCTGCATCCACGTCGACAATCATCGGCCGCGGGCCAGTATGGATTTGCTCTACGACGATATGATCAGGCTCGGCAAAGTCTTTGGTAAACAGGAACAGGCGGAAAAACTGGTCGCAGGCTGGCAACGGCAGGTGGCAGATATCCATCGCAAAATTGCGACGCAAAAACCCGTCAGGGTGTTCCTTTATGATTCCGGCGAAGAAAAGCCCTACACCAGCGGGGCCTACGCCATGCCGACGGCGATTATTGAAGCCGCTGGGGCAACAAACGTGATGGATACCCTGAACACCAGTTGGGTGAACACCAATTGGGAAAGCGTGGCGGCGACAGAGCCTGAATTTATCATTCTGGTGGACTATCAGGCTGAGCCCACCGACAGCATCGATGCGCGGCAGCTTTTCCTTGAACAACACCCCCTGATGAAGCAAACCCCGGCAGTGGTTCATCACCGCTATTTGAAATTGAAATACCAGGCGTTAACACCGGGGCCGGTCAATATTGAGGCGATCCACAAACTGGCTCAGGCCCTTTATCCTGCCGCTGTTAGCTGATGTCGGAAAAAATACGTTTCAGGCTGGCCTGGACCCTCGCCCCGCTGTTATTGGCAGGGTTAATCTTCGCCAATGTCGCCCAAGGCAGCGTGTCGCTCTCTCTTGCCCAGGTGTTGAGCGCGCTGGGCATCATCCCGGGTGATGTGTCCCCCATGATCAAGAGCATCGTGCTGGAACTGCGTTTGCCACGCACCTTGCTTGGGCTACTGGCGGGGGCTGGCCTGGCGTTGGTCGGCGCACTGTTGCAAACCACAACCCGCAACGATTTGGCCGATCCCTTTCTGTTTGGCCTCTCCTCTGGCGCCTCCGCCGGCGTGGTGCTGGTGATGACCCGTCTCGGTGATAGCCTCGGGGCCTGGACGTTACCGGTGTCTTCCTTTGCCGGTGGTATACTCTCTGCTGCCGTGGTGCTGGTTATTTTTATGACTCAATCGCAAAAAGGCACCGAAAAACTGATTATCTGCGGGCTGGCGGTCTCTTTTTTATTCGGGGCCTTCACCAACTATCTGGTTTTTTCCGGCGATCAGCGTACCGCCAGCAGCGTACTGTTCTGGACGCTGGGCGGGCTGGGGCTGGCCCGCTGGGATAATGTGATTTTTGCCTTGATAGCGCTGCTGTTGCTGGTGGTATTGATTGCCTTGCGCTGGCGATCGCTGGACGGCTTACTGGCGGGCGAACAGACCGCCGGCACGCTGGGCATCAACACCCGCCGTTTGCGCACGGAAGTGTTTCTTTGCTGTTCGCTGGCGACGGCATTACTGGTGGCATTGACCGGGGTGATAGGATTTGTCGGCTTAATGGTTCCCCATCTGGCGCGCCCTTTTACCGGCGTACGTCACCGGCGTCTGCTGCCGTTGGTCGGGGTGTTAGGGGCCATATTGCTCTCTGCCGGCGATCTGCTGAGCCGCGTCATCACCGCCCCCCAAGAGCTGCCCATCGGGATCATTACCGCCGGGCTGGGCGGTGTTTTCGTTCTGGTGATTTTGCTGCGCCGAGCCCACTGAAGATAAATTTTCTGCATGCGGCTAAAGGCCACCAGCCAATCGATTGCGAAATGACAAAAATCGGCGTTTTAGCGCTTGCAGTGAACAAAGGCGCGAGTATAATGCGCGACAATTTGCCAGGAGAAAGCATGAAAAACGACGTTTGTTTTGTTAGCCACAACCGACAAAACCGACTGCCAATCGGCAGCCAACTGCCGTTGTTTCTCCTGTTGCTAAACCGATCGTTTCAAGCCCCTCGTTGAGGGGCTTTTTTTTGCCTGAAAAATCTGTTCAAAGCCCCGCGCCACGGGCACGAGTCGAGGAGAGTGAAAAATGGCCAACCCGCTGTATCACAAACATATCATCTCTATTAACGATCTCAGCCGCGAGGATCTGGAGCTGGTGCTGCGCACCGCCGCCAGCCTGAAAGCCAATCCGCAACCCGAGCTGCTAAAACACAAGGTGATCGCCAGCTGCTTCTTTGAAGCCTCGACCCGTACCCGCCTGTCGTTTGAAACCTCGATGCACCGCCTGGGCGCTTCGGTAGTGGGTTTTGCCGACGGCAGCAACACCTCGCTCGGCAAGAAAGGCGAAACGCTGGCCGACACCATCTCGGTGATTGGCACCTACGTCGACGCCATCGTCATGCGTCATCCGCAGGAAGGCGCGGCGCGCCTGGCGACCGAATTCTCCGGCGGCATCCCGGTGCTCAACGCCGGTGACGGCGCCAACCAGCACCCGACCCAGACGCTGCTCGACCTGTTCACCATTCAGGAAACCCAGGGCCGCCTGAACAACATCAATATCGCCATGGTTGGCGACCTGAAATACGGCCGCACCGTGCACTCGCTGGCGCAGGCGCTGGCCAAGTTTGAAGGCAACCGCTTCTTCTTCATCGCGCCGGACGCGCTGGCAATGCCGGCCTATATCCTGCAAATGCTGGAAGAGAAAGGCATCGAGTTCAGCCTGCACAGCAGCATTGAAGAGGTGGTCCCCGAGCTGGATATTCTCTACATGACCCGGGTGCAGAAAGAGCGTCTGGATCCTTCCGAATACGCCAACGTGAAGGCGCAGTTCGTTCTGCGCGCAGCGGATCTGGCCGGCGCACGCGCCAACCTCAAGGTACTGCACCCGCTGCCACGCATTGACGAAATCACTACCGACGTGGACAAAACGCCGTACGCCTACTATTTCCAGCAGGCGGGTAACGGCATTTTCGCCCGTCAGGCGCTGCTGGCGCTGGTTTTAAACGCAGATTTGGCTCTTTAAGGGGGAACCGTCATGACTCACGATAACAAACTGCAGGTTGAAGCGATCAAGTGCGGCACGGTGATTGACCATATTCCGGCACAGATCGGGTTTAAGCTGCTGACGCTGTTCAAGCTGACCGCCACCGACCAGCGCATCACCATCGGCCTGAACCTGCCTTCCAACGAGCTGGGCCGTAAAGACCTGATCAAAATCGAAAACACCTTCCTGACGGAGCAACAGGCCAACCAACTGGCCATGTACGCGCCGAAAGCCACGGTTAACCGCATCGACAATTATGAAGTGGTGCGCAAACTGACCCTCAGCCTGCCGGATCACATCGACGGCGTGCTGACCTGCCCGAACAGCAACTGCATCAGCCGCAGCGAACCGGTGTCTTCCAGCTTTAGCGTGAAATCCCGCGACGGCGACGTACACCTGAAATGCCGCTACTGCGAAAAAGAGTTCGAGCATCAGGTGGTCTTGCAGGCGGACTGAGTTCGGCCGGCAGCCGGGAGATGAGGCTGTTATTCTCCCGGTGACTGCCTATAATGGGAACCCCGTAGGGGCACCGAATACCGGGCCCGACGCTACGGAGAGCCACGCAGCCCACCGCGCTGCGATTTGAAAGACGAAGGGTATATCAGGAGAAAAAATGTCACGTAACATCAGCACTGAACTCGCCCCGGCAGCCATTGGTCCTTACGTGCAGGGCGTTGATCTGGGCAGCATGATCATCACTTCCGGCCAGATCCCGGTCGATCCGAAAACCGGCGCCGTTGCCGACGACGTTGCCGCTCAGGCTCGCCAGTCGCTGGAAAACGTTAAAGCGATCGTTGAAGCCGCCGGCCTGAAAGTGGCCGACATCGTGAAAACCACGGTTTTCGTGAAAGATCTGAACGACTTCGCTACCGTTAACGCCGCTTATGAAGCTTTCTTCACCGAGCACAGCGCGCCGTTCCCGGCCCGTTCCTGCGTTGAAGTGGCCCGTCTGCCGAAAGACGTGAAAATTGAAATCGAAGCCATCGCCGTTCGTCGCTAATACCGCGACCACGCGCCCAACGGTCAGCCCAGGCTGGCCGTTTTTATTTTTAGTATTTTTATTATTTCAATTATTTTATAACGATAGACCTATCCTCCCCACATTTACAATTCCGCATTAAAAATACGTCTATAATTATTTTCGCCCGGCCAGGCTATGATTTCTTGTGATTTATTAACCAGACTAATTATCTCAGGAGAATATCCCATGGCTCAAAGCATATTGGATTATTTTATCCAACAGGTCACTTATTCCCCCGAAGCACTGGCGATCGTCAGTGACGATCAACGTATTACCTACCGACAGTTAAATGAAGCCAGCAACCAACTCTGCGGTCAGTTGCAACGGCAGGGCGTTAGCCCCGGTGATAACGTGCCATTAGTCGCGCTGCGCACGCCGGAATTGCTGATAGGTATCCTGGCGATTATCAAAGCTGGAGCAAGTTATATCCCCATCGATGCCCGATATCCTGAAAAAAGAATTCTGGATATTGTCAGACAAAGCGGGTCAAAAGTAATCATATTGAGTAACTTATCAATTACTTTTGAAATAAATAACCCCGATGTGAAAATCATTGCCATTGATAATATTACATCAGATAAACTGGTGCCTTTTGAATTAATAAATCCCAAGAGTGATGCAACGGCTTATATTATTTTCACCTCTGGCACTACCGGCAAGCCCAAGGGAGTGATGATTGAACATCATTCACTGTTGAATATTATTCTCTGGCATAATCAAAAATTCGCCATGAGCCATGAAAGCCGTTCCACGCTGATAGCCGGTATCGGCTTTGATGTGGCCCAGTGGGAAATCTGGGCAGCATTGCTCAGCGGCGGCACGCTATATTTGCCGCAAGAAGAGACCCGACTGCAGCCCTCTGCCCTGCTCAACTTCTTCGCAGACCACCAGATCACCCATGCATTCGTGCCCACGGTGTTGGTGGCTGAAATCGTCGGCGCGCCACAGCCAGAAAACCTGGCGCTGCGCTACCTGTTTACCGCCGGGGAAAAACTCAACCCGATCGATCTCCGTGGAGTGAGTTACCCCTTGGTGGATTACTACGGCCCCACTGAAGCGACCATCTTTGCCACTTGGAATCGGGTCACTTGTGCAACACAAAACACGGCCGCGACTATCGGTCGACCGGTGGCAGACACCGAGATCTTCATTCTCGACGATCATCTGCAACCGGTGAGTGGCCAACAGGCTGGCGAGCTTTATATCAGTGGCCGTTGCCTGGCTCGTGGTTACCTGAATGACCCACAGCTCACCGCAGAAAAGTTTATTACCCCGGTGCATTTTGCCGGTAAACGCCTCTACCGCAGCGGCGATCGGGCACGCTGGCTACCGGATCAACGCATTCAATACCTCGGGCGTCTAGACGACCAGATCAAAATCCGCGGTAACCGCGTGGAACTGGGCGAAATAGAAAGCGTTATGGTGCAGGTTGCGGGAGTGAAGGCGGCTGTCGCTATCGCCACCCAACCCCAGGATCCTGCAAACAAACAGATTGTGGCGTTTCTGGCGGCTGACAATGACGACGGCGAGTTGGTCGAACGTGTGAAGCAGCAGCTGAAAGAAATGTTACCTTCATACTTCCTGCCCGCCAGCTTCCTGGTGATGGAACGCATGCCGATCAATGCCAATGGTAAAACCGATAAGGCCGCGCTGTTGGCCCTTTCCCACACGGATCAGCCTCCGGCAGCAGAGACGCTGACCGGCAGCCGGCAGATCATTGCCGCTATTTGGAGCCAGGTATTGGGGACGGCGAATATCCGCGCCGAAGACAACTTTTTCGACATCGGCGGCCATTCACTGCTGGCAGCAAAGCTGGCGACGGCCATCGATAACAAAATCGGAGTCAAAGTCTATGTGCGCGATATTTATGAATATCCGACGATAAATCGTCTGTCGCAGGCGCTGGATGAACGCAGCGGCCATGTACTGCCGACGGTGGACAGCGAACCGGTACGTGCTCTGCAAGACGATGTTTGGCTGCCTGCAGATATCACCATCAACCCGGATTATGATGTGCGACAGGTCAGCGACCCCAAAGCCATTTTGCTCACCGGCGCCACCGGCTTTGTCGGTGCGCATCTGCTGGCAGAGTTGCTCGCCACAACCCGTGCCGAGTTGTATTGCCTGGTGCGGCAGCGTAGCCGGATATCCCCGCAGCAACGACTCAACGAGATCCTGAATCGCTATCAGATTACTTTATCCGCCGAGCAGTACGCGCGCGTCCATCTGATCCCCGGTGACGTGGCCGAGCACGATTTCGCCCTGTCACCTGAGCACTTCCGTGAACTCAGCCAGCGGATCGATATCATTTATCATTCGGCAAGTGCGGTGAACTTTATCCAGCCCTATTCTTATATGAAACGCGATAATGTGCAGGGCCTGCGCGAAATCATTCGTTTTGCCGCGTACCGACGCACCAAACCACTGATGTTGATGTCGACGATTTCGGTCTACAGCTGGGGGCACTTGCATACCGGCAAACGGGTGATGCTGGAAAGTGACGACATAGATCAGAACCTGCCGGCGGTGATCACCGATATCGGCTACGTCCGCAGCAAATGGGTAATGGAGAAAATTGCCGATCTGGCGGCATCGCAAGGCTTGCCGCTAATGACCTTCCGTCTGGGGTACGCCACCTTCCACAGCCGAACCGGCGTCAGCGCCAGCTACCAATGGTGGGGACGGCTAGTCAAAACCTGTATCACCAGCGGCACCCTGCCGGTGTTGCAAGACCTGCGCGAGGGCCTGACGACGGTGGACTATATGACCCAATCCATTGCCCATATCACTCGCAACCCTCAGGCGTTAGGGAAGAAATTCAACCTGATCCACCAGCACCAGAATAACCTGACGCTGCAAGCCTTCTTCCGCCTGCTGGAGCGCGAGTGTGGCTACCGTTTCCGACAGCTGCCTTTCGATCAATGGCGAGCACAGTGGGAACACGACGCTAATGCACCGCTCTACCCGTTGCTCAGCCTGTTCAGGGACAATATGGTGAATGGGCAATCGACGGTGCAGCTCTACCAAAATACCTACCAATGGGATTGCAGCAACCTGCAGCATTTCCTGCGGCACAGCGGGATCGAAGAACCACGGTTTACCCGGCAAATGCTACTGAATTATCTGCGGCAGTCTATCGGCACTTCGCAGCAAGCATTGCAGGTATAAATACCAGGGCGGGTCTTCAGGGCCCGCCCGCGTCCTTTGCCCGGTGAGTTGCGCCATCACTGCTCATAGTCAACCCACACGCGCCGCAGTTTTGCCCCGTTTTAAGGCAGCGCCCGCTTTGGTTGCACCCAAAGCGGGCCATTTCCTGCCGCGAGCCGGCGTTTTCGCGCCATTTTCGCCCCTTTATCACCTTGGCACATTTTATGCTGGTTCTGTATACAGCCTGCAATGTCGACGAGGTGATGATGCTAAATATCGATCTGTCTGCTTCACCGTTTTTTGATGAGATGCTTCTGGCTGAGGGTAAGCACCGGGGTCACTACGAGGCTTACTGGCATTGGCTGCAACAGGCTGACCAAAAGGCCATTCAACGCAAGAGGGAAGAGGCTGCACTGCTGTTTCACCGGGTGGGGATTACCTTTAACGTTTATGGTGAGGATGATGGCGCTGAGCGCTTGATTCCGTTCGACAGCGTACCGCGCATCATACCCGCCAGCGAGTGGGCGATGCTCGATCGCGGTATCCGCCAGCGCGTACAGGCGCTTAACGCCTTTCTGCACGATATTTACCATCAACAACACATTCTGAAAGCCGGGATCATTCCGGCGGAACAGGTGCTGGCCAACGATCAATATCAACCCTGCATGCAAGGGGTCGATCTGCACCGCAATATTTACGCGCACATTGTCGGCGTGGATATGGTGCGCAACGGTGACGGCCAGTATTACGTGCTGGAAGACAACCTGCGCACCCCGTCCGGCGTTTCCTATATGCTGGAAAACCGCAAAATGATGATGCGCCTGTACCCGGAGCTGTTCGCTCAGCAACGCATCGCGCCGGTGGAGCGCTACCCGTCGCACCTGCTGCAAACCCTGCGTGAAAGCTCGCCGATCAACGATCCTACCGTGGTGGTGCTGACGCCGGGCCGTTTCAACAGCGCCTACTTCGAACACAGCTTCCTGGCGCAGCAGATGGGGGTTGAGCTGGTGGAAAGCGCCGACCTGTTCGTCAAGGACGGGGCGGTCTTTATGCGTACCACCGCCGGGCCTTGCAAGGTGGATGTGATCTACCGCCGGGTGGACGACGCCTTCCTCGATCCGCTGGCGTTCCGCCCGGATTCGATGCTCGGCGTGCCGGGCCTGCTGTCGGTATACCGCGCCGGCAACGTGGTGCTGGCCAACGCCATCGGCACCGGCGTGGCCGACGACAAGTCAATTTATCCGTACGTGCCGGACATGGTGCGTTTCTACCTGCAGGAAGAGCCGATCCTCAATAACGTGCCCACCTGGCAATGCCGCCACAAGAATGAACTGTCGTACGTGCTGGCGAACCTGGAACAGATGGTGGTGAAGGAGGTGCACGGTGCCGGCGGCTACGGCATGCTGATCGGCCCGGCGGCGACCAAAGACGAAATCGCTCACTTCCGCAGCCTGCTGCTGGCCAAGCCGCATAACTACATTGCGCAAAATACGCTGGCGCTGTCGACCTGCCCGACCTTCGTCAACGACGGCCTGGCGCCGCGACATATCGATTTACGGCCGTTCGCCCTCAGCGGCGCGGAAATCCGCCTGGTGCCAGGCGGCCTGACGCGCGTGGCGCTGGCGCAAGGCTCACTGGTGGTCAACTCGTCGCAAGGCGGGGGAACCAAGGATACCTGGGTGTTGGAGGACGACGCATGCTGAGCCGAACTGCCAGTGAACTCTATTGGATGGCCCGCTATCTGGAGCGGGCGGAAAGCATCGCCCGGGTGCTCGACGTCACCAACAAGCTGTCGATGATGCCGATCCGCGACAGCGAGGATCAGGATCTGCAGGTACCCCTCAATCTGACCAGTACCGGACAGCTGTATGCCGCCGCCTACCCCGACCTGACGATGGCCAATCTGGTGAGCTTTTTTGCGCTCGACAGCCGCAACCACAGCAGCATTTACAGCTGTCTGCAAATGGGCTGGAACAACGCCCATGCGGTGCGCGGCAGCCTGTCTTCCGAGGTCTGGGAATGCATCAACGCCACCTGGATCGAAATGAAGCTGATCCGCCGTCAGGGCATAGGGTCAGTGGGCGCGGATGGCTTTTTCGACTGGGTGAAGGAACGTTCTCACCTGTTTCGCGGTGCGATGTTCGGTACCTTGCTGCGCAGCGACGCCATGTGCTTTATCCGTCTCGGCACCCTGCTGGAGCGCGCAGACAGCACTGCCCGTCTGTTAGGGGTCAAGAACTCGCTGATGGACAGCGACGGCGACCCGGTGCGCGAATATTACCGCATGGACACGCTGTTGCGGGCAGTGAGCGCACGCGAAGCCTACCACAGCATCTACAAGCAGCAGCTCAGTCGGGACACCATTGCCGAACTGATGATCCTGCGTAATGAAATCCCCCGCTCCCTGCTGGCCTGCGTCGGCGATCTGGTGCAACAGCTGGAGCAAATTGGCGGCAACAGTGCCAATCAGCCGCGCCGGCTGGCGCATACGCTGCACGCCGAGCTGCGCTTTAGCAGCATGAAAGATCTGAACAAGGTCGGGTTGAACGACTGGCTGGACGCGTTTCTCGGCCAGATTGGCGGCATCGCGGAGAGCATCCATCACACTTATCTGGAGGCGCAATGAAACTGAACATTGAGCACAACACCCACTATACCTATGCCCAGCAGGTGCAGCGCAGCACTCAGTATCTGCGCCTGACGCCGCAGGATTCGGAGCATCAGCGCATCATTTCATGGCAGTTGACGCTGCCGGAAGATGCGGTGTGCACCACCGATGCCTTCGGCAACGTGCTGCACGTGCTGACGCTGGATCACCCGCACCAGGCCATCAGCATTCAGGCCCACGGCGTGGTGGAAATTGAAGACGGTGCCGAAGATCAGGTGATGGGGCATTTGTCGCCGCTGGTCTTCCTGCGCCACAGCCCGCTGACCCAACCCGACAGCGCGATCCAGGCCTTCGCCCTGCGCTACTACCAACCGCAGGCGGTGCTGGACGGGCTGGAAAATCTGATGGGCGAGCTGCTGCTCAAAATGCCGTACACCCCAGGGTCAACCAGCGTCACCGACAGCGCGGCCCAGGCATTCGCAACCGGCACCGGCGTCTGTCAGGATCATACCCACGTATTTTTGGCCTGCTGCCGCAGCCTGAACATTCCGGCGCGCTATGTCAGCGGTTATCTATATAGCGAGGACTCGGCCCACGTCGCCACCCACGCCTGGGCCGAGGCCTGGGTCGACGACCGCTGGCACAGCTTTGACGTCACCAACAATACCCGCCTGCCGAATCAACACCTTAAGCTGGCAGTGGGCATCGACTATCTCGACGCCTGCCCGGTACGCGGGATGCGGCTCGGCGGCGGCTGCGAGAACATGCAGACCATCGCCGAAGTGCAGATGATGCCAACCGGCCAGTAGCCTCTTGCCGAAAACCAGGGTTTACGGCACGCTGGCGGTTGGCGGCGTGCCAGTATCGTTTTGAGGGATTGTGGTATGACCTATTGTGTGGCCATGCGCTTGTCTTCCGGGCTGGTCTTTGCTTCCGATTCGCGCACCAATGCCGGCGTGGATCATATTTCCACCTTCCGCAAACTGCATGTGTTTCAGCAGGACGGTGAACGCATGCTGGTGTTGCAAAGCGCCGGCAACCTGGCGACCACTCAGAGCATCATCAGCCTGCTACAGCGCCGCAGTAAAGATCCCGAACGCCTGAACCTGCTGAACGCTCCGAGCATGTACGAAGCCGCCACGCTGGTGGGCGAAACGGTGCGGGAAGTGATCCAACGCGACAGCGAAGCCCAGCAAAGCGGCAGCACGACCGATTTCAGCTGCAGCCTGCTGCTCGGTGGCCAGATCAGCGGTGAAGAGATGCGGCTATTCCATATTTATCCGCAGGGTAATTTTATCGAGGCCACCCGCGATACGCCCTATTTCCAGATTGGCGAAAGCAAATACGGCAAACCGATTATCGATCGGGTACTGACCTACGACACCCCGCTGGAACAGGCGATGCAGTGCGCGCTGATCTCTCTGGATTCGACGCTGCGCAGCAACCTGTCGGTCGGCCTGCCGCTCGACGTGATGATCTACCCGCGCGACAGCTTTAGCAGTGCGCAGCAGTACCGTATCACCGAAGATCACCCGCATTTTAGCGCCATCCGTAAAGGCTGGGGCGAAGGGCTGGTCAGTATTTTCAAACAGTTGCCGCCGCTGCAACTGTAGGTTTTGCGGGCTCAGCATGCTGAGCCCCTACACATGCTGAGCGCTACATATACTGACTTACCTCATTCGATAGCGCTGGCGCGCAAAAGCGCTTCCAGCGGATAGACCGCCGCAATCACCACTTCGTCGCGTATCTGCGCCGCCGCGTCCAATTGCTGCTGTATCTGGGTCGCTTCTGCCTTGCTCAGCGGTTTGCCCTGTTGATAACGCTCCAACAGCATCAGCCCCAGCGTGGACAGCGCGCCGACATCCTGCGCCACCGGTGCCAGATCCTGCATCAGCCGGTTACCGGCAATCACCGTTTTTACCGGTGCGGTATTGAGCTGCCAGCGTTGTAAACGTTCGCGCAACGCCTGCGCTGCAGCACGATCGTTGCGGTCCTTCACTAACGCCGCAACCTGCATGCCCATCTCGCGCACCGCGTTGCTTTCCGCCGGCAGTGCATCGGCAAAACGGTTCAGCGGTTCGAACTGGTGATAGTTACCGGCTTTGAATTTCAGATGCTGTCGAGTGTAGTACTGGCCCGGCTCCACCGCTTCTGCCAGGGTTTGCAGCGGTGCTATCGTCACGCTGTTTGCCAACCGGGTGAACTCGCGTGCGGTTTCCGCATGCTGTTGCAACCCCACCGACACCACCGACCAGGCATCGACTGCCGCCAGCCTGCGGTACATATTATTTTCATCGGTCACGTCCTGCGCAGACCACAAGCGCTCCGCCACCGCGAACCCACGCGGCCAGAGTTTGAGATCGAGGATCGGCGCCCTGATGTTTTCCGCCCACAGCGCCGCCTCACCGCCGAGAATATTGGCCTGCTGCTTCGTCTCCGGCACCACCGGCATCTTGCTCTCCGGGATCGCCGTCAGCTTGCTGCCAGTGGTCGGGTAACGCACGTTGCCCACCAGCGTATAGCCGCTGAGCTGGTCCTGGCTCAGGGTAAATACCGGGCGGGTATCCCCCATCCAGCTGTCGAGCCGGAAGCTCACCTGCTGCGGAGAACGCCAGACGATATCGTGCATCGCACGGCGCGATTTACCGTTGAAATCGATAAAACCCCGCCAGCCCTGCTTGCCTTCAATCAGGGTAAAACTGCCTTCTACCGCGCTGCCCTTCAGCCGCGGCATGCTGAACTGCCAGCTTTGCGCCTTTTCATCCGGCTGCACCTCGGTGTCGACGCCCAGCGGCTGCGGCAGGATCTCATTGCGATAGTGATAGGCCGCGCTTTGCGGTTGATCGAGGTAAAAACCGGTAGACAGAATGCCCTGGTAACCGTCCTGTGCGCTGGCGCCGAGCGAATCCTGCCCCTGCCAGGACTGGATGACAATGCTGCGCGGCAGCGACGGATGATAGATCTCATCCCAACCCACCATCTGACGCTGATGCTGTTCGAGGATTTTCTCCAGCTTCTGATTGAAGTAGGCCTGCAGCGCATGGGTGTCCGCCAACTGGTGCTGCTGCATAAAGGCCTGAATCGTTTTGGATTGCTTCCACTGGCTGGCATCAACCTCATCACCACCAATATGCAAATAAGGATCGGGGAAGATCGCAGCCAGTTCGCCAATGATGGCGTCAACAAACCGATAAACTTCATCGCGGGTCGGATCCAGCGTCGGCAGATGCACACCCCACTTGCGCTCCATCGAATACGGGCCCGGCGCGCTCATCAATTCCGGGTAGGCCACGGCGATGCTGGAAGCATGGCCAGGCAGATCGATTTCAGGTACTACCCGGATACCGCGCGCGCTAGCGTAAGCCACTACCTGTTGCATCTGTTCGCGTGTGTAGAATTGGCCGTCACTGGCCTGCTGTTGCAGTTTAGGATAGCGCTCGGAGGCAAAGCGCCAGCCCTGATCGTCGGTCAGGTGCCAGTGGAACACGTTGAGTTTGGCCGCCGCCATGCCGTCGAGCTGACGCAGAATGTCCGCCAACGGCAGGAAATGACGTGCCGAATCCAGCAGCACACCGCGCCACGGGAAACGCGGTACGTCGATAATGCTCACCAACGGCAGGAAGGTGTTCTGCCCGTCGGTCTGCACCAATTGCAGCAGGGTTTCCATGCCGCGCAACGCGCCGAAACGGGTATTGGCTGCCAGCGTTACCCCCTGCGGCGTCACCGTCAATTTATAGCTTTCATCGCTCCCCGGCAGCGGCTGCGCCGCCACCTTATCTTTGATATTCACCTTGATGACCACGCCCGTGGCTTTTTCGACCTGCGGCACCAGGGTCCAGCCGGTTTGCAGCTCAATACGTTGGCGCCAGCGCTGCAGCGCATCGTCCAGATCGTCCCCCTGCAGGCTAATCGACAAACGGTGATCCAACACCAGCTTGCCCGCCGGCTGAGTCAGTTCAACCTGCTGCGGCCAGGGCATCAGCGGCAGATCGCCGGCCGGCTGCGCCAGCGCGCCCAGGGAAAGCAATAACGATGAAGCCAGTAGCGTATAACGCAAAGTTCTGTGCATCAGAAATTCCTCAGAGGAAAAAATATCAATTGCTCCCCCAACGAATTTCAAATTACCGCCAGGCAGCAAGCGTCTGAATCCCTGGGAGCTTAGATTTGCTAAGTGACTAGGGTGAGGACGTGCAGCCAACAACGCGGTAGTTTGAAAGGCAAAGGGGAAGACAGCTAAGCTGTAAATAAAGACTGAGCACAGGACAGATGTCCAACGACAAGGGTGAAAAGCCGGGTTGGATCACAGATGCCCCTCTTCCAGGCGAAAGAGGGGCGCAGCGATTACTGCCAGCCGTAACGGCGCACAAACCAGCCTTTCACGCACTGGGTCAGCACCATATAGCCGGTCAGGATCAGCACCAGCCACGGGAAGTAGCCGAGCGGCAATGCCTGTAGCTGCAAGAATCCGGCCAACGGCGAGAAGGTCAGGCCGATGCCGGTAACGATGACCAGCAGGGTCATCATGCACAGCGGCCATGAAGGACGGCTCTGGATAAACGGTATTTTGCGCGTGCGGATCATATGCACAATCAGCGTTTGCGACAGCAGGCCTTCCACGAACCAGCCGGACTGGAACAGCGTCTGCATTTCAGGCGTATTGGCCTTGAAAACCCACCACATCAGGCTGAAGGTCAGCACGTCGAAGATCGAGCTGATCGGCCCGAAAAACACCATAAAGCGTCCAATATCGCCGGAGTTCCAGCGTTGCGGCTGAGTAATCTGATCGTCGTCGACATTGTCGAACGGAATGGCGATCTGTGAAATGTCATACATCAGGTTCTGGATCAACAGGTGCAGCGGCAACATCGGCAGGAAAGGTAAAAAGGCGCTGGCAATCAGCACGCTGAAGACGTTGCCGAAATTGGAGCTGGCGGTCATCTTGATGTACTTGAGCATGTTGGCAAAAGTACGGCGTCCCTCGATGACCCCCTGCTCCAACACCATCAGGCTTTTTTCCAGCAGGATGATGTCCGCCGCTTCCTTGGCGATATCCACAGCGGAGTCCACCGAAATACCGATATCCGCCGCACGCAGAGCGGGCGCATCGTTGATTCCGTCCCCCATAAAGCCGACCACGTGGCCCTGCTGGCGCAATAGCTTGACGATGCGTTCCTTATGCAGCGGCGTCAGCTTGGCGAACACCGTGGTACGCGCCGCAGCCTGCGCCAGCTGTTCGTCGTTCATCTGTTCGATTTCACTGCCGCGCAATACGTGATCCGCCGCCAGCCCGACGTCTTTGCACACCTTCGCCGCCACCAGCTCATTGTCACCGGTAAGGATCTTCACCGTGACACCGCTGTTTTTCAGCGCCGCCAACGCCGGTGCCGTGCTCTCTTTAGGCGGATCGAGGAAGGCCACGTAGCCCTCGAGGATCAAATCCGACTCGTCGGCCACGCTGTATTCATGGGCCTGGGCCGGCAAGATCTTGTTGGCCACCGCCACTACGCGCAACCCTTGCTGGTTGAGATCGTCGGTGATGCGCCGAATTCGCGCCAGCAGCGCTTCGCTGAGCGGGATCACCTCATCTTCCTGCCGCACATGGCTGCAAATCGCCAGCATCTCTTCCAGCGCGCCCTTGCAGATCAGTTCGTGATATTGCGCGTCTTTGGCCACCACCACCGACATACGGCGCCGTTCAAAATCAAACGGGATCTCATCCACTTTACGGTAATGCTGCAACGCATCCGGCTGGTGGTTTTGTTCCGCGCAGCTCAGCACTGCCACGTCGAGCAGGTTTTTCAAGCCGGTCTGGTAGAAGCTGTTAAGCCAGGCGTAATGCAGCACGCGATCGCTGGCGGCACCGAACACGTCGGTGTGGCGCTCCAGCACGATTTTATCCTGGGTCAGGGTGCCGGTTTTATCAGTGCACAAAACGTCCATGGCGCCAAAGTTTTGGATAGCATCCAGACGTTTGACGATCACTTTCTGCCTGGACAGTTTCACTGCCCCTCTGGCCAGCGTTGAAGTGACGATCATCGGCAGCATTTCCGGGGTCAGCCCCACCGCCACCGACAGCGCAAACAGCGCCGCTTCCCACCAGTCACCCTTGGTGTAGCCGTTGATCAACAAAACGATCGGCGTCATCACCAGCATAAAACGGATCAGCAGCCAGCTGACCCTGCTGATGCCGGTCTGGAAAGCGTTCGGCTGTTCATCCTGGCTGATGACCCGCTGCGCCAACTGGCCAAAGTAGGTGCCGCCGCCGGTACCGATCACCATCGCCAGCGCGGTGCCGCTGACCACGTTGGTGCCCATAAAGCACAGGTTCTGGCACTCCAACGGATCTTCTGCCTGTTCACGCAGCTCGGCGATTTTCTCTACCGGAAGAGATTCGCCGGTCAACGCCGCCTGGCTGATAAACAGATCCTTGGCCGACAGCACGCGCAGATCCGCCGGGATCATATCTCCTGCCGCCAGTTTGATGATGTCACCCGGCACCAGTTGAGAGATCGGCAGTTCAAGATGTTCGCTTTTCCCGGACAATGCGTCGCTGCGGATCACCGTGGCGGTGTTGCTGACCATCGCCTTCAGCGCGTCCGCCGCCCGATTGGATCGCGCTTCCTGAATGAAGTTCAACAACGTGGAGATCACCACCATCAGTGCGATCACCAGTGCGCCCGTCAGATCTTCCGTCGCGTAAGAGATCATGCCAAGCGCGGTCAGCAGCAGGTTGAACGGGTTGCGATAGCAGTGCCACAGGTGCTGCCACCAGGCTTCTTTTTGCTGATCGTCGATGACGTTCTCGCCGCAGCGTTCGCGCACCCGCTCAGCCTCATGGGCAGTGATGCCTTCCGGGTGGCTGTGAAAACGCAGATACAGATCGGTGACGTCGGCAGCGGCGCATTCCAGCCGCTGCTGTGCCAATCCGGCGGGCAACCCTTGCGCTTTGCCGCCAAGGCTGTCCAACAGGCTATCGCGGTGCACCAAACGGCGCGGTAAATTGCGGCTGAGCATGCCCAACAGCTGACGGGGAATATTTTTCAGTTTCATTATTTTGCACCTCGTCGCCCATTGCCTCCCGGCAGCGGGTGAACGCGGGATCGCACCCAACCGGGCTTTTGGATGTGCCAAAAAGCCTCTGCCGGGGCAGATCCTGTTTTTTTAAAAGCAGCAGGAGCGAACGACGGGCGTGCGCTACCGGTTACCGTTTACTTCACCGGTAAAACAGCAGCGCAAAGCGAGCAGGTTTTACCGGATCACCGAGTGGGTGTCTAACGGGGTCGGATCGGGATCCATACGGGTGATAACCTCCGGTAAATGAAAAGATCGAACGACAAGAGCGGCCGTTCAGCGCAGCACATAAATCCCTGCATAGCGTCAAGATCCGTTGCGGAAAATAAGCTATGCTGACGGGCATTCAGCGTAGGCCGCCAGTCTACGCCTTTTAACCTCAACGAAAAGTAAACCATGCAAAACCGGCTGACCATCAAGGACATCGCACGCCTGAGCGGCGTAGGCAAATCCACCGTATCACGCGTGCTGAACAACGAAGGCAGCGTGAGCCCGCAAACCCGCGAACGGGTGGAAGCAGTGATCCGTCAGCAGGGGTTCACCCCGTCCAAATCGGCGCGCGCCATGCGCGGCCAGAGCGATAAAGTGGTCGGCATCATCGTTTCCCGTCTCGATTCGCCGTCAGAAAACCAGGCGGTACGCACCATGCTGCCGCTGCTGTATCAGCACGGTTTCGACCCTATCGTGATGGAAAGCCAGTTTGAAACCCGGCTGGTGGAAGAGCATCTGCATGTCCTTCAACAGCGCAACGTCGACGGGGTGATCCTGTTTGGCTTCACCGGCCTGACGGCGGCCATGCTCAGCCCATGGCAAGAAAAGATGGTGGTGCTGGCGCGGGAATATGACGGTTTTTCCTCGGTGTGCTACGACGACGACGGTGCCGTACGGCTGTTGATGGAACGCCTGCAGCAGCAGGGGCATCGCCATATCAGTTATTTGGGGGTACAACTGTCGGATGCCACCACCGGTTTGCGCCGCCACCAGGCCTATCTGGACGCCTGCCGCCAACGGGGGATTTCCCCCCATGTGGCCTTGGGTGAATTGAGTTATCAGAGCGGCTTCCAGCTGGCTGCCTCAGCCATCGAACCACAGACCACCGCGCTGGTGTGCGCCTCCGACACCATCGCCCTTGGCGCCATCAAATACCTGCAACAGCAGCATATTGCGCCGCTGCAGGTGTGCGGCATCGGTAACACCCCGTTGCTTAACTTCTTGTTTCCCGAAACGTTCTCGGTCGATCTCGGCTACGGCAGCGCCGGACTGCAGGCTGCGCAACAGCTGCTGGGACAGCTCAGCAGCGAACAGGGTATCCGCCAGATCATCGTGCCAAGCAAACTCGCCTGACGGCGGGTTTATTGCATCATTTGTAGGCAGTCTTCAAGGCCGCCCTTCGTAACCATCCCAGTAGGTGGCCACGGCGGAATCCAGCAATATCTGGCGTTGTTTCTGCGGGTTATCCACTGAATATTGCTGATTGATAAATCGCCCTTTCTTCCCCATGTCACTGAGGAATTCTGGGCTGCGGAAATAGGCTTCCTGCTGCTGTGCCTGTTGCTGCGTTAAGCCCTTGGCCCGATCGGCTTTCCCCATCTTGTAGAACTGGTCGAAGAACGGAATAGACGCTTTTATCGAGTCTGGGATTTGGGTTCGCATTTCGGGGGAGAAATCTTCACGTGCCAACTGATAAACCGCATGTTTAGCGTGGCGTTCCGGGCTACTTTTTTGACTGGTACAGGCGCTCAGGAGCAGCGCGGTAAAGACAAAAAGCAGTCGAGGCAATGTCAAAGTCATCATTCTTCCTTGAAAAAAGTCCGTGGTAATAGCACTCGTATAGCGTATTGGTTTTGAAAACACAGGCGTGAGTGCCGCTGATTTCAATCAACTTATTGATTGTTAAGGCTGACAGTATAGCCAGCGTTGCATCAGTTCAAGATAATATTACGGAATGTTTCGCCCCGCTCTCAAATTTCCCCTGTTCAACAAGTGGTCATTTTTTTATCGTTTTGTGATCCTCGCCCCAAACCGGGAACGTTCCCATTCCATAAAAAAAGCGAAATGACTAAGCTTTGATCATCACTCCAACAACACCTCTGCGGCAGTCTCATACCAAGAAAGGTATCTAATAATGGGCAAAGTAAAACAGCAGGATATCGATCGCCTGATTGTGCTGGTGGGCGGGCGCGAGAATATCGCCACCGTCAGCCATTGCATTACCAGGCTGCGTTTCGTTCTCAACGACACAAGTCTTGCCAAACCAAAAGAAATCGAAGAGCTGCCAATGGTCAAAGGCTGCTTCACCAATGCCGGGCAGTTCCAGGTAGTGATTGGCCCGGAGGTCGGTGATTATTATCAGGCGTTGATTGCCACCACCGGCGTCAACGAGGCCGATAAAGAACAGGCCAAGGTGGCTGCGCGCCAGAACATGACCTGGAGCGAGCGCGCTATCTCCCACTTCGCCGAAATCTTCTTCCCGCTGCTGCCAGCGCTGATCAGCGGCGGTTTAATCCTCGGCTTCCGCAACGTGATCGGCGACATCCCGATGTCCGGCGGCCAAACGCTGGCGCAAATGCACCCGGCGTGGAAAACCATTTACGACTTCCTGTGGCTGCTCGGTGAAGCCATCTTCATGTTCCTGCCGGTCGCCATCTGTTGGTCAACGGTGAAAAAAATGGGCGGCACGCCGGTGCTTGGCATCGTGCTGGGCGTCACGCTGGTGTCGCCGCAGTTGATGAACTCCTATCAGCTCGGCCAGCAGATCCCGGAAGTGTGGAACTTCGGCTGGTTCACCATCCAGAAAGTCGGCTATCAGGCGCAGGTGATCCCGTCCATGCTGGCCGGTATGGCACTGGGCTGGATTGAAACCCGTTTGAAAAAGATCGTGCCGGATTACCTGTATCTGGTGGTAGTGCCGGTCGTTTCTCTGCTGCTGGCGGTGTTCCTGGCGCACGCCTTTATCGGCCCGTTCGGCCGCATGATTGGCGATGGCGTAGCCTGGGCGGTGAAAGCCGTCATGACCGGCAGCTTCGCGCCGATTGGGGCCGCGCTGTTTGGTTTCCTGTATGCCCCGCTGGTGATCACCGGCGTACATCAGACCACGCTGGCCATCGATATGCAGATGATCCAGAGCATGGGCGGCACGCCGGTTTGGCCACTGATTGCTCTGTCCAACATTGCGCAGGCATCTGCGGTGCTGGGTATCATCATCGTCAGCCGCAAGGCCAACGAACGTGAAATCTCGGTCCCGGCGGCAATCTCCGCCTACCTTGGCGTCACCGAACCGGCAATGTACGGGATCAACCTGAAATACCGTTTCCCTATGCTGTGCGCGATGATCGGCTCTGCCTTCGCCGGGCTGATCTGCGGCCTGGACGGCGTGATGGCCAACGGCATCGGCGTCGGCGGTTTGCCGGGCATCCTGTCGATCAAACCTCAGTTCTGGATGATTTACACGGTGGCGATCCTGGTGGCGGTGATTATCCCGCTGGTCCTGACCATGATGGTTTACAAACGCAAAGCCAGCCGCGGTGAGCTGCCGGTCTGATTAAAATGTAGGGGCCCGGCATGCCGGGCCCGTTGTCACGATTTAAAGGTATGACTATGAGCAATCCAATCCCCTGGTGGCAAAACGGCGTCATCTACCAAATCTACCCGAAGAGTTTTCAGGACAGCACCGGTAACGGCTACGGCGATCTGGCCGGTGTGACCCAGCGGCTGGACTATCTGCAGGAGCTGGGCGTCGATGCGATCTGGCTGACGCCGGTTTATGTCTCCCCACAGGTCGATAACGGTTATGACGTGGCGGACTACTGCGCCATCGATCCGGCCTACGGCACCATGGAGGATTTCGACCGACTGATTGCCGCCGCCCACCAGCGCAGCATCCGCATCGTCATGGATATGGTGTTCAACCACACTTCAACCGACCACCCGTGGTTCAAAGCTTCGCAAGAACCGAACAGCCCTTTCCGCCAGTTCTACGTCTGGCGCGATGGCGAAGGTGATACCCCGCCGAACAACTGGCGTTCCAAATTTGGCGGTAATGCCTGGCAGTGGCATGCCGACAGCGGCCAGTATTACCTGCATCTGTTTGCCACCGAGCAGGCCGATCTCAACTGGGAACACCCGCCGGTCCGCGAAGAATTGAAGAAAGTGTGCCAGTTCTGGGCCGACAAAGGCGTCGACGGCCTGCGCCTCGACGTGATTAACCTGGTTTCCAAACAGCAGGATTTCCCGTCCGATCCCCAGGGGGACGGTCGCCGTTTCTATACCGACGGGCCGCGTATTCATGAGTTCCTGCAGGAAATGAGCCGCGACGTGTTCCAGCCGCGCGGCTTGATGACCGTGGGCGAAATGTCCTCCACCACCCTGGAGCATTGCCGGCAGTACGCTGCGCAAAGCGGTGAAGAGTTGTCGATGACCTTCAACTTCCATCATCTGAAAGTGGACTATGCCGGCGGCGAAAAATGGACGCTGGCGGCGCCGGATTACGTTGAACTGAAACAGATTTTCCGCCACTGGCAGCAGGGCATGCACAACCAGGCCTGGAATGCGCTGTTCTGGTGTAACCACGATCAGCCGCGCATCGTTTCGCGCTTCGGCGATGAAGGCGAACTGCGAGTACCGGCCGCCAAAATGCTGGCGATGGTGCTGCACGGCATGCAGGGCACGCCTTATATTTATCAGGGCGAAGAGCTCGGCATGACCAATCCCGGCTTTAGCACCATCGGGCAGTACCGCGATGTGGAAAGCCTGAACATGTACGCCGAGCTAAGCTCCCAGGGCAAAAGTGACGCCGAATTGCTGGCGATCCTGGCCACTAAATCGCGCGATAACGGCCGCACGCCAATGCAGTGGAGTGCCGCGCCCAACGCCGGTTTCACCCAGGGAACCCCGTGGATTGGCTGTGCGGAAAACTACCCGCAAATCAATGCTGAAGCGGCACTGGCCGATCTGGACTCGGTGTTTTACGCTTACCGTCAGTTAATCACCCTGCGCAAGCAGTATCCGCTGTTGACCCACGGTGACTATCAGGATCTGGCCCCCAACCATCCGGCGCTGTGGTGCTACCAGCGCCGCTGGAACGGCCAACGCCTGCTGGTGGCGGCCAACCTCAGCCGTGAACCGCTGCCCTGGCAGGCGGAAGGCGTGGAACCTTCAGCGTTGTGGCGTCCGCTGATGAGCAATTACGCCGATGCGCCTACGCAACCGCAGGCTATCACCCTGCGCCCGTTCGAAGCGGTGTGGTGGTTGTTAGAGGACTAACCCCCCAGGGCGCGGCCTCAGGCTGCGCCCTACTCTTTTTTCAACAGAGCCACCACTCCGGCGGCCTCTTGCGCCAGACGCTCATCGCTCATATCAAAGACGCCCTGCACCAGATGCGGCGGCAGGTAATCCATGCCGGTCAGGTTGGCCATCGCATGGAACGGACGCAGCAAATCCTCGACCGGATAGCGGTTATACCCTTCCGCCGTATAGGCCTGCTGATTGCCGCCGGTGGTGACCACCAGTTGCAAGGGCTTGCCATGCAGTTGGGTACCTTCACTGCCGTAGGCGAAACCGTGGGTTAATACCGCATCCTGCCACTCGCTGAGAATCGCCGGTGAGCTGTACCAATAGAACGGGAACAGCATCACCACCGCATCATGGTTTTGCAGCAGCTCTTGCTCACGCGCCACGTCGATTTGATAGTCCGGGTAAGCACGCATCAGTTCGTGGACAGTGACGTTAGGCAAAGGACGAAGCGCTTCGATCAACGCTTTGTTGATGCGTGATTCGTCGGGAAAACGGTGGGCGGTCAACACTAAAATACGCGACATAAAGGATCCTTGATTAAGATTTGATAACGCATTTTTCCATTTCCAGCGCCGCGGGTGTAGGCTGTGAATCGTCACTTCAATTTCAACTGAAAGTATCAACCACTATGTCGCTGCCCTTTGACGTGCACCGCCTGCTGCCAGCCTTTCTCGCGGCCGCCCAGGCACAGAATTTCTCCGCCGCCGCGCGCCAACTGGGCGTCACCCCGGCGGCAATCAGTAAAAATATTCGCGTGCTGGAAGAAAAACTGGCGCTGCGGTTGTTCCAGCGTAATACCCACAACGTGGTGCTCACCGACGAAGGTAAGGCGCTGTTGCAGCAAGTCGCACCGCTGTGGCAGGCGCTGTCCGCCACGCTGGAAACTGCCGGTAGCGCGCAGCAGGCACCTTCCGGCACGGTGCGCGTCAGCATGATCCCCGGCTTCGGCCGCCAGATCCTGATGCCGTTGATCCCGCAATTCCTGGAACGTTATCCGCAGATCGATCTCGATCTCTCACTGGATGCCCGCGTGGTTAATCTGGTGGGCGAAGGATTTGACGTCGGCATCGGCAGCCGGGTCGATCCCGACAGCCGGCTGGTGGCGCGGCCACTGTATCCGATGCAGATGGTTCTGGCGGCCTCGCCCGGCTATCTTGCGCAGCACGGCACGCCGCAGGATCCTGACGATCTGCTGCAACATAATTGTCTGCTGCACCGTAACCCGGCCACCGGCCGCAGCGTAAAATGGCCGTTGCATCGACATGGCGAAGCCAAAACGCTGGAGCTGCATGGCCGCCTGGTGGCCAGTCGGCCGGAGATGTTATTGGATGCGGCACTGGCTGGCCTGGGCATCGTCTGTCTGGCGCGTTGGTATGCGGAGCATCACTTTGCGCAGGGTACCCTGCTGCCGGTGCTGGCAGAATGCTGGCCGCAGCCAACCCAACTGTGGTTGTACTATGCCTCGGCCGATCTGCCCCCGCGAGTGCGCGTCTGGGTTGAGTTCCTGCTCGAACATTTCCACTCTCGTCCGGCCTGAGCATTCAGGCCAAAATTAACGTCTGTACAGCTTACGCGCGCTCTTTCATTTTCTTTGTCCTACGTCAAAAGAACCCCATCAACATCTATATATAGTGCATTAAGAAACGACAACAACTATATATAGTAGTTATCCACAAAATCATCCACACATCGTCTCAGCCCTTGCGTGCTGCGGCATGGCCCTGTGGATAAGCTGAAATCATACCGATGCCCGCTAGCTTTCAGGCTGAAATCTGCAAGGCAGGGCATCAACGCTCCCTCGGGGAACAAGGAGTAACAACGTGAAACCAGTAGTGATTAAACGGGACGGTTGTCAGGTACCTTTTGACGAGGCACGTATTGGGCAAGCGATCGAGCGGGCCGCGCTGGCCGTGGGGATCGTCGATGCGGACTACTGCGCAACCGTCGCCCGCGTAGTCGCTCAACAGATATCACAGCAGCCGCGCGTCGATATCCATGAAATCCAGCGGGCAGTGGAAAACCAGCTTATGGCCGGCGAATACAAGCAGCTGGCGCGGGCCTATATTGAGTACCGTCACGATCGCGACGTCGCGCGTGAACTGCGTGGACGGTTGAACCAGGAGATCCGCGGCCTGGTCGAGCAAAGCAACGTAGCGTTGCTCAATGAAAACGCCAATAAAGACAGCAAGGTGATCCCCACCCAGCGCGATCTGCTGGCCGGGATCGTCGCCAAGCACTATGCCAAGCAGCACATCCTGCCGCGTGACGTGGTGCTGGCCCATGAGCGAGGCGAGATCCACTACCACGATCTCGACTACTCGCCATTCTTCCCGATGTTCAACTGCATGCTGATCGACCTGAAGGGCATGCTGACCAACGGCTTCAAGATGGGTAACGCCGAGATTGAACCCCCGAAGTCGATCTCCACCGCTACCGCAGTGACCGCGCAAATCATCGCGCAGGTGGCCAGCCATATTTATGGCGGCACCACCATTAACCGTATCGACGAGATCCTGGCGCCGTTCGTCACCGAAAGCTTTAACAAACACCAGCAGGTCGCCGAACAGTGGCAGATCCCTGACGCGCAAGGCTATGCCATGGCGCGCACCGAAAAAGAGTGTTACGACGCCTTCCAGTCGCTGGAATACGAGGTCAACACCCTGCACACCGCCAATGGCCAGACGCCGTTCGTCACCTTCGGTTTCGGGCTGGGGACCTCTTGGGAATCACGCTTGATCCAACGTTCTATCCTGAGTAACCGCATTGCCGGGCTGGGCAAAAACCGTAAAACGGCGGTATTCCCTAAACTGGTGTTTGCCATCCGCGACGGCCTGAATCATCAGTACGGCGATCCGAATTACGACATCAAGCAGTTGGCGTTGGAGTGCGCCAGCAAACGCATGTACCCAGACATACTCAATTACGATCAGGTGGTGAAAGTCACCGGCTCGTTCAAAACGCCGATGGGCTGCCGCAGCTTCCTCGGCACTTACGAAGAAGAGGGCGAGCTGGTACACGATGGTCGCAACAATATCGGCGTGATCAGCCTGAACCTGCCGCGTATTGCGCTGGAGGCCATGGGCGATGAAAGCCGCTTCTGGGATCTGCTGGATCAGCGCTTGCTGCTGGCGAAAAAAGCGCTGATGACGCGCATTGCCCGGCTGGAAGGTATCAAGGCGCGCGTGGCCCCTATTTTGTATATGGAAGGCGCCTGCGGCGTACGCCTGAAGGCAGACGACAACATTGCCGAGATCTTCAAGAATGGCCGTGCCTCTATTTCGCTGGGTTACATCGGTCTGCATGAAACCATCAACGCCCTGTTCGGCAACGAACAACACGTATACGACGATGAAACGCTGCGCGCCAAGGCGATCGCCATCGTTGCGCACCTGCGGGCCGCCACGGAAAGTTGGAAAGCCGAGACCGGTTACGGCTTTAGCCTGTACAGCACGCCAAGCGAAAACCTGTGCGATCGCTTCTGCCGGCTCGATACCGCCGATTTCGGCGTGGTGTCTGGCGTGACCGACAAAGGCTATTACACCAACAGCTTCCACCTCGACGTAGAGAAAAAGGTCAATCCTTACGACAAGCTGGATTTTGAAGCCCCCTATCCGCCATTGGCCAACGGCGGTTTCATCTGTTACGGCGAATACCCGAACCTGCAGCACAACCTGAAAGCGCTCGAAGACGTGTGGGATTACAGCTACAGCCGCGTGCCCTATTACGGCACCAACACGCCCATCGATGAATGCTACGAGTGCGGTTTTACCGGAGAATTCTCTTGCACCAGCAAGGGCTTCACCTGCCCGAAATGCGGTAACCACGAGCCATCCAAGGTCTCCGTCACCCGCCGGGTGTGCGGCTATCTCGGCAGCCCGGACGCCAGGCCGTTCAATGCCGGCAAGCAAGAAGAGGTGAAACGCCGGGTGAAACACCTGGGGAACGGGCAGATCGGCTGAAGCAAAGATCGTCAAGCCTGCTGAGCATACGTCTGTTCACCGGGCGTGATTGTCGCCGCCAATTTACCCTCGGCCAGCGCGGGAGAAACGGAGCGTACACGCAGTACGTGAGTATTCAGAGCACTGCCCGGGGGGAAAATGGCAAGTAAAATAGCCAGATGGGCAGACCTCGCATGAATTATCACCAGTATTACCCCATTGATGTCGTCAACGGCCCCGGCACCCGTTGCACGCTGTTTGTTGCCGGCTGCGTGCACCAGTGCCCTGGCTGCTACAACAAAAGTACCTGGCGGCTTAACTCCGGCCAGCCGTTTACCCAGACGATGGAAGATCAGTTGATTGCCGACCTGAACGATACGCGCATTCCGCGCCAGGGGCTGTCGCTGTCCGGTGGCGATCCCCTGCACCCCGCCAACGTCACGGCGGTGCTGCAACTGGTGAAACGGGTGCGTGCCGAATGCCCGGGCAAGGATATCTGGCTGTGGACCGGCTACCGGCTGGCGGAGCTGGATGCGCAGCAAATGCAGATAGTGGACAGGATTAACGTGTTGATTGACGGAAAGTTTATGCAGGACTTAAAAGATCCGGCGCTGATTTGGCGCGGCAGCGCTAATCAGGTGGTGCATAAGCTGCGTTAGTTCTCTATGTCGGGGAATTTCTCTCGTTGATGAGCAACGGCTAAAACCTTAATCACGTCGTCGACAACAACGTATAAAACTAATAACGAAGCCTGGCTGACCAATAACTTACGCGCCTGTCTGTACCAAATTTTACCGAGTTCAGGGTAATCCAACAGGCGCTTCACTGCCTTATCAATCTCAGCATCAGCCTGCTCAGCAGCCTGTGGATTAAAAGGATAGAGAAAATCAAAAATACGTTCCCTGTCCCGTAGCGCTTCTTCATCCCATTCGACACGCATAACGATCCTTATTTTCGGTCGTATTTCGCTCGGACTTTTGCCTTAAAGGCATCCATGCTTTCATCAACCTGTTGTTGGTCAAGATAGACCGCACTTCCTTCATGCAAACGGGCAAAAGCGGCATCAACCTTTTCTTTCAACCAATTTTCATGTTGCTCAGTGGCCCGTTGCTCATCCGCCATTTGCTCAGCCAAACGTCGACACGCCTCACTCAAAGTGATCCCCTTGGCTTCTGCGGCTTTCTGCGCCAAACGTTTAGTCTCATCCTCAATGCGAAACTGGATACGGCTTTCCATCTTGATACTCCTGCATTCGCTCAATATTTAACAACTGAAAACCTGCCAACGTTAGCACATTTGTGACAACGCAAATACGAATGAAAGACTATTTATTAAACAATTTATACCAACCCCATTCCTACCACGCCCGTGACGATCCCACACAGCGCAACCAACAGCGCTGTCAGGCACAGCGCCTTGGCAGAGAAGGCCTTGTTCAGCATCAGCAACGAAGGCAGGCTGACCGCCGGCAGGGTCATCAACAACGCCAGCGCCGGGCCGGTGCCCATGCCCGCCAGCATTAGAGTCTGCACAATCGGGATTTCCGCCGCCGTCGGGATCACGAACAGGCAACCGGCGATCGCCAGGCCAATAATCCACAACACGCTATTATCTATCGCCCCATCGGCATGCGGGAACAGCCAAACGCGCGCGGCCCCTAGCGCCAATACCGCCAGAATGTAGACAGGTATGGTGGACCAAAACAGCGACCACAGCGCCTTGAGCCAGCGGCCGAAAAACGGCTTTTCGTTAGCTTTATCCAGCGGCAGCAGCGGCGTTTGCAAAGCCGCCGGCTGCGGATCCCTGGCAGTGGCACGCTGCACCAGCCAGGCGATGCCCAGCACCATGATCACCCCAGCCACCAGCCGGATTGCGGCAAACTGCCAACCGAGCACAAAGCCCATAAAAATCAGCGTGGCAGGATTCAGCACCGGGTTACTCAGCCAGAACGCCATCGCTGCCCCGCTGGACACCGACTGACGCCGTAATCCGGCAGCTACCGGCGCGGCGCAACAAGTACACATCATGCCCGGCAGTGCGATCACCGCGCCCAGCAAGGTACCGGAAAAACGCGGATGACCGAGCGTGCGCATCAACCAATCGCGTGGGATCAGCACCTGTACCAATGAGCCCAACACCACACCGAGCACCGCCGCCTTCCATACCGCCGTGAAATAGACCAGCGCATAGTGCCAGGCCGCCAGCCACGGGCTGCTGTCGTCGTTGACCAGTATCGATTTGCCGATGGAATGCGTGTCCGCCGCCAGAAAGGCCTTGCCGTAATAAGGCTGCCATTTGACGTAGTAGAGGCCGATGGCCACCACCAGCAGAAACAGCGCCGGTTTCCACCACGGCCAAGGGCGCGCGCGGTGTTCAGTTGCAGTCAGGGGATGTGGCATGGGCTTAGATTAACTCGGTTCAATCATCAATAGCGTCAGCTTAGCGCGCAGCGGCCCCCTGCGCATCATCTGCCTGTCCAAAATAGTTCATCTGTTCGCCACCGACGCGTAACGCGATTGTCATCTGACGCCTGCAAGATGATGCCAACTTCACCACGGGACCTACCCGTCGTCTTTCAAGCCGCAGGGTAAGCACTGTAAGACATGCCAATAAACCGCATATTTTTTATGTCGTTATGGCCACCGAGGTTTTTTATTATGATGGACTTATCTAGACATCCGACCAGTTTCCCCACCCGCTACCAGCAAATCGCCGCGCAGCTGGAACAAGAGCTGCGCACCCAATACCGCTGTGGCGACTACCTGCCTTCCGAGCAGCAATTGGCGGAACGCTATCAGGTCAATCGCCATACCCTGCGTCGTGCAGTCGATCAATTGGTGGAACGCGGCTGGCTGCAACGCCGGCACGGGATCGGCATTCTGGTGTTGATGCGCCCCTACGACTACCCGCTGCATGCCAATACCCGTTTCAGTCAGAACCTGTTCGAGCAGGGAAGTCACCCCACCAGTGAGCGCTTACTCGCTGTGCTACGCCCGTGCAATGGGCATGTTGCCAGCGCGTTGTCACGGGAAGAAGGCGAAACGGTGATCCACCTTCGCACTTTGCGCCGGGTCAACGGCGTACCGATGAGCCTGATCGACCACTATCTGCCCGATCTGGACTGGTGGCCGGCGCTACAGCAGTTCCACAGCGGTTCGCTGCACGAATTTATCGAATCAAACATCCACCAGCCGCTGACCCGCAGCCAGACACGCATCAGTGCGCGCCGGGCCCAGGCCAAAGAGAGCCGGATGCTGGAAATTGCCACCCAGGCGCCGCTGCTGTGCGTGCGCACCCTGAACGTCTGCACCGGCAGCGACAACGTGGCGGAATACTCCGTCAGCCTGGCGCGCGCCGACATGATTGAACTGACGATGGAGCACTAAATGCAAGCCTTACAGCCGAGACAACGCTGGATGTCGGTACTGGCGCACAGCCAGCCGGCCCAGTTGCGCAGCCACTGGCAGGCGCTGAATATCAACCCGCGCTACCAGAGCATCCGTGCACCGGAGATTGGCCTGGCGCAGTTGCAGGGGCGCATGGGCGCCACCGGTCGCCGCTTCGTCTTGGGCGACATGACCGTCACCCGTGCGGTGGTCCAGCTCGAAAACGGCGGCTATGGCTACAGCTATATCGCCGGGCGCGATAAGGCGCATGCCGAACTCTGCGCGCTGCTGGATGCCCTGCTGCAACTGCCGGAGCAGGCCGAATTGCTGCAACAACAGCTGATAGAGCCGCTGGCCGCGCTGCAACACGAGCAACGCCAGCTGCGTGCAAGGGCCGTCGCCTCCAGCCGGGTGGACTTCTTTACGCTGGTGCGAGGGGATTAATCATGAGCCTACTGACAGGTTTTACCCAGCCGATCGACCAATCTCAGCAGACTTTCCGCTTAATTCTTAAGGCGTTAAGCGAGCCTGGGCATGTGGTCACGCTGCAAGGCAGCCCAACCTGGGACAGGCTGAATGCCGCCAGTACCGCTGCCTTGCTGACCCTGGCGGATCAGGAAACTCCGATCCAGCTGAGTCCTGAGCTAAAAAGTGAGCAAGCGCTAACAAACATTCGCTTCCACAGTGGCGCACCGCTGGCCGAGCGCGCCGAAGAGGTGTGTTTCGCCCTGTTCGATAGCCAACTGCAGGCGACCGATTTACAGGCATTGCCGCACGGCAGCGAAATTTCCCCCGAGTTCAGCGCTACGGTGATTGTGCAGTTAGCTAGCCTGGAACAAGGCACCGCCCTGCGCCTGACCGGGCCAGGCATCGAACATCAACGAATTATTTCACCGCAGCTGCCGCCGGCGCTGCTGGATTACCTGCTTAACCGCCCGCAGCGCTTCCCGCTGGGGCTGGATTTCCTGCTGACCTGCGGCGAATGCCTGTTGGCGTTACCGCGAACCACCCACGTGGAGGTGTGCTGATGTACGTTGCCGTTAAAGGGGGCGAAAAAGCCATTGAGGCCGCCCATCAGTTACAAGAACAGCTGCGGCGCGGCGATGACAGCGTGGCGGAACTGAGCGCACTGCAGATTGAGCAGCAGCTGGGCCTGGCCGTGGACAGGGTCATGACCGAGGGCGGTATTTACGATCCCGAGCTGGCGGCGCTGGCCATCAAGCAGGCAAGCGGCGATCTGGTCGAGGCCATTTTCCTGCTGCGCGCCTACCGTACCACTCTGCCGCGCCTGGCGATCGGCGAACCGCTGGCGACAGAAAATATGCGACTGGAGCGCCGCATCTCGGCAGTTTACAAGGACTTGCCCGGCGGACAGGTGCTGGGGCCAACCTACGATTACACTCACCGGCTGTTGGATTTCGCGTTGCTGGCGGAAGGAGAGGCCCCCCGCGCACCACAGGCGGACGAACCCTTGCCGGAAAACTGTGCCCACGTGTTTGATCTGCTCAGTCAGCAACAGCTGGCATTGGCGGAACAGGACGACGGCAGCATACCGGACGATATCACCCGTAATCCTCCGGTTTACCCCTGCTCACGCTCAGCGCGTCTGCAGCAATTGGTGCGCGGTGACGAAGGCTTTTTACTGGCGCTGAGCTACTCCACCCAACGTGGCTACGGCCGTACCCACCCGTTCGCCGGCGAGATCCGCACCGGCTATGTTTCAGCGGAGATCACGCCAGAAGAGCTGGGTTTCACCATTGATATCGGCGAAATCCTGCTAACCGAATGCGAGATGGTTAACGGTTTTATCGATCCGCTTGACCAGCCGCCGCATTTCACCCGCGGCTATGGTCTGGTGTTTGGCCGGGCCGAACGCAAGGCGATGGCAATGGCGCTGGTAGACCGTGCACTGCAAAGCCCCGAGTACGACGAAGGCATCGCCAGCCCGGCGCAGGACGAAGAGTTCGTGCTGGCCCATGCCGATAACGTCGAAGCCGCCGGCTTTGTTTCCCACCTTAAACTGCCGCACTACGTCGATTTCCAGGCAGAGCTGGAACTGCTTAAGCGTCTGCGCCAGGAATTTAGCGAGCGTCAGGAGGCCCGCAATGAGTGAAGTATTAACCGGCTACAACCTGGGCTACCTGGACGAGCAAACCAAGCGCATGATCCGTCGCGCCATTTTGAAGGCAATCGCCATCCCCGGTTATCAGGTGCCGTTCGGCGGCCGTGAAATGCCGATGCCCTACGGCTGGGGCACCGGCGGCATTCAGTTGACCGCCAGCGTGATTGGCCGTGCCGACGTGCTGAAGGTGATTGATCAGGGCGCCGACGACACCACCAACGCCGTGTCGATTCGCCGCTTTTTCCAGCGCGTCGCCGGGGTCGCCACCACCGAACGCACGCCCGAGGCTACGCTGATCCAGACCCGTCACCGCATTCCGGAAACTGCGCTGCGCGAAGACCAGATCCTGATTTATCAGGTGCCGATCCCTGAGCCGCTGCGCTTTATCGAACCGCGAGAAACCGAGACCCGCAAAATGCATGCGCTGGAAGAGTATGGCGTGATGCAGGTGAAGCTGTACGAAGACATCGCGCGCTACGGCCACATCGCCACCACCTACGCCTATCCGGTGAAGGTCAATGACCGCTACGTGATGGATCCGTCGCCGATCCCCAAATTCGATAACCCGAAAATGCACATGATGCCGGCGCTGCAGCTGTTTGGGGCCGGACGAGAGAAACGTATCTATGCCCTGCCACCCTTTACCAAAGTGGAGAGCCTGGACTTCGACGATCATCCGTTCAGCGTACAGCAGTGGGACGAGCCCTGCGCGCTATGCGGCTCGCGCCACAGTTATCTGGACGAGGTAGTGCTCGACGACCAGGGCAACCGCATGTTCGTCTGCTCCGATACCGATTACTGCCAGCAGCAACTGGCGCAACCTTCGCAAGAGGCGCAGCACTGATGACTTCCACCCCTCTGAGCACCACGCCGCTGCTGTCGGTGGCTAACCTGACCCACCTGTACGCACCGGGCAAAGGCTTTAGCGATGTGTCTTTCGATATCTACCCCGGTGAAGTGCTGGGCATCGTCGGCGAATCCGGCTCCGGCAAAACCACCCTGCTGAAGTCGATCTCTGCGCGGCTGCCGCCGCAGCAAGGGCAGATCCTCTACCGTCCGCAGGCCGGGCAACAGCATGATTTATATGCGATGGCGGAAAGCGATCGCCGCCGCCTGCTGCGCACCGACTGGGGCGTGGTGCATCAGCACCCGCTCGACGGGCTGCGGCCCAAGGTTTCCGCCGGCGGCAACATCGGCGAACGGCTGATGGCCATCGGCCAGCGCCACTATGGCGACATCCGCCGTCAGGCCGGGCAGTGGCTGGAAGACGTTGAGATCCCGCTGTCGCGCCTTGACGATCTACCGACCACCTTTTCCGGCGGCATGCAGCAACGCTTGCAGATCGCCCGCAATCTGGTGACCCACCCGAAGCTGGTGTTTATGGACGAACCCACCGGTGGTCTGGACGTTTCGGTGCAGGCGCGGCTGCTCGATCTGCTGCGCACTTTGGTGGTGGAAATGCAGTTGGCGGCGGTGATCGTCACCCACGATCTCGGCGTGGCGCGCCTGCTGGCGCACCGCTTGCTGGTGATGAAACAGGGCGAGGTGGTGGAAAGCGGCCTGACCGACCGGGTGCTGGACGATCCACACCATCCTTATACCCAACTGCTGGTTTCTTCGGTGCTGTCGTAACTCAAGGTAATAACAGATGACTATTCAAATCCGGGTTGAACACCTCAGCAAAACCTTTGTGCTCCACCAGCAGCACGGCACGCGGCTGCCGGTGTTGCACGACGCCAACATGACGGTCAGCAGCGGCGAGTGTGTGGTGCTGCACGGCCATTCCGGCAGCGGAAAATCAACCCTGCTGCGCTCGCTGTATGCCAACTATCTGCCCGACAGCGGCCATATCTGGGTCAACCATCAGGGGGAATGGCTGGACATGGTGCAGGCCGAAGCGCGCCAAATCCTGGCGGTTCGCCGTCATACCCTTGGCTGGGTCAGCCAGTTCCTGCGAGTGATCCCTCGTATCAGCGCACTGGACGTCGTGATGCAGCCGTTACTGGAACAGGGTGCCGATCGCACCGAATGCCGTGAGCGCGCCGAAACCTTGCTTAACCAGCTCAATGTGCCGCAGCGTCTGTGGCAGTTGGCGCCTTCGACCTTCTCCGGCGGCGAGCAACAGCGGGTGAACATTGCGCGCGGCTTTATTGTCGATTATCCGATTTTGCTGCTGGACGAACCCACGGCGTCACTCGACAGCCGCAACAGCGCGGCAGTGGTCGCCTTGATCGAACAGGCCAAACGGCGCGGCGCGGCTATCGTCGGCATTTTTCATGATGAGGGCGTCCGTCAGCAGGTCGCCGACCGGTTATATGACATGCAGGCGCCACAGGCGCTGGAGATCCTCTGATGATCATCAATAACGTGAAGCTGGTGCTGGAAGATCAGGTTGTCGAAGGATCGCTGGAGATCAGCGACGGCACGATCCGCAGTTTTGCCGATACGCCGAGTCAGTTACCCCAGGCACTGAACGGTGAAGGCGGCTGGTTGCTGCCTGGCCTGATTGAATTACACACCGACAACCTGGACAAGTTTTTCACCCCGCGCCCTAACGTCGACTGGCCGGCCCATTCGGCCATGAGCAGCCATGATGCATTGATGGTGGCCAATGGCATCACCACCGTGCTGGACGCAGTGGCCATTGGCGACGTACGCGACGGCGGTCACCGGCTGGAGAACCTGCAAAAAATGATCGACGCGGTGATCCACAGCCAGCGTGCGGGGGTGAATCGCGCCGAACACCGGTTGCACCTGCGCTGCGAACTGCCGCACGACAGTACCCTGCCGTTGTTCGAACAGCTGATGGACAAGCCGGGCGTGTCTCTGGTGTCGTTGATGGACCATTCGCCGGGTCAGCGCCAGTTCGCTTCGCGAGAAAAATACCGCGAATACTATCAGGGCAAATACAACCTCAATGACCAGAAGATGAGCGACTTTGAGGAGCAGCAAATCGGGCTTTCCGCTCGCTGGGCCACGCCAAACCGCGAAGCGATCGCCGCTCACTGCCGGGCACGCAAGATCTCTCTTGCCAGTCACGACGATGCGACCGCCGAACACGTAGCCGAGTCCTGTGCGCTGGGCAGCGCCATTGCCGAATTCCCCACCACCGAAGCCGCGGCCCTGGCCTCGCATCAGCAAGGATTACAGGTGCTGATGGGGGCACCGAATATCGTGCGCGGCGGTTCCCACTCCGGCAACGTGGCAGCGCACCATCTGGCGGCGTTGGGGGTGTTGGATATTCTGTCTTCCGATTATTACCCGGCCAGCCTGCTGGATGCGGCATTTCGTATCGCGGCCGACGAGCGCAACGGCTACGGCTTGCCGCAGGCGGTGCAGATGATCACCCGCAACCCGGCGAAAGCGCTGGACTTGCAGGATCGCGGGACCATCGCCGAAGGATTACGGGCAGATTTGGTGCTGGCGCGGCCGCACGGCGAGCATATCTACGTGCAGAACGTGTGGCGCCAGGGCAAGCAGGTGTTCTGATGGCACAGCTTATCTATCTGATGGGGCCTTCCGGGGCCGGGAAAGACAGCCTGCTGGCCGCCCTGCGCGCCCATGCCGACAGTGCGCCGCTGGTGGCGCACCGTTATATCACCCGGCCGGCAGACGCCGGCTGCGAGAACCATATTGCGCTCAGTGAACCCGAATTTTTGCGCCGCCGCGCCAAAGGCCTGTTCGCCCTCGACTGGCACGCGCACCAGCATCATTACGCTTTTGGGATCGAAGTGGATCTTTGGTTGCTGCAGGGGATCGATGTGGTGGTCAATGGCTCGCGCGCTCACTTATTGCAGGCGCAGCAGCGTTATGGCGCACAGCTGCTGCCGGTTTGCCTGCAGGTCAGTACGCATATTCTCCGCCAGCGGCTGCAAAACCGCGGACGCGAAAATGCCGAGCAGATCGAACAACGATTGGCGCGTGCGGCAGAGTACCAGGAAAAACTCCCTGCCGGTTGCCGACGGTTGGATAACGACGGCAACCTTGATGACACGCTGGCGGTGCTGTTGGCGCTGCTGCCCTCTTTGGCAAAACAACCACAGGATACCGTGCCATGAACGATGCTGCGCAGCCGAGAATCGGTAACAACGTGACGCTTAACCGCAGTCGCTTAGGCCAATATGTACATCTGGCCGACGATGCGATTCTGGAAGAGGTGGAGATGGGTGACTACTCCTATACCGCCGGACACAACCAGATTTTTTACGCCACCATCGGCAAATTCGTGTCGATTGCCTCTTATGCGCGTATCAATCCTGGCAATCACCCCAGTTACCAGCGTATCGCCCAACACCATTTCACCTACCGCGCTTCAGAGTATGACCTGGGAGAAGACGACGAAGCGTTCTTCGACTGGCGGCGCGAACAGCATGTGACTATCGGCCACGACGTCTGGATCGGTCATAACGCCATCGTCATGCCCGGCGTCAGCATCGGCAACGGTGCCGTTATCGGCAGCGCGGCGGTCGTCACCAAAGATGTCGCCCCCTATGAGATTGTCGCCGGCGTAGCGGCCAAAAAGATCGGCATGCGTTTCGACGACGCCCTGATCGAACGCATTGAGCGCAGCCAGTGGTGGCACTGGGACCACCAGACGCTGCAACAGCGGTTGGCGGATTTCCGTGATATCCATGCCTTCGCGGAGAAGTATTTATAATCGGGAGTGACGACATGCAACTGACGTTTCTCGGCACCGGTGGCGCGCAACAGATCCCGGTGTTTGGCTGTGATTGTCTGGTCTGTCAGCGGGCGAGGCGCGAGCCGGCGTTTCGGCGACGACCGTGCAGCGCCATGCTCAAATTTCAGGGGGAAACGACCTTGCTGGATGCAGGATTACCGTCGTTGGAACGGCGTTTTTCGGCGGGGGAAATTCAACGTTTTTTACTGACACATTACCACATGGATCACGTACAGGGGTTATTTCCTTTGCGTTGGGGGTGCGGAAATTTTATTCCCGTCTATGGTCCGGCAGACGAGCAGGGCTGCGATGACCTGTTCAAACACCCTGGTATTCTGGCGTTTCAACCGCCGTTAACCCCCTTCGAACCCCTTGAACTGGGCGGGCTGCGCATCACACCGTTACCGCTGCAGCATTCAAAAATCACACTGGGCTATCTGATCCAGGCCGCAGGGGCATCGCTCGCCTACCTGACCGATACCGTCGGCCTGCCGCCCGATACCGACGCTTTTCTACGCGGAGTGCCGTTGGATTTGCTGGTGCTCGATTGCAGCCTGCCCCCTCAGCCGCAGGCACCGCGTAACCACAACGATTTGACCCGTGCGCAGGAAATTCAGCAACGCTTGCAACCAGGCCGTACCCTATTGACGCACATCAGCCATCATCTCGATTTGTGGCTGACAGACAATGAACTGCCGCCTGGCCTGGAGCTGGCGTTCGATAATCTCAGCGTGCACTGCGGTAACAATGCAGCCGATCGGATTCCAGCACCCTAACGCCGTTGCCAGGGCTGAACGCCTGTTCCAGCAGGGTTTGCGCCACGTCTTCGGCACTCACCGCTCGCCATTTGCCGGGCAGCAATTTAAACAGCGGCGCGGTGAGGCGCTCCAGCAAACGCGGCGAGGGCCGTGACCCCAGTAGCATGGATGGCCGCACCAGCGTCAGGCGCGGCCAATTCTGTTCACGCAGCGCCTGCTCCATTTCCCCTTTGGTGCGGTTATAGAGGAACGTAGAGCGCCTGTTCGCGCCTAGCGCACTGACGGCCAGACAATGCTGCGCCCCTAACCGACGGCCAGTCAGCGCACTTTCCACCACCAGGGTGTAATCGACATAATGGAAATTAGCGTCGCTACCGGCTTCGCGGCGGGTCGTCCCCAGGCAGCAAAACACCATATCGACCGGCTGTTCACATTCAGTCAGCAGCGCGAACAAATCATCCCCTACCGGGTTCTCTAATTTTTCGTTCGGCGGCAATGGTTTGCGCGTTGGCGCCACGATCGCCGTAACTTGCGGATCACGCTGCAGCAGATGTAACAGTGCATTACCCACCAACCCAGTTGCCCCGACAATGAATACCCGTGCCATATGCCCTCCCGCTGATTGATGATGCTGAAAAGTATAGTTTGCGGTATTCAGACCCGCGCCCAGTGAAGCTTTTTACCGAAACCGAGGGTATTGTCAGTCATCTTCACCTCCTGCAGATCCAACTGCCAGACCGGCGCCTTCATCATCTTGGCTATCGGGAAACGCTTGCAGTAACGTGCCCGTGCCAACGCCTCCTGCTCACCGTTCAGCATCGTCGCTTGCGCCCGATACTGAATGCCGCGGATCAAGGCGATGGTCTTCGGTTTCGGCGCTATGGTGCCCACCACGCTGGCGTTTTGCAGCATCAGCTCACCGTGACGGGTGTGGGTTTCGGTCATCAACCACAGCGCCATCCGCTCGGTGTCAAACACGTAGAAACAATTGGCGCACCACATATCCATGCCGTTCCCCGCGCACAGCGTCAGTACGTGCTGCTTGCTGAGAAACTGTGCGATAGGTTGATGCTCATCGGTCATAGTCACTGTGAATTCTCCCCGTTAGCTTGTTTCATCTTAACCCGTGTTGTTGAGGCGGGTCACAAATAACAACAATGTCGGCAAAAATTAAAAGAGAATAAACACCCAGATAAAGTGAATTTATATACAAAATATCATTATATGGACTTATAACATAATAAAAACAAACCCACTTCAATTGCGCATTATACGCCCCTCTTAAACCCAATTTTTTTTGCTATTTCTCCCACACAGGAAAAATCAGGTAGCAGAAAGGGCTATTTATTATCAATCTATTTACATGCATAATCACTCTTTAGAGGTATTCTTATGCAACTCAATGCATAACCAGTGAATAGTTATTTACTTGAAGGTGCATATGCGTGATGTATGTCACATATTTTGCTCAAGCCTGCGTTAAAATAGCGCCATCTTTTCACTCACAAAGGTGGATTAGAAATGGAAAACAACAACAGAAAAATGGCGCATATCAGGCGCACAACCCATATTATGATGATGGCTCATCGTAGTTGCTTTAGCTTCGCTTTCTTTAACTTCAGATAACCTCCCTCCTCGTTCGTCCTTATTCCGAACGCAAGACATCATTACGACTTATTTTTCACTCTGTTCAACAGAGATAAACTGCTGTTGCTTACGCAGCGGAAAACATCGTAATTCAGCTTCATGGGATAAGAACGTCATCACAAAATAATAGAGTGAACTCAGGAATGCCTTCCGGCATGCCAGGTTCTCGTACACCTTTATTTTAATAAGGTATTAACGGCAGATTTAATTATTTGCCGATGGAATACCTTTGTCTGAAGAATGAGAAAATGAAAAAGTTAAAAATTGCCGCTAATGAAAAAACACTGGGCTGCTTTGAAACAGAACGTGAAATTGTCGATGTGCATCAGAGCGATTTCAATGATGTCGCCGCCATTGTGCTGTCCGTTGAGGACGTTACGAAGGGCATGGTGACGCATCTCGAAGAGATCGGGTTGAACATCCCGCTGTTTGTGGCGGTTTGCTGCGAAGAAGAGTTGGACAATGCCGTATTACCGGCGCTGCACGGGGTATTTGAACTCTGCGGGAAAAACACCCAGTTCTACGGCAAGCAGTTGGAGGCCGCGGCGGTAAAATATGAAAAAGATCTGCTGCCACCGTTCTTCAACACGCTGACGCAGTATGTCGAAATGGGTAACGCCACCTTTGCCTGTCCGGGCCATCAGGGCGGTGAATTCTTCCGTAAACATCCGGCCGGACGTCAGTTCTTTGATTTCTATGGCGAGACGCTGTTCCGTTCCGATATGTGCAACGCGGACGTCAAACTGGGCGATTTATTGATCCACGAGGGGGCACCCTGTGCCGCGCAGCAACACGCAGCCAAGGTCTTTAACGCCGATAAGACCTATTTCGTGCTGAATGGGACCTCGGCATCAAACAAAGTTGCGACCAACGCCCTGTTAACACGCGGCGATTTAGTGTTGTTCGACCGTAATAACCATAAATCCAATCACCATGGCGCTCTGATTCAAGCTGGTGCAACGCCGGTGTATCTGGAGACCGCCCGCAACCCATTTGGCTTTATCGGCGGTATTGATGCGCACTGCTTCGATGAACGTTATTTACGTCAGCAAATCCGCGAAGTGGCGCCGGAACGTGCCAATGAAGCCCGACCTTTCCGTCTGGCAATCATCCAGTTAGGCACCTACGACGGCACCATTTACAACGCTCGCCAGGTGGTCGACAAGATTGGGCACCTGTGCGATTACATCCTGTTTGACTCCGCCTGGGTGGGCTACGAACAGTTCATCCCAATGATGAAAGATTGCTCGCCTTTACTGCTTGAACTGAATGAAAACGACCCGGGGATCATTGTGACCCAGTCCGTTCACAAACAGCAGGCCGGCTTCTCGCAAACCTCACAAATCCATAAAAAAGACAAACATATCAAAGGCCAAAGTCGCTATTGCAACCATAAACGCTTTAATAACGCTTTTATGCTGCATGCTTCCACCAGCCCGTTCTATCCGCTGTTTGCCGCTCTGGACGTCAATGCCAAAATGCATGAAGGGAAAAGCGGTCAGCGCCTGTGGAAGGAGTGCGTTCGCGCAGGGATTGAAGCCCGTAAAATGCTGCTGGAGACCTGCCAGTTAATCAAACCTTTTGTTCCAGATCAGATCGACGGCAAGCCCTGGCAGTCTTATGACACCGAGACAATGGCCAACGATTTGCGCTTCTTCAACTTTGTGCCAGGCGAGAAGTGGCATGCCTTTGAAGGCTATGCGGAATCGCAGTATTTTGTCGACCCGTGCAAGCTGTTGCTCACCACGCCGGGCATAGACACGACGAGCGGTAACTACAGTGACTTCGGCATTCCGGCGACCATTTTGGCCAACTATCTGCGCGAAAACGGCATAGTACCGGAAAAATGCGATCTCAACTCGATCCTGTTCCTGCTCACGCCGGCCGAAGACATCGCCAAAATGCAGCATCTGGTGGCGCTGATTGCCCGCTTTGAAAAACACATCGAGCAGGATTCATTACTCAGTGAAGTCCTGCCCGCGGTATATAAAAGCAATGAGCAACGCTACAAGAATTATACCCTGCGTCAACTTTGCCAAGAAATGCACGATCTCTATGTCAGTTACGACGTTAAAGAACTGCAAAAAGAGATGTTCCGCAAAAATTATTTCCCTCGTGTCGCCATGAACCCGCAAGATGCCAATACAGAATTTGTCCGCGGCAATATCGAATTGATTTCATTGGCCAAGGCTGAGGGCCGTATTGCGGCAGAGGGTGCACTACCTTACCCTCCGGGTGTTTTATGTGTCGTCCCTGGAGAAATATGGGGTGGCGCTGCACAGCGTTATTTCCTGGCATTGGAGGAAGGCATTAATTTACTTCCTGGTTTCGCACCGGAATTGCAGGGTGTTTATATCCAACAAGATGAAGATGGCTGGAATCGCGCTTACGGCTACGTCATGAGTAATTAATGACCTCACAAGGCGGTGAATATTATTCACCGCCCAGATCGCATCCGAAAAGAGAGAATGATCATGAGTAAGTCTAATAATAAAATGGGGGTCGTGCAGTTAACGATCCTGACGGCCGTCAACATGATGGGGTCCGGCATAATTATGCTGCCGACCAAATTGGCCGAGGTAGGCACAATTTCTATTGTTTCCTGGTTGGTCACTGCGGTTGGTTCAATGGCGCTGGCCTATGCCTTCGCCAAATGCGGGATGTTCAGCCGTAAATCCGGCGGTATGGGGGGGTATGCTGAATATGCTTTCGGCAAATCGGGCAACTTTATGGCGAACTATACCTACGGCGTTTCGTTACTGATCGCCAATATCGCCATCGCCATTTCCGCCGTGGGCTACGGTACCGAGCTGTTTGGCGCCAACCTGAGCCCGTTAGGGATCTGTATCGCCACCATTGGTGTGCTGTGGTTAGCCACGGTCGCCAACTTCGGCGGCGCTCGCATTACCGGCAGGATCAGCGGCATCACCGTTTGGGGCGTCATCATCCCGGTGGTCGGGATTTCGATCATCGGCTGGCACTGGTTCAGCGGCAGCGCTTACGTCGCCGCGTGGAACCCGCATCAGGTGCCAACTTTTGAAGCCATTGGCGCTTCGATTTCCATGACCCTATGGGCTTTCCTGGGCCTCGAATCCGCCTGTGCCAATACCGATGTGGTGGAGAACCCAGAACGTAATGTGCCGATCGCCGTATTGGGCGGCACGCTTAGCGCCGCAGTGATCTATATCGTTTCGACCAACGTGATCGCCGGTATAGTACCGAATATGGACCTGGCCAATTCCACCGCGCCGTTTGGGCTGGCGTTTTCCCATATGTTCAACCCAACGGTCGGCAAGATCATCATGGCACTGATGATCATGTCCTGCGTCGGGTCGCTGCTGGGGTGGCAGTTCACCATCGCTCAGGTATTCAAATCTTCCGCCGACAGCGGTTTCTTCCCGAAAATCTTCTCGAAACTCAGCAAGGCGGACGCCCCGGTCAAAGGCATGCTGACCATCGTCGTTATCCAGAGCGTACTGTCGCTGATGACCATCAGCCCCTCGTTGAACAAGCAGTTCAACGTGCTGGTTAACCTGGCCGTGGTGACCAATATTATCCCTTACATCTTGTCGATGGCGGCGCTGATCATTATTCAGAAGGTGGCGAAAGTGCCGGAGAAAAAAGCGCGGATCGCCAACATCATTGCCGGCATTGGCGCGCTTTACAGCTTCTATGCGCTCTACAGTTCCGGTGAAGAGGCCATGATGTGGGGTGCCATCGCCACTTTCCTCGGCTGGACGCTGTACGGCATCGTTTCACCTCGCTTTGAAATGGCGGGCAAAAAAGGCTAACCGTAATCATCCGCAGGCGGACAGGGTGGGATTACGACGGCGAACATGCCATCATATTCCCACCCTGGCCACCGAAGTTGCTGCTTATTCATGACCGATACCCTCTCCCCCTGGTACCTTTACATGCTGCGTCTGCCTAACGGCATGCTGTATACCGGCATTACTACCGACGTCGAACGACGTCTGGCGCAGCATCAGGCTGGCAAAGGTGCAAAGGCACTGCGGGGCAAAGGCGAGCTGGTGTTGGCGTTTCACTGCCTGGCGGGGGATCGTTCTAAAGCGCTAAGGCTGGAATACCGGGTGAAGCAACTGAGCAAAACGCAAAAAGAGAGGCTGGTGAATCACCCGCCTCTTACTTTGGATCATTTACTGCCGGACGCTGAGATTAAAACCGGTTAAACGGCTCGGAAAACTCCACCGCCCCGCGCGCATCATCCAGAGCATTTTCCGCCAGCGGATACACCTGGAAGGCGGCTTCGCTGCCCGGCCAACGGCACTGCAGCCCGTAGGCGGCAGCCGGTTTAAAGCCAAAGCGACCGTAATAAGCGGGATCGCCCAGCACCACGACTGCGGCATAGCTGAACTCATTGAGCGAATCCAATCCTTCGTAGATCAGTTTTTCACCCAGCCCTTGGCGACGCAGGCTTTCGTCCACCGCCAGCGGTGCCAGACCGACCCATTGGCGATCCTCCCCGGCCACGTCCACCGGACTGAACGCCGCATAACCTACCACGCCGCCTTCGTCGTCGGTGGCGACAATGCCCAGCGTCAGCAGGCCATCTTCGCGCAGTTGCTGCACCAGATCGGCCTCGTCGTCACGCCCAAAGGCACGACGCAACAGCGCGTCGATCCCTGCGGCATCTACTGGAATTTCTACGCGGATTAGCATGATACCGGCACACGGGAAGTTTGCACCGTGCCCTCCTGCAGCCCTGCTTCAACAAATTCAGCCAGTTGCAGCAGGCCCAGGCGCAATGGCGCAGGCATGGCTTCCAACTCGATGGCGTCCATCAGATTTTTTACATACAGGCCCAATTCGGTGTCCCCTTCAATCTGCAGCCGACGCTGAAAGAACAGCGTATCGGGATCTTGCTTACGCGCTGCGATAAGAATCAGATCGTTGGCGTCGCCGCTGAAGCTGACATCAGCCTCGGCGTGTTGGCTGACAACCAGCTTGCCGTTTTCTACCGTCATAAACCAGTGTAGCGCCAGATCGCGGACTTCGATCTTTAACCAGCGCGATTCGAGAAATTCCAAATCGCCATCCGCCAACGCCTGGCGGAACTGCCAGCCCAGCACCTGTTCCAGAAGCTGGCGCTGCAAAGCAAACGGCGTGAATTTTAGCGGTACTCGCAGCAGCGACGGCCCCTGGCGCACAATGCGCGCTCGTAATTGTTCCAACACTGTCGTTCACTCCTTTCAACACAGATGCACTATTTTGCCACAGTGGCGCACGGCAGAAGCGCTCTATATCAACAAATAGTGCATTTCGCCGCCAGCTTTATCAATACGCCAGAAGCTGCCTCAAATCAAAGCCTGTTCAGCGCGCTTTCACTAAAATTGCCTCCCGATTAGCGTTTGCCGGTTAAAAACGGTCACCGGTAAACATTGTGACAGCCCGCATCCGCCATGGGTGCATGCTGAGTCAGGATAAATCTATGGAGCTGCTTTGTCCCGCCGGTAACCTGCCGGCCCTGAAGGCTGCGGTGGATAACGGCGCTGACGCCGTGTACATCGGCCTGAAAGATGATACCAACGCGCGCCACTTTGCCGGCCTCAACTTTACCGAGAAAAAGCTGCAGGAAGCGGTCGAGTACGTCCATCGCCACCACCGCAAGCTGCACATCGCCATCAACACCTTCGCCCACCCGGACGGCTATGCCCGCTGGCAGCGGGCGGTAGACATGGCGGCGCAGTTGGGTGCCGACGTGCTGATCCTCGCCGATTTGGCGATGCTGGAATACGCCGCCGAACGTTACCCGCAGTTGGAGCGCCACGTGTCGGTGCAGGCTTCTGCCACTAACGAAGAGGCAATTCGCTTCTACCAACGCCATTTCGACGTCGGTCGGGTGGTGCTGCCGCGCGTGCTGTCGATGCACCAGGTTAAACAGTTGGCGCGTACCAGCCCTGTGCCGCTTGAGGTCTTCGCCTTCGGCAGCCTGTGCATCATGGCCGAGGGGCGTTGCTACCTCTCCTCTTACCTGACCGGCGAATCCCCCAATACCGTCGGTGCCTGTTCGCCGGCGCGCTACGTGCGCTGGCAGCAAACGGCTCAGGGTATGGAGTCACGCCTGAACGGCGTGCTGATCGACCGCTACCGGGACGATGAAAATGCCGGTTACCCGACGCTGTGCAAGGGCCGCTATCTGGTGGATGACGTGCGCTACCACGCGCTGGAAGAGCCCACCAGCCTCAATACGCTGGAACTGCTGCCGGAACTGCTGGCTGCCAATATCGCTTCGGTGAAGATTGAAGGCCGCCAGCGCAGCCCGGCCTATGTTAGCCAGGTTGCCCGCGTGTGGCGTCAGGCCATCGATCGCTGCCAGGCCGATCCGGCCGCTTATCAGGCCGAGGCCGGCTGGATGGAGGCGCTCGGCTCGATGTCCGAAGGCACCCAAACCACCCTCGGTGCCTATCACCGCAAATGGCAGTAGCAGGAGGACGCATGAAATACGCATTAGGCCCAGTGCTGTACTACTGGCCAAAAACCGAGGTCGAGAGTTTTTATCAGCAGGCGGTAAACAGCAGCGCGGAGATTATTTATCTCGGTGAAAGCGTCTGCACCAAACGGCGTGAAATGAAGGTGGGAGACTGGCTGGCGCTGGCGCAAGAGATAGCCCGCAGCGGCAAGCAGGTGGTGATCTCTACCCTGGCCCTATTACAGGCGCCGTCCGAGCTGAACGAACTGAAGCGTTATGTGGAAAACGGCGAATTCCTGATCGAAGCCAACGATCTGGGCACGGTGAACATGGCCGCGGAACGTGGCCTGCCGTTCGTCGCCGGTCACGCGCTAAATTGCTACAACGCTTATACCCTGCGCCTGCTGCACCGCCAGGGCATGACCCGCTGGTGTATGCCGGTCGAGCTGTCACGCGACTGGCTGGCCAAACTGTTGGCGCAGTGCGAGGAACTGGGCTTCCGCCAGCAGTTTGAAGTGGAAGTGCTGAGCTACGGCCACCTGCCGCTGGCCTATTCGGCACGCTGCTTCACCGCACGGTCTGAAGACCGTGCCAAGGACGAATGCGAAACCTGCTGCATCAAATACCCGCAGGGCCGCATGATGCGTTCCCAAGAACAGCAACAGGTGTTCGTGCTCAACGGTATTCAGACCATGAGCGGCTACTGTTATAACCTGGGTAACGAATTGAGCGGTATGCAGGGATTGGTAGACATCGTGCGCCTGTCGCCGCAGAGCACGGAGACGTTGGCTCTGGTCGAACGTTTCCGTGCCAACGAGCAGGGTGCGCAGCCGTTAACGCTCACCGATCAAGCCGACTGCAACGGCTACTGGCGCCGGGTCGCGGGGCTGGAATTGGTGTCTTAATTCGTTGAGAAAATACAAAACTGCCGGGTAGGCGTAGCGCCACCCGGCAAGTCAGCCAACAGCGACAACTACTCTTTGAAGAACCAGTATCCCTGATTGATCAGTTCGGTCAGCTCAGCCACAAAGGCCGGATTTTGCAACGCATCACCCAGCTCCGGCTGGCCCAGCTCGGTATAACGACACAGCGCATCGGCCGCACGATCGTCCACGGTGTTCAGACGCTCGCTGTTGACGAAGAAGCTGTCGCCGACCTGCAGCACACGCAGGCCGCTCAGGCGAGTCAGGGTTTCACCGCCCATCAGCGCATTCAGTACCTCTTCCGCTTCATAAGGGGGTTCCGCCATAGCGATATCCAGCTCATGACGTGGCGTAGTGGCAAAACGGCCAAACCACTGCTTAAAGTCTTCCGGTTGGCCGATCATTTCGAACATCATTGAGCGCAGGCGCTCAAGCTCATATTCTTCAACCCGGCCCGGATGTTCACGCAGGGTTAAATCAGGATCGCTGTAATGCGCACCACCCAGATCTTTTTCCAGCGCGTAATCAGCAAAGCTGCTGATCAAGTCGCGGCCGTTTGGCCCACGGAAGCCCACTGAATAGTTGAACGCCGTTTCGTGGGTAAAGCCGTCATGTGGGAAGCCTGGCGGGATATACAGAATGTCGCCCGGTTCCAATTCTTCATCAATGATCGGCTCGAACGGATCAACGTGCAGCAGCGCCGGGTGCGGGCAGAACTGACGCATCGGCAAGGCGTCGCCTACGCGCCAGCGACGGCGGCCCATCCCCTGAATGATGAACACATCGTAGTTGTCGATATGCGGACCCACACCGCCTCCCGGCACCGAGAAGGAGATCATCAGATCATCCAGGCGCCAGTCCGGCAAGGCGCGAAACGGGCGCACCAGCTCGGCTGAGGGCGCATGCCAGTGGTTAACCGCCTGCGCCAGCAGTGACCAACCCGTTTCACCGAGGTCATCGAAATGTTCAAACGGACCGTTGCTGGCCTGCCATTTTCCCTCTGCGTTGCTCACCAGACGGCTGTCAACCTCCTGCTCCATCGCCAGCCCCGCCAGTTCGTCTGGCGTGATAGGATCGACAAAATTCGGGAAGGCATTTTTCAAAACAACAGGTTTTTTCTGCCAATACTTCTCTAAAAACTCGGGCCAGTTCAGGTTCAGTTGGTAAGCCATACAATCACACCAGTAAGAAAATTCACGGACGTGATTATGCGAGACAGCGCGTCTGTCCACCTTGTTAAGGGTCAAGGAAATGGTGGGGCTCCCTTGCTGGAACGTTAATTAACCTGCCGTTTGCGGAACATACTGCGCAGCGCGACGCTGTTGCGTACGAAACCTACGCCGAAGCCCAACAGGGTGTAAACAATCCCCAGCACCAACAGCATCGCCACGTCCCCCCACACTTCGTTCAGCGACAACCCCATCTGGTTAACCCCCGCAACGGCCTTGGTTGCCCAGGTGGAGGGAATGCTGTAGGAAATCGCCCGCACCCAGCCAGGCATCGCCTGCAGCGGCCAGATGGTGCCCGAAAGATAAAATATCGGCGTCGTAATAAACGCCAGCGTCAGGTAGATCATTTCGACGCTGCGCAGGCACTCGGTCACCAGCTTGCCCAACCCCAGCACCGCCAGTAAGAACGGGAAGGTCAGCAGCAGAATTTCCGCAATGCCCGCCGTTTGCCGATAGCCCAGCACCCATGGCCACAACACAAACAGCACGATCGACAGGAACAGCCAGATCGGCAGCAACGCCGTCAGCCCCCCCAGATGCGCCGCCAGCGGCGCTTTACCCCCGGGCATGCTCTTCATGGCAATGCTGACGCGCACGCAGGCAATCAACAGCGAGTGCTGCAACAGCATCACCAGCAGGCCGGGGAAGATGATCGCCGCAAAGCTGATGCCCGGGTTGAACACATCCAACGTCTGTCCGACGATCGGCGTCAGGATCACCTGCGCCTGGCGTTCGCTGAAACCGCTGCGTAACAGCAGGCCGTTGTTGTACTGGGTCAGCAACTGCTGATAAGCCGCCACCACATCCTGCTGGATCTGCCCGTTGGCCAGGCGGTTGGTCGCATCGCCATACACCGGCACCACGATATTCTGGCCGCTCAGGATCTTCTTCTCCAGATCCACCGGCATGATGATCACCGCGAACAGCTTGCGCCAGCCAAGATCCCGCTGCGCCTGCTCAAGACTGTCGTAGGTTTCAATAGCGATTTTGGAGGTGGCGTCCAGTTGACGGATCAGCTGGCGACTGGCGGTGCTGTGGTCCTGATCGATGACGCCCACCGGCAGATCCCATACCGTGCGGTTGGCATAGACCATGCTCATGACGCACAACGACAGGATCAACATCAGCCACATCGGCCGCTCCAGCATGCCGAGCAGCACCCGGACGAAGGTTTGCCAATAAAGTTTCATCCTGCCCCCCCTTCTTTTAACAGCCGCGCCAACAGCCGGTTACGCACCAGCAGTGCGGTCACCAGCGGATAAATCGACAGCAACGCACAGACGCTGAAGATGGCGCTGGCAGGGACTTGCCGCAGGAATACGTCAAACATGGCGTACAACGCATGAGTTAACGGCTCAATATTGGAAATAATGCGCGCCGGCAGCGGCATCGACAGTTCCGGCACCGCCATGCCCGAAAAGGTCAGCGCAATACTCACCAAAATGGCGATCAGGCTGTAGGCGGTGATGGTGCTGCTGGTAAAGGTAAACAACAGCAGGCCAATGCTCTGCGCCGCCATCACGTAGAAGAAGCCAATCATCAGCATAAACAGCGGATTGCCGCTGACGCGGGCGTCAAAAATGCCCACCAGCGCGGCAATTTCAACCATCAGCAAGCTGGTGAAACATAGGGTGTACGGCGCCAACTTGCCGAGCAGCGCCAGGCTGAACGGCCGAGCCTTCAACAAGGATTTACTGCGTGCCAACACGTAAATCATGCAGGTCACTACGAACAGCTGCAGCAGGTGGATGGTGGCGGCAAACTGTTGATAATAAATATAGCTGCCGCTGGCGTTGAATAAACTGCCGTAGGAAAGCGTCACGTCCGCCAGGGGCGGCAGTGTTTTGCCCATCTCGCCGGCGATGATGCTGCGGTAGCTGGCGTTGATTTCGGTCATCAGGCCGCTGAAGTCCTGGGTGGAATACAGCCCCGCACCGTAAAACAGCGCATTGTAGTACATCACCACGCTCGGCTGTTTGCCAGCCAGCGCGTTGGCCTCAAAATCCGGCGGCACATACAGCAGCGCGTAATCCTGCGCGCTACGCAGGCGATGCAGCGATTCCTGCAGCCCACCGGGGTAAGCCTCGACGTGGGCGTGCGAACCGGCATCCAGACGGCGCGTCAGCGATTTGGATAGCGGGCTGTGATCGCTGTCCACTACCGACACAGGCAGATCGAGCAAGGTCCCTTCCGAAAAGTTACTGCTGATCAGACCAAACAGGATCAGCGGGAAGATCCAGCTCAGCCAATGCACCACCGGGCTGCGGAAGGCAAGCCGACACTCGTTGCCAAACGCATGACTGAAGCAGCGCCAGCCGGCCCTTACTCTTTCCATAGCCATAAGCTGCTCATCCCTGGGCGCAGGCCGTCTACCGGCTGTGACGGATACAGGCGCACTTCAAACGTTTTCAGATCGAAATCACCGGTAGCTCGGGTGGCACGTTTGGTGGCGTAGTCACCCAGCGGGGCGATATAACGCACTTCCGCCTCGATCATTTTGTCCTTCAGTGCCGGTACCCGCATCTGGACTTTGTCGCCCTTCCGCACGTGAGCCAAAATATCTTCACGCAGGTTAAACACGAAATAAGCGTCCGGTATGCGGATCAGCGTCAGCAATGGGCTACCCGCATTCAACAACTCGCCCACTTCTGCCGGTATTGGCCCAACTTCGCCGGTCACCGGGGCCAAAACCTGCAGGTCGTCCGTCTGGGCTTTCACCTGCAGCAAGTTTTCTTCCGCTGCTCGCAGTGCCGCAGCGTACTGTTGCCGTAATTCGACACGGTCGCCGTTAATCCCTTCGTCCAGGTTGGCTTTGGCCGCCTGCACCTGTTGGAAAGCGGTATCGCGCGCGCGGCGTGAAGCGTCCAATTCAGATTTCGAAATATAACCTTTACCGGCCACGCTCAGGTTGCGGTTGTAGTCGTTTTGCGCGTTGCGATATTGCGCTTCGGACTGCGCCAGGTTGGCGCGCAGGTTGCGGATGCTTTCTTCACGCGTGCCGTGCAGCGACTGCTCGAGCTGCGCTTTGGCCTCATCGCGCGACGCCTGCGCGGAACGCAGTTGCGCCATCAGTTCCGGGCTGTCGAGATGAATCATCACTTGCCCTGCCTGCACGTCGTCCCCACGCTCCACCAGACGTTCAATCACTCGTCCCTTAGCTTTGGAAGCCACAATCACCTCAGGCGCATCCACTTCGCCCTGCAACAACAAATCCTGATTATGCGCGCGGAACAATATCGCCATGGCGATCGCCACCACCATCAACAGTAGGGTAAACAACGTCTTTTTTTTCATTCTCTCAGCTCCCTGAGCAGTAAGCGGCAGGTGAAATCATCATGTCCATATTTCAATAAACTCCCAAAAAAACCATTTTACTCATAAGGATATCTCGAGCACATATATCCTCTTTTATAACTATAAATTGGATTATGCTTTTAACACTAAAAGCACATTATGCTTTGTAGTTTGCAGACTTCTGCAATCGCCCTTTAAGCGATCACCTTTTGATGGACGATGCCATGACTGAAAAAACTGCGGTACCGGTTTCGGTACTGGATTTATCCCCTATCCCACAAGGGGCCAAACCACGTGATGCGTTTCACGCTTCTTTAGATTTAGCACAACATGCCGAAAAATGGGGTTATCAACGCTATTGGTTGGCAGAGCATCACAACATGACCGGCATCGGCAGTGCCGCCACCTCGGTACTGCTGGGTTATCTGGCCGCGGGTACCCAAACCATTCGCCTTGGTTCCGGTGGCGTGATGCTGCCTAACCATGCGCCGCTGGTGATCGCCGAGCAGTTCGGTACGCTGGAGTCTTTGTACCCCGGGCGTATCGATTTGGGCCTCGGCCGTGCACCCGGTACCGATCAACGCACCATGATGGCACTGCGCCGCCATCTGTCCGGCGAGGTGGATAACTTCCCCCGCGACGTGCAGGAACTGCAACATTACTTCTGCGATGCACAACCGGGCCAGCCGGTACAGGCGGTACCCGGCCAAGGATTGCATGTCCCTCTCTGGCTGCTCGGTTCCAGTTTGTACAGCGCGCAGTTGGCGGCACAGCTTGGCCTGCCGTTCGCCTTCGCCTCCCACTTTGCACCGGAGATGCTGTTCCAGGCGCTGAAGTTGTATCGTGATAACTTCAAAGCTTCCGAGCAGTGCCAGCAGCCGCATGCGATGGTGTGCGTCAACGTGGTGGCCGCCGACAGCGATGCCGATGCGCGCTTCCTGTTTACGTCGATGCAGCAGCAGTTCATCAACCTGCGTCGTGGTTCGCCAGGCCCACTGCCGGCGCCGGTGGACAATATCCACGCGCTATGGACCGCCGGGGAACAGTACGGGGTTGATCAGGCACTGCGCATGTCGATCATCGGTAACGAAAATACCGTGCGTCACGGGCTGCAAACGTTGCTCAACGAAACCGGTGCGGATGAGATCATGGTTAACGGCCAGATCTTTGACCATCAGGCACGGTTGCATTCGTTTGAGATTGTCGCCGGAGTAAAAGACACGCTGGCGAAAGGGTAAGTCAACGGCGGGCCGCAGGGCAATCATTTCCCTCAACGTCCGCCATGCAAAAATGGGGCAGCACACCGCTGCCCCACGTCGGTTAACGCTGGATAAGATAGCGGATGGTTGGCCCGTCCTGCTGAATATCCAACACTTTGTAACCGTGATTCCGCGCGTCGAGTGGAATGTTGTTGATCGACTGCGGGCAGTCGCTGATCACTTCCAGGATCTCGCCCGGCTTCAACTGCGGCATCGCCTCCAGCGTGGCCACTGCCGGATACGGACAAGGTTCACCCAGCATATCCAACCGATAATTTGGCACTATCGCCGCTTGCTTCATGACACACTCCTCAAATTAACCACCTGCGCATCGGGTTTGGCGCGGAAAAAACGTTTCTCCCACCACAGCATGGCGGCAAACGCCAACGCCAGCAGCAGGTAAGTCACCAGCAGGCCGCCGATCGGCCCGAAAGTATCCAGCAGGTTGATCTTGTCGTAATCTGTGGCCAGCGCCGGGGCCAGGTCATCCCAGTAGTAAGCCAGCAGGGTCGCGCCGATGATGTTACCCAGCCCCACCCACCAATAGTGCACCTGTCCTTCCACCGCACGGTACATCCAGCCGGTTTCACAGCCGCCGGCCAGCACGATGCCGAAACCAAACAGCAGGCCGCCCAGAACCGCATTGGGGCCGGCCCACATGATTTTCGGCGCGACACCCAACTGCACATAGCTGAAAATACCGATGGCGCTCACCGCCATGCCGATAATGATCGCTTTCGCCATGTGGGTACGCCCGGTGATCCATAAATCGCGGAAGGCTGAGGTGAAGCAGATCTGCGCACGCTCAATCAGCAGGCCAAAACCGATACCGAACAGCATGGCGATACCCAGCTTCGGCGCATCGAACAGCGTCCAAAGTGACCAGGCTACCGACAGACAGAAAATCACCATGCCCAAACGGAAGCGGCGGCGCGCCTGCTCCGGCTTTTGCGTCAACGGGGCGGCGGCTTTTACCTTCTGTAATTTCACCGGGATGCGGAACATCGGCAACAGGGTAAATTTGGCGCCAAAGTAGGAGCCAGCAGCGGTCGCCAGTGCGAAGAACCAGGCGTGCAACGAGAACTGAGGAATACCGGTAAAGAACGCCGCCAGGTTGCAGCCCATCGCCAGACGGGCACCGAAGCCGGCGATAATGCCGCCCAACAGCGCCTGCACAATGCGAATGCGGTGCTGTGGCTGGCGCAGCTTGATGTTATTGGCCCACAGTGCGGCAGCGATACAGCCAGCGAACATGCCGATGATCATCCTGCCGTCGATGCGCTGCAGCGGCGTGCCCTCAAGGCCGATAACCTTGAAGTAGCCCCATTGCTCAGGGTGCAGGCCGAACCACTGCAATACATGGCCACCCCAGCGGGTAAATTCCCCGGTTACCGCCCAGAAGGTACCGGTCAAACCAAAGTAGTAGGTAGAGAGGATCCCTGCGGCAATCACCGCGGGTAAAGGTGCCCAAAAGCGCACCAGGTATTGAGACTTGAACTGCTGCCAACTCATGGCATCTCCCGTGCGTAGTATCCATAAGAAAAAACCTTATAAATGATACGCCATTTTCTGCCATTTAACGGTGAATTTCAGGCATAAAAAAACCAGCCCGAAGGCTGGTTTCTTAGTCCGATTAACCGCAAGCGGTCAAATCAGATGTTATGCATCACCGAAACGGCGACGTGGTGCAGCCGGAGCGGCGTCATCACGACGTGGGGCGCGTTGGCCGTCACGGTTGAAGTTACCGCCACGACGTTCGCCACCGTTGCCGGCAGGTGCAGCAGCACCGCCTTCACGACGATCACCGAAAGAACGACGGCCTGGGTTTGCCCCTTCACGACGTTCGCCGTTGAATGGACGACCACCGCCACGACGCTCGCCGTTACCTGCACCAGCACCGCCTTCGCGACGCTCACGACGTTCATGCGGCTGTGCATCGCCCAGCAGTTGCATGTTCATCGGCTTGTTCAGGATACGAGTACGGGTGAAGTGAGACAGGATCTCGCCCGGCATGCCTTTTGGCAGTTCGATGGTCGAGTGACCAGCAAACAGCTTGATGTTACCGATGTAACGGCTGCTGATGTCACCTTCGTTAGCGATCGCGCCAACGATATGACGAACTTCAACGCCGTCATCACGGCCCACTTCAATGCGGTACAGCTGCATTTCGCCAACGTCACGACGCTCGCGACGTGGGCGATCTGCGCCACCATCACGGCTGTCTGGACGTGCGTCACGACGACGGTCGCTGCCGCGGTCGTCACGGTCGTTGAATTCACGACGCTGACGTGGTTTGAACACGGGATCCGGTGGCAAGATCAGAGGACGTTCGCCCTGTGCCATTTTCAGCAGTGCTGCGGCCAGGGTTTCCATTTCCAGCTCTTCTTCCGGCTGCAGTTTAGCCAGCAGTGCGCGGTACATGTCCAGATCGCTGCTTTCCAGCTGTTGCTGTACTTTAGCGGCGAACTTGGCCAGACGACGCTCACCCAGCAGTTCTGCGTTTGGCAGCTCAACTTCTGGAATGGTCAGCTTCATGGTGCGTTCGATGTTGCGCAGCAGGCGGCGTTCGCGGTTTTCTACGAACAGCAGCGCACGGCCGGCACGACCAGCACGGCCGGTACGGCCGATACGGTGAACGTAAGACTCTGAATCCATAGGGATGTCATAGTTTACCACCAGGCTGATACGCTCAACGTCCAGGCCACGAGCAGCAACGTCGGTTGCGATCAGGATATCCAGACGACCATCTTTCAGGCGCTCCAGGGTCTGCTCACGCAGTGCCTGGTTCATGTCGCCGTTCAGTGCTGCGCTGCTGTAACCGCTGCGCTCCAGCGCTTCAGCCACTTCCAGGGTCGCGTTTTTGGTACGAACGAAGATAATCGCCGCATCAAAGTCTTCCGCTTCCAGGAAACGCACCAGCGCTTCGTTTTTACGCATGCCGTGCACAGTCCAGTAGCTCTGGCTGATGTCCGGACGGGTAGTGATGCTGGATTGGATGCGCACTTCCTGCGGCTCTTTCATAAAGCGGCGGGTAATGCGACGGATCGCTTCCGGCATGGTTGCGGAGAACAGCGCGGTCTGATGTTCAGCCGGGATCTCTGCCATGATGGTTTCTACGTCTTCGATAAAGCCCATGCGCAGCATTTCGTCGGCTTCATCCAGCACCAGACCGCTCAGGTTAGAGAGGTTCAGGGTGCCACGCTTCAGGTGGTCCAGCAGACGGCCTGGAGTCCCTACTACGATTTGCGGGCCCTGACGCAGAGCGCGCAGCTGCACGTCATAACGCTGGCCGCCATACAGGGCCACGACGTTAACGCCATGCATGTGTTTGGAGAAATCAGTCATCGCTTCAGCAACCTGAACCGCCAGTTCGCGGGTCGGTGCCAGCACCAGGATCTGAGGTGCTTTCAGGGAAGCGTCAAGGTTGTGCAGCAGTGGCAGCGAGAATGCTGCAGTTTTACCACTACCGGTCTGTGCCATGCCCAGCACATCACGGCCGTTCAACAGGTGAGGAATACACTCAGCCTGGATCGGTGAAGGTTTTTCATAGCCCAGATCGGTCAGGGCAGAAATGATCGGAGCAGACAGCCCCAGGTCAGCAAAAGAGGTTTCAAGCTCAGTAGTCATGTACACGTGCCTCATTAATAATGGCAGCCAGTCTACATAACTCGTCGAGAAAATTTTCAGTCATTTTCATTGAAAAGTGTGAACCGGCTCAAATTAGATTATAAAACGAACAAAAAAGCCCTCGCCCGTTAAGACGATAACTTTGGCAAAAAACCAATGTATATCAGGCTGATAGTTGTTCGTCAGCTATTGCTGGTCCGATTCCGATAGGTCGTCTTGTTCTTGGCCTAACAGCGCCAATTCCAACAATGCATAGCGGTGCTCAACGAAGTTATGAACGTTGTTAGCGACCGTCAGTTTGAACAGCGCCGAAGCGGTGTCCTTGTCCCCCAGACTTAGGTAATGCTTACCTAAATAGAAGTCAGTTTCACTGAGATGCTCAGCGAGCGAAGTGTTATCCGTTGCATCTGCCTTGAGCCTTTCCATCAGCGTTTTTTCACTGATGTTGCCCAGGTAGAATTCGACAATATTCCATCCCCATTGCCCTCGGTTCGCTTTGTCATAACGCTGCTGGAGCGCTACGTCAGCCTTCTTGGGATCGATTTCTCTTTCCACCAGATAAAGCCACAACGAACGGAAGGGATCGTTTGGGTCGTCTTGATAAAACGCCTGCAGATCATCCTGCGCCAACGGGAAGCGGCCGCCATAATACAGTGCGATGCCCCGGTTTAAACGCGCGTAATTGTAAGTTGGATCAAGCTCTAGTACAGAATCAAACGCTTCATAGGCAGCATCAAAATTGCCTGCCTGCGTTAAGTAAATGCCCAGGTAGTTGAAAACTTCTGGCATATCAGGACGTATCGCCAGCGCTTGCGAGAAATCATTGCGCGCCAGTGCACGTAGCCCGAGGCTATCATACAGCACACCGCGCTCATATAAAAGCTGCGCACGCTCATCGTCCGTCAGTGCCCGGCTGGCAAGTATTTGTTCCATGCGCGCCAGGATCACTTCCTGCTGCAGAGTTGGCTGCAACGGGATCGCCAAAACTTCGTCTTTACGCCAATCATGGTTGCTGCATCCTGCCAGCATGAGTGCTGTCGCAACGTAACACCAGCGCAAGAAAGGCTTCATTTCCCACTCCCGAAGACAAACATTGGATGAACATCCTTTCATCCGTTTGCTAATACGCAAGCATCCTACCCGCGCGATACGAACAGCTCCCAACCCCATGGCCGGGAGCTGTAAATCTATCTATACAGTTATTCTGCTTCAGGCGCAGGTGAACCTGCTTCTGGTGCGGTCGCTTCTTTGATGCTCAGACGCACGCGGCCCTGACGGTCAACTTCCAGTACCTTAACCGGTACTTCCTGACCCATCTGCAGATAGTCGGTCACTTTCTCAACGCGCTTGTCTGCGATTTGAGAGATGTGCACCAGACCTTCTTTACCGCCGCCGATCGCCACGAATGCGCCGAAATCAACGATACGGGTAACTTTACCCTGGTAAATACGGCCCACTTCGATCTCGGCAGTGATCTCTTCGATGCGGCGAATAGCGAATTTCGCTTTCTCACCGTCGGTAGCAGCGATTTTCACTGTACCATCATCTTCGATTTCGATGGTAGTGCCGGTCTCTTCGGTCAACGCACGGATGACAGAGCCGCCTTTACCAATCACGTCTTTGATCTTGTCCGGGTTGATTCGGATAGTGTGAATACGTGGTGCGAACTGAGAGATATCGCCACGCGGAGTGCTGATAGCCTGTTCCATTACGCCCAGGATGTGCAGACGCGCGCCCTTGGCCTGGTTCAGTGCAACCTGCATGATTTCGCGGGTGATGCCTTCAATTTTAATGTCCATCTGCAGCGCGGTAATACCGTCACGGCTACCCGCTACTTTGAAGTCCATGTCACCCAGGTGATCTTCGTCACCCAGAATGTCGGACAGAACCACAAAGTTGTCTTGTTCTTTCACCAGGCCCATTGCGATACCCGCAACGGCGGCTTTGATTGGCACACCAGCGTCCATCAGCGCCAGAGAAGCGCCACAGACTGAAGCCATGGAAGAAGAACCGTTAGATTCGGTGATTTCGGAAACCACACGCACCGTGTACGGGAAATCTTCTGCTTTAGGCATCATAGCCAATACGCCGCGTTTCGCCAGGCGACCGTGACCAATTTCACGACGTTTAGGCGAACCTACCATCCCGGTCTCACCAACGGAGTACGGAGGGAAGTTGTAGTGGAACAGGAAGCTGTCGGTCTTCTCGCCCATCAGCTCATCCAGGTTCTGCGCATCACGTGCGGTACCCAGAGTTGCAGTAACCAGAGCCTGAGTTTCACCACGGGTGAACAGTGCGGAACCGTGGGTACGCGGCAGTACGCCAGTGCGCACGTCCAGGCCACGGATCATGTCTTTTTCACGGCCGTCGATACGCGGCTCGCCACGCAGCACGCGGCTACGAACGACGTTTTTCTCAACGCTGCCCAGGATGTCCTGAATTTCAGACGCGTCCAGGGTTTCGTCCTGTGCCAACAGGGTTTCAACAACGCTGTTCTTGATCGCATCTACCTGAGCGTAACGCTCTTGTTTTTCGGTAATGTGATAAGCGTCGCCCAGGCGGCCTTCTGCCAGTTCTGCAACACGCGCGTGCAGCGCTTCGTTGACTGCAGGTGCCTGCCAATCCCACTTAGGCTTGCCGGCTTCGGCAACCAGGGAATTGATGTTCTCGATAACGATCTGCTGTTGCTCGTGGCCAAAGACCACCGCGCCCAGCATTTGATCTTCGCTCAGAACGTCAGCTTCGGATTCAACCATCAGCACTGCACCTGCGGTACCGGCAACCACCAAGTCCAGGCTGCTTTCTTTCAGCTCGTCAGTCGTTGGGTTCAGCACGTACTGGCTGTTGATGTAACCCACGCGAGCAGCACCGATTGGGCCATTGAACGGAATACCGGACAGGCTCAGGGCTGCAGAGGCACCGATCATCGCAACGATGTCCGGGTTAACCTGCGGGTTTACGGAAACAACGGTCGCGATCACCTGAACTTCGTTCAGGAAGCTGTCCGGGAACAGTGGACGGATCGGACGGTCAATCAGACGGGAAGTCAGAGTTTCGCCTTCGCTCGGACGGCCTTCACGACGGAAGAAGCTGCCCGGGATACGACCAGCAGCGTAGGTACGCTCCTGATAGTTAACGGTCAGTGGGAAGAAGCTCTGGCCTGGTTTGGCTTTTTTCTGGCCAACTACGGTAACGAATACGGCGGTGTCATCCATGCTCACCATCACGGCGGCGGTGGCTTGACGAGCCATCATACCGGTCTCGATAGTGACGGTATGCTGGCCATACTGGAATTTGCGAATGATCGGTGTCAGCAAAATTATATCCTTAGATTAGGCGCGCAATCGTATTGACGACTCGACACGCCATTGACTCGATTTGCCTTCTCACTACATCCTCGCGACTAATGACAATCCTTATCTCAAGCCTGAGACAAAGCCTCTCATTAGCCGCGCGAACCTCTGTAATGGAAGATCCTGTTTGGAAACATCAGTAATACATTAACCTGATTTGCTTATGCTTCCTAGAAGAAAGGGGCCCAAATAGGCCCCTTTCCACTGAAACTCGCTAGATTAGCGACGCAGACCCAGACGCTCGATCAGGCTGGTGTAACGTGCTACATCTTTACGCTTCAGGTAGTCCAGCAGCTTACGACGCTGAGAAACCATACGCAGCAGACCACGACGGCTGTGGTGATCTTTTTTGTGCTCTGAGAAGTGGCCTTGCAGATGGTTGATCTGCGCAGTCAACAGGGCAACCTGAACTTCGGAAGAACCGCTGTCGTTAGTACCACGACCGAAATCAGCTACGATTTTAGCTTTAGCTTCAACACTTAGAGACATTGTAATACTCCAGATTATAGATAATAAATACAGGCGCCGATCTCTAATTCAGCAACCCAATGCATAAGCTGCGCCATTCTACCCTTAGCGCAGTGCGATCGCAAGGCAGTGCGTTTTCTGCCCTCAGTCGAAATATTCGACGACCAGGCGGCGCGGCGCCACACGACCGTCATCGGCAATATCACCCACGCCGATAAATTTACGCTCTTCACCTTCGGTGATACGTACCATGCCCGAGGCCGGCGCACCGGCAACCTGTACGGGCTGCCCCTGCTTAACGTATCCCGCGACTACCGGGAGCAAATTCACTTCCGGGTAGTTCTCCACCGGGCTGTCCATCGGCATCAGCAGAGGATCGAGCAGCTCGCCTGGCGCGACTTCCTGTGCCTGTGCCTGCTCCAGCAATTCGTTCAGCTGTTCCAGCGTGACCATCCTTTCGATCGGATAGGTCGCCACCTGCAGACGACGCAGGTAGATCACGTGTGCGCCACACCCCAGCAACTCACCGAGGTCGTCGGTAATGGTGCGGATGTAGGTGCCTTTCGAACAGTGAATTTCCAGCTCCAGTTCGTCCCCTTCCCAGCGGATAAACTGCAGATCGTAAACGGTGATGCTGCGTGCTTCGCGCGGAACTTCGATACCTTGACGAGCATACTCATAGAGTTTCTTGCCCTGGTACTTCAGCGCCGAATACATCGAAGGCACCTGCTTGATATCGCCGCGGAAGCTGTCCAACGCCGCATCGAGCTGCACCTGGGTGAAGTTCACCGGACGTTCCTGCACAATCTGGCCGTCGGCGTCCGAAGTATCGGTGCGCTGACCCAGTCGAGCAATAACGCGATAGCGTTTGTCGGAGTCGAGCAGGAACTGTGAGAACTTGGTCGCCTCACCGAGGCAAATCGGCAGCATGCCGGTCGCCAGCGGGTCGAGCGCGCCGGTGTGTCCCGCGCGGTTGGCGTTATAGAGGCGTTTTACTTTTTGCAGGGCGTCGTTAGACGACAGGCCCTGCGGTTTGTCCAGCAACAGGACGCCGTGGATATCACGGCCGCGGCGACGAGGGCGACTCATTAAGCCTCCTCGTCATCGCCTGATGCGGAACGGCGTTCGGCGTCGTTCTTCACTACGTTAGTCACCAGGTTGGACATGCGCATGCCTTCAACCAGAGAGTTGTCGTAAGCGAAGGTCAGCTCAGGCACTACACGCAGACGCATGGCTTTGCCCAGCAATGTGCGGATGTAACCCGAAGCGTCTTGCAGCGCTTTGATGCCGTTTGGCACCAGTTCCGGATCCGGGTTTTCGGTCAACACGTTCAGGAAGGTGACATAAACTTTGGCATAGGCCAAATCGCGAGAAACTTCTACACCAGAAACGGTAGCCATGCCGATACGCGGATCTTTGACTTCACGCTGCAGAATGATAGCAATCTCTTTTTGCATCTCTTGTGCCACGCGCTGACCGCGGCTGAATTCTTTTGCCATTATGGATTCTCCAGACAAATCGGGGGGCACAAGGCCCCCCAGAAAAGACTTAAGCAGATGTGCTAGCGTTAAGCGATGGTACGTTGGATCTCGATGATTTCGAAGACTTCGATCATGTCGCCGACGCGCACGTCGTTGTAGTTCTTAACGCCGATACCACATTCCATGCCGTTACGGACTTCGTTAACGTCATCTTTGAAGCGGCGCAGGGATTCCAACTCGCCTTCATAGATAACCACGTTGTCGCGCAGAACGCGGATTGGGTTGTGACGCTTGATGTTACCTTCGGTAACCATACAACCGGCAATAGCACCGAATTTAGGTGATTTGAACACGTCACGCACTTCGGCCAGACCGATGATCTGCTGCTTGTACTCAGGCGCCAACATACCGCTCATCGCCTGCTTCACTTCGTCGATCAAGTTATAGATCACGGAGTAGTAACGCAGATCCAGGCTTTCTGCTTCAATCACGCGGCGCGCAGAAGCGTCGGCACGGACGTTGAAGCCCAGGATGATGGCGTTGGAAGCGGCTGCCAGCGTTGCGTCGGTTTCAGTGATACCACCTACGCCAGAACCAACAATCTTCACTTTCACTTCGTCGGTAGAGAGTTTCAACAGTGAATCCATGATGGCTTCACAAGAACCCTGTACGTCGGATTTCAGTACGATGTTCAGCTCAGAAACTTCACCGTCGGTCATGTTCGCAAACATGTTTTCCAGTTTGGATTTCTGCTGACGCGCCAGTTTAACTTCGCGGAACTTGCCTTGACGGTACAGCGCAACTTCACGCGCTTTCTTCTCATCGCGCACAACGGTCGCTTCATCACCGGCGGCAGGAACGCTGGACAGGCCCAGGATCTCAACCGGAATAGAAGGACCCGCAGAGGTCACTTCGCGACCCAGTTCGTCACGCATCGCACGCACGCGGCCGTATTCGAAGCCACACAGAACGATATCGCCTTTGTTCAGCGTACCTTCCTGTACCAACACGGTAGCAACCGGACCACGACCTTTATCCAGGAAGGATTCGATAACTACGCCGCTGGCCATGCCGCTGCGTACTGCTTTCAGTTCGAGAACTTCGGACTGCAGCAGGATAGCGTTCAGCAGTTCGTCGATACCGGTACCGGCTTTCGCAGATACGTGAACGAACTGAGCTTCGCCGCCCCACTCTTCCGGCATAACGCCGTACTGGGACAGTTCTTGCTTAACGCGATCCGGATCGGCTTCCGGCTTGTCAATTTTGTTCACTGCAACCACCAACGGTACCTGCGCTGCTTTCGCATGCTGGATAGCTTCGATGGTTTGCGGCATTACGCCGTCGTCGGCAGCAACAACCAGAACAACGATGTCAGTCGCCTGAGCACCACGGGCACGCATTGAAGTAAAGGCTGCGTGGCCTGGGGTATCCAGGAAGGTGATCATGCCGTTGTCGGTTTCTACGTGGTAAGCACCGATATGCTGGGTAATACCGCCGGCCTCGCCTGCTGCCACCTTGGTGGAGCGGATGTAGTCCAGCAAAGAAGTTTTACCGTGGTCGACGTGGCCCATGATGGTCACAACTGGCGCACGTGGCTCAGCCGCTGCACCGGTATCACGGTCGCTCATCAGCGCTTCTTCCAGCTCGTTCTCACGACGCAGGATAACTTTGTGGCCCATCTCTTCGGCAACCAGCTGCGCGGTTTCCTGATCGATGACCTGGTTGATGGTGGCCATTGCGCCCAGCTTCATCATCGCTTTGATGACCTGAGAGCCTTTAACCGCCATTTTGTTAGCCAGTTCGGCTACGGTGATGGTTTCGCCGATAATAACGTCGCGGTTAACCACCTGAGCCGGCTTGTTGAAGCCCTGCTGCAGAGTGCTTGGCTTACGCTTGCCTTTACCGCCACGGGTAACGGCGCGCGCTTCTTCACGGTCTGCTTTAGACTCGGAAAGCTTGTTGCCTTTCTTCTGCTTGGTCGCTTTACCGCCACGGGTGCGGCTGCGGCGTTCGCCTTCAACTTTAGCGTCGTTTTCGTCTTCAGCGGCACGGGCGTGCTGAGAGGTAGTCACGTGGTAATCGGCTGTTTCAACCGCAGCGCTTGCTGCTTCAGCTTCGGCCCACTTCTCACCGTTCTCTTCTGCCATGCGGCGAGCTTCTTCCGCTACGCGTTTGGCGTCTTCTTCGACCTTACGGCGTACTTCCTCTTCCGCTTTACGTTTCAGTTCAGCGGCTTCGGCTTCACGGCGTGCTTTTTCTGCCTGAGCTGGCTTGGTCATTTCGTCGGTATGTTGATTCGTCACTTTTTCTTTTTCCGCTGAATTACGCTTAGCAATCTCCGCGGCCTCACGTTTGGCTTGCTCTTCGGCTGCGCGCTTCGCTTCTGCTTCGCGTTTCGCTAGCTCTTCCGCTTCGCGCTGTGCCTGCTCTTCCGCTTCACGCTGTGCCTGCTCTGCCGCTTCAGCCTGTTGGGCTTCTGGCGTATCGCGATTTACATAAGTGCGTTTCTTGCGGACCTCAATTTGCACCGATTTACTTTTACCGCCGGTGCTCGGAATATTCAAGGTGCTGCGCGTTTTGCGCTGCAACGTGAGCTTACCAGGCGCGCTACCGTGTTCACGGTTCAGGTGCGCCAGTAAGGCTTCTTTCTCATGTTGGGTTACAGAGTCTGTCTCAGACTTGTTAATCCCTGCATCAGCAAACTGCTGTACCAGGCGATCAACTGGAGTCTGAATCTCTGCTGCCAGCGATTTTACGGTTACATCTGTCGTCATGCTGTTCCTTCCTGCTACAGTTTATTACGCGTTGTCGCCAAACCAACAGATATTACGTGCGGCCATAATCAGCTCGCCGGCTTGCTCATCGCTAAGCCCTTCAATATCAGCCAGATCGTCAACACCCTGCTCGGCAAGATCTTCCAGCGTACAAACCCCACGCGCGGCCAGTTTAAAGGCCATGCTGCGCTCAAGACCCGGAAGGTTGAGCAAATCGTCAGCAGGTTTTTGGTCGCCCAGGCTTTCTTCTTGGGCCAGGGCCAGCGTGGTCAATGCAGCTTTGGCGCGATCGCGCAACGCTTCAACCATATCTTCATCCAGACCGTCGATTTCCAGCAGCTCTTTGATTGGCACGTAAGCCAATTCTTCCAGCGTAGAGAAGCCTTCTTCGACCAGTACGGTGGCGAAATCTTCGTCGATATCAAGATACTTGGTGAAGGTATCAATGGCGGCATGAGCTTCGGCCTGGTGCTTGGCCTGCAGATCGTCCGCCGTCATCACGTTCAGTTCCCAACGGTCGTCGTCACGGTGTTGTTTTAACAGCTGGGATGCCAAACGCACGTTTTGGCCATTACGGCCGATCGCCTGTGCCAGATTGCTGGCTTCAACGGCGATATCCATAGTGCAATTATCTTCATCAACCACGATCGAGGCAACGTCTGCCGGCGCCATGGCGTTGATGACGAACTGCGCAGGGTTATCATCCCACAGGATGATGTCGATACGTTCACCGCCGAGCTCGCTCGAAACGGCCTGAACGCGCGCACCGCGCATACCTACGCAAGCGCCGACCGGGTCGATGCGTTTGTCGTTGGTTTTCACTGCAATTTTCGCACGGGAGCCTGGATCGCGGGCTGCCGCTTTAATTTCAATCACTTCTTCGCCGATTTCCGGTACTTCGATGCGGAACAGTTCTTTCAGCATCTCAGCGCTGGAGCGGCTGACGAACAGCTGGGCACCACGGGCTTCGGGACGAACGGCGTACAGGATGCCGCGGATGCGGTCGCCTGGACGGAAGTTTTCGCGCGGCAGCATGTCTTCACGGCCGATTACCGCTTCGGCGTTGCTGCCCAGATCCAGCGCAATGCTGTCACGGTTAACTTTCTTCACCACGCCGGTGACGATTTCACCTTCGTGCTGACGGAAAGCATCAACGACCATAGCGCGCTCGGCTTCACGTACTTTCTGTACGATAACCTGTTTCGCGGTTTGAGTGGTGATACGGTCGAAGGTAACAGATTCAATCTGATCTTCGATGTAACCGCCCAGCTCGATGCCTGGCTCTTCATACTGCGCAGCTTCCAGCGTGATTTCACGCGTTGGCTGAGTCACTTCATCTACGGCGACCCAACGGCGGAAGGTATCGAAATCGCCAGTTTTGCGGTCAATGCTGACGCGAACTTCGATTTCCTGCTCGTATTTTTTCTTGGTGGCGGTGGCTAATGCGGTTTCCAGCGCTTCGAAAATCTTCTCACGCGGAAGGGATTTTTCATTGGAAACAGCTTCAACAACAGCCAGAATCTCTTTATTCATCCTAGTTGCCTCATCCAAACTTTAAAAGTGGGGTACCAGGTTCGCTTTCTGGATATTGCTCAGCGCGAACACTTCATCTTTCCCTTCCACAGTAACCGTGATCATCTCGCCATCGACAGACTTGATAATGCCCTGCCATTTGCGACGGTTCTGTACGGCCATGCGCAGGACCAAGCTGACTTCATCACCGAGGAAACGAGTATAGTGTTCGGCGGTGAACATCGGGCGATCAAGGCCAGGAGAGGAGACTTCCAAGTTGTAAGCGACTGTGATTGGCTCTTCGACGTCCAATACAGCGCTGACCTGGTGGCTGACATCAGCGCAATCGTCAACATTGATGCCGTTTTCACTGTCAATATAGATACGGAGCGTCGATTGGCGCGCACGAATAAATTCGATGCCTACAAGTTCAAAGCCCAACGCTTCTACCGGTGCCGAAAGCATCTCTGTTAATTTTTGCTCTAATGTGGACAAGCCCACCCCCAAGACATAAAAAAAGGGCCTAATAGCCCAGTGATTCTGTTGCCAAATAACAAAAAACCCCGAAAATTCGGGGCTTTATGCAACTGGACCCTGTTTGCCGCTAAGCGGCTTCGGTGCAACTTTCTAACAAGTGTCATTTTCAAATGTTGATCGAGAAAAGCGGAATTCAATCGAAAAGTGTATTTGAAAATAAACACTTAAAGGAAAGTGGTTGCGGGGGCCGGATTTGAACCGACGACCTTCGGGTTATGAGCCCGACGAGCTACCAGGCTGCTCCACCCCGCGTCCGAAAACGTGGCAAATATTACGCCGATAATCGCAAAATTGCAAGTTATCTCTGGGATTTGGTACCGAGGATGGGACTCGAACCCACAAGCCCGTTAGGGCACTACCACCTCAAGGTAGCGTGTCTACCAATTCCACCACCTCGGTACTGATTCTTACTGCTAACGGCCGTTATTTTAATGAGGTAATAACAACCGTTTTCAAACTCTGTTACTGCGTGCTGCTTACTGCGGGATATCGCTGCTCGGCTTGGTTGGTGCTGCCGGCGCGGTAGTCTGCTCAGATTTCACTGGCTGACCCAGGTTTTCCCACTCGCTGCCTTTCTTGCTCTGGTTGGTGCTCAGGTTGCCCAGGATCAGACTGATGACGAAGAACAGCGTCGCCAGCACAGCCGTCATGCGGGTCATGAAGTTACCGGAACCGCTCGAACCGAACAACGTGCCAGAAGCACCTGCTCCGAATGAGGCTCCCATATCAGCGCCTTTACCTTGCTGCAGCATAATCAGAGCAACCAGCCCGATTGAGATCAGCAGGAAAATTACCAGAAGAGCTTCGTACATAGTTGTACCCGTATCCTTGCGGCTTCACCGCGTGCCAAATGCTTCACACCCCAAAGGCTTCTAATTCTATTAAGAAGTCGCAGGCGTTATATCAAACTGCCCACTGAAGCGGGTGTGAATACTAACCAAAGGCGCCAAACCACGCAAGGGCAATTTGCAGCCACCGGCGCGTTTGCGGAAAAAAACGCCAATAAAATTCGCAGGCTGTGATTTCCGAGGGCAGCGGTTGCCCCCGGACCGATCAAAAAAGCGTTAGCCCGCAGATTTCACCGCGTCGGCAATGCGATGTGCCAATGCCGTCACTTGCTGCTCGTCCTCGCCTTCCACCATCACGCGGATCAGCGGCTCGGTACCGGATTTACGTAGCAGCACGCGGCCGCGGCCGGCCAGTTCAGCCTCGACCTGCTCGGTGATTTTACGCACCTCTTCCGATTCAAGCGGGTTGTGCTCGCCGACAAAACGCACGTTGACCAGGATCTGCGGCAGTAATTTCATGCCGCTGCACAGGTCGTGCAGGCTCATGTTGTTGCGGACCATCGCCGTCAGTACCTGCAGACCTGCAACGATGCCGTCACCGGTGGTAGTTTTATCCAGCAGGATTACATGGCCGGAGTTCTCCGCACCAATGCGCCATCCCAGTTCCTGTAGCTTCTCCAGTACATAGCGATCGCCGACTTTGGCGCGAGCGAAGGGAATGCCCAGTTGCTTAAGTGCCAGTTCGAGCCCCATGTTGCTCATCAGCGTGCCAACCGCGCCACCGCGCAGTTGGCCCTGACGCAACCCTTCGCGGGCGATGATATAAAGGATCTGGTCGCCGTCGACCTTGTGACCAAGGTGATCAACCATCATCACCCGGTCACCGTCACCGTCAAATGCCAGACCGACGTGCGCTTTTTCCAGCAGCACGCGCTCTTGCAGTTGGCGAACGTCTGTTGCACCGCATTTTTCATTGATGTTCATGCCATCCGGTTCAACGCCGATGGCAATCACCGTGGCACCCAGTTCACGCAGCACGCTCGGCGCAATGTGATAGGTCGCGCCGTTGGCGCAGTCCACCACAATTTTCAGGCCTTTCAGGCTCAGTTCGCTCGGGAAGGTGCCTTTACAGAATTCGATGTAACGGCCGGCAGCATCAATGATCCGGCTCGCTTTACCCAGTTCGGAAGATTCTACGCAGGTCAGCGGTTTTTCCATTTCAGCTTCAATGGCTTCTTCCACATGATCCGGCAGCTTCGCGCCATCAATGGAGAAGAATTTAATGCCGTTGTCGTAAAACGGGTTATGAGAAGCGGAGATCACAATACCGGCTTCCGCACGGAAGGTACGCGTCAGATAGGCTACCGCCGGCGTCGGCATAGGCCCCGTGAAGGAAGCAGACAGCCCCGCCGCGGCAAGACCGGCTTCCAATGCCGACTCAAGCATGTAACCTGAGATACGGGTATCTTTGCCGATAATAATTTTACGAGAACCGTGGCGTGCCAGCACCTTGCCCGCCGCCCAACCCAGCTTCAGAACGAAATCTGGGGTAATAGGGCTATCACCGACCTTGCCACGAATGCCGTCGGTACCAAAATATTTGCGCTCGCTCATGTCTCTATCATCCCTTAGCTGAAATGGTTGCCTCGACGACACGCATCGCCTCGACGGTTTCTTTAACGTCATGCACTCTGACAATCTGCGCTCCCTGCATGGCGGCGATAACCGCGCAGGCTACGCTGCCGATAACCCGCTGATCAGGAGGGACATTCAGCAGTTGCCCAATCATCGACTTACGCGACATTCCCACCAAAAGCGGCAGGCCGAAGTGATGAAACTCAGACAATCTGGCCAGAAGCTGATAATTGTGCGCTAAATTCTTACCGAAACCGAACCCGGGGTCGAGCAGCAATTTCTGATTTGTAATACCGGCGGCATTACAGCGTTCAATATGATGCTGAAAAAAGGCGTTCACATCGCCAATAAGATCGTCGTAGTGCGGTGCCTGCTGCATGGTTCGTGGCTCACCCTGCATGTGCATCAGGCACACTGGCAACCCGCTTTCCGCCGCAGCGGCCAATGCGCCCGGCTCCTGCAATGAGCGAACGTCGTTGATCAGGTGCGCACCGGCCTGAGCCGACTCGCGGATCACCCCCGCTTTCGAAGTATCTACCGAGATAAAAACTTCAAAACGCCGGGCAATGGCTTCAACGACGGGGACTACGCGCGCGATCTCTTCGTCTTCGCTGACCTCAGCCGCTCCCGGTCTTGTCGACTCGCCGCCCACATCAATCATGGTCGCACCGGCCGAAATCAGCGCATGCGCGTGCAGCAAAGCCTGATTAAGCTGGTTGTGTTGGCCGCCGTCAGAAAAAGAATCCGGGGTCACGTTGAGGATCCCCATCACCCGCGGATGGGAAAGATCGAGAGTCATGTCTCGCACGGTTAACTGCATTGCTAATCCACCTTACTGTTGCCTGGTTCACTGCCCGCCGGGCAATAAAAAACCCCGGCATGCCGGGGTTCGATGTTATTACACAGCCAAAGTTACTTGTCTAGCTGTTCAGACATGGTATTGCCTGGGTTTGGTGTGCGCGGTTCATCAACCGGCGTCGGGGCTTTTGGTGTGCCACCGTTGTCGGAATTGCTGCCCTTGCCCACATCGTCCCAACCCGCTGGCGGACGCACGTCTTTGCGGTTCATCAGATCGTCAATCTGCGGCGCGTCGATGGTTTCGTACTTCATCAGGGCGTCCTTCATTGAATGCAGGATGTCCATGTTTTCCATCAACAGCGAACGCGCTCGCACATAGTTACGTTCAATCAGGGATTTAACTTCCTGGTCGATAATGCGCGCGGTTTCGTCCGACATGTGCTTCGCCTTGGCCACTGAACGGCCCAGGAACACTTCGCCCTCTTCTTCCGCATACAGCAATGGCCCCAGCTTCTCGGAGAAGCCCCATTGGGTCACCATGTTGCGGGCAATCGAGGTCGCCACTTTGATGTCGTTCGAGGCACCGGTAGAGACTTTTTCCGGTCCGTAAATGATCTCTTCAGCCAGACGGCCGCCGTACAGAGTAGAGATTTGGCTTTCCAGCTTCTGACGGCTGGCGCTGATCGCATCCCCTTCCGGCAGGAAGAAGGTCACACCCAACGCACGGCCACGAGGGATAATCGTGACCTTATGCACCGGATCGTGCTCAGGAACCAGGCGACCAATAATGGCGTGGCCAGCTTCGTGATACGCGGTCGACTCTTTCTGCGCTTCGGTCATCACCATGGAGCGACGTTCTGCCCCCATCATGATCTTGTCTTTGGCTTTTTCGAACTCCACCATCGACACAACACGTTTGTTGCCACGTGCGGCAAACAGCGCAGCTTCGTTAACCAGGTTGGCCAGGTCAGCACCGGAGAAGCCAGGCGTACCACGAGCCAGTACAGATGCATCAACATCGGGTGCCAGTGGCACGCGGCGTGAATGCACTTTCAGGATCTGCTCACGGCCACGCACGTCCGGCAAGCCCACCACAACCTGGCGGTCGAAACGGCCTGGACGCAGCAATGCCGGGTCAAGCACGTCTGGACGGTTAGTCGCAGCGATAACGATGATACCTTCGTTGCCTTCAAAGCCGTCCATCTCAACCAGCATCTGGTTCAGCGTCTGTTCACGTTCGTCATGACCGCCGCCAAGGCCGGCACCACGCTGGCGACCGACGGCGTCGATTTCATCGATAAAGATGATGCACGGTGCCGCTTTCTTCGCCTGCTCGAACATGTCACGCACACGGGAAGCACCGACACCCACAAACATTTCCACGAAGTCAGAACCGGAAATGGTGAAGAACGGCACTTTCGCCTCACCGGCGATAGCTTTCGCCAGCAGGGTTTTACCTGTCCCCGGCGGGCCAACCATCAGCACGCCTTTCGGGATCTTGCCGCCCAGCTTCTGGAAACGGCTCGGCTCGCGCAGGTATTCCACCAGTTCGCTTACTTCGTCTTTCGCTTCGTCACAGCCGGCAACGTCAGCAAAAGTGGTTTTGATCTGGTCTTCCGTCAGCATGCGGGCCTTGCTCTTGCCGAAGGACATCGCGCCCTTGCCGCCGCCGCCCTGCATTTGACGCATGAAGAAGATCCAGACCCCGATCAGCAACAACATCGGGAACCATGAAATAAAGATAGAAGCCAGCAAACTCGGCTCTTCAGGCGGTTCACCAACCACTTTCACATTCTTGGTCAACAACGTATCCAGCAACTTAGGATCGTTGACAGGGATGTAGGTCGTGTATTTGTTACTGTCTTTCTTGGTAACGTTAATTTCACGTCCATTGATTCGCGCTTCGCGAACCTGATCTTGGGTCAGTTCGGACATGAAGGTAGAGTAATCCACCCTACGGCCATTCGACTCGCTGGGCCCAAAGCTCTGGAATACAGACATCAACACTACCGCGATGACTAACCAGAGAATTAGGTTTTTCGCCATGTCACTCAAGGGATTAACCTCATATTACAACTGTGTTAACAAACAGCGTTAGGGTACTACAGCTTGCGCCCTGTCGCTACAATGTACACTTCGCGCGAACGTGCGCGGGAAGCGTCTGGCTTACGAATCTTAACCTTCGTAAACAGGGAGCGAATTTCCCGTAGGTACTCGTCAAAGCCATCTCCCTGGAACACCTTCACCAGGAAACTTCCGCCTGGTGCGAGGACATCACGACACATTCCCAGTGCTAATTCCACCAGATACATCGATCTTGGAATATCGACGGCCGGAGTGCCACTCATATTCGGGGCCATGTCAGACATGACCACCTGAACCTTACTTTCACCTACACGTTCCAACAGAGCCTTGAGCACCAGTTCATCACGAAAATCGCCCTGAAGGAAATCGACGCCAACGATAGGATCCATTGGCAAAATATCACAGGCGATGATGCGGCCGGAACCGCCAATCTGGGTCACGACATACTGCGACCAACCACCCGGCGCCGCACCTAAATCTACTACGGTCATGCCAGGTTTAAACAGTTTGTCACTCTGCTGTATTTCATCAAGTTTAAACCAGGCGCGCGAACGTAGCCCTTTTTTCTGCGCCTGTTGCACATATTTATCGCTAAAGTGTTCTTGTAACCAGCGACTGGAGCTAGCAGAACGCTTTTTATTAGCCATCTCGTTTTCCAACTATCATAAAAAGAGTCTTAATGTCAGGTTCGCAGCTCATGTAGACTCACACCGATGAAGACCGATTTGGTGATATACATGAGATGGCGGTAGAATGTACCGTTTTCAATCCCAACTTAAGCAAAAAAGACAATGAATCTGAATAATAAACAAAAACAGCACCTGAAAGGCCTGGCGCATCCGTTAAAACCGGTTGTCATGCTGGGTAATAACGGTCTCACCGAAGGGGTGCTGGCTGAAATTGAACAGGCTCTGGAGCATCATGAGCTGATCAAGGTAAAAATCGCTGCTGAAGATCGCGAAACCAAAACCCTGATCGCCGACGCTATCGTGCGTGAAACGGGTGCCTGCAATGTGCAAGTCATCGGCAGTACGCTTATTCTTTACCGCCCGTCTAAAGAGCGCAAGATCAGTCTACCGCGTTAATAAGCATTGGGTTAACGAAAAGGTGCCATGCACCTGATTCAGATAAAAGGCCGCACGCGGCCTTTTTCCTTTCTTTACAAAACCCTGGCGATTTTCTGCACGATTGGAAGGTAATCAGAGATATTCAACCTTCAAGATCTCATAATCGACATCGCCACCCGGGGTTTTTATCACAACCACATCATCTTGTTCTTTGCCGATCAGGCCACGTGCCATAGGCGAATTCACAGAAATCAGATTTTTCTTGAAATCAGCTTCGTCGTCGCCAACGATACGGTAGGTCACTTCTTCTTCGCTATCCAGGTTCAGCACCGATACGGTAGCGCCAAAAATCACGCGGCCATTGTTTGGCATCTTGGTGATATCGATCACCTGCGCGTTCGACAGCTTGGCTTCAATTTCCTGGATACGTCCTTCACAGAATCCCTGCTGCTCACGCGCCGCATGATACTCTGCGTTTTCTTTCAAATCGCCGTGTTCACGGGCGTCAGCGATGTCCGCAATGATTTTCGGACGGCGCACGCCTTTCAAATATTCGAGTTCTTCGCGCAGTTTTTCAGCGCCAAACAAGGTCATCGGAATCTGTTTCATAGTATAAATACCTCTAAATCTTTCCTGTTCAAATAGCCGTCATCCTGACGTGTTCGTATGAAAAAACGGTGGGTACGTGCCCCCCGCCTCCAGGCGATAAACAAAAGAAGCCTGACTCGGAACCCTTGCCCAAGTCAGGATCGATTTTGCATTTTGATACGCATTTTAGCCTAGAGTTCCTTGAGGGTCATCGTTTACTTTTTCCCTGAATGCACCGTAGTATGACGGCACGTTATCCAGCTGTTATCCCGAGATTATGCGTTTTTCACGAATTGTCAGTGCATTGGCTTGCGCATTTGTTCTGAATGCGAATGCGGCCCCGGTTGAAGATTACACACAATATTTGCCTGATGGGGCCAACCTTGCCCTGGTAGTTCAGAAGATCGGCGCTAGCGCTCCGACCATCGATTATCACTCTCAGCAAATGGCGTTGCCGGCCAGTACCCAAAAAGTACTGACCGCTTTAGCTGCCTTGTTGCAGCTCGGCCCAGACTATCGCTTCACCACCACGCTGGAGAGCCAGGGCGACATCAGCGACGGCGTGCTGCGCGGCAACCTGATTGCCCGCTTTGGCGGCGATCCGACCTTTAAGCGCCAGAGCCTGCGCAACATGGTGGCGATCCTGAAAAAACAGGGCGTGCACCAGATTACCGGCGATGTGCTGGTCGATACCTCGGTATTCGCCAGCCATGACAAAGCCCCCGGCTGGCCGTGGAACGACCTGACGCAGTGTTTCAGCGCACCGCCGGCGGCGGCGATAGTCGACCGCAACTGTTTCTCGGTGTCGCTGTACAGCGCCCCCAATCCGGGCGATATGGCCTTTATTCGCGTGGCCTCCTATTATCCGGTCAATATGTTTAGCCAGGTTCGCACGTTGGCGAAAGGGTCCGCGGATGCCCAATACTGCGAGCTGGATGTGGTGCCGGGCGAATTGAACCGCTTTACCCTGACCGGTTGCCTGACCCAACGCAGCGATCCCCTGCCGCTGGCCTTCGCCATTCAGGATGGTGCCAGCTACGCCGGGGCGATCCTGAAAGATGAGCTGACCCAGGCCGGTATCCAGATCGACGGACACCTGAAGCGCCAGACGCAGCCGGGCCTGAAAGGCACGGTGATCGCCCAGACTCAATCAGCACCGTTGCACGAATTGCTGAAGATTATGCTGAAGAAATCGGACAACATGATTGCCGATACCGTCTTCCGGACCATCGGTCATGAACGTTTTGGCGTTCCAGGTACCTGGCGTGCCGGCGCTGACGCCGTGCGTCAGGTGCTGCGTCAGAAGGCCGGCGTGGATTTGGGCAACAGCATCGTGGTAGACGGCTCAGGCCTTTCACGCCATAACCTGCTGGCTCCGGCGACCATGATGCAGGCGCTGCAATACATTGCGCAGCATGACAGCGAGCTGAACTTTATTTCGATGCTGCCGCTGTCCGGTTACGACGGAACGCTGCGCTACCGTGGCGGGCTGCACGAAGCCGGTGTTGACGGCAAGGTGTCCGCCAAAACCGGTGCGCTGCAGGGCGTATATAACCTGGCCGGTTTTATCACTACCGCCAGCGGCCAGCGTTTTGCCTTCGTACAGTATCTGTCAGGCTATGCCGTACCGCCGGAAGATCAAAAGCAGCGTCGAGCACCACTGGTGCGTTTCGAAAGCCGCCTGTATCGGGATATTTATCAGAATAACTGAGGGTTATGATGAAACTGCTGATTGTGGAAGACGATGAGCTGCTGCAACAAGGGTTGGCACTGGCATTAGCCGGGGAAGGCTATGCCTGTGACTGCGCCGCCACGGCAGCGGAGGCCAATGCTCTGCTCATCACCAGCCAATACAGCATGATTATCCTCGATCTGGGCTTGCCCGACATGGATGGCACCAGCCTGCTGCGGCAGTGGCGCCGCCAGCAGGTCGATCTGCCGGTGCTGATTTTGACCGCCCGTGACGCACTGGAAGACCGGGTCGACGGGCTGGACGCCGGTGCTGACGATTACCTGGTCAAGCCCTTCGCGTTAGTTGAGCTACAGGCGCGCGTGCGCGCCCTGATCCGCCGCTATCAGGGCCACAGCGACAATCTTATTCAGTTGGACGATCTCCAGCTCAATCTCTCCAGCCAGCAGGTTTATGTTCAGCAGCAGCCGGTGGAGGTGACGCCGAAAGAATTCGCCATCCTCTCCCGCCTGATGATGCGCGCCGGTCAAACGGTTAATCGCGAGCTGTTGCAGCAGGATCTCTATACCTGGCAGGATGATTTAGGCTCCAACACGCTGGAAGTGCATATCCATAACCTGCGTCGTAAATTGGGCAAGGACCGCATCCGTACCGTTCGTGGCATTGGCTATCGTCTGGAATCCTCATCATGATCAGCATGCGCCGTCGTCTGTTGTTGATGCTGGCGCTGATCCTGTTGGTCACCCAGTTAATCAGCGCCTTTTGGCTCTGGCATGAAAGCCAGGAGCAAATCAGTTTCCTGGTGGATGAAACCCTGTCGGCCAAGGTGCGTACCGAGCGTGTCGATACGGAAATCGCCGAGGCGATAGCCTCACTGCTCGCCCCTTCGCTGATCATGATGATCGTCACCCTGCTGGCCTCATTCTGGGCTATCAGCTGGATTATTCGCCCGCTCAATCAGCTGCAGCAACGGTTGGAGAAGCGTTCCGCCGATAACCTGACGCCTCTGCCGCTCAGCGGAGACAGCCTCGAAATTATGGCGGTCACCACCACACTCAACCAACTGTTCTCACGGTTGGATAACACCATTCAACAAGAACGACTGTTCACCGCAGATGCCGCACATGAGTTACGAACGCCACTGGCGGGGATACGACTGCACCTGGAGTTAATGGAAAAACAGGGGGTCCCGCAAAGTAAGCCGTTGATCACCCGCATCGATCAACTGATGCACACCGTCGAACAGCTGTTGATGCTCGCACGCGCCGGACAAGACTTTGCCAGCGGCCACTATCAGCGTTTCGATTGGGTGAGCGACGTGATCCTGCCGCTACAAGAGGAACTTGAGGAGTTGACCCGCCAGCGCGGACAAAAACTGCAATGGCAGCTCCCGACGGCGGCCCCGATGCATGGCGATCCGGTCCTGCTTCGCCTGCTGCTGCGTAATCTGGTAGAAAATGCTCACCGCTACAGCCCGGAAGGCAGCAGCATTCAGGTGCAGCTGACACAGCAGAAACCCGGCTATCAGTTGCAGGTGACGGATGAAGGCCCGGGAATCAAAGAACAAATGGAAGGTGAGCTCACTCAGGCATTCCGCCGTATGGATCAACGCTATGGCGGCAGCGGACTGGGACTGAACATCGTCACCCGCATAGTGCAACTGCATCAGGGCCGTCTGACTCTGGAAAATCGCCAGGATACCCACGGGCTGAATGCACAATGCTGGTTACCTGAGAATGTCCTGAACAAATAATGCCGATAAAAAAAGGGCCCAGTTTTTAACTGAGCCCTTTTCTTTGCAAGATTATTTCTGGTAAATGATTTCGACGCCTTCGTCGTCATCTTCGTCCCAGTCATCATCCCAATCGTCTTCCGCTTCAGCTTCCACTTCAGCGATCTGTTCACGGTGGTAATCATCCCACATGAACTCGACTTTCTCCGGTGCGCTTTCTTCGATAGCCATGGCTTTCGGTTGGGTGTTGATGAACTTCATCACGTCCCAGCACAACGCATTCACGCCTTCGCGATTCACCGCGGAGATCATGTAGTACTTGCCTTCCCAGCCCATGCCTTCTGCAATCGCCTTGGCGCGCTCGGCGGCTTCTTCCTCACCTATCAGGTCAACCTTGTTGAAAACCAGCCAGCGTGGCTTCTGCGCCAGATTTTCGCTGTATTGATTCAACTCGTTGATAATGACTTTGGCGTTTTCTACCGGATCGGATTCATCGATAGGTGCGATATCCACCAGGTGCAGCAGAACGCGGCAACGCTCCAGGTGCTTCAGGAAGCGAATACCCAGGCCGGCACCGTCGGAAGCCCCTTCGATCAAGCCAGGAATGTCGGCAATAACGAAGCTCTGTTCGTGATCCATACGTACCACGCCCAGGCTTGGGACCAGAGTGGTAAATGGATAGTCGGCCACTTTCGGCTTAGCGGCGGACACTGCACGAATGAAGGTGGATTTGCCAGCGTTTGGCAGGCCAAGCATGCCAACATCGGCCAGCAGCAACAGCTCCAGCAAGATGTCACGTGCTTCACCGGCGGTGCCCAGCGTTTTCTGGCGCGGTGCACGGTTAACTGATGATTTAAAACGGGTGTTGCCCAAACCGTGCCAACCGCCCTTCGCTACCATCAGACGTTGTTCATGGCGAGTCATGTCACCGAGGATCTCACCGGTGCCCTGATCCTGCACGCGGGTACCGACCGGTACCTTGATGGTGATATCTTTGCCACGCTTGCCGGTACAGTCACGGCTTTGGCCGTTCTGGCCACGTTCAGCACGGAAAGATTTCTCAAAGCGGTAGTCGATCAGCGTGTTGAGGTTTTCGTCCGCCAACAGATAGACGTCGCCGCCATCGCCGCCGTCACCGCCATCAGGGCCGCCGTTCGGGATATACTTTTCGCGGCGGAAGCTGACGCAACCATTACCACCGTCACCTGCAACGACCAAAATCGCTGCTTCATCTACAAACTTCATTTACCGTCTCCGTAAATCATTCACCGGGCTGCTTCAAAGGAGCAACCAGGCGGGTTTCTGCCCGTCGCGGCCACCAACGGTGACCAATTGCGGAAAACATGGCGCCCGCTACCACGACGAAAGCGCCGACATAACCGACGACATTCAATGTCGGGGCGGCGAATACGTGTGGCCAGGCCAGCGCCAACAAATCTGAAAACAGCAGGGTAAACAGCGGGGTCAGCGTGATTAACGCACTCACCTGCGCCGCCTGCCAGCGCGCCATGGCTTCCGCCAGCGCACCATAGCCAATCAGCGTGTTGGCGCCACAGAACAGCAAACAGGCTAATTGCCAGCCGCTGAGCTGGAAAATCACCTCAGGCTTGGCCAGAGGGAATAGCGCGATCGCACATAAAGTGTACAACATTACCAGAATTTGCGGCGAGGCTAATCGACGTAGCAACACTTTCTGCGCCACGCCATAAGTCACCCAGACCATCGCCGCACACACGCCCAACAGCACCCCCAGGGTGTAATCCGTCAGGCGGGTGAAAATCTCAATCAGGCTGACATTGAAGAACAACAGCAGCCCGCAAATCAGCATCAGTGCGCCAATCACCTGGGTGATGCGCATCCGCTCTTTTAAAACCAGCACGCTGGCAAACATCATACCGACCGGCGACAGCTGGCCGATGACCTGCGATGCGGTCGGGCTAAGGTACTGCAACGAAGAGCTGAAGAAGATAAAATTCCCCAGCAGGCCCGCGGTGGCGATGGCCAAAATCAGCAGCCAGCGTGGTTGACGGAACATGGTCACCGGTGGCAATCTGCCGCGCACGGCCAAAATGATCCCCAGCCCCAGCGCCGCGATGGTAAATCGATACCAAACGACGGTAAACGGCTCCATCACTACCAGCACTTCTTTCATCGCAATCGGCAATGCACCCCAGCAAACTGCCGTAGTCACCGCCAGGAAAATGCCAATTCCGACCTGCTGTTTCGTTTCCATCTTACCTTTTGCCAGCGCTGACGGGCCGATGCACAAGCAGCCCATAAATGTAAAAAGCCCCGCAACGAGTTGCGGGGCTTACATCTATTTCGTAAGGCTCGAAAAATTATTCAGCTTCGATGCTGATGAATTTACGATTGCTCGGGCCTTTAACTTCGAATTTGACTTTACCGTCTTTCAAAGCAAACAGAGTGTGGTCTTTGCCGCAACCCACGTTGGTACCAGCGTGGAATTTAGTGCCGCGCTGACGAACGATGATGCTGCCTGCCAGTACTGCTTCGCCGCCAAAGCGTTTAACGCCCAGACGTTTAGCTTCTGAATCGCGACCGTTACGAGTCGAGCCGCCAGCCTTTTTGTGTGCCATTAATCTGCTCCCCTAACTTAAGCGCTGATGCCGGTGATTTTAACGTCAGTGAACCACTGACGGTGGCCCTGCTGCTTACGATGGTGCTTACGACGACGAAACTTAACAATCTTAATTTTCTCGCCACGACCGTGAGCAACGACTTCAGCTTTGATCTTACCGCCATCGACGAAAGGAACGCCGATTTTGATATCTTCGCCATTAGCAATCATCAGAATCTGGTCAAACTCAACAGCTTCACCAGTTGCGATGTCCAGCTTTTCCAAGCGAACGGTTTGACCTTCGCTTACTCGGTGTTGTTTACCACCACTTTGGAAAACCGCGTACATATAAAACTCCGCTTTCCGCGTGCCCAACTGTTCAGTACAGAGCGCGCTATAAATATTCACAATAGGGCGCGAATTCTACGCAATAATCCAGCATATGACAAGAGCAGAATAAGACCAGAAGTAGAAAAAAGAAGAAAAAAAGCACAGTTTCTTTCATGGCGTTTATCTGAGGCGTTTTTCAAGTACAATCAGTAGGACAGTTACCGCCATGTACCGATGTGAGCAGCGATCTCAACGCGGTGAAGAGAAACACAGCTGAAAAAAATACAATGAACCTAGAGCAAATTACCGAGTTAACCGCGCAAGATATGGCGGCCGTGAACGCAACAATTCTCGAACAGCTGAATTCCGATGTCACGCTCATCAATCAGCTTGGCTATTACATTATCAGTGGTGGCGGTAAACGCATCCGCCCGATGATCGCCGTTCTGGCGGCGCGGGCATTGCATTATCAGGGTGATAAACACATTACCGTCGCTGCGCTGATCGAATTCATTCATACCGCAACCCTGCTGCATGATGATGTGGTGGATGAATCCGATATGCGTCGCGGCAAGGCCACTGCCAATGCTGCCTTCGGCAATGCCGCCAGCGTATTGGTTGGCGACTTCATCTATACGCGGGCTTTCCAGATGATGACCAGCCTGGAATCGCTCCGTGTATTGGCGCTGATGTCCGAGGCGGTCAATGTGATTGCCGAAGGTGAAGTGCTGCAGTTAATGAACGTGAACGATCCGAACATTACCGAAGAAAGCTACATGCGGGTGATCTACAGCAAAACCGCACGCCTGTTCGAAGCGGCGGCACAATCTTCGGCGATCCTTTCGGACGCCAGCGAGGCAGAAGAAAAAGCGCTGCAGGATTACGGCCGCTATCTCGGCACCGCCTTCCAGCTGATCGACGACCTGCTCGATTACAGCGCCGACGGCAGCACCCTGGGTAAGAATACCGGTGACGATCTTAACGAGGGCAAACCGACGCTGCCCTTGCTGCATGCCATGCATAATAGTGAAGGCGAGCAGAAAGCCATGATCCGCGGCGCGATTGAACAGGGCAACGGTCGTCATTTGCTGGAGCCGGTTTTACAGGCCATGGAGCAATGCGGCTCGCTGGAATATACCCGCCAACGCGCTGAGGAAGAGGCCGACAAGGCGATTGCCGCACTGCAGGTGTTGCCGGAGTCTGCCCACCGTGCCGCGCTGGAAGGATTAGCCCATCTTGCGGTTCAACGCGATTTTTAAGAAATAACAAACGCCCTGCAGTTTCCACAGACCCGCGATGCGGGTCTGTTCATTTCCCCGGAAAGACACGCGCCAGTAGGCCACCAATCCCTTCTCGCATCAGGAAAGCCAACATCTTTTCGCGTTCGCTCTCCGTCAGGTGGTAGTAATACTCAATCCACACCGTCAGCGGATCCTTGCGTTCAACTTCATACAGCGCCGGTTCCTCTTTCAAGATCAGTAAATTGCGCGTACCGGTCGGCAAACTGTCAATGTGATACTCCAGCGCCTTTCCCTGTACGCCTTTGCGCCGGCGGCTGATCCAGCCTTCACGACGCGCCATCAAGTTTATTCCCTGTGGTGAGGAAGGTAACCCTGCCACGCCGGTCAATTCCTTGGCGGCAAACCACTCTTTTTTCATGGCCATGTTCTCTGGACAAAAGTAGGCGAAGATCTTTTTTAGGAAATTTATTGGATATTTTTTAAGAAATTTAGTGGTATCCTAGTTTCCGTATAAGCGTTTCATGTTGTTCAAACGATTAATCTTGACCTGTTAGTTATACCACTAACAGAACTTTCGCTAATCAAAAAAGGAATGCAAACATGAACTCAAGGAATAAGGATTGGCATCCGGCGGATATCATTGCGGCTTTACGTAAGAAGGGAACGACACTGGCGGCGGTGTCGCGCAAGGCAGGACTTAGCTCATCAACGCTGGCAAACGCACTGTCGCGTCCCTGGCCAAAAGGAGAATGGCTGATTGCCGAAACGCTCGATATACACCCTGCAGAAATCTGGCCGAGCCGCTATTTCGATCCCCATACCAATAACTTACTGGATCGAAAAGCCCGTATTCGGTCCTAGCTGCGGGCATAAAAAAACCGCCGGTACGTTGTCCGGCGGCCTATGCATACTCATGCACTGCTGGATGATCAGTTATTGATAAACTTTTCGCCCAGTTCGATATCTTTGTGCAGAACATCCAGCATGTCTTCCAACGCTTTCTGTTCGAACGCGCTCAGAGTGCCGATGTCTTTGCGTTCTTCAACGCCATTCTTACCCAGCACCAGCGGCTGCGCGAAGAAGCGAGCGTATTTGCCATCGCCTTCCACATAAGCACATTCCACCACGCCTTTTTCGCCTTGCAGCGCACGAACCAGAGACAGGCCGAAACGCGCCGCCGCCTGGCCCATAGACAGGGTTGCAGACCCGCCGCCGGCTTTGGCTTCAACCACTTCAGTACCCGCATTTTGGATACGCTTGGTCAGATCGGCCACTTCCTGATCGGTAAAGCTCACGCCAGGGATCTGCGACAGCAGCGGCAAAATGGTCACGCCAGAGTGTCCGCCGATAACCGGCACGTTCAGCTCTTCCGGCTGTTTGCCTTTCAGCTCAGCCACGAAGGTGTTGGAACGGATGATATCCAGCGAGGTCACGCCGAACAGTTTGTTCTTGTCATAAACACCGGCTTTCTTCAGCACTTCTGCCGCGATAGCCACGGTGGTGTTGACCGGGTTGGTGATAATGCCGATGCAGGCTTTCGGGCAGGTGGTTGCCACTTGCTGGATCAGATTACGCACGATACCTGCGTTCACGTTGAACAGATCTGAACGATCCATACCTGGTTTACGCGCAACGCCTGCAGAAATCAGCACCACGTCTGCACCGTGCAGAGCTGGAGTAGCGTCTTCGCCACTGAAGCCTTTGATTTTCACTGCGGTTGGGATGTGGCTTAAATCGACGGCAACGCCTGGGGTAACGGGGGCAATGTCGTAGAGAGAGAGTTCAGAACCTGAAGGAAGCTGGGTTTTGAGTAGAAGGGCGAGGGCCTGGCCGATACCGCCAGCAGCACCGAGAACTGCAACTTTCATCCTATACTCCTTTATTATCTTAAATATATAAAGCGCCGTGAATATGTTGGTTACGGACCTTAAATTATTACACCTTTAAAAACAATCTCTTAACAGTCTGTTTGAGAACTGGCGCAATAAAACAGCCGATGTCGCGCTCATTTTAGATTAAATAGCTTACGCATTAAGGGCATAGCGCACACTAATCAAAAATACTGCGAGGTTATTCACGAGCAAGTTAACCGGCGGTTACATTACACCCTTACACAACATCAGAACAACATCATTTTAATAACATTTTCTTTACCACCGCGGGCGGCATTTTCGGTCACCGAAAGGGCATATTCATGGGGTACGGATTTTGTTAAAATGCTGCCCTTTCCTCGTTGTCCGGGCATTGTTATTTTTTCCGGGCGTCCTTTTATTGCATAAAAATTCATTTATATGCATAATCATCACTTCTATTGTCAACATTCCACGGTGCAAAATGCGTAATCCCGCAAAGCAGGAAGATCTGATCAAGGCGTTTAAAGCGTTATTGAAAGAAGAAAAATTCAGTTCTCAAGGCGAGATTGTTTTGGCGCTGCAAGAAGAAGGCTTCGAAAACATCAACCAATCCAAAGTATCGCGCATGCTGACCAAGTTCGGCGCGGTGCGTACGCGCAATGCCAAAATGGAAATGGTGTATTGCCTTCCCGCTGAACTCGGCGTGCCGACCACCACCAGCCCGTTGAAGAATCTGGTGCTGGATGTCGATCATAACGATGCAGTTGTCGTGATCCACACCAGCCCCGGCGCCGCGCAGCTCATTGCTCGCCTGCTGGATTCTCTGGGCAAATCCGAAGGTATTCTCGGCACCATCGCCGGTGACGACACCATTTTCGTTACCCCAGCCAGCAGCTTTACCGCGCGCCAGCTGTACGAAGCCATCCTGACCCTGTTCGAACAGGAGCTGTGATGCATAACGCTAACAAAATGCGGCGAGCCGTTGCGTTTTGTTAGCGTTTCTTTAACCCCATCCTTACTTTTCCGCCGCCCCCTACCACTTTTAACGCCAGGTTTCTTTCTCTTCGCAACACATTTCAATGACATTTCCGCTTAGCTAGTGATAGCTACTGTGATCTTCCGCACTTTTGGTCAAAAGCACTTACCCTATTGAAATTACATAAATTTAACATCAAAAGATCGTTTTATAACCGCTTTTTATTCCATCTGGTTATAAAAGATAAGGATCGTCATAATAAAGTTTCACTAGAAACTGTTAGCGAACTATTAATTTTTGGCGTTACTAGATGTATACTCATTTCCGTGACGTAAATCACAGTTCATTGGAACTGATAAAAGAATACGAAAAGGTCAAATCATGAAAATTAAATCTACCATCGCAACCATGAGCGTTCTCTCCATGCTTTCTTTCGGCGCATTTGCAGCACAATCTGTTGATGCAAACCAGGCTGCAAAAATGCAATCTGCAGGCACCATTACCGTCAGCGGCGTTGCCGGCGCACCTTCAGATATCCGTCAGGCACTGTCTGAAAAGGCCGATGCCAAAGGGGCGACCGCTTACCGTGTAATCGAAGCACGCAACGAAGGTAACTTCCACGCGACAGCAGAAATTTACAAATAAGTACAAGGCGTTACCCGGCAACGGGCAATATAACTCTGGTACCGAGCACCACTGATAACAGCCTTCAAGTACAAAAATGCTGCAAAAGCCCTTCCAGGCGGTTATCACAACAGGACGCACTATCATGAACATGAAAACCACTCTCGCTGCACTTAGCCTGCTGTCTGTCGTTTCGTTCGGCGCTTCCGCCGCGACGTTAATCACTAACGACCAGGCCAATACGCTCCAGTCTGCCGGTACCATCACCGTCAGCGGCGTCACCGGCGCGCCTTCCGATATTCGCCAGGCCCTGTCTGACAAAGCCGATAAACAAGGCGCTAAAGCCTACCGCGTGATCGAAGCCTACGAAAACGGCAATTGGCACGCGACAGCCGAAATCTACAAATAACAATTCAGGGAACCCTGCTTACCGAACTGATTACCCTCGTCACTGCCACTGCCGAGTTCTATCGTAAGCACTGATTCCTTGAAGAAACTTCGTCGTCCTATCCGACGAACCCCGTTGCCCTCGCTCGCGAGGGCTTTTTTATGGGCAAAAGAAAAGGCCGCAAGCGGCCTTTTAGTTTTGCTTCAGTCACACTGAATCGACGATCAATAAGTCACTTTAGGTTCTGACTTGTGGGCCAATGCCTCCAGCAGACGGTCATGGATCCCACCGAAGCCGCCGTTACTCATCACCAAAATGTGGTCGCCAGGCTGGGCCGTTTTCACGATCATGTCCACCAGCGTGTCGAGATCGGCGCTCCAGTGGGCCGGCTGTACACAGGCTTCCGCGACTTCCGCCACCTGCCAGGGGATATGGTGCGGTTGGAACAGGAAGACCTCATCGGCACGGCCCAGAGACGGTGCCAAATCATTTTTGCTGATCCCCATTTTCATGGTGTTGGAGCGCGGCTCGAGCACAGCCAAAATGCGCGCGGTACCGCCAACCTTGCCGCGCAATGCGGCCAAGGTCGCCAGGATCGCCGTTGGGTGATGGGCAAAATCGTCATACACCGTAACGCCATGAGCTTCACCGCGCAGTTCCAGACGGCGGCGAGCATTGATAAACTCACCGAGCGCGCGACAGGCATCGGCTGGCAGCACACCAACGTGGCGCGTGGCGGCAATGGCCATCAAACCGTTATGCATGTTGTGTTCACCCACCAGCGACCACTTCACTTCGCCCACCTGTTCGCCGTCGAGGAACACCGCATAATGGCTGGCGTCCGGCGTTAATTTTTGAGCGCGCCATGCGCCCTCTTCCCCGACCAGCTCTTGCTCACTCCAACAGCCCATCGCCATCACCTGTTTCAGGTGGTTGTCGTTATCAGGCAAAATGATCTTGCCCTTGCCCGGCACCAGACGCACCAGATGGTGGAACTGTTTCTGGATCGCTTTCAGATCGTCGAAGATATCAGCGTGATCGAACTCCAGGTTATTCATGATCAGCGTACGCGGGCTGTAATGTACAAACTTGGAACGCTTGTCGAAGAAGGCGCAGTCATACTCATCGGCTTCGATCACAAAGAACGGGCTACCGCCCAGACGCGCGGAAACGTCAAAGTTGCCCGGAACGCCACCGATAACGAAGCCCGGTTGATAGCCGCAGGCTTCCAGGATCCAGGTTGCCATACCGGCGGTAGTGGTCTTGCCGTGCGTGCCGGCCACGGCCAGCACCCAGCGATCGCGCAGCACATAATCGTGCAGCCACTGCGGGCCGGAAACGTAAGGGATCCCCTGTTCCAGTACCGCTTCAACGCAAGGATTACCCCGCGTCATGGCGTTACCGATGATCACCAGATCCGGCGCCGGATCCAATTGAGCAGGATCGTAGCCCTGGATCAGGTCGATCCCTTCCTTCTCCAGCAGCGTGCTCATCGGCGGATAGACATTAGCGTCAGAGCCGGTCACCTCATGCCCTAGCGAACGAGCCAGCACCGCCAGCCCGCCCATAAAGGTGCCACAGATCCCAAGAATGTGAATGCGCATAGTTTTCTCATAGAGTACGTCGAATGTTGACTCATTCTAACGCTCAGAATCGTCCAGAAGAAATGGATTTGCCTATGAATAGCGTTCATCTTTGGGCTACACTGCTCGCGAATACGTTGGCGGTTTGTTAACAAACCGCTACCCATCCGTAGATTCAGGGATTGTGTCATGAAAACGTTAGGCGAATTTATCGTCGAGAAACAGCACGACTTCTCACACGCCACCGGCGAGCTGACTGCGCTACTTTCTGCAATTAAACTGGGCGCCAAAATCATCCACCGCGATATCAACAAAGCGGGTCTGGTGGATATTCTGGGCACCAGCGGCGTTTCCAATGTACAGGGCGAAGTTCAGATGAAACTGGACCTGTACGCGAATGAAAAGCTGAAAGCAGCATTGAAAGCGCGCGGTGAAGTTGCGGGTATCGCTTCTGAAGAAGAAGATGAAATCGTGATATTCGACGGCGAGCGGGCTGAAAATGCCAAGTATGTGGTGCTGATGGATCCGTTGGACGGTTCGTCCAACATCGATGTCAACGTCTCGGTCGGTACGATTTTCTCTATCTATCGTCGCATTACCCCGGTCGGTACGCCAGTGACCGAAGAAGACTTCCTGCAGCCAGGCAGCGCACAGGTCGCCGCAGGCTACGTGGTTTACGGTTCATCCACCATGCTGGTGTACACCACCGGTTATGGCGTGCATGCCTTTACCTACGATCCTTCTCTGGGCGTGTTCTGCCTCTCCCACGAGAAAGTCCGCTTCCCGGCCAGCGGCAATATGTATTCCATCAACGAAGGTAACTACATCAAGTTCCCGCGCGGCGTGAAGAAATACATCAAATATTGTCAGGAACAGGACGAAGCTACGCAACGCCCTTATACCTCACGCTACATCGGTTCACTGGTTGCCGACTTCCACCGCAACCTGCTGAAAGGCGGCATCTACATTTATCCAAGCACCGCCAGCCACCCGCAAGGCAAGCTGCGCCTGCTGTATGAATGCAACCCGATGGCGTTCCTGGCGGAACAGGCCGGCGGTAAAGCCAGCGACGGTAAAAACCGTATTCTGGACATCACCCCGGTGAAACTGCACCAGCGCGCACCGTTCTTTGTCGGCACCAAATCCATGGTGGAAGACGCAGAGCGCTTTATCGCTGAGAACCCGGACGAATAACGAGTTCGATGTGGGGGACGGCACGCCGTCCCCGGCATTATAATTTGAACGCTGCCATGCTCTGCGCCAACAACTGCGCCTGATCCTCCAGCGAGCGCGTCGCCGCCGCAGACTCTTCGACCAAGGCCGCATTCTGTTGCGCCACCTGATCCATCTGCGCCACCGCCAGGTTTACCTGCTCAATACCGCTGCTTTGCTCACGCGTAGCCGCAGAGATTTCCCGCATCAGCGCCGTCACCCGGCCCACTTCACCGGTAATGCCGTTCATGGTTTTCGCCGCCGAACCGGCCATTTGTTCGCCTTCCTGCACCCGATTCTGCGACGCTTCAATCAACCCTTTGATCTCTTTCGCTGACTGCGCACTGCGCTGAGCCAGGCTGCGAACCTCACCGGCCACCACGGCAAAACCACGCCCTTGTTCACCGGCACGTGCCGCTTCCACCGCCGCATTCAACGCCAGAATGTTGGTCTGGAAGGCAATGCCGTCCATCACGCTGATGATATCGGCAATGCGGCGTGAGCTGTCGGTGATCGCCTGCATCTTGTCCATGACCTGACTGACCACTTCACTGCCTTGGTTGGCAATATCGGATACGCTCAGCGCCAGTTGATTCGCCTGTTCGCAGTTCTCGGCGTTCATCTTCACCGTCGAGGTCAGCTGTTCCATGCTGGCGGCGGTTTCTTCCAGAGAAGCGGCTGATTCTTCGGTACGCTGCGCAAGATGCAGGTTGCCGGCAGCCAGTTCGCGTGAACCGGTATCGATTTGGCTGCTGGCATCGCGCACCTTGCTGACCGAACTGACCAAGGCCTGCTGCATCCGCTGCATCGCACGCACCAGACGGCCCATCTCGGTCTCGCCTTCGCCGGTGATGCGGTGCGTCAGGTCACCGCTGGCGATATGTTCCAACTGGGCGATTGACTCATCGAGCGGACGCAGGATAATCACCCGCAGGGCAAACCAGGCCAGTAGCGCCAGCAAAATGCTGAGCAGGCCGGCAATCACGATCAGCGTAATTTTAGTGCTGGCATTGCTTTCCGCTTCATTCACCCGCTGCTGGCCAATCTTCATGGCGAAGCTGCGGAAGTCGCTGAGGTCCTTTTCAAAAGCGATGCTCAACGCGGAAATTTTTGTTTCCTGAATGTCGTAGTAATCATCAACTTTGCCGGCCTTGATGGCATCGGCCATCGGCCCAACGCCCTGTTCCAGATAGGCGCGGTAGCTATTTTGCAAACGACCGGACAGCTCGCGTCCACGTTCGGTAACAGTGCCGACGCTGACAAAACGCGCCATTTCCTGCTTCGATTGCGCAAGGTAGTCATAGATACGGCCCACCGTAGCATCTGAAACCTCAATCTGGCCGATTTCCCGTTGGCGTACCGCCAGTGAGGCAGCGGTTCTGGCGCGCAGCGTCAGGTTGGAACTGCTGGCCAGCGACCCCAACTCTTCCCCCAGGATTTGATTCAGGGTGTGTAACGAGCGCGATCCTTCGTTAATCGCGTTGACGCCAATCGTGCTGACCATAATCAACAGCAGCGTCATCAGGCTCAACAGGGCAATCAGCCCGGCCTTGACCGTAATCTTTTTTAGCATGAGTTCTTCCCGGCTTCAGAAATAGTGAGATCTTACGTAGAGGAGGTAAAACGCGGAGCCAGACTTCGCCGACTCATTATTATTTGATGAAGTTATCGGCAACCCTCGAGAAAACTTAACGCCGTGGGAGGATTTATCTGGAAATTCGATGGATGGCTCTGCGCCGGGGCGGGGATGATGAAAAGGGCAGGAAATCGCAAAAGAGTCCGCTATAATAGCCGCCACTCCATTTCTGGTTTGATTAAAGGAAACCGACATGAGCTTGAACCTGGTCCCTGCTGGCAAAGACCTGCCGGAAGACATCTACGTTGTTATCGAAATCCCGGCAAACGCCGATCCGATCAAATATGAAATCGACAAGGACACCGGTGCGCTGTTCGTTGACCGTTTCATGTCCACCGCGATGTTCTACCCGTGCAACTACGGTTACATCAACCACACCCTGTCTCTGGACGGTGACCCGGTTGACGTGCTGGTGCCAACCCCATACCCACTGCAGCCTGGTTCTGTGATCCGCTGCCGTCCGGTTGGCGTGTTGAAGATGTCCGACGAAGCCGGCGAAGATGCGAAACTGGTTGCCGTACCGCACAGCAAGCTGACCAAAGAGTACGATCACATCAAAGACGTGAACGACCTGCCGGAACTGCTGCGTGCCCAGATCGCTCACTTCTTCGAGCACTACAAAGATCTGGAAAAAGGCAAATGGGTGAAAGTGGAAGGCTGGGCAGATGCTGCCGCTGCCAAAGCTGAAATCGTTGCTTCTTTCGAGCGTGCCGCCAAGAAGTAATTCTTGCCCGCCGTCCGATAAAAAAACACCGCTCAGTGAGCGGTGTTTTTTTTTACTTTTCGTCGAGACGCTTCAGCCAGTCGCCGCTGTTAATTCGCGGGTAACCGTCCACACTGTGTTTATACAGATAGATCCACGCACTCCCATAAGGCGTCTGAATCAGCTCGCGCTTATAGTCCTTGGTGTTGCTTTTCAGTTCGTCCAGCTCAGCCAAAATCGATGAGTTGATGCGGTACACTTCACAATGTACCGTGCCCTCTCCAGGGATCGCCGCCGGGTAATGGCCCAGATTATAAATCTGATAGCCTTCGAGCTCATGCTCGCCGAGCCATTGGGCGTTGGTCATCCAATGGCTGTTTCCCTGTTTGCGTCGTAAACTGCCGTAGACAATTATTCGCATCGCTAAAACTCAAACTGATAGAGCAAATCTAATGCCTGGTCGAGACCAGACACCGCTTCCAGATACAATTTAGGCATCAGGCGGTAACGCAACGTCAACGTAGCCAGCGAGTCGAAAATACCCACCCCATATTTTACTTGTAAGCCTGGGAGAACATAACCGCTCACGACAACCTGGGAACTGTCGCCGACACCCTGAGTATCCAGGGCCAAATTGCTTACGCCAAACGCCTCGCCGATTTTACCCACAAGTTGACCACTTTGTGCAACCCCCATCCCAATTAACATTGAGGTCATTGCGTTACCATCGGCGCCGGAACTGCCCAATCCCTGCCCGCGCAGCAGATAAGACAGCGCTTCCTGCTGAGATTTGGCCGGATCCGAGAACACTTCCAGCTTGGGTGCATCCGCCAACCCGGTAACGCGTACCCCAGCGGTGACGTCGTCTTCGGTCGATTCAGGATTACGGATGGCTTCAATATTAAGCAGCGGCTGATCCGGCGGCCCTGAGAACATCAGTTGGCCCTTGCGGACGATCAAATCCTGACCATAAGCATGGAAGCGACCGGAAGGGATGTCAATCTGGCCGTTCAGGCCCAGGCCATTCTTGTCCTGCACTACTTTCAGATCGCCCTTCAAGCGGGCTTTTAAGCCAAAGGCATCCAGCCGCACATCGTTACCCACGTGGATCATCAGGTTGCTGTTGATCGGGATCCCTGCGGTTTTCGGCTGTATCGGTTTCAGTTGGTCGTCCAGCATCACTTCGTCGGAAGAGACGCCCACCGCACTTTCCGGCAACTCCTGCACCGTAATGCGCGCCCACGGAATATCTACCGAACCATTGAGCGAGAACAGCTGCGGCGTGGCTTCAAACACCAGATCGGGTGAAACGTCGATGCGGATCATCGGCGGCACCGTCACCCGCAGCTTATCGCCCTTGGCGGCGATACGTGCGCGCCAGGCGTTGATGTCGCGCCAGTCAGCATCGCCCGACAGGTTAAGCTGTCCGCGCGTGGTGCTGACCAGCCCTTCCATGGTCGAGGTCATGCCGTCAAAGTTCATCACCAGGCGGCCGTCCGTCATATCAAACGGCATCCAGTGACCATCTATATCAACCTTATCCAACGCCATCCGGCCATAAACCAGAGGCTTCTGCGCACTGCCACCCAGGCGCAGATTGGCATTCAGCATGCCCGCGGCCTTCTCCCCCTTCATCAACGCCGGATTGATCATCGCCAGCGAGATATTGGTGATATTGACGTTGCCGCTGATAATGCGTCGTACCTGTGGATCGGCAACCTGTACGTTACCGTCAAATTGGCCATTATTGGTCAACTTGATCAACCAGTCGGCCTGCGCACGACCGTTGGACAGGCCGGCATTAAGATTCAGCCGATCAAAGGCGATCGGCAACGCGTTGCCCTGCACTTGCTGAACCACCTTCACGCCGTTACCCACCAGGGAAACTTTCGCGTCCGGCAGCGCACCGCCCGGTTTCCAGCTTACGTCCGCCCGCCCGGTGAACACGCCGCTCAAAGCGGTCTCCGGACCGAGGAAAGGTTTGATCATCGCCAGATCAAAGCGGTTCAATACCACGCTGGCCTGGCCACTCTGGCCTGCTTCGATGGTCTTGGGTACGCACAGTTCGGCGTTCGGGTTCTGCCAGCAGTGCGGTCCAATACTGATTTTCTGCGCGGTATTCAGGTAATCCAGCGCAATGGCGCGAGTTAAGCGCCATTCGCCCACCGGGGTATCGAAACGGGTATTGTTCAGGTTGCCGCGCCAGCGCTGCTGTTGGCGATCGAAACTGCCCTGCAGCGCCAACTGACCGGATACCGGCTTGCCGTCAATTTTCAACTGCAGCTGATGCTGCTTCTCACTGCCTTTGGCATCCAGTGTCAGCAGGCTGATATCCAGCGCATCCTGCTTAAGTTGCTCAACGCGTACCGCCAACTGACCCTGGATCTGATCGCTGGAACGCACGTCGCCGTCAATCTTCACCCGGTTGATGCGCAGCGCCTGCCACTGCAGGCCGGAAGCGGTCAGGTCGGCCAGCAACTGAGGCGCTTGCAGATTGCCCCGTAGCTTCAGCAAGCCTTTCGCCGTACCGCCCAGCCCTGGCAGAGCGCCGTCCAGACGTGGCGCGTCAATATTCGCATCCAGGTTCCAGCTTTTCTCGTCCAGTTGGCCCTTAACGTTCAGTTGGTTGCGTCCCAGCGTCAGATCGATGCCCGGGATTTTCCACTGACCGGCAGCATTGCCGCTAAGCGTGCCACGTGCAGTGACTTTGTTTTGCTTCACGTTACCATCGAGCTGCAGCACCGGCACCTGCAATTGCCAACTGCCGCCGTGCAGGCTGCCACGCGTAGTGATTTTACCGTCCAACTTCGCCGGCCATTCCGGCCACTGCTTGGCGGTATTGATGCCGCTCAGCGTCAGCTGTGAATTCCAACTGATGGCCTTGCTCCAGTCCACCAGCGCCGTCAAATCGGTATTGCCCTGCAAGGCCGCCAACCGCAGGCGATCCAGTTTGAACTGTTCAACGCTACCTTTACCGTCCAGCGTCAGCACCGCCGGCGGGAGATCCTGCCCCTTGATATTAGCCCGGGTCGACAAGGCATAATCAGTCGCCTTGCCATTGAAACGCAGGCGGAAATCGTTGACCTGATACTGAGCTTCGCCGCTCAGCGGCCATTTCAGCTGTTTGCTTTGCAGCGTCAGTGCCAGCGGTAAACCCACTTCGGCCAATTGGGTCTGTACATCAAGCTGCGCACCGACCGGTCCGGAGAGGTTCAGCGCCACTTTAAGTTCTTCGCGCAGCCCACCGCCGACGTTCAGTTTGACCTTTTCCCCTTTCAGCGGCTCGATATTCAGCGTGCTGTTAGCCACCATTTCCACCGGCCAACTGCCGGTCAGCGTCGCCTGCCCTTGCGCAGACAACGTGCCCTGCGGGGATTTCACATCGAAATTGTCCAGCTTGATATGCTGATCCTGGGTGCTGGCCTGCAGCAACAGGCTGGTAATCAACACCTCGGTATCACCGGTCAAGCGCAGTTGTTCCCCGCTGATCTCCTTAACCGTGATGTCCAACGGCAGGCGGATTTCCGGCAGATCCGGCAGCAGCGGCTTGGCGAACAGCTCTTTCAACGTTTCGCCCAGTGGCTTCTCTTCCGGCACCGGTGCCGGTTTCGCCGCCTTGTCGACCTGTTCACCCACTTTTTTCGCAACCTCGACAGCCGGCTGTATCGCCTCCGGCAACGGGTTCTGCGGTGTTTTCGGCAGTGCAATCAACAGGCCGCTGATTTTGGTGGGCAGCAAGGTCAACGCACGCTCTTGCCACTGCGCTCCGGTACGGAATTCACCAAGAGAGATTGCCGTGTCGTCTACGCTGACCTTAACGTTATTCAGCGTCAGCATACGCAAGGTAATAGGGTACGGCGTGCTCAGATTAGTGGTCGGCTCGCTGGTCTCTTCCACCGGCGCAGACGGCGTCATTTCTTTGGTTTTCACCACCACGTCGACGTCCTGCGCGGTCAGCGCATTGACGCACAGCGAACTGTTTTTAAAGCAGGCCAGATCGAGTGACAGATGGAATTGTCCGGCATTCACCGTGACGCCCGGCATCTGATACTTCACGCCTTTTAGCGTCAGATCACGCCAGCCACCGCTCACGCTGGCAATATCCAACCCCGGCACCCATCGAGCAGCAGCGTTGAGGGTCATATGCAAACCACTGGTGGTACCGAGCAAGTACGCCACCGCCCCGACCAGCAACAGCAAGACAATCAGGAAACCAAAGCAAATCTTTTTTATCAGGCTCATAGTTCAGGCCCCAAACCGATGTAGAACTGCATCCCGTGGGTGTCCTTGTCCCCCACGGGCGCGGCGATATCCAGCTTCACTGGCCCTACCGGCGACTGCCAGCGTACGCCTACACCGGCGCCAGTTTTGAAGTTGCTCTGCTTGATATCGTTCACCGCTTCACCGGAATCGACGAACATCGCCCCCCACCATTTACCGGTAACGTTGTATTGATATTCCAGCGAGCCAGTCAGCATTTTGGAGGCACCGGTCAACTTGCCGTCATCGTTGCGGGGGGAAATGTCTTTGTACTTGTAGCCACGGATGCTGCGATCGCCACCGGCAAAGAATCGCAGGTCTGGCGGCACTTTGTCGAAGTCGTTGGTCTCGATCCACCCCACCTGCCCGCGCGCCACGAACCGGTGCTTATCGGCCAGGGTGCGGATCCAGACGTTCTGCGCCTGCATCAACGCGAAGTCCACGCCTGATCCCCAGGTGGTGTCGGAAACGTCGATGGAGTAGCGTTGGCTATCGCCCCAGGTCGGCATCAGACCTCCGCGCGAGCGGGTGCGGTTGAGGCTGACGCCAGGGTAAAGCAGCATGGTGGTATTGCTGACGTTACCCTGGGTAAAGTTATCCCAGCGCCAGGTCAGGTTAATAGCCCGCTGCCAGCCGCTGGAGAGATCCCAGTTGCGCGAGGCCACCACTTTGGAGGTTACGGACTTGGTATCGTTGAGATCGACGTTCTTGAGCCCGCCCTGCAGCAGGTAATACTGCTCCAGCGGATTCTTCAGCAACGGGATCTTATAGGTCAGATCGAGCTGCTGCTCCGGGGCCGAAATACTGGCGCTGGTTTCCAGACTGTGGCCGCGATCGTTAAGCCAGGGCTTCTTCCATGTGCCTTTAACGCGGGGGCCAACGTCGGTGGAGTAACCGACACCGGTTTCGATGGTGTTGCGAGTGCGTGGTGACACCAACGCATCTAGCGGCAAAATCTTGTTCTCTTTGGCATCTTTGAAATCAGGGGAGACCACCACCGAGTTAAACCAGTTAGTGGCGGACAAACGGCGGTTCAGTTCGGCCAGGTCTTCCGAAGTGTAATAATCCCCCTGATGAAAGGGCACCAGATTTTGCAGATAGTCTTCACGAATTTGCGAACCGGTAAACTTCACCTGGCCGAAGCGGTAACGCTGCCCGCTGTCGAAGTCGATGTCCCAATAGGCCTTATGCAGATCCTCCGCCACGCCGAGCTGGCTTTTGGTCATATCGGCATCGAAATAACCTTTGCGCAGCGCCAGGCCGGTCAGTGAACCTTTAAAACTGTCGTATTTACCGTGATTAAGGATCTCACCTATCGTCGGTTTGCCTTTTTTGACCAACGACAGATAGTCTTCATCGGTTTTCGCACCGCCTTCCAGCGCGATATTGGCCCCGGCAATGCGCACCGGTTCACCCGGATTGACCTTGGCGTGCAGCACCGGCCGCGCCAGCCCTGGCCGATCGTCCAACGTAAATTCGATGGTAGGCTGATAATAGCCAAGCGCTCTCAGCCCCTGACGAACAGCTTCATCCACGCGTGCGCGGAAACGGCCATCAGTACCGACCTCTTCCGGAGTGATGGAAGACAGGCGTACCCGGACGTTTTTTTCCAGTTCCCCGCTAAGTCCTTCAACCTGCAGCCGCACATTCGCCGAAAACGCCGCAGGCGTCGCGAGCAGCGCACACAAAAAGCACAGGGCACGGTATCGTGGCACGCGTTCTCCTTAATTTATTTTACTTTCCTGTTATAACACGCACTCTGGTGCCAGGGCATACTCCGCGCTATCAAGACGGCAGCCCTTTCAGCCTTATTCCAGACGCGACATATTACGATTTTACTGCCGCAGTAAACTGGCGCATTCTTAGCTTTTGGCGCTCTAAATACTGCGTTAATCTGATTCATAATCTGAATATGTAGCTTATTGTGGGCAAAGTTGCGGTTAGATACAACCGAACTGCCGTGTCTTAGGTCAATTCTTACTGTGACAACAGGAGTCAACCGTGGTGCCATTTTTTGATAAAACACAAACCGTCGACAAGGCGAACGCACTGCCTGGCCGCACGACGCCCATGCCGGTTGCCACGCTCAACGTGGTCACTCACCATTCAATGACCCAGGTGCCGGAAGGCATGGAAGTGGCTATCTTCGCCATGGGATGCTTCTGGGGTGTGGAGCGCCTGTTCTGGCAGCAGCAGGGCGTGTACAGCACGGCGGCAGGCTACAGCGGCGGTTTTACGCCAAACCCAACCTACCGCGAAGTGTGCAGCGGCCAGACCGGTCATACTGAAGTGGTGCGGGTGGTATTCGATCCGAAAATCATCAGCTATAAGCAGCTGCTGCAGGTGTTCTGGGAGAACCACGATCCGGCGCAGGGCATGCGTCAGGGTGGCGACGTCGGCACTCAGTATCGCTCAGCAATTTATACGCTGACGCCGGAACAGCAGACCGCAGCCGAAAGCAGTCTGAAGCGTTTCCAGCAGGCCATGAACGAGGCGGGCGACCAACGCACCATCACCACCGAAGTGGTGCCAGCGCTGCCGTTTTACTATGCCGAGGATGACCATCAGCAGTATCTGTACAAGAATCCTGAAGGCTACTGCGGCCTGGGCGGCATCGGCGTTTGTTTGCCACCCCAGGGCTAAACCCTTGGTCAGCGGTAATTTTTTAACCGCTGGCGGCCCCTGTAGGGCTGCTGCTATACTATGCGGGCCGCATCTGCGGCCTGATAGCCTCCTTTCTGGTTGTTATCACTACTTTTTTTACAATGTACTACCCTTCCTCAAGAGCGCCGTCATCCCGTCGGCACGTATGGATAGATTATGTTAAACAGTATTTTACTGATTCTTTTTCTGATCGCAGTGAGTGCGTTTTTCTCACTGTCGGAAATTTCTCTGGCCGCGTCACGCAAGATTAAACTGAAACTGATGGCTGACGAAGGTAACGTCAATGCCGCCAAAGTCCTTAAACTACAAGAAACCCCGGGGCTGTTCTTTACCGTGGTGCAGATTGGCCTGAACGCCGTAGCCATTCTCGGTGGTATCGTCGGCGATGCTGCCTTCTCCCCTAGCTTCCAGGTGTTGTTCGATCGCTTTTTGTCCCCGGAGATGGCGGAGCAAGTCAGCTTTATCTGCTCGTTCGTCCTGGTGACCAGCCTGTTCATCCTGTTCGCAGATTTGACCCCGAAGCGCATCGGTATGATTGCACCAGAGACAGTCGCCGTCCGGATCATCAACCCGATGCGTTTCTCGATCATGATCTTCCGGCCGCTGGTGTGGTTCTTCAACGGCATGGCAAACCTGATCTTCCGCCTGTTCAAACTGCCGATGGTGCGCAAGGACGACATCACTTCCGACGACATCTATGCGGTAGTGGAAGCCGGTGCCCTGGCTGGCGTGCTGCGCAAGCAGGAACATGAGCTGATCGAAAACGTGTTCGAACTGGAGTCACGCACCGTACCTTCGTCGATGACCTCGCGTGAAAGCGTGGTTTACTTCGATCTGCGTGAAACCGAAGAAAGCATTATCGAGAAAGTCTCGACCCATCCGCACTCCAAGTTCCTGGTATGCGACGGCAATATCGATCAGGTGGTCGGCTACGTTGACTCCAAAGACTTGCTGAACCGCGTGCTGGGCAATCAAAGCCTGGTGCTGAGCAGCGGTGTGCAAATCCGCGCTGCGCTGATCGTACCGGATACCCTGACGCTGTCCGAAGCGCTGGAAAGCTTTAAGACGGCCGGCGAAGACTTTGCCGTTATTCTCAATGAATATGCACTGGTCGTGGGCATCATCACGTTGAATGACGTAATGACTACCCTGATGGGCGATCTGGTCGGTCAAGGCCAGGAAGAGCAGATCGTCGCACGCGATGAAAGCTCATGGCTGATTGAGGGGGGTACGCCAATCGACGATGTGATGCGCGTTCTGCACATTGATGAGTTCCCGCAGGCGGGCAACTACGAAACCATCGGCGGCTTTATGATGTACATGCTGCGCAAGATCCCAAAACGCACCGACTTCGTGAAATACGCCGGCTACAAGTTTGAAGTGGTGGACATCGACAGCTACAAGATTGACCAGTTGCTGGTAACCAAACTGAGCGACAAACCGGCGGCGGTACTGCCGAAGGCGCCAGAAGACAACGCCCCTGCCTGATCCGGACTGTAGAAACGTCAGCGGCCCCATCGGGGCCGCAATTATTGGAGCTTTTGCAGGGTACTTCAGTAGCAGGATACTAACCGCGCATCAACCCATCTCAGTTTGCAGTAACAACACCTGACGGTTTACCTCTGACATCACGCTGAAGTGGCGCCGGTCACGAATTTTCGGTAACAGGATTTTCCCTTCGTCGAATTCGAACGCGCCTACATCTTTGATATACAGCCGGCCACGAAACAGGGTTTTTACGTACTTCGCCACTTTCAACGGATTATAACGCTGGAAGATTCTCATTCTATTACTCTCCTCCGTTTGGTCCATGCGCTCAGCGAGCCGCCAAGGTGGCAGCCTCTAAAGTAAGAACGCAACTTGATTGCCATGTAGTAGACCTAGTAAAGACGATAATGTTCACTTCTGCACGGATATCTTCACTGGATTTACACTTTTTGACAGAATTGTATATGATAATATATAACTTTTTCAGTATATCCCTTCAAAACACAGGTATTACCGGCCAGAAGGGGAAACTGCGATCCAGCTAACAGGACAGACCTCCGATCACCACCTATGCTTTAGGCTGTCGGGTGCTGTCGGCACCGTTCCCCTTCCAAGGAGAAGGCATGAAAAAAAGTCACCTGCTTATTGTTTCCCTGCTGCTTGCCCCCTTTTTAGCCTCTGCGCACAACTTCCAACTCCAGCAACGCGTCGCGCCGGTCGGCGTCAGCGATAAGGGAGAGTTGAATTACGCTAATGATAAGTTTAGCTATCAAAACTGGAATAGCGCGCAACTCAGTGGGAAAGTGCGAGTCATACAGCATATTGCCGGCCGTAGCTCCGCCAAGGCGATGAACGATCCGCTGATCGAAGCGATTAAGAAAGCTAAACTACCGCACGATCGTTACCAAACGACGACAATAGTGAATACCGACGACGCGATACTCGGCACCGCGGTGTTTGTTCGCAACAGCATTGAAGACAGCAAGAAAGAGTTCCCCTGGTCGCAGTTTGTGGTCGACAGCAACGGCAACGTGCGCAAGGCCTGGGATTTGCAGCCGAAAGGGTCGGCCATTGTGGTGTTGGATAAGCAAGGCAGGATCCAGTTCGCCAAAGACGGCGCCCTGACGCCAGAAGAGGTGCAGCAGGTCATGACCCAACTGCACCAGCTGCTGGCGAACTGATTTAGAACAGCGAAACCCTGAAGCCGGGGTTTAGGAAGGATTCACGCGGCGTATAGAGCAGAGGTCTGCCCTGCCAGTCGTGGATCTGTGCCCCGGCTGCCACGGCCACGGCATGACCGGCGGCGGTATCCCAGATATTGGTGGGCCCAAAGCGCGGGTAGAGCTGCGCTTTACCTTCCGCCACCAGGCAGAATTTCAGCGAAGAACCGACGGAAACGGTCTGGTGTTCGCCCAGCTGTTTCAGGTAGTCCTTCAGCTCTTCGTCGCTGTGCGAACGGCTGACCACCACCAATGGCGGATGGGCATTGCTGACGCCAATCTCCTGCCGGTGGCCCTTTTCTTCTTTCCAGGCTTTACCGCGCTCGGCCAGATACAGCACGTCGATCGCCGGGGCGTAAACCACGCCCATTACCGCCTGCCCGTCTTCAATCAACGCGATATTTACCGTGAACTCACCGTTGCGATTCAGGAACTCTTTGGTGCCGTCCAGCGGATCGACCAGCCAGTAGCGCGTCCAATTCTGCCGCACTTCCCAGGTCGGTGGATCTTCTTCCGACAGCAAGGGGATGTCCGGCGTTAACGCCGCCAGGCCGCGCTGGATAATGTGGTGCGCCGCCAGATCGGCCGCCGTCACCGGGGAGTCATCTTTTTTTTGTGTAACATCAAGCGGTTGTTCACCGTTGTACACCGCCATGATGGCCGCGCCCGCCTCGCGGGACAGTTGGCAAATTTTTTCTAACATCATTCACCTCAGATAGACAGTTCCGTGGGCCATTTCCCCTTTCTCATTGCTAGCAGCCTAGTTTTTTTTGCATCGAATATCCATCATAACGATTTAACCTTCGGTAATGACTCGAGTCTTTGCCGTCACAACTGTGACATTTCCTCCGATACCTTGGCCGATTTTCTGCCACACTTCACAGTTTGGTGAGACAACCAATGTTAATTACATGCCCCTCTGCGATAAAACTCGAAAAATAGAATGGAGAAAGCCAAAAATGATGAAGCGTCCGCTGACGTTGTCTGTCCTCGCTGTGCTGGTTTGCGCCTCAGCGCAGGCGGCAACGGTCGATCTGCGCGTGCTGGAAACCACCGACCTGCACAGCAACATGATGGACTTCGATTACTACAAGGATAAACCGACCGACAAGTTCGGTCTGGTGCGCACCGCCAGCCTGATTGAACAGGCTCGCCAGCAGGCCACCAATAGCGTACTGGTGGATAACGGCGACATCATTCAGGGCAGCCCGCTCGGTGACTATATGGCGGCCAAGGGCCTGAAGCCCGGCGATATTCATCCTGTCTATAAGGCCATGAACACCCTGAATTATGTGGTCGGCAATATCGGCAACCACGAATTCAACTACGGCCTCGATTACCTGAAAACCGCCATCAGCGGTGCCAAGTTCCCGTATATCAATGCGAACGTGATCGACGCTAAAACGCAGAAACCGCTGTTCACTCCTTACATTATCGTCGATACGCCGGTAAAAGACCGTGACGGCAAGGAACATAGTTTACGCATCGGCTATATCGGTTTTGTGCCACCGCAAATTCTGGTGTGGGATAAGGCCAATCTGCAAGGCAAGGTTAAGGTCAACGACATCACCGAAACCGCCAAACGCTACGTGCCGGAAATGCGTAAACAGGGGGCCGATCTGATCGTGGCGATCCCGCACTCCGGCCTGTCCAGCGAGCCGTACAAGGCGATGGCAGAGAATTCGGTGTACTACCTCAGCCAGGTTCCGGGCATTGACGCCATCATGTTCGGCCATGCTCACGCGGTATTCCCGAGCAAAGACTTCGCCAATATCAAAGGCGCTGACATCGCTCAGGGCACGCTGAACGGCATACCTGCGGTCATGCCCGGCCAGTGGGGCGACCACCTCGGCGTTGTCGATCTGCAGTTGAACAACGACTCTGGCAGTTGGAAAGTAGCTTCCGCCAAAGCGGAAGCACGGCCCATCTACGACAAAGAGAACAAGAAATCGCTGGCGGCGGAAGACGCCAAGCTGGTGAAAGTCCTGGCGGAAGATCATAAGGGCACGCGCGATTTTGTCAGTAAGCCGGTCGGCAAAGCTGATGACAACATGTACAGCTACCTGGCGCTGGTACAGGATGACCCAACGGTACAAATCGTAAATAACGCGCAGAAAGCCTATGTGGAACACTACATTCAGGGCGACCCGGATCTGGCCGATTTGCCGGTGCTGTCAGCGGCAGCGCCGTTCAAGGTCGGCGGCCGCAAAAACGATCCGGCCAGCTTCGTCGAAGTGGAAAAAGGCCAGCTCACCTTCCGTAACGCTTCGGATCTCTACCTCTATCCCAACACCCTGGTGGTAGTAAAAGCCAGTGGCAAAGAGGTGAAGGAGTGGCTGGAGTGCTCCGCCGGGCAGTTCAATCAAATCGACGTCAACAGCAGCCAACCGCAGGGCCTGATCAACTGGGATGGCTTCCGCACCTATAACTTCGACGTGATTGATGGGGTTAATTACCAGATCGACGTCAGCCAGCCTGCGCGTTACGACGGCGAATGCCAGTTGATAAACAACAAGGCGGAACGTATCAAGCAGCTGACGTTCAAAGGCAAGCCAATTGATCCTAAAGCCACCTTCCTGGTGGCGACCAATAACTATCGCGCTTACGGTGGCAAGTTCGCCGGCACTGGCGATCAGCATATTGCCTTCGCTTCGCCGGACGAGAACCGTTCAGTGTTGGCGGCCTATATCAGCGCTGAAACCAAGCAGCATGGCGCAGTACGGCCACAGGTGGATAACAATTGGCGCCTGGCGACCTTCCGCAGCCCGCAACCGCTGGATATTCGCTTTGAAACCTCGCCAAGCGAGAAAGCGTCAGCATTTATCAAGGCACATACCCAGTATCCAATGAAATCCGAAGGCACGGATAACATCGGTTTCGCAGTTTATAAGATTGATTTAAGTAGCAAATAAGCTGCAGGCCGGGAGGCACAGCGTTCCCCCCGGCCATCTACTCCTTTTTCTCGCTGGCGCGTCCTTTAAATTGCATTTAAAATGCATGTTATAGATTTTTCATTTAAAGAGGCACTCTCATGGATTACCGTAATCAATCCCTCGGCGCTCTCGCCATCGCTATTCCCCGGGCATCACGCCTGTTCCGCCTGAACGATTTGGATTTCTGCTGTGGCGGAAAACAAACGCTGCAACGCGCGGCCGAGCGTAAAGGACTGGATCTCGAGCAGCTTGAAAGCGAATTGGCCACCCTCGCCGCCAGACCGGCAGCAAGCTATGACTGGCGTACTGCACCGCTCGGTGAACTGATTGATTATATTCTGCCACGCTTCCATCAGCGGCACCGTGAACAGCTGGCCGAGCTGGTACTGATGGCGGAAAAAGTCGAACGGGTTCATGCCGACAAAGCCACCTGTCCACGCGGTCTGGCGAAACAGCTGAACCTGATCCGGCTGGATCTGGAAAATCACATGATGAAAGAGGAACAGATCCTGTTCCCGATGATCAAGCAGGGTATGGGCCGGCAGGCGGCAGGGCCGATCTCGGTAATGGAACATGAGCATGACGAAGCGGGCGAACAGCTGGAAGTGGTGAAGTTCCTCACCCACAACGTGACGCCACCGGAAGGTGCCTGCAATACCTGGCAGGCGCTGTATGGTGGTATCGACGAGTTTATTGATGACCTGATGGAACACATCAATCTGGAGAACAACCTGTTGTTCCCCCGCGCGCTGAACGGCGCATAAAATAAGGGCGCCATTAAGGCGCCCAGAGAAATCTGTTAGAGAATTACAGGATTTCCAGCAGTTCGACGTCGAACACCAGCGCGCTGAATGGCGGGATGGATGCGCCGGCACCACGCTCGCCGTAGGCCAGATCGTGTGGAATATACAGCTGCCATTTGGAACCGACCGGCATCAGGGTCAGCGCTTCGATCCAGCCAGGGATCACGCCGCTAACCGGGAATTCTGCCGGTTGACCGCGCTCTACGGAGCTGTCGAACACGTCGCCGTTAATCAGACGGCCAGTGTAATGCACACGCACGCGATCCTGACGGGACGGGATTGGGCCGTTGCCCTGCTCCAGCACGGAAAACTGCAGACCGGATTCGGTCAGCGTAACTTCGTCGCGCTTGGCGTTGTCTTCCAGGAATTTCTGGCCTTCAACGGCCATCGCCTGTTGACGCTCACGACGTACGGCATCCGCACGTTCGTGGATTTCGCGCAGCGCACGGTGCACCACGTCTACCGGAACCGCCGGGGCATTCCCTTCCAGCGCGTCACGCAAACCTGCCAGCAAAGCTTCCGGTTGTAAACCTTCCAGACCGGACTCTTGCAGCTGCTGGCCGACCTGTAAACCAATCCCGTAGCTCGCCTGCGCTTCAACGCTGTCAAAAGAAGGGGTTGTCATGGGGTTTTCCTTTAGTCTGTAAAAAGTCGAAAGCGCAGCATAACAGCGCCGCAATGCCGGGTAAAATCTTGTGTGGAGAATGATGACTTTTGTCGTAGAAAAAGAAACAATAACCCTCAGTTAACACCCGCTCCCGCGCGCCCAGGCGAATCGCCTGCCGCAACAGGTATAGGTTTGCTGCTGCCTTTCACTTCAATCAGTTAGCGGACTATACTGAAAACAGGGTATCGGGTCGGCGGTACACCCTTTTGTACCGTGATATTTTTACGCCGTTGAAGAGAGGTTACCATGGGCAGAATCTCGCCCAGGAGAAGGAAGACCACCCGTATCTACCAGCCGTTGTTGCGTACCTGGCTGAACTTCAGTCAGCGCCTGAAGCCCGGCTCCGCGCCAGCGTCGGTAGAAGACCCGGATTCAGAACAACCACCGGAAAGCGGTAAGGGGCAAAACATCAAAGCGTTACTGCTGAAGATCTGGCACCTGCCGGACGGCTTCGGTTGGATGGAGCCACTGCCTTATTTTCATCGTCGCTGGACCCTGATTTTCGGCATCATCCTGCTGCTGGCACTGCTGTGGCCGTATTCATCGGAAAAACAGCCATTCCCTGTCACCCAGCAGGAAAACAGCGTTCCCTTGCAGGCCGAATTGCAAAACGACACTCAGCAGCAGCACGCTGTAGAGCCGGAACCGGCGGGCAACTGGCAACGCTACCAGATCCAACCGGGCCAGACGCTGGCGCAGCTTTTCCGTGACAACAACCTGCCGGTGAACGAAGTTTTCGCCATGGCGCAGGTGGAAGGTAACGATAAGCCACTCAGCAACATGAAGGCCGGCCAGGAAGTGCGTATCGAACGTGATACCAACGGCGTGATCACCGCGCTATCTGTCACCACCGCTGACAACAGTCAGGTGTTATTCCGCCGCCAGGCCGACGGCAGCTATCGCCGCGAGCGTTAATCCACTAACTGCCCTAACAGAAAGTCGCGCAGCACGATGCCATGGTTGTGCTGTGTGTCTTTACTGCCATAAAGTAAGGTCAAGGGTTGCCCCTGTCTTAGTAAAGCCACCAATGGCTGCCAGGCGTCATTTTGAGCCAGTTGCAAGCGGTAGTGGCTTTCGAACTCGTCCCACTGGTCAAGATGTTGATGAAACCACTGCCGCAGCGCGTTATCCGGCGCAACCTGCTTTAGCCACTGCACGCCCTGCAATCGTTCCTTGCTGATGCCTCGCGGCCACAAGCGATCGATCAGATAACAGTGCTCCGGTGCAGGGCCGGTAAAATCGTAAACGCGCTGCAAGATAATCTCCGCCATTTCCGCTGCTCCTCATTCATGCTGTGATAGCAGGGTAGCGCGTTTTACCGGACGCAGAAAAGCAAAACGCCAGCACGAGGCTGGCGTTTTAACTTGGCTGGCAGGAGCGATTAAGCTTCTGCAACCACAACTACATTCAGCTGTGCGAACACGTCGCTGTGTACCTGGAAGTGAACTTCGTGTTCACCAGTGGTACGCAGAACGCCGTTCGGCAGACGAACTTCGCTCTTGGCAACTTCAACGCCTGCCGCAGTAACTGCGTCAGCGATGTCGCGGGTGCCGATAGAGCCGAACAGTTTACCTTCGTCGCCTGATTTAGACGCGATGGTGACTGAACCCAGTTCGTTGATCTTGGTTGCGCGAGCTTCAGCAGCAGCCAGAACGTCAGCCAGTTTGGCTTCCAGTTCAGCACGGCGTGCTTCGAAGAACTCTACGTTTTTCTTGGTAGCAGGAACAGCTTTGCCCTGTGGTACCAGGAAGTTACGGGCGTAGCCCGCTTTAACGTTAACTTGATCACCCAGGCTGCCCAGGTTTGCTACTTTATCAAGCAGAATAACTTGCATTACCTTATCCTCTCAAAGTCGTTAATGGACAGTGGCCGATTACTGATGACGATCAGTGTACGGCAACAAAGACAGGTAGCGCGCGCGCTTGATAGCACGGGCCAGCTGGCGCTGATATTTTGCACGAGTACCGGTAATACGGCTCGGGACAATTTTACCACTTTCAGTGATGTAGTTTTTCAGCGTAGCGATGTCTTTATAGTCAATCTCTTGAACGCCTTCCGCGGTGAAACGGCAGAACTTGCGACGACGGAAATAACGTGCCATTAGGCTAGTCTCCAGAATCTATCAATTCAATCTGCTCGGCATGCAGAACCAGTTTGTTCAGCCCGTTGCGCCCTTGATGGCAGCTTACGAAGCCTTGCACGGTTATCTGACTGCCGACCGTTAATCTTTGAGTTAGTGCTTGTGACTGTTGTCCGCTGACAACCACGGGCATTCGGCACCATGCTTGCCTGCTAAATCCGGCTTCCATTTGCTGCGAACGGTGCTCTAGCACAAATTGGCAGTGGGGGATCCCGGAAGGACTCACTTTTCGAACCGGCGCCTTGCACACAGTGCCCGACAAAACCAGACGATTAGATGTCACGGCGGCAATTACTCTTCAGAATCCCCAGCATCTGCATCATCTGCGGTTTCGTTAGCGAAGTCTTCGCGGCGATCGCCACGACGTTCGTCTTTCGCTTTAACCATCGGAGATGCTTCAGTTACCGCGTGCTTAACGCGCATAACCATGCTACGGATAACGGCGTCGTTGAAGCGGAAGTTAGTTTCCAGCTCATCGATCGCTTCCTGCGGAGCTTCAACGTTCAGCAGAACGTAGTGAGCTTTGTGCAGTTTGTTGATCGGGTAAGCCAGTTGACGGCGGCCCCAGTCTTCCAGACGGTGAATCTGACCAGCAGCGTTAGTGATGGTAGCACTGTAACGCTCGATCATGCCCGGAACCTGTTCGCTTTGGTCAGGATGGACCATAAAAACGATTTCGTAATGACGCATCGAATTGCTCCTTACGGATTATTCAGCCTCCTGTCAGGGTCAACCGCGGCCCATGGAAGCAAGGAACGTGTATGTGTGTGCGGCTGAAAAAATGACGCGTAATCATACTTGCGCAGGCTGGGAAACTCAAGGACGGAAGGGTATTTATTATCGGTAATGCGGGCCCGATGCGTAAATAGCACGATTTGCTATCTGTACAACCTATGTACACAGATCCATCAGTTCAAAAAATCTTTCAATGAAATCATCACTGATGCGCAAAATTCATTCATTTTTTTTGAATGATGACATCAAAAAGCCCCCCTTTTTAATCCTGCCGGAAGGTCTAAAATTGTTGTTATCCGCCGCAGACAGCGCGACGAAAAAGATTTGAGGTTATTCAATACAGACAAATAACTTTTTGCTGCACTGGCACCTGCTGTCAGGCCGTTGAAGCAAACAGTTAAGAGAGGCACTTATGAAACGCATTACCATCGCCACCGCCATTGCTTTACTGTTTTCCGCCAACGTCATGGCCGCTACCGAAATCACTTCGCATCAGGCTGACCAACGCCAGAGCGTGGGATTCGTCACGTTGAACCAGAATGTGGTGTCGCCGGATGACGCCAGCAGCCAAGTGAGCAAAATAGCCGATCAGCGCGGCGCGACCGCTTACCGGATCATTGCGCTGCACGAACCGGAAAACAACAGCACCATTCACGTCAGCGCGGAACTGTATCGTTAAGCCTGCATGCAGTGCCAGGGAAGCAAGCCGCGCCCAAAAGCGGCAAATTAAAATGTGAAAATGTCGTCAGCCCCCTGCCCGCAGGGGGCTTTTTTTATAAGGTTTTCACGAAGAACTCGGCCGTTGCGTCAAGCGCTAACGGCGTGATGCGGTGCTTGACGTCCGGTTCAGTCAAAAATGTCAGTTGCCGGTCCCAACCACTCTGGCGAAGCTCGGTTGCCAGGCGTCGACTTTCAGCCGCCGGGACCACATCGTCCGCTTCGCCGTGCCATAACAGCAGCGGACGATCGGCAATTTTTTCCAACTGGCGTTCCAGGCCATAATCCGCAAGCGCGGCAATGCGCGTATCAAAACCGCTCGCCGTCAAGGGGTTTCCCTGTTCATCCAGCGGTGGGAACAGCGTCTGCGCCAGGGAACTGTAATAACCGGCCCCCATCAGGCTCGCCGCAGCTTTCACCCACGGATAACGAGCAAAGCCTCCCAACGTCGTCATCCCCCCCATGGACGCGCCCGCGACGCCGATGCGCCCTTCGGCAATCAGCCCGCGCCGTTCAAAGTCCGCCTTCAACGCCGGTAACTCATCGATATTGCTGCGCAGGATCTCCCAAAAGCGGGACAACCGCTTTTGTTCATCGCCGTCAAAACGCTCGCCGTGCAAATCGGCATCCGGCAGCACCACGCGAAATCCCACCCTGGCTAACGCGTAGGCAAAGTAGGCGTAGACTTCTTTCGACGAGGTATAACCATGGTAGAAAAATACCGTCGGCAACGGCTGATGATACTGCCCCTGCGGCACGGCATGGATGACCGCAATATCTCCTGCTCGCTCGTCATAAATTTCAATCATTCATTTTCCCTCTGCATCGCCATTGCCTTCATAATGGCAAACTTGCGCTAAAAAGCATTAGCTCAATCTGTTCCAATTTATAATGGGTTACACTCAAATCACGCTATCCGCTTTCTTGAGGTATCTATGAAAATGTCCCGCCTGCTGCTCTCCTTGACGCTGGTCACGCTGCTTAGCGCCTGTGGCATGATGACCACGACGCCCAAAGCGCCCCCACCGCCGACCGGACAGGCGCAGGAGATAACCCGGGCACAAACCGGTAGCCTGGAAAAAATAGGCACCACCAGCGCCCTGGTGCGCGGCAGCCCGATGGATGTGGAAGCGGAAATTCAGCAGAAGGCCAATGCCAGCGGCGCGCGCTATTACATGATCATCATGAACAGCGAAACCGTGGTTCCCGGCCAGTGGTATTCGCAGGCGATCCTGTATCGGTAACTGCTGGAGTTTTAATAAGATTTACATTGGCTTTGCACAGACTGAAGTTGGATAGAGCACACTGGCAAACAGCGCGCCGCAGCCCGCGGCCGTGAATCCAGGATCCGACGAAGGGGAACGCCATGACACGCTCCGCCGCACTCACCGCCCTCCTGCTTTCTATGGGGTTACTCAGCGCCAGCGCCCAGTCCGCTGAACTGGCCCCCGCAGACCGCGTTACGCCACTCAGCGAAATTGCGGAAATCACCCTGAACAACCTCTCCGGCTCCCCTCAGGACGTAGAACAATTGATCGCCCAAAAGGCGGATGAGCATGGGGCAAGCTATTACCGCATCCTGCGAATGGAAGAACAGGCGCATCAGCCAGGCTGGCGCGCCTCCGCAATACTTTACCTTTAGTAGGTCATGCAGGCCGCATTCAGCACACCGCCACTGATCGACACGCCGCCGAGGAAAATCCCGGCCGCCACGTGATTGGACTCAATTTTGTCGCTAATTCGCGGCATATAGATTTTCACCGCCGCAAACAGCAGCAGCTGTACCACCAGCGCCACCACGCCCCACAACAGATAGTCCAACAGGCTGACGGAGTTGATCGCTGCACTCGCCAGCGGGATGACATACCCCAGGCAGGCACCGACGAATCCAAAAGCGGCGGCCTGATTGTCAGCCTTGATCAACGCCCATTCGTCATGCGGCGTAATGCGGGTATAAACGAACAAAAACACCAGAACCATGGCAAAGCCACTGAAAAAATAAGAGGCGAATGCCGCCAACGCGCTGAGAATATCCATGTCATGTTTCCTGGTCAGAGGTCAGTATCCCTTACGGGCCAAGAGCTGAATTAAAAAGCTTTTCCGGCTGTGGTGCCACCGTTTTCCCTAGCCGCCCATCGCGCGGGTAAACAGCGTTTCGCACAGCCTTTCCGGCAATGTCCGCTCACCACGGGCATCAAGCATCATTTGACACCAGGCTTCCGCCAACGGCGGTGAACTGTAACGCAGAAGCTGCGCCGCCGCGAACAGATTAAACAAGGCGCCGGTCACCGCACGCCCTTGCTCTTCCTGAGGTTTGCGCATCAGCTGAAGCAACCGTCGCCATTGGTGATCATAATGGCGGTTCTGCCCTCTCACTTCACCGAGCTCCTGCTCCAGCGCCTCCTGCACCGCCGGCAGCTTGCCCCAGGCGCGCATGACGTCCAGACACATAATATTGCCGGAGCCTTCCCAGATGCTGTTTACCGGCATTTCACGGTACAACCTCGGCAGTTCGCTCTCTTCGCAATAGCCAATACCGCCCAGCGCCTCCATGGCTTCACCAATAAAAGGAATGCCTTGCCGGCAGACTTCAAACTTCGCCGCAGGCGTCATCACACGGCATAACGCCTGCTCCAGGGGCGTGCTACCTGCGCTGTCATAAGCACGCGCCAGACGCATCAGGGCCGCCGTCTGCCCCTCCAGGCGCAGGGCCATTCGCGCCAGCACCTGCCGCATCATCGGTTGTTCAATCAGCGTCTTACCAAACGCCTGCCGCTGCAGAGCATGGTACAACGCCACCGACAGTCCGCGCCGCATCAGCCCGTGGCTACCCAGTGCGCAGTCAAAACGCGTCAGGCTCCCCATTTTCAGGATATGTCGTACACCATCCCCTTCCTCGCCCACCAGCCAGGCGCTGGCATCCTGGAATTCTACTTCGCTGCTGGCGTTGGACCTGTTGCCCAACTTATCCTTCAGCCGTTCCAACCTTATGGCATTGCGTGTGCCGTCAGGCAAAATTCGCGGCAGGAAGAAACAGGACAGCCCATTTTCGGTCTGCGCCAGCACCAGGTGCGCATCGCTCTGCGGTACCGAGAAAAACCACTTGTGGCCGACCAAACGGTAGGCTTCTCCTGGGCCGCGTGCACCCAGCGGGCTCGCGGTGGTGGTATTACTCAGCACATCGGAACCGCCCTGCTTTTCGGTCATTCCCATGCCGATCAGCAAACCGCGCTTTTGCCCGCCGGGCAATGAATGCGCGTCGTAACGATCGGACAGTAGCGGCGTTAGCCAGGATTGGAACTCCGCAGGCAACGAGCGCTGCAGCAAAGGAATTGCGCCAAAGGTCATGGTCACCGGACACAAAGTGCCGGCCTCGACCTGCGCATGTAATACAAACCGCGCCGCCCGCGCCACAAAAGAGCCGATTCGGGCGTCCTCCTGCCACGGCAGGTTATGCACCCGGTTGGCTATCAGCCCTTGCATCAGGATGTGCCAGGCGGGATGAAAACGGACGTCGTCCAATCGCTGGCCGGTGGCGTCATAGCGCAGCAGTTCCGGTGGGTTGGCATTGGCCAGCCGCCCCAACTCCAGCGACTCCTGAGTGCCCAACTGTTGGCCCAGCGAGGCCAGCACGTCCGCATCCCAACCGGCCTGCTCACGCTGAATGGCTTCATGCAATGGCGTATCGGACAGGAACAGATTACTGTTGCCCAGCGGCTTCGGCTGATTAAAAACGGTGTGTGTATTCCAGACCATTGGCTTGCTCCCTGATAAAAGCGTCAGGAGTAATTATGGTCGTCAGGGGGAATTCTGCCGCAGGCGAGATCACAGGGTAGGCATTGAGAAAGGAATTAAGGGCGCAAAAGCTGCGCCCTTACGGATAAATCAACTGCGTTGACGCACCGCTTCAAACAGGCAGATACCGGTCGCCACCGAAACGTTCAGTGAAGAAACCGTACCGGCCATCGGAATGCTGATCAGCTCGTCGCAGTGCTCGCGAGTCAGACGACGCATACCTTCGCCTTCCGCCCCCATCACCAGCGCCATCGGGCCGGTCATTTTGCTCTGGAACAGCGTGTGGTCGGCTTCACCCGCAGTGCCCACGATCCAGACGTTCATCTCCTGCAACAATCGCAGGGTGCGCGCCAGGTTGGTGACGCGAATCAACGGCACATTCTCCGCCGCGCCACAGGCCACTTTCTTGGCCGTTGCGTTCAACTGGGCAGAACGATCGCGCGGGACAATCACCGCGTGCACACCGGCCGCGTCGGCGCTGCGCAAGCAGGCACCGAGGTTATGCGGGTCGGTCACGCCGTCCAGCACCAGCAGGAACGGGGTATCCACGCTTTCCAGCAGCGCCGGCAGGTCATTTTCCTGATACTGGCGTCCTTCGCGCACCCGGGCAATGATCCCCTGATGCACCGCACCCTCGACCTTCTCATCCAGCCACTGGCGGTTCGCCACCTGGATAACAATGCCGGTCGCTTCCAGCTCGGCAATCAACGGCTGTAGCCGACGATCGTCGCGGCCTTTGAGGATAAACACTTCCAGGAAGCGTTGCGGATCGTTGTCTAACAGGGCTTTGACGGCATGAATACCGTAAATAATTTCGCTCATGATGCTCTTTTTACTGTGCGGCAGGCAAACGCCTGCCGGTGATAATGACGTGTGGCAGGTTAAGCCTGCTCAGCACCTTTCTTCTTGCCGGCGCGTTTGGCCTTGGTCGCCGCCGCTATTTTCCGGGTTTTGTCGGACACTTTCTTGGCTTTTGCCTTTTTGTCTTTCTTCACCTTGTCAGCGGGCTTGGCTTCATCCTTGCGGAAGGCGCTGTCAGGCTCAAAATTGGCTGGCGGTTTGCCGCCCCGGCGTTTGCGCGGTGACGTGGTGCGGCCTGCGCCTGCGCCATCACGCAAGGTGCGCTGACCGCCTTTCTTGGCGCGATCGCGTTCAGTTTTGCCTTCACCGCGTGGTTTGCGGGTGCTGGAGACCAGAGCGAAGTCAATTTTACGCTCATCCATATGCACCGCTTCCACACGGATCTCTACCGTGTCGCCCAGGCGATAAACCACGCCTGAGGATTCGCCAATCAGACGCTGGCCGATATTATCGTAGCGATAATAATCATTATCCAGCGACGATACGTGCACCAGGCCGTCGATAAACAGATCGTTGAGACGCACGAAGAAACCGAAGCCGGTCACGCTGGCAATAATGCCGCTGAACACTTCACCGACGTGATCCTGCATAAAGTCGCATTTCAGCCAGTCGGCAACGTTGCGCGTCGCTTCATCGGCGCGGCGTTCAGCCATTGAACAGTGCTCGCCCAACTGCAGCATTTCTTCGAATTCGCTGTGCCAACCACCAGTCGGCGTCCAGCGCTCTTTCGGTTCGCCGTGCTCTTTGGCCAGTTGGTACTTGATCGCACGGTGCATCGCCAGATCCGGATAACGGCGGATCGGTGAGGTGAAGTGGCCATAAGAAGCCAGCGCCAGACCAAAGTGGCCGCGGTTTTCCGGATCGTAAACCGCCTGCTTCATCGAACGCAGCAGCATGGTTTGCAGCATTTCATGGTCAGGACGTTCGGACACTTCATCCATCAGTGTGGCGTAGTCCTTCGGCTGCGGCTTGTTGCCACCGCCCAGCGTAAGGCCCAACTCGCCCAGCACGCTGCGCAGCGCACTGATGTGATCGTCACTTGGGCGATCGTGCACGCGGAACAGCGCCGGTTCGTTATTTTTCTCGACAAAGCGTGCAGCGGCGACGTTCGCCATAATCATGCACTCTTCGATCAGTTTGTGAGCGTCGTTACGCACCGTAGGTTCGACGCGCTCAATACGACGTTCGGCGTTAAAGATAAACTTGGCTTCTTCGGTTTCGAAAGCGATACCGCCACGTTCAGCACGCGCCTGATCCAGCACCTTGTACATCGCATGCAATTCTTCCAGGTGTTTGACCAGCGGGTGGTAATGCTCACGCAACTCCTGATCGCCCTGCAGAATATGCCAGACCTTGTTATACGTTAAGCGGGCGTGAGAGCTCATGACCGCTTCATAGAATTTGGCCGTCGACAGGCGCCCTTGTGCAGAGATGGTCATCTCACACACCATGCACAGACGGTCTACCTGCGGGTTAAGCGAACACAGGCCGTTAGACAGCACTTCCGGCAGCATCGGAATAACCTGCGATGGGAAGTACACTGAAGTCCCACGGTTACGGGCTTCGTCATCCAGTGCCGTGCGCGGACGCACGTAATAGCTGACGTCGGCAATGGCAACCCACAGGCGCCAACCGCCGCCGCGTTTTTTCTCGCAGTAGACTGCGTCATCGAAATCGCGGGCATCTTCGCCATCAATCGTTACCAAAGGCAGTTTACGCAGATCAACGCGGCCTTTTTTGGCGGATTCCGGTACCTGCTCACTGAGGTCGGCAACCTGTTTTTCCACCTGCGGCGGCCAAACATGTGGGATTTCATGAGTGCGCAGCGCGATATCTACCGCCATGCTGGTCCCCATTTTATCGCCGAGGATCTCGACAATCTTGCCAACCGCTTTGGTACGGCGGGTTGGGCGCTGGGTCAGTTCAACCACCACCATAAAGCCCATGCGCGCACCGCTGACGGCGTCGGCCGGGATCAGGATATCGAAGCTCAGGCGGCTGTCATCCGGCACCACGAAGCCGGTACCGGCGTCCATGAAGAAGCGGCCGACGATTTGACTGGTTTTCGGCACCAGCACACGGACGATACGCGCTTCGCGGCGGCCCTTGCGATCGGCAGCCATGGCCTGTGCCAACACCACGTCGCCGTGGATCGCCATCTTCATCTGTTCAGCTGACAGATACAGGTCGTCTTTGCTGCCTTCGATACGCAGGAAGCCGAAGCCATCGCGGTGGCCGATCACGGTGCCGCGCAGCAGGTCCAGACGTTCCGGCAGCGCGTAGCACTGGCGGCGGGTAAAGATTAATTGGCCATCACGTTCCATCGCCCGCAGGCGACGGCGCAACGCTTCCAGGGGTTCTTCGCCGGTTAAATTCAGCTCTTTGGCCAGCTCTTCGCGGCTGGCCGGCGTTTCTCTTTTCGCCAAATGGGCCAAAATAAATTCACGGCTCGGAATGGGGGATTCATATTTTTCTGCTTCTCGTTCCAGGAATGGATCTTGTGACATTGCGGTTCCTCCGTTGTCATCAGCAGGGTGCCGCTGAGCCTTGTCTTCTCAGCGACGCTTTATTCGACAAGCAATAGCTTGTAGAGCGATGGATTGTCTTCGACCATATCGGCCAGCGTGTGGTTATCCAGCTCTTCAAGGAAATTCTGTACGCCCTGTTGGAGCACCTGCTTCAGGCGGCAGGCAGGGGTTATGTGGCAAAACGTACTGCTGCAATTAACCAGTGAGAGCGGCTCCAGCGCCCTGACCACGTCGCCGAGGCGAATGGTTTCGGCCGGTTTGCCTAAACGGATGCCGCCGTTCTTACCGCGCACTGCGGTGACAAACCCAACCCGGCTTAACTGATTGATGATCTTTACCATATGGTTTCGGGACACGCCGTAGACCTCGGTGACTTCCGAGATGCTGGTCATTTTGTCCGGTGGCAGCGAGGCCATGTAGATCAACGCCCGCAGGCCATAATCAGTAAAACTTGTTAACTGCACATCTACCTCTGGGTATCATTTTACCCGTCTGATACGCCGATTTTCGGCACTATTCAAAAGATTACTTATTGGATAATAAACCAGCCAGAGAGTTCGCCGCTAATTATTTAGCGCATGTCGAGCTCTGGGACAGGTTAAAGAAAGGATTTTTGGACGTGAAACCGCAATCGGGGAAAATCAGGATAAAAACAAACCGGGACACGCCCGGTTTGTTTTATTGCAGCAAAGTCAGATTATGCGTCGAACGGGTCGCGCAGGATCATGGTTTCGCTACGGTCCGGGCCAGTAGAGATAATGTCTACCGGTACGCCAGTCAGTTCTTCAATGCGCTTGATGTAGTCCAGCGCTGCCTGTGGCAATTTGCTGTGTTCTTTCACGCCAAAAGTGGTGTCGCTCCAGCCAGGCATGCTTTCGTAGATTGGTTCGATACCTTCCCAACCTTCAGCCGCCAGCGGCGTGGTGGTCATTTCGCGGCCATCTGGCATGCGATAGCCCACGCAGATTTTCACTTCTTTCAGGCCATCCAGCACGTCCAACTTGGTCAGGCAGAAGCCAGACAGGGAGTTGATCTGCACTGCGCGGCGAACCGCTACGGCATCCAACCAGCCGGTACGACGACGACGGCCAGTAGTGGCGCCGAATTCGTTACCCTGTTTGCACAGGTATTCGCCAGTTTCGTCGAACAGTTCGGTTGGGAACGGACCTGCACCCACGCGGGTGGAGTAGGCTTTCACGATGCCCAGCACGTAATCCACGTAACGCGGACCAATACCTGAACCGGTAGCAACGCCGCCAGCAGTGGTATTGGAAGAGGTTACGTACGGATAGGTACCGTGGTCGATATCCAGCAGGGTGCCCTGCGCGCCTTCGAACATGATCAGGTCGCCACGCTTGCGCGCGCCGTCCAACAGTTCAGAAACGTCAACAACCATTGCAGTCAGGATGTCGGCGATAGACAGCACGTAATCCAGAGTCGCCTGGTAATCAACAGCTTCGACTTTGTAGTAGTTAACCAACTGGAAGTTATGATAATCAACAATTTCCTTCAGCTTAACGGCGAAGGTTTCTTTGTTGAACAGGTCGCTGACGCGCAGACCGCGACGAGCTACTTTATCTTCGTAAGCCGGGCCGATACCGCGACCGGTGGTACCGATAGCTTTCGCGCCACGTGCTTTCTCACGCGCGTTATCCAACGCAACATGGTAAGGCAGGATCAGCGGACAGGCTTCGGACAGTAACAGACGTTCGCGTACCGGGATGCCGCGCGCTTCGAGTTCACCCATTTCTTTCATCAACGCGTCTGGCGCCAGAACTACACCGTTGCCGATGATGCTGGTCACGTTTTCACGCAGAATGCCTGAAGGAATTAAATGAAGGACGGTTTTTTCACCGTTAATTACCAGAGTATGGCCAGCGTTGTGACCACCTTGATAGCGCACTACATATTGAGCCCGTTCGGTCAGCAGGTCTACGACCTTGCCCTTACCTTCGTCACCCCATTGAGTGCCCAGTACGACGACGTTCTTACCCATTTTAAAAATCACCGGTTGCTTAAAAATGGATTCTACCACCGTAATTCGTGAGTTTCAGCACTTTTAGCGTTGAGTTGCGTATTTTTTAGGCTAACCTTTAAACCCCCGTGCGACTACGCAACATGTAGTAGATCACACAGCCCGCAACCACTATTCCGCCGCCAAACCGCCGTAAGGTAGAGTCAGGCAACTGGGTCATCGCCAGTATCATTTTACGCCAGGCCTGTGGAAACAGCATCGGCCCCAGGCCTTCCAGCACCAAAACCAGCCCTAACGCCAGCCAGATCGTTGAATTCATCAGAAACTCCCAAAAAGAAAGGGCCCGCGTTTAAACGGGCCCTCGATCAATTACCTGTCGTGATTATTTGCGCGTGGAGTCAGGCGACTTCATGTAGCGGAAGAAATCGCTGTCTGGGCTCAGAACCATCACGTCCTGGTTATTGCTGCTGAAGCTGGTTTCGTAAGCACGCAGGCTACGGATAAAGGCGTAGAAGTCCGGATCCTGGCTGAATGCGTTGGCAAACAGTTTGGCCGCTTCGGCATCGCCATCACCGCGAGTGATACGTGCAGTACGCTCAGCTTCCGCCAGGGTACGAGTCACTTCGTAGTCTGCGGTCGCACGCAGCTTCTCGGCTTCTTCCTGACCCTGTGAACGGTGACGACGGGCTACCGCTTCACGCTCGGCGCGCATACGCTGGTAGATCGCATCAGACACTTCCGCCGGCAGGTTGATCTGCTTGATACGCACGTCGATCACTTCGATACCCAACGCCGCCATGCTGTTCGGGTTAACCTTCGGCAGGTTGCCGGTGGTTTCCTTCTCAACACGCGCCGCTGCAGAGGCGATAGCGTCATCGGCTTCGGTGGTGGTGACTTCTTGATCGTCACCCACGGTACCGGTGTTCAATGCATCACGCACGTCGGACATCAGCTTACCACGCGAGTCGGTGACGATGTCTTTCACATCCAGACGGCCAATCTCGGAACGCAGACGGTCACTGAACTTACGTTTCAGCAGCACTTCGGCCTGTGAAACATCACCGCCGCCGGTTGCCAGATAGTAACGGCTGAAATCGCTGATACGCCATTTCAGGTAAGAATCGACAATCAGGTCTTTCTTCTCGCTGGTCACAAAGCGGTCAGCCTGGTTATCCATGGTCTGGATACGCGCATCCAGCGTCTTCACTGATTCAATAAACGGGATCTTGAAGTGCAGGCCTGGCGCATACACCAGCGGCTTGTTGTCGCTGTCACGCAGAACCTTGCCAAAGCGCAGCACGATGCCACGCTGACCTTCCTGAACCACGAACAAAGAAGCGTATAACGCCACCAGCACCGCGAGGACGATTACTACAAAAGACTTACGCATTGATTACTCTCTCCCTACGCGAGTGGTGTCGTCACGCTGCGCATTTGCCCGGCGCTGGTCCATGACCGAGCCGCTGCTGGTGCGCTGGCTGCTGGAGCTGGCGCCGCTGTTGGCAGACGGAGCGGGGTTGAGACGAATCAGGCTGGTGTCTTTATTGCCGTCCGCCGCCGCGCCGGTTTGGCCACGCAGCATTTGATCCAGCGGCAACACCATCAGATTGTTGCCTTTGTCATTCACCAACACCTTGCGGGTGTGGCTCAGGACTTTTTCCATGGTTTCGATATACAGACGCTCACGGGTAATTTGCGGTGCCGATTTGTATTCCGGCAACAGCTTGGCAAAGCGAGCAACCTCACCCTGAGCTTCCAGGACGGTACGGTCTTTATACGCTTTGGCATCTTCCAACAGACGCTGCGCCTGGCCGTTAGCACGTGGCTGAACTTCGTTGGCGTAAGCTTCCGCTTCACGGATGTACTGCTGCTCGTTCTCACGTGCGGCAATCGCATCGTCAAATGCGGCCTTCACCTCTTCCGGCGGACGAGCGGCCTGGAAGTTGACGTCCAGCAGCGTGATGCCCATGTTGTACGGACGAATAGTTTCTTCCAGTACGCGTTGGGTATCGCTACGCACGATAGTACGACCTTCGGTCAGGATCTTGTCCATGGTGTACTTGCCGATAACGCCACGCAGGGCGCTGTCGGTAGCCTGGCTCAGGCTGTCGTCGGCATTGGTCACGCTGAACAGATAGGCTTCCGGGTTGGTCACGCGGTACTGCACGTTCATTTCTACGCGCACTACGTTCTCGTCGGAGGTCAGCATCACGCCAGACGCCGCCAATTCACGAACCGACTCCACGTTAACCGGACGCACTTCATCGATAAAGGTCGGCTTCCAGTTCAGACCTGGCTGTACCAGGTGGCTGAACTTGCCAAAACGGGTCACAACACCACGTTCGGCTTCCTTGATGGTGTAGAAGCCGCTGGCAGCCCAAATCACCACTACCGCTACCGCGGCAATGCCAATGATGCGACCACTGAGGCCCGGACCAGAAGTGCCGGTGCCGCCGCTGTTATTGCTGTTGGAGCCTTTGCCCCCGCCCAAACCGCTCAATTTCTTGCTCAGTTTGCGGAAGATATCGTCCAAATCAGGTGGCCCTTGATCACGACCGCCTTTGTTATTACCGCCAGAGTTGCCGCCATTATTATTGCTGCTCCCCCACGGGTCGCGGTCCTGTCCGTTATTACCGGGCTGATTCCACGCCATGTTTTAGCTCCATATTCTGTGATTGGGTACTTCAGGCTTACGCGAAGCTCAAATGTAACAGGATATGATCATACTATAAAGTTAATCAGTTCCTGTTCCTGTTTGCAGAGGCGACGCCATTCGACGATAGGCATACGTACCACCACGCCAATGCTGCCGTCTTCTTCGTTCCACTCTTTTTCAATTGCCTGAAGCTGGTAAAAACGGCTACGAAGACGGCCTGCCTCTGGCGGTAAGCGCAGCTCATAATGCGCGATTTCCCCCGATAAGCGCTCCGTCAACGCCTGATACAGCAACGGGATACCTTCACCGCTGGCGGCGGACAGCCACACCCGGATCGGTAAGTTTTCATCGTTGCGGTCGATACGCGGGACAAAATCATCCAGCATATCTATTTTGTTCATCACTAAAAGTGTAGGGATCTCATCCGATTCAATCTCTGCCAGCACGGTATTGACCGCTTCAATGTTTTCATCGACGCGAGTATCCGCGGCATCGATTACATGCAACAGCAAAGACGCCTGACGCGTTTCTTGCAGCGTCGCCTTGAAGGCGGCCACCAGATCGTGCGGCAGGTGCCGGATAAAGCCTACGGTATCCGCCAACACGGTATCGCCCACATCGGCCACGTCAATGCGCCGCAGGGTAGGATCCAAAGTGGCAAATAGCTGGTCTGCCGCATAGACATCGGCGGACGTAATTCGGTTAAACAGGGTGGATTTTCCGGCGTTGGTATACCCTACCAGCGATACGGTCGGCACTTCAGCACGGGTACGCGCACGTCGGCCCTGTTCACGCTGCTTAGCTACCCGCTCCAGGCGGCGTAGAATCAAGCTAATGCGATCGCGCAACAGACGACGGTCGGTCTCTAATTGGGTTTCCCCTGGCCCGCGCAGGCCTATCCCCCCTTTTTGTCGCTCAAGGTGGGTCCAGCCACGCACCAAACGCGTGGCAATATGACGCAACTGCGCCAACTCTACCTGCAGCTTACCTTCATGGGTACGGGCGCGCTGGGCAAAGATGTCTAGAATCAACCCGGTGCGATCGATCACTCGGCATTCGCACAGGCGTTCAAGATTTCTCTCCTGCGCTGCAGAAAGGGAGTGATCAAACAGGACAACAGATGCGCCACTGGCTTTTACCGCGTCTGCAATTTCTTCGGCCTTTCCTTCACCGACAAAGTATTTGGGATGCGGGGCTTTGCGGCTACCAGTCACCACTTGCAAAGCTTCGACACCCGCAGAGGACACCAGGGATTCGAACTCACTGAGATCTTCTGTGTCTTTGTCTTGCGAGAAATAGATATGAACCAGGACGGCCTGCTCACCGGCTTCATAACGGTCAAACAAGCGTGCAACCTCTCAAACGGGAACCCGTGAGTTTGGGGGACATAAACAGCCCACGGCTGCTTATGCTCCCCTTCATGGTTGACTCGCAACGCGCTTTATTCAGCGTCATCGCTTTCCTGCTGCGGCTGTTGCGGCGCAGACGGATTGTTACCATGGTGATAGTTACTGGTGCCGCCGCTCGGGGTATTGCTATGGTGCGAAACCGGGCGTGACGGGACAACGGTAGAGATAGCGTGCTTATAAACCATCTGGCTCACCGTGTTTTTCAACAGGATGACAAACTGGTCAAAAGACTCAATCTGGCCTTGCAGCTTAATACCATTCACCAAATAAATAGAAACCGGAACACGTTCACGACGCAATGCGTTCAGGAACGGATCTTGCAAAGATTGCCCCTTAGCCATTCTATCTTTTCCTTATTTGCTTGTTGTTTTTAACTAAGAACCTGTCGGCTCTAAAATAAACGACCTAAAAAATTTGCGCGCTGAATACTCATCAATTGTACACAATCACTCGACCTATGCACTAACAACCTGTATTACCGAGTCCAAAGCCTCTCCCGGCTTCTCGCTGTCCAGCCAATGTACCGAGTTCCAGCCTCGTAACCAGGTCATTTGGCGCTTGGCCAACTGACGTGTTGCGCAAATACCACGATAAACCATCTCATCGTAACTAATTTCGCCAGATAAATATGACCACATCTGGCGATAACCGACACAGCGAATGGAAGGCAAATCCGTATGCAAATCACCCCGTGCAAAAAGTGCACGCACTTCCGTCTCAAAACCTGCCGCCAACATTTGATGGTACCGCAGCGCTATGCGTTGATGGATCAACTCACGGCTGGTCGGCGCTATCGCAAATTGGTGAACATGATACGGCAACGATTCACCCGAAATTTTAGTCAGTTCCGTTAAAGTTTTACCCGAAATAAAAAAAACTTCCAGTGCTCTGGACAGTCTCTGCGGATCATTAGGATGAATTCTCAATGCCGCAACCGGGTCAATCTCTTGCAACTGACGGTGTAAAACGTCCCAACCCTGCTCCGCAGCCTGCTGTTCGATACGCTCACGCACCGCCGGATCGGCAGGCGGCAACGGCGATAAACCTTCCAGCAGCGCTTTGAAGTAAAGCATGGTGCCCCCCACCAGCAGCGGGATACGCCCGGCAGCGGTAATGGCGGCCATCTCTTTCAGTGCATCGGCGCGAAAATCCGCTGCTGAGTAAACTTCGGCAGGATCGCGAATATCAATCAGCCGGTGCGGTGCCTGCGCCAATTCCTCAGCGCTCGGTTTAGCCGTGCCGATATCCATGCCGCGATAAATCAGCGCGGAATCCACGCTGATCAGTTCCACAGGCAGGCGTTCACGCAGCGCGATCGCCAACGCGGTCTTGCCCGAGGCGGTCGGCCCCATCATAAAAATAGCCGGGGGACGTGGTGTCATTTCAGTTTCAATCATGCGTAAGGGCTGCCAGTGCAGCCTGTAAATCAACAGGTTGTAAAAGTCCGCTCGGTGGTGATTTGACCAGCTGCGGGCAAAGTCGTTCAACGTCGGTCAGCAATTGTATCGCTTGCGAGGTGTTCCACTGCTCATGTTCGCTGCCCAAGTGGCGGGCGAACCAGGTGGCTAACACCGGGGGCGACATCTCCTGATGCTCGGCCAGATAGCCTAACAGTTCGGGTATCAGTTTTTGTAAATTTTGTTGGCGTAATGGTAAAGGTACTGCGCGCAACGTCACACGCCCATGATCCGTCTGCAAATCCAATCCCATTTTGACCAGTAACGGCTGATGGCGCACACAGGCGGCCGCTTCTTGCTTATTCAGCGTCAGTTTGATGGGGATCAGCAGCGGCTGCGGCCGCAGGCCTTCTTCAGCCGGATTAAGCTGCGCCTGGCGCAACCAGCGCTCGGCCACCGGCAGATTGAGCAACATCAATTGCTGGCGACGCTCAATCAGGGCGAAGCACGGCGGATGGATCATCAGCACCCGACCAAAACTGTGCTGGCTGCCGTCCAGCGGCACTTCTCGCTCAGCCTTTACCGGTGGGAACAGCGGTTGTTTCGGCGTTTCTGGCGCTGGCTCCACCACCGGAGCAGCCTGCATCAGTTTGCCGTAAAGCTCGCCTTCGCGCTTTTGGTAGCCGTTGCCTGCCTGATAGGCCGGTTGAGGTGCACGCTCGCGGGCGACGCCCGGTTCACTCGGCTGAGGTTCACGACGCGGCGCCGGCTGCGAGAAATGGTTGCCGCCGGCAGCGACGCGGTTTTCCGGCTGCCAGGTTGGCACCGACGGTTGTTCCGGCTCATCGTCCAGCGGCAGCGGCGCGTTGCCGACCTGCTGCAGCACGGTAGTTACCGCCTGATAAATAAAGTCATGTACCAACCGCGCCTGATGAAAACGTACTTCGTGCTTGGCCGGATGCACATTCACGTCTACCTGGTGCGGATCGACCTCGAGATAAAGTACGTACGCGGGCTGCTGATCGTCTTTCAACTGATCCTGATAGGCCTGGCGGATGGCATGATTGATCAGACGATCGCGCATCATGCGGCTATTGACGTAACAATACTGCATCTCGCCCAATTGACGCGCCCCGGCAGGATCAGCCACCCAGCCGCGAATGGTCAGATCGCCATGCTGCCAGGAAATGTTCAACGCATGCTGCAAAAAAGCCGGGCCACAAATGCTGCCCAGGCGGCGCTCATAGTGGCTTTCGTCTTTCGCTGCGCGATATTGGCGGATCAGTTTGCCGTTGTGGCTGAGGTTGATCGCCACATCGAAACGCGCCAGCGCAATGCGCCGCACTACTTCATCGATATGGCCGAATTCGGTTTTCTCGGTGCGCATGAATTTGCGCCGCGCCGGGGTGTTGTAGAACAAATCCAGCACTTCCAGCGTGCTGCCTATCGGATGCGCCGCTGGTTTGACCGTCACCGCCTGGTCGCGGCCTTCGGCGTAAGCCTGCCAGGCTTCATTTTGTTCCGCCGTGCGCGAAGTGAGCGTCAAACGGGAAACCGAGCTGATGCTGGCCAACGCCTCACCGCGAAAACCGAGACTGACGATGGCTTCCAAATCGTCGAGCGTGCTGATTTTACTGGTGGCATGACGCGCCAATGCCAATGCCAGATCGTCTTTACCGATGCCGCAGCCGTTATCGCGGATGCGAATCAGCTTGGCACCGCCGCGTTCGATATCAATATCAATGCGTGTCGCACCGGCATCCAGACTGTTTTCCACCAGTTCCTTTACCACTGACGCGGGCCGTTCGACCACTTCACCGGCGGCAATCTGGTTGGCAAGCTGGGGCGGTAACACCTGGATGGGCATGCTGACTCCTCTAATGTGGGCACTAGGCCTGCGGAATGGTCAGCGTCCGATCCAGCGGCGCGACGTCCGACTTCAGTTTATTCACGCGTTTCAGGTCGCTGACGCTGACACCGTAACGGGTAGCGATGGAGGATAAGGTATCACCGCGGGTCACTTTGTGCCTGGACGGCTTCTTCACGCTGGGTTTTGCCTTGGCGACTGTACTGACCGTCGCGGCGGTTTTACCCGCCGGCACTTTAAGGCGCTGGCCGACCCACACGCCGTCTTTTTTCAGCTTGTTCAGGTCACGCAACGCCGCCATGGTGGTGCCATAGCTGTCGGCAATACCGGAAAGCGTTTCGGCTCGCTTCACCACGTGGATCTGCGTTTTACCGCTAATGCGGCTGCTGCCGGCCGAACTGACGACCGGCGCGGGCTGACTGACGTCTTGTGTTGAGGAGTTAACCGCCGCTGCGACGTCCAGCGGTCGGTTTTCCACCTTTGGGTCGGCTTGTAGCGGGTGCGCCAGGAAATAACTGCGCAGGCCGTTGTGGATCGCCCGGGCAATTTTCTCCTGATATGCGCTACTGCCGAGCAGCCGCTCCTCCGTGCTATTACTGATAAATCCTGTTTCCACCAACAAGGATGGGATATCCGGCGAACGCAGCACGCCAAGACTGGCGTGTTCAGGACGACGTTTATGCAATGAGCCGACGCTCTGCAACTGCTGCAACACTTTTACTGCGACATCGTAGCCCACGCGTTGTGAGTGACCAAACTGCAGATCCAGCACCGCCTGGCTCAGGTAAGGATCCGCCTGGCTGTTGGCCAGCAAATCACCCGCACCGCCCAGCAACTCGGACTGCTTCTCATGTTGCTCCAGCCAGCCGGCCATCTCACTGTTGGCGCGGCGGTTGGACAGAACCCAAACCGAAGCCCCGTTGGCGCTGCGGTTTGGCGCGGCGTCAGCGTGAATGGAGACCAACACGTTAGCGCCTTGCTTACGTGCCACGTCAGAGCGGCCCATCACCGAGATGAAGTAGTCGCCGTTGCGCGTCAACACTGGTTTAAACTGGGGATCGGCATCCAACAATGCCTGCAGGCGGCGAGCGATGGCGATAGTTACATTTTTCTCTTTCAGGCCGTTCGGGCCAATGGCGCCTGGGTCCTGGCCGCCGTGACCGGCATCGATAGCCACCACCACCCGATCGCCGGAACCGGCGGATACGCGGCTGCTGCGCGGCGTGACCTCAGATGCGGTACCCGCAACCACGGTAGGCTTATTGGTGAAAGGATTGGAACCACTTGGCGCTCTACGCACCGGAGCAGGCTCTGGTTCAGGCTCACTCACCACCACCGGGGCTTTACGCGTCGGTGGGTTCACGACCACCGGTGCCGGCGTCGGGGCTTTTCGTACTGTAGTGTTTGCGCTGCCCTCGGCGGCGATGGTGAACACCACGGTATAGACACTGCCGTTCTGGCGTGTGGCTACCCGGGTCTTCGCGCGCTGGGTCAGATCAAACACCAGCCTTACGCTCTGGGCGTCTTTCGGCGCGCTGGAGCGAATGCTTTTCACCAGGTTCTGGCCGCTGAAATTCAACGGTAAACCGCCCACCTTGCCTTTCTGGTTTACATCCAATACCACGCGGTCCGGGCCGTGCAACGGGAAGAAGGCATAGTCCGGCGGACCGGTAAAGCTCACCGATACCGTGGCTTCGCGCTGGGCATTGGTGACTTTAATATCAGACAACGACGATGCGGCCAACGCACTGGCTGCACCCAAAGGCCCCAATACGGCGATCAGGGCGATTACGAGTAATTTTCTCAACGCATACGTCATTGCGGCGTCATTCCTGTGGCCCGTGAATACGGTCTAAAAGCTGGCTGCCGTAGGCAGAAACCGCCTGAATTATTGCTTCGCGCCCCTGATCCTGGTAGCTGAGATGCAGCTCCAAATCAGGTTCCGGCAAGACGCCGGTCCCCTGCTGTGGCCATTCCACCAGGCAAATGGCATCCTGCGCAAAATAATCGCGAATGCCCATAAATTCGAGTTCTTCCGGATCGGCCAAGCGATACAGATCAAAATGGTATACCGCCAGCGGCTGCAGCGCATAAGGCTCCACCAGCGTATAAGTTGGGCTTTTAACGTTGCCCTGGTGGCCCAATGCCTGCAAAAAACCACGGCTGAAGGTGGTTTTACCGGCGCCCAGGTCACCGTAAAGGTAAATTACGCTGGCGCGAACGCACGCCTTGGCCAAGGCAGTACCCAATGCGACAGTCGCTGCCTCATCCGGCAGAGGTAAAACGAGTTCTTTCATTCGATAGTTTCTATTTATGCCAACTCAGGATTAACGTAATAAGGGATTTCCGGCAATAAATCGCTCGCCAGCAGCCCCCTTATTCCTTGTCTTGCCGCCACGCGATCGGCGGCTGCGCCATGCGCCACGCAACCGGCGCAGGCTGCATCATACAGTGAGAGCTTTTGCCCCAGCAAACCGCCGATGATACCGGACAGCACATCGCCCATTCCACCAGAGGCCATGCCGGCGTTGCCGACGTCGGCGATCGCCACCTGGCCTTGATCATCGGCGATCAACGTACCCGCACCTTTCAGTACGGCCACGCCACCGTAATGCGTGACCAGATTACGAACTGCAAGTAAGCGGTCACTCTCAATCTCGGCGGTACGGCACCCCAGCAGGCGTGCCGCCTCCCCAGGATGCGGGGTAATTACACGATTCTGACGCTTCTCGGGATTTAATGCCAGTAAGTTCAGCGCATCGGCGTCCCATAACGCCGGTTTATCACTGGCTTGCAATATTTTCAGCGCATTCCTACCCCATTCGCCCTGACCCAGCCCCGGGCCAATCACCAGCACATCCGCCCAGTCGAGCGCCTGCTGCAACCCTTCGTCGCTCAGCGGTTGCACCATCAGTTCCGGTCTGGCGGTCAGCAAGGGCCCGACATGCTCAATGTGAGTGAGTACTCGCACCAATCCTGCGCCGCTGCGCAACGCCGCTTCTGCCGCCATGCGTATCGCGCCGCCAAAGCCGTGATCGCCCCCCACCACTAACAAACGCCCCTGTTCACCTTTATGTGAGCAGGGACGACGCGGTTTCAGCCACTGGGACAGCGATTCGGCAGTAAGCCGCTGAATCTGCGTCGGTTGCTTTGCCAGCCACCCCGATAATCCTAGCGTACTCTGGTGAAGTTGCCCGACCCAATCGCGAGCCTGGCCGGTCAGCAGGCCAGGTTTAAGCGCGATGAAAGTCATGGTATGCGTTGCGCGGATGACAGCTCCAGGCGCGGCGCCGCTTTCAGCCAGCAGGCCCGAGGGGATATCGAGTGCGATAACCGGCGCGCGGCTGCGGTTAACAGCTTCAATCAGGGCATCGTACGGCGCCCGCGGCGCACTGCTTAACCCAGTACCGAGCAGGCCGTCGATGATCAGATCCACGTCTTCCGGCCAGCGGCTGTCGACCGGATGGATCTCGCCGCCGCTAGCCAACCATGCCTGTCTGGCTTCAGCCGCTTCTGGGGGCAGTGGCCGTGTGCCTTCGCAGGCAATCAGGCTGACTTTGACACCGGCCGCCGCAGCCAAACGGGCGACAACATAGCCGTCACCGCCATTGTTGCCATGACCGCACAGCACCAGCCAGTGATGGGCGGCAGGATATTGGTCGCACGCCAGCGTGTAAGCCGCCTCACCGGCACGTTGCATCAGTTGATAGAGAGAAATGCCCTGCGAGGCGGCGGCGCTTGCTTCTGCTCGCCGGATCCAGTCCGCAGACCAGACAGAGTGTGGTAAACTGTCAGAGTATCGTTTTTCACTGTGGCCCGTCATGACTCACCCCCTCGATCTCAATCAACTCGCCCAACATATCAAGCAATGGGGGCAATCGCTAGGATTCCAGCAGGTAGGCATCTGCGACACCGATCTGAGCGCGGAAGAGCCCAAGCTGCAGGCCTGGTTGGACAAACAATACCACGGTGAAATGGAGTGGATGGCACGCCATGGCATGCTGCGCGCCCGGCCACATGAGCTGTTACCCGGCACGCTGCGCGTGATCAGCGTGCGCATGAACTACCTGCCGGCCAAAGCGGCCTTCGCCAGCACCCTCAACAACCCAGAATTAGGCTATGTCAGCCGCTATGCGCTCGGGCGGGACTACCACAAACTGCTGCGCCAACGGCTGAAAAAACTCGGCGATCAGATCCAGGCCTACTGCGGCGAACTTAATTTCCGCCCCTTTGTCGACTCCGCGCCGGTGATGGAACGCGCACTGGCCTCCAAGGCCGGGATTGGCTGGGTTGGTAAACACTCACTTATTTTAAACCGCGAAGCTGGCTCCTGGTTCTTTCTTGGCGAACTGCTGATCGACCTGCCGCTGCCGGTGGATAAGCCCCAGGAGGAACAGTGCGGCCGCTGCGTCGCCTGTATCACCACTTGCCCAACCGGCGCCATCGTCGCCCCCTACACCGTAGATGCGCGCCGCTGCATTTCCTATCTGACGATTGAGTTGGAAGGCGCCATTCCTGAAGAATTCCGGCCGTTATTGGGCAATCGTATTTACGGCTGTGATGATTGCCAGCTTATCTGCCCATGGAACCGCTTCTCGCAACTTACCGACGAAGACGATTTCAGCCCACGCGCCGCACTGCATGCACCGCAACTGATCGAACTCTTTGGTTGGACGGAAGAGAAATTCCTGCGCATCACCGAAGGCTCCGCCATCCGGCGTATCGGCCATTTACGCTGGCTGCGCAATATCGCCGTGGCGCTGGGCAACGCCCCTTACCAGGATGCTGCAGTGGTGGCGTTGCGCTCCCGGCTGGAACAGGACGCAATGCTGGACGAACATATCCACTGGGCACTGGAGCAACAGTTGGCGCGGCGTGAGGCGCAAGGCATAGAAGTGCAGACAACGCAGAAAAAACGATTGATACGGGCTGTGGAAAAAGGATTGCCGAGGGATGCCTGAAATCTTTCATTCAGACCCGATAGTCACCCTGTGGATTTGTGCATAAAAATAAAAATGCTTTGTCTTTCAACTGCAACAAAAAGAGCAAGTGATCGGTATAACGTTTTCGGATAAATAAATATGCATATAAATCAATGCGATAAATATTTCATTTGTGTGGCGTTGATTTTTTGAGCTGCGGGTATTATGAGCGCTACCTGTGGATAAGTCTGTTCACAACATTTCGACAGGGTATGTATAACGGGGCAAAGAACCGCGCCGGTAAAGGCGATGGACTGAGTTTAAAACGAAGAGAAAATTGGAGCGGGAAACGAGACTCGAACTCGCGACCCCGACCTTGGCAAGGTCGTGCTCTACCAACTGAGCTATTCCCGC
>NZ_JBXALM010000010.1:0-234581 GCF_058799445.1 Serratia sp. GW822-FHT06E05
CATTACCCCACCTACTAGCTAATCCCATCTGGGCACATCTGATGGCATGAGGCCCGAAGGTCCCCCACTTTGGTCCGTAGACGTTATGCGGTATTAGCTACCGTTTCCAGTAGTTATCCCCCTCCATCAGGCAGTTTCCCAGACATTACTCACCCGTCCGCCGCTCGTCACCCAGAGAGCAAGCTCTCCTGTGCTACCGCTCGACTTGCATGTGTTAGGCCTGCCGCCAGCGTTCAATCTGAGCCATGATCAAACTCTTCAATTAAAAGCTTGATTTGCTTCAACTCGTGAAGCGATGCTCGAAAATAACTTTCGTAATAATTCAACTAAATGAATTACTGCTTGGTCACTCTTCAAGACTTGATATTTTTTTGAACCCGAAGGTTCTGGATATCGTCTTGTGGAGTGCCCACACAGATTGTCTGATAAATTGTTAAAGAGCAGTGAGTTAGCCGCCGTAGCTTGCTATCTCGAGGTGGCGTATAATACGCTTTCCTCTTTCAGAGTCAACCCCTAAATTTCAGGATTTTTTCTCTTCGAACCCCGGAGACTCTGTGAAGTTGTTCACATGTTCCGTGTCGATGGAGGCGCATTATAGGGAGCCGGTTCAGAATGACAAGGATTAATATTCACTTTTTATCTGACAGCTCACTATTCATGCACAACGTCTATTAAACCCGCTTTTTGATGGCTTCTGGCAGGTCTGCCAGGCTATTTAGCACCCAATCCGCCAGTTTCTCACCTTGTTCAGTGACCGGCTTACCGGTGCGCACCAGAACTTTAGTACCGACACCTGCCGCTATTGCCGCCTGCATATCTTCCGGTTTGTCACCCACCATATAAGAAGCGGCCATATCAATGTTCAATTCTTGCTGCGCTTGCAACAGCATGCCCGGCTCAGGTTTACGGCAGTCGCATGTCTGGCGGTACTCTTCTATTACTGCTTCAGGATGATGCGGACAGAAATAGATACCGTCCAGGTCAACATCGCGATCGGCCAGCGACCAATCCATCCACTCCGTCAGGTACATAAATTGGTCTTCGCTGAACTTGCCACGCGCAATGCCAGACTGGTTGGTCACCAATACTAAAGCAAAGCCCATCTTTTTAAGTTCGCGACAGGCGTCGATCACGCCATCTATAAAGTGGAAATTATCGATTTCATGGACGTAGCCATGATCGACATTAATCGTGCCGTCACGATCGAGGAAAATTGCTGGAACGCTTTGTGTCACCGGTTTGCTCCTGAGGGCCTGAAAACCCGGACAGTATCGCATGTTTTACCCGGTACTGAGAACGGCAGAGAACAGCGTTGATCGTTGACTTAGACGTCTAGACGCCTTAACATCTGATTTATACCTTGGTCCACGCCAAGGTTTACTTTTATCTAGCCACGGGCAACCACGCTAAAATAAGAAGAATATGATTAAACTTTCTAACATCACCAAAGTGTTCCAGCAGGGTTCGCGCACCATTAGCGCGCTCTCTGACGTGACTCTTCACGTCCCTGCCGGGCAAATTTATGGCGTTATCGGTGCATCAGGCGCCGGTAAAAGTACGCTGATCCGCTGCGCCAACATGCTTGAGCGCCCGACGTCCGGCCAGGTGTTGGTTGACGGACAGGATCTGACCTCGCTGTCTGAAAGCGAACTGACACGCGCACGCCGCCAAATCGGCATGATCTTCCAACACTTCAACCTGCTTTCTTCCCGCACGGTATTTGGCAACGTTGCGCTGCCGCTGGAGCTGGACAACACCCCACGGGCTGAAATCAAAAAGCGCGTAACCGAATTGCTGGAACTGGTCGGGTTGTCGGACAAACACGACGCCTACCCGGCCAATCTGTCCGGCGGCCAGAAGCAACGCGTGGCGATTGCCCGTGCGCTGGCAAGCCAACCGAAAGTCCTGCTGTGTGACGAAGCCACCAGCGCATTGGATCCAGCCACTACCCGTTCCATTCTGGAACTGCTGAAAGACATTAATCGTCGTCTCGGCCTGACCATCCTGTTGATCACCCATGAAATGGACGTGGTGAAACGCATCTGCGATCAGGTTGCGGTCATCAGCCAGGGGCAGTTGATTGAAAAAGACAGCGTCAGCGAAGTGTTCTCTCATCCGAAAACGCCGTTGGCCCAGCAGTTCATTCAATCCACATTGCATCTGGATATCCCCGATGATTATGCCAAGCGTCTGGCTCCGGAACGCAGCGGTGGCCGTCAGCCGCTGTTGCGTTTGGAATTCACCGGCCAGTCCGTTGATGCGCCGCTGCTGTCAGAAGCGGCTCGCCGTTTCAACGTCAACAACAATATCATCAGCGCCCAGATGGATTACGCCGGCGGCGTTAAATTCGGCGTGATGCTGGCAGAGCTGCACGGCAGCGATGAAGATGCGCTGGCAACGATTAAGTTCCTGCAGGAAAATCAGGTAAAAGTAGAGGTTCTGGGTTATGTCTGAGGCAATGATTTGGCTAATGGCGCGCGGCGTGTGGGAAACCGTCATGATGACCTTTGTCTCCGGCTTCTTCGGTTTCGTACTTGGCTTGCCGGTTGGTGTGCTGTTGTATGTGACTCGCCCGGGGCAAATCGCCGCCAACAATACGCTATACAGGACGCTGTCCGGGTTAGTGAACGTGTTCCGTTCCATTCCGTTCATTATCCTGCTGGTGTGGATGATTCCCTTTACGCGGATGATCGTCGGTACCTCTATCGGCCTGCAGGCGGCTATCGTGCCGCTGACGGTCGGCGCAGCGCCCTTTATCGCCCGTATGGTAGAAAACGCCCTGCTGGAGATCCCTTCTGGCCTGGTGGAAGCTGCCCGCGCAATGGGCGCAACCCCGATGCAAATCATCAAAAAGGTGCTTTTACCGGAAGCCCTACCGGGCCTGGTCAACGCTGCCACCATTACCTTGATCACGTTGGTGGGTTATTCCGCCATGGGCGGTGCGGTAGGTGCCGGCGGGCTGGGGCAGATCGGTTATCAGTACGGTTATATAGGTTATAACGCCACAGTAATGAATACCGTATTAGTATTACTGGTGGTGCTGGTCTATCTGATTCAGTTCTGCGGTGATCGGATCGTCAAAGCCGTCACCCATAAATAGTTTTTACAGCAACTGCGCTCACACAGCGTATTTCAAATGCGAGTCTAATGAGGAAGGGATATGTCGTTAAAATTTAAATCCATCGCGGCAATCGGCGCACTGATCGGTACTCTGGCTCTGGCAGGCTGCGGTCAGGAAGAAAAAGATCCGAACCATATCAAAATCGGCGTCATTGTCGGTGCTGAGCAGCAGGTTGCTGAAATCGCGCAAAAAGTGGCGAAAGAAAAATACGGTCTGGACGTCGAACTGGTGACCTTCAACGACTACGTGCTGCCGAACGAAGCACTGAGTAAAGGCGACATCGATTTGAACGCCTTCCAGCACAAACCGTATCTGGATCAGCAGATCAAAGATCGCGGCTATAAGTTGGTACCGGTCGGCAACACCTTCGTTTACCCGATTGCCGGTTACTCCAAGAAGATCAAATCTCTGGACGAACTGAAAGACGGTTCTCAGGTTGCGCTGCCAAACGACCCAACCAATCTGGGCCGCTCTCTGCTGCTGCTGCAGAAGGTTAACCTGATCAAACTGAAAGACGGTGTTGGCCTGCTGCCGACCGTGCTGGACGTGACTGAAAACCCGAAAAACCTGAAGCTAGTCGAGCTGGAAGCGCCGCAACTGCCACGCTCTCTGGACGATCAGCAAATCGCGCTGGCGGTGATCAACACCACTTACGCCAGCCAGATTGGCCTGACACCGGCAAAAGACGGCCTGTTTGTTGAAGATAAAGATTCACCTTACGTGAACCTGCTGGTTGCCCGCGAAGACAATAAAGACGCGGAAAACGTGAAGAAATTCGTTCAGGCCTATCAGTCTGACGAAGTGAACGAAGCAGCCAACAAAATCTTTAACGGTGGTGCAGTTAAAGGCTGGTAATCATTAATTACCGAATTTATTCCTATAATTGCAAGACGGGCTCCGGCCCGTCAGACACTGTTAATAAAATCCTTTGCGACTAATGCAACCATTTAGTACTAATAAAAACAAAGGATTATATTCTCTGCATTACCCCAAACACCCGAAAACCACGTTTTTCGGGTGTTTGTCAGAAATCTAGACGGGCTCCGGCCCGTCTTGTTATTTCCACCATAGATTGCTTCAATAGCGCCACTCACATATTCCATCAAGGCAGAGGAATCTCAATGCGTGCTTTACCTCTCTGTTTGTTAGCGCTCGCGCTTGCAGGGTGTTCGTCGCAGCGTTTCGCGCCACCTTCAACAAGCAGCACCAGCAAACCGGTCTCGACCACACCCGCAAAAACCACGCCAGCAGCACGTCCGGCACCGGTTAAACTGTACAAAAGTGCAGAAGAATTAGTAGGTAAGCCATTCCGCGATCTGGGTGAAGTCTCCGGCGAATCTTGCCAGACGACAGTACAGGATTCCCCACCCAATCTGGCCACCGCCCGTAAGCGTATGCAAATTCGCGCGTCCTACATGAAGGCCAATGCCGTGCTGCTGCATGACTGCCAGATTGTCAGCGGCGTTGCCGGCTGTTACCAACAGGCCATTTGCCAGGGCTCTGCGCTTAACGTTTCGTCCAAATGACCGAGTTTGTTTTCAATCAGATCGGCACTATTCGTTCACCGTATAAAGAAAAATTCGCCGTACCCCGCCAGCCGGGGTTAGTCGAAGACGGTGGCGGCGAATTGGTGCTGCTGCCTCCTTATAACCAGCCGGAAGCAATACGCGGCCTTAGCGACTTCAGCCATCTTTGGGTAATGTTCATTTTCCATCAAACCCTGGAAGGTGGCTGGCGGCCAACCGTTCGCCCTCCTCGTCTGGGCGGTAATGCCCGGATGGGCGTCTTCGCAACCCGCTCGACCTTTCGCCCCAACCCGCTCGGCATGTCGCTGATCGAATTAAAAGGCGTGCGCATTCAAGGCGCTGAGGTAGTACTGGAATTAGGCAGCCTGGATCTGGTTGACGGCACGCCGGTGGTAGATATCAAACCTTACCTGCCGTTTGCCGAAAGCCAGCCGCAGGCACGCGCCGGATTTGCCCAAGCCGCACCAGCCGGCGATATGCCGGTGAGCTTTACGGCCGAGGCGGAACAGCAGTTGCTGCAACATCAGCAGCGTTATCCGCAGCTTCGTCGGTTTATCACTCAGGTGCTGGCTCAGGATCCGCGTCCGGCTTACCGCAAGGGGCAACAGGCGGAACGGGATTATGCCGTCTGGCTGCTGGATTTCAACGTGCGCTGGCGGGTGGTGGATCAGCAAACCGAGGTGTTGTCACTCGACCTGCGTTAAAATTCCACCGTCTCTCTTTTGACAACCTGCTCGCACTGGTAAACTAAATCACTTTCGAAAATTTTGGCTGCCCTACTACTGGCAGCCGGTTGCAATTTGCAGTTCTAACGGAACCAAAACACCATGCGTACTAGCCAATATCTGCTCTCCACTCTGAAGGAGACACCTGCCGATGCCGAAGTGATCAGCCACCAGCTGATGCTGCGCGCCGGGATGATTCGCAAGCTTGCCTCCGGTCTTTATACCTGGTTGCCTACCGGCCTGCGCGTTCTGAAAAAGGTTGAAAACATCGTTCGCGAAGAAATGAACAATGCTAACGCGATCGAAGTTTGCATGCCGGTAGTACAGCCTGCCGATCTGTGGCAGGAAAGCGGCCGTTGGGAGCAGTACGGTCCTGAACTGCTGCGCTTTGTCGATCGCGGCGATCGCCCATTCGTACTGGGTCCAACGCACGAAGAAGTGATCACCGATCTGATCCGCAACGAGATCAGCTCTTACAAGCAACTTCCGCTGAACTTCTTCCAGATTCAGACCAAGTTCCGCGATGAAGTCCGCCCTCGTTTCGGTGTGATGCGTTCGCGTGAATTCCTGATGAAGGACGCGTACTCGTTCCACACCTCGCAGGAATCCCTGCAGGCGACTTACGATGCGATGTACGAAGCCTACAGCAAAATCTTCAGCCGCATGGGCCTGGACTTCCGTGCAGTGGATGCCGATACCGGCTCTATCGGCGGTAGCGCCTCACACGAGTTCCAGGTACTGGCCGACAGCGGTGAAGACGATATCGTGTTTTCCACCGGTTCCGACTTTGCTGCCAATATCGAACTGGCAGAAGCGGTTGCCCCGGCTCAGCCACGTGCCGCAGCCAGCGAAGAACTGCGCATTGTAGATACGCCGAATGCCAAGACCATCGCCGAGCTGGTAGAGCAATTCCAACTGCCTATAGAGAAAACGGTCAAAACGCTGCTGGTTCGTGCTAAAGAAGAAAGCGGCCACAAGCTGGTTGCTCTGCTGGTGCGTGGCGATCACGAACTGAATGAAGTGAAAGCCGAGAAGCTGCCACAGGTTGCCGTTCCACTGACCTTCGCCACCGAAGAAGAGATCCGCGCCATTGTCGGTGCAGGCCCGGGTTCACTCGGCCCGGTCAATCTGCAGCTTCCGGTCGTAGCCGACCGCAGCGTCGCGGCGATGAGCGATTTTGGCGCCGGTGCCAACATTGACGGTAAACACTACTTCGGCATCAACTGGGAGCGTGATTTGCCGCAACCACAGGTTGCTGATATCCGTAACGTGGTCGATGGCGATACCAGCCCGGACGGTAAAGGGACATTGCTGATCAAACGCGGTATCGAAGTGGGCCATATCTTCCAACTCGGTACCAAGTACTCGGAAGCAATGAAGGCGACGGTTCAGGGTGAAGACGGCCGTAATCAGGTCCTGACCATGGGCTGCTACGGTATTGGGGTCACTCGCGTGGTGGCGGCGGCTATCGAACAGAATCATGACGATCGCGGCATCATCTGGCCAGATGCTATCGCCCCGTTCCAGGTTGCCATTCTGCCAATGAATATGCACAAGTCCTTCCGCGTGCAGGCGCTGGCGGAAGAGCTGTACAACACCCTGCGTTCCCATGGCATCGACGTGATCCTCGATGACCGTAAAGAACGTCCAGGCGTGATGTTCGCGGATATGGAACTGATTGGCGTGCCGCACTCTATCGTTATCGGCGACCGTAACCTCGACAGCGAAGAGATTGAGTACAAAAACCGCCGTGTCGGCGAGAAGCAAATGATCAAAACCGGCGAAATCGTTGATTTCCTGCTGGGGCAGATCAAACGCTGATCCGCAGAGACAGAAAGCAAAAACCCGCCTAGGCGGGTTTTTTTATGGTCGTTATTTGCTGTCGCAATTTTTGCTGCGGTCGAAAACGAGTTTACCGTCCGGCACCAGCGCCTTTTCAGTCTGCCCTTCTTCCATTGACGGCTGAACACTGAAGTGGCCATTCAACGTCAGGAAGACCGGTTCACCCGGCGTTTTGTAGGCTTTGGCATACCCTTGTTCCAACGCAATGGTATTGTCTACCGGGAACGTCTTGCCCGTGGCGCAGTCTTTAAACACCGCCGCATCCGCCATGTAGGTGTAGCTGCCTTTCAGCGCCATCGGCGTTTTAGGCAAGGCTTTCTCTACCGGATCCAGACGATAATTCAATTTGGACTCGATAACCGCACCGCTTTGGTCCAGCATTTCCAGGCTCTTGCCGGCGGGCCGGAAATAGCGTTTGTCGCCACGGCTGTCCGTCAGCACCAACTTATCGGCGGTTCGTGCCCACTTACCGTAGTCGGCGAAAGTCTGGTCGCCGTCTTTGGTATCACGATAGGTTTCCTGCAGCACGAAAGTGCCGTCTTCATCCAGGAACAGCGAAGTATCCAGGCCGCCGCAGTCTGCACAAGGCAACACGCCCTGATAACTTTGCTGCATTGCCTGTAGAGGCTGTTCCTTTGGCTGATATTGATTATTACATCCCAATAATGAGAGTGCCCCTGCCGCTAAAAACAGGGCTATTGTTATTTTCTTCACAGCTATTCTCCTACTGTGTCCATGTATCCTTAAGTGTGGATTTTGCCGCGCAGCGCTTTCGTTGCGCCTTTACGTACTTTGCCTTCCAGCCGACGTAATTTAGCCCCTTTCGTGGGCTTGGTCGCTCTGCGCGCTTTTTCCACCACCATCGCCTGCTGAATCAGCGCCACCAATCTGGCCAACGCCGCCTCACGGTTTAATTCCTGGCTGCGATATTCCTGCGCTTTAATAATCACCACCCCATCGGCGGTAATTAAATGATTATTCAGGGCCAGCAGCCTTTCCTTATAATACTCTGGCAGGCTGGATGCCCGGATGTCAAAGCGCAAATGGATGGCCGTTGAGGCTTTGTTCACGTGCTGGCCACCCGCACCCTGCGCACGGATCGCCGTCAATTCCAGCTCGTTATCCGGTATGGCAACGCTTCTCGACAGTTCCAGCACCGATCACACCTGCGCCTGTTGCCATTCGGCAAACTGGATTTCCAGACTATTCTGAGCGTCAGAAAGCCAGATAGTTCCCTCTTGCAGCGTGGCCTGCAGCGTCATATTACGGCTGGCCAAGGCCGCCAGCTTGCTTAATTGTTCATCATCCAGGAAACGGATGCTTAGGTTTTTGTGGTTTGCCACTTTGCTCTGCATCGATTGCCACCATACGTGGCCGGCACGCTCCCCGTAGGCGTAAAGCACCACTCGCGGAGACTGATTACAGGCTTTCTTGATGCGCTTCTCATCAGGCAGACCCATTTCGATCCACATTTCCAGCCCGTTATGGTCATTACGCTGCCAGATTTCCGGTTCATCTTCAGCACTCAGGCCTTTGGTGAATACCAGGCGCTCGTCGGCGTGGCAAATCCAGGCCAGCAGGCGCAGCATCATGCGCTGTTCGGTTTCGGAAGGGTGTTGGGCCAGGGTAAGCGTGGCGTCGTGGTAGAAATGACGATCCATATCAGCGATATTGACCGTGGCTTTATAAATGGTAGCTTTCAGCGCCATGGGTGACCTCATAATTATCAGGCGACAGTGTACTTGATTTGGCCCAACCGCTGCCAGGCAAAGCGCAGTGCGAAAGCCGCGCGCAGGTGCTAATAACTCCAGAATAGCTGTGCTATAGTCGTCTAGGATAGAGTCAAGCTCCGAGAGCCTGCGCCTCATCGCTAAAGGGTTTCGATGACGCAGAGGTTCTTAAGGGAGGAAACTGTGCAACAATACTGTGAGTTAGTACGCCGTTTTTACGCCGAGATCGGCAGTGGTGATCGCGGCTACGTGCCTGATGCGTTAGCATGTGTATTAAAGGCATTGGACGAAGTTGCTGCGGATAACGCGCTACCGTCCTCCGTTAGGGAACAGGCGGCTTTTGCTGCCGCTAACTTATTGGTGAGCGACTATGTTGATGAATGATGAGTACCAATCCATCAATTGCGATGACTATGAAAGCCTGGAACTCGCCTGTCAGCATAACTACATACTGAAGCTGGAGTTACGCGACGGAGATAAACTCGAAGGCAAAGCCACCGAGCTGAAATTTACCAAGGGCGTTGAGTACCTGATTATCGATCAGGCCGGCAATGCTATCAGCTTGCGTCTGGATCACATCCTCAGTTTCAGTCATCCGGAAATCGGTACCGTGGTCGTCAGCCTGTCTGACTGATTTTTCGGTAACGCCATCCCAACAGGGCAGCCCAACGGCTGCCCTCGTCATTTAGAGCTTCAGGCTGGTTAGGGTTTAAGGCTGGCATAGTAAGCTGCCAGATCGGCAATATCGTCATCGGACAGCGCTGAAACATAGGCTTTCATCACCTCTGCCTGGCCACCGTTACGTTCGCCTTTCTTATAAGCCTGCAGCGCATGCTCCAGGTACATGGCGTTTTGCCCAGCCAAATTAGGATACATTGGCACCGAGACCTTCCCTTCGGCGCCGTGGCATGCCATGCAACTGGCAGATTTGTCCTTGCCTGCCGCCGCATCCCCCGCCGCCATGGCCGGCAAACTGCACAAACCAACCAACACCGCTATTGCGCTCACAAATTTCATCATTGCTCCTTACGCTCTTATTATTTTTTACGCCACTGCAGCCGCAGGGGTTGCTGCCCCTCGGCGGGTTGTCCGGCCTCGCTGACAAAAACGCCCAGCGCAGCGATAAGTTGGTCATCATAATAGATCAAAGGAGTACGCTCACGCTGCCACGGTGGAATACCCAACTCTTGCCACAGTTTTTTGATCGGCCGGGAATGCGTGCGCCCGAGGATGCGGAGCTTGCCCTGAGCGCTAAAGCGAACGCTCACTTTTTGCAGTGGCTGCGGAGCGTGCAGGACAATATCGCCTTCCCCACTCACCAGCTCACCCAATCCATCCGGCAACATCAGCGGCTCTGATAACGACCACGGCAAGCAGGTTTGGCGTAGTTCGGCCATCAAAGGCAACAGGTATAGGCGCCGACGGAAACGACGGATCTGATATTGCCCCAGCTGTAGCTGAGGTTCGGCATCTTCACGGCTGAGCGCCACTTCGTCCCACAGACGCTGCAACTGTTCGCGTGAGGGCATGCTTGCGCCACGTGCTGCGATCCAACGGCGTAACAAAGCAAAACGTCGGGCCGGCGAGCATCCCAACAAACCGTCAATCGCCAGCGCATTTTCTTCATCGAGCAACGAGTGCAACTGCTCTGCCAGTAGCTCATCCAACAGTTGCTCTTGCTCGGCACACAGGCTGGCGCTACGCGCCGTCGCGGCAGCAAAATGCGGCCAGCGCTGATTCAACAGTGGTAATACCTGCAGGCGCAGAAAGTTGCGATCGAAGCGCGAGTCCTGGTTACTGTCATCTTCAATCCAACTGAGCTGATGCTGCTGGGCATAGGCTTCCAACTGCTGCCGGGAACTGCCCAGCAATGGGCGTAACAAGCCGTTATTTCCCAATGAGGTTTGCGCAGCCATTGCCGACAGGCCCGCCGGGCCGCTGCCGCGCTTTAACGCCAAAAGAAAGGTTTCACATTGATCGTCAAGGTGTTGCGCGGTGAGCAAGGTTTCATCCGCGGCCAGCGTGGCAGCAAAAGCGGAATAGCGCGCCGCCCGGGCCGCGGCTTCGATGCCGTCCTGACGGCTGTCGACCTGCACATATTGCACCGCCAATGGCAGTTGCCAGGCGGCACATTGTTGGCGACAGTGTTCTACCCACCGATCGGCAAAAGAACTCAGGCCGTGGTGCACGTGTACCGCGCGTAGCTGCAACTCCGGCAGCTGTTGACGCAACTGCACCAGCAAGTGCAGCAGTACGCTGGAATCCAGCCCGCCGCTGAATGCCACCAGCAAGTGCCGGCGCGCTCCCAACTGACGGGCAAGCTGTCCAGATAATTGATTGCTATTCATTGATTAGGCTTAATAACGTCCAGATAGCTGCACGTTACCCCCCGCAATACCATCAATCAAGCATTAACCGCACGCAGGTGGCGGCCGGTCAGCAACCACCACATGGCCAACACCGCAATCACTGCGGCAGTACAACCCAATGCCCACCAGCCGATTTGTGAGAACAGGTGCGCGTAGGCCTGTGCGGTCGCTCCGGTTGCCGGATCTTCCGCTGTTTGCCCCGCGATAATGCCCGCCAGATAATTTGCTATCGAGCCGGTGGTCAGCATATAGATCCCCGTCAGTACCCCGGTAGCGCCTGGGATATTCAACCGGGTGATTTGCGCCATGGCGACCGGGTCGATGAACAATTCGGCCAGCCCCATCACGGAAAGCCCGGCGATCATCAGGAACATCGATCCCTGACCGTAGCGGGCATTCAGCGCCATCAGGGTGAAACCGACGCCTATCAGCAGCAAGCCAAAGGCGAATTTCCCCCAAATACGCAGCGTACGGCTACCGCTGCCGTTGCCTCGTACAAGCCAGGCCAACATCACACCGCCAAACATCACGGCAAAGGCATTCACTGACTGGAACAATGCCGTCGGCACCGTCCAGGAAAACCATTGGCGATCGACATAGTGATCGATAAACAGGCTGATGGAACTGCCGCCCTGCTGAGCGAAAGCCCAAAACAAAGTACCCAGCAGCATCAGCATAACGATCTGCCACAGTCCACGGCGTTGCTCTCTCGTAGCCCGGATCATAATCCGCGCCACCATTACCACCGCAGCGGCACACACCAGCATCAGTAATTGCCCCGCCAGACCGTAAATAAACAGCGAGGTAAAGAACAAGGGGGCCAACAACAGCATGGCGCTTAGCCACACCCAGTTCGGTACCTTAAGGGTGTTGGCGCACATCTGCGCACGATCCACCCCGCGTGTATGGGTGAAATGACGGCTGCCAAACAGGAAGATGGCCAGCCCTGCCAGCATGCCGATCCCCGCCAGCGCAAAACCGACGTGCCAGCCATAGCGCTCTGCCGCCAGCCCACAAGCGATGGGTGCCAGAATCGACCCCACGTTGCCGGCGGCATACAGCAGCGAAAAGCCCCCTTCACGGCGCGAGTCTTGCGGTTGGTATAACTCGCCCAGCAGGCAGCTGATATTGGATTTGAACAGGCCGTAGCCGCAGATGATGATCGCCAGGGCCAGATAGAGTGAATGTGTCGAGACGGCGCTCAGACCGAGGACAATGTGGCCCAGCGTCATCAGTACCGCCCCGGCGATTACCGCAACGCGGTTGCCCAGCAGGCGATCGGCAAGCAGGCCGCCCAGGATCGGCGTGACGTAAACCAGAGAGGCATAGGCGCTATAAAGGCTGATAGCGCGGCTATCGGAATAACCAAGTTGATGAGTAAGATAGAGAATAAGTAATGCACGCATGCCGTAAAAGCTGAAATATTCCCAAATTTGTATGGCTACGACATAGTAGATTGCGCGCGGCTGTGAGGGTGTTTTCATGGTTTTCTCCCATCAGTCGGTGAACGACAAAAGGGAGGCGTAAACGCCTCCCCGTTATTTCAGTTATTTATCGTTTTTCAACACCTTCACGGTGTAACGTCCATCCGCCTGACGGTAAGCGCCGTGGATATCAGTTTCGAAGCCCGGATAATGCGCGCCGATTTCGCACAGCATTTGCAGGAACTCCAGTACCGGACGGCTTTCCTCGGTGAGCATTTCACCTGGCATCACCAGTGGAACACCTGGAGGATATGGCAGGATCATGTTGGCATTCACCTTGCCGACCATGTCTTCCAAATAAACCTCTTCCACTTCACCGTGCAGCTCTTTCTGGAACGCATTGAACGGGTTCATGACCAGGGTTGGCAGCACTTCAAATGCGCGGTACATCAGATCCGGCAGGTTGTGCTCAACCACCAGGTTGTGAATGTTCTGCGCCAGATCCTGAATGCGCATGTTTTCATAAAACTCAGGCGCCTCTTTGTACAGTGACGGCAGCATGTTTTTCACCCGCAGGTTCAGGTCGAACGAACGTTTGAAATCAGTCAGGCCGCGCAGCAGGCTGAGGGCTTTGGTTTTGTCGATACCGATGCTGAACAGGAACAGCAGGTTATATGGGCCGGTTTTCTCAACGATGATACCGTGCTCGTCCAGGTATTTAGCAACCAGGCTGGCCGGGATACCAAACTCCTGCATTTCACCCTCTTTACTCATCCCTGGGGTCAGGAGAGTGACTTTGATCGGGTCGAGATACATATGTTCATCGTCGATATTTTTGAAGCCGTGCCAGGCGTTGTCAGACTTCAGCGGCCAGCATTCAGCCTGATCGATGTGTTCTGGCTGCCAGACGTCAAAGAACCAACCTTCGGACTCAACGTTCAGCTGTTTGATTTCTTTACGGAACTTGATAGCACGTTCAATAGAGTCGTTAATCAAACGCTTACCGGCATTGCCTTTCATCATCGCCGCAGCAGTTTCGGTAGATGCCACGATACCGTAGTGCGGTGAAGTGGTGGTTTGCATCATGTAGGCTTCGTTGAAGGTTTCTTCGTTGATATCGCCTTTCACGTGGATCATCGAAGCCTGCGAGAACGCCGCCAGCAGTTTATGGGTGGATTGGGTTTCATAAATCACTTTCCCTTCCACACGGCCGCCGCTCATGCCGCATTTGCCTTTGTAGATCGGGTGGAAATTGGTGTAAGGCACCCAGGCGGAGTCAAAGTGAATAGATTTCACATCCAGCGCGTTCTTAATATGATCGGTGTTGTACAGCAGACCGTCATAGGTAGAGTTGGTGATTACCGCATGCACTGGCCAGGTCGCGTTTGGTGTTTCTTTAACACGTTTGGCGATGGTGTCACGGGCAAACTCACTCTGCGGGATACCACCGAGAATGCCGTAAGCATTACGGGTTGGGCGGAAGTAGATTGGCGTAATATCGCTCATCATCATCAGATGGGTCAGCGATTTGTGGCAGTTACGGTCAATCAATACGGTGCTGCCGGCCGGTGCGGAGTACATGCCGACAATTTTGTTGGCGGTAGAAGTACCGTTAGTCACCATATAGCTGCGTTCAGCGTTGAATACGCGGGCAATATACTCTTCAGCTTCTTTGTGCGGACCGGTGTGGTCCAGCAGTGAACCCAGCTCGGAAACCGAAATAGAAATGTCGGACTTCATGGCGTTGGCGCCAAAGAAATCGTAGAACAGGCTACCGACCGGGCTTTTCTGGAAGGCGGTGCCCCCCATGTGGCCTGGAGTACAGAAGGTGTATTTGCCTTCACGCACATATTTGAACAGCGCTTTGGTCAGCGGTGGCAGGATGGTATCGATGTACTCATCGGTGTTTTGTTTGATCTTGGCAGCGATATCGGTAGCCGCACCCAGCGCATATTCAAAGAAACGCACCTGCATGCGCAGATCGTTCAGGCTGACATCCAGGGTTGAATGCGTATTGGCAAATGCATACAGCGGCATATATTCATTCAACTGGCTGATTTCTTCACACAACTCGAGGTTGTATTTATCCCAGTCGAAAATCACCCCGCACAAGCGTGCATTATTCTCGATCAGCTTTAACAGGTCTTCGCGATCGTTAGGATAGACAACGCGGAAGTCCAGGCTTTCCAATGCTTTGTGCAGTTCGCGGATAGGCTCTTCTTTAAAGTAGACACCCATGTGGTTCATGATAGCTATAACGTTCATAATCATTTCTCCAGGTAAAGCGAGCCCCTTGCCATCACGAGTGACAATTACTGCAAGGGGCTAAATTAAGAAGTGGGTCAGTGCGTGCTTAGTGCGCTTTGGCCGTCGTGTTGCCGTCGAGGGCTACACCGTTGGCTTTGGCGGTCTGACGGGTATTCATTTTGCGGGCGTAGAACATCAGGATGATCAGGCTGATGATGAAGGTACCGGACAGTTCGAACGAGTCGGCACCCATCAGTGCGATGAAGCAGAAGCCACAACCCAGCACCGAGGCAATCAGGCTCAGCAGGTTACGGATATTGACACCTTCGAAGCGGATCAGATCTACGCAGGAGTAGAAGTAAGGCAGCATGGTCAGCAGTACCGCGATACCGGTCAACATGCCGAACAGGTCGGAAGCTTTACCGCCGCCGGAGCTCATGGCCGTAATCAGCACCATCAGCGCAGTCATTTTGCAGCTTGCCAGCAGCAGGCCTTTTTTCGGCACGCCGTTTTTATCGACTTCACCATAAACTTTCGGGAAGTTACCGTCGTTGGCGGCACGTACCCCAGCTTGACCAACCAGCATCATCCAGGAACCAAGTGAAGTGAGGCAGGCAAAGGCGGTGAAGGCAGAAACCATTGGCGCAGCCCAGCCACCCATGATGGTAGAGGCGCTGATAGCGAACGGTGCACCGGAAGCCGCCATCTCAGACGCAGGATACATACCGCTGATGACCTGAGTTGCTGCAACGTAGATGATCCCAGCCAGCGCAGTCCCCAGCATGGTTGCCAGCGGTACGGTACGTTTCGGGTTTTTCACCATGCCGGTGCTTACTGCGGCAGATTCCACGCCGATAAACGCCCACAGGCACAGCAGGATACTTTTGATTACGGCATGGAAATCAGTGGTACCGGAGGTATTCCAGTTAGCTTGATAGGTTGCAGCGTCGAACCAATGCCAGCCTGCTGTCGCAGTCACAATCACCGGGATCAGCACCAATACCAGTCCCATGGTCGTCAAACGACTGACCCATGAACCGCCCAGCAGGTTAATAAAGGTAAACACCCAAACAATAGCAATACAGGCAATACCTGCCGGTACCGGATTATTCAGTGCAGGGAAGAAGGTAGAAAGATAAGAAACCGCGGTGATGCCGATGGCCAAATTACCGATCCAGTTCGCATGGTAATAAAGCACACCGGTTTGGAAACCAAACGCCGGGGAAATTTCACCCGCGTAGGCAATGGGACCGCCCTGTTGAGGATTTTTGGTGGCCAGGCGAGCATATACATAGGCCAGCGACATCGCACCAATAATGGATATTACCCATCCCCAAATAGCGATAGATCCGAGACTTGCCAGGTTCGCGGGTAATAATGCAATGCCGCTCCCCATCATATTACCGGCAACAACACCGGTGCAGGCAATAAGCCCGATTTTCTTGGATGAAGCCATGGTCAGTTTCTCCTGATTTTGATTTCTTATAAGTCCAGGTCGTTATGCAGTTTTGCTAATGACCGGACTTGATGGTCAGGATGCTAAAGAATGGCGTCAGTAAAGTCCTAAAGATAAAGTGATATTACGGTCATGATCATACAAATGATAACTTGAGGTTTTCCATTAACAAATAAAGAGCTAAACACGGCATCAAAAAAAGATAAATATCATTAAAAAACAGCAGGGTAAGTGTGTTATTTTTCACCTACAAACGTGAACAACAGAGAATAAATCACCAACCGATACATTTATTTAATTTAACAAAATCGGCACAATAAATAACACCGCCACTCAAGATATTGAGTCAGCGGTGTTATCGAAGGTTATTCGCCTTGAGTATAGTTATTGAGATAGGGAACGACGGCGTTAATTGAGGTGTGAAATACGGCATTACTGATCCAATGCAGCGTATTTTCTCCAGGACGAAGATTAAAGGCGGTGATATAGGAATCAGCTGCCAGATGGTTATAGCCCTGCATTTCATAAACCTTACCCAGCAATACATAATTCATCCAGGACATCTGTAATTCAATGCCCTTATCAATTGCCTGGTGGGCCTCATCGGTATTCCCCTGCCCCAGCGCTTGTATCGTATGTATTTGCTGAATAATCGGGCTGTCTTTTAACGTCGGCAGCGTATTCAAACGAGCGATTTCAGCCTGCAATTGCGCCAATTGTACGCCGTCAAAGGGTTGATAAGAGTTACGCAATAAATCGGCCAGCGCTTTTTCTGCAGAGAGATAAATAAAATCCGGCGTAATTTTTATCATATCCGCCAGCATATTACTCGCATGGGTCAGTGAGTCGTTATCCCCCTGAATCAAGAGTTGGTGCGCCTGATAATACTGTTGCAAAGCCGGGCCGGAATTCGGCAAAAGCTGGGTCAGGCGCTGCTGCAACTGCGGCGGCCAGGGCTGCTTAAGAGCAGTAGACAGACTGCTGAGGAAATCTTCCTGAATTTTTAGCTGGTTGTCATCGGTCACAAAGTAACGCTTATCCAACATGATGGAACTGTCCGCGTTGTTCACCAGACGCACCGACAGGAAACACTGCTGAGCGCGATAATGGCGCTGATTGACGAACTCAATGGTCAGAGACTTACCCGAACTGCTGGGTCCGGTGTAGTTGTAATTGGTCTGATCATGCACCAGGAAGGTCGAGTAAGTATTCAGCGAGTCCGTCACCACTTCACTCAGGCCAACAACATAAGAGAGCTGCGGCGTCCAGTTGCTGCAACTGTTACCGCCCTGAATACGGATGTCGATATCACGCGGGTTCATCAGCACCGGCATGGTGGATTCCGGTATGCGCTGCGACAAGGTCGCGATGGCAACAAACACCACACAGGCGCTCAACGCAGCAAGAAATGCCAGCCATACCCAGAATGTTGATTGGCGATAAAAACGGGGGGTTGAGGTGACCGACGGCGTTTTTGTCTTGGTTGGTTTGGGCGGCTCATAGGCTACCTCGTCTTCTTCACTGCCGTCGCTGCCATCTTCCGGCTCATGCATGATCACCGCAACCTGCGGCACCGCAGGCGTTGCCACATCGTCCCCTTCACACCACATGACCGGTGCAGCCAGCTTATAGCCGCGTTTGGGTACGGTGATAATGTATTCCGGGCTATTGGTGTCGCCGTCTTTCAGGTATTTGCGCAGCTCGGAAATACTCTGGGTCACCACATGATTGGTGACGATGTTGCGTTTCCATACATTATCGATCAGCTCATCTCGGCTCAGCACCACATCCGGATGCCGGGCGAAATATTGCAGCATATCGATCAGGCGAGGCTCCAACGTCTGTTGGCGCCCGTCACGGCTTATTTTGTTGTCTGCGGGAGTAACTAACCATTCTCCAACGCGAAAAACAGGCTCTTGCATAGTGAACATAACTCAAAAGGGGCGTGCGGCAAGCGCGGGATGATAGCATATGCGGGTGCCGCCTGCGCCGCCTGGTCCCGATTAAGCATTCATAGCTCATATAATTCTAGAGGTAACCCATCCGGATCGCTGAAAAAAGTGAAACGTGACTGGGTGTAAGGATCGATACGCACCGGTTCGCAAACTACCCCAGCATTCTGCAAATGCTGGATGGCCTGCTCGATGTCGTCGACGCTGAACGCCAAATGACGCAAGCCGCAGGCTTCCGGGCGACTGACGCGGGCCGGCGGTGACGGGAAGGAAAACAGTTCGATGGTGTATTGACCGTTGAGCGCCAAATCCGCTTTCCATGAATCGCGCTCCGCACGGTAAAACTCGCCTAATAGGGTGAACCCCAGAATATCGCAGTAAAAATGCTTACTGGCTGCATAATCTGAGCCTATAACTGCGATGTGGTGTACCTGACGTAATGCCAACATTGTGATGCCTCATTGTCTGTCTGATGAGGCAAGGTATCCGGCAGCGGCGGTATCGTCAACGGCAAAAAGCCCCGCTGGATAAGACGGGGCTGTTATTGAGCTATCGGCAATGCAATAGGTCGATCAGGCTTTAAGATCCGCCAATGCCGCACCGTAGTTAATGTGCAGCACCTGCCCATCCACCACCAACGCAGGGACGCTCTGCACCCCGGCTTTTTCCGCATCGGCGATACGCGCCGGCGTTTCGCCCAGATGAACCACGTCCACCTGCACATCCTGGCTCAACAGGCCCAACAACTGCTGCTCTGCGCTCACGCAAACCGGGCAACCGGCATGATAGAAAACGGCCTTAGTCATGATAATTCTCCTTGGTTCTGACTGTTGTGGGTGAACTGCGCACCCATTTAGTTTCGAATCGAAACCAATAGCACAATAAATCCTCCACCATGCCTTGTCAATATAGTTTTTAATCGATACTATTTTACCACACTAGCGAGGATCCCATGTTGACACTGTTTGATTTACTGGAACGACTGAATAGCCTGCAACGCAGCTGGCTGCGGAGTCATGAAGAGCTGGAAAGCCTGCCGCCGGTGCAGCTGAGCGCCTTGTATTACCTGGCACGCTGCAACCATTACTCCAATACGCCGATGGCGGTGGCGGAATATCTCGGCCTGACCAAGGGCACGGTGTCGCAATCGCTGAAAAAGTTGGAAAGTAATGGGATGATCGCCCGTACGGCAGACGAGAAGGACCGCCGCAGCGTCAGGTTAAAGCTGACCGACAAATCGCGCTTGTTGATGGATGCCCTATTCCCGCCAGCCTATTTACAGCAGGCGCAGGATGCCATGCAGCAGGACGGCGGACAGTTGCTGGAATTACTGACGCAGTTGCTGCGTCAGTTGCAAAAACAGGATGATAATGTGGCACTGTTCGGCGAATGTCATCAATGCCGCTATCACCAGCGGCATGACGGGCAGCCATTTTGCGGCCTGACGCAGGAACCGCTGCCGACAAGCAGCGTGAACCTGATCTGCCGTGAGTTTGCTTAAGGCTGCGGTGCTTTGAGTACTTTCACCAGATAACGCCCGTCTTCGGTCAGCTTCGCGCCGTGGATATCGGTTTCAAACCCCGGATAGCGCTCGCCGATAGAACACAACATCAGCAAGAAATCGAGCACTGCTCGGCTCTCTTCGGTGATCATCTCCCCCGGCATCACCAGCGGAACCCCTGGCGGATAAGGCAGGATCATGTTCGCCGCGACTTTGCCGACCAGTTGATCCAACTCGCAGGTTTCCACGTTGCCACGCACCTGCTGCTGGAACATTTGGTGTGGCGTCAGCTTCATTTCTGGCAACACATCAAAAGCCCGCTGCATCAAACCCGGCAGATCGTGCCGACAGATCAAGCTATGGATCCCGGCGGCCAGATCCTGAATACGCATATTACGGTAGAAATCCGGATCCTCGGCATACAGGTCCGGCAGCATGTTCTTCACTCGCAGATTGAGATCGTAAGCGCGTTTAAAGTCGGTCAGGCCACGCAGCAAGCTCATCGCCTTGGTTTTATCAATGCCGATACTGAACAGGAACAGCAGATTATAAGGGCCGGTTTTCTCCACCACGATACCGCGTTCGTCCAGGTATTTCGCCACCAGCGCTGCCGGTATGCCGCTATCTTCTAGCGCGCCAAGCTCATTCATCCCCGGCGTCAGGATGGTGACCTTGATAGGATCGAGATACATGTGATCGCGGTCGGTATTGCCAAAGCCGTGCCAGTTGTCGTCCGGGTTTAGCGGCCAGCACTGCGCTTCGTCAATCTCTTCCGGCTGCCAGATATCGAAGAACCAGCTATCGCTTTCTTCCCGCAAACGCTGCACCTCACGACGGAAATGCAGCGCACGCTCCACCGAGCGGTTAATCAACCTGCGCCCCGGATTACCACGCAGCATCGCCGCCGCGGTCTCCATCGACGCCACGATGCCGTAATTCGGCGAAGTGGTGGTGTGCATCATATAGGCTTCGTTAAAGGTACTTTCGTCATAGTCACCCTTAATGTGGATCATCGAGGCCTGTGAAAACGCCGCCAGCAGTTTATGAGTCGACTGGGTTTCGTAGATCACTTTACCGGGTATACGTTCACCGCTCATGCCGCTCTTGCCGTCATAAATCGGATGGAAATTGGTATAGGGCACCCAGGCGGAATCAAAATGAATTGATGGGACGTCCAGCGTCTGCTTGATGTAATCGGTGTTGTACAGCAGGCCATCGTAGGTCGAGTTAGTGATCACCGCATGGACTGGCCAACTGGCGTTGGCCGTGTCAGCCACCCGAGCGGCAATGCTGTCATGGGTGAATTCACGCTGTGGGATCCCGCCAAGAATCCCGTAGGCATTGCGCAGCGGGCGCAAATAAATCGGCACGATATCGCTCATCATCAGCAGATGGCACAGGGACTTATGGCAGTTGCGGTCGATCAATACCGTGCTGCCAGTCGGTGCCGAATACATGCCGACAATTTTATTGGCGGTAGAGGTGCCGTTGGTCACCAGATAACTTTGCTCGGCGTTAAAGGTGCGCGCAATATACTCTTCGGCCTCCAGGTGAGGGCCAGTGTGATCCAGCAGCGAGCCCAGCTCGGTGACCGAAATCGACACGTCGGCTTTCAGAGTATTGGCACCGAAAAAATCGTAAAACAGGCAACCGACCGGGCTCTTCTGAAAGGCGGTACCGGCCATGTGGCCGGGAGTACAGAAGGTGTATTTCCCTTCATGCACGTAATTGAACAGTGCCTTGGTCAGCGGCGGTGTAATAGTATCGATGTATTCAGCGGTATATTGCTGGATGCGCTGCGCAATATCATCTGCCGCATTCAGGCCGTACTCGAAGAAATACAGCACCATACGCATTTCATGCAGGCTAACGTCAAAGGTGGAATGCGTGTTGATAAACGCATACAGCGGCAGATACTCGTTGAGCTCGTTGATCTCGCTGCACAATTCCAGGCTGTAGTCATCCCAGTCGAAAATCACGCCGCAAATGCGTGCGTTAGCTTCGATCAGCTTCAACAAATCGCCGCTGTTTTTGGGATACACCAGTTGGAAGTTCATCGCAGCCAGTGCGGTGTGAAGCTCGCGGATCGGCTCGTCTTTGTAATAAACGCCCGCTGGGCTCATGATCGCGATGATATTCATCGGCTGCTCCTGTCAGTTAACCACCAAACCTCTATAACAACATGAAAATACTGCGGTGTGTAGACAAAAAAAAACCGCCCGAAGGCGGTTTCTTGCAACGCGTGACAGCACTCAGCAATAGCCGTAGTTCATCAGGCGCTGGTAGCGGCGGTTAAGCAGCTCTTCGGTGTTCAGGCCGTCGAGATCTTTCAGATCGGCCAGCAGCTGCGCTTTCAGCGCTTCCGCCATCGCCGGCACATCGCGGTGAGCAGAGCCCAGCGGTTCCGGGATCACCGAGTCGATCAGCTTCAGCTCTTTCAGCCGCGGTGCGGTAATGCCCATGGCTTCTGCGGCAATCGGCGCTTTGTCGGCGCTTTTCCACAGAATGGAAGCACAACCTTCCGGTGAGATCACCGAATAGGTGCTGTACTGCAGCATGTTCACTTTGTCGCCCACGCCAATGGCCAATGCGCCACCGGAACCGCCTTCGCCGATCACCGTACAGATCACCGGAATTTTCAGGCGAGACATTTCACGCAGGTTATGGGCAATCGCTTCTGACTGGCCACGCTCTTCCGCGCCCACGCCCGGGTAGGCCCCAGGGGTGTCGATGAAAGTGATCAGCGGCATCTTGAAGCGAGAGGCCATTTCCATCAGGCGCAGCGCTTTGCGATAGCCTTCTGGTGCCGGCATGCCGAAGTTACGGCGGATTTTCTCTTTGGTCTCGCGGCCTTTCTGATGCCCGATGATCATCACCGGACGGCCATCCAGGCGCGCAATGCCACCGACAATCGCTTTGTCATCGGCATAGGTGCGATCACCCGCCAGCTCTTCGAAGTCGGTAAAGATGTGTTTGATATAATCCAGGGTATAAGGACGGCGCGGGTGGCGTGCCAATTGGGCAACTTGCCAGGCCCCAAGATCGGAGAAAATCTTGCGCGTCAGCTCAACGCTCTTTTCACGAAGGCGCTGAACCTCTTCGTCCAGATTAATATCTAATTTTTCGTCTTGACGGCTGACTGCAGTCAGCGAGTCAATTTTCGCTTCCAGCTCTGCAATCGGCTGTTCAAAATCAAGAAAATTCAGACTCATAGCATTCCTATTTTAGTCAAATTCCAGTTCCACCTGCTCATTACCTACCAAAGTCCGCAAATCTATCAATAAGCGGTCGGTGGGCGTCACGCGCCAGGTTGCGCCAAAACGCAGCTTGGCCCGCGCATCTTCCCGTTGATAGTAAAGATGCACTGGAATCGTCCCCGAGCGATGGGGTTCCAAAGACTGACGGAGACGGTTCAAAAGCTGGTCATCAATTTGCCTGTCCGTCAGCGAGATAGCAAGTCCGCGAGCGTATTTTTCACGGGCTTCACTGATATCCATTAGCTCGCGGGCGGTCATTTTAAGCCCGCCGCTAAAGTCATCAAAGCTGACCTGTCCACTGGCGATCAGGATACGGTCTTTTTCCAATAAATGCTGGTATTTTTCTAACGCATCGGTGAATAACATCACCTCCAGACGGCCAGAGCGGTCATCCAGAGTACAGATCCCGATGCGGTTACCGCGCTTGGTGACCATAACCCGCGAGGCGATCACCAGCCCAACGGCGGTGGTCATTTTGCCCCGATCCGTCGGGTGCATATCTTTCAAACGCTGGCCACCGGCGTAGCGTTCGATCTCCTTCAGGTACTGGGTGATTGGGTGGCCGGTGAGGTACAACCCCAACGTTTCCCGTTCACCGTCCAGCACCACCTGCTCCTGCCAGCGGGGCACGTTGGCGTAGGATTGCTCCACTTGCTCAGGCGCTTCCGCCAGTACGCCAAACATGTCCACCTGGCCGATCGCTTCGGCTTTGGCATGCTGATCGGCCGCTTTTAACGCATCGGGCAAAGAGTTCATCAATGCGGCGCGGTGTGGCCCAAGACGGTCGAACGCCCCGGACATGATCAGCTTTTCCAGAATGCGGCGGTTAATTTTTTTGATGTCAGAGCGCGCGCACAGATCGAACAGGTCTTTAAAGTAGCCCTGTTCACCGCTGTTGCGCGCTTCCAGAATGGCTTCAATCGGCCCTTCCCCGACGCCTTTGATGGCGCCGATACCGTAAACGATCTCGCCTTCATCGTTAACGTGGAAATGGTACTGGCCGCTGTTGATGTCCGGCGGCAGGATTTTCAGCCCCATACGCCAGCACTCATCCACCAGCCCCACCACCTTATCGGTGTTGTCCATATCGGCGGTCATTACCGCCGCCATAAACTCGGCCGGGTAGTGTGCCTTCAGCCACAGCGTCTGGTAGGACACCAACGCATAGGCGGCGGAGTGCGACTTGTTGAAGCCATAACCGGCGAATTTTTCCACCAGATCGAAGATTTTTACCGACAGTTCGCCGTCGATGCCGCGTGCTTTTGCCCCATCCTCGAAACCGCCACGCTGCTTGGCCATTTCAACCGGGTTCTTTTTACCCATCGCACGGCGCAGCATGTCCGCGCCGCCCAGCGAATACCCGGCCAGTACCTGGGCAATCTGCATAACCTGTTCTTGATACAGGATAATGCCGTAGGTCGGCTCCAGCACCGGCTTGAGCGACTCATGCTGCCACTGGATATCCGGGTAGGAAATTTCTTCGCGGCCGTGCTTGCGGTCGATAAAGTTATCTACCATGCCTGACTGCAGAGGACCAGGGCGGAACAGCGCCACCAGTGCGATCATGTCTTCGAAACAGTCGGGCTTCAGACGTTTGATCAAATCCTTCATGCCGCGCGATTCAAGCTGGAAGACCGCGGTGGTCTCCGAACGCTGCAGCATGTCGAAGCTTTTTTTGTCTTCGAGCGGGATGGCGGCGATATCAATCGGCTCCAGCCCGGTTTTGGCGCGCCGGGCGTTAATCATTTCCAACGCCCAGTCGATGATAGTCAGGGTACGCAAGCCGAGGAAGTCGAACTTCACAAGCCCGGCGTATTCCACGTCGTTCTTGTCGAACTGGGTAACAGGATGCTGCCCCTCGGCGTCACAATACAACGGCGCGAAGTCGGTGATTTTAGTCGGCGCGATCACCACGCCCCCGGCGTGTTTACCGGCGTTACGTGTGACCCCTTCCAGCTTGCGCGCCATGTCGATCAGCGCTTTGACTTCCTCATCGGCCTCGTAAATTTCCGGCAGTTGGGGTTCGGCAGCAAAGGCTTTTTCCAGAGTCATGCCCGGATCGGGCGGCACCAGTTTGGAGATGCGGTCGACGAAGCCATAGGGGTGGCCCAGCACGCGACCCACGTCGCGAATAACCGCTTTCGCCGCCATGGTACCGAAGGTGATGATTTGCGATACCGCCTCACGGCCGTACATATCCGCCACGTGCTCAATCACCAGATCGCGTTTTTCCATGCAGAAATCGACGTCGAAGTCGGGCATCGAAACACGTTCCGGGTTAAGGAAGCGTTCAAACAGCAGGTCAAATTCCAACGGGTCAAGATCGGTGATTTTCAGTGCATAGGCTACTAAAGAACCGGCACCGGAACCACGCCCCGGGCCAACCGGCACGTTGTTATCCTTTGACCACTGGATGAACTCCATCACGATCAGGAAGTAACCCGGGAAACCCATCTGGTTGATCACGTTCAGTTCAATATCCAGACGTTCATCGTATTCAGGGCGGCGTTGAGCGCGCACCTCTGGGTCTGGGAACAGGAGCTCCAGGCGATCTTCCAGCCCTTCCTTCGACTTGAGGATCAGGAAGTCCTCGGTGCTCATATCACCGGTCGGGAACTGCGGCAGGAAGTACTCGCCGAGGCGAATAGTCACGTTACAACGCTTGGCGATCTCTACGCTGTTGAGCAACGCTTCCGGGATGTCGGCAAACAGCTCGCACATCTCGTCTTCGTTACGCATGTATTGCTGCGCCGTATAGTTACGTGGGCGCTTGGGATCGTCCAGCGTGAAGCCGTCATGAATGGCGACGCGGATTTCGTGGGCGTCAAAGTCATCCTCGACCAGAAAGCGCACGTCGTTAGTGGCCACCACCGGCAATCCGCGTTCAGTGGCCAGCGCCACTGCGGCGTGCAGATAGTTTTCTTCGTCCGGCCGACCGGTACGGATCAGTTCGAGGTAATAGCTGTCAGGGAAGTATTGCTGATAGAACTCCAGGCACTGCTCCACCTGCGGCTGGTTGCCGCGCAGCAGAAACTTGCCGACGTCCCCCTGGCGCGCGCCAGAGAGCAAAATCAGCCCTTCACGGTGCTCAATCAACCAGTCCCGATCAATAGTCGGACCGGCGGCACCGTAACCACGCTGATAAGCGCGGGAAATCAGCAACGTCAGGTTTTGGTAACCTTCATTATTGGCGGCCAGCACGGTGAGCTGCGCCAGCTCATCGCCCAGCACTTCGCTTTGCACATGAAAATCCGCGCCGATGATCGGTTTGATCCCGGCGCCGTGCGCGCTGCCATAAAACTTCACCAGACCACACAGGTTGGTAAAGTCGGTAATTGCCAAAGCAGGCATGGCTAACGCGGCGGCTCTCTTCACCAACGGCCCAATCTTGGCCAATCCATCTATCATGGAGTAGTCGCTATGAACGCGCAGGTGAATAAAACGAGGTTCGGCCATATCCAGATACCTGAATCTAGGGGCTCAGCGGACTGAACCCGGGTTAACGCTATCGCTTGTCTGGCCCGGATAACCAGGCCTGCAGATTACAGCCCCAGCGCCCTTCTTACCGGGGCAAAACTGCGGCGGTGATGCTCGGTCGCACCCAGAGCGGCCAGCCGCTCCAGATGGAAGGCGGTCGGGTAGCCCTTATGCTGCGCAAAACCGTAATCGGGGAACACAAGATCCAACTCGGCCATTTCGCGGTCACGCGTTACCTTAGCCAGAATGGATGCCGCGCTGATTTCCGCCACGCGACTGTCTCCCTTCACGACCGCCTGCGAACGCATCGGCAATTTCGGGCAGCGATTACCGTCGATCAATACCATGTCCGGCGCGATATGCAAACCGGCCACAGCACGCTGCATCGCCAGCATAGTGGCATGCAGAATGTTCAGTTGGTCGATTTCTTCTGGCTCAGCGCGGCCCAGGCTCCAGGACAGCGCTTTCTCGACGATCTCGTCATACAGCGCCAGGCGGCGCTTCTCACTGAGCTTCTTCGAGTCCGCCAGGCCAACGATCGGCCGTGCGGGATCGAGGATCACCGCAGCGGTGACCACTGCGCCAACCAAAGGGCCACGGCCCACTTCGTCCACGCCTGCAATTAGCGTGGCGACAGGATAGATGAAGGGTTCAATCATGCTTTTGCCAGCTCCAACACAGCCTGAGCGGCCTGTTCATCGGCACCGCAACGGATGCTTTGGTGCAAGGTCAGGAAAGTCTGTTTCAGTTCGTCAGTTTGCGGGCCGTCTTCCAGCAGCGGCATTACCGCCGCCGCCAGCTTATCCGGCACGCAGTCATGCTGCAGCAGTTCGGTGACGATTTCACGGCCTGCCAACAGATTAGGCAGCGAAACATACGGCGTCTTCACTAACCGCTGCGCCAGCCAGAAGGTGAACGGTTTCATGCGGTAACCCACCACCATCGGACATTTGGCCAGCATGCACTCCAGTGCGGCGGTACCTGAAGCCAGTAATGCCGCGTCGCTGGCAACCATCGCCTCACGCCCTTGGCCGTTCAGCAGATGGACACGTAGCTCTGGCGCCACTTCAGCTTTGATCCGCTCGAACTGTTCGCGTCGTTTGGCGTTAACCAGCGGCACCACCAGCTCAAGGTCGGGATAACGGGTACGCAGCAACTGCGCCGTTTTCAGGAAATCGGCGCTCAGCATCTCAACTTCTGCGCTTCGGCTGCCCGGCAACAGGGCCAGACAACGCGCATCGGGTGCGATGCCAAGCGTAGCGCGCGCAGCCAATTTGTCCGCCTGCAGCGGCATGGCATCAGCCATGGTGTGGCCGATAAACCGGCAGGGAACGTTAAAACGATCGTAAAACGCTTTTTCGAAAGGGAGAAACGCCAGCACCAGATCGGTGGCTTTGCCAATTTTGAAAACGCGCTTTTGACGCCAGGCCCAGACGGACGGGCTGACATAGTGAATAGTGCGAATGCCGTGTTGTTTCAGACGACCTTCCAGGGTGATATTGAAGTCCGGCGCGTCGATACCCACAAACACGTCCGGCTTCAGATCGCTGAACCGGCGGGTAAGATCCTTACGGATCTTTAACAGGCGTGGCAGGCGCTCAAGCACCTCCACCACGCCCATTACCGCCAGCTCTTCCATTTCGTACCAGGTTTCACAGCCTTCAGCCTGCATCAGCGGGCCAGCGACGCCAACAAAACGCGCGTCGGGGACTTGCGCCTTAAGCGCACGGATCAAACCGGCGCCAAGAATATCACCGGAGGTTTCTCCGGCGACCAATCCGATAGTCAATGGGCGATTTTGCATAGGTCAGCGAATAATACCGCGGGTTGAGCGGCCAAAGAAATCCAGGAACTGCTGCACCACCGGCTGCTCTTTTGCCAGGGTTTCGATTTCTGTTTTCGCTTCATCCAGCGTTTTCTCGCTGCGATAAAGGATCTTGTAGGCGTTACGGATTGCCTGCATTTGATCTTTATCGAAACCACGACGCTTCAGGCCCACGGCGTTAACGCCGAATGGCGTGGCGTGGTTACCCTGCGCGATGACAAAAGGAGGCACGTCTTGGGCAACACCGGAACAACCGCCCACCATCACGTGGGTGCCGATGATGCAGAACTGGTGGATAGCCGTCATGCCGCCAATAATGGCATGGTCGTCAATTTCCACATGCCCGGCAAGCGTAGCATTGTTCGCCAAGATACAGGAATTACCCACCACACAGTCGTGCGCAACGTGCACGTTAACCATCAGCAGGTTGTCATTACCTACCTTGGTCAACCCTGTGCCCTGCGCTGTGCCGCGATGAATGGTCACGCTTTCGCGAATGCGATTGCGATCGCCAATCTCGACACGCGTAGGTTCGCCCGCGTATTTCAGATCCTGATTCACTTCACCAATAGAGGCAAATTGATAGATCTGGTTGTCGCGACCGATTTTGGTCAGGCCATTCACCACAATGTGGGACTTCAGTACCGTGCCTTCGCCGATTTCCACCTGGGAGCCGACGTAACAGAAGGGACCGATGTGCGCACCAGCGCCGATAACGGCACCTTCTTCAATAATCGCGCTAGGATGGATAAAGGCGGTTTTGTCGATCACGGATTAAGCCTCCCGGCTGCGCGCACACATCATGGTTGCTTCGCAGACAATTTTGCCGTCGACGGTTGCCACGCCTTTAAAGCGCGTCAGACCACGACGTGTTTTCTCAAAGGTGACTTCCATGATCATCTGATCACCAGGCACGACCGGGCGTTTGAAGCGGGCTTCATCGATACCGGCGAAGTAATACAGCTCGCCCGGTTCCAGTTTGCCGACGCTTTTAAACGCCAGAATACCTGTGGCCTGCGCCATGGCTTCCAGAATCAATACGCCTGGAAAAATCGGCTTACCAGGGAAGTGTCCCTGGAAAAACGGCTCATTTACAGATACGTTCTTCACCGCACGCAGGAATTTGTGCTCCTCAAACTCGAGGACGCGATCAACCAGCAAGAACGGGTAACGGTGAGGAAGCAACTCTAAAATTTCTGCAATATCCAGAGTATGAGTGTCAGTAGTCAAAATACTCTTCCTGTCTCTAAAAACTGATGGCATCAACAACACGGCCTGCGCTGACCCCAAAAGGAGATCATCATGCAGGCCGCAAATTAACAACTCTTTGCGCTTTTGGTCTCATGACCAACGCGTTTCGTTTTGTACCCAGTCAGGCGGGCGGTAGTGATTAGTCTTTTCCGACTTTTCGTTCGACAGCTTTTAAGCGCTTGCTAATCTCATCGATATTCATCACCAACGCAGCGGTTTTACGCCAAACTTTGTTGGGTTGTAACGGAATGCCCGAAGAGTATACCCCAGGTTCGGTGATTGGTCGCATAACCATTCCCATTCCGGTGACAACAACCTTGTCGGCGATCTCCATGTGACCATTGATCACGCTGGCTCCACCGATCTGGCAGTAGCGGCCGATTTTCAGGCTGCCCGCCATGATAACACCGCCGGCAACGGCAGTATTGTCGCCAATCACAACGTTATGTGCAATCTGGCATTGGTTGTCGATGATAACACCATTCCCGATCTGGGTGTTATCCAACGCGCCGCGGTCAATGGTGGTGCAAGCGCCGATTTCGACGCGATCGCCGATAATCACCGTGCCCAACTGAGGAATTTTAATCCAGTTGCCGCGTTCGTTGGCATAGCCGAAACCATCAGCACCAATCACGGTGCCCGATTGGATCAGACAGTGCTGACCGATCTCGACTTCATGATAAATCGTTACGTTAGCCCACAGACGCGTTCCTGCGCCAATGCGTGCACGTTTGCCGATAAAACAGCCCGGACCGATAACCACGTTATCGCCAAGGACTGCGCCCGACTCGATCACCGCATTTGCTCCGATAGCCACGTTCTGCCCCAAGGTGGCTTCAGGGGAAATAACCGCGCTAGGGGCGATATCCTGGGCCGGAGAGGGAGTGGTGTCCATCAGTTGCGCCATGCGCGCGTAGGTCAGGTAAGGGTTTTTAACCACCAGCGCCGCAGAACGGCAGTGTGGTAAATCCGCCTCGGTAAGCACGACTGCGCTTGCCTGGCAGGAAGCCAGCTGCTCTTGATAGCGGCTGTTTGACAAAAACGTGATTTGGCCAGCCTGTGCCGAATGCATAGAAGCAATGCCGGTGATGACGAGATCGCCATCACCGTGCAATTGTGCATCCAACTGCTGCGCTAAATCAGCCAGTCGAATAGAAGGCATGTTGTTATTTAACCTGTTTCAGCACGTCAGCAGTAATGTCTTTAGAAGAACCTGCGTAGGCAACGGCGTTAGCATCGATCACTACGTCATAGCCTTCTTTGCTGGCAACAGATTTCACAGCGTCCTGAATACGGCTCAGGATTTTGTTACGCTCTTCCATCTGGCGGCGACGGTTGTCCTGCTCAAAAGCCTGGGCTTTCTGAGAGAACTGCTCGCGCTGTGCCATCACGTCTTTTTCAAGCTTGCTGCGATCGCTGGCTTTCATGGTAGCGCCATCACGCTGCAGACGTTGCATTTTGGTCTGAAGGCTACGCTCCATGTTCTGAAGCTCACCCGCACGGCCTTTGAACTCGTTTTCCAGCTGTTTAGCTACGGTTTCACGAGCCGGCAACTGTTGGAAAATGCTGGAGACGTTAACTACAGCGATCTTATCTGCTGCCTGAACGCCAGCTGAAGCAGCCATTGCTAAACCGAGGCCTGCGGCACACAACCACTTTTTCACTATAAACTCCTTACCATCACCCATTTGTGCCATATGACACTTGAAGTACACAATCTGCCAGACTTATCCCGCAAAACAATGAGAATCATCTCTGTGTTTTGACAGGCGCCTGGCATTTGCGATTCTTAATAACTGCTTATGCCCAGAAGCTCGACCTGTTACCAGGTCTTACCAATGTTAAATTGGAACTGTTCGGACTTGTCGCCTTCGTATTTCTTGATCGGGTTGGCATAAGAGAACACCAATGGCCCCAAAGGTGACATCCACTGCAAGGCGATACCGGCAGAAACGCGGATATTGCTCGCTTTACTGTAGTCCGGAATATCGTACATGCTGGTTTCGGAAGAGTTCTTCCAGTTGGTATCCCATACGGTACCCGCGTCCATGAACAAGGAAGTACGCACTGAGTTAGCGTATTTCTCGCTGATGAATGGCGTCGGCGTAATCAGTTCCATACTGGCGACAGCCATGGCGTTACCACCAACCGCATCGTCCGAATTACAAATCGGCGTGCCGTTGCTGCAGCTATACGAGTTGGAATTGTAGTACGCCGCTTTTGGACCGATGGTGTTCGAACCGAAACCACGCACGGTGCTGGAGCCGCCGGCGTAGAAGTTCTCGTAGAACGGCATTTCCTTGCCGCCCAGACCATCTGCATAACCCAGACGACCACGACCCAACAGCACCCAGGTGCGATCGTCGTTGATTGGGACGTATTGCACGCTGTCCAGCGTCAGTTTGTAGTATTCGTTATCCGACCCTGGAATGGTCACTTTACCATTCAGGGTGGTACGGTTACCCGACGTTGGGAAATAACCACGGTCCAGGTTGTTGTAGGTCCAACCCAGGTTCAGCGTGAAGTCATCCGCAGAGTAGCTGGCACGGTCAGTCTTGTTCGGATCCAGACCCATGGAGTCCAGATAACGCCACATGGCAACCTGCGGCTGCATGTTAGACAGGCCGTTATGTACGTAACCCAAACCGGTACGCAACGAGTTGTTTTCGTTGATCGGGAAGCCCAAGGTACCGTCTATGCCGTAACTCTTGTTGGTATAGTCGGACAGGTCCGCGTCATCCGCTTTAAAGTCGTTGTAGAAGATACGCCCACCCAAACTCACACCGTCAACGGTGAAGTACGGGTTGGTTACCGACAGTTCGGTGTAAGTCTGGTAGTCGTTTTTGGTGCCGCTGATACCGACGGAATAGCCAGTACCCAGCCAGTTGTCCTGCTGGACCCCCGCCTGGAAGCTCACGCCGCTCTCGGTGCCGTAGCCGACGCCGAAGTTGAAGGTACCGGTGTTACGCTCTTTCACTTTGTAAGTGACGTCTACCTGATCCGCAGTGCCAGGCACGCGCTGGGTTTCCACATCTACCGTTTCAAAATAACCCAAACGGTTCAGACGTTCTTTACCCTGCTCGACCTGAGCGTTGCCCAACCACGCACCTTCCATCTGACGCATTTCACGGCGCAGTACGGAGTCTTTACTGGTGTCGTTGCCTTCGAACTTGATGCGACGCACATAGAAACGGTTACCCGCATCAATGTTTACGTGCAGCTTCACGGTTTTATCCGCATCGTTAATTTCAGGCTGTGTAGAAACACGCGGGTAGGCATAACCGTAACGGCCCAACATCGTTTTGATGTTGTCTTCCATTTTGGTCACTTTGCTGCCGTTATACAGCTCACCCGGTTCAATCTTGGTCAACTGAGCGACTTCCGCCGAGTGACCGGCCAGATTGCCGTTCACCATCACGCCGGTGAGCTTGTACTGCTCGCCTTCAGTGATGTTGATGGTGATGTAGATGCCTTTTTTGTCCGGCGTCAGGCTGACCTGAGTCGAATCGATATTAAAGCGCGCGTAGCCGCGGTCCAGATAGAAACTGCGCAGGGTTTCAAGGTCACCCGCCAGCTTTTGTTTCTGGTATTTGCGATCGCCAACCAGGTTCCACCACGGCACTTCATCACGCAGTTGGAAGCGTGAAATCAGCTCATCGTTAGTGAAGGCATGGTTGCCGACAATGTTGATTTGTTGAATCTTGGCGGAAACCCCTTCCGTGAACACCAGTTTCAGGTCGACACGGTTACGCGGCAACGGCGTGACAACGGCTTTCACCGAGGCGCTGTATTTACCGACGCTGTAATAGAAGTCTTCCAGCCCTTTTTCAATGCTGGATATCGTGGTGCGGTCAAGCGCTTCGCCAACCCGAACGCCAGAGGCCTCCAGGTTTTGCTTGAGCATGTCATCCTTCACCGACTTGTTGCCGGAGAAAGTGATGCTGGCAATGGTAGGGCGTTCCTTAACCTGAACAATCAGCGTATTACCATCGCGCAGCACGCGAACGTCCTCGAAGTTGCCAGTGGCAAACAAGGCACGGATGGTATTACTGATATCATCGTCAGAGACGGTATCGCCTACGCGAACCGGCATGTTGAGTAACGCCGCACCGACGGCGACTCGCTGCAGGCCTTCGAAATGAATATCTTTCACTACGAACCCGTCTGCACCGTATACGGTGGCGCTGCCAAACAGCAGCGACGCTATGAGCAACTTTTTCATCGCCATCGTTGTTATGCGTTCTTCCTAACCTATCCCCGCCCCTAAAGGCGAGAAAAATCATTGAAAAGTGCAAGACCCATTAAAAGCACCAACACGATCGAACCTATGCGGTAACTGTAGTCCTGTACTCGCTCGGAAACCGGCCCACCCTTCAGCTTTTCTATCGCCAGGAAGAGGAGATGCCCACCATCTAACACCGGTAATGGGAACAGGTTGATGATACCCAGGTTGACACTGATCAACGCCAGGAACATCAGATAATACACTAACCCGACCCCGGCTGACGCCCCTGCTCCCTGTGCAATCGAAATCGGGCCACTCAGGTTGTTCAGCTTTACATCACCGGTTATTAATTTACCCAGCATTTTGACCGTGAGGCTCATTAGCTGCCAGGTCTTGTCCCCAGCCTGATACAGCGCTGGGAAAGGTCCATACTGGCGAATCGTTTTATACTCGTCCGGCAGCGGCAGCACTTTCGGAATGATGCCGGCGAAACCCACCGATTTGTCTTTTCCCACCGGCTTTGTATCCGGTATCAGCGTCAAAGACAAGGGGGCGCCGTTTCTTTCAATCTCTAAAACCAGCGGTTGCCCAGGGCCGTTGTGGATCCGTTTAACCAACGTTTGCCAACGACCCAATAGCTGACCGTCGACTTTAACGATCCTGTCCCCCGCTTGTAAACCCGCCTTTTGTGCCGCCGACCCCGATTGCACTTCGGCAAGGACAGATTCTATCTGTGGGCCGCGCGGAATAATACCCAACGCTACCACGGGATCTTGTTTGTCCGGCTCGAAATTCCACTGGCGTAAATCCAGGGTTTTAGTAACTACCTGAGAAGAGCCAAACGGCGCGATACCGACTTCGGTTTGCGCGTCGCCGATCTTCGCCACCAGCGCCAGTCGAACTGATTCCCAATCAGGCGTTTCGATACCGTCAACGGACTTAAGTTCCATTCCAGGTGAAATTTCAGCGTGGGCGGCAATCGACTGAGGCGATATTTCACCAATCACAGGACGGAAGCTGGGAACGCCGATAATAAATACCAGCCAGTAAGCAAGAATAGCAAACAGGAAGTTGGCGATAGGTCCAGCGCTGACGATAGCGGCGCGCTGCCACACGGTTTTGTTGTTAAATGCCTGATGACGGAATTCCGGAGCAACCGAGTCAACCCGCTCATCAAGCATCTTCACGTAACCGCCCAGCGGGATCAGGGCAATAACGTATTCTGTCCCCTGACGATCAGTACGGCGCCATAGGGCACGGCCAAAACCAATGGAGAAGCGTTCTACACGGACACCGCAGCGACGGGCGACCCAAAAGTGCCCGAACTCGTGCACGGTGATCAAAACACCGAGTGCAATAAGAAATGCGACTAAGTTCCAGAGCACGCTACCCATAATCCCTTCACTCCCCGTCGTTGACGGATTAAAACACTAACAGCATCAGGCAGGCAAATACAGGCACTGCTGCGGTCAGGCTATCGATACGATCCAGTATACCGCCATGACCCGGTATCAAATGACCACTGTCTTTGATACCCGCTTCGCGTTTGAACATGCTCTCGGTAAGATCGCCCAGCACGGAAGCCAGTGCGGCAATCACCGAACAAATCAGTAAGGTGGTCGGCACGATATTCAACGGCGCGTAACGGCCAAACAACCAGGATATCAGGGCCGAGGTAATCAGACCGCCGATGAGTCCCTCCCAAGTTTTCCCTGGAGAAACTTTAGGCGCCAGCTTATGCTTGCCAAACAGCTTGCCGAACATGTAAGCGCCGGAATCCGCGCCCCAAACCAGCAACATCACATACAGTAGCCACCAGGAGCCGGTGAAGTGGTTTTGTTCATAGCCGAACTGACGCAACGACAGCATGCCCCAGAAGAACGGAACTATGGTCAGCAAACCAAAAATCAGACGTATTGGACGCGAATTACGCCACAGCGCGGCAGACCCCGGATAAAACAGCACCAGCAACAACGCCGCCAACCACCAGACCAGTGACAGCCAAAGCGGTCCACCTACCTGAGGCAGGTGGACCGACTGATGGTAGGCCGGAATGCTGAGCATCATCAGCGCCAGCAGGAAGCCGCACAATATCGCCAGCCAGATGCGCTGCGAGCGGGAGGTAAAACCGGCCAGTTGGCCCCACTCCCAGGCTGCCAGCATGCACACAACCAGCGTTACCAGGGCAAAGCCCACCGGCGGCAGCAAGAACAGCGCCGCGATAACAATCGGGATTAAAATCAGAGCCGTTATGAGGCGATACTTCAGCAAAAGTTCCCCCTAGGACGCATTGGCGCCGATAGGTGTTGTTCCCCCGAAGCGACGCTCGCGTTGTGCAAATGCATTCAGCGCACCTTCAAAGACAAGTTCATCAAAATCAGGCCAGAGTACATCAGTAAAGTAAAGTTCGGCATAAGCAATTTGCCACAGCAAGAAGTTACTGATGCGGTGTTCACCGCCAGTGCGGATCACCAGATCCACCGGTGACAAGTCGCTCATGCAGACTCGCTCACCCAGTAATTCTTCGCTAATTTGATCCGGACGCAGCAAACCATCCTTCACCTGCTCAGCCAGTTCCCTTACTCCCTGAATGATATCCCAACGGCCACCGTAGTTGGCGGCAATGTTGAGCGTCAGGCCATCGTTATTTTCTGTCAGTTGCTCGGAGCGGCGGATCCGCTCTTGCAAACGCGCGCTGAAACGGCTGATGTCGCCGATCACCCGCAGTCTGACGTTATGTTTATGCAGGCTTTTTACTTCACTGTCCAAGGCTCGGACGAAAAGCTCCATGAGGGCGGAGACTTCCTGCACCGGACGGTTCCAGTTCTCGCTGCTGAAGGCATAAAGCGTGAGCGCATCTAAATGGTTGTTGGCAGCAAAACTGACCGCGCGACGAACCGATTTCACCCCTGCTTTATGACCGAAGACACGTAACTTACCCTGACGTTTAGCCCAGCGCCCGTTACCGTCCATGATAATGGCAACATGCCGTGGCCCCAAAGTGGACGGATTAGCCTCTTGTTGATTTGCGGACGACATAACTCGTACTTATTTCCTCAATAGAAATACAACTGCCCTTCCGGAACATCAGGCCCTTACGCGCAAAAAAAGCCGTGTGCCCGACACGGCTTTTCAGTCTGCCCTGCGACAGCCGGTAATTTCCGCTGCGCCATTGGCGTTCGAGATATCAATCGGGCCAGAATTCAACGGTATAACCGCTGACAAGTGGCGCAGACTATATCACCTCAGCCGGGCCTGAACAAACAACCCCACTGCGGCACGCGTAATTTACGAACAAAATAGGATAAATGCCGCTATCAGTTACGCAGTGATTTAACCAACCCAACCGCAACCTCACGTGCCTGACGATCTATTTCTAAGACCGCATCAATGCAGGACGGTTCCTGCAGTGACAGCCGTTCGACTACTTTTTGGTTCACCGTCGCAATATCGGTAAAGCGAATCTGCTCCTGCAGGAAAGCCGCCACGGCAACTTCATTGGCCGCGTTCAGTGCGGTGGTTGCCGCCTGCCCGGCGTCAAAGGCCTCTATGGCCAGATACAGGCAGGGATAGCGTTCCCGTTCAGGTTCGGCAAAGGTCAGCGAGCCGATACGGCAAAAATCCAGCGCTTCCACACCGGAGTTTACCCGCTGCGGGTAGGCCATTGCATGAGCGATCGGCGTACGCATATCCGGCGTGCCCAACTGGGCCAACACGCTGCCATCAGTGTAGCGCACCATTGAATGGATCACCGACTGAGGATGCAGAATCACTTCCATTTGTTCGGCCGAGGCGTTAAACAGCCAGCGGGCCTCGATATATTCCAGTCCTTTGTTCATCATGGTGGCGGAATCCACCGAGATCTTGCGCCCCATCGACCAATTGGGATGGGCACAGGCCTGATCCGGCGTCATCGTGGCAAACTGTTCCAGTGGCGTGGTGCGGAACGGACCGCCAGAACCGGTGAGCACGATGCGCGACACACCATGACTGTCTAATGAAGAGTATCCCAACTGACGCTGAATGCTCTCAGGCAAACTCTGAAAAATGGCGTTATGTTCGCTGTCCAGCGGCAGCAACTGCGTCTGACTTTTTTGCACCGCGTCCATAAACAGCCGCCCACAGGTCACCAGCGACTCTTTGTTCGCCAGCAGCACCTGCTTGCCTGCGCGAATTGCCGCCAGCGTTGGTAGCAACCCGGCAGCGCCGACGATGGCGGCGGTGACCTGATCAACGTCATCCAACGCCGCCAAATCACAAGCGGCCTGCTCGCCCGCCATCACCTCGGTGGCAACGCCATTTTCCGCCAGCAGGATGCGCAGTTCACGCGCTGCGCCTTCGTCTGCCATCGCGGCATAGGTCGGACGAAATTCCATGCACTGCTGCGCCATAACCGCTACGTTATGGCCGGCAACCAGCGCTTTAATCGCAAAACGGTCGGGGTTTTCCCTGACCACGGCCAGGGTACTGGTCCCCACTGAGCCGGTGGAGCCAAGAATAGTCAGTTGCTTCATGAGCTCACTCTGAATAACTGTCTGATGAGATCGGAGGTGCTCCAGTGTGTAACCTTCGCCACCGCTTGTCCATGATCAATCAGCACGATGAAACGGGATCTGCGCCACAAAAAATAAAGCGCCGCCCAGGCGACGCTTTTTTTCTGCGCGATGCTGATTAGAATTCCATCAGCTCTTTTTCTTTGTCCGCCAGCGCGGCATCGAGCAGCTTGATGTAGGCGTCGGTCATTTTCTGAATGTCGTCCTGAGAACGACGATCTTCGTCTTCGCTGATTTCTTTGTCTTTCAGCAACGCCTTCACTTTGTCGTTGGCGTCACGGCGCACGTTACGCACGGCAACACGGCCCTGCTCGGCTTCACCGCGCACCACTTTGATCAGGTCTTTACGGCGCTCTTCGGTCAACGGAGGCAGCGGAACACGGATCACGCTGCCGGCTGAGCTTGGGTTCAGGCCCAGATCAGACGCCATGATGGCCTTTTCTACCGCTGAACCCAGGGAGCGATCAAACAGGTTGATTGCCAGGGTACGGGAGTCTTCTACGGTCACGTTAGCCAACTGACGCAGCGGCGTTGCAGAACCGTAGTATTCCACCATGATGCCGTCCAGGATGCTTGGAGAAGCACGGCCGGTACGGATTTTGCTGATTTGGTTTTTGAATGCTTCTACGCTTTTTTCCATGCGTGAATCAGCATCTTTTCTGATTTCATTAATCACGTTGCAAACCCTTGGAAGCTGGAGACTTGGCAGGCCATACCACAGTATAGCCCGTGAATTTTACTCAAGGAGAGCGCATAACGCACCACGTTACCCGCTCCCGCTAAATTGGGCAGAACAGCCTTATTTGCTGATCAGCGTGCCTTCGTTCTCACCCATCACCACCCGGCGCAACGCACCTGGCTTGTTCATGTTGAATACGCGAATCGGCAGACCGTGATCGCGGGCCAGCGTAAACGCCGCCAGATCCATCACTTTCAGCTCGCGCTCCAGTACATCTTGATAGGTGATATGTTCGTACAGCGTTGCATCCGGATTTTTAACCGGATCAGCGGAGTATACACCATCCACTTTAGTCGCTTTCAATACCACGTCCGCTTCGATCTCGATCCCGCGCAGACACGCAGCAGAATCGGTGGTGAAGAACGGGTTGCCGGTACCGGCGGAGAAGATCACCACGCGGTTATTACGCAGCAGGCTGATCGCCTCGGCCCAGCTGTAGTTGTCGCACACGCCGTTCAACGGAATGGCTGACATCAGGCGGGCGTTCACATAGGCACGGTGCAGTGCATCACGCATAGCCAGGCCGTTCATCACGGTAGCCAGCATTCCCATGTGGTCGCCCACTACGCGGTTCATGCCGGCCTGCGCCAGGCCCGCGCCGCGGAACAGGTTACCGCCGCCAATAACTACACCGACCTGAATTCCCAGTTCGACCAGCTCTTTAACTTCCTGAGCCATGCGATCCAAAACGCTAGCGTCGATACCAAAACCTTCTGCGCCTTGCAGGGCTTCGCCACTCAGTTTGAGCAGAATACGCTGATATACGGGTTTTGCATTGGTTGCCATGGTGTTCTGTCCTAAGAAGCAGTATTAGTATTGGGGATTTCAGCCGATGAAGTGCGCCTGTGATGAGTATCATGCCACAGGGCCTGCCACCGGTGTAATTCTGGCTGGATAAAATGGAACCGCCTGACGGCGGCTCCATTATACCCTTCATCTTTCACGTTGCCGCTGCGTTGGTTGCCTTCACTTACCCCAGTCACCTGGTGAACCAGGCTCCTGGGAGTTCGCTCAGTTGCCGCCTTGCCGCACCGCGAAATCTATCGGGTATACAGTCATTAAGACTGCTTGCTCATTGCAGCAACTTCAGCAGCAAAGTCATTTGCCGCTTTTTCGATGCCTTCGCCCACTTCGAAGCGGATGAAGTTAACGACGTCAGCGTTGTGCTCTTTCAGCACCTGGCCAACGGTTTTGCTTGGTTCGATAACGAAAGGCTGACCGGTCAGAGAAACTTCGCCGGTGAATTTCTTCATGCGGCCTTCAACCATTTTCTCAGCGATTTCTTTCGGCTTGCCAGACTGCATGGCGATGTCCAGCTGAACCTGGTACTCTTTTTCTACCACTTCAGCAGACACATCTTCAGGCTTAACGAATTCTGGCTTGCTCGCCGCAACGTGCATGGCGATTTGCTTAACCAGCTCTTCGTCAGCGCCTTTAGCCGCGATCAGAACGCCGATACGTGCGCCGTGCAGGTAGCTGCCCAGCACTTCGCCTTCCAGGGAAGCCACGCGACGGATGTTGATGTTTTCACCGATTTTGGCAACCAGCGCTACACGTTCTTCTTCGAACTGTGCTTTCAACACTTCAACGTCAGTGATTTTGCCTGCAACAGCAGCGTCCAGCACTTTGTCAGCGAATGCCTGGAAACCGGCATCTTTAGCAACGAAGTCAGTCTGGCAGTTTACTTCCAGGATCACGCCGTAGTTGCCTTCGATCTTGGTTTTGATCACGCCGTCAGCAGCTACGTTGCCTGCTTTTTTCGCCGCTTTGATCGCGCCAGATTTACGCATGTTTTCGATTGCCAGCTCAATGTCGCCGTTAGATTCGACCAGAGCTTTTTTGCAATCCATCATGCCAGCGCCAGTACGCTCGCGCAGTTCTTTTACCAGAGCAGCGGTAATATCAGCCATTTCTTTTTCCTCGGTTATCTCACGTAGAGACAGTTCTCATTCAGATAAGCAAAGGGGGCCAATAAAGGCCCCCCTAACCAACATATTCAATACCTGGTTAATAAGGGCTCAGTGACGAGCTTGCCTTATTATTCAGCTTCTACGAAGCTTTCTTCCGCTTGAACGGCCAGATCTTGAGAACGACCTTCACGGACGGCGGCAGCAACGGCAGTCAGGTACAATTTGATTGCACGGATTGCATCGTCGTTACCAGGGATGATGAAGTCAACGCCGTCTGGATCGGAGTTGGTATCAACGATAGAGAATACCGGGATACCCAGGTTGTTGGCTTCTTTGATCGCGATGTGTTCGTGATCGGCATCGATAACGAACAGAGCGTCAGGCAGACCACCCATGTCTTTGATACCACCCAGGGAGTTTTCCAGCTTGGCCAGTTCGCGAGTACGCATCAGCGCCTCTTTCTTGGTCAGCTTGTCGAAGGTGCCATCTTGAGACTGGATTTCCAGATCTTTCAAACGTTTGATTGACTGACGAACGGTTTTCCAGTTAGTCAGCATGCCGCCCAACCAGCGATGGTTCACGAAGAACTGATCGCAGGTGTTAGCATATTCTTTTACCGCTTCGCTTGCTGCGCGCTTAGTACCAACGAACAGGATCTTACCTTTACGGGAAGAGATCTTGGTCAGTTCAGCCAGTGCTGCGTTGGCCATTGGTACAGTTTTTTCCAGGTTGATGATGTGAACCTTGTTACGTGCGCCGAAGATGAAAGGCTTCATTTTCGGGTTCCAGTAACGGGTCTGGTGACCAAAGTGTACACCAGCCTGGAGCATGTCGCGCATGGAAACAGTTGCCATGATTAAACCTCTATAGAGTGAGTTGGGGTTATGCCTCCACGTATCCCATAACGCCGACCCTGGCGGTGATAAATCACCTCAGGGCACCCCGGCGGATGTGCCGATACGTGTGTGTTATTTACACAATGTGAGTGCAGTTAAAGTATTTTCGGCCTTTCCCGTCCTTATCGCAAGGACCAAGACGCGGATCTGCCGGCGCGCTTTATACCATAAACCCACCCCGGACACCAACTTTTGTTGCCACAGTCGTCATCGTCGAGAAATCAAATTTGGCAGCCTCAGGCCGGACTGATACCATAAGAGACTGCTTCTTATTATTTCTTTCTGTTGTCGGCGAACACGACACCTGCGGACGAATTTCATGGCAATCTCAATTAAAACACCTGATGACATCCAAAAAATGCGCGTGGCCGGCCGTCTGGCTGCCGAAGTGCTGGAAATCATCGAGCCGCACGTCAAGCCTGGCGTGACCACCGGCGAACTCGATCGTATCTGTCACGACCACATCACCAACAAGCAGCAGGCGATTTCCGCCTGTCTGGGCTACCACGGTTTCCCGAAATCCGTGTGCATCTCGGTTAATGAAGTGGTCTGCCACGGCATCCCGAGCGATGACAAGGTTCTGAAGGACGGCGACATCGTGAATATCGACGTTACCGTGATCAAAGAGGGTTTCCACGGCGACACATCCAAGATGTTCATCGTCGGCAAACCGACCATTCTGGGCGAGCGTCTGTGCCGCATCACGCAGGAAAGCCTTTATCTGTCGCTGAAAATGGTGAAGCCTGGCATCCGCCTGCGCACTCTGGGCAAAGAGATCCAGAAATTCGTCGAAGCCGAAAACTTTTCCGTGGTGCGCGAATACTGTGGCCACGGCATTGGCGAAGTGTTCCACGAAGAACCGCAGGTGCTGCACTATGATGCCGACGACGGCGGTGTGGTACTGCAACCTGGTATGGCCTTCACCATCGAGCCAATGGTCAATGCCGGTGATTACCGCATCCGCACCATGAAAGACGGCTGGACGGTAAAAACTAAGGATCGCAGCTTGTCGGCGCAGTATGAGCATACTATTGTGGTCACAGATAACGGCTGCGAGATAATGACGTTGCGCAAGGATGACACCATCCCCAACATCATTACGCACGAGATGTAAGCGCCGCGGCGTATTGCCGCGATGCATGATGTCACAGGCCGGCTTTTGCCGGCCTTTTTTATGGGCTGCGTACTATGTCTGAAAACTTTCGCCAACAAGACACCTCGGTCATTCCACGACAGGCCGTGCCGGAGCAGCCTGAATATCCCAACGCCTATGGCGATGAGGAGCTCAACTGCGTCGCGCTGAAACAGCGCCTCGAACAGTTCCAACTGTGGCTGGCAGAAGCGTTCAATGCCGGCTCCAGCGCCGAAAGCCTGGTCGCCGCCCGCAGCGACTTTATCGATCGCCTGCTGCGTCGCCTGTGGGTGTTCTACGGTTTCGAAGATATTCCGGAAACCGCTTTGGTGGCGGTCGGCGGTTATGGTCGTGGCGAATTGCACCCGCTTTCGGACATTGACGTGCTGGTGCTGAGCCAGCGCCGGCTGAATGAACAGCAATCCCAGCGCGTGGGGGAATTTATCACCCTGCTGTGGGATCTCAAGCTGGAAGTGGGCCACAGCGTACGCACGCTCGAGGAGTGCCTGCTGGAGGGCCTGGCGGATCTGACCGTCGCCACCAACCTGATTGAATCACGCATGATCTGCGGCGATGTGGCCTTGTTCCTGCAAATGCAAAAGCACATTTTCAGCGACGGCTTCTGGCCCTCCCCCCAATTTTTCCACGCCAAGTTGGTCGAACAGCAAGAGCGCCACCAACGCTACCACGGCACCAGCTACAATCTGGAGCCGGACATCAAGAGCAGCCCCGGTGGCCTGCGGGACATTCACACCCTGCTGTGGGTAGCGCGCCGTCACTTCGGCGCCACTTCGCTGGACGAAATGGTCGGCTTTGGTTTTCTGACCCAGGCCGAACGCAACGAGCTTAACGAATGCCAAAGCTTCCTGTGGCGCATTCGCTTCGCGCTGCATCTGGTGTTGCCCCGCTACGATAACCGACTGCTGTTCGATCGCCAGCTTAACGTGGCGCAGTTGCTGCGTTATGAGGGGGAAGGCAACGAGCCGGTCGAGCGCATGATGAAAGATTTTTATCGCATGACCCGCCGCGTCGGCGAACTGAACCACATGCTGCTACAACTGTTCGATGAGGCGATTCTGGCGCTGGACGCCACGGAAAAACCCCGGCCGTTGAACGAAGATTTTCAATTGCGTGGCGACCTGATCGACCTGCGTGACGAAACGCTGTTTATTCGTCAGCCGGAATCGATCATGCGGATGTTCTACCTGATGGTGCGCAACCGCGAAATCAAAGGCATTTACTCCACCACAGTCCGCCAGCTGCGTCATGCCCGCCGCCATCTGAAACAGCCGCTGTGCACCATTCCGGAAGCGCGCGATCTGTTTATGGCCATCCTGCGTCACCCAGGTGCCGTTTCGCGGGCGCTGGTGCCGATGCACCGCCACAGCGTACTGTGGGCCTATATGCCGCAGTGGGGCAAAATTGTCGGGCAAATGCAGTTCGACCTGTTTCATGCCTACACCGTCGACGAACACACCGTTCGCGTCCTGCAAAAACTGGAAAGCTTTGCCGATGCCGAAACGCGGCCACGTCACCCGCTGTGCGTTGAGCTGTATCCGCGCCTGCCGAACCCTGAACTCCTGCTGCTGGCGGCGCTGTTCCACGATATCGCCAAAGGCCGCGGCGGCGACCACTCGATCCTCGGCGCGCAGGACGCGTTGGAGTTCGCCGAGCTGCACGGTTTGAATTCCCGTGAGTCTCAACTGGTGGCCTGGCTGGTTCGCTGCCATTTACTGATGTCGGTCACCGCCCAACGGCGCGACATTCAGGATCCGACGGTGATTCAGCAGTTTAGCGCCGAAGTGCAGAGTGAAACCCGCCTGCGTTATCTGGTTTGCCTGACCGTAGCGGACATCTGCGCCACCAACGAGACCCTGTGGAACAGCTGGAAACAGAGTCTGTTGCGTGAGCTCTATTTCGCCACCGAAAAGCAGCTGCGCCGCGGCATGCAGAACAGCCCTGATTTGCGCGAACGCGTGCGTCACCACCGCCTGCAAGCGCTGGCGCTGCTGCGCATGGACAATATCGACGAAGAAGCACTGCACCGCATCTGGAGCCGCTGTCGTGCCGATTACTTCCTGCGCCATTCGCCGAACCAATTGGCCTGGCACGCACGCCATCTGCTGGCCCATGACTCCACCCAGCCGCTGGTGCTGGTCAGCCGCCAGGCGACACGCGGCGGCACCGAGATTTTCATCTGGAGTCCGGATCGCCCATACCTGTTTGCCGCCGTGGCCGGCGAGATGGATCGTCGCAACCTGAGCGTGCACGACGCACAGATCTTCACCAATCGCGACGGCATGGCGATGGATACCTTTATCGTACTGGAGCCGGATGGCAGCCCGCTGGCGCAGGACCGCCATGCGGCGATCCGCCACGCGTTGGTACAGGCCATTACCCAGCGGGAATATCAGCCGCCGCGCGTGCGCAGGCCGTCCTCCAAGCTGCGTCATTTCAGCGTGCCGACCGAAGTCAGCTTCCTGCCAACCCATACCGACCGCCGCAGCTATCTGGAACTGACCGCGCTCGATCAGCCAGGCCTGCTGGCCCGGGTAGGCGAAGTGTTCGCCGATCTCGGTTTGTCACTGCATGGCGCGCGCATCTCCACCATTGGCGAGCGGGTTGAGGATTTATTTATTCTGGCCGACAGCGATCGACGCGCCCTTAACCCGGAAACGCGCAGAAAGTTGGAACAACGGTTGACAGAGGCCCTCAATCCAAACGATAAATTGTGATACAAGTAACCTTTTCGTAGACAACATCAGGACAGAGAACAGCATGCAGCAATTACAAAACGTTATTGAAAACGCCTTCGAGCGCCGCGCGGAAATCACCCCGGCGAACGTAGACACCGTAACGCGCGAAGCGGTAAACCAGGTGATCGGCCTGCTGGACAGCGGCGCCCTGCGCGTTGCCGAGAAGATTGACGGTCAGTGGGTAACGCATCAGTGGCTGAAAAAGGCCGTGCTGCTTTCTTTCCGCATCAATGACAACAAAGTGATGGACGGTGCAGAAACCCGTTATTACGACAAAGTGCCAATGAAATTCGCCGATTACGACGAAGCGCGCTTCCAGAAAGAAGGCTTCCGCGTAGTGCCACCGGCGACCGTTCGCCAGGGCGCATTCATCGCCCGCAACACGGTTCTGATGCCATCCTATGTGAACATCGGCGCTTACGTTGACGAAGGCAGCATGGTGGATACCTGGGCTACCGTCGGCTCTTGCGCGCAAATCGGCAAGAACGTTCACCTGTCCGGCGGCGTCGGCATCGGTGGCGTACTGGAGCCTCTGCAGGCCAACCCGACCATCATTGAAGACAACTGCTTCATCGGTGCGCGTTCAGAAGTGGTTGAAGGCGTGATCGTAGAAGAAGGTTCCGTAATTTCCATGGGCGTATACCTAGGCCAGAGCACCCGCATTTACGACCGCGAAACCGGTGAAGTACACTACGGCCGCGTGCCTGCCGGCTCGGTGGTGGTTTCCGGCAACCTGCCGTCCAAAGATGGCTCTTACAGCCTGTACTGCGCGGTTATCGTCAAAAAAGTCGATGCCAAGACGCGCGGTAAAGTCGGCATTAATGAGTTATTGCGCACCATCGACTAAATTAAGATAGCGGGTGAATCACCCGCTATTTTTTTGTCTTCGTTACGTGAGCAGTCACAGTCTCTGGCGTGGTTATTCGCCATAATCCCAGACCGTGGAATAAAGTCTATTTATAAGGTGGCGCTATTATGTATGACAACCTGAAAAGCTTAGGAATCAATCAACCGGAAGATGTCGATCGCTATAGCCTGCGTCAGGAGGCCAATAACGACATTCTTAAGATTTATTTCCGCAAGGATAAAGGCGAGTTCTTTGCCAAAAGCGTGAAGTTCAAATACCCGCGCCAACGCAAGACCGTGGTTGCGGACAATGCCGGCCAGGGTTACAAAGAAATCCACGAAATTAACCCGAACCTGCGTTACGTGATTGATGAGCTGGATCAGCTGTGCCAGCGGGACCAGGTTGAAGTGGATCTGAAACGCAAAATTCTTGATGACCTGCGTCATCTGGAAGGCGTGGTTTCCCACAAGATTGCCGAGATCGAATCCGATCTGGAAAAACTGACCCGCGGTAAGTAAGGGTTCAGCGAACTGGATCTACTGGACTTCATTTTTACCCTATGAATTTCAAGTTGCAGCTAACAACGCTGCAACTTGAAAGGCAACGGGTAATTCTATTTCAGCAATGTGGCCCACTGCTCGACCCACGGGCAGGAAACCACTTCCGGCTCCGGCTGTTCCATCGCATCGATTTCCAACACCTCACCTACGCGAGTTGCTCCTTGTTCCTGCAACAATGCATCAAATGCGCGCCCTGCACCGCAGAAGTTATCGTAGCTGCTGTCACCCAACGCGATCAGTCCGTAACGCAGCTCTGGCTGGTAGCCGACCCGATCGCGAATAGCATGGAACAGCGGTGCAATGCTGTCCGGCAAATCGCCCTGACCCGTGGTGGAGGTAATTACCAACGCGTAATGCTGACGGTAAAACTGCCAGGCTTCAAGCGTGCCCTCCTCGAACAGTTTGACCTCATGCCCCTGTTCGCTGAGGATATTTTCCGCTTCTTCCGCCACCAGCAGTGAGTTGCCGTAAACCGTTCCCACGAAGATTCCAACCTGAGCCATTGCTCCTACTCCCTTAAATACCTTTAGAAATGATCAGTTATCCTGACCGCTAGCTGAAGGAAACTCAACCCTGGCAAGCTCAGGGATACTCTCCGCCCAGCCAAACTGTGACATAACGCCCTGCCAGGACTCGTCCCAGCGAGCGGAAATCTGCAGCGGCTCACCGGTCACCGGGTGATTCAGTTGCAGGTGACTGGCATGAAGCATCAGGCGTGAACAGCCGAAATGCTCCGCCATGCCGCGGTTCTGACGCAGATCGCCGTGCTTGCTGTCACCGATGATGGGATGGCGGATATGCACCATATGGCGCCGCAACTGGTGCTTGCGGCCATGCTCCGGTTTCAGTTCAACCAGGCTGTAGCGCGCGCTGTCGTAACGGCCAATCGCCACCGGCATCTCTGCCTGCGCCAGCGGCCGATAATGGGTGACTGCCGGCTGCGGCCCCTTGTCCGCAGAGGCAAACTTGTCGGCAATTTTGTCCAGCTCTTCCGTCAACGGGTAATCGAGGGTATCGCCTTCCAGCACGTAACCGCGGACCACCGCATGGTAGGTTTTCTGCATCTGATGCTGTTCAAGCTGCTGCGACAACAGCCGCGCCACCTCGCTGGACAACGCCATCAGCAATACCCCAGATGTAGGACGATCAAGGCGATGCACGGTAAACACGTGCTGGCCAATCTGATCGCGCACGGTCTGCATCACAAACCGGGTTTCATGGCGATCCAGCCAGCTGCGGTGCACCAGCCAACCGGACGGCTTGTTCACCGCCACCAGGTGCTCATCCTGATACAAAACCTCAATCACAATCTCTTTTCCTACGTAAAAGCCCAGATTCCGGCGCGAGTATACAGGAGTGCGTCAGGGCTAGTTAACCCATTCGATGGTCACCAGACGACTATCGGCCCGGCCGCGATCGTCCACCGCCCGAATGCGGTACTGCCCATTGTTGATCGGCCGCCAGTCGATGGCCTTTTTGCTGGCGCTGCTACCGAGATAGATATCGTCAACAAACCAGTACACCGTTTTGCTGTCGGCATCGGTCACTGCGTTGAAGGCAATTTTATCGCGACCCTGCTGCGATTGCCGCAGGGTATAGGTGGTGTTTTTAAGCGGCGAGGTGATGCGCGGCGCATTACCCCCGACGGCAATACCGTTGTCCTTACAGCGATTTATCGGCGGTGAACGCTTAGGCAACCCGGCCTGAGCGAACACGTTGGCCAGATCGGAAGGCCAGAACTCAAACACTTCAGTGCGGGTTTGTGCCTGGTCATAGGGCGGACAGGCCACCTCACCGCTGTGAATATCCAGCACCACCGGCCGATAAACGCTGTCGACCTTGATTGGTGACTTGCCGGGAATAAACCAGGTTTTGCCCTTTTGCTGGCACCAGGGGGTGGGTAAATCGCCGCTGGCCAGACAAATATCCACCCGCCGCAGCCGCTTCGGAAATGGCTGCCGGGGCTCCCGCAGCGTGGGATAGCTGGCATGCACACTGTCGATAATATTGAAGAATAACGGAGCCGCTGCATCGGCGCCCACCAGGGCATTATTGCCGCGACTGTCGAAGTTCCCCTCCCACACCACCAGCACATAGGGCCCGAAAATCCCTACGCTCCAGGCATCGCGAAATCCCCATGAGGTCCCGGTTTTCCAATAGACCGGCAGCGACGATGAACGCTGCGCCAAGGTATCTCCCGGCCGTCGGTGTTGCCGCAGCATATCCAGCGTAATAAAACTGGCCTCTTCGCTAAGCAAGCGCACCGCCGGCGTCTCCACATCGCTACTCAGCATGCGTAACGGACGCAATGCGCCGCGATTCGCCAACAGAGCATAGAGCTTCGCTAGTTCCTGAGCGGTAACCTCACCGCCCCCCAATACCAGCGACAAGCCATAGTGATTCTCGCTGGCCATATTCTCGACGCCGGTCAGGCGCAGGAACTGATAGAACGTCGGCTGCCGCAGTTGCGACGCCACGTACACAGCGGGAATATTGCGGCTAAAATTCAGCGCATCGGTGGCGGTTACCGGCCCAAGAAAACGCCGGTCAAAATTCTCCGGCGCGTAGGCACCAAATGAGGAAGGTACATCTTTCAGGATGGTCATCGGATGCAGCACGCCTTGCTCCATGCCCAGGGCATAGATAAAGGGCTTCAGGGTCGAACCGGGCGAACGCTTGGCATGGGTCCCGTTCACCTGCCCTTGGATCTGGCGGTTGTAATAGTCTGCTGACCCCACCAGCGCCCTGACCCCCATATCGCGGCTGTCCACCAGCAGCACTGCAGCATTGTGGATCCCACGGCTCTGATTACGGGCGATAAAGGCATTTACCTGTCGTTCGACCAAACGTTGCAGTCCGACGTCCAGCGTGGTGTCGACGCGGCTATTACGCTGCACCAACTGCTGAGTCTGTTGACGAAGTTGCTCGATAAAGTGCGGTGCAATATAGGGCATCTGCTCGGGTTGACGCAGCGCTAGCGGGAGCCGAAACAGGGCCTGTTGACTGCTGTCGGTCGCGTAGACTTGCTGCCAGCGCTGGAACAAGCGGTCGCGCGCCTGCGTCAGGGCAACACCCAGCACGCCCGTTTTCGGTTCCAGACGGTAACTGGGTGACTGTGGCAATACGGCCAGGGTTAACGCTTCCGGCAGTGTCAGGTCTCGCGGTGGCTTGGCGAAGTAGATCAGGCTGGCAGCACCGATGCTTTCGATATTGCGACCGTAAGGAGCGTAGTTCAGGTAGGCTTCCAAAATATCGTGCTTGGAGTAGCTCAGTTCTAGCTGTATCGCACGCGCCACTTGCAGCAGTTTGCCACCCGGCGTACGGGTGTTAAGATGCCAGCGCATGCGCGCCAGTTGCATGCTGATGGTCGAACCGCCCTGCATCCTGCCACCGGAAACATAGCTGCGCCAGAAGCCGCGCGCCAGGCTAACGGGGTTAAAACCGGGGTTGTAGTAAAACCACCGATCCTCATGCAGCAGCAGACCACGCACCGCCAAAGGTGAAATATCCTCCAGCGGAGTCCATAGCCGGTAACGATCGTCGTTGGCCAGCGTGATGCGCATCAGCGTACCTTGGCGATCATAGTAGGTGGAGGACAGCGGTAATTCTTGCGCCAACGGTGGGTGCGGCCATAACCGAATGGCACCAAGCACCAGCGCGAGCAGAAAGACCGCCATCAGGCTATTCTGCAGCCAGGGTGTTTTCAGGATTTTCATCGGATCTCAACGCTCTGGCGTCGGGCGGATATCCGCCCGACGCCAGTCACGGCTTATTTATTTTCCGCCGGCACCACCACCAGTTTACCGCTGCCGACCGACATGGCCTGTACTTCACGGTCATACATGGCTTCGCCATAGGCCGGTGGGATAATAAAGCTGCCGGTATTCGTCGCTTTGATCTGGTAAACGAACTCCTGTACGTCGGTGCTGGCACTGCCGTAAATGATCACCCGATCTTCACGAATGTCGCTGTAATCCGGCGCCCAGCTGGATCCTGAAGCCGCCAGCGGTGACTGCCAACCGCTGCTTGGCGCTTCCGCTTCGCTGTCCTCGTCAGCGGCAGGTTCCGGCGGCGTTTGCTGCACCACTTCGAACCCGCCCGGCAATAGATCGACGATCGCCAGATTGCTCAGCCCCTCTTTAGCATTAGCACGGATTTTCAGATGTACATTGACCTTCTGGCCCAGCGTTACCTGCGTGACCGGCTTACCCTGCTCATCGGTGTAATCGCGGGTGATTTCCAACCCGCGTGCCAGCGCTTTTTGTGGCGCTGCAAGGTCATAACCTGCCTGAGTCACCGAGTACCAGGCCGGCGCATCACCGCTGTTGGTAAAGCGGACAGCGGCGGCATCAGCGGTAAACTGCCCTTTGGCAAACAGCCCCTGCAGCTCGGCTATACGCTGTGGTGCTGCATTGCCGCCTTTACCAATCTGCGCAATGTCCAGCGAACCCGCGTTGGCTGACTGCGCCACCTGGGCCGAATAGCTCTCCAGCGCCAATATGCTCATCGCGGAAGAGTAGGTGGTGTAGCGCTCTTCTTTCAGCGCCTTCACCATGTTCTCCAACACCTGCGGCGGAATCGATGCCACCTTTTCCGGGAAATGGCGGGTAATCAAATACAGCCGCGTCGCATCCTGCACCAGCGGATCAAAGTAATTCTGCGTCCACCAGGCGTTGTCATAGGCTTTGCTCAACTGCTGCCAGCTTGGCTGCAATAGTGCGACGGCCTCGTCATCCATCTTCAGCAATTGATAAGACGATGCCAGATACAGCGCGCTCAGATCGGTTTTCCAACTGTCCGGATAGCGTTTTTGCAGCGTATCCTGCACCATTGCCAGCGCATTGGTGGTCACCTCGCCTTGCCGCGTCAGCAGATAGATAGCCCAGCTGCGCAAACGCAGCCGATACAGGTCATCAAAGCCGCTGGCCGCCAATTCACGCAGTGCGCCGTTGGCCTCCTCAAGCATCCCCTCCGGCAGCGCATACCCGGCTTGTTTCGCTTCCAGCAGATACTGGACCACATACGGCGTAACGAAAGGATCGGCATCCGGCGATGACCGCCAGGCGCCAATGGCCCCGCTGTCATTCTGACGAGAACGCAACACGCCGAGCAGGTTGCGTAGCTGTTTGCTAACCTCGGACTGGCTCAGGCCCCCCGCCATTTCCGGATGACGGCTCTGCAGGATCAGCGGAATAGAGCGGCTGACGATCTGCTCGGAACAGTAGTAAGGGTAGTCTGCCAGGTATTGAGCCAGCCCGTTGGTCAGCACCAGCGGTGAATGGGAAACCGCCGCCTGACGCTGCGCATAGGCGTCAAACATCTGACGCAGGCCTTCGACGTTTTGGCTGCCGCCGCTCATCCGCCCCATTACCGTTTGGGTTCGATACGGCATAGCCGGCCGCACCGAGGTGCTGACCGTGCGGCGGCTGCTCTTGTCGCCATAGCTGGCGTCAAACACCAAAGGCGCATCCCCCAGCGCAGATTTGGCACGCAGGCGGAAGTTAACCACACCCTCGCGTTTTTCCGCCAGTGACAGGCCTTGCACGGCGTTGCCCACTACATCCAACTGAGGAGGCAGCGTCAAGTGCACGCTTACCGCCACCGGTTGACCGTTCAATCCTTCGAGGTTGTTACTGACGCCCACGCTGACGTCAAACTCATCGCCCGGTGCCACCATCGCCGGTACGTTTGGCGTCATGATGAAGTTGTCCCGCACCGTCGCGGCGGTTTGCGCCTTGCCGATCTTGTCCGGCGTGACCGAGATAGCCATGACCCGGATCTTACCGTTGAAGTAATCCGGGACCGGATAGACGAACGCCTTCTCGCCGTTCACCTCGGTGATACCTGACCAGTAAGCGACCGGCTTATCACGCTTGCGTTTGAACGGGTTCAGGTTGAGATCCAAACCTTCCCCCGCATCGCCGCCCGGAGCCGCCGTCAACGCCATCAGCTTACTGAACTCCGGCAGGATCAGATCGAGAATTTGCGAACTGGTGACGCTCAGTTCACGCTTGCTGAAGAAGAACTCCAGCGGATCTTTTAAGCGGTAGCGAGCGACCTGCAGGATCCCTTCATCGACGGCGAACAGCGCCACCTGCTGCGGGCCATCGGTTTTCACCGTCATGGTCAGATCTTCGCCTGGCTTAATCACCGTTGGCGCTGTCACTTCCAGCCCATTCTGCCGTGCGCGGGTGCTGATTTTGAATGGCATAACGCCGTAACTGAGCGGGCTCATAAAGATTTCGCTGGAGTTGACGTCGCGCACAAATTGCACGTTGATATAGCCGTTACCCTCCATGCCAGCTGGCAGGCGGATTTTTTGTACCGAACTAGTGGTATCGCTATGGAACCACTGCCAGGCGTAAACGTGATCTTTCTCGATGGTGATCAGACCGCTGCCGGTGTAAGGCGCGTTGATCGACACCTCTATTTCTTCGCCAGGTTGATATTCCGCCTGGTTCAGCTTCAATTTCAGTTCCGCATTGCGATCCAGCGAACGACTAAGGTTGGCATTCCCGGCCACGCTGTAGGCTACGCGATTGAGCACCTTGCCCTGCGCATCTTCAATCACCAACACAAAATCGCCCGGCTTGTCGGTCGCAAGCTGCAGGTCATTACCCTGTTCACTCAGCGCCAACGGCTGCTCCGACAGCGACACTTCCTTCAACTTGGATTGATATTTGTAAACGCCGGAGTCCTGCTTGGTCAGCACGGAAATATATTTCTGCTCGATCAGCACCAGCTTCAGATCCGCAAGGGCAATCTGTTTGAGCGACGGATCTACGGCAATCACATTTAGATGACGCGCTGCATCGCGGTTAATATAGCCAAGATCCCCATCCGCCTTCACGCCGACAAGATAATCATAAGGCGATACCAGGGTTCTGGCGGTAGCCGCCACCGAACGCCCGCCGCCTGCGGCAAAGGCTTCCGACAACAGTTGCAACTGATAAGTGGCGTCGGCATAGCCTTTGAGATCCAGCGGGATGTTAGCCGCGCCCTGCTCGTCGGTGGTGCGGTCTTCCAACTCGGTTTCGAAGCCGTCGCTGTTCTGCCGGTTTTCGTAGAAGGCGTAGTCCGGGAAGCGGTCAAAGCTCGGATACATGGGGCGCAGCGTCAACCTGGAAGTGACGCGACGGTCTTGCGCCGGCGTGCCAAACAGGTTCTGCACGTCAATATTGGCTTTCAATTCAGAAGGTTTCACCCAACCCTGTTGCCGGTTTGGCGTCAGCTCCAGCTTCACCTTCAGTTGATCCGGCTCAAACTCTTTAACATTGACGGAGGTATGACCAAGCAGCGTTGAGGTGTCGTGGTTTTTCCCCACCAGATACAGATAGACGTTCCACTCGCCGGTGGGTGAATTCTCATCGGTGGTGTAGCTCAGCTCGTTGAACCCGCTGGCGCCCAACGTCAGCGGCACCGTGGTCATCAGCTTATCGCGCGGATCGCGGATTTCAGCACGTACCGGTACGCCGGCCAGCCCCACGCCCCAATCGGCGGCACGGGTGATCAGGCCAACATTAAAGGTATCTCCCGGCCGGTAAACGCCCCGATCGGAGAACAGATAGCTACTGAGCGCACGCGGATCGGTCGGGGTCTGTTCGCCGGCAATGTCGAAGCGCGAGAAATCCAACCCGCGATCGTTATAGCTGCCGGTCGGCAAGAAGGAAACATCGCCCTCCTTTTCCACCAGGAACATCACCGGCTGGCGTTCATTGGTGTAAACATCAAGCGCCGGGAAGCGTACGTGGCCGTTGGTATCGGTGATTTGACTGAGCAAGGTTACGCCGTTTTTCGCGATCACCGACACTTTCGCGCTGCCGACCGGTGCGCCACTGTGAATCGATTGGACAAATACATCGCGCGTTTTGTCCTGGGAGCTTTTGGCGACGATGCCCAGATCGGTCACTACCACAAAACGTGAATCGCCGACCTCAGCTTGATCGTCGCTTTCTTCCTCAGACTCATCCGCTCCAGCCTCTTCCTCCACCGGTTTCCTGTTTGGCTGCCATTCGGACAGCGTCAGCAAAAACACACCGCGGTGAGAATCAGGATTGGTGGACAAGTAGCGGGAAAGATCGATGCCCTGATAATTCACCACGCCCGGCTGGTCATTATTGAGCGCGGTCTGGTATTTAAAATGCTCGGTAAAATATTCGTCATCAAGCCGGTTAAACTCGGCGGAAGAGTATTCCCGGCTTTTGAAAGAAACGATGTGCTGCAGTTGGCTTGGGATCACCCGTTTGATATCCAGGCGCAGGCCCGCCACGTTGCGCGCGGCAACGCTGATCTGCTTATCGCCGTTGACCGACAGGAGCGACCCTTGCGACATGAACTGCAGGGATTTCGGGAACTCCGGCACCTCAATCACCCGGTAGGCCTTTTTCGGCATTTTGTAACCGCCGTTGGAGACCAGCTGATTGTCGATCTCAAGCAGCATGAAGCGATGTGCCGGGGCATCGAATTTGAAGCTGAACTGCGGCTGGTAGCTCTCTTCAGCTTCGTTGAGCGTGAGATTCAGCGGCGTTGACTGCGCCAGCACATTCTTGGCGACGCTGTCAGTATCCCACTGATAAAAATCATTCGGGTCTTTAGCGGCTTCAGCATCGCTGGGATCGTGCTGTGGCAGCAACCAGGCCTTGGTCGCGCGCACCAGCTCTTTATCCTTGACGGCGTCGCTGAAAGCGACGATCAGGGCCCGCTGCCCCTTGGCACCCTCGGCGTCAACCACCTGGGCGCTGGCATCGCTCAGCGCCAGGCTGTACAGCGTCGGCACCGTGACCCGGTTGCTTTTCACCTCGTCGATGGCGTTGGCGGGCACCGTCGCTTTGATGCCCTTGCCGACGGTCAGGTGCACCACACCGCCCTGATCCAGCGCCTGCAGCGGCTCTGAGTGGATCCAGGCGTTGAGTTTTTTCTCGTCGTAGACCAGCGAGAAGTTAAGCTTTTTCTCCGACTTGGCGTTGCCTTCCTTCAATCCCAGCGAGACCTGTTTTTCAAAGCTGGTGACGTCCAACGGCGCATTGAACTTCAGATTAAAGATAGCGCTGCGCTTCTTCGGATCCTGCGGGTCCTGGTAATACTCGGCCTGCCCCAGTTGGTAATTAAAAGCGGGCACGTTAAAGGTGTAACGGGTATTGGCGAGCTTGATCTGCGGCGCCAGCAACGTGGCAGGATCGAGATTAACCTGGTAATGCGTGCCCATCGGCAGCGGTTTTTTCGGCGTAAAGACCAGGGTTGAGGCGTCGTTCCAGATCCACTGGCCCTCGGCCTGCGGCTTAAGCGTCACGCCTTTGGTCACCGCTTTACCAACGTCGGTCAAAGGCGCCGCCGAGTGACTGAACGTCAGGCTTAGCTTCTGCGGTGTCGGCTTCTGAACCGCGTAGTTTATCGCTTCAGGGCCAGCGGCCTGCACGTCGGTTTGCTGGTACACCATGGGTGCCGGCTCGATCGGTTGCGGTCGGTTCAGCCACCAGTGCCAGCCGTAGACAGCGCCACCGGCGATACACAACAAAACCAGCAACGCCAGACTGATGGCTTTCGGGTATTTGCTTACGCCGCTTTCCAGCCGCAAAAACGCCCGTTTCACACCGCCGGACAGCGCAGTCCACCAGGCAGGCGCACTCCAGGCAAGATTACCGATCAGCGGCCTGAATAACCGGCCCAGTAACGCCAGGCTCAGTGCCAGCAGGCGAAATGCGCCCTTGATTAACGTAAAAGGCAGACGAAGGATAAACTTTAATAAATCCATTATTGCAGCACCTTATAATCCTTTGCAGATCCCCGGATAAACGGCCAAGGTTTATCGGGTTCGAAAGACGCCGCCAAATGCTTTGTCCTGGCGTCTGCGCTAATACACCCATCTGCCGCCTGGCGAAAATCAGCGGCCACGTCGGAATATAATTACGACTCTTTATTCAGCATGTTATCCAATTTCTGCAGCACAACCAGCAGCGGCATGCAGTTGGGGTCATTATCTTTCAGCGCCTCTTCAAAATAAGGCGTGATGGCGAAACGCGTCGGCAACGGCGCATCCGCGTCCAGCAGCGCGTACATACGCGGCAGAAACACCCATTGCAGCCAGGCTTCGGCCGACATGCTGTCTACGCAGAAAGGTTCAGTGCTGGCGAAGGCCTCAGGCTCAGGCGGCGCGGCCTGCCAAAGAGCCAGATCGCGCATTGACTGCTCAATCGCCTGCAAACTGTGGCGAACCTGATTATTTATACTCATCTGCATTCCCGATCTATTTTCATGATGAAGATTCAGCCATGTGGCTGAAAAGCGGCAAAGCATAGCATTTTTATAGTCCAAATTCGGCTGACTTGACTAGCACGGCCGTTTTTATCTGGTGGCGTCCAGCGCCCCACGGCACAATAGGCCCACCGACTAAACCAAACAGATTAGACACATGCCTGCGATCACAAAGACAAAAAACCACGCCACGCCCGGCAAAGCCATGCTGGCTTCGGTCACCGGCTACGCCATGGACGGCTTTGACCTGCTGATCCTCGGCTTTATGCTGCTGGCCATCAGTATCGAAATGGGATTGAGTTCTTAAACAGGATTGATAGCGATACGCTGGGGACGATTGGTTAACAACTGAGATGAATTTGAGACGGATTAAGTTTGAACAGGGTTAAACATGATGGATGCTTAAACAGGAAGTCGTAAAGGTTGAGGGCACTGCGCTAACAGTGCCCTCGGTTCGTTTTATAGCTATCCCGCTACACAGTGTGCTCCCTGCTCAATCCTTGAAAACTTTTCCTGCGGTCATCCTGACCAAACCTTCCTGGCGTTGTCCCGTAGCATCGTCCTGATGCGGTTCCTTAGTCTTCATGACCCGCCAACCATCCTTTGCTGGCTCTCAATCTCCATCCTGGAGGTGTCCCTGGTTTCAGTCCTGAAACATCCTGGCATCTCCTGACGCCGTCCTTCGCTCTTCACTGAGCGCATCCACGTCTTCATCCTGAAGCTGCATCATCCTGATGCTTTCCAGCTCCACCGTATCCCTTCCGGTGAACATAAGATCGCTTAATTATCCCGGGTTCACAAGGGCTTACTGGCAGGCGTGCTACAAATTAATGCTAAGAGTTATCCTAAAGAAAAACTAACCAATTGATCTGGATAACAATAAAATGCTTCTAACCGGCAGTGAGCCAAAAATTAAAAGCGATCTCTCACAACGCTTGTGAGAGATCTCGCACACGCAACGCGGTCAAATTAGCATCAATCTTCTATCCGCGGGCGCAATGCATCGAGGAAATTGCCCAGCGACGTGGCCAGCAGGGTGCGCTTATCGCTGCCAAATTGCTCCAGCACCACATTCCCACTGACGTTGCACAAAGAGACCAGGGTCATTTCTGATTCGGTGGTTGCCAGGAACAGCGTCGGGGGCAGTTTCAAACGTTTTTGCGTTACCAGATGACCGATCAGGTTTTCCTGCAGGCGGATAAAATCGTCTTCGCTCCACACCTGCAGCAAGGTCAAATGATGTTCGCCGAACTGCGCACCCATATCGCCAGCATACTGCTGGGTATAAAACAGATTGATGTCCGGCTGCAGACGAAGCTCAAGCGCAGTCTCTACCTTTTCCAGCGTTGCGGCCGGGGTGAATGGTTGCGGCAACCACAGCGCCTGGTCATCACGGTTTTCGACCAGGCAGGGCGACGGCACGCCGTACAGCTCCTGACTTGCCGGCGCATGACCGCGCTCCTGCTGCCAAAGCTCAACATAACGCTGGGTAAATTCACGCAGGGCGTGCGGTACATCGTGGTCCATATTTTTTCTCGCATACGGTAAACTGGCGACCATTGTACCTATCTCTCACCAAGGTGACAGCAGATGTCCTCCAACCAAGCCCCCTCCCTGTCGGAACTGACGCTGGGCAAAGCCTGACAATCTACGCACTACGCACGTTGCCCCCGTCGCGGCGGACAGGACATCAATCCCTGGCGCAGCAAAACGGACTTTGTCCCGTCTCGAGGTCGTCCGACACGCCAATAGTGCGAAACATTGCTCAACAACTGAGCTAACGAGTGGTTTGTGTTGGTAAAAATCGGGGGACGGCGGTAAGGTTAAATCAGGTGCGCCGGGCATTCCGGTCGGGTTTTGCCGCCGTGCCCTGACAATAACGAGATGCTGTTCTGCTGCGTATGGATTACTACTGCCCCGTTCCGGGTGCAAAGGAGTTACCTTGATTACACACATCAGCCCGCTTGGCTCTATGGATTTGCTGTCGCAGCTGGAAGTAGACATGCTGAAGCGTACCGCCAGCAGTGATCTATACCGTTTGTTCCGCAACTGTTCGCTGGCCGTTTTGAACTCCGGCAGCCAGACCGACAACAGCAAACAGCTGCTGTCACGCTACGAAACCTTTGATATCAACGTGCTGCGCCGTGAGCGCGGTGTGAAACTCGAACTGGTTAACCCACCGGAAGACGCCTTTGTCGACGGTCGAATTATCCGCTCGCTGCAGGCCAACCTGTTCGCCGTGCTGCGCGATATTCTGTTCGTTCACGGGCAGATCGACAGCGCCGGCCGTTTCCAGCATCTGAATCTGGAAAACTCGGCCCACATTACCAACCTGGTGTTCTCTATCCTGCGTAACGCCCGTGCGTTGCACCTCGATGAGGATCCTAACCTGGTGGTGTGCTGGGGCGGCCATTCGATCAATGAAAATGAATACCTTTATGCCCGCAAGGTCGGCAGCCAACTGGGCCTGCGCGAGCTGAATATCTGTACCGGCTGCGGACCGGGTGCCATGGAAGCGCCGATGAAAGGCGCCGCCGTGGGCCACGCCCAGCAGCGCTACCGCAACAGCCGTTTTATCGGCATGACCGAACCTTCAATCATTGCCGCAGAACCGCCAAACCCGCTGGTCAATGAGCTGGTTATCATGCCGGACATCGAAAAACGCCTGGAGGCCTTCGTCCGTATTGCCCACGGCATCATCATCTTCCCGGGCGGCGTTGGCACGGCGGAAGAACTGCTGTATCTGCTGGGTATTCTGATGAACCCGGAAAACAGCGAACAGGTCTTGCCGCTGATCCTCACCGGGCCAAAAGAGAGCGCCGACTATTTCCGCGTGTTGGACGAGTTCATCATGAACACGCTGGGGGACGAAGCGCGCCGCCATTACACCATCATCATCGACGATCCGGCCGAAGTGGCGCGGCAGATGAAAAAAGCCATGCCGCTGGTGAAAGAAAACCGCCGCAATACCGGCGATGCCTACAGCTTCAACTGGTCTATTCGCATCGCGCCGGATCTGCAATTGCCGTTTGAGCCGAGCCATGAAAATATGGCGAATCTCAACCTGTATCCGGACCAGCCGGCCGAACAGTTGGCCGCTGCGCTACGCCGCGCGTTTTCCGGCATCGTCGCCGGCAACGTGAAGGAAAATGGCATTCATGCCATCGAGCAGTTCGGCCCGTACAAGCTGCACGGAGAACCGCAGATGATGAAACAGATGGACAGCCTGTTGCAGGGCTTCGTTGCTCAACACCGTATGAAGCTGCCGGGCAGCGCCTATGTGCCCTGCTACGAAATAGTCGCTTAATGAACTCTCCGGGGCGGCCTAATAACCGCCCTTCTTTTTACCTGACTTTTCCGCCTTTACTCTATATGGATTTCAAGTTGCAGCCAGGCGGTAAGCGTGTTCATCCCCGGAGCTTACTTGGGGGGGAGTACGTGAAGTCAGCAACGTTGCAGCTTGAAAGACGACGAGTTAATGCCTATACACCTACTGATTGTCGACGCCCTCAACCTCATCCGCCGCATTCACGCCGTGCAGGGGTCTCCCTGTGTCAACGCCTGCCAGCACGCCGTGCAACAGTTGATCCAGCACAGCCGCCCAACGCACGCGGTGGCGGTATTCGACGAGGACGATCGCAGCGAAAGCTGGCGTCATCAGATCCTGCCCGACTATAAGGCCGGACGTTCGCCGATGCCGGAGAATCTGCAGCAGGAAATGCCGCAGCTTCGCCAGGCGTTCGAGGCTCTCGGCGTTGCCTGTTGGCACTCACCAGGCAATGAAGCGGACGATCTGGCGGCAACGCTGACGGCCAAAGTCGCCGGCGGCGGCCATCAGGTCACTATTGTGTCCACCGACAAAGGTTACTGTCAGTTGTTGGCACCCAGCGTGCAAATCCGCGATTACTTTCAAAAGCGCTGGCTGGATATGCCGTTTGTGCAGCAGGAGTTTGGGGTATCGCCACAGCAGTTGGCGGACTACTGGGGATTGGCGGGGATCAGTAGCAGCAAGATCCCTGGCGTAGCCGGCATCGGACCGAAAACGGCGGTGTTGCTGTTGCAGCAGGCAGGTTCGCTGGACGGGCTCTACCAGGCCCTGGAGCAGGTGCCGGAGAAATGGCGCGGTAAACTTCAACAACACCGCGACATGGCTTATATCAGTAAAAAGGTCGCCACCTTGCGCACCGACCTGACGTTAACCGGTAACCTGCAGCAACTGCGGTTACCGGCATAAACCAGGGCGCTGCAGAAAGCGCCCTCTCAATTAATCACGCTCGTCGCGACGACCAGCCACGGCAGACCACATACGGCGGACGTGCACGGTAACTTCTTCACGATCGTGGTACAGCTGCTTGGCATGGATTTGCGAGCTGATGCCCGCCGCATCCAGCGCTTCCCTGATCGACTGCAGGTTCTGCGAAACCTCTTCGTAGCGTTTTTTCATCGGCAACTTCAGGTTGAAGATCGCCTCGCGACACCAGCCTTTCACCAGCCATTGGATCATCAAGCTGGTCACCTTCGCAGGTTTTTCCACCATGTCACACACCAGCCAGTAAATCTTGCTGCTGGAAGGTTCATATCTGAACCCGTCGGCGCGGTGATGGGTTACCTGTCCGGTATCCATCAGGCTTGGCGCCATCGGGCCATTGTCCACCGCGTGCACCATCATGCTGCGTTGCACCAGTTGGTAGGTCCAACCGCCCGGACAGGCCCCCAGATCGACCGCATGCATGCCGCTGGCCAAACGCTCGTCCCACTCATCGGCGGGGATAAACACGTGGAATGCCTCTTCCAGCTTCAGCGTAGAACGGCTTGGCGCGTCGGAAGGGAATTTAAGGCGCGGAATGCCCATATAGAACGGTGAGTTGTTGTTGCTGAAGGAGTAACCGACATAACAGCAACCCGGCGCGATAAAGAACACGTGCACCACCGGACGGGTTGCATTCTCACGGGCCATCAACACTTTCTGCTCACGCATCGCGGCGCGCAACGGCACCGTCAGTTTGCGGCAGAACTTCATCAGCTCTTTGCTTTCGTTGGTGTCCGGCACTTCTACTCGCAGCTCACCACCGCGATCCACCACGCCAATCAGCATGCCGACAATCGGTGATACGCGATCTTCCGGCGGCAAATCACGCAGCAGCTCGCCCACCACCAGCATCTGGCGGGCAAAAATCAGCTCGCGGAACGGAATTTCTCGCGCCAGGCGATCGGCATCGTCCGGCTGATAGCACTCAAAAAGCACGTAGCCGCTGTTGTCCTTCACTCTGGCGAAGCCAAACACTTCCAGCTCGGCAGCCTTGGCGGTAATTTCCGCCGCACACTCTTTTTCAAAACCCTGGCGGCAATACAACGCAATCTTATTCATGGCGCTCGGCCTTTTTCCTCAGACGCAAAGCGCCAATCAACATCAATACCCAACCGGCCAGGAAACACACGCCGCCAATCGGCGTGATATAGACCCAGACCTTCAGGTGCGACAGCGCCAGACAGTACAGGCTGCCGCTGAACAGTACGGTACCGAGCGCCAATAACGCCCCGCTCCAGTAAAACCACAGGCTGACACGGCGTTGCATCGCCACTGCCAGTGCCAGGATCGTCAGGGTATGAAAGCCCTGATATTCCAGCCCGGTACGGATCCAGGCCATCTCGTTAGCGCCCAGCGTGCCACTTAATACATGTGCGCCAAACGCGCCCAGAGCAACAAATACAAAACCGCTGATAGCAGCAAAAATCAGCATTGAACGACTGCTCATCGTTATTTACCTTTATTGAAGAAAACCGGCGGCGAAAAAACGGCGACCGGCCTTATTGTTCGTAGCGAAAGCGGAACTTTTCTTGCTCGCTGGCTGCCCGCGCCAGGATCCACTGACGAAAGGCGGCTATTTTACCCAGTTCTGCCTGGCTGTCATGACATACCAGATAAAAAGCATTTTTACTGACCAGAACGTCGTTGAACGGGCATACCAATCGCCCGGCTTCGATCTCGGTCTGCGCCATCACGTTATTCACCAGGGCAATTCCCTGCCCATGCACCGCAGCCTGAACCACCATGGCACTGTGGCTGAAAATCGGCCCCTGTTGCACATTAATGTGCTGCAACCCCAATTGGCGCGTGTAGGCCAGCCAATCGCGGCGTGAAGTATCATGCAGTAGCGTGTGATAAGCCAGATCGCTCGTCACTTTTAACGCATGTTCCCCGGTAAGCAAGCTAGGGGAGCACACCGGCAGCAGATATTCCGCGTATAAACGCTCGGCACGCAACCCGGTCCAATTGCCACGGCCATAGAAAATCGCCACGTCGACATCGTCGGCAAGCTTATCTTCTTCACGATCCACCGCCTGGATACGCACATCAATTCCCGGATAAGCTGAGTTAAAGCCAGACAAACGCGGCACCAACCATTGAATGGCAAAACTCGGAGGCAAACTGACGGTTAATGCCCCCTTCGCGCTGCGCGCTTGCAGCTTGCGAGTCGCTTCGTTGATCGAGGAGAAGATCTCCTTGATATCCAGATAATAACTTTGCCCTTCTTCCGTCAGCAACAGCGAGCGGTTGCGGCGCCGAAACAGCTTCAGGCCGAGGAAGTCCTCCAGCGACTTGATCTGGTGGCTCACCGCGGCCTGGGTGACAAACAGTTCTTCAGCCGCTTTGGTAAAACTCAGATGACGGGCAGCCGCGTCAAATACCCGCAGTGCATTAAGAGGTGGTAAGCGTTTAGACATTTATTAGCTACTTTTGTGTAACAATATTCCGAGTGATTCGGCATAAAAAATCAGGCGGCGTGGTGTGCGGTGCAAAAGGCACAGAACAACAAAGCGCTACCATTAGTTTTTTTAATCCGAGCCATTATAAATTGTCCGTTGAGCATGCGCCAGCAAATACCTATAGTGGCGGCACTTCCCGGGCCGGAACGAAAAGGGAGTGGGTGTCGAGGACGCCGATGAACTTTTGGCTTGTGGTTGTGATGTTGTGTTTGCAAATTGTCTGGCAATCCAGACGTGGTAGCTAAGCTACTGTTTTTTCACTTCCTGTACATTTACCCTGTCTGTCCATAGTGATTTTATGCAGCACCGCAAGCTTTGCGGTGCTTTTTTTTGCCTGACGTTTACTGGTTGCTTTCAACCATTTCTTTCACGTCGGAGCGGTTGATCTGCTGCTCAACACCGTTGGCATCTTTATAGCTGATCATCCCGGTGTCATTGTCCACTTTTGGCTTGCCGTCAGCGACAATAGTGCGCCCATCATTGGTGTGCATCACGTAATTGCTGGAGCATGCTGCCAGGGTGAACGTAAGCATCAGAGCAGAGATAACTGCGGCTGTCTTCTTCATTGTGGACTCCTTGTAGTTTTAAATGCTGTAAAAAACCCTTTCTATTATTCAACGCCATTATTTAGCGCGTACTTATTAGCATAACAAACTTTCCCAAGATTGCCAGGCGATAAGTCCTAATGGTCGTGATAGCTTGTCTCCAGCCGTAAAATAAGACAGGATCAGTGATTGACTCCAGCCAGTGATAATCAGGGTATGACACCTTTTAATCCCATCGACTTCCGTAATCAGTTTCCTGCGTTGCAGCAGGCGGGCATTTATCTCGACAGCGCCGCCACCGCATTAAAACCTCTGGCGGTCATCGCCGCTACGCAGCAGTTTTATCGTGACGATGCGGCAACGGTGCATCGTAGCCAGCATAGGGCCGCACAGGACCTGACCGCCCGTTTCGAGCAGGCGCGCCAACAGGTCGCTACTCTGATCAACGCCCCTTCAGCCGATGATATTATCTGGACCCGCGGCACCACCGAAGCCATCAACCTAATAGCGCAGAGCTATGCTCGCCCACTGCTGCAACCGGGTGACGAAATTCTGGTGAGCGAGGCCGAGCATCACGCCAATCTGATCCCCTGGTTGATGGTGGCAGAGCAAACCGGAGCTCGGGTGGTAAAACTGCCCCTTGGTGCAGATCGCCTGCCGGACCTGACATTGTTGCCTGGCCTGCTCAACGCCAAAACCCGTCTGCTGGCACTGGGGCAAATGTCCAACGTCACCGGCGGCTGCCCGGATCTGGCGTATGCCATCACTTTGGCCCACCGCGCCGGCGCACGCGTGATGATCGACGGCGCGCAAGGCATAGTGCACTGCCCTGCCGATGTTCAGCGGCTTGATATTGATTTCTACGCTTTCTCCGGCCACAAACTCTACGGCCCAACCGGCATAGGGGCGCTGTACGGCAAGAGCGAGTTATTGGCGCAAATGGCACCGTGGCAGGGCGGCGGCAAGATGCTGACCCAGGCATCGTTCGAGGGGTTCACGCCGCAAAAACCTCCTCACTGCTTTGAAGCTGGAACGCCCAATATCGCCGGCGTGTTGGGGTTAGCCGCCGCACTGGAATGGCTTTCCAACCAGGATATGTTGGCTGCCGAACGCTACAGCCGTTGCCTGGCCGATAACGCCGAACAAAGGTTGGGGGGATTATCGGGCTTTCGCAGCTTCCGTTGCTCAGGCTCCAGCCTGCTGGCATTCGATATTGCCGGCATCCACCACAGCGACATCGTCACCCTGCTGGCAGAACAAGGTATCGCCGTGCGTGCCGGCCAGCACTGCGCCCAACCGCTGATGGCGGCGCTCGGCGTCAGTGGGACGCTGCGCGCCTCCTTTGCACCTTATAACACCCAGGAAGATGTCGATGCTTTGGTCGCAGCCCTGATCAACGCCATCGATCTACTGGCCGACTAGACTGAATGAACACCGGAGACGCTATGCTTGCCCCCCATCCCTTTGGCCGTGAAATCACCGCCGGGGCGCTAATCGAAAAATTTACCGCGCTGAAACAGTGGGAAGATCGCTATCGCCAACTGATTATGTTGGCAAAACAGCTGCCCCCGTTGCCGGAAGCATTACGTGCAGCGGAAATGGAATTGAGCGGCTGTGAAAACCGGGTCTGGCTGGGGCATCAGTTGCAGGCGGACGGGACGCTGCATTTTTATGGCGACAGCGAAGGTCGCATCGTACGAGGCCTGTTGGCGGTGCTGCTGACGGCGGTGGAAGGAAAAACGCCGCAACAAATCGCGGCGATGGACCCCTTGGGGTTGTTTGATCGGTTGGCGCTACGCGCCCAGCTCAGCGCCACCCGAGCCAGTGGACTGGAAGCGCTGGCTGCCGCAGTGAAAGCGATTGGCGCCCGCTACGCCTGACGCGCGGCTTTGGCTACCATCTTTTTCAGCGCGTGGGAAACGGCGACAAAGCCAAAGGTCGCGGTAACCATGGTTGCCGCGCCGAATCCCGCACTGCAATCCATTCGTTTTGGCCCCTCTGCGGTGCTGCGCGACGCGCAAACGCTGCCATCCGGCTGCGGATAAACCAGGGGTTCGCTGGAAAACACGCAGTCGATGCCCAGCTTGCCCTTGCTGTTCTTCACCACGTTGAAATCATTTTTCAGCCGCTCACGCAGCTTGGCCGCCAACGGATCCTGTATGGTTTTCGCCAGATCGACCACCGCAATCTGGGTCGGGTCTATCTGTCCACCGGCCCCCCCGGTGGTGACCACAGGTATTTTGTAGCGTCGACAATAAGCCAGCAGTGCCGCCTTCGGCCGCACGCTGTCAATCGCGTCAATGACGTAGCTGAAATTGTTATCGAGCAGCTCGGCAACGTTGTCCGCCGTAATGAAATCGTCAATGCAGGTCACCCGACACTCAGGGTTGATCGCCAGAATGCGCTCCGCCATTACTTCCGTTTTTGACTGCCCGACATGTTGGCGTAGCGCATGAATTTGACGGTTGGTGTTGGTGACGCAGACATCATCCATATCAATCAGGGTGATAGCGCCGATGCCGGTACGCGCCAGCGCTTCTGCCGCCCAGGAGCCCACGCCGCCGATGCCAATCACGCAAATGTGCGCCTGGGCAAACAGCGCCAACGCCTGCTGACCGTATAAACGTGCCGTGCCGCCAAAACGCTGCAGATAGGCTTCAGAATAGGCTGTGCTCATAACGCTTTTATTACCTTAACTTTGCAAATGATAAGGGCCGGAGGATCCGGCCCTTAAGATTATTGACAAAGGGGGATAAAAGCGTGGTTTTTCCCCCTTTGTGTTATCAGCCGAAAATCAATAAATTGATTTTCCTGATTATTTTCAAAATCTTTAGCGCCTGCCACCAAACATTATATGTTTGTCTGCAGTCTCGAGGGCCGGAAGATCCGGCCCTTGCGGGTCAATATCGGTATACCCGTCGCCTTTCAAGCCACAGTCATACGACCAGCCTGAAATTTATCGGGTAAAGCCTGATGCCGTTAACGGGTGACCAACAGCGAACCGCTGGAGGCGGAGCTGGTCTGGCTGGTAAACAGCGGCGCGTTTACGTTGGCGCCTTTGAGCACCCAAACGCGGCCATAGTGGTTGTAATAACCCGCCGAGTGACCGGCGTCAGCCCCGATGCCCTGGTACATATCGAAGTGCTGGCCTTTGATCGCCCCACCCACGTCCAGCGCCACCATCAGACGCATCTCATATTTTCCCGTGAATTTGCCCTTGTTGTCCAGCAGTGGTACCTCCGCCAGCAGCGTGGTGCCCGCCGGGATCAGTGAACGGTCGGAGGCCACCGAGGCTTTGGCGATCAGCGGCACCGCACTGGCACCCCGTACCGGTGCAAAGGCCTCCGGACGGAAGAAGACAAAGGAAGGGTTTTGTTCCAGCAGCTCACGCACTTCTGCCGCGCTGTGGGTATCCGCCCACTGACGAATCGCCTGCATCGACATATCTGCCTTCGCCACTTCACCGCGATCGATCAGCACCTTGCCAATGCTGCGATAAGCATGGCCGTTCTTGCCACCGTAGCCGAAGAACACCAACGGTTGGCCGTTGCCGTAATCCACATAGCCACTGCCCTGGACTTCCATCATAAAGTTGTCCATCAGGGAGTTGGTGTACGCCACGATATAACGGTCATCCAACGCGCCTGAGTAAATGCCCGCGCGATCGGGCAGGCGGCCTTTTCCTTTTGGCGGCATGCGGTACAGCGGATAACGGAACTCACCCTGCTGGGTATAGCGCGCCTGCACTACCGGCGTGTAGTAACCGGTAAACTGAACGTTGCCGTAGTTGTCTACGCCTTCCATCTGGTAAGCGCTGAGGCCGTACTGGTTCAGATTGCGCGTATCGGCGCCGGAGGCCATCCAGTTCTGTACTGCCTGATAGGTAGTGTTGTTGCGATTAAAAAGTGAAGGAGAGGCGTATTTAATCTCCATCAGTTGATCTGAATAATCCTTGGCATTTACCGGAACCCCTTTCGCGTTGGGTTGATTCACCAACTCCAGCGACTGATCCAGGCGTCCATCCTTATATTGCTGTCCCCGATCGGTCGGCTTTGACGAACAGCCTGCCAGTATCGCTACCATTAACCCGCCCAGCAGGTATTTGCCCCAACGTCCTTTCATCGCGCACACTCTCAACTGATATGATCTACCGGCGAACGATAACAAACGCCCATAGATAAAGGAATCGCCCCCTATAAAAAAAGCCCTCGGCCGGATAATGATGAAAAAGAACGCAAGTTGCGGACTTATTCGACAGAAAGGCTGTTTTAGTTCAATAAAATGCAAAAAGGGTTGCAACAAAACGCACGGAGAGTATAGTGCGCTTCCATCGGACGCGGGGTGGAGCAGCCTGGTAGCTCGTCGGGCTCATAACCCGAAGGTCGTCGGTTCAAATCCGGCCTCCGCAACCAACCGATACTGCAAGAGCAGTATCAAGTAAGTGTTGGATTCGATGAAAAAAGTATTATACGGACGCGGGGTGGAGCAGCCTGGTAGCTCGTCGGGCTCATAACCCGAAGGTCGTCGGTTCAAATCCGGCCCCCGCAACCAACCGATACTGTACCAGCGGTATCTTATGAAAGTTGGTTTTCGATAATACAAGCATTAAGACGGACGCGGGGTGGAGCAGCCTGGTAGCTCGTCGGGCTCATAACCCGAAGGTCGTCGGTTCAAATCCGGCCTCCGCAACCAATCTTAATGATCACAGACAAGCACCTTAACGGGTGTTTTTTTGTATCTGAAATCCACCAATCCCGATTTTACTCCCGCGAACAACGCCCTCTCCCTAACGTCAATGAAATCAATTTAGCACACTCGATCAATCATAATGACTTTCACGTTTTTGCAACCACATCCCCCCAATGGCTAACGCCGATACCACCGCCGGCACCGCCGCAAGCAGCAACAGATCGGATGCCATCCAATGGCGGGCAATCAGTGCAGCCCCCAATAGAGGCCCGAGCATCGAAGCGCCCCGCCCTATACCCAGCCCCCAACCTAAACCGGTTGAACGCAAAAATGTCGGGTAACCGCCGGCAGCCAGCGCATTTACCCCCGGCATGCCGCCGACGACGAAAACGCCCGTAACAAAGACCGAGCTGAATAGTATCAGCAGATTTTTCGGCTCAAAACCTATCGCAGCTATTGAAAGGGCCGCAATTGAAAAGCCGGTGATAAGCACGCTGTAAGCCCCGAATTTATCAATCAGGCGACCCAGCGCCAGGGTGCCTAAAACCCCGCCAAACTGTAATGCTCCCGTGGCCAAATTGGCGATTTCCAGCGACAGGCCCGCATCCTTGATCAGGGTTGGCAGCCAATTTGCCAAAAAATAGAGATCGATAAGATTCATAAAATTCACCAGCCAAAGCAGCAAGGTGAACGCGGCACGGTTATCTCGAAAGAGATCAGCCACCGTGGCTTTGGCGCGCTGCATGCCAACATGGCTGTTGGAAAGATCGACGCTCATGGCCTGCTGCTCCGGAAACACTTTTCGCAAGGTTGAACGAATTGCCGCTTCTCCCTTTCCGCATCTCAACATCCATTGTGCCGACTCCGGCAGGTAAGCCCACATAGAAATCGCCAGGATAATCGGCAAAAGCCCCCCGAGAATAAAAATAGCCTGCCAGCCAACGAGCGGGATCAGCAAAGCCGCGGTAACGCCACCCAGCCCACCGCCGATCGCAAAAAAACAGGTTATCGCGGTGATATAGGTCGCTCGCTGGCGTAAGGGGCTGTATTCGACAACCAACGCAATACAGTTGGGCATCACGCCGCCTAAGGCTATACCGGCAAGGAAACGGAACGCCATCAGTTGGTTAACATTCTGGGCGAAGGCAGAACACAGGGTGAATACGCCAAAAATGAGCGTGGCAGAAATGATGGACGGCCTACGCCCGATGCGATCGGCCAGCCAGCCCAGAGCAAAGGCACCGATGGCAATGCCGGCCAATCCGGCGCTAAACACCGGGCCCAGCACCGCGGTTTCCAGCGACCAGGCATCCCGAATGGCCGGTGCGGCATAACCCATAGCCTGGATATCGAAACCATCACACAGAAGACAAAGCGCGCACATAGTCAGCAACAGCACTTGGCCGCGACGCGTCCCCGTGCTGTCTACCATTTCCTGAATGCTCTGCATTCCTTCGTTTGCGGACATTGACACGGGATATCCTTTTTTATGCGAATAAAATATATTTTTTAATAGAATATATTTTTTATCCCCTGTCAATCTGCAACACGGATTTTGCGCGCTGGTGTCTCAGAGTGTGAGCGAGTCGACGAACCTGGATCTGGAGCCTTAGCAGATGAGGAATGGGGAGTCACTCTTATTGCAGCCAACCATTGGCTTGACGATTGCCGGTGAAGGGGCAACGAAATGGGTGCTGCCGATAGGATTTGCGAGCTTTTCGTCGCCATTTTCAGGGACAATCAGGGATAGGAAGACTTGGCAAAACATTTGCCGCTGGGGCAAACTCCGGCTTGTTCAGGAATACAGTTATTGCGAAAGCGCAGCGGTCTGCAGATCCCCGCCGCCGCTCTCTAGCTGCGTGCAACCGCACCGCCGTTAGCAAAATACGCTTTGATACCTGCGAGAATAGACTCCGCCACCTGCTGCTGGAAATGGGTAGTACGCAGTTTGCGCTCTTCCTCTATGTTGCTGATAAACGCCGTTTCAACCAGGATAGAGGGGATATCCGGCGCCTTTAACACCGCAAAACCGGCCTGATCGACGCGATTCTTATGCAAACGGTTAATTTTGCCCATTCGGTTAAGCACTTCCTTGCCGAATTTCAGGCTGTCGTTGATGGTTGCGGTTTGTAGCAAATCAAACATGGTGTGATCCAAATAGCGATCGCCGCTTTTGCTGACACCGCCGATTTGGTCCGATTCGTTCTGGGTCTGCGCCAGGAACTTGGCCGCCGAGCTGGTGGCCCCCTTGGTCGACAGCGCAAATACCGACGAACCGCGCGCGGCACGGTTGGTGAAGGCATCCGCATGGATCGACACAAACAGATCGGCGCGCTGCTTGCGTGCCTTAGCCACCCTCACCTTAAGCGGAATGAAGACGTCCTCATTGCGCGTCATAAATACCTTCATGTTCGGCTCACGCTTGATTAAGGTGCTCAGGCGACGGGCAATCTGCAGTACGATATCTTTTTCACGCGTTTTGAATTTGCCAATCGCACCGGGATCCTCACCACCGTGGCCGGGATCCAGCATGATGACAATAGGCCGATCGCGCCCTGCTTTACCGGCCTGCGGTGCTTCCGCCGGTAAAGTGCGCTCAAGATCGCCCTTGTTGTAATCTTCCAGTAACGCCAGCAGTGGATCATAGTCTTCGCCGCTGCCGCCCTTGCTCGGGTACAGATCCATCACCAGACGATTGCGGTATTCCGGCACCGGCGCCAATGTAAACATGTGGGGCGTGACGCTGCGTTTAAGCTCCAGCACCAGCCTGACGGTGTTTTGATCGAACTGGCCGACACGCGCCTGTTTCAGGTAAGGATCGTCGTCGCGTACCTGGCCGACAATGCCCTTAAGCACGCTGTTGAGCTGCACGCCCTCGATATCCACCACCACGCGATCGGGATTGGTCAACGCAAACTGTTTATATTTCAGTTCAACGTTAGATTCGAGCGTCACTCGGGTATAGGTAGACGAAGGCCAGACACGTACGGCGATGACGTGCGACGAAGCGGCGACGCCCACCCGACTCACACTCAGCAACCAGCTAGCGGCAACCCCCTGCAATAAACGACGGCGGCCCAGATTGTGATTTGAGTTTGGCATGCGACTCCGGCAGTGGTAACAGATTAAAACAGATGAAAAAAACACCAGTAAACGGGAATGCCGAAAACTTTAACCAATCATTCCGGCGCTGTCATCAGAAAATCTTTTTATGGTTTTTCAATTTATTAACGATTCAGCGCCCTTAGCAAAGAAATAGAGACAATTTCCCACTTGCCATCAGGCCAATAAAAGAATAAAAATACAAAAATACCGTATAAATATGCAAAATGAGGTTTGGCCGTGAAGGAACGTAGTACAGAGCTGGTCCAAGGATTCCGTCACTCAGTTCCCTATATCAACGCCCACCGTGGCAAGACGTTTGTCGTCATGCTTGGAGGGGAAGCCATCGAACATGAGAACTTTTCCAACATCGTCAACGATATCGGGCTGCTGCATAGCCTGGGCATTCGTTTGGTGGTGGTCTATGGCGCACGGCCGCAAATCGACGTTAATTTGGCGCAGCATAATTACGAACCGATTTATCACAAACATACGCGCGTTACCGACGCCCACACCCTTGAGCTGGTTAAACAAGCAGCAGGCCTGTTGCAACTGGATATCACCGCCAGGCTATCAATGAGCCTCAACAACACACCGCTGCAGGGTGCGCATATCAACGTGGTCAGCGGTAACTTTATCATTGCCCAACCGCTGGGTATCGATGACGGTGTGGATTACTGCCACAGCGGTCGCATCCGTCGTATTGATGAAGAAGCCATTCATCGTCAGCTCGACAGCAACGCCATTGTGCTGATCGGCCCGGTTGCCGTTTCGGTTACCGGCGAAAGCTTTAACCTGACGTCAGAGGAAGTGGCGACCCAGTTGGCCATCAAGCTGAAAGCCGAGAAGATGATCGGCTTCTGCTCGTCTCAAGGGGTCACCGATCAGGAAGGCAATATCATTTCCGAACTGTTTCCCAACGATGCGCAGAAACGCATCGAAGAACTGGAAGAGAGCGGTGATTACCATTCCGGTACCGTGCGCTTCCTGCGCGGCGCGGTAAAGGCCTGTCGCAGCGGCGTACGCCGCAGCCACCTTATCAGCTATCAGGAAGACGGCGCTCTGGTGCAGGAATTGTTCTCACGCGATGGTATCGGCACCCAAATCGTCATGGAGAGCGCGGAACAGGTGCGTCGGGCCACGATTAACGACATCGGCGGCATCCTCGAACTGATCCGTCCGCTTGAACAGCAAGGCATTTTGGTTCGCCGCTCACGTGAGCAGTTGGAAATGGAGATCGACAAGTTCACCATTATTGAACGCGATAACCTGACCATCGCCTGCGCGGCGCTGTATCCGTTCCCGGAAGAGAAAATCGGCGAGATGGCCTGCGTGGCGGTGCACCCGGATTACCGCAGCTCATCACGCGGTGAAATGTTGCTGCAGCGGGTGGAGAGTCAGGCGCGCCAGATGGGCCTGCGTAAACTGTTCGTGCTGACCACCCGCAGCATCCACTGGTTCCAGGAGCGCGGGTTCACCCCGGCGGAAGTTGACGTGCTGCCAATGCAAAAACAGGCGCTGTACAACTACCAACGCCGTTCCAAAATTCTGCTGGCCGATCTGTAACCCGTGGCGGGCGCAGCATATGAACTGCGCCCCAAGCTCTCTCTTAACCCGTTATCTGTAACCGCTCTGCCAACCCACTGCGGCGTTGGGTCGGGGTGCGGATCGCCCGTAGTAAAACGGCTTCGGTGGCATACAGAGAAAGCTGCTTCCTCGCCCGGGTAATCGCGGTATACACCAGTTCGCGGGTCAGCACCGGCAAGAAATGATTGGGCAGTACCAGTACCGTATGATCGAACTCCGAGCCCTGCGATTTATGCACCGTCATCGCATAGGCGGTTTCATGCGCCGGTAAACGGCTCGGCTGCACCGACTTAATGCTACCGTCCGGCAGTTGGAAATGAACGCGCAGCTCGCCGCTCTCATCTCGCAAAGCAATACCGATATCACCGTTGAACAACCCCAGCGCGCTGTCATTACGCCCAATCATCACCGGACGCCCCGGATACCAGCGCCCCGCAGTTCCTGGCTTACGCTGGATCAAACCGGCGCGTTGCAGTCCCGTTTCAATCCGCTCATTCAACCCGGCAATACCGAATGGCCCCTCTCGTAGCGCGCATAGCACCTGGAATTGGCCAAACGCAGCCAGTATCGTCACCGCGTCAGCACCTGTCGCCACCTGCTGCAGATAATCACGATAGCCCGCCACGCACGCATCCAAAAGTGCCTGATAGTCTTGCGTTTCCGCCAACGGGTGCCCCGTAACGTCACTGAAATTGCCGCCCAGCGCCCATGCTGCCTTCTTGCCATCCCCGGCATTTACCGCAAAGGCCAGTTGACCAATGCCCGAGTTGGCATCAAAGCGATAGCTCTTGCGCAGCAGGCACAGGCTGTCGCGCACGGCTGCCTCCGCCTCGGCACTTTGCCCCTGCAGCAGACAACCCGTCAGCCGCGAGAGCTGTTCTGCCCGTGCCACGCTATAACCTTGCTCGGCAAAGCGGCAGATATCGCCCAGCACCGCGCCAGCCTCAACCGAAGACAGCTGATCGCGATCGCCCAGGAAAATCACCCGCGCCTGAGCAGGCAAAGCGGCAATCAGGCGCGCCATCATCGGCAGGTCAACCATAGAGGCTTCATCGACCACCAGTACATCCAGATGCAGCGGGTTGCCACGGTGATAACGCATACGCTGGCTATTGGGCTGAGCGCCTAGCAGACGGTGAAGAGTGGAGGCTTCGGTTGGGAACAGCGCACGTTGCTCCGGCGTTAGCGCCAGTTGCCTGCCGGCGCTGCCTAAGGATTCGGTCAAGCGCGCCGCCGCTTTACCGGTGGGTGCCGCCAACTGAATGCGCAAACGTCGGCCTTCGGCAAGCTGCACCAACGCGGCCAACAGCTTGGCCACGGTGGTCGTTTTACCGGTGCCCGGTCCGCCGGAAATGACGGCAATGCGCCGCGTGGCGGCCACCGCGGCGGCAATTTTCTGCCAGTCCGGTTCGTCGGTCGCTTCGCCAAATAATTGATCGAGAATGGTGCGTAGCTCGGCTTCTTCAACCGCCTGATGGAGGCTGTCACCGCTGATAAAATCGGCAACCTCACCTTCGTTCTGCCACATGCGCTGCAGATACAAACGCTGCTGTTGCAACACCATCGGCATCGCCGTGCTGCCATCGCCAACCGCCGCACTGGCGGACAGGCGCTGCTGCCAGTCGGTCAGATCGGGCTGCCCGGCCGCCAACCACACAGCCTGCGCCAGCTCTGGCTGACGTCCGTCAAAAAGATTCTCCGGCAACAACTGTTCCAGCATCAGGCAAACATGGCCGGCACCCGCCTCGGCGCTGAGGCAAGCGGCAGCCAATAAAATATCCGGCTGGTCCGCTGTGGCCACCACACGGGCAAACTGTAAATCCAGCGGGCGCAGCACGCCGAGTGCCTGCGCCTGTTCAAGTAAAGCTATCATGGCTCATCCTCTGCCGTAATGGCCTCGCCGCTGAACAACCTGTCCATACCTTCGACTAACGCTTGCTCTGGCCGACAGGCGAAGATGCCGTTGCCTGGATGCTGCGCATCCACCCCGCGCAGGAACAAATAAATCACCCCGCCGAAGTGCCGTTGATAGTCGTAGTCCACCAGCCGATGGCGCAGATAACGGTGCAGCGCCAGGGTATATAACTGATACTGCAGATCGTAACGGTGTTCTGCCATCGCCTGCTCCATCGCCGGCCGGGTATAGGCACTGCTGTCCTCGCCCAACCAGTTGGACTTGTAATCCAGCAGGTAGTACTTCCCCTGCCAGCAGAACACCAGGTCAATAAACCCTTTCAACATTCCCTGCACCTGTTGGAAATCCAGTGCCGGACAGCGAGCAGAAAGCGGATCGTAGTTTTTCACCAGGGCATCCAACTCACGGGCCTGCAACAGCCTGTCGATCGGCAGATAAAACTGCAGTTCCGCCTGCTTTTGCGGCGGCGCCAATGCCGACAGCACGACACCGGCATCATTGAGCGGAGTGTTAAGCAACACCTGCATCCACGCCAGCAGTATCGGCTGCCAGTGTTCGGCAAAGCCTTGTTGTTGCAGTTGCTCCAGCAGCCACTGTTCATCGAGCGGTTGGGTAAAATCGAGCGTTTCAAACAGGCTGTGCAAGAAAGTCCCCGGGGTAGCACCGCGAGGGAAAGTGTGCGGTGTGAGCGCTGGCTCACTGTCTTGAGCTTGCTCGCCTGCGGCATCAACATCCAGCCGCGGCAATAAATCCTGCATCAGGCCTGCGCCGTGCTGTTGCAAGCCGGTATAGCTGGTCACTCGCCAAAAATCCTGCACCTGACGTGAAAAACCTTTGGCGGCCAGTTCGCTCAATTCCGGCGTTTGCGGCAACCAGGGCTGTTCATCCAGCGTGTCGACCAGCGACAGCGCAACGCCCTCCCTGACAAGCTGTTGCAGGCATTGCTGCAGATAGGCCGCATCGCCGGCCTGGCCGGCTTGCACCAGATAACCCAGCGCACTGCGGTGTAAATCGGTATCCCCCTGCTTCTTGCGGGTGCCTTGGATCAGCGGCGCAATACCGATGCTGCAGTGATACACCGAACGGGTCAACGCCACGTACAACAGGCGTAAATCCTCCGCCAGTCGCTCCTCCTCCGCCCATTCGATACTTTCTTCATCGGCGTTGAGGTCAAGCAAAGCCTGGAAGCTCTGGCGATCGTGATACAGCACCTGCTGCTGTTGGCGGAAATTACCGACGAACGGCAGCCACACCAGATCAAACTCCAGCCCTTTGGATTTATGGATGGTGATCACCTGCACCAGATGGCGATCGCTTTCCAGACGTAGCTGTTGGTTGTCAGACTGACGATTGGGTTGGGCAATCTGCTGCGCCAGCCAACGTACCAGCGCATGCTCGCTGTCGAGCTGGGCTGAGGCTTCCTGCAACAGTTCCCCCAAATGCATCACGTCGGTCAATCGACGCTCGCCACCCTGCGTGGCCAACAGGTTTTCTGCCAGATGGCGCTGCTTCATCACCTCGCGCAACATCGGCAATACTCCCCGACGCAGCCAGAGGGAGCGATAGCCGTCAAACTCGTCGACCAGCCTATCCCAGGCGCGCTCATCCTGATTCAAACTGTCCAGCACCAATGCGTCCAATCCCATCAGCCCGGTCGCCATAGCGCTGCGCAAGGTTCGCTCCTGCTCCGGTGCCAGCACGGCCTGCAGCAACCACAGCAAATCCTTGGCCTCTGGCGTATCAAACACGCTATCGCGGTTGGACAAATAAACCGAAGGAATGGCCAGCGCACTGAGTGCATCGCGAACTAACGCCGCCTCGTTACGGCTACGCACCAGCACGGTAATGTCTGAAGCCTGCACCGCCCGGCGTTTATCGCCATCCACCAGCCAAGCCTGCTGCTGTTGCCCGGCGCTGAGCCAGTCACGGATTTGTGTGGCACACAGGCGCGCCATCAATTGTTGGTACTCACTAACGCCAACACCTTCTCCCTGCTGCAGCCAGAATTGCATTGCCGGTTGCGGTTGGTTTTGCAGTTCAAAAGCCAAGCCCCGGTTTTTTGCGGCGGCGGCCACGTCAATAAAGGGAATTTGGCTGAACAGGAAGGGTTTTTCCACCTGAGCAAACAGATGGTTAACGCTGCCGACCATTGCCGGTGACGAGCGCCAGTTGGTCTCAAGCGTATAGTGGGCGCTTACCTCTGAGCGGGCTCGCATATAGGTAAAGATGTCGGCACCGCGGAAGGCATAAATCGCCTGTTTCGGGTCGCCTATCAGCAGCAGGCCGCATTCGGGGCGGCCAACGTAAAGCTTTTGGAAGATACGGTATTGCTGCGGATCGGTATCCTGGAATTCATCGATCATCGCCACCGGATAACGCTGACGGATCGCCTGCGCTAACCGATCGCCGCCTTCACTGTGCAGTGCGCTATCCAAACGGCTGAGCAAATCGTCAAAGCCCAACTCAGCTCGTTGACGCTTTTCTTGCTGAATAGAAAGGCGAATCTCGCTCAATGCCCGCGCCATGATCAAATCTCGCAGCGTCAGCGGTTCATCAAAAAGTTCGTCGATAGCCACAAACAGCGGATGACGTGGCGGCTCGCCTTTTTTGGTTTTATCCAACAGCACCGACTGGCGGAATTTCTCCAGCTCTTTCGGTAGCTGATAGTCCTGCGTTTCCAGCACCGTCCATTCGCCCACCTTATGCAGCCAGTTGGGCAGATGTTTGGTGCTGTAGCTGCGCTTGTCCACGCCGGACTGGCTAATTAAGGCTTCCAGATCGCCCGCGGCCGACACCCACTGCGCTTTAATGGCGTCAATGCGCGCCACGATTTGCTCATGGCGCATCAGCACCGTTTCGTCATCTTTCGGCGGTCGTCGTAACAGCGGCGCTTCGCCATGCAAATAACCGGAGAGATCGGCCAGCAGGGCTTCCGGGCCGCTCCATTCCTGACTTACCGCCCGGGCCACGCCCAGCGGCAACGGGTAACAATGGCGACGCCAAAAATCCGCACAGGCCTGGCGACGCAGCGGCAACTCATCCTGCACCAGAGTCTGCTCAAACAGAATGCCGGACTCGAAGGCGTTATGGGTCAGCATACGCTGACAGAAACCGTGGATGGTGTATATCGCCGCTTCGTCCATCTGCCGCTCGGCCGCCAACAGCTGCGCAGCGGCGTCGGGCAGATCTTTAATCTCCGCCATCAACGAGGTAAATAACGGATCCTTGCTACGGCCACGGACACAGGCAATACGCAACCCATGGATATTGCTGCGAATACGTCCACGCAACTCCTCGGTGGCGGCCTCGGTAAAGGTCACCACCAGGATCTCCTCTACCGTCAGCGGCCGGGGAAAAGCCGCCGCCTGGCCCAGGCCAAGCAGCAGGCGCAGATACAGCGCCCCGATGGTAAAGGTCTTGCCGGTCCCCGCCGAGGCTTCTATCAGCCGTTCGCCAAACAGCGGCAACGTTAGCGGATCAAGCCGCTGCGGGGTAGTCTCTGTCATGGTGTAGCGACCTTACGCGGCATAGTTTGCTGCAGTGCGGACGCATTAGGATAAGTCACCCACTCCGGCTGCACGGCATAATCCGCCTTCTCCTGGCCGCTGCCGCTCACCTGCGACAATACCGCCAGACCCTGCGGCTGGATCACCGCCTGATGGAAATAGTCCGCCAATTTGACCGGCGTCAGTTGCTTGATCTGTTCAATCAGCTTATGGCGGGTATCAAACGCAAAATTGCCGCGATCGAAGTCATTGGCAAAACGGCCAGCCTCTTCACTCAGGGTTTGCGGGCGCTGTTTCAACTCGTTGATCATCGCCTGCTTATACTGTTCAAAGTCGGCCGGTTTCATCTCACGCAGGCGTTTTTCGGTTTTCGGGTAGAAATCCTGATAGCGCTGGTACAGATATGCCGGCTGCTTGCTGTTGCTTTGCAACAGGAAACCAATCCCCCACTGCCGCCCCACGGACATCGGGAAAGCAAATACCGCATAGCCCAATTGCTCTTGGGTACGCAACTGGCTGTAGAACCACGGCTGAATAATCTGGCCCAACAGCGAGCTGTAGGCCATGCCGGTCACTTCGTCATAGCCGGTCGGCACATAGACCGCTGCCAGCGCCGAGTCGGTGCTGCTGCCGGCACGCTGCAGGTTGGCCAGCTGTTTTTTAGCCACTTCAACGTCTTCGCCGTGCCACCATTCAATACCGGTACACCCCAGACGGTGTTTCAACGTGGAGGCCAGCGTATCCACCTGTTGCTTGCTCATATTGCCCACCACCAGCAACTCCGGTGTCGCATCGGCCAGCAGACTGTCGCGGTAGGCCAGCACGTCTTTCAGCGTCAGGGTTTTCAACACCTCACGGCGCTCGCTGCGTTCGGAGTACGGCACGCGGGAAACCATCTGCACCGGCTGAATCGCCAGTTCGAAGGCTTTGCCCTTTTCGGCAGAATCCAGTTGCTCCAAATACCAGGATTTGGCCTGCGCCAGTTGGTCTTCCGTCGGCGTGAAGCTGGAGTACCCCTCAATCAACGACGTCAGCAACTGCGGCAGACGCTGAGTGAAGCCGTTGGCGTTGAATTGCAGACCGTTGTTCGGTGAAGTAGAGAAACTCAAGCCGCCAACCGAGGCCTGATAGCTCAGTTGATCCAGCGAAATTCCCGCCAGATAGTCGGTCAACGAGAACAGCACCTGGTTGCGCGCCGAGTCCATGGTTTTTGCATTGCGGAATGCCACTGTAACGTCGGCTTTAGGCTCGTCGGCGAAGTAGCGGCTCGGCATATACAATACGCGCAGGCCCGGTTGGTCGACCACCATCTCCGGTTTTTTGAACTCGTGCGAAGGCTTGGTCAGACTGAAATCATCAGGAATATACGGGTTCAAGGCCGGTAACGACAGGTTGATCCCCTTGCCCAGTCGCTGCCACTGCTCGAAGCGCTGTGGCGTAATCTTATCGACCTGATAAGGCGCATTAACGAAGTAGGCCGTTTTGTTGTGTGGTTCATTCGGGCTGACAAACCAGATGCGTGCGTTTTGCGGCGTCATGGCGTCCAGACGCTCGGCAATCGCTTTGGCGTCATAGCGGTCGGCCAGATAAGGCGCATCCAGCGTATGTTCGACCGGCACGCGCAGCATGGTATCCACCAGCCATTCGATATAATCCATATCACGGGTGATCGAGGGATAACGGAAATCCAGGTTCAATACGTGGGAGATCTCATCAAAATAGCTTTGCTTGATGCCTTCGCTGCGTAACATCTTCAGGTAATTGAAAATTGCGGCAACCACCTCGTCACGTTTGGCCAGGCCTTTATCGGTCAGCGAAACGCTGATAGAAAACACCCCGCCGTTGCGATCGACCATAGGATCGGCCCCGGCATTGATTGCATCCGCCAACCCTTGCTTCTGTAGCCAGTCCGACAGCGTGTTTTGGCTGCGGTTGCCAATCAGGTAAGCGATATAGGTATCAGTTTTACTGCGGAACTCAGCGCTGTTGTTGTCGATGCGGAACTCGACCTTCAACTGCTTGCGCGGCTGGGCCGGCACATAGTGAATAATGATCCCCTGTTGCTCAGGCGTGACGGCCGGGACGGTTATCGGCGGTACGCTGGCATCATGGTTAGGTACGCGGCCAAAGGTTTTGGCCGCCAGTTCAGCCAATGCCGGCAAGGGTTGATTGCTATACAACACCCCCATCATCAGATTGGCGGAATAATAGCGTTGATAGAATGCGGTCAGCTCGTCGTGCAGCTTGCTGCCGGGCTTGTCTTTCAGGGTATCGAGGTTACCGCCGGAAAAACGCGCACTCGGGTGAGCCGGGTTTAGCGTTTCCGCCCCGACCTGCGCCATGCGCATACCGTCACGCGAACGTGCCATCGTCAGTTCGGCATTCACTGCATTACGTTCGCGATCGGCATTGCCTGGATCCAATATCGGCTCGGCAATGGCATCCGCCATGCGGTCTACCGCCGGGGCCAGCGCATCGTTTTCCACTTCCAGATAGAATGCGGTGCGGTAAGAGGCGGTGCTGGCGTTATGGCTGCCACCGTGTTTCTTCAGAAACTCGGACAGGTTTTCCGGCTGCGGATAGCGCTTGGATCCCATCAGCACCATGTGCTCCAGGTAGTGCGCCAGCCCAAGCTGGCTGTTCGGATCCTCCAGCGAGCCCACCGGCAGCGCCAGCGCCGCCAGCGATTTTGGTGCCTGAGCATCGGACACCAGCAGCACGGTCATGCCGTTCGTCAGTTTGATCGCCTGATACTGACGCGGATCGTGATCGCTTTTGTTGATCTTCTCCGCCAGCGGTTGCCATCCCTGTGCGGCCCAGCTCAACGGTGCCCAAAACATAACCAATAATACTAACCCGGTGATGCGGGCCAACTGTCTGCGCATATCCAAAATAAACCCCTATTCTGACGCCATCGCGCCAAATCCCTGACGTTGACGGCGTACATCAAAACAACACAACACAATAATATCTATATGCTTGTACGTTATGTAAGACCGGAGCTGACCCCGATAGTTGAATATAACCCTAATTATTTTTACCACCTCCCGGCAATCAGTACCACCGGGGGATTGTTACCCAAGGTTATGTCGCGCAACCGGCAGCAGGTAACGTTCTGTTTCGGCCAGAATTTGCGCTAAAGAAGGATTATCCAACTGCCGGAATACCCGCTGCACATAAGGGTCTTCGCCTTCTCCCGGAATGCGCTGATCGCCCTGCCAGGTCTGCAGCAGCTTGGCTCGAGCCTTGATTTGCACCTCTTCATCCCAGTCAATCTGCTGCGTTTCCTGCTGGTAACATTGGCTTAGCCAAGCCCAGCCGCTTTTGTTCAGCAACAGCAACGGCTGACACAGACCACGCTGATAACCGGCCACCAATTCGGCCAGTTGCTCATGGGCATCCTCTGCGCTCAGGGCGGCAAAACGCCAGGCTGCCCCTTTGCGACCGTAAATACGGCTTTCCCCTGTGCCACCGGCGCAGCAGTACACCAGATGCTCCAGCCACAGCAATATCCCATCGACGGCCGACAGGGTGGATGGCCGCCAACGTAACAGCCCGTCTTCCTGAACCTGATGCAACCAGCCGCTAATGCGCACGCCGGCAATGTCGATATCCAGTTCAAGACTGTGCCCTTCGCTACGCTCTGCCCGCACCTGCTCAGCCAGTTCAGCCATCTCTTCCTGCTGCTTCTGCCAATAAATTTCACCGAATGGGCCAAAGGGTAATCCGCCGGCGGCACGAACTCGCTGAAACAGGCGCGTGGCGTCCTCACCGTCAATCAGGGTATTCAACAGTTGGCTGTTGAACTGATAACGGCTGAGATTATCCAGGGTAAAGGGCTCTTCATCCGGCAGTTCGGTTTCTTCCAGAATGAAGCTGACCCCCAGACGGAGTTGGAAGAAGGCGCGGATAGGGTGGCGATAGAATCGCAGCAAGTCATCCAGCAAGATCTGGGTTTGTGCTTCCGGCAGCAGAGGCTGATTGAACGGTGGATGAGCAGCCCCTTTTCCGTCGGCGGCCGGCAGCCATTCCGCGGCGTAGCTCTGATCTTCGGTACCGGGCAGGAAATTCTCGGCGGCAAACGGCATGCGCGAGTGCCAGTTAAGCAAGTGCTCACCCACGCGTTTTGCACTGCCATCGGCGTCCAACGCTTCATCCCCCGGCAGGCAGTAGCTCTGTTCAAGGTATTCCAGCAGCTCGGTCACCAACACCGAAGGGTAACGTTCGCTGTTATCCTGAATGGAACGGCCAATAAAGCTGATATACAGCCGTTGCTGCGCCGACAGTATCGCCTCCAGGAATAGATAGCGGTCATCATCACGGCGGCTACGATCGCCACGCTTGACCTGCTGTGCCATCAGATCAAAGCCTAACGGCGGCAATGTACGCGGATAAACACCGTCGTTCATGCCCAGCAGGCACACCACTTTAAACGGGATGGAACGCATCGGCATCAGGGTGCAGAAATTGATTTGCCCGGCCAGGAAACGCTGGCTGATCCGCTCCTGATCGAGGCGTGACGCCAGTTCATCACGCAGGATGGATAGTGGCACCTCATCGGGATAACGGGCCGCCAACCCGAACTCGAACAGCTTGTTCCACTGCTGCTCAATCAGCGCCAGCACCACTTCGGTTTCGCCGTCCTGCTCAAAGAAGGTCTCCAGCAGTTGGCGGCACAGCGGCTGCCATTCCGGCAGCGTACGCAGTTGCCCCAGTCGTTGCCGCCAGCGGCTCAACGCCGCCAGCAGCTCAGCTAGCTGCCCAGCCAGCTCGGCGACCAATCCGCTCGATTCGTCGTAGGGCAAGACCCCCTGCCAGTCACCGGCATTGCTGTCCATGGCGTAACCCAACAGCATACGCGTAATGCCAAATTGCCAGGTGTGCTGTCCAGTGGCGGGCAAATCCAGTTCGCGCACGTTGTCGTCATCCAGGCCCCAGCGTACGCCGGATTCCCCGACCCAATGGCGCAACAGACGCAGGCCCTCTTCCCGGATGGAGAATCGCGCCGCCAGTGCGGGAACCTCCAGCAGTGCCAGCACCTGCTCTGAGGTAAAACGGCTCTGCGGCAGATCCAACAGCGAGATAAAAGCCTGCAGCGCCGGGTGGGCCTGGCTGGCTTTGCGGTCAGAAATGGCAAACGGCAGGTAGCGTTCTGGGGAGGCATTGCCGAATACCGCCTGGATATAAGGCGTGTAATTGTCGATGTCCGCCACCATCACAATAATGTCGCGCGGCGTCAGCTCAGGGTCATCCGCCAACATGCTCAATAACTGATCGTGCAGCACCTCAACTTCACGCTGCGGGCTGTGGCAAGCGTGCAGGCTGATGGAGCGATCGGCAGGATCCAGTCGTCGTTTGGTGGCGCTGCTTTCCAGCGTTTCCGGCGTGGTGCCGATAACCGCACTGTTCTTCAGCTCCAACATATCGTACTGAATGCCATGCAACAGATTGTCCGCAGGGATATCGACAAATGCGAAAACTTCCTGCGCAGATTCGATCTGCGAAAGCAAAAAGTGGTGGTCGCGTCCCAACTTGCCCCATGAGGCCAACAGCGGGTTCGGCAGGTCTTGCTCACCGGCTTCATTAAACAGTGCGGCGGCATTTTCAGGATCTTTGAATAACGCATATTCGGTTTGATCCTGATAATGGCGTCGTTTGCGGCTCTGCAATTTCGCCAGAAATGATTGACTCTGAATATCTCCCCAGTAGTAGCGGCAAGGGTTAGTGAACATCAGGTGGACGTCAATGTGCCTGCCCAGCGCCTGGAGGGCCTCCAGATAGACCGGCGGCAATGCCGAAATGCCGCAGATAAAGACCCGTGGCGGCAATCCCGCCGGGGGCTGCTGTGCCTTTTCCAGCTCGTTGATAAAACGGCGATACAGGTTGGCGCGATGCCATTCCGGCTGCCCCAATTCCGCGGTGTACTCTACCAGGCACGCCCACAGCGGGGCCTGCCATTGCTGCGCTTCCGCCAGTCCGTCAACGCGTTCGCCCTTCTGCCAGCTTTCCAGCCATTGCGGGCGATACACCAGGTATTGGTCAAACAGGTCAGCCACCCGACCGGCCAGCTGGTGAATTTTACGTTTGTCATCGTCGTCGGTGAGGTAATGCTGCAGTGGAGCAAATTCAGGCTGGGTGAGTAAATCGGGCAGCAGCCACATCAGCTTCCAGGTCATGGCGTCTTTGCTGAAGGCGCTCTCTTTCGGGATACCCGGTAACACCCGGGTAAACATGTCCCAGATGAAGGTAGCCGGCAGGGGGAAAGCAATGTTGGCGGCGATGCCGAACTGCTCCGCCAGTTGCATCTGCAGCCACTGCGCCATACCGGGGCTCTGCACCAGCACCACTTCCTGTTGGAAAGGATCGGCCAAGGGCTCTCTGGCTATCAAAATGCTGGTCAGCGTTTTTAACACGTCCAACTGATTGGAGTGATAAACCTTAAACATTGGGCGCTCCCTTAAAACAAAATATGTGCCAGCTCACTGGCGCATGCAGTACCAACGACTGAGTTCCGCCCACTGCTGTTGGGGCGTTTGTATTCTTACCACTAACCGCTGACAGGCAGGCTGTGGGCTGCTCAAGCTGGTCTCACGCCGCCAGCCGGGTGCCAGTGGCGGCAGCCCGGCATCCATGCGACCGGTAGCGGCGAACACTTCCAGATGCTGGTGCGCCAACGACCACGCCTGTCGATACTGCCACTGACGCTGGAACGACTGCAACAGCACCTGATGATACTGTAACAACCCCAGTAGCGACACCGCGAACAGCAACGCGGCAATCAAGACCTCCGGCAAGCTGAAGCCCCGCTGGCGCCATAAGGTTGCGTCAGATGCATCAGTTGGGTTAATCCTCACAGTCCGCCTGCTTTTTTTCAGGGCAAAAATCCAGCCACCCGCCGGTTTCTGCTCTGAGCGCAATCTCTCCGGTTGCGCCCTCAGGTTTGCTCCGTTGATATAACCGCAAAGGCTCTGCGCCATTCATCGGTGCTTCACCACGCACCAGGACAATACCCGCCTGGGAGGATAATTTTGCGCAGGCGCGTAGCGCGTCGGCTTGCCGGCACCACCAGCCATTGACGCTCAATTGCCCGCGAGGCCAAGTCTGGGCCACACCCCAACTGAGCGCGGAAGCGGCCTGATTGTAAGCCCGTAAATAGCGCTTCTCGTCGGTCGCCAATAACAAAGCGCTATCCAATTGCCGGTGCTGGGCATTCAACAGCATCAGCCCCATCACCAACAGCATCATTACGGCCGCCAGGGTACTGCCGCCTCGTTCGACACTAATGTTCATGGCAGAGAAGCCATATTGACCGCCCAGACCAGGCTGCGCCGTATACCGTCGTCCGCTTTCGCACGGCCGCTCAGCGCCAGCGTAGCCCAGGTTTTTCCGTTTTCACCCAGGTTGGTCTTTACGCTGAAGGCTTCGATACGCACTTCGTCGTTATCGATCAGACGTTCCCAGCCACCGCCCCGACAATGATTAATACCCCGCTGCCCTTCCAACATCCCCTGGCGCAGGCGATAACCGAAATAGTCGGCATCGGCGCCGAAAGCCTCCCAATGGCCGTTACGACTGATGTCATAGGCGATAATCACGCAACTGCCCGCCGCTTCTCCAGGAAGGTGGCTAAGCAGTATTGGTTGCCCACGGCACTGACCGGCGCAAAACCCCGCACGGCGCAGATCTTTCTCGATGCCGAAGGCCAATTGCCGCAGTACCGACTCCAGCCGGTAGTGCCTGCCGACATCGACGCTGTGTTGACGTAAAACCGGATAGGTTTTGGCGGCAGCAAGCGCAATCAGGCTGCCGAACGTCAGCGCCAACATCACCTCCGGCAGCGTAAAACCCCGCTCTAAGGCTGACATAGCGCAACCCCCCTGATGCTCACCCCTTCGCTGCACAGTCGCAGTCGCCCCTTGGCAGAAAGCACCAACCTCAGGCTGCCTGCACCGTTGCTAAGCACAATATGCCCTGCCTGCGCATTATTGCGCAGGCCATAAAACCCCATCTCTTTTTGGGTATGGCCTGTCAGCCGCACATCAGGGTAATGCGGCTTGAAGATGTCATCGTCGAGTGCAGCGCAATTCGCAGGCGTTTGACCTTCACCGATACACCAGGTCGTTCCGGGTTTAATCCCCAGCAGCGCCGTGCGGTTGTGCCAGTTGGCATCAGCCTGCAACCGGTTGAGAAAAGCCAGCAGTTGTTGTGCAGTGTGTTCCAACCGCAAAGCCTGCTGATAATGACGCCAGTGGCTGACACCCCAGCCCGTCAGCAGACCCGCCAGGGTAATCACCACCAGCAGTTCTATCAGCGTCATGCCGCGCTGGCCATCGGGGTTAAAATTCATCTCGTCGTTCATGGCGGCCAGTGTAATCAGGCCCGCAACAGGGTAAAGGGGGGCTTTTTGGCCTTGAAGCGCACCGCGCAGGCTTTCTATGCAACTGGTGAACAAGCACAACAAAATGCGATGCAGTGCGCAGAGAGGGGCGGCAGAAAAAAATAAGGGCGCAACCTGTGCGCCCTTGGGGGTAACTTATGCGGAGAAAATCAGATAGCAACCGGTGCTTTGATTGGGGGATGCGGATCGTACCCTTCGATTTCAAAGTCTTCGAAACGGTAATCGAACAGCGATGCCGGTTTGCGTTTGATCAAAAGCGTTGGCAAGGCACGCGGTTCACGGGTCAGCTGCAGCTGGGTTTGTTCCATATGGTTGCTGTACAGGTGGGTATCGCCGCCTGTCCAGACGAAATCACCCACTTCCAGATCGCATTGCTGCGCCATCATATGCACCAACAGCGCGTAGCTGGCAATGTTGAACGGCAGGCCGAGGAACACATCGCACGAGCGCTGGTACAGCTGACAGGATAATTTTCCGTCCGCCACGTAGAACTGGAAGAACGCATGGCATGGCGCCAGCGCCATCTGGTCCAATTCACCCACGTTCCAGGCCGAGACTATGATGCGGCGTGAATCCGGATCCTGTTTCAGCTGGTTCAGCACCGTGGTCAACTGGTCGATCTGACGGCCGTCTGCGGCTCCCCATGCACGCCACTGTTTGCCGTACACCGGGCCAAGGTCGCCGTTCTCGTCGGCCCACTCGTCCCAGATACTGACCTTGTTTTCCTTCAGGTAAGCCACGTTGGTGTCGCCGTTCAGGAACCACAACAGTTCATGGATGATCGAACGCAGGTGACATTTTTTGGTGGTCACTAACGGGAAGCCTTCCTGCAAATTGAAACGCATCTGGTGGCCGAAAATCGACAGCGTGCCAGTGCCGGTACGGTCGGCTTTAGGGGTGCCCTCGGCGAGCACTTTGTTCATCAAATCCAGATACTGTTTCATTTGTTCCTCACGACAGTTGTTGCTGCGGGCGGCGACGATACGCCCAAATCATCATAATAATACCGGCCACCACCATAGGAACGGACAGGATCTGCCCCATGCTGATTACGCCGTCGAACAGGCCGAGCTGGGCATCCGGCTGACGGAAAGCTTCGACGATAATGCGGAATACGCCATAACCAATCAGGAACAGGCCGGAAACGGCGCCCATCGGCCGCGGTTTGCGAATAAACAGGTTCAGAATGATAAACAGCACCACGCCTTCCAGCAGCAGTTCATACAGCTGGGACGGGTGGCGCGGCAGCACGCCGTATTGATTCAGGATCGGCAGCAGTTGCGGATCGGCGGCGGCAAGCGCTACGTCTTCCGCGCGTGAACTTGGGAACAGCATCGCCCATGGCGTATCGGTGGTAACACGGCCCCAGAGTTCGCCGTTGATAAAGTTGCCCAAGCGGCCGGCACCCAGGCCGAAGGGGATCAACGGGGCAATAAAATCAGAAACCTGGAAGAAGGTGCGTTTGGTACGACGAGCGAACCAGAACATCACCAGAATAACCCCCATCAGGCCGCCGTGGAACGACATACCGCCATCCCAGACTTTGAACAGATAGAGCGGGTTATCCAGGAACAGCGGCAGGTTGTAGAACAACACATAGCCAACGCGGCCACCGACGAACACACCGAGGAAACCGGCATACAGCAGGTTCTCTACTTCATCCTTGGTCCAGCCGCTGCCCGGTTTGTTGGCACGGCGCACCGCCAGCCACATGGCAAAAACGAAGCCAACCAGGTACATCAGACCGTACCAATGCAGAGAGACCGGACCGATAGAGAAAATCACCGGATCAAATTTAGGAAACGCCAGATAGCTATTGGTCATCTATCACCACAACATGTCTATTATTCTTCCCCATCCGGGGGCGGCAGGTGCCAAACGCGGTGAAACGCAGCAGGAGCACTTTTTCCGTTGCTTTCAACACAGTGAGGAGGCGGATAATAGCATAAGCTTAAGCGTCTCCGGACTGGACTGCTGGGAAAAGTTCTGTAAAAAAATCAGTCAGCCTGCGGCGTTACTTGCCACCGCGGATTAACCCGCCCATGCCGCGCCGCTCCATAAACGCCGCCACCTGATGGCGCACCTCAGTGGTCATTTGAGCACTGAGTACACGCTGCGCCAGCACTTCGGCGTCGGAGAGCTCAATATGCCGCAGCAGATATTTGATCCGCGCCACGCTACGTCCGTTCATGCTCAGGTTGCGGTAGCCCATGCCCACCAGCAGCAAAGCCCCCATGGGATCGCCGGCCAGTTCACCGCACAACCCCACCGGCAGCCCGACGGCCTGGGCCTGAACGACAATCATCTTGAGCACCTGCAGCATGGAAGGATGCAGGCTGTCGTATAGCGAAGCCACTCGGGTATTGTTGCGATCCACCGCCAACAGGTACTGAGTCAGGTCGTTGGTACCGACCGAAATAAACTCCACCCGCCCGGCCAGATGCGGGATCAGGAAGATCATCGACGGCACTTCAAGCATTACGCCAAGTTTGGGTTTGGGAATTTCATACCCCAGCACTTCTTCTACTTCCCGCCCAGCGCGGTCGATCAGGCGTCGGGCCTCGTCGATCTCTTCCAGACTGGTGATCATCGGCAGCAAAATGCCCAGATTGCCGGTACCGGCATTGGCACGCAGCATGGCGCGCACCTGGATCAGGAAGATTTCCGGCTGATCCAGGGTGATGCGGATACCGCGCCAACCCAGACAGGGGTTTTCTTCGCTGATAGGCATATAAGGCAGCTGCTTATCGGCGCCGATATCCAGCGTGCGCAGCGTCACCGGCTTGTTCGGATAGAGCTGCAACATACCCTGATATTGGGCGACCTGTTCCTCTTCGGAAGGGAAGCCACTCTGCAGCATAAATGGAATTTCGGTACGGTAGAGGCCGACGCCATCGACGCGCCCTCCCAGCAATTGCTCGTGTTCCGGGCTAAGACCGGCGTTGAGCATCACCTGCACTCGCTCGCCGCTTTTGAGCTGAGCCGGCTGTTCGACATCGTCTTCCGCCAATCGGCTTAATTCCAGCTCTTCGCTGATCAGCCGCTGGTATTCCTGCACCAGCACCGGCTCAGGATCAACCAGCAGCTCGCCGCGATAGCCATCGACAATCAGCAGGCGCTGGCTGAGCAATGCAGGCTGGATATCCGCCCCCATCACCGTCGGCACACCCATCGCCCGCACCAAAATAGCCGCGTGTGAGTTGGCGGCACCGTCGCGGACCACCACGCCGACCAGCCTGTCCTGTGGCATTTCGGCCAACAGGGTAGCGGTCAGTTCATCGGCTACCAGCACAAAACGCGCCGGCCACTGGGTTGCGCCCTGAGTGGTATCGTCGAGGTGGAATAAAAGACGCTGACCGAGCGCGCGCAGATCGCTGGCGCGCTCGCGCATGTAGGTGTCTTGCAGGCTGGCGAACTGGGCGGCAAAGACTTCGATCACCTGTTTCACCGCCCATTCGGCCACGGAGCCGGCATCGATCTCGGCGAAGAGTTCGCGCTTGAGACGGGCGTCGTTCAGCAGGTGAGAGTAAAGATCGAAAATCGCCGCGCTCTCTTTTTGCGAGCTGGCGGCAAAGCGCTTGCTGAAACGGCGGAATTCCGCCCCGGCTTCTTCCAGCGCCTGGGTCAGGCGTTCACGTTCGCTGGCGGTATCGAGCGTTGAGGCCTTGTAAACCTGATCGAGTGACGGCTGGCTGCTGTCCTGCCAACCTTCAGCCACTGCCACGCCTGGCGATGCCGCCAGCGCACGAATGCGCGTCTGGCGATACTGGCCAAAAAGAGCGTTAAGCTGCGATTGGGATAGGATACCGGCCATTTGCGTGGCCAGCGTCACCATAAAAGACTCTTCGCTTTCGTCGAACTGGCGCAGCTCACGCTGCTGAACCACCAATACGCCCAGCAGTTGGCGGCGATGAATGATCGGCACGCCGAGGAAGGATCGGAACCGATCCTCCTTCACCTGGGGAATATATTTGAAGCTGGGGTGGCTCTGCGCGTCCGCCAGGTTAATCGGCTCCGCACGGCGCCCAACCAGGCCGACGATGCCTTCATCAAAGGCCAGTGCGATAGTGCGCCCACGCGGTTTTTTTAACCCGCGTGTCGCCATCAGGTAATAACAGCGGCGGTCATTGTCTGCCAGATAGATGGAACAGACTTCCGTATCCATTGCCAGACAGGTTTCATTGACCAAAAGATCCAGCGCATCAGTCAGGCTGGCCGCCGCGGCCACCTTCTCAACAATTTCTCGCAAGCGCGTGAGCATAGTCGGCTTAACTTAACCTCTCTTCCGGCGATAAGCGGGGGTCTGCCGCTGCGCTGCCTGCTCCTGCATCGGCATCACGGTGACGGCGAATTCTTTCATCACCCGGCGGTAAACGTCGCGTTTGAACGACACCACCTGGCGCACCGGATACCAAAAGCTCACCCAGCGCCAGCCGTCAAACTCCGGCGTGCTGCTGCGTTGCATATTGATATCAGCGTCATTGCACATTAACTGCAAAAGAAACCATTTCTGCTTTTGGCCGATACAAACCGGCTTTGTGTCCCAACGCACCAAACGTTTTGGCAATTTATAGCGCAACCAGTTGCGGGTTGAGGCCAGGATACGCACATCCTTTTTGCTCAGCCCCACTTCTTCGAACAGCTCACGGTACATTGCCTGTTCTGCGGTTTCACCGGGGTTGATCCCCCCTTGGGGAAACTGCCAGGAGTGTTGACCGTAACGGCGAGCCCACAGGACTTGCCCCTGACGATTACAGATTACGATACCAACATTCGGGCGGTAGCCATCATCATCGATCACCGGACTACCTCGATAAGCTTAAATTCGCATAGATACCCTGATTGTTTCACACAAGCTACAGGCGGTAAACCACTGCTTTGCGGCGGTGCAGACCGGATAACATTGGGATAACTCACAGATAATGGCAAAGTTATAAACATGCGAAGCCGTTTACACGCGGTTTTATTCACTTTTTCTGTGGATAGGTGTGTGAAGAACTCAAGGGATAAGCCGGTAAAACTCCGGCGAACTCAAAATCACCATAAAAACAAAAACAAAAATATATCACTAAAAACATAAAGTTATCTATTTATCAACAACCCTACACAGAGTAAAAATGTGATCTATATCCGTTTAGGATCTTACCCTGGCGAAAGATCCACCAACGTCGTTTTTATCCACAGATTATCCGTGTGAGTTACGCACAAAACGGACAATTTCGCAAAAAAAAACCTGAGTCAAGGCTGTAAATCGAACCAGTGATCGGTAAAAATTTGGGTTATCCCATAAATCTGTGGATAAATAGGTGTAAGATCCTGTTTATTGTCGGTGGCTTCAGGTGCACAAGCGTCGCCCTGAATTTTTCCTCCGTCATGTAGCGGGAAAAAAGTCATGGAAAATCATGCTACTATTATTCTTTTCCCCAGACCTTACCCACCAAGGTTCGCTGTGTACAAATACAGTACATTTTTCAACCAAATCTAGCAGGTTCGCATTATGGCGTTTTTATCTCCTCTGCCCCCTCCTCCAGAAAATGAACAGCAACTGTTTGAACGGGCGCAGCAGCTTGCCGGCTGTCAGTTGGGAGAACTGGCGACACGTGCGCAGTTGCCTATTCCCAAAGACCTGAAGCGGGATAAAGGATGGGTTGGCATGCTGCTGGAGCAGTATCTTGGCGCCATGGCCGGCAGCAAGCCGGAACAGGATTTTCCCGAGTTGGGCATCGAGCTGAAAACCATCCCGATAGACGCCGCCGGCAAGCCGCTGGAAACCACTTTCGTCTGCGTAGCGCCCTTGACCGGCAACAGCGGCGTCACCTGGGCCAGCAGCCACGTACGCCATAAGCTGGCGCGGGTGCTGTGGATCCCGGTGGAAGGCGAGCGGCAGATTCCGCTGGCACAGCGGCGCATAGGTTCACCACTGTTGTGGAGCCCGAACGAAGAAGAAGAAGAGATGCTGCGCCGCGACTGGGAAGAACTGATGGATTTGATTGTGCTTGGCCACGTAGAACGGATCACCGCACGACACGGTGAAGTGCTGCAACTACGCCCCAAGGCGGCCAACAGTAAAGCCCTGACCGAAGCCATCGGCGAACAAGGTCAGCCGATCCTCACATTACCGCGCGGTTTCTATTTGAAAAAAAGTTTCACCGCCGCGCTGCTGGCAAGACATTTCTTAATCTGATCGCTTTTGTTTAGGCTGTGTTTAGCTAACAGTGTCGCCGTATCAATAAACGCGTATAATTCAGCCTTTGCTTTTTATTAAGGTGTGGCTAGGCAATGTTCGAATGGATTATGGATCCCAATGCCTGGTTAGCGTTAGGTACGCTGACCATTCTTGAGATCATTCTGGGTATTGATAACATTATTTTCCTTTCCCTGGTGGTGTCTAAACTGCCGAAAGCCCAGCAGAACAAGGCGCGTCGCATCGGGCTGGCCGGCGCAATGTTAATGCGTCTGGGGCTGTTGGCCTCTATCGCCTGGGTGATCCGTCTGACCCATCCGCTGTTTACCATCATGGATCACAGCGTTTCGGCTCGCGATCTGATCCTGCTGCTGGGCGGGCTGTTCCTGATTTGGAAAGCCAGTAAAGAGATCCATGAAACCATCGAAGGGTCGGACGAAGAGCACCACACTAAAGTGCACGGCTTCTTCGGTGCCATCGTGCAGATCATGCTGCTGGATATCATTTTCAGCCTGGATTCAGTGATCACCGCGGTAGGCCTGTCCGATCATCTGTTTATCATGATGGCAGCAGTAGTGATTGCCGTGGGCGTTATGATGTTTGCCGCCCGGCCGATTGGCGAGTTCGTTAACCGTCACCCTTCGGTGAAAATGCTGGCGCTGGCATTCTTGATCCTGGTGGGCTTCACCCTGATGCTGGAAAGCTTCCAGGTGCATGTACCTAAAGGCTACATCTACTTTGCGATGTTCTTCTCGATGTCGGTAGAAGCGCTCAATCTGATGCGCAGCAAGAAAAAACCCGCCTCTGAGTAATCCCCCAACGGGAGCGAGCGTAAGCCGCTCCCGTTAATATTTTTGTATCCCCCGCACAGTTTCAATGTCACTTTCTCTTACAGAGATAAGGACTTATCCGAAACACGATGCATCTATAGTTTGCTAATCTAGAAAGAAGCTTCTTTTTGCATACATAACTGAGGATCCGCAGGATGAAAAAGTGGGTAATGGCAGTGTCTGCGTTGGTGATGGCCGCCGGGTTGGCGGGATGCTCCAGCGATTACGTGATGGCGACCAAAGACGGCAATATGATCCTGACTCAGGGCAAGCCAGAGATTGACCAAGATACCGGCCTGATCAGCTATAAAGACGAAAAAGGCAACCATCGCCAGATCAACGGCGATCAGGTTTCACAGGTCATCGAACGCTAGTTTCCCGATCGGCTATCGCCCCCGCGTTGCGCGATAGCCCTCCCCGCACTGAATCCACTTCCCCCATCTTCTCGGCTTGGTTATAGTCGGCAAAGGCGAGATCACCGCCTTGCAGATTGTTTGGCTCCTGTTTTATCGGGTGTATAGCCCGTAAGCGCTAACACGAAAGGAAGGCCGTTAATGCAATACCACCGTATTCCCCACAGTTCTTTAGAAGTGAGCGTGCTGGGACTGGGCACCATGACCTTTGGCGAACAGAACAGTGAAGCCGATGCCCACGCGCAACTCGACTATGCATTAGCCGCTGGCATCAACCTGATCGATACCGCAGAGATGTACCCGGTACCGCCCCGCCCTGAAACCCAGGGGCTGACCGAACAGTACATCGGCAGTTGGATCAAGGCTCGCGGCAACCGTGAGAAACTGGTGCTGGCCAGCAAAATCGCCGGGCCGGTGCGCGGAACTGACAGCAGTATCCGTCCGCAGCAGGCGCTGGATCGCAAAAACATCCGTGCCGCGCTGGACGCCAGCCTGAAACGCCTCAACACCGATTATCTCGATCTCTACCAGTTGCATTGGCCGCAGCGCGCGACCAACTTCTTCGGTAAGCTCAACTATCAGTACACTGACGAAAAGGCTACCGTCACCCTGCTGGAAACGCTGGAAGCGCTGACCGAGCAGGTGCGCGCCGGTAAAATTCGTTATATCGGGGTGTCTAACGAAACGCCTTGGGGCGTGATGCGTTACCTGCAGTTGGCTGAAAAGCATGAGCTGCCGCGCATCGTCTCAATTCAGAACCCCTACAGCCTGTTGAACCGCAGTTTTGAGATTGCTCTGGCGGAGATCAGCCAGCACGAAGGCGTCGAACTGTTAGCCTATTCCAGCCTGGCGTTCGGCACCCTGAGCGGCAAGTATTTGAACGGCGCCAAACCGGCCGGTGCGCGAAATACGCTGTTTAGCCGCTTTAATCGTTATTCGGCCCCGCAAACGCAGTTGGCGATTGCCGAATACGTCGCATTAGCCAAAAAACACGGGCTGGATCCTTCGCAGATGGCCCTGGCCTTTGTTCGCCAGCAACCCTTCGTTGCCAGTACCCTGCTGGGCGCCACCACGTTGGAACAGCTGAAAACCAACATCGACAGTTTCGACCTGGTGTTGAATGAAGACGTGCTTCAGGGGCTGGAAGAGATCCACACCCGCTTTACCATTCCTGCACCCTAAATAATCAGGGGCGCCTAAACCGCGCCCCTTTGATTATTTTGCCCGTCGTTGCGACAACCACAGCACGCCGATCGCCAGCGCGAAAACCACACCGAAACCGATCCCCACGCCGACCACCGGTACGCTGACTTTTACCGCCAGCGAATAGAGCCCGAGCATCAACAGCATGGCGGTGTTCTCGCCAAGGTTTTGCACCGCGATCGCGTTGCCTGCCCCCACCGATTTTTTGCCTCGTTCTTGCAACAACGCATTCAACGGCACCACAAAGAAGCCGCCCAAGACGCCGATAATCAGCAGTACCGCATAGGCGCTAAGCAGGGTAGTTTGCAGCGCGAATATCGCCACCGCTACGCCAATCAAGATCCCGGCCGGCATACAGCGTTTCACGGTCTCGAGCGTAACAAAGCGAGCCGCGGCACCGGCGCCAACCACAATCCCCACCGCCACCATGGCATTCAGCAACGTCGGCGTGGCGTTATCGGCGATACCCAGCGCCACCGGCACCCACAGCACCAACAGAAAGCGCAGCGTGACCCCAGCGCCCCAAAACAGGCTGGTACCAATCAATGAGAAACGGGTTTGCCCATCGCGCCACAGCACCACACAGGCGTTGAAGAAAGCGCGAGTCATGGCGCGTGGCGTCCATGACGTCGCCGGATGTGCCGCAGGCAGGCGCGGAATATACAGGTTGGCGATCACCGCCGCTGCGTAAACCAGCGCACATACCGCCAGTGCGGCGACTACGTGCCAGTCTGCCAGGATGCCGCCGGCCACCGAGCCCAGCAGGATCGCCGCGATAGTGGAGGCCTCCATCAGGCCGTTGGCCTTGACCAGTTTCTCACCGCTGGTGATCTCACCCAAAATCCCATATTTGGCCGGTGAATAAGCTGCGGCACCCACGCCTACCAGGCTATAACCGAGGAACGGATCCAACCCGAAACAGATCACCAATGCGCCGGCCAGCTTCAGGCCGTTGGCCACCATCATCACCCGCCCTTTCGCAAAGCTGTCGGCAATCTGGCCGACAAAAGGCGCGAGAATGATATAGGTGGCGACAAACGCCATCTGCAGAATCGGCTGGCTCCAGTCGGGATAAAGCTGTTGTTTGATCAGCGCCAGCGTGGCGAACAGCAACGCATTGTCACCGAACGCAGAGAGAAACTGTGCGCAAATGACGGCAATCATGCTGCGCGAAAGCAAGGGTGAATCAGTGTTCGACGACGGGTTCATCAGACAGTCTCCGGCTGTTCAGCCATTTTACGCAGGGTCACAAAATCCGGTTTGCCACTGCCCAGCACCGGCAGCGTTTTCAACAGGCGAATATCACGCGGTACCGCCAGTTCAGGGCTGCCCAATTCACGCGCTGCCCGCAGCAAGGCTTCGCGGGTTACGCTTGCATCGGTAGTGAACAGCACCAGCGCCTCGCCCTTACTGCTGTCACTTTTCACCGTAGCGGCGTGCAGACCTTCCGGCGATACGCGCTGTGCCAGCAGCTCCACGCTTTCCAGCGAGACCATTTCGCCCGCCAGTTTGGCAAAGCGCTTCACCCGACCGCGGATCACACAGTAGCCCTGTTCGTCCAGCGTGACGATATCGCCGGTATCGTACCAGCCCGGCTGCAGGTTGCCCTGTTCATCCTCTGCCGCTGGCGGCTCCAGCTCGCCCGGATGCTCCACCCGCAGATAGCCTTTCATGATATTCGGCCCACGCAGTTGCAGGCGTCCACCGTTCTCAATACCCGGCACCTTCATTAAACGCGCTTCCATATTCGGCATGATGCGCCCGACGGTACCCACCTTGGCCGCCAGCGGCACGTTGATTGACACCACCGGCGCACACTCGGTCACGCCATAGCCTTCCAGGATGCGAATACCGTATTTGTCCTGATAAATCTGTTTGGTGCTGTCCGCCAGCTTTTCCGCACCGGCTACCACATAGCGCAACCGGGCAAAGTCATACGGATGAGCAAAACGCGCATAGTTATTGAGGAAAGTGGCCGTGCCGAACAGCACGGTGCAGTTACGGTCATACACCAGCTCCGGCACCACGCGGTAATGCAGCGGACTGGGGTAGAGGAAGATGCGGCTGCCGGTCATCAACGGGGTCAACAGCCCGACCGTCAAACCAAACGAGTGAAACAGCGGCAGCGACGACATAAAACGGTCGCGCGGAGTGAAGTCGGCAATGGTACGGATCTGCTCAACGTTGGCCAGCAGGCTGGCGTGGGAGTGCACCACGCCCTTCGGATTGCCCTCCGACCCCGAGGTGAACAAGATCAGTGCCGCATCGTCAGGCTGCTGCGGCAGCATGGCGCGCGCGGGTTGGAACAGATGACGCAGGATCCACAGCTTGTCCGCCAGGGTCACGGTATCTTTCAGATCCTCCAGATACACCCAGTTGGCCTCCGGCACCTGCTGCGGCAAATGTGTCAGCTTGCCTTTTTCCAGGAACTGGCGTGAGGTGACGATGGTTTTAAGACTGGCGGCGAGCATGGCGCTTTTCAGGCCGTTGGAACCCGCGGTGTAGTTGAGCATCGCCGGGATACGGTTGCGCAGCGAGGCGCCAAAAATCGCCGCGGCGGTAATGGTGGCATTCGGCAATAGCATGCCGACATGTTCGCCCTCGGCGGTAAAGCGCTGCAGGATACGGCTGACGCCCAGCGCTTTTTTAATCAGTGTCTGGTAGCTGTCTTCCTTGAAGTTGATATCTTCAATGCACGGCTTGCTCCGACCATAGCGATGCTGCGCCGCCAGCAAAGCGCGGAACAGGGTCTGTGGCTCGCGCGTGTCCATACGCGCCTTCATCATGATCTGGTGCAAACGATCGCCGGCCAGCATGCGACGTTCTCGGGCGCGTGGCGCGACCGGCATCGGCAATGACGTCGGCGGTAAAATACGGATGCTGATCTGCGGGAACCAACGGATCTTGAATACCCCGGCCATACGCCCAAAAGGGCTGAATTCGGCGCCATCAAGCCGTATCGGCACCACGGTCGCCCCCGATTTGGCGGCAATAAACGCGGCACCATCATAAATTTTCATCAGTGAGCCGGTCACGGTAATGCGCCCTTCGGGGAACACCACGATGGGCCGCCCTTGCTCAACCATGCGCACCAACTGTTTGATGGCCATCGGCTTGGTGGGATCGAGCGAAACGAAATCGATATAAGGCCGCAACCAGCGCATAAACCAGCGATCGCCAATGCTGGCGTAGACGGCAAACACCGGTTTGATCGGCAAAAACAGCGCCAACAGAATACCATCGAGGAAGGAGATGTGATTGGGCGTAATCAGCAGCTTTTTCTGATCGAAATGTCGGGCGTCGCCCTCAACGCGTACCCGGTACAGCAGGCGGAACAGCACCCGCAGCATTGAAAAGATCATGCCCTTCTCCCTTTGCCCAAGATGAGCGTAAATGGTTGTAGGGAAAAGAATACTATATGGCAGGCAAAAAAAAACCTACGCATCCGCGTAGGTTGGTGCAATTGAAAATGGCTTCAACATACAGAGTATGCTGATTTCTCACCAATCAATACCTCTGGGATCACCTACTCTAGAGAGGTGGCGATTAAGAAACTACCGATCAATCGCAAGAGTTTTGCTCTAAATGCAACCAGCTGTAAATTTCCCGCGATGTACTGAAATAACTCAATGAAATGTAAATAGTCCTGCGGAATAAAAATACAAAATCAGATTTTACGCAGGCGGGACGGAGGGGGATCGGGCAAAAAAAAACCTACGCATCTGCGTAGGTTGGTGCAAATTAATATGGGCTCAACAAACAAGTTGCTGAAACTCACCAATCAATACCTCTGGGACGTTTAATTTACCGCGTTGAGCCGAAAACCAGCCAGCGGCCAATCGAAACATTAGGGCGCAAAGTGTAACCAGCGGTGTATCCCCACGGCCTTTCAAGCCACAGCGAGCTCGCCTTGCCGTGGGGCTGGATGTTTATCGTACGCTCACTTCTACCAGGCAGCTCATGGCGTTCGGCCCTTGAGTCAATGGTGAGGTACCGATATCCAGCGTTAACACGTTCGGGTTGCCGGATTGTTCCACCTGCAGGCGCTCGGCACCAAAACCTGGGTCAAACCAGGCGCCGGTTGCCATCAGCACTACGCCCTGGGTGACGCCGTCGGTGATCGCAACGCCTGCCAGGCAATTGCCACGCGCGTTGCTGATCTGTACCTCCGCCCCCTCGACAATGCCGCGCCTGGCTGCATCTTCCGGGTGCATATACAGCGTTTCGCGCCCGGCCGTTTTATTGCCCTGCGCCAACGGCGCCGGATCCATCTGGCTGTGCAGGCGATCGCTCGGTTGGATGGATATCAGGTGCAATGGCCACTCTTTGGCTTCCGGTGCCCCCAGCCACTCGACTGGCGGCTGCCACTGCGGATGCGGGGCAAAATCGGCATAGCGATAACCGGCGATTTTCTCGCTGAACAACTCAATCTTGCCGCTCGGCGTTTGCAGCGGATTGGCCTGCGGATCGGCACGAAAATCGTCGAAGAACACGAATTCTTTCGCCGGTGCCGGCAGCTCGACGTAGCCTTTGCGCCAGAAATCCTCAAACTCGGGCCATTCTACGCCGGTCCCCGCCTGCGCCTGGCCGCATTGTTGATAGATAGATTCGATCCAGGCCCGCTCGTCGCGGTTTTCGGTGAACTGCTCACGGTAACCGAGCCGCTCCGCCAGATCGGCAAAAATATCAAAGTCGTTACGTGCCTGATGCTGTGGCGCAATGGCCTGATGCATCGCCAATACGTAGCGATCGCGCGATGAACCGCCGATATCGTTACGTTCCAGCGAGGTGGTAACCGGCAGCACGATGTCCGCCATCTTGGCCGCTGGCGTCCACCAGATATCCTGCACAATCACCGTATCCGGTTTCTGCCAGCCTTCCACCAGCCGGTTTAGCTGCTGGTGATGATGGAACGGGTTGCCGCCGGCCCAGTGCACCAAATGAATATCCGGATACTGGTGCGTCTCGCCACGGAACTGATAGGAGCCGCCGGGTTGCAACAGCATGTCGCAGATACGCGCCACTGGGATGGCCAGCCCGCAAGGGTTGGCGCCGACCGGCATCATGGGCCCCGGCGTGTCCACCCGCGGGTTGCCGACGCCGTTCATCGAGCCGTGACCAAAGGAGAAACCGCCCCCCGGCAGCCCCACCTGGCCGAGCATCGCCGACAGGGCAATCATCATCCAGTAGGGTTGTTCACCGCGATGGGCGCGCTGAACCGAATAGGAGCAGGTGATAAAACTGCGCACACCGATCAGTTGCTGCGCCAGCAAACCGATACGCGCCGCCGGAATGCCGGTGATGGCACTGGCCCATTCAGGCGTTTTCGCCACGCCGTCGTCGGTGCCGCGCAGATAATCCGCCAACTGGCTATAGCCGGTGCAGTGGCTATAGAGGAAAGCTTCATCCTGAGCGCCACGGCGCTGGATTTCATACGCCAGTGCCAGCATCAGCGCCACGTCGGTATTCGGGCGAATTGGGATCCATTCGGCATTAACAAATTCCGGGCAGTCATCACGCATCGGGCTGATGTTGATCACCGGAGTGCCTTTTTTCACCAGCTTTTGCAGCCAGGGTTTGAGCGAGTGCTCCGCCGCACCGCCGGAAGAGACCTGGGCATTTTTCAACGCCAGGCCGCCGAAGGCCACAAACAGCTCGCAGTGCTCAACCACGCTGGGCCAACTGGTGACACGGCCGGTCAATGGGGTGAAAGTGCCGATCACATACGGCAGGAAAAACTGGGCCGCTCCCCAGCTGTAGTTGCCCAACTGATCGACACCGCCGCCGCCAGCAAAATAAAAACGGCGCACCAGCGAACGAGCGTGGTGCAGGCGCCCGGCAGATGACCAGCCATAGGAACCGGTAAACAAGCCGGAGGGGCCGTAGCGATCGCGCACGCGCCGGTTCTCTTCCGCCACCAGATCGAGCGCCAAATCCCAATCCACTTCGACAAAATCCTCGCGGCCACGTAGCGTACGGTCGCTGCCTTCACGCTTTTGCAGCCAGGAACGGCGCACGGACGGCTTGCGGATGCGCTTGTCGGAATAGGCCATCGGCGCGATGGAGTCGAGCATTGGGGAAGGATCCGGATCGTCGGCAAACGGCTCACAACGGATAAGCCTGCCGTCTTCAACCACGGCGGTATAGGCGCCCCAGTGAGCGAGTTGCGGATAGCGTTTAATCGACATGGTGTTCTCAGCCAAGAATGGATGCCCAAAAATAGCATTAGCCGATGCGCCGCGCCAAAGCACAAATGGCTCTATCACTGAGCGGCACAGGTCTAAGCTCGGGGTAAATTGCCCATATCTGCAACAGCCGCCACAAGTTACGATCGCCAGCGCTTGCAGCCCCGGGCTTTTTCCGCAAGACTGAGGGATGTAAGCGATTACCCAGGATGTATGACAGATATGGCTACCATAAAGGATGTTGCCAGGCTGGCGGGTGTTTCCGTGGCCACGGTATCCCGCGTAATAAACAATTCTCCCAAGGCCAGCGAAGGCTCTCGCACCGCTGTGCTGGCCGCGATGGAACAACTGCAGTATCACCCAAACGCCAATGCCCGCGCGCTGGCACAGCAATCGACCGAAACGCTCGGGCTGATCGTTTCCGACGTGTCCGATCCCTTCTTTGGTGCCATGGTCAAGGCCGTGGAACAGGTGGCCTACGCCACCCACAATTTCCTGCTGATTGGCAACGGTTACCACGAGGCAGAAAAAGAGCGTCAGGCGATTGAACAGCTGGTACGCCACCGTTGTGCCGCATTGGTGGTACATGCCAAAAAGTTGACCGACCGTGAGTTAAGCGGGTGGATGCAGCAGATCCCGGGCATGGTACTGATTAACCGCACGCTGCCGGGCTTTGAATCGCGCTGCGTGGCGCTCGACGATCGCTACGGTGCCTGGCTGGCGACCCGCCACCTGATCCAACAAGGGCACCAGCGTATTGCCATCATCTGCTCCACCCACCAAATTTCCGATGCGGCGGACCGTCTGCAGGGCTATCTCGATGCATTGCAGGAGCACGGCATTGCGGTAGATGAAAAACTGATTGCCTACGGCGAGCCAGACGAGATTGGCGGCGAACAGGCGATGACCGAGCTGCTCGGGCGCGGTAAAAACTTCACCGCGGTCACCTGCTACAACGACTCAATGGCCGCCGGTGCCCTTTCGGTACTGAGCGACAACAGCGTGGATGTGCCGGGGCAGATGTCGCTGATTGGTTTCGATGACGTGCTGATTTCACGCTACCTGCGGCCGCGTCTGACCACTATTCGCTATCCGGTGGTGGCCATGGCAACCCAGGCGGCCGAACTGGCGCTGGCACTGGCCAACAATCAGCCGCTGCCGGAGATCACCAACATGTTCAGCCCGACGCTGGTGCGCCGCCATTCGGTGGCCAGCATCAATAACGTTTACGAGCAGAACTAGATCAACTCCCGGTGATACAGCCGCACCGGGCGATCGGGGTAATCCAGCGCATCGCCGATGTAGCGCCAGCCATGGCGCTCATAATAGCCGCTAAAGTCACTGTAGAGATAAAGCTCACTGAAGCCGGTGCGTCGGGCGTAGTCTTGCACATGCTGCTGCAACCGCAGCCCCAGACCGCTGCCGCGCTGGCTTTCGTCGACATACAGCGCCGCCAGCCAGGGCGTCAGATCCTGCCGGCTGATCAAGTCGCAGCGCCATAAGCCGACGGTGCCAACCACTTTATCGTCCTGCAGGGCGATAAAAGTAATGGGCAAATCGGCTCCGCACAGCCCGCTGTCCACCACGCTGGCGAAAAATGCCCGGCTGCTTTCGCTGCCAAACGCCTGCCACAGCCAATCAATCACCTGACCGCGATGCTGTGGATAATCCGCCAGAAGCCTAATCTCAGTCATCTCTTCTCTCTTTTCCCATTGTCTGGCATCAGTCTACGGACGTTGCGCCACAACACAATCCCGGCGGAAAAATCCCACGCAGCCAAGGGGTAAGCCTATGCTAGACTGAGCGATATTTACCACAGCGGATGTTGAAAGGGGTAAGCCACTGATGATCACCATGTTGGATGTTTCCATTCGCGCGGGGGTATCCAAAGCCACGGTTTCACGCGTGTTAAATGGCACCGGCCAGGTGAAAAAGAGCACCCGCGATGCGGTGTTCAAGGCCATGGACGATTTGGGTTACCGCCCGAACTTCCTCGCCCAATCGCTGGCAAACAAAAGCTCCAACAGCATTGGCCTGGTAGTGTCCAATTTCGACGGCCCCTACTTCGGGCGCCTGCTTCGTCGCGCAGCCAAGCTGATCGAGGCCAGTGGCAAACACCTGATTGTGACCGACGGCCACGACACGCCGGAAGATGAACTGCAGGCGGTACAGCTGCTGGCGGATCGCCGCTGTGATGCCATCATCCTGTATACCCGTTTCATGTCAGAAACTGCGCTGATGAAGCTGCTGGACAGCCTGCCGGTGCCGATCATGGTGATCAATCGGGATCTGCCACAGGCGCGCGCACGCTGCGTGTTCTTCGAACAGCAAAAGGCGGCCTTCCATGCGGTGGATTATCTGATTAGGCAGGGGCATCGCGAGATCGCCTGCATTACCGGCCCCATCGCCACGCCAACAGCACAGGCGCGGCTGGCAGGTTATCAACAAGCGTTAGAGCAGCACCATATTGCCTTCAACGAAGCCCGCGTGGCCTACGGTGACAGCAGCGTGCAAAGCGGATATCAGGGCACCCGGCGTTTGCTGGCCGATCATATCGATTTCAGCGCGCTGTTCGCCTGCAACGACGACATGGCGGTCGGCGCGATGAAGGCGCTGCACGATGCGGGCAAACGCCTGCCGCAGGATGTCTCACTGTTCGGCTTTGACGACGAGCCCAGCGCCGCCTATTTGCAACCCGCACTATCTACCGTGTATCTGCCGATCGACGTAATGATCGAAGCCGCCATCAGCCAGGCTTTTCGCCTGATCAATGGGGAAGACACACAGCCACTCACCCCGTTCACCGGCGAACTGCGGCTGCGTGAATCGGTGCTCCCCGGGCCTTACGCCGACTGATCCCTCCGGGCGCTGTCGTTGAAACCACGATGCGCCCAAAAGCATCAGATCATTTCCAGCGCAATCAGCTCTTCGATGGTCTGGCGACGACGGATCAGGCGCGGTTCACCGTTCTCAAACAGCACTTCCGGCAGCAGCGGGCGGCTATTGTAGTTTGAAGACATAGACGCGCCATAAGCACCGGTGTCATGGAACACCAGATAATCGCCAACCTGCACCGGCGGCAGCTCGCGGGTTTCAATACCGCCCCCGGCCTGCTGAGTAAAGACGTCTCCGGATTCACACAGCGGTCCGGCAATCACGGTTTCACGCAGTGGCTGATGTGCGGTATCGCGACCGTCGGCCGGCAGCAGGGATATGTGGTGATAGCTGCCGTACATTGCCGGACGCATCAAATCATTAAAACCGGCATCCACCAGCACAAAGTGCCGGCTGCCCATGTCTTTCACTGCCCGTACCTCGGCGACCAGCACACCGGCTTCCGCCATCAGGAAACGGCCCGGTTCGATCTCCAGCTTCACCGGATGACCCAAATGTGCGGCAATACGCTCGCGGGCGCTGTTCCACAAACCAAAATAGTGTTCGGTATCAATCGCCTCTTCGCCGTACTGATAGGGGATCGACAGCCCGCCTCCGGCAGAAATCGCACTGATGTCCTGGCCGAGGTCGATCACCTGTTGCACCATGGCGTCACACACGCGCTCCAGATGCTGGTAGTCCACCCCCGACCCTATATGCATATGCACGCCAATCAGCTTCAGACCGTATTGCTGAATTTTTTCCACCGCCTGCGGTAAGTCGGCATACCAAATACCGTGCTTGCTGTTCTCACCGCCGGTATTGGTTTTCTGGCTATGGCCGTGACCGAAACCTGGATTGATGCGCAGCCACACCGGATGCCCGGCAGAGACCTGCCCCAACTGTTCCAGCATGTCGATCGAACCGACGTTGACCGGGATTTTCAATTCGCTGACGCGAGCCAGAGTCGCGTGATCGAGCACATCGGCGGTAAACACGATTTCGCTTGGTTCGCCACCCGGCTGAAAACCGGCCTGCAATGCACGCTCAATCTCGCCTAACGACACAGAGTCCACCTTGACGCCCTGCTCACGCATCAGGCGCAAAATATGAATATTCGAGCAGGCCTTCTGGGCAAAACGGATCACGTCAAAATGCCGCAATTGGCTGATGCGCTCGCTGATAATCGCTGCGTCATAGGCCCACACAGGGCAACCAAAGCGCTGAGGCAGCGCCAATAGGTTAGCGGCGTTAAGAGCGGTAGAAGTGTCGTGCAAAGCGCGTGGCATAGTGATGTTCCCGGTTCGAAAATGGTATGCCCTCAATATTGCCGCACTCTTTCTCGGGTGGAAAATATCTATTTAGCCAGAGTCTATTCATTTATGATATGGCTTTGCTCATGATGGAGCCGCCCGATGCACGCGATAACCCTGCGCCAGATTGAAATCTTCTATGCGGTGATGACGACCGGCAATCTGACTGAAGCCGCCGCGCTGCTGCAAACCTCGCAGCCCACCGTCAGCCGCGAGCTGGCGCGCTTCGAGAAACTGATCCAACTGCAGTTGTTCGAACGGGTGCGCGGGCGATTATCCCCCACGGTACAGGGCCTGAGGCTGTTGGAAGAGGTTCAACGTTCCTATTACGGTCTGGATCGCATCGTCAATGCCGCCGCCGGTATCCGACAATTTCAGCAGGCGCAGCTTTCGATTGCCTGCCTGCCGGTATTTTCACAATCGCTGCTGCCGGCGGTGTGCAAACCCTTTATCGATCGCTATCCGGAGGTCAGCTTCAGCGTGATACCGCAGGAATCACCGTTGCTGGAAGAGTGGTTATCGGCGCAGCGCCACGATTTGGGCCTGACGGAAAATACCCTGACTCCGGCGGGCACCGAGCGAATGACCTTGATGACGCTGAACGAAGTGTGTGTCTTGCCGGCCGGGCATCCGCTGCTGGCGAAAAAGCGGCTGACGCCGCAGGATTTTGCCGGACAAAACTTTATCAGCCTGTCGAACACCGACAGCTATCGCCAACTGCTGGATTCGCTGTTCAGTGAGGAAGGGGTTAACCGCCGGCTGGTGATGGAAACCCACAGCGCAGCGTCGGTCTGCGCCATGGTTAAAGCTGGCGTGGGGGTTTCGATAGTCAATCCGCTAACGGCGTTGGACTACGCCAACAACGGTGTGCATATACGGCCATTCAGCGTTGACGTGCCCTTTACCGTTAGCCTGATCCGGCCGCTGCACCGCCCGTCGTCGGCGCTGGTCACGGCCTTTACTCAACATTTGCAGCAACAGGCACAAACGCTGCCCGCCCGTCTGGCCGCCGTGATTACGCGCTAGCCGGGCGCTTGGCGCGGCTGAACGTCACCAGACACAGTACCAGACCCAGCAACGCGATCCCCGCAGCGGCCAGCGGTACGCTGGTCAAGCCCAACCCTTGCGCTATCACGACACCGCCGACCCAGGCACCAATCGCGTTACCGACGTTGAACGCGGCAATGTTCAGCGTGGACACCAGATTTGGGGCCTTTTTACCGTAGGTCACCACGTTGATTTGCAGCGCCGGTACGGCGGCGAACGCCGCAGCGGCCCACAGGAACAGGGTAATTTCAGCCGGTACCATCGAATGGCTGGTCCAACTGAACAATGCCGCAAAGCAGGCGATCACCAGGAACGTACAGGTCAGCGTCAACGGCAAGCGCCAGTCCGCCAAACGTCCACCCAGGATGTTGCCCAGCGTCAGACCAACTCCCATCAGCAACAGCGTCCAACTGACGCCATGAGAAGAAACACCCGTCACCTCAGTCAGTAACGGGGCAATATAAGTAAACAGCGCGAACATCGATGCGGCAAAGGCCACGGTCATCAGCAATGACAGCCAAATACCGCCGCCGCGCAACGCCGCCAGCTCTTTTTTCAGATCCGTCGGGGCCTCGTCCTTCACGCTGGGCAGCTTGCTGTACAGCGCCAACAGAGAGAGCACGCCAATGACCGCCACCGCCCAGAACGTCGAACGCCAACCCAGCGCCTGACCCAGTGCGGTACCCAGCGGCACGCCGAGCACGTTGGCCAGCGTCAGGCCGGTGAACATCAATGCCACGGCTGAAGCCCGGCGGTTTGGCGGCACCAGATTGGCCGCAACCACCGCGCCAATACCGAAGAAGGCACCGTGGCACAAGGCGGTGATAATGCGCGCCAGCATCAGGAAGTCATAGCTGTACCCCAGGGCGCACATAATATTGCCGAAGATGAAAATCACCATCAGCAGCAACAGCGTTTTTTTGCGCGGCAGCTTCGCGGTCAGCAAGGCCATGATGGGTGCACCGATAGCCACGCCAAGGGCATAGCCGCTGATCAGCCAGCCGGCAGAAGGAATGGAGACCTGCAGATCTCCCGCCACTTCAGGCAGCAACCCCATGATCACAAACTCGGTGGTGCCAATAGCGAATGCACTTAATGCCAGTGCGAGCAGAGAAACAGGCATGCGGAAAGCTCCCAGTCAACAAAGCCCCGGTGTCAGGCACTCGGGGCCGGTAAAAACACATAAAATTGACGGGCAGCCCGGCAGGCTGCCCGCGAAAAAGGGTCAGAGAGGGCGTTCAAAGAGCGGAGTTAACTGCTTAACCCTATAATTATTAAGTCTTATTCACGCTTTTCACGTTACAGAAATAGCACGCAATCCCGCGTAAAAACCAGTGGCAAAACGGCAGCTGCGCACAAAAAGCCATGCCTGGCTCGCTAACTGGTTGAATGCGCTGATGATGAAAAATGTGTAAAAATGTTACCTGTGTGTTAACGCTATCAGCGCAGCGTCGTCTGCCAATCCGGATCGTGGGCAAACCACTCCACCAAAAAGTCCAACATGGTGCGTAATGTCGCCGGCATCTGGCGGCGTGAGGTATAGATACCGTAGATCCCCATCGACTGGGGCCGGTAATCCGGCATCAGCTCAATCAGTTCGCCACTGGCCAGTAAAGGGGCTGCAGAATAGTAAGGCTGCATGGAAATACCCGCGCCTTGTACCGTGCCCGCCATCAACACCACCGATTCGTTGGCGCTCAGGTTGCCGCTGACCGCGACCGCCGATTTCACACCCTGAAGGTCAAAATGCCACAGGCTTTTACCGAAGTAGGAATAAGTCAGGCAGTTATGCAGCGCCAAATCCTGCGGATGACGCGGCGTGCCGTGTGCCGCCAGATAGGCCGGGGAAGCGCAGACCACGGAAGCACAGGAGGATAATGGCCGGGCGATGAGATTGGGATCCAATTCGTTAGTGATGCGTAACGCCAGATCGATACGCTCCTCCACCAGATTTACCGTGCGATTGTTCATTTGCAGATCTACTGCAACCTGCGGATGGCGTTTCAGGTATTGCGCCACCGCGCCCACCAGCGCCGTCTGGCCCAGCGATTGTGAACAGGTAATGCGTAACAGGCCACGCAGTTCATCACTCTGCTCCCCTTCGACCAAATCGATTTCGCCCGCCAGCGCCAGCATCTGTCGACAGCGTTCCAGCGTGCGCTCACCGGCGTCAGTCAGACTAAGCTTACGAGTAGTGCGATGCAGTAAACGCGCGCCGGCCCATTGCTCCATTTGTGCCAGATAACGCGTCACCATCGCCCGCGACATTTCCAACGTTTCCGCGGCGGCAATCATGCTGCCACGGTCGACGATGGTGATAAAAACCTCAGCAGCGGTAATGCGATCCATGATTCGTCCGATTTACGCAATGAATAGTTGCTCATTATCCGGTTTTTCTATCGCTTTATGCAACCTAACATCTATACAACATTAATCGCATCCCAAGGACCTCTACCCATGTTTAAGAAATCATTGTTGACCCTGGCCTTTGCCGGCATCGCCACAGTAAGCACCTTCGCTACCGCCGCCAACACCCTGACGATGGAAGTGTATAACCCAGGTGAGAAAAGCGTGTTCCCGGTGTCTTCCGAAATCATCAGCGGCAAACACGAAGTCGCACTGATCGACGCCCAGTTCCAGCGTAACGACGCGGAAGCCCTGGTGAAAAAGATCAAAGCGACCGGCAAGAAGCTGACCACCGTATACATCAGCCATTCAGATCCGGATTTCTATTTTGGTCTGGACGTCATTAAAGCCGCATTCCCTGAGGCTAAAATCATCGCGTCACCGGGTACCATTGAAGAAATCAATGCCACCAAAGACGGCAAAGTGGCGTACTGGGGCCCAATCTTGAAGGACAACGCGCCGAAAGCGGTGGTGGTGCCTCAGGCGTTGCAGGGTGACAGCTTCACCGTAGACGGCCAGAAAGTGGAAGTGAAAGGCCTGACCGGCCCGACGCCGGAACGCACCTACGTGTGGATCCCAGCGCTGAAAGCGGTCGTGGGCGGTGTGCCGGTAGCCGGCGACAATATCCATCCGTGGATTGCCGATAACCAAACCGTTGAATCCCGCGCACACTGGCAGCAAACGCTGGAAGGCATCAAAGCGTTGAAACCGGAAGTCGTGGTCCCTGGCCATTTCCTGCCGGGCGCAGACCAGACGCTGAAGTCTGTCACCTTTACCCAGAACTACCTGACCACGCTGGAGGCTGAACTGCCAAAAGCCAAAGATTCTGCGGCACTGGTGGCGGCAATGAAAAAGCATTACCCGGATCTGAAAGACGAATCCAGCCTGGAACTGAGCGCCAAAGTGCTGAAAGGCGAAATGAAGTGGCCGCAATAAGCACGCCGAAACACCCAGGCCAAGGCGTTACTGCTACCCAGCCGCCGCAAAGGCGGCGGGTATAACGAGGAAAAGACATGACCGGTACGACTCTGCACTACATTTTCGATCCGCTGTGTGGCTGGTGCTATGGCGCAGCCCCGCTGGTGAAGGCGGCCAAAACTATTCCAGGGCTAACCATCGCCCTGCACGCCGGCGGTATGATGACCGGCAACAACCGCCGCCAAATCACGGATGAATGGCGCAATTATGTGATCCCGCATGACAAGCGCATTGCGGAGTTAACCGGCCAACCCTTTGGCGAAGCTTATTTCAATGGATTGTTGCGTGATACCACCGCGGTGATGGACTCGGAGCCGCCGATTACCGCCATACTGGCAGCGCAAGCGCTGGCGGGACGCGGGCTGGATATGCTGCACCGCATTCAGGAAGCACATTACCAGGAAGGTCGCCGTATCGCCGACACGCCGGTGCTGGAAGCGCTGGCAAAAGAGCTGGGCTTGCCCTCTGCTCCGTTTATCGCCGAAATGCGGTTTAACACCGGTGCGCCAACCGCGCAGCACATCGCGCAAAGCCGGGCATTGCTTGCCAAGGTTCAGGGCCAGGGGTTCCCAACTTTCGCTCTGCAAGACAGCGAAGGACAGCTGCGCCAGATCCCGGCGGGCAACTATCTGGGCAACGTTGAGGCCTGGAAAGAGTTATTGAGCGGCGCCGCTACCTGGGCCTAATACCTGTTACGGCTGCCGGGTGTTCAAAGTATTGGATGCCCGGAGCTGATTATTCAACCCGTACAAAGTGTCCTTCCGCACGCACGTTAAAACCGAAACCACAATCCCCCTCGGTGTGCATGTCCAGACCATCGCTACCGAACTGCATCGCCACATCGCACGCCATCACATCTTCCGGTTCCCGCTGACGGTATACTGCTTTGTCGTGCTCTATCGGCAACGTCTGAGTGAACTCCCCCATATTCGGCCCGTAATACAAGCCCATCTGTGGCATGTAATAACCGGAATAACTGATCAGCCAGCGTCCATCCTGTGGCTTGACCTCCACCTCGTTCCAGACGCCGCGCCCGGCATATTGCCAATAGACTCCGCCCGGCCCGGTAAGTGGCGCTCGTTTCGCCAGCCGCTCCTGCAACAGCTTGAGATTATGCCGGGATTTACTGTCCTGCGGTGCCAGAGCTAAATAGGCACGCGCCTTAAGCAGCTCGCCCGCGTGTATCAGCGCCAGCGCTACGTTGTTATAAGCAGTGGCCGTTGCCTGGCTATCCAAACCGCAGAACTCACTCCAGGCGGCCTGATCGCGGAAAATATCTGCGGCGCGTGGGTAATCGCCACGCTGATAGGCATTTTTGCCCAACTCGGCATAGCTTGCGACCTTGTGACAATCGGCATCAATATCCGGCTCGTCAATCTGCGCCATCGCCTGGTCGCAGGCAAGCGCACCATAGGCCAACAGCAGGGGAACCCACGCCTTCATCACTTATCCTTTCCGCAGTAAACGAGCCAAATTTCGGCGCCAGTATAACCGCCAACCGTCACCGCATCACCCCTGACGATTCAGCCGCGATATTTCAAACGGTTAGCGGCGTTAAAACTGCTTACAGTCAACGTTTGTTTGTTACCTGTCCCCGGCCCATGCTGAAAAAAAGATTAAACCTGCGAGGGTCCATGAACGCTATCCCCACCCCCAAAAACGCCGTCTGGCAACTGATTAAACCCTTCTGGGTCTCGGAAGAGAAACTGCGGGCCTGGGCGATGCTGATCGCCATCATCGCCTTGTCACTGGGGTTGGTGTACATCAGCGTGCTGATCAACCAGTGGAACCAGGTGTTTTACGACGCGCTGCAAAATAAAAATTACCCGGTATTCAAGGCGCAGCTGTGGCGCTTTACCTATCTGGCGCTGATTTTCATCGTATTGGCGGTGTTTAAAATTTACCTGACACAGGGCCTGCAGATGCACTGGCGGCGCTGGATGACCGAAAAATTCATGGGTAAATGGCTGGCGCATCAGGCGTATTACCATACCGAACAGCAGCAAATCGTCGATAACCCGGACCAGCGTATCGCCGAGGATCTCAACGTGCTGACCCAATACACGCTGTCGCTTTCGTTGGGGTTACTGTCCAGCCTGGTGACGCTGTTTTCTTTTATCGCCATCCTGTGGCATGTCAGTGGCCCTATTACCTTTGTCATCAGCCAGCACGCTATTACCCTACCCGGCTATATGGTGTGGTTCGCTCTGCTGTACGCCGGACTGGGATCACTGCTGATTTGGTGGGTCGGCAAACCCTTGGTACAACTGGGTTTTAATCAGGAGCGCTATGAAGCGAACTTTCGTTTTGGGCTGATCCGCATCCGCGAAAATAATGATGCCATCGCGCTGTATCACGGCGAGCCGCATGAAGCACAGCAGTTAGGCGGGCGCTTTGAAGCCATCCGTGCCAACTGGTGGTCAATCATGCGCATCACCCGGCGGCTCAATATTGCCTCCAATTTCTACAGCCAATTCGCCATTGTCTTTCCGCTACTGGTGGCAGCCCCACGCTATTTTTCCGGTGCCATCCAAATGGGTGGAATGATGCAGATTGCCTCCGCTTTTGGGCAAGTACAGGGCGCTCTGTCCTGGTTTATCGATGCCTTTACCGATCTGGCCACCTGGAAAGCCTGCGTTAACCGTCTGGCCGGTTTTAACGCCGCCGTGGATCAGGTGCACCATCAACAGCGCGGCATTCAATTGCAGCCGGAGAATGAACAGCCGATGGTCCTTGACCGCCTCAGCCTGCAATTGCCGGACGGCCAACGCTTACTGGAGCCGACCTCAATGACGCTCAAACGTGGCGATCGGGTGCTGATCGTTGGCCCCTCCGGCTGCGGTAAATCAACCCTGTTGCGCGCCATTGCCGGTATCTGGCCGTATGGTTCCGGTGCGATTGGGCTCGACGCCGCCAGCAGTACGTTATTCCTGCCGCAACGCAGTTATATTCCGATCGGTACGCTGCGAGAGGCGCTCAGCTATCCGCATCTTGCCGCCGAGTACAGCGATGAACAGCTGCTGAAAGCCCTGGATAACTGCCGCCTTAAACACCTTCAGCGCTGGCTGGATACCAGCGCCAACTGGAGCCAACGCCTGTCTCCAGGTGAACAGCAGAGATTAGCCTTCGCCCGTGCGATTCTGACCCGCCCGGACATTTTGTTCCTCGACGAAGCCACCAGCGCGCTGGACGACGAAACCGAGCAACTGATGTACTGCCTGTTGGTGGATGAATTGCCGGATGTGACGCTGGTTAGCGTGGCGCACCGCAACAGCGTGGCGAAATATCATCAAAGCTGCTGGCGCTTTAGCCGCGCGGAAGAAAGCCAACCGGCACGCATGGCACTCAGCCCATTGCCGGTTGCCGGCTAAGTGCCCGGGCGCAGCCTGTACGGTTGCGCCCGGCTTTACTCAGATGCCATCGGCCTGAACGTCCTCGCATTTCACCCGACGCCTTTCGTGCCACAGGCTGGTCAGCCCACGTTTGCCGCACGCCAACGCCACTTCGCGAAACTCATCCAGGCTTAGCCCATCGCGTTCCAGCATCATTTCCGCTGCCAGCTGCATATTTACCCCGGTCAGCACTTCGCAATCACCGCGCTCGTCCGCCAGTTCGCTGGCGCAGCGGAACGGCGATCCGCCGAGCATATCGGTGAGAAACACCACGCCGTCCGCCTGCGCCACTTCGGTTAGCGCCGCATTAAGGGCACCCCTTAACTGAGCGGTGCTCATCTGCTCCGGGAAATTGACCGCGACGCAATTTTGCTGCGGCCCCACCACCTGTTCTACCGCCTGCAGCAGGCCACTGGCAAAGCTGCCGTGGCCGGTAATCACAATGCCTGGCATCGCCCTTTCCTCACAATAAACCGATAAATTTGCCCACGACGCCAATCACCACCGTCACGCCAATCAGCTTCACCGGCGAGAACCCTCGCTTCATCAGGAAGAAAATCAGCAGCGTAAAGCACAGCGGCAACAGATTGGGCATCAGTTTGTCCAGCACGTCGGTCTGCAACGCCACACTGGCCTTGCCGGCATGCATCACCAACGGGGTGGAAAGATGGACATAGGAAGCCACCAGCGCGCCAATCACCGTCATGCCGACAATCGAGGCGGCGTGTGATATTCGTCGGGTATGGGTTTTCAGCAGCGCCAAGGCGCTGGTGCCGGCCTGATAGCCATAATGCGCCAGCCCGAACCGCAAGCCGAAGTGAAAAACGTTAAACAGCAGCAGGAAGACGATCGGCCCGAACAGGCTGCCTTCCAGCGCCAACGAGGCGCCGATCCCGGCGCAGATCGGCAGTAGCGTCAGCCAGAACAGCGCATCGCCAATGCCGCCCAGCGGCCCCATCAGCGCCACTTTTACCGCACGAATGGTAGAAATCTTCTCCTTGTTCTGTTCCATCGCCAGCACCAGCCCGGACAGGAAGGTGACGTCGAACGGGTGCACGTTGATAAACTCCATGTGCATCTTCATCGAATTGGCCAGATCCTGCGGATTGCGATGGATCTTGCGTAATCCTGGAATTAACTGATAAAGCCAGCCACCGGCCTGCATACGTTCGTAGTTGAACGACGCCTGCAGCAGTAAGGAACGCCATGCCATGCGGTTGATATCGCCACGGGTCAGCGCCTCTGCCGGCTCGCTGTCGACATAATCGTCCTGGTCTACCTGACTGGTCGCCAGGGCCTGCGCCATACGCTGTTCCGCTTTTTGCGCCAGCAGATCGTCGGAATCATTAAATGCCATCTTCAGCATCCTCCTGTTGTACGGACGGTTTGGGCGTGTCCGCCCCGGATCGTTGGCTGTTAAAGAAATCGATCAGTGCGATCGCCAGTGCCCCCAGCGCCACCGCCAGGATCGGCAGTTTCAGGAAGGTGACGGAAATAAAGCCGAGGATGAAATAAGCCACGTAGGTTTTTTTCATCATCACTTTCATCAACAGCGAGAAACCGATCGCCGGCATCATGCCACCCGCCACTGCCAGGCCGTCCAGCAGCCAGGTCGGTGCTTTTTGCACCATGGCGCTGGCCGCATCGGCACCGAAATAAATCGGCAAAAAAGCCACGACAAAATAGAACGCGAACAGGATGCTTATGCCGAGATAATTCACCCGTTCGATACCGCGCCAGTTCAGCTCTTTCACCATCCGATCGCAGCGGTGCATCATCGGTGAAAACAGGGTAAACAGCAGCGTAATACAGCCCTGCACCGCGATAGAAAACGGCACGGCCACGCCGATCGCCACCTTGGGATCGGCCTTTGTCAGGATGGCAAACGCCGTGCCGATCACCCCGCCAATCACCACGTTTGGCGGCTGGGCGCCCGCCAGCGGCACCATGCCCATCCATACCAATTCCAGCGTACCGCCCACCAGCAGACCTGTGTACACATCCCCCAAAATCAGGCCGACCAGCGGCCCCAGCACCACCGGGCGATGAAAGTGGGTCAGTCCGTCAAACAGATCGACCCCCGCCAGCCCGGCCAACAGTGCAATCAATAACGCATCAGTTAACATGATTTCCCCCGAACTCAGAACAGCAGCTTGCCGACCGCCTCACCCGCTTCATCCGGCACCCGGCGTACCTCGCATTCAACGCCAAGCGCCGCCAGCTCGCGAAAAGCGGCGACGTCGCTTTCATCCAGCGAGACCGTTTTATGCACCTGACGCTTACCCTCGGCAAAATGCATGTTGCCGACGTTCACGAAGCGGATCGGCACCCCACCCTGCACCAGCCGCAAAACATCCTGCGGCGTTTTGCATACCAAAAAGATCTTCTGTCGATCCGCCGCCTTGTGGATCACGTCGATGGTTTTCTGCAGCGTGAAGTAGCGCGTCTGCACCCCTTCCGCCACCACCATATCCATCAGGTTCTGCTGCACAGGATCGGCTGCCGCTTCATCGTTGGCCACCACCACCAGATTGGCGCCCAAGGTGTTGGTCCAAGTAACGCCGACCTGGCCGTGCACCAGTCGGTTATCGATACGAGTCATCAAGATATTCGGCATTTCAACGCACCTCCGGATAACAGGCGGCATGGTAGTCGTCGAGCACCTGCGTCACCTTATGCATTACCCAATCCTGCGGGTCGTTGCTCAGTTCCCCGGCATTCAGCGCGCGCGCCTGGTCTGGCAGATACTGGCTCAACAGCGCTAGCGGCACCGGATGGCGGCGCAAGTTGTCGATCAGGCTATCTACCGCCTGCTGCACCTGTGGTTGCGGCCAGTAATAACGTACCCGGTCACTCAGGCTGTAGTGGCGATCGAGATACTGCTGATGAGGGTTGCCATGGTAGTAACGGCTCCACTGCTGTGGCTGTTCGCGCATGACCTGCTCCAGCGTGGCGCACAGCTGCGCCGATTGGTGCTCGCCAAGCCATTCACGTTCAATGTGATCCAGTGCGAACAGCGCTTCGCGCAGTGCGAAAGTCAGTGCCGGGCCGACTTTCAGGATGGCAAAATGATCGCCCACCAGCTGTCGATAGGCCTGCGGCGGTTGGTAATCCGTCGAGTGCGCCTCGTACACCATGCCCGGCTGCCGTTCGATAAAGCGGCTCAGTTCATGGGCCCGTTGCGGTTGATAGTGCTCCACGCTGTGATGATCAAACTCAACGCCCGGCTGCACCACCAGCGCAATGGTTCGCGTCCAGGCATCGACCAGTTCGGCTTGCTGCCAGGCCAGGCGATGGATTTCAAGCGTTTGCTGCACCGCCCGTGGCGTGGTGACCTGCATACCTTCCAACGCCTCTTGCGCGCCGCCCGGCACCGGCACTTCGGTTCCGATCACATACACCGGCGGCTCACCGCCGCTTTGCTGCCAGGCGCGTTCAGCAATGGCGCACAAACGTGCCGCACGGGCAGCGACGGTTTCATCATTTAGAGGGAAAGGATCGCCAGCGCAGGACATGGAGCAATCGAGGTGGATTTTGCGAAAACCGGCGCGAACATAATCGTCGATCAGCGTTTCCGCCAACTTCATTGCTTCTTCTGCCGGCCGATCCTGCCAGGCGTTGGGGCCGAGATGATCGCCTCCCAGCCACAAACGATCGCGTGCCAACCCTTCCTCGTCCGCCAATTGCCACAGGGCGTCGCGGAACTGTTCCGCCGTCTGGCCGGTGTAGCCGCCAAACTGATTGACCTGATTCGAGGTGGCCTCGACCAGTACCGGCGTACCGCGCGTTTTGGCCTGCCGCAGGGCCGCTTTCAGCACCCAGGGGTGAGCGGAACAAACGGAAAAGATCCCGACCGGTTTACCGGCCTTGTGCTGCTCAACAAGCTGTAACAACTGCTGCATGAATCCCCCACGCAGGCGCCGTACTACCGATCGGCGATGACTACCTCCACGCCCAACTCGGTTAACGCCCGCTCGTAATCGTCCGGAAGAAGGCTGTCGGTAATCAGCCGATGAATTTGTCCGGCTTCGCGAATCATGCAAAAGCTCTTGCGACCAAACTTGCTGGCATCCGCCACGGCGATAATCTCGCGCGCCACCTCGCACATCACGCGGTTGAGGTGTGCCTCTCCAGGGTGAGGCGTGGTGATACCGGCAACCAGATCGAAACCGTCGACGCCCAAAAACAGTTTGTCGAAACGGTACTGGCGCAATTGCTGCTCGGCAGCCGGACCGTAGAGCGAGTAAGAATTACGGCGCACGCTGCCGCCCAACACCATCACCTCCACCCCATCATTACCGGAAAGCTCATAGGCAATGTTCAGCGCATTGGTCATCACCACCAGATCGCGTCGTCCTTTCAGGAACGGCACTATCTGGGTGGTGGTGGAACCGGAATCGAGGATCAGCGCGTCGCCATCACGCACATAGCTTGCCGCTACGCTTGCGATCTGCGACTTCACATCGCGGTTCAACCGTCCTTTGTCATGCAGTGGACGATCGAAGGCAAATTGCTGATTGAGCATTGCGCCGCCATAGGCCCGTAGCGCACACCCTTTTCGTTCCAGAAAGCGCAGATCGTTGCGGATCGTCACCGTGGATACTGCAAACTGTTTGCTGAGCTGCTCCACACGAACGCTGCCGTGTTCGCATAACAGATCGATAATGTGTTCACGGCGCTTTGCGGTATTCACTGGCATGAGCTGCGGTCCTCAGGTTTCCGGCCAGGCCGGGGAGAAGATGGCTTTCGCTCTACTGCGCAGGCATTACAGCAAAGCGAAAGCAATGAAATTGTGATCGCGGTTACAGCGCTGTTTTAGCAGAAAAAGTGGCTAAAAACCTTTCGAATCGAAATGAAGTGAAAATTAATTGCCGCAGCGAAAGGCAAAATGAAATGTCAGGGCGAGCGCGGTAGCCGGGGTGAGAAGCCTGCCGCAATGCGCAGAACGAAAGCGTCCACGCGACGGCCAGGTTGGCCGACTTTTAGTTCGCTGGGTGATCGGGATCACATAATCGTAATTATGCGTATTCTGCGTGCCGCTTGCGGCAGGGGAAAGGCTTGCGCACTGCTGAATCGGCCCCTTGTCAGGCCAGGGGTTCTTCCCTACACTTTGGCGCAGATATCGGCCCCTGCCGGTACGTAAGCGTTAACGTCAATCAACGCATCATGCCGTGCAGAATTGATTGACTGCATGCCCTGGTGCGAGGAACTGATGCCCCAATCCGCTGTAACCCCCACGTCTGCCGCAACAAAGCGCAGCCGTTTACGTCACCCATTGTTACTGGTTGCCGGCATTATGCTGGTCGCTGCCAACTTGCGCGCCGCATTAACCAGCGTGGGCCCGCTGCTGGAACAAATCCAGCAGCAATTGATGCTTTCCGCCACCTCGGCTGGCCTGCTTAATTCACTGCCGCTAATCCTGTTTGCCGTGCTGTCGCCGGTCACGCCCGGTCTGGCGAAGCGCATCGGCATTGAGCGTACGCTGGGCATGGCATTGCTGTTGCTGGTGATTGGTATTGTGCTGCGCTCGATGCCGCAAACCGGCATGTTGTGGTTGGGCAGTATTTTGATCGGTGCGGCCATCGCCTTTGCCAACGTGGTACTTCCCACGCTGGTGAAACGCGACTTCCCGAGCCGAGCCGCCGCCATGATTGCCGCCTATGCGGCAGTCATGTCACTGGTAGCCGCAACCGCCTCAGGGCTGGCCGTGCCGCTGGCAGCGTTGAACAATCTCGGCTGGCGTTTTTCCCTGCTGTGCTGGAGCCTGCCAGCGCTATTGGCGCTGATTGTCTGGTTGCCGCAACTGCGCCGCTCACCCGCCTTGACAGCCAGTCACGCAGTGCAAACTCAGCCGGTATCGGCCCGCTCTCCGTGGCGCAGTGCACTCGGGTGGCAAGTGGCATTGTTTATGGGCTTACAGTCCATAACCTTTTACACCATTATCGGCTGGTTCAGCGCCTTCGCCGCCAGCCATGGCACGTCGCCGCAACAGGCCGGTTTTGAGCTGTTTATTTACCAGGTGGTAGCGATCGCCGCCAACTTTGTCATGGTGTTTATTCTGCCGCGCGCCCGCGATCAGCGCGCCATCGCGCTATGCAGTTCTCTGCTGATTTTTATCGGCGTCGCCGGTCTGCTGCTGCTGCCGGGTTACTCTTTGGTGTGGTTGATTTTTGCCGGGCTGGGGGCGGGGAGTTCTTTGGTGCTGGCGCTGTCCTTCTTTGGCCTGCGCAGCAGCCATCATCATCAGGCCACGCAGTTGTCGGGCATGGCGCAATCGGTCGGCTATCTGTTGGCGGCGCTGGGACCCACACTGTTCGGTTTGTTACACGATCTGACTCAGGGCTGGCGATTGCCACTGATCATTCTGTTATGCCTGACGTTATTGCAAATGCTGTTTGGCATGTTGGCCGGGCGCAATCGAGTTATTCGTTAACCTCAGGAGGAAGCGAGTGTTCCGGCCCTGGCTCCCTGGCATCGTCCTGCCAGAGGTCGTTAATGAAATCCCGTTGTTCTCTCGTCAACTGCCAGGAAGGGGGGATTTTGGCCGGACTCTGACCCCGGTCGCCCCCTGTGCGCTTTACGCGTTTTTTTTCCATCACTCTATTTCCTAAATAAACAGCCAATAAATCACGGCGGCGACGGCCAACCAAAATATCCCGCAGCCGATAAATACGCACAGCCAAGCTTTACGTTTGATATCCGCGTCATCCTTGCTTATCACAGTCGCCCCATCCAATAGATTAAACTAATTAAAAATGAATTATTGATCTATTTAAACGATCAATAAAGTAGTTTATTACTATGGATATTTCAAAAAAACCTGCTATTGGCGTACATGGAAAGGGAGGGGTGTCGACAAAGCATTATGATTAACAAGGTTATTCCTGATAAATACTGGCTTGCATTAGCCAGTGGCAGCCCAGTCCAAACGGCTGTATTGAGAGGCGGTACTCTGTGGTATTTGGCCGTTTTTGCGCTGTATCAGCGATGCGGGCGGCGTTAGCAGCCCGCTTGGCATTAATCAATATGGGAAACGGAGTCCCTGCTGGCGTGTTCACGATCGCTGCCGGTCAATTCGCTAAGCTGCCCATCGCGCATTTGCAACAGGCGGTCCGCGTGTTCGAAGTAATGATCGTCATGACTAATGGCAAACACCGTTTTACCCAGTGCGCGCAGTTGTGGCAGCAGCTCACGATAAAAGATGCGTCTGAATTGCGGATCCTGATCCGCCGCCCATTCGTCCAATAGCAGAATATCTCGCTCTTCGGCCACCGCCAGCAACAGCGCCAGACGCTTGCGTTGCCCCTGGGACAACTGAGGATTAGTCACCCGAAGACCGTCAAACTCCAGCTTGTTTTTCATGTTCAGGCGATGAAGCCAGCTTTCCACCAGTTCAGCATCCGGCTGCTCGCCCTCAGGCCCCTGCAAATGCTGGAACGGATGAAAATCGGTGAAAATGGCGGAAAACAACCGGCGATAGTCATGCATGTCCGCCGGATTCTGCGCAATGCCATCCAGCAGTATCTGCCCGCTGACCGGTTGGTACAGTCCGGTCAGCAGCATGGCCAGCGTCGATTTTCCGCTGCCATTGCCACCAATCAGGAACACCAATTCGCCGCGGTGCAGCGTCAAATTCAGCGGGCCCACGGCGAATCCGGCCTTTTCTTCCGTCGCGCCATAATGGAACATCACCTCACGCAGCTCCAATGTTTGCCAGGCCTTGGTCGTTCCCGCCGGAAATTCCTCTTGATAGTCGGCGAGCCGTAAGGATTTGACCTTGTTGAAAGCCACTTCTGCGCTAATCAGCGTAGGGAATGCTCCCACCGCCTGCAGCAACGGCGTGCGCAGGAACAGCAGCGTCAGTGAATAGGTCGCCGCCACGGCGGTATCGGCCCAGCCCAGGCTGTTGGCCATATAGAACACCAGGCCTATCGCGCCCAGCATCATGATATTCGACCAGTTCACCGCGCTTAGGTGGAAGGTATCAGCACGAATAATATGATGGCGATACTCTTCGGCATCCGGCTGGTAGGCCTGGCGGTAAAGCGCTTTGGCGCGATCGCGGTTCAACGCCAGCTCTTTGCGGCCGTCAATGGCTGACTGATAGTGCTGATAGAGTCGCTCTTCAGATTCACGCACGTTGGTCAGGTGACGATAGACCCGCGATACCAGACACCCGCTGCCAAACACCGTCACCGCGACCCAAATAGCGGTCACCGCCAGCATCTGCGGCGACAGCCAGCCCAAATAAGCTGCCGACCCCAACGTCAATATCACCCCCTGAACCAGTTCGGGCAAACGCACAAAAGCCAGGGTAATATTGCGAATATCGCTGGCCAGGCTCGCCAGCAATGCCGCACTGCCAAGCTGCTCGATCCGCTCAATATGGGTATCCATGATCCGCTTCACCAATTGACCGCGGAGCCGAAACACGAAGTGGTGGCCCAAGGCGGTCAGCGCCAACTGCGAACCCAGCGTCACAGCCATCAGCAATGCCAGCAACCCGAGAAACTCCGGCAATACCGCCAGCGGATCGCCCGCCGCCGTCATCAGCCGCAGGTTGATAAAGGCAATGATGCCGATACCTAATGCCGCGCTGGCCATGGTCAACGCCATTACCGCCACAAACGGCCAGCGATATTGGCGGTAAACCACCCGTAGCAACTCCATGAAAAACCCTTACCCTGAAATATTGAGATGGCAGGCATTGTAAGCGGCCAAAAAGTGATATCAATAACAATTCTCATATTGTCGTCGACGATTGATTCCTGCCCGAGAGGATTTACACTGGCTGGAGATCTGGGACAAGGAAAACCAAGACTGATGCTGCCTACACATGAATATGCCAACGATCTGATCCTGTTCGCCTTAATTGTTGACTGCGGTTCTTTCAGCAAAGCCGCAGAAACGGCCGGCATCACCAGCTCGGTGGTCAGCAAGCGTATCGGACGTCTGGAGAAATCCCTCGGCGCGCGCCTGCTTTACCGCACCACGCGCAGCCTGACGCTGACGGAAAATGGCCGCAGCCTGTATCGCCAGGCCAAAGAGATCAGCGCCAAAATTCAAGATGCTTTGAATGTCGTCAGTGAAAACAGCGACGAGTTGACTGGCGTCATCCGCATGTCGGTACCGACGATTTCTGGCGAGTTGCTGCTCAGTGAGAGCGTGGCCGAATTTTGTGCGCGGCACCCGAACCTGAAAGTAGAGATGCGGCTGGAAAATCGCTTTGCCGATCTGGTCAACGAAGGGATAGATTTGGCGATCCGCACCGGCACCCTGCCGGACTCAAGCCTTATCGCACGCCACATTCTTGACTCCCGATGGGTAATAGTCTGCTCGCCCGGTTATCTGCAACAGCATGCCGAACCCCATTCGTCCGACGATCTGCTCAAGCATAATTGCCTGACCTACACCTATCAGGAAAGTGGTACCGACAACTGGCTGATGAAGCCACCGGGCGGCGGCGAAATTTATGAGCTACAGGTTAAAGGCAATTTGTCGGCCAATAACGCGCGGGCCATCCGCAAGGCGGCGATCGGCGGTTATGGCATTGCCATGGTGCCACGCTGCATGGTGTTTGAGGATTTGCAGGCAGGAACACTGGTAGAAGTCTTGTCCGGGCACTGTGGCAAGATATTAGGCGTTTACGCGGTCTACCCTTATACCCGCAATTTACCCTTAAAGACCCGGTTGTTGATCGAACATATCATCGCGGGCTATCAAAATATCAGCCATTATTTTTGAGGCCGATCACAATATTATTCCCACCAGCAGTAAGATGCCGACGAGGGATTACGTCATTTTTGGGGATAATCTATGGTCAATTAACGCCTAATTAATGTGATCCAGCCCCACCCACATCTTAAGTGAAAATTCAACTCATTGATTTTTAGATAAATACAACCTCACCTTTCATATACCAATAGTCTCATTTCGTAATCATCACGCCTAAGCATTTCAATGTTAAAAAATTGCCGTATAGCACCGCCTCCAATGTTGTGATTAGAATAAAAATGTTGCGGTAATTAACTATTTAGCTACATCTCCGTGAAAATAAAAATAATAACCGAAGAGGATCTTATGTCCCTTTTTTTCAGCGTTGCGCCCATCGTCCTGCTGATTTGGATGATGACCAAAAGGAATGGCGTTCCCTCTTACCTCGCTCTGCCGCTGACGGCTGCCGTCGTGTATACCGTGCAGCTACTGTGGTTCGACAGCGCTCCCCTGCTGTTGCATGCCAATATCGTCACTGCATTTGTGGCGGTTTTAACCCCTATCACCATCATCGCCGGTGCGATTTTGCTGAACAAACTGATGCAGATCAGCGGGGCGGAAAACGTGGTACGCCGCTGGTTGGAGAATATCAGCCCCAATCCCGTGGCCCAGTTGATGATCATTGGTTGGGCATTCGCGTTCATGATAGAAGGCGCCAGCGGCTTCGGCACGCCGGCGGCTATCGCGGCCCCGATTCTGGTGGGGTTGGGCTTTAACCCACTGCGGGTTGCCCTGCTGACGCTGGTGATGAACTCGGTGCCCGTTTCCTTCGGCGCCGTGGGCACCCCCACCTGGTTTGGCTTTGCCAATCTGGGCCTGTCGGACGCCAGTCTGCTGGAGATTGGCCGCCAGACCGCGCTGATCCACTTTGTCGCCGGGTTTGCGATCCCGCTGCTGGCGTTGCGTTTTATCGTTTCCTGGCGGGATATTCGCCGCAATCTGCCTTTTATTTTGCTTAGCGTCCTGAGTTGTACCCTTCCCTATCTGCTGCTGGCGCAGGTGAATTATGAGTTTCCGGCGCTGGTCGGCGGCGCCATTGGCCTGGCGGTGTCGGTGTTGCTGGCCCGCGCCGGCATCGGCCTGGTTCGGGTTGATAAAAACCAGGAACTCGGCCAGTCAGTGCCCTTTATCCTGGTGCTCAAAGCCATGACGCCGACCCTGCTGCTGATTGCTATCCTGATAGTGACCCGCATCCACCAATTGGGCATCAAAGCGCTGCTCAACAGTACGGCACCGCTGTGGCAAGGGAGCCTCGGCTGGTTGGGTGAGCTGCGCGTCAGCGACGCCCTGATTATCGAGCTGCAACAGGTGCTCGGCACGCAGGCCGCTGCCAGCTACAAAACGCTGTACGTGCCCGCGCTGATCCCCTTTCTGCTGGTGGTGGTGCTGTGTATTCCGCTGTTTCGGCTGAACCGTCACCAGGTCAAACAGATGTTTAGCGAAACCGGTCAACGGATAGCCAAGCCCTTTATCGCCCTGTTGGGGGCCCTGGTGATGGTCAACCTGATGATGCAGGGAGAAAACGACGCGCCGGTGATCCTCATTGGCAAAGCGCTTGCGGCACTGACGGGGGAAAGCTGGCTGCTGTTCTCTTCTTTCCTGGGTGCGCTGGGGTCGTTCTTCTCTGGCTCTAATACCGTTTCCAACCTGACGTTCGGCGGCATTCAACAGTCGATCGCCCTGAGCAGCGGACTTAACGTCAATCTGACGCTGGCGCTGCAATCCGTCGGGGGCGCCATGGGCAATATGGTGTGCCTGAACAATATTATCGCCGTCTGTTCGATCCTCGGGATCGGCAACGCCGAAGGAAAAATCATCAGAAAGACCGTGCTGCCGATGCTGGCGTACGGAGGGATCGCCGCCGTCATGGCCCAGATCCTGGCTCTCTGATCCAAAGTACGTTATCGAAAGAAGGTAAAAAACATGATCATCTCCGCCTCAACCGACTATCGGGCCGCCGCGCAAGCCAAGCTTCCGCCCTTTCTGTTCCACTATATTGACGGCGGGGCCTACGCGGAGCATACGCTCAAGCGCAATACCGAAGATCTGGCTGATATCGCCCTACGCCAGCGTGTGCTGCGCAATATGTCGGACCTCAGTCTGGAAACCCACCTGTTCGGCGAAAAGCTGGCGATGCCGGTAATACTGGGCCCGGTCGGGTTAACCGGCATGTATGCCCGTCGTGGCGAGGTACAAGCGGCCCGGGCTGCTGCGCAGAAAGGCATTCCCTTTACGCTGTCTACGGTTTCGGTATGCCCGATAGAGGAAGTCGCGCCGGCCATCGATCGGCCCATGTGGTTCCAACTGTACGTGCTGAAAGACCGTGGCTTTATGCGCAATGCGCTCGAGCGTGCCAAAGCGGCCGGGGTGAAAACGCTGGTGTTCACCGTTGATATGCCGGTTCCCGGCGCGCGCTATCGCGACGCCCATTCCGGTATGAGCGGCCCTAACGCTTCCCTGCGCCGCGTGCTGCAGGCCGTTACTCACCCACAGTGGGCCTGGGACGTTGGCCTGCTCGGCAAACCTCACGATCTGGGCAATGTGTCGGCCTATCGCGGTAAACCGACCAGTCTCGAAGACTATATTGGTTGGCTCGGAGCCAACTTCGATCCTTCCATCTCATGGAAAGATCTGGAGTGGATCCGTGAATTCTGGGAGGGGCCGATGATCATTAAAGGGATTCTGGATCCCGAGGACGCCAAAGATGCAGTGCGATTCGGCGCCGACGGCATCATCGTATCCAACCACGGCGGCCGTCAGTTGGACGGTGTACTCTCAACCGCACGCGCCATGCCGGCGATCGCCGATGCGGTAAAAGGCGACATTACGCTGCTGGCCGACTCCGGCATCCGCAGTGGATTGGACGTAGTACGAATGATCGCTCTGGGGGCCGACAGCGTACTGCTGGGGCGCGCCTTCGTTTACGCACTGGCCGCCGCCGGGCAGGCCGGTGTCGCTAACCTGCTGGAACTGTTGGATAAAGAGATGCGCGTCGCCATGACGCTCACCGGAGCAAAAACCATTGCTGAGATTGGCGCAGGCTCTCTGGTCCACGGACGCGGCTAGCCCCCTCTCCTGGCGGCTCCTGAAGCCGCCAGGCACTCAGCGGATGAAAAACCCTTCGGCAAAGGCGCTGCGCAAATAACGGCTGAACTCCGTCACTGCTCGCGATACCTGCGGCGCATAGGGGCGCACTACATAAAGACTGTCGGCAAAAGCACCTATAGGGCGCCAGGCCGGCAGTACCTCAATCAACCGGCCGTCCGCCAATGCCTGCTGCGCACTGAAGTCCGGCAGCAAGGCAATACCCAGCCCTTCTGCCGCCGCATCACGTATCGATTCACTGTTGTTGGTGGCAAAAGGACCGCTGACCGGCACGAGGGTCTTTTCAGCTTGGCCCGGCAGCCCCTGTTTCGCGACGAAGCTCCACTCCGGCGCTTCGGTACCGCGGGGATAGTAAAGGCACTGGTGCCGTTGCAGCTCCGCCGGTGACGTCGGCATGCCGTGCTGTTTCAGGTAGTCGGCCGACGCCACGGCCACCGTTTCGGTTGAGCACAACCGCCAGGCGACGTGGGTGTCGGGCAGGCTGTCGCTGTGGCGGATCGCCAAATCAAAACCCTCGGTGGCCAACGACACCAGCCGATCCGAAACCTCAAGCTGCACCCGCACCTCAGGATTTTCGCGTAGAAAACCGGTAATACGCGGCACCAGTTGCTGGCGGGCAAACGCCACCGGCGCCGTGACCCGCACCGAACCGCGCAGCGGCCCGGCAGAATCGCAAATGCCGGAAAAGCTCTGTTTGATTTGTGCGAAAGGCTGGCGCAGTTCCTCGACCAGCCTCAGCCCGGCATCGGTCAGCCTGACGCTGCGAGTGGTGCGCTGCACCAACGGCACCCCTGCCAGCATTTCAATCTCTTTGATTTTTTGGCTCATGGCCGCTTTGCTGACGTCCAGCCGCTCTGCCGCACGGGTAAAACTCCCCTGCTCAGCCAATACGGTAAGCCAGTGCAAATGGGTCCACAGGGTTTCTATTTTTGGATTTTTCATCGTCGACTGTTCATTTATATAAACAATGAGTTCAAGTATAGCGCTTCTTCCCGCGCCAGCGCTTGGCTAAGATGGATCCTCAAAGGCGATGTCAAAACGCTGCCCTGCGCGCATCAATAACTATTAACCCACTGACAGGATTATTAAAATGCCATTACTCATCTTTGACGTCATCGAAGGTCGCAGCGATGCCCAACTGCAAACACTGCTCGACGCCGCCCACCGAGCCGTCCTCAGCGCCTTTGAGGTTCCCGTGCGGGACCGCTACCAGATTGTTCATGAAAATAAGGCTAAGCATATGGTGATTGAAGATACCGGCCTTAACCTGACGCGCACCCGCAATCTGGTGGTGGTTCGAGTGATTACCAGCCCGCGCCCCGAAGAACAAAAACAGAAGTTTTATGCCGAGCTTAGCCGTGAGCTGAAAGAAAGTTGTGGGATTGAAGGTAGTGATTTGATGGTGTCCATCACCACCAACAGCAAGGGAGACTGGAGCTTCGGCAACGGCGTGGCACAATACCTGACCGGTGATCTTTAGCGCGCCGTCCCCCAGACTGAGCATCGACTGGGGGACGCACTTTCAGGGCTGCTGCTCTTCGCTATATTGGTTTTGCCACATTGCAGCATAGCGGCCGTTGGCAGCCAGCAAGGCGTCATGCCGCCCACGCTCAACAATCTCACCGGCCTCCAGCACGATGATTTCGTCGGCATCCACCACCGTCGACAGCCGGTGCGCAATCACCAACGTGGTATGGTCGCGGCTCACTTCACGCAGATGCGCCTGGATTTCGCGTTCGGTCTGGGTATCCAGCGCACTGGTCGCCTCGTCGAACACCAGAATCGCCGGATTTTTCAGGATGGTGCGCGCAATCGCCACCCGCTGCTTTTCCCCACCCGACAGCTTGAGCCCGCGTTCGCCCACCCGAGTTTCATACCCGTCAGGCAGGCTGACAATAAACTCGTGAATATGCGCCAACCTAGCCGCGCGCTCGATCTCTTCCTGACTCGAACCGGTTTTACCGTAACCAATGTTGTAGCCCAACGTATCGTTGAACAACACGGTGTCCTGCGGCACGATGCCGATTGCCGCACGCAGGCTAGCCTGCTTCAGGCTGCGGATATCCTGGCCGTCAATCGAGACAGCGCCGCCGCTGACGTCATAAAAACGAAACAACAATCGGGATAGCGTGGATTTACCGGCCCCCGAAGCACCGACGATCGCCACCGTGTTGCCGGCCGGGATGGTGAAACTGACGTTTTTCAGGATCGGCCGACGCTCATCATAGCCAAAGCTGACCGAGTCAAAACGCACCTCCCCTGCGCGCAATTGCAGCGCCGTCGCATCCGGCCTGTCGACAATTTCCTGCTCTTCCTGCAGCAGATCGAACATGTTCTCCATGTCGATCAGCGCCTGTCTGACTTCAGCATAAATGAACCCGAAGAAATTCAGCGGCTGATAGAGCTGCAGCAGATAGGCATTCACCAATACAAAGTCGCCGACCGTCATCCGCCCCTGCACAATGCCCTGCGCCGCCATCGCCATCATCACGATCAGTCCGATGGAAATAATGGCGGTTTGTCCGAGGTTGATGGCGGTAAAACTGAACTGGTTTTTGATGGCGGCGTATTCATACAGGCGACGCGACATGTTGAACCGATCGGCCTCGAAGTCCTCGTTACCGAAATATTTAACCGTCTCGTAATTCAGCAGGCTGTCGAGTGATTTGCTGTTGGTATCGGCGTTGGCTCGGTTGAGCTCACGTCTGAAGCGGGTTCGCCAACTGACGGCCATCACGGTGAACAGAATATAGCAGCCAACCGTCACCACAATCGCCAGCGCAAACCAGCCGTTTAACAGATGCCACATGATCACCGAAACCAAGGTGATTTCGAACAGAATGGGGAAAATGGAGAACAGCAACCGCGAAAGCACCGTCGCCACCGCCTGAGTGCCGCGTTCGATCGACAGCGACAGCCCGCCGGTCTGCCGCTCCAGGTGAAAACGCAGGCTCAACGCGTGCAGTTGTCTGAAGACGCGTAGCCCCAGTAGCCGGGTCGCATTCTGGCTAACGTGCACGAACATCACGTTGCGTAATTCTTCAAATAACGCCCCCCCAACACGCGCCACGCCATAAGCCAGGATCAAGCCGATGGGAATGGCCAGCATTTTGGCGGTTTCACCGCTCAAGGCATCGACCATGGCTTTATAAGCCAGCGGCACCAGCGTGATACTGACCTTGGAGACCACCATAAAAACAAAGGCAATCACCAGGTAATAACGCAGCCGGGGGTTCTCTTTGGGCCACAGGTAGGGCAGCAGAAACTTCAATAAGCGGGAACGGTCCATATCAGGTATCTATTGTCTCGGTCAGCAGTGCGGCATGGTTTTTTATATTCTGGCACGTATGCCACGAAAAACCTTCGGCAATTCTCCGATGCGGCTCTTTTGAACCCTGATCACCTGAATGGCACACCTCGGTGGTGAGGAATGACATGATGTTTACATCCCTGCTGCATACATGCGCGGGCCTAATGCCCAGCCCGAAGTATCGACGCAATGGCCCCCATGGCATTAGGCTGACCATGGAGGCGCACAGCGATTTATTTCTCCGAGTCTAAGGTTTCGTGATGCGTGATGACGTCTTGCGCCTTGTTATAGCTCTCGATAAGCAATTGATATGACGGGAAGATCAAGGTGTAGATCTCGGCCCACTGTGCCGCATCCTCACGATTCCAGGTTTGTTGAATCTCTGACGCCACAGCCCCGGTATCCATAGGGACAGCGCCGGCCTGAACCACCCGCGCCAGGGTAATTTCCTGCGCCATTTTTGAGTAGGTACCGGACGCATCGACCACGACGAACACCTGATAACCGTCGGCAATTGCGCTAATAGCCGGGAAAGCCATACAGACACTGGTAATGGTACCGGCAATAATCAGCTGTTTTTTCCCGGTGGCCTTCACCGCCTGCACGAAGTCGGCATTATCCCAGGCATTAATCTGGCCGGTGCGTGCCACGTATTGCGCATGCGGTGCGTTCGCATGGATTTCCGGGATCAGTGGCCCATTTGGCCCCTGTGGCACCGAAGCCGTGGTAATCACTGGCATGTTGGCCAGCGTGGCAATTTTCGCCAGAGCGGTCGCATGGCGGCGCAGGTCGGGCATCGGCATATCGCCGATGGTTTGAAATAAGCCGCTTTGGTGGTCGATCAGCAGCATTACGGCATCGGCCGGGTTGATTACCGGACGCTGGTTATTAAAGTTTGCTGGGGCACTCATAGATCCTCACTTGTTCATCCTGAAACGTTAGCGGTCAAAGAGCTGCTTTTCCTGAACTCAGCAGGCTAAAGCGAGTCATTAAATTTAGGCGACTGGAATATGACAGTTCCGATTGTCCAAGGCTTTTCATCGATATAGCATGCACTTATGAATGGAAGCCTCATATTTAACCTAGCAATGAATCAAATCGGCAAACAGGCCAATTATTGGAAATGAGTGTTTCATCAATGGGAAAATGGTCTTTATGATAGATTTCAATGAAATGTTTATGTTTGCCAAGGTTATTGAATGCGGAGGCTTCCTTGCTGCAAGTAAGAAATTTGGTATCCCCAAATCCACGCTGTCCCGAAAAATATCCGCACTTGAACAACGCCTTAATGTCAGACTGATACAACGATCAACCCGAAATATAATGATCACGGAAATCGGTAAGGAATATTACCAATATTGCGTGCAAATGATCGCTGCGGCAGAAAAAGCGGAAAACCTGATCAATAACAAAAGTGACCAACCCACGGGTAAAATCAGGATTACCTGCCCCACGATTCTTATGGATCTCGGCCTGTCAAAAACCCTGGCGAAATTTATGCAGGCTTACCCCGAGGTGGTACTTCAGGTAAAAATATTCAATCGTGACGTGGATATTATTGCAGAGGGGTACGACATCTCATTTCAACTGATGGGCAAAGAATCCAAAAACAGCAATCTGATTATGCGAAAAATTGCCGACATCTCCTCTTCTTTTATGCTGAACCCTGCCGGCAGGATCCACCCCAACCAGGTGCAAGAACCGTCAGATCTGCATCAACTCCCCACCGTTGGCTGGCTATCTTCCCATTTTCAATCCGCATGGACGTTCAACAAAGAAGGCCGGGAAGTCAAGATAAGCAATGAGTCCTGCCTGCTGTGTGACGACATCAGATTACTCAAAGAGGCGATTCTTTGCGGCAGGGCTACGGGTTGTTTGCCGCTAAAGCTGGTACGTCAGGAAATTCACGATGGCACCCTGACAACCGTGCTGAATGATTGGCAACTGGAGCCGCGCAAAATTGTCGCTATTTATCCTTCGCGCCAGGGCCTGCTGCCCGCCGTCAGGGCATTGATCGACTTCGTTGTCGAAGATTTCGCACAGGATGGCTGACTTATTCGATTGAAAACAACGATTACGCACAATTATCCTCCCGCACTTGGCGACAGGTATTATAATAAAAAAGACAATACGAGATAGGATATCCAAACAGTTTAAGGAGATACGTCATGTTAAATATGGGTCCACGCCATTCGCTGATTATCGATGAACAAAGTTTAAAGAAACAACGTACCCCGCTGTTAATCATCTCTATATTGCTGCTGTTAGGCGGTATTTTTTGCCTGTTCAGCCCCTTCGCCTCCGGCGCCGCGCTGAGTATGGTCATGGGCATTTTCTTGCTGCTGAGTGGGTTCGGTCTGATTTTCGGCATGATAGCTAACCGAGTACAAAATACCTGGCCGATGATCGGCGGTATTCTGCTAGGGGTCGCTTACCTTATTATCGGCTACGTGTTTATCACCACCCCGGCGGTAGGCATTTTCGCCATGGCGGTCTATCTTGCCGTACTCTTCGCTCTGGGCGGCATCGTACGACTGATTGCTGGCTACAAATTACGTGATGTCAGCGGCAGTTGGCTGCAGTACGTGATTGGTATTTTGGATCTGATCATTGCCTGGATGCTGTTCAGCGCCGATCCTATGACTTCCGTCGTACTGGTCACCACCATTGTCGGTATCGAAATGCTGTTCAGCTCTTTTGGCCTGTTCCAGGTTGCTCGCCAACTGAAGCGCTCGTGATTTCAGGCGGGGCCACTCGGCTCCGCTTTTCTACCGCACAGCCGACAATTACCCCGATACATCGGCGGCCAAGTGCCCTAATATTAGTAAGGTTTCACGCAAAGCAGGTTCAACTACTCCCCCCTGACGAAAGATTGAAATGAGATGATAACGCTATGGAATTCAAGGACTATTATACCATTTTAGGGGTCAAACCATCAGATGACATCAAGGCGATAAAAACCGCCTATCGCCGGTTGGCGCGAAAGTATCATCCTGATGTCAGCACAGAAAAAAATGCCGAGGCACAGTTTAAAGAAGTGGCCGAAGCCTACGAGGTGCTGAAAGATGACGAGCGCCGTGCTGAATATGATCAACTGCGTCAACATCGTAATGACCCTAACTTCGGCCGCCAAACCCAGCATGCTCACGCAAATGCAAATAATGCCGAAGACTTTTCCGACATCTTTTCCTCCATGTTCGGCGAACATGCGCGCGGCCAGCGTCAGCGCCAAAGCCGAGCCATGCGCGGGCAAGATATTGAAATGGAAGTGGCCGTCTTCCTGGAAGAAACGCTGGCCGAGCAAGCCCGCACCATCCGCTATAGCCTGCCGGTCTATAACGCCTTTGGCATGGTGGAGCAGGAAATCCCTAAAACCCTTAATGTGAAGATCCCTGCCGGCGTAGGCGACGGCGAACGCATTCGCCTGAAGGGCCAGGGCGGCCCGGGGATAGACGGCGGTGCGAATGGCGATCTCTACCTTATCATCCGCATTGCGCCACACCCCATGTTCGACGTCGTAGGCCACGACCTGGAAATTGTGTTGCCGATTGCCCCTTGGGAAGCTGCGCTCGGCGCCAAGGTGCCAGTCCCTACTCTCAAAGACAGTATTTTGTTGACCATCCCTGCCGGTAGCCAAACCGGACAACGTCTGCGCGTTAAAGGGAAAGGCTTGGTCAGTAAAAAAGAAACCGGCGATTTGTATGCCGTGATCAAGGTTGTGATGCCGCCGAAGCCGGACGAAAAGAGTGCTGCACTGTGGCAACAGCTGGCGGAAACTCAGACGAGCTTTGATCCGCGCAAAGAGTGGAGTAAGCAAAATGGCTAACCTAAAAGTAACCTTCACCATTACCGAGTTTTGTCTGCATACCGGCGTGACAGAAGAAGAGCTAACGGAGATTGTCGGGCTGGGCGTGATAGAGCCGCGCAACCCGGCAACGGAAGAGTGGATCTTTGACGATCGCGCCTTGATCACTTTTCATCGAGCTCAGCAATTGCACCATGAACTTGCGCTGGACTGGCCAGGTATTGCCGTCACCCTGACGTTGCTCGAAGAGATTGAGCAGTTACGTAAAGAGAACAGCCAGTTGCACCAACGGCTGGCGCGATTCGTTACCAGGCCCTGACAGGGCGAAAACAGCCCATTGCATCGCGCCCACCTTCGCTCAGAAAAACAATTTCGTTGCAATAAATCCGCTGAGCGAATGGAGGGCGATAAAAATAGGCTTTAACTACTTAAAATAAGCGTTCATGTTTTTTAATAAGCACTGTTAATAAAGACATGTCATTAAAAACAGTATTGACACTGTTTGATAAACCCGTAGATTGGTAATCAACAGCAGCGTAATGATAGCAGCTGTTAATAGTAAAAGTGTTAAGTAAGTTATTATTAAGTTATTTTGCGATAAAGGCCACGAAGTTTTTTAGTATGGGTCATCGATGCTGAGAGAAGTTACAGTCTTGCTCGATGAAGCTTTAAGGCCACGTTGTAAGTACCGACAATCGCAGGGTGTGTACCAAAATGCGATGATGTAAGGCCATGATAGAACTGTTTTTTGTTTGCGATCAATGAGTAAGACAGTGAAAGCGGATCGCAATAGAAGTGAGGCTATGCATCAAAGAATAGATATCGCGAGGGGAGATGTACGAGTTGAGATGCCATACCTTTGATTATTTTGGTAGGCGGTAATGTGAACTGGTAAATATAGGGGAGGTTTGAGTTAACCCAATATTATCTGTGATTAACCTGTACATTTAGTGTAGAACTTTAGCAGTAAATAATAGTAAGTTCATTAATGTTAAATCAGAAGTCAATAGTACCTTAAAAGCCCTGGCTGCAACGGTCAGGGCTTTTATCATTTATGGCGACATAGCCAGCAGTTTGACTTACCCTGCTATTAGACGACAGTCCCCCCCCTCGGCAATGTCACCTCTCCTGCTAGGCCAGTGCCACTCTCACTTCGCCCACTGATTGATTTTTCACCTTCACCCGCCCCCATGTTTAGGATTTTTACCCAAAAGAGCGCATTAAATGTAATGTTGTTAGGACTTATCTTAAAATGCAGGCGAGGATCTTTTTAAGTATGTGGCTGCCAGGGAAAAAGATGAGCGAGAAACAGCGTAAATCGGGCTATCAGGTTGAGTATGGGGAACAATGGAAGCCGGAAAAAACCTCTGCGTGGTTTTGGATCCTGCTGATTGCTATTATCGGTATTTTGGTTGCCATTTCATGATGATAGTAGGCCAAGAATCAAAATGACTGCAACTGAGGGAATACCTCAGCGGCCCACCCCGCTGAGTAGAGTAAAGCAATATTTATAGCTCGCAGTGGCACATGAAAAACTAACGTTGATTTCTATGGTTAAGCATTTTACCCATTTTCTCTGATTTATACTGCGAATAATTCCGCTGGGTTTCAGGGTATTCCAATTGGGATAGAATATCATTGTAAGCCTGATAGCAAGGTTGTTCGCGGCTGGCGTTACTGCCATTGAGCAGTTCTTCCGGCATCGCCCCTTCTTTGACTATACGTTTAAGGAACATTCGAATACCTTCAGAAACTGTCATCCCCATCTCTTTGAAGACCGCTTCCGCGCGCTCTTTTAAGTTGGTGTCAATTCGGGCCTGCACAATACTGTCGCGTGTCATAAAACCTCCTGGTGACATTTATCTCATCCTGATAAAGGCATTATTGCGCTGGCAGCGGCGGATAAACATAAGAACTACGCTCTGCTGTTTGACGCTATTGACGGTTTTTATGAAAGCAATAACCATATTGTGTGTAAGGAAAGGATGACAGAAACGTAAAGCGGCGTTAGATGATCTGCCGCCATACCTTCACCGCATCGGAGCTAGCGCAAGTCGCGCAAACACCTGTCGAGCGATGATATTAATAATTCTATTTTCTTCAATCCGCTATGAATGTCTTCGACGCTCATTTTGGCCAATTGTTGGCTCTCTAGTATCACACAGGCTGCGGCAATTTCTTTCGCACACACGGTTTGCGCGGAGCCTTTTAAGCGATGCACGGTTCTGGCCAATGCAACCCGATCGCCTTCTCTTGCCTGAGTCTGAGCGACGACAATCTCCTTCATATTTTCTTCATTGGCTAAGTAAAGTAGGTTATTAATGAAAGAGAGATCGTTACCGGCAAGTAGAAATAACCGGTTAATATCCACATGGGCAGCGAGTGACGACAGAGAGTCACCTGGACTATTTTTATTTACGTCGTCTTCATGTATTTTTTCATTCAAAATATTCAATCCAAATTATTTCTTATACAAAATTCATAAGTTTCCATCATACTATTCAGTTCCAGCTTGGCCATGACTCTTCTTTTATAAGTGCCTACCGTTTTGTCACTTATATTCATCTGCAAACCAATATCAACCAGCCTCATCCCTTTGGCCAAATAACGTAGCACCTGTAGCTCTTTCGTGGAAAGATTGGCAATAGCATGCTTGTCTTTATCTTCAGCCGGCTGCAGTGCGTGTTGCCGTGCCTGTTTCAAGGGAAAATAACCATAACCCGCGTTAATTGCCGCCACAGCGCTGTGCAGATCAAATAAGTTGTTTGCCTTACTGATGAAACCATCCGCCCCGGCACTGACACAATTTTTAATATAAAAAGGTTCGTCCTTTCCTGACAGCATCAGGATACTTCCGCTGAACTTACGCTTGCGCAAACGCTGTACCAGTTCGATTCCGCTGATAGAGTGAATGTCAATATCAACGATAACCAGGTCAGGTTTATGTTCCTCAATTAATGATAACGCCTCCAAACCATCACCTGTTTCACTAATTACCCTAAGGCCTTCTTTTTCCAACAACACTTTAATGGCAAAACGCGTGACAGGATGGTCGTCGACAACCAAAACGCTTTTCATCGGTAACTACCTCTTTATTTTATTCTATTCATTACGGCCCTGGACCACCCAAAAAAAATCATAAAAAAATATTAAATTTCAGATCAACGGTAGTACTGTTTACAATGAAAGAAAATCACATCCATTATCTTATATTAAACCTCAAAAATCATTCACCGCAACAATGAATCATACTATAGCTCCGAGGCTGCCACCACAGTGAAAACCCTCTTACCCTATGTTTTTATTGAGTATATTTAAAATATTAAGATACGACACCCATTATTCTGCTCTTGTGAAGATCATATCATTATTGCGAATCTGCCGCCTATGTACCCTGAAAAATGCGAGTCACTCACAAATTAACCGGTGTAAGGGAAACATTACACAAAACGACGCCAACGATTACAAAACATTAAGGTAACACTTACATAATTGAAAGGGTGTTCTGATGGGTTCACTCATGACTCAGTTATAATCTACTGCAACAATATCTCAACTCTCCTTACCCTCCTCATGTCCATAAAGTTATTGTTTACCTCAATCTATTACGTTATCGCACAATGGATTAACAACAGATGCCTCATTTATCCAATATATAGTCTGCATATAGTCTTATAGTTATCGATGAATATTTATCACCATCGAATGAATCTGTAAAAATTTAAATGAATGTCTTCCTGCAGCCCCGCAGAACAAGAGGTGTTTTTTTGTTAGTAAACAATAGACTAGCTAATTGGTTTGTTCTGGCACGCAAAAATAGCTCCGTGGGCCTTGTTTTTTTGTTGGTGTTAACTCTTCTGGCGTTGGCGGTGCCGACCATTCACGCGGCAGAATTGACCTCGGAAGAAAAAGAGTGGCTTAGAGCCCATCCAGAGCTGCACGTCGGCACCTATGATGGAGGATTGCCCCCACTGGAAGATATGGTTAAAAACCAGTTAACCGGTTTTGCTCCCGACGTGCTTAACGAAGTCGCCAGTAGATTGAAATTGAAAGTAAAAGTGAAAGAGTATCAAAATCGTCTCGACATGATGCAGGCGCTGCAACGGAACGAAATCGACGTAGTCATGAACATGTCCCCGACGTTCTCTGGCGCCAAATATCTGCGCTACAGCCAGCCATACGGCGATAACGATCTGATCATTATCAGCGCCCGCGACAATCGCCATATCCTTGATCACTCAGATCTCGCCAAAGCTTCAGTTGCCGTCGTAACCGGTTCGCCTGAAGCTGCGTTGATTCCAGATGTGTATCCCGCGATCAGGCTACACGAATTCCCCAACCAGGCTGCCGCCATGCTCAGCGTCGAGCGAGGGGAAACCGACGCATTTATCGGCAATCGCTACACTATTCGCTACTATATTGCTCTTAACAAAAGCGAAGCCTTCCGTACCGTTGGCAATGCTTATTTGCCGTTGCAAACACTAAGATTCGCCTTTCCCCGTGAAAATCAGTTACTGGCCACCGCATTCGATGTCGCCATTACAGATATGGGTTGGCGCGAGCAACAGGCGTTATTTGAAAAGTGGGTGTCCCCCTTCCCCGCACGATTACCCAAAACGGAACGCATCAACCTGTCCCCCGACCAAATTACCTTGCTAAATCAACTGCCCTATCTGCAAGTCAGCAATCTGGAATCCTACCCACCGTTTTCTTTTCGCAATCAACATGGCGAACCCAGCGGGCTGGTCGAGGATTATTTCGATCTGATACGCCGCCAGTTGCAGCTTAAATCTGAGCGTGTCAGGGTACGTTCACTGAATGAATTGATGCGAATGATCAAAGAAGGCGAGATCGATATGGTCCCCGGTTTGCCGCCTACTGCAGAGCGTATGCAGTTCTTAGCGTTCAGCCAACCCTATGCACGTTTTCCGTTGATGATAGCAACACGAAAAGAAACCAGTAATATCGAGGGCATTGAGAGCCTCGGTAAGGCGCGGGTAGCGATATCCGAGGACGCAGAACCCATCCCGACGCTGCTGCGCAAAAATCCAAAGTTGATTCTGATTCACACCGATACAGCCGAGCAAGGTCTGCAGCTGTTGGCCGATCGCCAGGTGGATGCCTACATTGGCAACCTGGTGGTCACCGATCGCATTATTACCGAGCAGTACCCCAATATATTAAAGGTCGCGGCACCGACCGGTTATTATGCCGAGCTGGCGGTTGCGGTCACCAAAAAGTACGCCTACGTTATCCCATTGATCAACCAGGCCTTGGCTAATATCAGTACCGACCGCAAAGAGCAGATCCGCAGCGCCTGGTTCCCTATCACCTTTCAGGAAAACGTCGATCTTCTGATTATCATCAAGAGGATCCTGCCCGCCATATTGGCCGTCGGTTTTATTATGGCGCTGCTTATCATCGCCTACTGCCGCTTACGCAAAGAGACCCGCCGCAGGATCCTGGCCCAGATAACCCTGGCCGACCAGCTCAGCTTTCAACATGCACTGCTGGAAACCATCCCTTTTCCGGTATTAGGCAAGGATCACAACGATCGTTATATCGCAGTGAACAGCGCCTTTGAAAAACTGACCGGCCATGCGTCCGCACATATGTTGGGCAAAACGCCTGACGAATGCGGCTACATCGACGCCATCGTGTCACTGGAACGCGAGCCGGAAAACCGAGCAGCACTATCGGCCGAGGAAGGTATCCACCGCTCACTGCGCTATGCCAATGCCAAAGGAGAGCTACGGGAGGGATTGTTCTGGCTAAAACCCTTCTTCAGTGTTGACGGAGGGCCCGGCGGCAGCGTAACCGTGTTGGTTGACGTCACTGATATACGCCGCTCTGAAGAACGAGCACTGATCTCTGAAGCCCTGTTAACCGACGTGACCGAATCACTGCCGGTTACCGTATTTCAAGTCTGCCTATCGGTGGATGGCGATATGCGTTTTACCTACGTAGCAGGTGCCGCAGAAGCCACCTTCGGCTTATCTGCCGAAACCATGATGGCCGACCACAAAAGCTTCCACCAGCGAGTGAATGCCGAAGATCTGCCCATGCTGCAGGAAAATTTAATCCGCATGCAAGGCACGCTGGCCCCCTTCCAGAACGAGTTCCGTATGCAGGTCAAAAATAACCAGTGTTGGATACGCGTCAATTCAGGCAGAGGAAAACGCGAAAGCAACGGGGATGTACTGTGGGGCGGTTATTTTGAAGATATTACCCACTCCCGCCAGCAGGAACAGGCGCTGTTCGAAGCGAAAACCAAGGCTGAAGCCGCCGCCCGTGCCAAAGCCACCTTCCTTGCTACCATGAGCCATGAGATACGCACACCGGTACACGGCATTCTTGGCTGGTTGGAACTGCTGGAAAGAACCCAGTTGGATGATGAACAAAATAGAATGCTGAATACCGTGCAAAATTCTGCGCAGCATTTAACCCAAGTGATTGACGATATTCTTGATTTCTCCAAGCTGGAGGCGGGCCAGGTCTCACTGGAAAATTTGGCGATCGATATTCGAGTATTCCTGTCAGAACTGATGCAAACCCTCAGTCTGCAAGCGTTGAAAAAAAACCTGACCTTGCATCTTTATCTCGACAGTCGGGTCGCACAGAAACTGATGTTCGATCCGGTCCGATTGCGTCAAATTTTAATGAATTTTCTCAGTAACTCGCTGAAGTTTACCCGTTCAGGCCATATTACGTTGCAGTTAGTTCTCCTTGCCGATCAGCAAAGTCGGCAATGGTTGCGTTTCAGCGTCATCGATACCGGTATCGGCATTCCTGCAGACATGCAGCAGCAGCTGTTTCAACCTTTTCAGCAGGCAGAAGCGTCCACCACTCGTCGTTTTGGCGGTACCGGCCTGGGGTTAGCAATCTCCAAAGGGCTGGCACAGCAGATGAACGGGGAGCTCACCATGCTCAGTCAACCTGGTGAAGGTACCACCCTCAGTTTCGACGTTCATTTCGATGTTTATGCTCCTTCACCGGCGTTACCGGCGCTGTTGGGCACCCGCGTTACCCTATGGTGTGATGACAAGGTTATCACCCAAAACCTGCGGGAAATGTTGCTGGCGTTAGGCCTTACCGTCACCTGCCGGTCCGGCTCGCAGCAGACTGCGCTTATCCTGTCCGGCTGCGATCTGCTGTTTATAGAGGAAAACATGCTGGCAACGATTGCAATACCTGCCGCAGCCCGGGAAAAGGTGGTCACTCTGAGTATTAAACCGCGGTCTGACAATGCTGCGGACCGGCATACCCTCAATGTCACGCCATTATCCTGGGAAAGAGTGCACAAACTTTGCGTCACCCTGTTAATCGAGCAAAAAAAACAGGCGACAAGCTCCATGGCACTACCAGAAACAACCACCATCGATACCACCCTAAGCCGTGAACATGCTCTGGCGAACGGAAGTTTGATTTTGGTTGCCGAAGACCACCCTATCAGCCGAGAACTGATCAAGCATCAGCTGCAAATATTGGGTTATAGCTTTGATATTGTTGAGGATGGTCAGCAGGCTTTGCTGGCAATAGAAAGCACAAAATATGGCCTGGCGATTATCGATTGCCACATGCCCTATATCGACGGTCTGGAATTAAGTCGTCTGATCCGCAAAAAAGAGGCTGCGAATAATAGCGCAAGGCTGAAGATTGTCGCGCTGACAGCGGGCGTCCTGGAAGAGCAAGAAGATCAGTGTATTGCTGCCGGTATGGATGCTTACCTGACAAAACCCATTGATATTAAAGGGTTGAAGGATATTCTCACCCGTTATATTGCACCAAGAGCGGTAACTGCAACTGCATTCACTTCAGCTTGCTCAGAGGCGTCATTCAATATAGACATGGTCTCTTTGAATAAGCGATATGGTTCAGAAGAAAAAACCAGAGTGGTCGTGGGCATGATGCTTGGCAATCTGGAGCACGGGCTACATCAACTGGCCACAAGCCGTGCCTCAGCGCAGCAAGGGTTGATCGTGCGTCATTTGTCATTGGACCTGGGTGCGCTGAATTGCCATATGCTGGCCACGCGGGCGACAAGATTGGAAGCCAGGCTAAATCAGGGCAAAGCGAACCTCACCGATGATCTGCAGGATTTCAAACGGGCAATTGAGCAGTTGATCATGCAATTGCATATGCTGTAGCTACTGTTTCGCCGAAGCAAAAGCAATGCCCGGTGCCGACAGCTCTATTTTTAACTGATGTGTTCAAACATCTGCTGATAGTTTTGCCACGGGCTTTTTTGAGCTGCATGTTCGAGGATCAACCGCATGCGCCAGCGGGCAGCCTGCGGATCCTTGTTCTGTACCGCCACCAAGAGTTCACGATGTTCATGCACCGCTTCTTTGGTTAAGCGCACGTCGGCTTCCAACGTTTGTTTAAATGAAAATGACATGGCAGTGGCCAAAGCATTCCCTAATGAGCGCATAAAAGCATTGTGGCTGGCATCCAGCAATGCCAAATGAAAAGCGAGGTCGCCTTTCTCAAACAGGTGTTTTTTACCCAGTTTTTGGCCCTGCCCCATGATGTTACAGGCGTCATTCAAACGGATGATGTCCTCCTCCGTGGCATGGAGGGCGGCTAACGCGGCAATGTTAGGTTCAAATATCAAACGCGTAACTAACAGCTGTTCCATCAATGAGTGGTCGAACCCTTTTTCATCCAGCCAAGACATGACGTCAACATCCAGAAAGCTCCACCGATCCTGCGGGTTCACCGTACTGCGTTTCTTCGCCTGAATATTAATCAGTCCTTTGGCCGCTAATACTTGCAGCGCATTTCGTACCGTGGTGCGGGAAACGGCGTATTGTAGCGCCAAATCATTTTCGCCAGGCAGAGAATCACCGGCGCTCCAGTCACCATCCATGATTCGGCGAGATAATACGCTGATCAACGTTTCAGATATGCTGCAGTTTGTGGTTTTCATTGACAGGTGTTTCTTCTAATTAGTTTTTCAAGAAAGAATTTTAGCTTATTCATGACATGATTATATTGATCATTAACATAACACATTGCCGATTAACCCAAGTGATTTTACGTGATAGCATGCGCTAACAGGCAGCCCATACTGGAGAGGTTGTCAGGAACAGTGGAACGAGTCACGACATCCCAGAAAACAAAAATAAATAACGATTATTTTCAGCACATTAAAAACAGAATGACAACAATTAATACAATAACTATTTAAATAACCTACCAAAAACGCCACAAATTTTGGTGTAATTCCAACAAAAATAAAGATAACATGACCAAGCCAGTTATTATAAAGCGTTTGTAAAACTCAACCTTAGACACATAAAAACAACACAGAGATAAACACAAACGGAATAAAACAACATCTCTGCCATTTAACCCTACTACAGGCAAAATAAAATGGATAATGACCTTCATCTTTCAACCGTAAAGAAAATGAACCTAAGACTTATTCCATTCATCATGATTCTTTACTTAATCGCATATATAGATCGCGCTAACATTTCAGTCGCCGCATTACAAATGAATGCTGATTTAGCATTAACCGCAGAAATGTATGGCATTGCGGCTGGCATATTTTTTGTCTCTTATATCCTGTTTGAGATCCCCAGCAATATTATTCTCACCCGAGTGGGGGCTAAAATCTGGATCGCCCGCATTATGGTCACCTGGGGGGTGATTGCCATGGGAATGAGCTTGGTACAAACACCGCTGCAACTCTACACCATGCGTTTTCTGCTTGGCGTGGCGGAAGCCGGCTTTACGCCTGGGATCATTTACTACCTTTCCTGCTGGTATCCGCGCAGCGACCGCGCGCGTGCCATGTCGATGTTTTATATCGGTGCGGCACTGGCTTCGCTCATTGGGTTACCAATCTCCGGTGCCATTCTGCAGATGAATGATGTGCTGAATATCGCTGGCTGGCGCTGGCTATTCTTGCTTGAGGGGGCGCCGGCGATATTATTGGGTATCGTGGTTTACTTCTACCTGGACAACAAGCCGGAAGATGCCAAATGGCTGGGGCCACAGCAGCGGGCCTGGTTGGCAGGCGTACTGACACAAGAAGCCAAACAAACCCCTACGCAGCAAGAGCATCATTGGCAAGCTGCGTTCAAAAACCGCAAAGTGTGGCTACTGAGCCTGATGTGGTTGTTGCAAGCCTTTGGCACCATCGGCATCGGTTTATTTCTGCCATTGATCATCAAAGGCGTGGTCAGCGAGCAAAGCAATTTCATCATTACCCTACTTTCCGCCGTTCCCTTTTTGTTCGCCTGTATGTTTATGTACTTTAACGGTCACTATTCCGACACCCATCACGCCCGTGCTGTGCCATTGGGGTTACCGCTCATCCTTTCAGGCCTGTTGTTGTTGGCGGCAATTTACAGCACAAACATGGTAATAGCTTACGTTTTATTGGTTTTCACCATTGCGCTGAATTGGGCGATCATACCCATTTTCTGGGCAGTCACGACGGAAACGGTGTCCGGCGTAGCGGCAGCGGCTTCCATTGCGCTGATCAACGCCGTGGCTAATATCGTTGGGCTGGCGCTACCGCCGGTTATCGGTCGAATCAAAGATATGACCAGTAGCTATGATGCCGCCTTGATTATGGTGGCGATCGCCCTGGTACTGGGGGGAATTATCGGTTTACAAGTCGGACGTTGGAAACACATAGCTAAACTGCCGATACACCAAGATACGCCAGAACATTGAGGGGAAAGTATGGAAAACGTTATTTTGCAGATAGCGCCGGTGCCCATGCAATTGACTCAGCGCTTGCACCAGCACTTCACATTATTTAATGCTGCCCAGCTCACTACAGAACAACAGATTGAATTGATACCTCGGGTTCGTGTTTTACTAATCAACGGTGAAACCCCGTTGGACGACACCACTATGGCGCGCTATCCCAATCTGCAGTTGATCGCCGTTTTTGGTGTGGGGTATGAACGTGTAGATGCTCAAGCCGCCTACAAGCGTAATATTCAGATTAGCAATACGCCGGGTGTACTCACCGACGACGTTGCCGATTTGGCCTTTGGGCTGATGCTGGCGTGCTCCCGCCAGATTGTCGGTGCACAGCGCTTTATCGAACGCGGTGATTGGGCTGGCCAGAGCTACCGTTGGACAAACAAAGTCAGCGGTAGCCGGCTCGGCATTCTCGGCCTGGGTCGTATTGGTCGGGCTATCGCCCGGCGTGCTTCGGCGTTTGATATGTCGGTAAGCTATCACAGCCGTACTCAGTACGCGGACTTTGCAGGTGAGTACTGTGCAACGCCGCAAGCACTGGCGGCGCACTGTGATTTCCTGGTGGTGTGCGCTCCTGGGGGAGACGGTAGCCGCGATCTGGTCAATGCCGAGGTGTTACAGGCTCTCGGCCCCACGGGGATTTTAATCAATATCGCTCGCGGCTCGGTCGTAGATGAGGCTGCTTTGGTGAACGCCATTGAACATAAGTTGATTGCCGGCGCGGGGCTGGACGTGTTCTGCGATGAACCGCACGTGCCAGCTACGCTGCTGCAACGCGATAACGTGGTGATCACCCCGCATATGGGCAGCGCCACGGAAAGCACCCGTAAGGCAATGTCGGAGCTGGTTTACGAAAATATTAGCGCCTACTTTGCCGGCAAGCCTTTGCTTACTGCGACAGAAAAACCGTAACGGGCTCACATCACCCTTCTGAAAATCAGTCTATCAACTCCAACGTCAGGTGAGCTTCGCTTACCTGACGGGAAGCGATACGGGCGGCACTCTCCGGCATTATGGGTTCAATCTCGACGCGTGCAGTAAAACTTTGCCCTTTGACCAATTGACCATTTTGCACAACAGCAAATACCTTACCGGGTTGCAACATCAAGCTGGATTCGGGTGCGCCATCAAGCAGTCCGGCCTGAGCCGATGATGCAACCTGCACATTCTGCCCATCCAGTTGAAAGTTCAGCAGTCGGATATTAACACTGCCCTGCTCACCGTAGCGTAGATCGCCATTGGCGGCACGATCACCGCGTAGCGCCAAACGCATCGTCTGGCTATAAGGACACACCACATTGAGGATCAGCGTACGCTTGCCTGGCGTCACCGCATTGCTACCCGCCACGTCCTGCAGTTGCCAACGCGATTGGGTACCATAGTCGATTACTGGCGTGCCAGCGGACAAACTGCATCGCGTGTCCACAGGTAAGAATGATTGGGCCTCAGTAATACGGGTATCAATGGCCGAAAATACCGGCTGGCTCATTGTTAACCCCAACACCAGAGCCGTAAAAATTTTTCTCATATCATGTTTTCCTGTCAGCGGCATACTGCATCGGCAGTTTCATACAAGCCGCTGGTGCCAGCCTGTGCCGGTAATGAAAGGGGAAATGAACATATCGTTTTACCGGAAACCTGCACGTCCAGTTTGTTGGATTCAGCCGCATCGGAAATAAATACGCTCCCCTTGTTGCCAACTACGGTGACAAAATTGCCAGCCGCATCAAATACGCTAGCGCCGTAAGGCAAAGGTTTATTCTCGACATCTTTAACATCGACTAACACCCGCCGAGTGCGTATCACATGAAAATCGACATAACTCACTGAACCACGTGCCGCCTCAGTCTCCTGCCAGGCATTGCTGATATCGACATTTTTCGCCAGGCTGCGGGTATCCACCTGAATGGCGGAACGCTTATATCCGCTAAGGGATGGCAGAACAGCATAACCGCGCCCATCAGTCCAAATTGGGCCTGCTGGAGAGTCCAGACGAACACCGGCTTCTTCTCCAACTTTAGCGATGCCGAAAGTATCATTGACACGGTAAGGAGAAAGCGTAATGCCGTGGGGGTGAGCCACAATGGCTCCCGAGGCACGTGCCGACCAAGACGTGTAGTTGTCCGAATCCTGGCTTATGCTGCCGCTTAGCTGGCTGACCGGAGTAACCTTATCGATGCTGCCGGTAGCGGATGTGCGCCGATTGCGGAAATCACGTTCGCTGGAGAGGCTCCATCCCCCATCCTGTTGGCCGCGATCGCTATAACGCATTCCGCCGCGGCTGCCGTTACGTGAGCTGTTATTAAGGTAGCTGCTGATGCTGCGGCTGTCGCCAAATGGGATATTGACCGTGATATACAGGCGAGTTTCCGCATCGCTGTTGCGGCTGCCGGTATCGTGATCCAGGGTGGCACCAAGGTAAACGCGATTAAACTGTTTACTCCAACCGCCGCGTACGTAATTTGTGGCATCGCCAGCAAAGGTGCTGCTGCGGGCCCAAGACAAAGACAGGTTGCCGAGGCTTGCCAGCGACCAACTGATGCCACCGCCATACTGGTTTCTGTTGCGACCGGCAGTATCCAAACTATCGGTTTGCAGTGCATCACTTAAATCTCGATAGCCAGACGTTTGTTGAACGGCATTGACGCTAACCCCAATGCGCTCAGTTAGCTTATGGCTTAACACTGCAGTAGCCGATAGCCCCTTGTTGCCGTGGGTATCGTCCTGCGCGGCAGTGGTTTGCATAGAAAGAAACGTAGCATTAAACAGCTGACTATCCACGCCTACGGCGGCTGCGCGATAAGGTGAAGAACCGAGCAACCCCGCGTTGAGGGCCGTGTAGGGATTAAGCACCCAACCGTTAGCCAGAGTACCGATCAACGGTGCTTCGCTGCTACCTTGCTGATCAAGCTTACCGATGCCAAATGACATTCCTGGAGCAACAGCAGGCCCATTCATCAACAGGGTGGAAGCGGGTACGGAAAACTGGCGCTTCTCACCGTTGCCGCCGGTTACCGTCACTAACAGATCGGAACGGGTATTTAGCAACGAGAACCCCTGCAGGCGAAATGGCCCGGCAGGCACGGTAGTGCTATAAACCAACACGCCAGATTGACGGACTTCCACTACCGATTGACTATCAGCAATACCTTCGACCAATCCCGCTCCACCGCGACTACTTTGCAGGGCGGCCTCCGGGAACACCTGGAACCCCAACACCTGCCCCGTGCCAAACATCGAGTTGGACAAACTAACCTGCCCGGCCTGAAATACCTTTTTAATCCCCGAGAAAGTGCGCTGCGCATAAGCTGCCTGATGCTGCATTTGATCTTTGCCATTGAAACGGGAAAAAGTCTGTTGGCTACGAACAATCCAGTCGCTGATATTAAAGCCGGCCTCCGTCCCCAATTGCATAAAGTTCGTACCCGCAGAGGCTCCGGCAGAATCCATATACTGTGCATCGTAATTCAGCATGCCGGCAAAGCCGCCGTGGTTCCAACTCCCTCTATCCATATCGGGAGCGATCACTGCTTCTGGAGGTAACACCACATCAACCCTAGCCTCGCCCGGTTCAAGGTTCACTTCGGTTTGAGGCCAGGCAGTTTTCAGATCAAAACAGGCGATTTTCTTACTGTAACCAGGTGGTGATATCAGGCCGGCCTCTTTCTGAAAGGCCTCATCGGCACACAACTTTCCGCTCTGATCAAAACGAACTTTAACCTTACCCCGGGCGTTGCCATTAATCGTCAAGGCCACAGTGGATTCACCAGGCAAAAAACGTGGCGACTGACGAAACCACTCGGCAAGCTTAGGATCAATGCCTCGCGCCAACATTGCCTGGTGATCAAACTCAACATCATCCGCTCGTTCATCTGGCACAGCAGCCAACACAGGCGAAGTCGTGGCCAATGCAGCCAACAGAGCCAATGACAGAACTGAAAGTGTTGGCCATACGTTAACGTGATCGTCGTGTCGCATCAGCCCCACCGTCAATGGCTTAATTCAGCATCATAGCTGTTGACGGTATAGCCCCAAGTGGTGGCCGGAGAAATTCGAACCTGCTGACCGACGCCAGCTTTCTTGCCACCGTCAGGTGTAAGCGTGAACGTTTGGCCTGGTAAAACATAACTGTTAGGCAGCATCCAGTGGGTATTATCCGGTAGCGTTGTCACTCCCTGGCCCAGCCGCACTACGTAAGGCGATGGATTATTAACCATTAAGCTGTTGCCACTTTGCTTCCAGACCAGTCGCTTCCAGGGGGCAGGGTCTCTTTCCAATCCTGTTGGACGGATAATAACCGGCAGGTTTTGACGCACTGTCATGCGTACTTCATTTTTACCTTTTTGCTGCGGCGGCACACCTTCAAAAATGACGCGTGTCAGACGTTCAGTTGTCAGCGGCGTTTTGTTGGTCAGAATAAAACGTACGCGCTGGGTTTTACCTGGCTCAACGCGCGCCGCTGGCGGGGTAACACTCACCAGGGTTTCAGGATCATCTTTGATATTTTCCAGCGTGGTCAACAGCAATACCGGAAAGCCATCGGTATTTTTAATGTTAATTGCACCTTCGCCATCATCTTGTTCGACCACCACTACTGAAGTCTCAGGCACCATACCGGTTGCATGGCTGCTGGCAGAAAATAGCAGCAAGGAAACCGCCCCAATATTAAACAGGGAAGAAAGGGTCATTATTTTCACCATTCGTATTAAAAAGGGCCGTTGCTGAGGGTACATCCGATACAGCGGCCAAAGGGGCAAAAAGGCCCCGTCGGAGGGCGGGGCAATGGCCGAGCGCACACGCCCGGCTAAAAGGAGTTAAAGGTAAACAAGCTCGATAGTGGACGACCCGTTTAACTGCACAGGTTTGGTCAGGTCCAAATCGGAAGCTTTATTGATATAGGCTCGTACCGTTACTTTACCGGTGAGTTTTTGGAAGGCGACAGGTTCGGAGGCACCACTGGTAGCCCAAGATACCTGACGAACGGCAGTGTCATTATATAAAACACCCTCGCCGCCTTTTGTCCAAGAGGCTTCGCCAACGTTCTTATAGATACTGTCAACATTCTTGCTATCTACAATCACGCTGCTATCTTCGATTTTGATGACATATCCCCCGATACGATGGGTACCATCAAGCCCCAACCCCACAATAGGCACATTACTTTTGCCAAAGATATTAACCAGACTGGCGCCACCGGCCCCATCGGTAGTCGCCCCCGCCACGGTATTTGGACGGTTATTAGTGGCTTTCAGAGCCACTTTCGCTGGGGCTGCACAACTGATGGAAAGATCCAACTGCTTCTCATCCAAAGCAGTAAATTCGTCCAGCGACAGCGACCCTGCTTTAATTGTGCCGTAATCAATAGTGCCCCCACCGGAGACCATTGGCGTACAGGCCGCAGGCGTAATAGTCCCTATGACCTTTACATCTATACTTGCGGCGAGAACTGGCAGAGAAGTGGCTGCCAATACGGCCAACACACAGAGATTTAATTTTGTCTTATTCATCATAAAATGATTCCTTTCTTCATATCGAAAATATGTATTGCAGGCCAATAAATTAATAATCGCCGCCATCAATCATTATAAAGTCAATATACACAAGAAAATTAACTCAATAAGGAATTGAAATTAAAACCCCATATGGAAGCATCACTAACAATCAACCCACTGAAATATCCTTTTCAGGAAACCAATATCGAGTTGAAAATATACCTTATAGGTACACCAGCTCGATGGTGCTTAAGCCATCCAAAATAACCGGTTTGGTCAGATCCAATTCAGAAGCTTTATTGATATAGGCTTGCACCGTTAAGTTTATGGTTAAGTTTTTGAAGGCCGCAGGCTCTTGGACCATGCCCTGCATCCAAGAAAGCTGACGTTTAACACCAACGCTATAGAGGCTACTATCTTCACCCGTCCACTTCCCTGTACTCCCTCCTCGTGTGATGAATGGAGTAACGCTACCGTCGGCTTTAAGCCCCGTGGCGCTGATCGCGTATCCCCCGATACGTGCTGAGTTACTGAGCCCAAGCCCCACCACTGCAGTTGCTCCACTCACTAAACCACTTACGGGAGAAAGACCTGCACCTGATACCGCATCTTCAGTATCAACGCCAGCCAGCGTATTCGGACGACCATTTTTCGTCTCCAGCGCCAACTTCACCGGTGCATCGCAAGCAATGGTTAAATCCAAATTCTTTCGTTCTAACGTAGTGTAAGCATCCAACGTCAAAGAATCAGATTTGATAATGCCATAATCAACGGTACCATCACTGGTCAACGTAGGAGTACAGCCGGATGGCGTAACGCTACCGGTAACCTTTACTTCTATATCTTTTGCCAACGAAGGCAAAGATGTGATTGTCAACACGGCCAACGCACAAGCGGTTATTTGCATTTTTTTCATTCGGATATTGCTCCTTTTCCCTAAGTAAAATAGCGGATATTTTCGCCAGTCCCATTTGAGGCAGAGTATGACAAGATATTTACAAAGTTAAAAACGAAACCAACACACAAAATCAAATACGATTGAAAACATCAATCTTGTAATACAATCAATTGTTCCTAATGAAAAAAAACATAAAACAGCCATTTTCATGGGATTTAATTCTGATTTTTTTTACTTTTCAGTCTATGAGACCAGAATCATCGTGCTTGCGACATAAAATCACAGAGCCGTCCTGGACTCACCACAGCGGCGTGAACGTGAAAAGTGTCAGATACTGAAGATTCGCCTTACGCCTATTTGTTATTCATATGACTTATGGCGGTTTTGATCCTGCGAGCAATGCGTCTTACTCAGAAAATTGACCTGCACCAATTCAGCAGGCAAGGGCTGTCACGAAAGCCTTTCAAAAGATAATCCATATGCTAACTCAGTAAAGAAAGGGAGTGATTCTTCATGAAATCAATAATAACCACCGAAACCAAGAGATAAAAAACAACAAAATAACAACAAGAAGTCAAATGCAAACCAACGAACAAAACTCCAACCTTGTATTACAAGAAAATCCTTTACGAACTTAATGTCCATCACATAATCCTAAAAAGGATAAAACCTCCGTTTTTTTATTAGAATTAAAATACATAGTCAAACCAAACATAACTAGCGATATAATCGTCAAACAAAGCATAATTCAGACTTATCATTGATAGCTATCACCCCCCCCCCCTGCTAGCCAATGATAACCCTAATACGTGCTGATATGGAAAATAACATTTACTGCTAGGGAAGCTTATGTTCAGAGAATCTATAACCGTATTTTTATCAGATAAAAATCGCTACTTCACACATGGCATCAAATTGGCGTTAGAGAGCTATTTTCGATCAAAGAATGTGAATGTGCGTTTTACTGAAAATGCCTTCGAATACAGAATGGCAGACGTCATCTTCCTGGCGGCCAACCCAAGCGAAAGCACTCTGCCTCATTATCTGTATTCACAGGCAAAAGCTTGCTGCCCGCTGGTTTTCTTGATCGATGATGAACGAATAGCAGCACCAGCTTCCCACTCAAGTGGACGGAAGAAATTCACTCATATCTCTCGCAACAAAAGTGTAGCGACTTTATTAGAAACCTTCGACCGCGTCATATTAGCCAATGTCATTCAAAATAAAAGAAATCGCTGCGATTTTGGTTATGCCTCCCGATTCGCCAGGTTCTCTACCAGAGAGTATGAAGTCATTCATTATCTCTCTTTAGGACTACCCAACATTTTGATTTCACGGAAACTGAATCTGAGCGAAAAAACCATCAGCCAGCATAAACGTAACGCGATGCGAAAGCTGAATTTTAAACGCAATGCCGAGCTGCATTTTTGGCTGCTTTGTGGCGGTTTAAAGGATGTGGGGCGGCATGTTCTGATGTAACTCAAGAACAGGAAAATTCATGATTATTTTCAAACGTCTTTGCTCAAATAATAGACCAAACATGGAAATAAATGCATTTTTCTCTATGCAGTTAACAACGTCACCTATCGGTTTTTCTGATTGTTCAATTAAAAGTAAACGGATAATAGTCAACTCAACAGCAACGCAGCAGAAGGCAGGTCAAAGCAAGTTGAAGGAAAGCAAAAAGTGATGCTAAACCGCGCAACCCTGCTTGGTTCAATCAGCATGTTACTATTATTACTGGCGCTGCTGCCTTCACTTTTGAAAATGATTAACGTGTCTGCTATTCCTGCGGTGTTGAACTCTACTCAAGATGACCGCCCATCGCCTCATACTCCTCCGAGCGAAGACACAGGAGAGCCAAAAGGCGGAAAGCATCAACTGCTGTTAACCGACAACGATACCCTGCCAGAGCAAGCTGAGTTCATAATCAGACGGGGAGAGAATAAGATACTCAGTAAGAGCCTGGCAGATTCACATAAATGCTATTGCGATATATCGGTTGAAAGCGCTTCGGCCAAATTCGATTTTCAAATCATCCAGCAGGAAGTGAAAAAATTTGTCCGTAAAAGAATATTGTCACGTAGAAGGTTGGCAGGTTTGAGTTTTTAGAGTCACTAAAAATATTAAAATAAACAGCATAGAAAGTAGCCCGTATTTTTCAAGTACGGGCATTTATTTGATAAAGTGATATCTGGCAAGTCATCCTATGAACACTTTATGACAGTCGGCGAATCCCCGAGGTAAAAACTGAGCTTCCTATGACTCTATACGAATACGCCCTGTGGCTCCAACGAAAGGAGTGCAATGGGTTTCTTATCGAGGAAGAGGTTTATACTGCCGATCGGCACTTCAAGCTAGCGATGGTTGTACGTAATCTGAAGCGCTTTGGCCAGAATATCGGGTATAGGGCAGTATGGAACGTCACGAGTATACGCGACAATATTCGACGGTTATTACTGGTCTTTAGTGCCACTTACCCTGGAGTGGCACACCTACCAATGGTTTTTCATTCAACGCCAGCGAACCAGTCTTAAACTCTTCAAACCTCAAGCGAAACATCGCTTATAATCAGCCTGATGAAATATCCCCCACCGCAAACCAATACTAAATCGAAAAATATGGCTTACAGATAAACCAGTTCAAGGGTGGTCAAACCGTCCAAGATGACCGGTTTAGTCAGATCCAATTCAGAAGCTTTATTGATATAGGCTTGCACCTTTACTTTACCGGTGAGTTTTTGGAAGGCGGCAGGTTCTTTAATACTCCCGTTCTTCCACGAAAGCTGACGTTTAACACCAATGCTATAGAAGTTATCACTTTCCGCTATACCATAGTATTCTTTCCATTCTCCGGAATTACCCTCGCGGGTGATGAGTTGAGCGTCAGTACCATCGGTTTTAAAAGTCACAGCCGCGGCCATGAGCGCGTAACCTCCTATACGTGCTGAACCACTGACCCCAAGTCCAACAACTGCTGTTGCAGTACTGAGCGCTGAAGCTGCTGGAGAGAGAGCGGCACCAGATATCGCATCTTCAGTAGCAACGCCAGCCAGCGTATTGGGTCGTCCATTTTTTGCCTCCAGCGCCAACTTCACCGGTGCATCGCAAGTAATGGTTAACTCCAAAAATTTTTGCTCTAACGTAGTGTAAGCGTCCAACGTCAAAGAATCAGATTTGATAACTCCATAATCAATAGCACTATTACCAGACAGCGTTGGTGTACAGCCCGATGGGCTAATAGTACCAGCAACCTTTACCTCTATGTCTTTTGCCTGGGAGGGCAAAGATGTAATAGTCAACACGGCCAACGCACAGGCAGTTATATGCATTTTTTTCATTCTGATATTGCTCCTTTTCCTTAAGTGAAGCAGCGAATATTTTCGCCATTCCTATATGAAACAGAGTATGGCAAAACATTTACAAAGTTAAAAATGAAACCAATGCACATAGCTAAATACGATTAAAAACATCAAACCTGTAATACAATTAATTGCTCCAGGAGAAAATAAACACTCAATAGTCAAACTTACAGGATTTAATTCTGATTTTTCTTTTTTTTTAGCCTATGAGGCCAAAAACACTATGCTTGCGACATAAACTCGTCGAGTCGTTCTTAGCTTACGCTAGCTGTACACCTATGAAAAAAATGAGATATTGAGAAATAGCCCTCTTTTAAGTATTAAAAAATATAAAACCTCAACATTGTATTACTATGAAATTACTTTTAGCCATCGCTCTGTTACGTTTCCCATATCCTGGTGCTTATGTTCTCTACGCTGGATGATAGCCTGCCGCCTAATATCACTCAGCACGATGGCATAGATGAACCGACGGGTTTAAGGTACAACAATGGTGGCCTGGCACAGCGAACCGAGCTTAAACCCGTCGGAACGGCACCCGACAAGCATCAAAGCTACGTATAATGTCGCTTAAGGAAAAACACAAAATACGTGGGAAGAGGCTGGCATATTCGCATAAATGCGATTTCACTTATCGGTGTAAACGCTTCGGCCAAATTCAATTTTCAAATCATCCAGCAGGAAGTGAAAAAATTTTTCCGGAAAAGAATACTATCACGTAGAAAGTTGGCAAGTTTGAATTTGGAATCGCTGAAGAGGTGACCAGAAGTGTTTGGAGCGGGTGAAGGGAATCGAACCCTCGTATGCAGCTTGGGAAGCTGCCGTTCTACCATTGAACTACACCCGCATCGGTGTGCGGCAGTCATTATAACCGGTTATCCCTGCCGGGCAAGCGGAGATAGCATGTAACTGCTGATGTTTTAAGCAGTTAGCAGCCATGGGCTTCTTATCCTGCCCCACAGGCAAAAAAAACCGGCGCAGTTACCTGCACCGGTTGATATTTACTCTACGAAACGTTATTTCTGCGGGCGCATGGCCGGGAACAGGATCACGTCACGGATGGTGTGGCTGTTGGTGAACAGCATTACCATACGGTCGATACCGATACCCAGGCCTGCAGTTGGCGGTAAACCGTGCTCCAGCGCAGTGACGTAGTCTTCGTCGTAGAACATGGCTTCATCATCGCCGGCGTCTTTCGCATTAGCCTGGTCAGCGAAACGCTGCGCCTGGTCTTCTGCGTCATTCAGCTCGGAGAAGCCGTTACCGATTTCACGGCCGCCGATAAAGAACTCGAAGCGGTCGGTGATTTCCGGGTTGTTATCATTACGACGTGCCAGCGGGGATACTTCCGCCGGGTATTCAGTAATGAAGGTCGGTTGAATCAGATGGCTTTCCGCCACTTCTTCGAAGATCTCGGTCACTACGCGGCCCAGGCCCCAGCTCTTCTCAACCTTGATGCCAATGGATTCGGCGATAGCCACCGCTTTGCCCATGTCAGCCAGATCGGCCAGATCGGTTTCCGGACGGTATTTTTTGATCGCTTCGGTCATGGTCAGCTTTTCAAACGGCTTACCGAAGTCGAACACTTCATCACCGTACTGTACCTGAGTGTTACCCAGCACTTTCTGGGTCAGGGTACGGAACAGGGATTCGGTCAGTTCGATCAGATCTTTGTAATCCGCGTAAGCCATGTAGAGTTCCATCATGGTGAACTCTGGGTTATGACGCGGAGAAACGCCTTCGTTACGGAAGTTACGGTTGATCTCGAACACACGCTCGAAACCGCCGACGACCAGACGCTTCAGGTACAGCTCTGGCGCGATACGCAGGTACATATCGATGTCCAGCGCATTGTGGTGTGTCACAAACGGACGTGCGGAAGCACCGCCAGGGATCACCTGCATCATAGGAGTTTCGACTTCCATGAAGCCGCGTTCCACCATGAAGTTACGCATTGCCGCCATGATCTGAGAGCGCACCTGGAAGGTCTTGCGCGATTCGTCGTTGGCGATCAGATCCAGATAACGCTGACGGTAACGGGTTTCCTGATCCGCCAGACCATGGAACTTGTCCGGCAGCGGGCGCAGGGCCTTGGTCAGCAGACGCAGTTCGGTGCAGTGGATGGACAGCTCGCCGGTCTTGGTCTTGAACAGCTTGCCGCGCGCGCCAACGATATCGCCCAGGTCCCACTTCTTGAATTGTTCGTTGTAAACGCCTTCCGCCAGATCGTCGCGCGCAACGTACAGCTGGATACGACCGCCAACGTCCTGCAGCGTGACAAATGACGCTTTACCCATGATACGGCGCGTCATCATGCGGCCGGCCACTGTGACTTCTACGCCCAGCGCTTCCAGCTCTTCGTTGTCTTTTTCGCCGTACGCTGCATGCAGCTTGTCTGACGTGTTGTCACGACGAAAATCATTCGGGAACGCAATGCCGTTCTCGCGCAGCGCAGCCAGTTTCTCACGGCGTGACTGCAACTCGTTATTGAGATCCAACGCCTGATCGGCGCCTTGTGGTTGTTGCTCAGACATTTCTGTTCCTTATAACCCGGCTTTCAAACTTGCCTCAATGAATTTATCCAGGTCGCCATCTAATACGGCCTGCGTGTTGCGCGTTTCAACGTTAGTGCGCAAATCCTTGATGCGGGAATCATCCAGCACGTATGAACGGATTTGGCTGCCCCAACCGATGTCCGACTTGTTGTCTTCCATCATCTGTTTATCAGCATTTTTCTTTTGCATCTCAAACTCATACAGCTTGGCACGCAGCTGTTTGAACGCTTGATCCTTGTTCTTATGCTGAGAACGGTCGTTCTGGCACTGCACTACGATGTTGGTCGGCAAGTGGGTAATACGCACCGCCGACTCAGTTTTGTTTACGTGCTGACCACCCGCACCGGAAGCGCGATATACGTCGATACGCAGATCCGCCGGATTGATTTCAATATCAATGTCGTCTTCCACTTCCGGGTAGATAAACACCGAACTGAAGGAGGTATGACGACGGCCACCGGAATCGAACGGGCTCTTGCGTACCAGGCGATGTACGCCGGTTTCAGTACGCAACCAGCCAAACGCATAGTCGCCGATAATCTTGATGGTGGCGGATTTCAGCCCCGCGACGTCGCCGTCAGACTCTTCAATCACTTCCGTTTTAAAGCCTTTGGCTTCGGCCCAACGCAGGTACATGCGCAGCAACATGCTGGCCCAGTCTTGCGCTTCGGTACCGCCGGAGCCTGCCTGGATGTCCAGGTAGCAATCAGCACTGTCGTATTCACCAGAGAACATACGACGAAATTCTAGTTGCTCCAGCTTGGCAGACAGTTGATCAAGCTCAATGACGGCTTCGTTAAAGGTTTCTTCATCGTCGGCTTCCACCGCCAATTCCAGCAGGCCGGTGACATCTTCGCCACCTTGCTCCAGTTGGTCGATGGTTTCAACGATGGCTTCGAGCGCCGCGCGCTCTTTACCCAGCGCCTGTGCGCGCTCGGGTTCGTTCCAGACGTCAGGCTGTTCCAGCTCCGCGTTGACTTCTTCTAGGCGTTCTTTCTTGGCATCATAGTCAAAGATACCCCCTAAGAACGGCAGTCCGCTCGGACAGGTCCTGAATACGGTTTTTTACCGGATTAATTTCAAACATGGTTTTTAGCGTTCTTTTTCGTTAGATGTCGTCGATGGCGAAATGCCATTAGAACCGGTAATTCTATCGGATCCAGGCGTCAGTTTATAGCGAGTTGCTCAGTTTTTGTGGGCAAGAAATGTGGCCGGGGCAAGGCAGGCTAACCCCGGCTAAAGGGAAGTGCGAATCAACGCGGCCAGAGATGCTGAATCAACAGCTGCACGTTGCGGTTGCCGCGAAACTCATTGACGTCGAGTTTGTAAGCCAGTTCGACCTCACGCACGCTGCTGTCTGGCCACAGCGTGGTATCCACGTTGAAGGCGATACCGTCAAGCAGCGGTCCGCCACCGAGCGGCTCGACCATCAGCTTCAGGTGTTTTTCACCCACCAGCCGCTGTTGCAAAATGCGAAACTTGCCGTCAAAGGTCGGCTCGGGGAAAGCCTGCCCCCAGGGGCCGCCCTCACGCAACAGCTCGGCGGTTTCCAGCGAAAGCTCTTGCAAGGCCAGTTCACCGTCAGACCAGATAACCCCTTCCAGCATCGCCGGATCGAGCCATTCTCCGACCAGATCGCCAAAGCGCTGGCGGAACTCGTCGAATTTGGCCTCTTCCAACGACAGTCCGGCCGCCATGGCGTGGCCACCGAACTTCATCATTAGCCCAGGATTGAGCGTATCCAGCCGTTCCAGCGCATCGCGCATGTGCAGACCGGCTATCGAACGGCCGGAGCCTTTCAAAATGCCCTCGCCCGCCGGCGCGAACGCGATCACCGGGCGATGGAAGCGTTCCTTGATGCGTGAAGCCAAAATCCCCACCACGCCCTGATGCCATTCCGGATGGTACATCGCCAGCCCGTACGGCAAGGCGGTGCTGCTGCGTTCCAGTTGGTCGCACAGCTGCAAGGCTTCAACCTGCATGCCTTGCTCAATCTCGCGCCGCGTCAGGTTAAGCGCATCCAGATCGTTCGCCAGCATACGTGCCTGTGCAATATCGTCGCTCAGCAGCAGCGCCACGCCAATCGACATATCGTCCAGTCGCCCGGCAGCATTGAGGCGTGGGCCCAATGCAAAACCAAGATCGTTGGCCGCCAGCTGACGCGCGTCGCGGTTAGCCACTTCCAGCAGCGCACGAATGCCCGGTCTGCACTTGCCGGCGCGAATACGGTTCAGGCCCTGATACACCAAAATACGGTTGTTGGCGTCGAGCGGTACCACGTCGGCAACCGTACCTAGCGCCACCAGATCCAACAGTTCGGCCAGATTTGGCATCGCCAGCGCCCGTTGTTCAAACCAGCCGCTGTCCCGCAGCCGGGCACGCAGCGCCAGCATCAGGTAGAAAGCCACCCCGACGCCAGCCAGGGATTTGGACGGAAACTCGCAGCCGCGTAGGTTCGGGTTGACGATCGCCTCCGCTGCCGGCAGGGTTTCTCCCGGCAGGTGGTGGTCGGTCACCAGCACCTGTATACCTTTAGCGTGCGCCACATCGACGCCCGCGTGGGAAGAGATGCCGTTATCCACGGTCAGGATCAGCTCGGCACCGCGCGTCGCCGCTTGCTCCACCACTTCGGGGCTCAGGCCGTAGCCGTCCTCAAAGCGATTGGGCACCAGATAGTCGACGGCACTGCCACCCATACTGCGCAGCGCCAGCACCGTCAGGGCGGTACTGGTGGCGCCATCAGCGTCGAAATCCCCCACCACCATGATGCGACGATGATCGGCCAATGCCTGTTGCAGGATCCCCACGGCGGTATCAATGCCGTCCAACTGCTGCCAGGGCAGCATGCCTTTGACGCTGCGCTCCAGCTCCTGCTCCGCCTTCACGCCGCGCAGCGCGTATAAACGGCGCAGCAGCGGATGCAGGCTGGCAGGCAAATGGCTGCCGTCCGCCGTTTCACGGCGGCGAAGCTGTGTTTTGATGCTCACCGGCGATTAACCACCGGTTTTAGTTGCGGTCTGATGTGCGTCCAGCATGGCGGCCATCTCTTTCGGTCCCTGATAACCTGGGATCATCATGCCGTTTTCCAAAATGATCGCCGGGGTACCCTGAATGCCGAACTGCACGCCGAGCGCGTAGTGTTTGCTGATGTCGGTTTTACAGGTTGCCGGGGATACTGCGTCGCCTTTCATTGCCTGGTCGAAAGCTTTGGCTTTATCAGCGGTACACCAGATGGACTGCATGTCTTTTTCGGCCTGGGAATTCAACCCCTGACGCGGGAACGCCAGATAGCGGACGGTAATGCCCAGATCGTTATACTCTTTCATCTGCTCGTGAAGCTTGTGGCAATAGCCGCAGGTGATATCGGTAAACACGGTGATCACGTGCTTTTGCTTCGGCGCTTTATAAACGATCATCTGATCTTTCAGCGCTTCCAATTTGCCGGTCAGCAGTTGATTGGTGACGTTGATCGGCTCTTTGCCACTGACGTCGTACAGCGGGCCTTGCAGAATGTGTTTGCCGTCTTCGCTCACGTACAGAACGCCGTTATCGGTCAGCACAGTTTTCAGGCCGTTCACCGGTGAAGGCTGCACGTCCGCCTGCTGAATGCCCAGGCTGCCAAGCGCTTTTTGAATTGCCGCATCGTCGGCATGGGCCGCGCCGGTTACAGAAGCCACCAGCAGAGAGAGCAGCATTAAACCTTTCTTCATTCTTCCAATCCTTTTGAACCCGGCGTGTCAGGCACGCGGGTGGTGCTGTTGATGTAGCTGTTTAAGTCTTTCGGTCGCTACATGCGTATAAATTTGCGTGGTCGAGAGATCGCTATGTCCCAGCAACATCTGTACGACACGAAGATCCGCCCCATGGTTCAGCAAATGGGTGGCAAATGCGTGACGCAACACGTGCGGCGACAGCCTCTCGCTGTCTATGCCCGCTAGGATCGCATAGTGTTTGATACGATGCCAGAACGTCTGTCGGGTCATTTGCTGGCAACGATTGCTGGGGAACAACACGTCCAGCGCCTGGCCGTTGACCATCCACGGGCGGCCGTGTTCCAGATAATTTTCGATCCAGTACACCGCCTCTTCACCCAGCGGCACCAGCCGTTCCTTGTTGCCTTTACCTATCACCCGCACCACGCCCTGGCGCAGACTGACGTCACTGATGGTCAACCCGACCAGTTCGGAGACCCGCAACCCGGTGGCGTACAACACTTCCAGCATCGCCTTATCACGCAGTTCCAGGGGCTGATCGACACAGGGGGCCTGCAGCAACGCATCGACCTGCGCTTCGCTGAGATCTTTCGGCAGCCGCTGCGGCAGCTTAGGTGAGGCAAGCAGCGCGGTGGGATCGTCGGTGCGCATATTTTCACGGTACAAATATTGGAACAGGCGGCGCATCGCGCTCAGCAAACGCGCGGAGCTGGTAGCTTTGTAGCCGCCCTCCACCCGTTCGGCGAGAAACGCCTGCAGATCCAGCGCCTGCGCCTTTACCAGCGAAATGTTTTGTTGGTTCAGCCAGGCGACCAGCGCCTGCAGATCCAGCCGGTAAGAGGCCAGCGTATTCTCTGCCAGATTGCGTTCGAGCCACAGCGCATCCAGGAATTGCTCAATCAACGCATGATCTTGCTGTTGCACGCGGTCCTCTCTTTGTTACGTTTATGCCACAGGCATTATGCCTTAAACCGGTACAAATCGGGTATACTCGACGCAATTCTACCTACGGCAATATAAACGGTTTACACATGAAGATTGGTCTGTTTTACGGCTCCAGCACCTGCTACACCGAGATGGCGGCAGAAAAAATCCGTGAGATTCTGGGTGAAGACCTGGTCGACCTGCACAACCTGAAAGACGTCTCTCCCAAGCTGATGGAAGAGTACTCCATCCTGATCCTCGGCATCCCCACCTGGGACTTCGGTGAGCTGCAGGAAGACTGGGAAGCAATTTGGCCGCAGTTGACCACGCTGGATTTAAAAGGGAAAATCGTTGCCATGTATGGCATGGGCGATCAACTCGGTTACGGCGAATGGTTCCTCGATGCACTCGGCATGCTGCACGATCATATCGCCCCGCTCGGCGTACAGTTTATTGGCTTCTGGCCCATCGACGGCTTTGAGTTCACCAGCCCTAAACCGCTGAGCGCCGACGGCAAACACTTTGTCGGCCTGGCGCTGGATGATGTGAACCAATACGACATGAGTGAAGACCGCATGCAGCAGTGGTGCGAACAGATCCTATTGGAAATGGAACCCCTGCTGTAATGCCTTTGGGCGCGGTTGCCGCGCCCAATTGCTTGCCTATTTCCACAACCGGAAGCGGTTTTCCTCTTCTCCTGCTGGCGTCTCGCCGCTTAAACGTGCCGGGTCGGCCACCTGATACCAGTCCAGCTTGCGCGTCAGCAGCATAATCCCCGCCAAAATCGCAAACAGCAGCCCCGCGCCCAGCACCAATGCGTTATCTTCCGACTGCAACAGCAGGTACAGCACGCCATACAGCATCAGCAGGCTGGCGGCGAACAGCGTACCGCGCAACCGGCCGCGCAGAACCGCACTGAGATAAAAGGCGATCAGTCCACTGCAGGCGAGACTGGCCAGCAGATAGGCAGTGGCGAAACCGAAATGTTCAGAGAACGCCAGCAGGATCAGGTAGAACAGCACCAGCGCCGCACCGACCAACAGATATTGAATCGGATGCACCCGCAGCCCGGTCAGGGTTTCGAACAGGAAGAACGCCATAAACGTCAGGCCGATAAACAGCACTGCGTATTTCACCGCGCGTTCGGTCAGTTGATAGTGATCTACCGGCTCGATCAGGCTGGTGCTAAAAGCCGGCAGTTTGTCTTCGTCGAGGATCCCGTCATCGTAGTGAAAAGCACTGTTGATATTGTTAGCGAACCAGGTGCTGCGCCAGCGAGCGCTAAAGCCTTTCTCGGTCACTTTGCGCTCGTCTGGCAAGAAGTTGCCGAGGAAGTTCGGATGTGGCCAGTTGCTCTGCAGCGTCAATTCGCTGCTGCGCCCAAGCGGCACCAATGACAGGCTGCTGGTTCCCGCCAGTGTAAGGGTGAAATCGGCATCCAATCCGGTTTTCTGCAGCGAAGCCAATGTTAGCGGAGCATGGATCCCCTGCGGCAACACGTTTACCTGAGTGCCCGGCTCGAAGGTCGTCTGCGACTGCGCGCTGATAAGCGGCGAGATGCTTTTGATACCACGTGAATCACTCAACGAGACCAACAGGAAAGGTTGGCCAATCACGACATTGCTGCGTTGCAGGTCACTCAGATCCGGCTGACCGAACTTCACCTGAAACTTCAGCGGCCCCTGGTACACCTGCGTTTGGTAAATCCCCAGCTTGCGCACTTCCACGTTCGGCTTGCCGTTCACCTGCAGGTTTTCCGGCAGCAGATAGCGATGATGTCTGACCATTTGCACCACTTTCTGCCCCTTATCGTCGGTCTTTTCTTCCCTTTCGGTGTAAGGAATGACAATCAACGGCCCCAAAATACGCTGTGCGCGGCTGGTGCTTTCACTTACCTGCCCCACCACGCTCTGGCGGTAGCCGCTGCGCTCTTCAATCACATTCATTAACTGCGTCACCGGGATAATCATCAAAATCATCAATCCCAGCAGAGTGGCTATTTTCCAAAACAGTACCGATTTCATCATCGCTGCGCGCTCCTTGTAGGTAATGGCGCCACGATAATGGCCTTCGGTGAAAGCAGGATGTGGTTATGTGAAGGGAAGGTGAAGTCAGAGAGGGAAGGTGAAGTCAGAGAGATAAGGTGAAAATAGCCGCCACGCCGTGCGGTTGGCGATTGTGCAACCGGATAGATCCCCGGTGCAAACGCGCCACTTCCTGTACAAAGCTCAGGCCCAGGCCGCTGCTTTTCGGCTTGTCGGCCCGGGCCAGCGAATAGAAACGCTCGAACACTTTGTCCAACGCGTAATCCGGGATACCGCTGCCGTCGTCGCTGACGGTGATCCGGTAATGGCCTTCATCGCGTTCGCCACGCACGTTGATCGTGCCGCCCGCGGGGGTGAAATCCAACGCATTGTCGAGCAGATTGGTTAATGCCTGGCCGATCAGTAACCCATCACCGGTCAGGGTGATCTCTTCTAGAGCGTCTACCTGCAATAAAATACCGCGCCGTACCGCCTGCGCTTCCTTGCCGGCTACCGCCTGACGCACCAACGCCGCCATCGCGATCGGCGCCGGTTCCAGCCCGGGGCGGCTTTCCAGCCGCGCCTGAACCAGCAGCTTGTCCACCAGTTGCTGGATGCGCGTACTCTGTTGTTCGATATTGGTCAGAAAGCGCTGAGCGGTAGCCGGGGGTGGGAACTCCTGCAACAGCTCCGCTGCGCCGCGGATCGCCGCCAAGGGGCTTTTTAACTCGTGGGTCAGAGTGTGCACATACTGTTCGATGTAGGCTTTGCCCTCCAGCTTCACCCGCATGCTTTCGAGCGCCTGCGCCAGTTGCGTCAGCTCATGGCCGCCCATTTTTGGCAGCGGCACGCTTTCACCTTGCGCGACGCCATCGGCGTAACGCACCAATCGACCAATCGACCGGTTAATCCACCAGACAAAACCCAGACCAATCAGCAATGCAATGCCCAGCAGCAGTGCCCCTGCCCAAAGAATGCGGCGTTCGCTGCGTTTGATCACCGGCGCCATGGTGCTGTTGGGTTTTCCGACGCTAAGCACGCCGATTATCTTGCCTTGCTCCAGCACCGGCGCGGCGACATACATCACCGAGCTGTTTTCATCCTGTGGATCACTTCGCGTACTGCGGGCGCCATACTGGCCGCGCAGCGTCAGATACACGTCATTCCAGCGAGAATAATCCTGACCCAATGCCCTGCCGCTAGAGTCAAAAATGACCTTACCCTGCCGATCGGTAAGATAGACATGATATTCACTGCGATCTTTGCGAATACCGGCAATATTGGCGCCAATGGGCCGTTGATTGAGTTGGGCGAAAGCCTGCGCCAACTGGCCGTGTGCGACGTCAGTACGCTGCATGTCCAGACGCGCGATTTGCGCCAGCAGGTTGGCGGTATCCACCAGCGTGCCTTCGGTTGCGCGCCGCACACCAGGCTTCACTTCCTGCACGAAAATGCTCAGCACGAAATAGCCCGCGACCGCCACAATCAGGAAATACCCCAGCAGCAGGCGCAGGCCTATTCTCATGGTTGGCGGCTCACGCTATAGCCCAGGCCACGATGCGTATGAATGGGCGGTTCGCCCGGATCTATCTGACGTAGCTTGGCGCGCAAGGTTTTGATATGGGTGTCGACAGTGCGGTCCAGACTCTCTTCCGCCTGGGCCCAAACGCTGTCCATCAGCTGTTGGCGGGAAAATACCCTGCCGGGCGCCAGCAGTAAGGTTTTTAACAGCAGGAATTCATAGCGGGTCAGCGGTAACGGCTGCTGATGGTAATAAATGGTCGCCGCCGGTTCATCCAGCCCAAAAGGGCCGAAGCTATACAGCGTGGGCTGCTGCAAGCGATGTTGTTTTTGCAAACGACGTAAAATGGTACGAACGCGGGCGCTGACCTCTCGCGGGGAAAAAGGCTTGGCGACGTAGTCGTCGGCACCGATTTCCAGCCCGATCAGGCGATCGAGCTCGTCGCTGCGAGCCGTAAGAAAAAGAACGGGCAAATCCGCCGCCTGCGACAGCAGACGGCGACACAGTTCAAATCCGTTGATATCCGGCAAGCCGACATCGAGGATAGCCAACGCGGGCGCCCCTTGCGCCAATGCTTGCAAGGCCGGTTCGCCACGTTCGAACCAGCGCACCTGAAAGCCTTCGCTCTCGAGGGTATAAATCAGCGTATCGGCAATGCTGGGTTCATCCTCCACCAGCCACAGCGTCGGCTTCATCAGGGTTCCTCATCATCACTGGCCGGCGGATACAACAGCTGTTGGCGCAAATGTCGCCATTCGGCCTTGGCCATGCTGTCGGAAGCCAACCATAAGCGACGACGCTTTTTCCCCTGCATCGGTTGCAACGTCAGCAGAATACCGAAGCGCAGCATCCAGGGTTGCTTGACCAACTGCCATTCCTGGCCTTGCCAGCCCACACGCTGGTTCTCGAGCAGGCGCAACTCCCCCTGACGCGACGCAATGCGTTTTTGGCTACGAATGCATTCAAACACCACCAGCGTCAGCAACACCAGCCAGATTGGCCCGTAGCCTTCCGGCCAGGGTGAAATCAGGATCAGCAGGATCAGAACGCCATGCGTCAACAGCGAAAGTAACTGGGTGCGCCAGGAAATACGAACATCACATCGCCACTGGGCCACGGTCTTTATTTCGCGTCTGGATCAGTGTCACCATTCTCTGCAGTTCACTGTCCTGCGGAGCGCCATGATTCATCAGCCAGTTGAACAAATCGGGATCGTCACTCTCAAGCAGGCGGATAAACAGCGCTTTGTCTGTGTCATTCAACCGATCGTACTCATATTCGAAGAACGGCATGATCGAGATGTCCAGCTCACGCATGCCACGGCGACAAGCCCAGTGAATACGTGCTTTGTTATTAATATCCATGTTGTTATGACTAACCTCTTTTCAGCGTGGCAACGCCATCGCAGGGTTCAACCGACACACTGTATGGCAACACCGGCGCGATATAATTCCATCAGCCAAAGATCTGTCTGCAAGGGTAACCTTTGGCCGCAAGCCTATAGAGTAACAATTTGACATACTCGCCGGGAAGGACGTTCTCTGCCTAAAACGTAATTAAGCGCTAAATGTCAAAAAAAGCGCTGCTGCAGCGACAAGCGTGAATAACAGTTTGCAAAGCCCGCCGCCTCTTTTACCATGGGGCCAACACACCTTCAGGTAAGCTAACGTTAAGCAGGATCTTACTATGGCGTATAAAATTCCATTTCCACCCCGTCAGCCTTCCGCCTCTTCCCATCTGCCCCTGACCTTAATCTCGCTGGAAGATTGGGCACTGGTGACGCTGAACGGGCCCGACACGGTAAAATACCTTCAGGGCCAGGTGACCGCTGACATCGAAGCGCTGGCGGCGGACCAGCACGTGCTGTGCGGCCACTGCGACGCCAAAGGCAAAATGTGGAGCAACCTGCGTCTGTTCCACCGTGGCGAAGGCTTTGCCTATCTGGAACGCCGCAGCGTGCTGGACAGCCAACTGGCTGAAATCAAAAAATATGCGGTGTTTTCCAAACTCACCATCGCCGCCGATAACGAAGCGGTGCTGCTGGGCGTAGCCGGTTTTCAGGCACGTGCGGCGTTGACGGGCATTTTCAACAGCCTGCCGGACGCAGAACATCCGGTGGTGCAGGACGGTGAAACCACCCTGCTGCACTTCACTTTACCGGCGGAACGTTTTCTGTTGGTTACCACCGCAGCGGTAGCCGAACAACTGGTCGCCAGGCTGCACGAACAGGCGGAACTCAACGACAGCCAACAGTGGCTGACGCTGGATATCGAAGCCGGTTATCCGGTCATTGACGCCGCCAATAGCGGGCAATTGATCCCACAGGCCACCAATCTACAGGCACTGGAAGGCATCAGCTTTAGCAAAGGTTGCTACACCGGTCAGGAAATGGTGGCGCGCGCCAAATTCCGCGGCGCCAACAAGCGGGCGCTGTACTGGCTGGAAGGCAAAGCCGGACGGGTGCCGCAGCCGGCCGAGGATCTGGAACTGCAGTTGGGTGAAAACTGGCGCCGTACCGGCACGGTATTGAGCGCCGCCAAACTTGCCGACGGCACGCTGTGGGTACAGGTGGTGTTGAATAACGATCTGGAAGCCGACAGCAAGCTGCGTGTGCGCGATGATGCCGCCAGCGAATTGGCGATCAAACCGCTGCCGTATTCACTGGAAGCCTAGAGTACCCCCCGGCTTTATCTGAGGGCGCAACCTGTTGCGCCCCTGCTGACATATCCGTTACTCGTCTAACTCCCCATCGCGTTGCACCAGGTAAATCAGCACCAGAATAATGGTGACAAAGAACCGAAAGGCGTCCGGCACTCCGTTCCATTGTTTCGACATCCACATGCCGAACCATTCGCCCCCCACCGACATAAACCCCACCTGCCAGGTCAGAAAACCGAGCGTCAGACCCACCACCGCCAGTTTTTTCTTTCTGTTGAACGCCACGGCGGGCAGTTTCAGACCACACAGCAGGCGCACACCGCCCACCCAGCAGAGCAGTGCCGTTAGGCTTTCCAAGAAAATAATGCCGATGTAACCGGCATGATGCAGCCAGGGAGACTGTATGGAACGGTAGGTGATGGTGGCATCTGGGAAAATGGTGTCCATCATAAAGAAATGACGCACAAAGGCGAAGTTGGAACCGTAATCCGTAATATTGCCGAAAGCGACCAAGGTGGCAAATAGCGCAATCGCGCACACCAGCAGCGCTTTGGATAAGCGAATAATCATATTGATGAGTCCTGAAAGATTAACGTAAACACCGAAGGTGCAAAGTCGGGCTCAGGAATAAACAGAAAAATGGGCTTGCTGGATACCCGAAAGAAACAAGCGCCTCTTTTTTAACTTAAAAGAAACGCTTAATCAACATGATACTAACGCTGCGGGGGTGCACGTCAGACGTAAAGATAAATCGCCATAAAGTGGCACAGGCTGCCGCCGAGCACGAAGCCATGCCAGATGGCGTGTCCAAAGCGGAATCGCTTCGAGGCGTAGAAAATCACCCCCAGGGTGTAAACTACACCGCCGACTGCCAGCAGCGTCACGCCGCCTAAGGCCAGACGCGTCGCCAACTGATAGATCACGATCAGCGACAGCCAGCCCATGGTCAGATAGGTCACCAGCGACAGTGCTTCAAAACGGTGGGCGAACGCCAGTTTGAACAGCACGCCCAGCAGCGCCAGGCCCCAGATAACCGCCATCAACCCTTTGGCCAGGGGTGAGTTCAACCCCACCAACAGAAACGGCGTGTAGGTACCGGCAATCAAAAGGTAAATGGCGCAGTGGTCAAATTTTTTCAGCCAATGCTTGGCCTTTTGATGGGGGATCGCATGGTACAGCGTGGAGGCCAGGAACAGCAGGATCATGCTGCCGCCATAAAGACTGTAGCTGGTAATGGCCGTGACATCGGCACCGCTGTCGACCGCCTGCACCAGTAGCAATACCAGGCCGACAATGCCAAAAACCAACCCAATACCGTGGCTGATGCTGTTGGCTATCTCCTCCGCCCACGGATAGGCCGCAGCGGCGATTTTTTCAGTCCCGGCTTTCACTACGCCCGTTTTTCCCATAAAGCACAACCCCTCAAAACGCTCAACATTGTTCGAAATTACCGCAAAGCAGCTTAACTGAGAATAATTTCAGTGTACACGTGTACGCTAAAATAAAACTGTGTACGCGTGTAACCATCGAAATCCCCCGCTCACTGGTCTACAATCGATCCGCTTCAACCCATCTACCTTGAGGTTTACACCATGTCATCCGCTGTACCCGCGTTAGATTTCGGCTCCATGACCCAGGTCATCCAGTTCCTGATGGAAATCGACAAGTTGAAAAGCGTGCAACGCCGCACCAAGGTGCTGGGCACCCAACGCCAGGAAAACTCCGCCGAACACAGTTGGCACTTTGCCGTAGGCGCCATGAGTCTGGCTCCTTACGCCGGTAAAGACGTAGATATTCAGCGGGTGATCCAAATGGCTCTGCTGCATGACATCGTTGAGATCGATGCCGGCGACGTGCTGGTATACGATCTGGCGGCACGTGCAGCGATCCACGATCAAGAGGTTGCCGCGGCACGGCGCCTGTTTGGTATGCTGCCGGACGCTCAACGCGAGTATTTCACCGCTTTATGGCAGGAATATGAAGATGGCGAGAGCGCTGACGCACGCTTTGCGCTGGTGCTGGACCGCACCATGCCGATGCTGATGAACCTGCATAATGAAGGCCAAAGCTGGGTCGAAAACGGCATCAGCCTGGAACAGGTGTTGTCACGCAATACGATGATTGAAGAAGTTTACCCTGAGCTGTGGAAACACCTGCTGCACCACCTGCAGGACGCCCAGCGCAAGGGCTGGTTGAAGTAACTCGATGCAGGCCGGGTGCATCCCTCACCCGGCACCAGCTTCACAGCGGCTTGTGCGCCGTTTCCTTTGCGGCAATCACCGCCCACAACGTGATCAGCAACGCCACCACCACGTAGGCCGAGATCGCCAGCGTGCTGTCGTAGGACTTGAACAGCGAAGCGATAATCAGCGGCGCAAACCCACCGCCGATAATACCCGCCAGCGTATAGGCCAATGACGAACCGGCATAGCGCACCCTTGTCGGAAACTGTTCGGTGATAAATGCCGCCTGCGGGCCGTACATCGCCGCATGGATCAACAAACCGACCACCACCGCCAGGCAGATCAGCACCGGCTGGCTGCTGTCCAGCAGCATGAAGAACACAAACGCCCATACCATCGCCGCCAGCGCTCCGCCGATATACACCGGCCTGCGGCCAAAACGATCCGACAATGCGCCAAACATGGGGACGGTAATCGCGTTGCCGATCGCCCCCAGCATGGTGGCAGTCAGCGCCAGCGGGCGCGGCAGGTTCAGCACCGTGGTGACGTAGGTCAGCGTGAAGACCACCACCAGCGCATAGAGCACGTCGGAGCCAATACGTGAACCGCCGGCAATCAACAGCGGACGCCGATGCTGGGTGAAGACCTCACGGATTGGCGCATGAGTAACGTCCTTCGAGGCTTCCAGCTTCAGAAACGCCGGCGTTTCCCCTACCCCACGGCGCAGCCACAGGCCAAACACCACCAGCACCAGGCTCAGCAGGAAGGGGATACGCCAGCCCCACTGTTGGAAATCTTCTGCCGACATCGCCACCGTCACCAGCGTGATCAGGCCGGTGCCAATCAGCGTGCCGCAGGAAGGACCGACCTGAGCAAAGGAGGCATTGCGCCCCCGCTGGTGCGGTTTGCCGTGCTCCATCGACAGCAGTACCGCACCGGCCCATTCGCCTCCCAACGCAATCCCCTGAATAAAGCGCAGCGTCACCAACAGCAGCGGGCTCCAGATGCCCCAACTGGCGTAACCGGGCAACAGCCCCATCAGCGCAGTAGTCACGCCCATGATCACCAGCGTCGTCACCAGCACAAAGCGCCGCCCCAGCACGTCGCCGAGATGACCGAACACGATGCCGCCAATCGGCCTGGAAACGTAACCGACCGCATAGGTGGAAAACGCCAGAATGGTACCCACCAGCGGGTCGAAAGACGGGAAAAATACGTGATTGAAAATCAGCGCCGCCATGATGTTGTAAACGGTGAAATCGTACCATTCCAACGCGGTGCCGATAGAGCTGGCGGCCGCCAGCCTGCCGGTTTTCGGTGGGTGAGCGGCAGAGTCGTCAGCGGACAGGTTCAAGGTCGGCGTTTCGGTGGTTGAAGTGCTCATGATGACAGCTCCTGAGTGGTCAGTTGCCAGCCAAGGGCATAATGCAGGGCTTCGGCAGCGGGGATTTTCAGTTGGCGGCAGGCCAGTTCGCTCAGCCGCTGGCCAGCCTCGGCGCTGCTGCTTTCGATCAGCAGCATCGGCAACAGATGGCGATTCTCACGCGACTCTTTCGGCAACGGCGAACTGAGCTCCGCGTCCGGCGACAGCAGGCTACTGCGCACAAAGCCTGGTTGCTCAGCCAGCAGAGCCCCCAAATGGCTGATGCTGGCTTTCAATACCTCCGGCTGCGCCGGTGTGAGGTTAACGATAGCCAGGTAACTGCCGCAGCCCTGACCGGTCACCGCCTCCACCGCACACACCCGGCGCATCGGGTCACGCATTTTATCGAGGCTCGCCACCGACCAGGGCGTTTGCTGGGTAAACGCAGCGCGGTAGGCCGCTGAGGTAAAACTGGCCAGTGATTCGGTTTTGTACAGGCCAAGATATTTACGCCCGCCGTGCAGCGCCTGATAACGGGTGCCCGACAAAAAACCAGGCACCCGCACTCGCTCTTCCACGTGCTCGCGGTCGTACCACTGATTGAAATCCGCCTCATCCTGCGTGGCGATATCTGTTGCGACAAACAGCATTCCGTTCGGGGAACCGGTCATGGGGACTCTCCTGTTAGCTCAAAGTAAAAATCACGCGCCGGCGAGGCAACGTTCGATTGCCAGCGCCCACCCCAGCAGCGCTTCGTCATGCAAATGCAGTGCGGCCACCATCAGGCCAACCGGTGCCGCATCGGCCTGCTGGCACGGCAGTGACAATGCGCAGCCGTCGAGGAAATTGATCACCGAAGGATTACGCAGCACGGCGCCATTGATACGAAAATAGGCTTCTTCATCTGCTTCCAAATCGGCAAGGGTCGGGGCAACGAAGGGCACCGTCGGCATCAACAACGCATCGAATCCTTGCACTGCGGCACTCACCCGCCGTTGCCAATCGGCGCGCTGCGACCGTAATTGCTGCAGGTTGTTTTCATCCAGCGTTTGGCCGCGACGAATGCGTGACAGCACCCGAGGGTCATAAGCATCGGCATGTTCGGCAATCAAAGCCCGGTGCCAGTGCCAGGACTCCAGCGCGCTAAAACCGCCGTCGGCATTGATCGCCGCCAACTCGGCGAACTCCTGACAGGGAATAAATTCAATTTGCGCCCCAGCCTGCGTCAAACGTTGCAGGCTGAGATGAAACGCGGTGGTGACCTCCCGATCCAGGCCATCCAGCACCAGGGTTTGCGGGACGGCAAAGCGTGCCTGACTCAAATTTTTCTGCTGCGGTTGCAGCGGCCGATCGGCTATTGCCGTATCCAGCGCCAGGCACCCGGCAACGTCATGAGCAATTACGCCTATCGAATCCAGTGAAGGGGAAAGTGGCAGCAGGCCGCCGCTGCTAATGCGGCTGGCGGTGGGCTTATAGCCGGTCAGGCCGCAGAAGGCCGCCGGGATCCGCACCGAACCGCCGGTGTCGCTCCCTATCGAGCCGAAACACATGCCATCGCTCACCGCCACCGCAGCCCCCGAGGACGAACCGCCGGGAATGCGACGAGCGCTGCGATCCCAGGGATTGGCGGGCGTGCCGTAGTGGGGATTGATCCCCAGCCCGGAATAGGCAAATTCGGTCATGTTGGTTTTGCCCATCACCACCGCGCCCGCTTGCAACAAACGCGCCACCACGGCGGCATGGGCATTGGCCGCTGGCGCACTGGCCAGTACGCGCGACCCGGCCGCAGTAGCCTCCCCTGCGACATCAAACAGGTCTTTGACCGACACCGGTACGCCGTCCAGCGCCGACAACGGGTTAGCCGCGGCACGCCGCCGATCGGCCGCCAGGGCCTGCTCCTGAGCCCATTGAGCATACACATGAGTAAAGGTGCGCCGCCCCTCTCCCTGCTCGTCCGCAATTTTCAACAATGCGTCAGCGGTTAACCGCGCGGCGGTAAATTCGCCGTTGGCCAGGCCTGAAGCAGCCTGGGATAACGTCAGCTTTTTCATCAGGCCACCACCGGCAGCTCAATGCTGCTGTAATGGTGGCTGATGGTCCGCCCCAGCACTTCATCCACCAGTTCCATACGGAATTCGGTCGCCGGCCGGATGCCGCCAATCGCCGCCACCGTACCGCAGGCCATCGCCAGACCGTCTTGCGGCTGCGGCACTGTCAGCCCACTTTCCGGTAACTGTTGGCCGCTCAGGTAGCGATCCAGCAGATCGCCCGGAGTACGCAGGCTGGCCAGACGGCCCTGCTGATAGAGCTGGAATTCGCCGTTTTCCTTGATCCACGAGCGCAGGATCAACGAGTCCCAGTGCGCGATCACCTCACGCAACGGCCAGGCGGCACGAGCCACCGGCTTGACGCAGAGCTGTTTGGACAGGGCCACGCTGTGCGCCTCCAACTGACGATCGGTATGATCCGAAGCCAGCGAGACATACAATTCACCGCGATGTGTGAAGATCAGCGGTTCCGCTTCGCCGGAGCTGGCATTGCCGATAACTTCGATACGTTCGCTCTGGCTGAGCTGGTTAACCGCCACCCGGTAAAACAGAGGAATTGCACTGGGTTGGGGCACGCCGAGCTCGGCCAGCTCCCTGATATGGTGCAGGATCGCCTCGCGATCCCGGCCGGTCCAGCCGGCAATCACCAGGTGATCGATCTCGACATCCAACACCCCAGTGCCGCTGGATTCGGGTAAAGTAAAGGTCAGTCTCATGGCGTTTGTGCCTCTTTGGTTAAAATACTGTGAAATTTCACTATATCTTTAGTTACCAAATAAGCGATTTCCGTGCCATGTTTTTGTGTACTATGTCTAAAAACTTTCGTCTTGCAGGAGCAGAACGTGATGACCCTTGACGCAGAGAGCCCGGAACTCCCGACGGCAGAGGAAGCCGGGCTGTCACTGAATGAACTCGCCTACCGACGCTTTAAGCAGGCGCTGGTGACGTTAAGTTATAAACCTGGTGAATATCTCAATACCGCTCAGGTGATGAGCGAGCTGGACATGGGCAGAACGCCGATCAATCAGGCGATCCACCGGCTGGCCAATGAAGGATTGCTGCAGGTGATCCCGCGTAAAGGGGTGATGGTTGCGCCGCTTTCGATGGATGATGCGCTGGAATTGATTGAAGTACGTTTGGCCAATGAAATGCTGTGTATGCGGTTGGCGAGCAAGAGAATTACGGCCCCCCAGATCGCCGAGCTGACGGAGCTCAATCAACAAATCGAAGCCGCCAGTCAGCAACGCGATCGAGTAAAAATGATGACGTTGGATCATCAATTCCACCAGCAGCTGGCGCAAATCGCCGGTAATAATATGCTGGCGGACATTCTGAGCGTACTGCACGCCCGAGCACAGCGCTTTTGGGCCAGCACGCTATCACGCGAAGGCCACATGCGAGAGGTGATAGAGGAGCATCGGGCGATTATCGCCGCACTGGCCGCGCAGGACGATGACGCAGCCGCCAATGCGGCGCAGGCGCACATACTCTCATTCCGCAGTGCGCTACTGCACGAAGGATAAGCCGCCGTCAGCGGCCGCCGGCGGCTTCAATAAAGCTGCCGGTGACGTAAGAAGCGGCATCGGACAGTAACCAGACGATGATTTCCGCCACCTCTTCTGGAGTACCGCCACGCTGCATCGGCAGGCTGCTTTTTACCCGATCAACGCGCCCAGGCTCGCCGCCGCTGGCATGCATTTCGGTATAAATCAGCCCTGGCCGCACGGCATTTACGCGGATGCCCTGCGCCGCCACCTCCAGCGCCAGCCCGGTGGTAAGCGTGTCTACCGCCCCTTTGGAGGCGGCATAGTCGATGTATTCTCCCGGAGCGCCGAGGCGCGCGGCAGCGGAAGAGACATTGACGATCGCCCCGCCCTGGCCGCCATGACGCTGCGCCATGCGCTTCACCGTCTCACGGCAACAGAGAAAATAACCGGTAACGTTGGTACTCAATACCTTATTGATGCGCTCGGCGGTCAGTTGCTCAATCCCCGTCTGCTGAAACAAGATACCGGCGTTGTTAACCAGCGCGCTGATCGGGCCAAGGCCGACATCCAGTGCATTGAACATCGCCACCACCTGATTTTCATCGGCGACATCCGCCCGTAGTGCCAGTGCACGACCGCCCATGGCTTCAATTTCCGCCACCACCTGCGCCGCCGCGGCCTCATCTTTCAGATAGTTAACGCCCACCGCATAACCCTGTCGGGCCAATAACAACGCCGTGGCGCGGCCAATGCCGCGGCTGGCGCCGGTAACCAATACAACTTTCGTCATGTCGTTCCTTTCTCTGGTTGCGAAGTCAGAAACTGTAGCTGGCGCTCAGGAAGGCGATGCCAGCCGTTTTTTTCTCGACGATCGGGCTTTTGGCCGCGTCACCCAACAGAGTATAGAGACTCACACCGCCCTGAAAGGCAATTTCTGGCGTCAATTGGTAGTTCAGCACGCCGGTAAGCGTGGCTTGCTTAAAGCCGCTGCCCGGTCGATACGCGGCGAAAGACGTTTGCTGCGCCTGTTGCTGCGTCACACCAAAATAACCACGCTGGTAACCCTTGTTGGCCCAGGTGGTGCTCAAATCGGTTGAAAACGTCAATGCCTCGCTCAGCGGATAAACTGCCGCGATACCCAGATCGACGTATGCAGTATGCCCCAGGTCCTCATCCCCATAACGCCGTGCTTTGGTGGCCTGCATTCCCTTAACGTAAGTGCGAAAAGGGTCAAATTTATAGCTCAGCTCAATACCGGCTTCAAAAGCGCCATCCAAATCGCCCATACCTTTCAGCCGCTTGTTGTGACCCCGCAGCGTTTTCACCTCTTCATCCCGTCCACCGTCATAACCAGCCAATAGGGCTATACCGAAGGGCCCGGATAACGGCAACTGCCAGCGAGCACCGTTTTGCAGCCCCAGGCTGAAGTCACCCCAGGCAGACTTCTCGTAACCGGCCTCAATATCGTACAGCGGCACCGCACTGTAGTCGGAAGCTCCCTGATAGTCCGGCGCCACGGCCATGCCGCCGCTGAATTTCAATGACGCCTCTGTGCCATCTTGCGTCAGCCCCTGCAGAGGGAATAACACCAATAACGTCGCCGCGGAATAACCCAGGGTATTTTTCACCGTATCTGCCTTATTATTTAATAAAGGGTTGTAGCGCCACCAAGCGCCGCAATTGTTTTTTAATGCGTGGTTTTAAGCTTTTATAAAAATCCGATGACTCCGTATGCTGAATAAGAGGCAGGGTGGGTAACAATGGGCCGCCATGATCCCCATCTTGCGCATCGACGTGGAAAGACAGCATGGTCAATACCAACAATAAAATTGCGCCTAAGCGGGCAGCCTTCATTGAAAGATTGTCGATACGCATTTTTTCCACCTGAATGATTTATTCAGAGTCGAGCGTACTTGAAAAAGGACGGGGCTCCCTTAACGTCAAATTAATCCCAGATTAAGGTTTGCTTAAGAAGGAGCGAACAAACGGGATGACGTCGTTGTCTTCCCTGTGCGGTTGTAGTTATATAGCCGCCAGCGCCGTGACATAAACCGGATACCCCGTGAACATATTGCTTGTGGAAGACGATCTGCAATTGGGCAAAGCCCTGTGCCGTGCTTTGGAGCTGGCCGGGTTTGATTTGTGCTGGGTGCGGCTAGTCCATGATGCACAACATAAATTGTCTGAGGGCAACTTTGATTTAATGCTGCTGGATCTCACCCTGCCCGACGGCGATGGCTTGAAAAAACTGATCGAATGGCGCGCTGCCGGCCAAAATATTCCGATCATTATTCTCACCGCCCGTGACCGCATTGAAAGCCTGGTCAACAGCCTGGATTCCGGCGCAGATGATTTTCTGGCAAAGCCTTTTGCCCTGCCTGAGCTGATATCCCGCGTGAAGGCGGTAAACCGGCGCATGGCGGGGTTTGCCTCCCAAACCTGGAGCCTGGGCAACCTGTATCTGGACCCGATGAACCACCAGGTCACGCTGGACGATGAACTGCTGTTGCTGTCGAAAAAAGAGTACCGCCTGTTGCACGAACTGATGCGTTGCGCCGGTACCGTGGTACGAAAGGCCGCCCTGGAACAGCGTCTGTTCGGTAATGGCGATAATGTAGAAAGTAATTCTCTTGAGGTGCACATGCATAATCTGCGACGAAAAATTGGCAAGGAGAGAATTATTACCGTACGCGGCATAGGGTATTTATTGAAAAAAGAGTCTCAGGGATGATTAGCTTCAAATCCTTTTTCATGCGAACCATTGTTTTCCAGGTAATGGCCATACTGGTGCTCTGGGGAATATTGCTTGGCTGGGTAAAATACCTTTATTATCCAGATGCTGAAAAGTACCTGGATAATCAGCAACGCATTGTCGCACAAGGCATCGCCAATATTCTCGACAAGACTGATATCACCGACAAAAATTACACTGACATCATTAAAGATATCGAAGTCATGTATATCGACTCGATTAAAAACGGCATGCAAGACGAGATAGATTATCGCCCGTTATTCGTTGTTTACGACAGCAGTAATCGGATGATCTACGCCTCGCCGCAACAGGACAAAGCATTATTCCTGCCCCCTTCAGTACTGTCCGGCACCATCAGTTACGCCAACGTGAAGTGGCATATCGCCGGCAGTTGGAGCGATAAACAAAAATATCGGGTGATTGTCGGCGAATCCTTTGACAACCGGACCACCATTTTCGGCAATCCGGCGGAAAGTACCGCGATCCCTTTGCTGGTGATCCTGGCGGCGATCATTGTCACGCTGCTGATCACTGCCTACTTCAGCCTGCGGCCGCTGCGGCAAATTGCCCGTACCATCTCTGACCGTAAACCAGGCAATTTATCCCCGATCAATGTACGCGCGCAGTATCAGGAAATTCGGCCTGTGGTGCTGGAAATCAATAAGCTGATGACGCGTATCGACGCCGCCAACCAGCGGGAAAAACGCTTTATGGCGGATGCCGCCCACGAACTGCGCACCCCGATTGCCGCCGTGCTGGCACAGCTGCACCTGCTGACCCAGGTGGCGGATAAAACCGAACGGCAGGAAATTATTGGCGACATGCAACAGGGGCTGGATCGCGCCGCATCGCTGTCGCGCCAGCTGATTGATCTGGCCAAGCTGGAGTCGGAAGACTTCCCACTGAAGATTGAAGCAGTGGATATCTACGCAGAAATCAGCAAATGCATTGCTCAACACGTGCCCTACGCAATGGAGAAGAACGTTGAGCTTTCGCTCGAGGGCAGTGAAAACGTGGTGATCGATACCGATCGCCATTCGCTGATCACCATCTTTACCAACCTGCTGGAAAATGCCATCAAATACGCACCGCCCGGCGGCAGGATCGAAGCCAACATCCGTTCGTTGTCCCCCTTGGGCTGCTATATTACCCTGCGTGACAATGGCCCTGGCGTTAGCCGGGAATACCAAAAACGCCTGTTTGAGCGTTTTTATCGCGTGCCTGGCGTCCAGCAGACCGGTAGCGGCCTGGGGTTGGCCATTGCCAAAAACCTGGCCGATAAAATCGGGGCGCAGCTAAGGATCACCGAAGGGCTTGATGAACGCGGTATCGGGTTTGTCATCGACCTACCGGAAAGTTACCTGATACCAACGGAGAACTAATCCCCCATGACCGCTCCCATTTTACTGCAGCAGCACCAGCTTGATGCGCTGTGGCAGATCGACCGCAGTGAAATTATTGATACTCTTTATCGCCTGCAAGACGGGGAGTTACAGCCTTACAGCGACTATTACGATGTACGCGGCTGGGATCCACACGATCGGGAAACCTATACGCCGATCCATGAACAATGCTTTGCCCGCGGCGGGGCATTTTTCGCCCTGTTCGAAAAAGGTCAGATTGTCGCTGCTGCGGCGGTAGATACCTTGCCACGCGGCCCGCAACAGGACTTGCACCAACTGCTGTTTTTCTACGTCGGTGCCGCCCAACGCGGTAAAGGGCTGGGCAAAATCCTGTTCCGCCGTTGTCTGCAGCAGGCCAGAAAAGGCGGGGCTCAGGGGCTGTACGTCTCCTCAATCCCCAATAAAAACACCGTGGATTTCTACCTGTCGCAGGGCTGCCAGGTGATTGATCAGCCGGATGCAGAGCTGTTCGCCCGCGAACCGGAAGATATCCACCTGGTTTGCTATTGCCGCTAGCCGCCTATTGGGCAATACGGATCACCGAACGCACGTCGCTTTTCTTGTTCAGATCCCAGACTTCAGCGATCTCTGATAAGCCGTGCTCCTGGGTTTCGACCGAAATCTGCCCTGCCGCCGCCAATGCCAGAATTTCGCTGGCATATCTTTTCATTTCAGCCACCGGCGGGAAATTGCCGGTGCCGCTGCCCATGATTTGTAGTTGATTACTGCGCAACACCGCCGCCGGCAGTCGGATATCCGGCCCGGCCATCGATCCGACGTTGACCAAGCGTATGCCGCGTCCACCTGCGTAGGAAGACAAATCATGGTTGTTAAGCGTCGCAAGCAAGGCTTCGGTCGCTGCCCCCCAGATATAATCGACAATCACCTGATAGCCATGCGGCCCCGCTGCGGCGGCGAAAGCCTGTGTCAGTGCAGCCCCTTCCAGTCCAAGATCGACCGTAGCATCAACGTCCAGCGCATCCAGCACGCTCTGGCGGCGACCGGCAGCGACAATTCGTCCCGCCCCCGCCTGACGTGCAGCCGCCACTGCCAGCTTACCTGACGTCCCGGTCGCGCCAATAATCAGCACCGTTTCACCGGGCTGCAGCTCGGCACGCCAGTGCAGTGGCAGCCAGGCAGCAAACGCCGGGTTAATCAACGCGGCGGCGGTAGCATCATCCACGCCTTTCGGCACCGGTACCGTCCAGGAGGCGAGGCTACGTTCTGCCAGCGCACCGTGCGGTTGGCGGAAGGAGGCAAAATAGACCCGTTGACCGTCCGGCGCGTAGCCAACGCCATCGGTGCCGGGCACGATCGGCAGGATCTTCGGGCTTGAGTAATGCGTTCCGGACACTATGGCGCGATCCAGTTGTTTGATGCCGGCCACGCTCACCGCGATCACCGTTTCCCCTTCACGCGCTACCGGTTCGTCGATATTGCCAAACACCGGTGCCTGCCCTAATGCGTTTACGATTGCTGCTCTCATCATGGATCCTCACGCCGTTCAGATGGCCCTGCGGCGACAATTGAAAAGGGACACTGCATCATGCCGTGTCCCTTGATAATACATCTAGCCGAAAAGTGTTATTGATATTCGCTCAGCGGCAAGCTGATTTAAACATCAGAAGCGCCAGGTCACGGCAACGTTACCCTCTAATGAATGACTGCCCTGGCGTAACAGCTCGCTGGAAACGCCGGCGCCCAAAGAGACCGCCTGGTTGAGTTGATACTGCACACCGGCCTGTGCGGCCAACGTATCACGCCCGGCCAAGGTGCTTTCGCTATCAAAGGCAGAGGCGTTATACCCCACAAATTGAGCGCGCTGGGTCACTTTGTTGCTTAACAACTCATGCTGCCAACCCAGGCGCAAAGTGGCGGACAATGCCTGTGAGCCCTGCAACGGCTGCTGGTACAGTGCCTCCACGCCGAGCGTGCTTTGCAGCGAGTCGGCGTAACGCCCCTTAATCTGCAGCGGCGCGGTACCGAACCCGGACTCTTTGATTGTGCGATGAGTAGTCGCGGTATAGTCCAGCGCCGCGACCGGGCCGAGGCTGAAGGTATCGGTTAACGCAAAATGATAGCCACCGCCCAAGGTCAATGACCCATTCCAGGCCGTCCAGTGACTTTTGCTGGTACCGCTAATGCCGGCAACATCAAACTGGCGCTTCATCTGATTATCCTCCGCCCCTATGCGGCCCAGGCCGTAGGCGAAAGGCCCGGCCATCACGTCCTGCGCATAATTGAACTGCATCCCAACATCAAATGAGGTGCTGTTCGTACGTGCCCGATCGGCGCTTTTGGCATTGACCGTTTGCCCGCCGACCGCCGCGTGGAACCCGGTGGTCAGGCCCGCTACCAGCCCGTTACGTTTCTCGGCACCGAACAGCACGCCATAACGCGATGCGTTGTAACCGGCGATATTGCCCGTATTATTTTGCCAATTGCCACCGCCGTAAGGCAGAGCAAAGCTGATCCAATCTGGCTCGTCGCCGGTGGGTGCCAACGTCAGATTGCGTTCCGGCGCAGTCAAGGCACGGGTTAACTGGCGTTCGCGGTCAAATGAGGTCTGAATCAGGCTGTTATAAGCCGACGGCTCCAGTTGAGCCAACGCGCTATTCACCTGCCGGCCTTCGGGGCTGGAGAAGTCCAGCGCGGTCAGTAACGGCCGCAGGTCATCCCCCGCCGTCGCCGCAGCATGGGCTAACGCCAGACCCACATTTCGTTCATTCGCAGTCTGCGCGTACTGGCTGTAGGCCGATGCGTCACGGGTTGCGCTGATTTGATATTGCCCGTCCTCCAGTGGCGCCACCCGGAAGCTCAGCGTCGGTGACTGTGCCTGAATGCTCAACTGCTCGAATTCACCGCTGACCTGGCCTAATTGCAGCAGGGAAGTACTGTTCATCTGCCAGTCCGAGGCATACCAACCTTTGACCGGCAGCAGCTCCAGAGCCCCGCCCAGACTGGATTTACCGCTAACCTGGAGCTGATCCCCCTGCCCCAGACCGTCAAACATCAGTTGCAAGCGCCCTTGTGGCCCTTGAAGATAATTGCCGTCGATCGAAAGTTTGCCAAAAGGAGACCCGGTGGTGAGCAAGCCGTTGTTGGTGAACAGCCCGGCATCCGACAGCGCATAGCGACTATTACCCGCCAATTGGGCGCCCGGTTGGATATCAACGCTATAGACCTGGTGGTCGCCGTTCAGCGTGGTTTTCCCGCCTTCGGCCACCAGCGCCAGGTTATCCTTGCCGCGGATATTACCGTTATAGGTGAAATCAAAACTGTTATCCGCCACCTCAGTGACCCGCCCCTGCGCATCTGGCTGCAGGCCGAAGGTTAAGCGAGTCAGGCGAGCCTGGTTATTTTCGTCCCATTGTGCGTAGTCGGAAATTATGTCGCCCTGAATATCGGCGCCGCGCATCACGTTAATCGCACCGGCCAATGCATTCACCGACTGGTAGATGGCCGCTTTGGTTCCTTTCAACGAGCCGGTAATATCGAAGTTAGACACCAACGGCGCAGCGCGGTATTGGGACAGGTCGACCCCAGCCCACTGCCAGATATACGAGCCACGGTATTCGGTTTCGTTGCCCAGCAGGTTGTTGCCGAAATCCAACCTGGCGGCGATGCCTTCTTTACCGGTGGCTTCCAGGCTGCCGCGTTGAACGATATTGTGGCGATCTCCGTATGCTACCAATAAACCGGTGCCGTAATCGCCGTTGGCTTGCACCCGCACACCAGGTGCAATACTGAGCGTATTCCCTGCGCCATCAATTCTGATACCCGCTGCGGCAACGCCGTCCGCCAAGATATCGCCGCGCTGCTCGACACGATTATTGCTGCCGTAAATGTGCAACCCAACACCCCGTGCTGCGGTATTGGCCTTACCGTCAAGATACGCCGTGCCTGCCGCATTGCGCGCACAATAACCCTGTTGGTTTACCACTTCCAGGCCGCTGCCGTAAATCGAGCGGCCAAAGAAGTTACGGCGATCGATGTCGTACCCCATGTCCTGCAGCAGCGCCAGCTCGGCCTCCATCATTATGGTGTAATTACGGTAATTTTGGTGGCTCATCAGGCTGCGCTCCAGCTCAATGTGCGACATGTAATCGTCGTCGAGATCGCCCAGTACATCGAGAATACGCACCGGGACACCCGGCATGGCCCCTGCCAATACCTCATTGACGTGGCTGCCTGCGAAATAACCCCGATCTTTGCGTACGTCAAAGGCCGAAGGGTCGTCCGGCCCCTCACACTTAGTACACAAGATAGCCTGCCCCGGCTGCGCCGGATTGCCATTGTCATCAAACAGGTGCGAACTCCAGCTGCCGAACGTCGGGCCAAACTGGGTCACACCATCAGCCACACCGGCATCAGCGCTGATGCCTAATGCATGGGCTATTTCATGAAAAATGATGACTTCCAGATCGGCACGGTGATCGGTGGGGATCAGTGCTGGCGAAGCCTGGCCAGGGGTAAAATCCATTTTCCCGATCTGGACGACGGCATGGGCACCGCTGTTCAATTCGCCGGCATCCTGGCCCTGCAACACTGCCTGAAGCTGGGTTAGGCTAAATGCGGCCTCACTGACGTCTGGGCTCATCGCTCCGGCGTTCTCATCGTCAAAGGTGCCGACGTTGATCACGCCCGGCAATTTGCCCGGTAGGGGTTTGATAATATCGGCCCAGCGTTGCGCGGCGCTGATCACCTGTGCCTTTTGCGCATCATCCAATCCCCAGGAGGAATGCTGGGGGGCACCTTCTTCATTGAAGTAGCTGCCGTCGGTCGGACCGTAGAAGTTCAGTTTAAACACCGTTTGGCCGCTGTTATTCCGAACGTCGTAAGTCTCAATTGCCTGCGCGGAACACAAGGGTAAAGCCGCAACGATTGCGATAGCCAACTTTTTCATAGTGCACTCCCTGTCAGTAAATCTTCCCTGCAAAATAGTTTGCTGATGACAATTTAGCCGCAGGGGTTTAAACGGAAAGTAAACTGGAGAGAGTCTTAAACGATCGGGGTAACAAAATGCAGAAAAATAAAATAACCAGTAATTAATCAAATATATAAGCAAGAAAACTCTCAGGGTTTAGCCATAAAAAAAGCAGCGCATAATGCGCTGCTTCCTGATGGCAAACCTCGCCGAATAAACTTATTCGTAATCGCTCATCGGCACGCAGGAACAGAACAGGTTACGATCGCCATAAACGTCATCCAGACGCTTCACGCTCGGCCAGTATTTGTTCTCACGTACTCCGGCGATAGGGAACACCGCCAGCTCACGGCTGTAGGCGTGCTGCCAATCGCTGACCAGCTCCGCCTGCACATGTGGCGCGTTTACCAGCGGGTTATCTTCCAGCGGCCATTCACCTTTTGCTACCCGGTCAATTTCTGCGCGAATCGCCAACATCGCATCGATAAAGCGATCCAGTTCAACCTTGCTCTCCGACTCGGTTGGCTCAACCATCAGCGTGCCCGCCACCGGGAACGACATGGTCGGCGCATGGAAGCCGTAGTCGATCAGACGTTTGGCGATATCCATTTCGCTGATACCGGTTTCTTCCTTCAGCGGACGAATATCGAGAATACATTCATGCGCCACGCGATGATCGCGACCGGTATACAGCACTGGGTAAGCGTCCTTCAAACGGGTCGCAATATAGTTGGCATTAAGGATTGCCACCTGGCTGGCCTGCTTCAACCCTTCCGCGCCCATCATGCGGATATACATCCAGCTGATTGGCAGGATAGAAGCACTGCCGAACGGCGCAGCGGAGACCGCGCCCTGCTGGGTGGTCACGCCGTCGATCTGCACCACACTGTGGCCTGGAACGAATGGGGCCAGGTGGGCTTTCACGCCGATAGGGCCCATGCCTGGACCACCGCCGCCATGAGGGATACAGAAGGTTTTATGCAGGTTAAGGTGCGAAACGTCCGCCCCGATGTAACCTGGGGTGGTGATGCCCACCTGCGCATTCATATTGGCGCCGTCGAGGTAGACCTGGCCGCCGAACTGGTGAACGATCTGGCACACTTCACGGATGGTTTCTTCGTACACGCCGTGGGTCGACGGGTAGGTCACCATGATGCAAGACAGTTCTTCGCCCGCCTGCTCTGCCTTGACGCGCAGGTCATGCAGATCGATGTTGCCGTTCTTGTCGCAGGCGACCACCACCACGCTCATGCCCGCCATTTGCGCGGAAGCAGGGTTGGTGCCGTGCGCAGAGCTTGGGATCAGGCAAATATGACGGCCCGCTTCATTGCGGCTTTCATGGTAACGGCGGATCGCCAGCAAACCGGCGTATTCACCCTGTGCGCCGGAGTTCGGCTGCATGCAAACCGCATCATAACCAGTCAGTTGCACCAGCCACTGCGACAGTTGGCCAATCATTTGTTGGTAACCTGCCGCCTGCTCCGGTGGACAGAACGGATGCAGTTCGGAGAATTCAGGCCAGGTGATCGGGATCATTTCCGCCGCGGCATTGAGCTTCATGGTGCAGGAGCCCAGTGGGATCATCGCCTGGTTGAGCGCCAGGTCCTTGCGTTCCAGACGGTGCATATAGCGCATCATCTCGGTTTCGCTGTGATAACGATTAAACACCGGGTGAGTCAGGATCGGATCCTGACGCAGCATGGCGACCGGGATCGACTGGCTGTTTTTACTCACCGCGGCGTCCAGCGCGTCGATGTCCAGGCCGTGATCGTCACCCGCCAGCAAGGCAAACAGCGTCTGCACGTCTTCACGTGAGGTCGCTTCGTCCAGCGTAATGCCTACGGCACCGTGAATGTCGGTACGCAAGTTGATGCCGAAGCTCAATGCACGTTCCAGCACCGCGGCCTTGTCTTTCACTTCTACCGTCAGGGTGTCGAACCAGGTTTTATGGCGCAATGCCAGCCCGGCTTGTTGCAGCCCGGCGGCCAGAATGTCGGTCAGACGATGGATGCGCCCGGCGATGCGTTGCAGGCCCTGCGGGCCATGGTACACCGCATACAGGCTGGCTATGTTGGCCAGCAGCACCTGCGAGGTACAGATATTCGAGTTGGCTTTTTCGCGGCGGATATGTTGCTCACGGGTTTGCATCGCCATGCGCAGCGCGGTGTTGCCGGCGGCATCGCGGGAAACACCAATGATACGGCCCGGCATTGAGCGTTTGAACTCGTCGCGACAGGCAAAGAAGGCGGCATGTGGGCCGCCGTAGCCCATCGGCACGCCGAAACGCTGTGCAGAACCGAACACCACGTCGGCTCCCTGTTTGCCCGGAGCGGTCAGCAGCACCAACGCCATAATGTCGGCTGCCACGCTGGTGCCGATTTTACGATTCTTCAGCTCGGCCAGCAGTGCGCTGTAGTCGTGCAGTTCACCGGTGGTACCGACCTGTTGCAGCAGCACGCCAAACACGCCTTGCAGCTCCAGAACTTTCTCGGCTTTATCCACGATCACTTCGAAACCGAAGGTTTCGGCGCGGGTACGCACCACGTCCAGCGTCTGAGGATGTACGTCATCAGCCACGAAGAAACGGTTGGCGTCTTTCAGCTTGCTGGCGCGTTTGGCCAGCGCCATCGCTTCGGCAGCCGCGGTGGCTTCGTCCAACAGCGAGGCGGACGCCAGATCCAAACCGGTCAAATCCAGGGTCAGGGTTTGGAAGTTCAACAGCGCCTCAAGACGGCCCTGGGATACTTCTGGCTGATACGGGGTATAAGCGGTGTACCAACCTGGGTTTTCCAGCATGTTGCGCAGGATCACCGGCGGCGTCAGCACCGCGCTGTAGCCCATACCGATATAGGATTTGTAGCGCTGATTCTGCGAGGCAATCGCCTTCAGTTCGGCCAACGCCTGATGTTCAGTTGCCGCATCGCCCACCGGCGGCGGCGCAGGCAGTTGAATGTCTGCCGGCACAATCTGTTGGATCAGCGCGCTGAGCGAGCGTGCGCCCACCGCTTCCAGCAACTGCTGCTGTTGTTCTGCAGAAGAGCCGATGTGACGTTCGATGAACGCTTCGCTGTGTTCAAGTTGGCTGAGTGTCTGAGTCATTGCTACAAATTCCTGAATTCTGGCGTGGTACGGGATATAGCCTGAACTAAAACGCCCCGGCAGAAAGACCTGGGGCGTTGCATGGATTACTCGTCGATAGAAGCCTGATAAGCACCGGCGTCCAGCAGGTTCGCCAGCTCGCTCTCGTCTGATGCTTTAATCTGGAACAGGAAACCTTCACCGTAAGGCTCGCTGTTCACCAGCTCCGGAGAACCTTCCAGTTCAGCGTTTACCGCTACGATTTCGCCGCTGATTGGCGCGTAAATGTCCGATGCCGCCTTAACGGATTCCGCCACGGCGCAATCTTCGCCTGCGGCAACGACGCGGCCCACTTCTGGCAAATCAACAAACACCATATCGCCCAGCAGTTCCTGCGCGTGTTCGGTGATACCTACGGTGTAAACGCCGTTACCTTCTGAACGAACCCACTCGTGGGAGGATGCGTATTTCAATTCTGTTGGCACATTGCTCATCGCCAGCTACTCCTTCGAAGAAATAAAGAATCAACAAACAAAAATTAATTAATCAGTGACTTACCGGCACGCACAAAGCCAGGTTTGGTGACCCTGACCGGCATTTCACGGTTGCGGATCTGTACGATAGCCTGTTCGCCGATACCGGCAGGGACGCGGGCCAGGGCGATGCTGAAGCCCAGGGTCGGTGAAAATGAACCGCTGGTGATCACCCCTTCATGCGTCTGGCCTGCCGCATCGGTGAAACGCACCGGCAGCTCATTACGTAATACGCCTTTTTCCGTCATGATCAAGCCGACCAGTTGTTCGGTGCCCTGCTCACGCTGTTTTTCCAGCGCGTCACGACCGATGAACTGACGATCTTCCGGCTGCCAGGCGATGGTCCAGCCCATGTTGGCGGCCAACGGCGAAATACTTTCATCCATCTCCTGGCCATACAGGTTCATGCCAGCTTCCAGACGCAGCGTGTCACGCGCGCCCAGCCCGGCTGGCTTAACGCCTGCCGCCAGCAGTTGCTGCCAGAAATCCGCCGCCTGCTCTTTCGGCAGGGCGATTTCATAACCCGCTTCGCCGGTATAACCGGTGGTGGCGATAAACAGATCCCCTGCCTGCACGCCGAAGAAAGGCTTCATGCCTTCAACCGCGTTTTTTTGTTCCGGGGTGAATAAGGTAGCCGCGCGTTCTTTGGCCTGTGGGCCCTGTACTGCAATCAGCGCCAGATCGTCACGCACCGTCAGCGTTACGCCATACGGCGCTGCGTGCTCTTCGATCCAGGCCAGGTCTTTGTCGCGTGTGGCGGAGTTCACCACCAGGCGGAAATAGTCTTCAGTAAAGAAGTAAACGATCAGGTCGTCGATTACGCCGCCGGACGCGTTCAGCATGCCGGTGTACAGCGCTTTGCCAGGCTGGGTGAGCTTGGCGACATCGTTCGCCAGCAGGTAACGCAGGAATTCACGGGTACGGGCACCGCGCAAATCAACAATGGTCATATGGGAGACGTCGAACATACCGGCATCCTGACGCACGGCGTGGTGCTCATCGATCTGGGAGCCATAATGCAGCGGCATCATCCAGCCATGAAAATCTACCATGCGCGCACCGCACGCCACGTGCTGGTCGTACAGTGGGGTTTGCTTTGCCATCTTTTCCCTCATTCCACTCAGAAGCTGAAGATAGGGTGCTGCTACGCAATACGTCAGATTATGGCTCGTGGCCGGATTGCGTGGCGCACTGACTGCCCAACAGAAACGCTGCGTCGAAATTGACAAAAACTGCGGCAAATCGCCGCGACGCAAACGATACCTTTGCTCTGACGTTATCACCGAACGACCACATTAACCATAAGTTAAAATAGGCTGGGCGGCGTTCTGCGCCAGTAAAAAGCTGGGCTAGTGTGCAGAGTTTTAAACTGGAAAACTGCGCTTTAAGGCACAAAACCAACAATTAGAGCACCAAAAATCCGAAGTTATATAACAAACCCACGGCCAGAGACGGAATTTCGACTTTTGATAACCGGTTATGGAATTAGAAAAAGTAATGGTAAAAACAGCCTGAAATTAGATTATTTCAAATGAAGGGTTATATAAGGAAAAGCTATGAGCATAAGGCGCAGATCTGCGCCTTTGGAGAGCGATAACGCTACGGGGAAACAAGACAGAAAGACCGGCAAACCGGTCTCTCTCAGGCGGTGATCAGGCCAGCCAATCCGGCAGATCGTTCAGGCCCATAGCCTGGCGTACCAGCTTCGGCTTCACGCCCGGCAGGCTGTCAGCCAGCCGCAGCCCGACATCGCGCAGCAACTTCTTCGCCGGGTGATTGCCGTCAAACAGTTCGCGGAACCCTTGCATGCTGGCCAGCATGACCGCTGCACCGTGTTTGCGACGACGCTCATAGCGGCGCAGATACAGGTGTTGACCGATGTCCTTGCCCTGACGTTGCAGGCGGCGCAATTCGGCGATCAGCTCAGCGGCATCCATAAAGCCCAGGTTGACCCCCTGGCCAGCCAACGGATGCACGGTATGGGCAGCATCGCCCACTAATGCCAGACGGTGTGCAGCAAAGCTACGCGCATAGCGCCCGGTCAACGGGAAGGTCTGGCGTTCGCTTTCCAACTGGCAGGCGCCAAGGCGCAGATCGAAGGCCATCGCCAACTCACGGTTAAACTGCTCGGGCTCCAGTTGCCTGAGGCGTTCGGCCTCTTCAGGAGCAACCGACCAGACGATGGAGCTTAAATGCGGATCGCTGAACGGCAGAAATGCCAGAATGCCGTCGCCGTGGAATACCTGACGCGCCGTCGCCAAATGAGGCTCTTCGGTGCGAATGGTGGCCACCAACGCATGATGGCGGTAGTCCCAAAAGGTCAACGGGATATCGGCATGCTGACGCAGCCAGGAGTGAGCGCCGTCGGCGCCGATCACCAGCCGGGCGGTCAGCATGCGGCCGTCCTCGAGGGTGATAAACGCGTCGTTTTCGCCCCAGGCTACCTGTTTGAGCGCCGCCGGGGTAATCAGCGTGACATCGCTCAGGCTTGCCGCCCGTTTCCACAACGCCTGCTGGATCACCGAGTTTTCAATGATGTGGCCGAGGTGGCTGAAGCCGCATTCGTCACCGCGGAAGGCAATCTTGCCGAAGCTGTCGCGATCCCACACTTCCATCGCGTTATAGGCACTGGCGCGCAGATTGAGGATCTCGTCCCAGACGCCAATATGCTGCAGCAGGCGCTCGCTGGCGGCGTTGATGGCGGATACGCGCAGTGCCGGCTGTGGCGACGGCGGTGTCATATCCGGTGGCTGATGCTCCAGCACCGCAATGCGCAGGCCGCTGCCCTGCAATCCGCAAGCCAGTGCCAGCCCCACCATACCGCCACCGGCGATAACCACGTCAAATGATTGCATGCTGCTTAATTTCCTTAAATGACGCGCTGCGCAGTGATTGCCCAGCGCTTTTGGGCGCAACACGCTGCGCCGCTACTGAATATCGCCTAGCGATCTACCCAGCCCAAAGTCCGCTTGGCAAAGGCATCACGCACCGCCGGCAATTGGGCCATCGCCATCAGACCGAGATTACGTCCGACCACCAAAGGACCGTAACGGTTGGCGAACAGCCGGATCAAACCGTCGGTGACGCCAATCGTCGCTTGCTGATCCTGCTGGCGGCGTTGTTGATAACGACTCAACAACGCATAACCACCGGGATCTTCTCCGTCCTGCTGTGCCTGGGCCAGCGTTTCCGCCAGCGACATCACGTCGCGCAGGCCAAGGTTGAACCCCTGACCGGCGATCGGATGCAACGTCTGGGCGGCATTGCCCACCAGAGCCAGCCGATGGCTGACGTGCTGATTAGCGGTCAATAGGCTGAGCGGATAGCTGTGGCGCTTACCGGCACGCAGGATCCGCCCCAATCGCCAGCCGAACGCCTGCTGCAATTCACTGATAAAGCGTGCATCGTCCCACGCATCAACCTGTTCACGATCTTCGCGTGCATGGCACCACACCAATGAGCTACGCCCCTGGGACATTGGCAACAGCGCCAAAGGCCCGTAGCGAGTGAAACGCTCAAAGGCACGCCCTTGCGGATGCACTGCCGTGGTTACGTTGGCGATGGTGGCAAACTGCGGATAGTCACTTTGCTGCCATTGCAGATTACAGGCCTGAGCCAGCGCCGAGCGCGAGCCGTCCGCTGCCACCAGCAATTTTCCACTGATACGCCGACCATTATCCAGCAATACCTCTGCCTGCTCCGCCGTGCGCACCACATCGACCACTCTGGCCGGACAATGCAGCGTGACGCCGGGTGCCTTGGCCAGCAACGCAAACAACCGTTGCCCGGCGTCGTGCAGTTCAATCACCTGCCCTAGCGCGTCAACCTGATAGTCTTGCGCGTACAGATTAACGAACCCGGCGTGACCGCGATCGCTGACGTGTACCTCGGTGATGGCCGTCGCACAATCGCGTAGTGCCGGCCAAACGCCGATACGCGTCAACTGTTGGCAGGTGCCCTGCGCCAAGGCAATGGCGCGGGCGTCAAACCCCGGATGGCTACGATCGTCCGGTCGGGTAGCTTCGACCAGATCAACCGCCATTCTTCCCTGAGTGAGCGATGAAATGGCCAGCGCCAAGGTCGCGCCCGCCATGCCGCCGCCAACAATAATTACGCTCATGCCGTTACCTTGCCGCCGCCATCAGTGCTTCGATGGCGTCAGCGTCTTTCACTACGCTGGCGGTCAGGTTTTCATTACCGTTGGCAGTGATCACAATGTCATCTTCAATGCGAATACCCATGCCGCGGTACTCTTCCGGCACGTCGGCATCCGGCGCGATGTACAGCCCTGGCTCGACGGTAAACACCATGCCCGGCTCCAGCGTGCGGTCGCGGTTTGGCGTGCCGTAATGCCCGACGTCGTGCACATCCAGCCCCAGCCAGTGGCCAAGTCCATGCATGTAGAATTGACGATGGGCCTGTTCGGCAATCAGCTGCTCCACTTCGCCCTTCAGGATCCCCAGCTCCACCAGCCCGGTGATCATGATGCGTACCACCTCATCATTAACCTCACGGATACTGGTACCCGGTTTGAACAACTCCAGAGCACGCGTCAGCGATGCCAGCACGATGTCATACACCGCGCGCTGTGGCCGGCTGAATTTGCCGTTGACCGGGAAGGTCCGAGTGATGTCACCCGCGTAGCCTTTATACTCGCAGCCGGCGTCGACCAGCACCAGATCGCCATCGCGCAATTCACTTTCATTTTCGGTGTAGTGCAAAATGCAGGCGTTGTCACCGCCGCCGACAATGGTGTTGTAAGACGGATAACGAGCGCCAAAGCGGGTAAATTCGTGATGAATTTCCGCTTCAAGCTGGTATTCGAACATGCCGGGACGGCATTTCTGCATCGCGCGGGTATGGGCCAGCGCGCTGATTTCACCGGCGCGGCGCATGATCGCCAGCTCTTCAGGCGATTTAAACAGGCGCATTTCATGCACCCACGGACGCCAGTCGGTCACGGTCGCCGGTGCCTGAAGATTCTGGCGGAAACCCTTACGCAGCTTGTCCAGCGCGTTGAACAGGATTTTATCGGCGTAATCGTATTGGCCCTGCCCGTGGTAAACCACGTCCAGGCCATTGAGCAGCAGGGGTAATTGATCGTTGATTTCATCGAACGGCAGCGCGCGGTCCACACCCAGTTTCGCCGGAGCCGCTTCTTGCCCCAGGCGACGGCCAAACCAGATTTCCGCCGTCAGGTCGCGCACCCGGTTGAACAGCACGCTGTGGTTGTGCGTCTCGTCGCTCTTGACCAGAATCAACACCGAACCCGGTTCGTTGAAGCCGGTCAGATACCAGAAATCGCTGTTCTGACGGTAGGGATATTCGGTATCTGCACTGCGCGTCACTTCCGGCGCAGAGAAAATAATTGCCGCGCTGGCCGGAGCCATTTTAGCCAACAGCGCCTGACGGCGGCCGTTGAATTCCTGCTGAGTCATCACCTTCTCCTGAAATCAATCTGCCTGTGCTCACGGCCGCTAAGGACGTGAAATCGGGTGTTTAGTGCAAGGTCGGTTTGGCATTTTCCGGCGCCGTCGGCTTATGGCGGGTAAATTCGGTGTGGCACAAAATGGCCGCCACACGCACGTACTCCACCACTTCCTCCAGAGAGTGCTCAAGCTCTTCCTGGTCTTCGTCTTCGTCATAACCGAGCTGAGCGATATTGCGCAGATCGTCGATCGCCTCGCCCACTTCGTCTTTCACCTGCGCCAGCTTGGGTTGCATCATGCCCAGCCCCAGCAGGAAATGATTCACCCAACCGGCCAGCGCATCGGCGCGGTCAAACACGCTGACGGTTTCGCCTTCCGGCATCATCAATTGGAACATGAAGTCGTCGTCTTCCAGCGTTTCACGCGTGATTTCATGAAGTTGCTGTAACGGCAGGCTCAGCGCCTGCGGGAAGGCCACGCCTTCATTGGTCAGATCGTAGACCAGCGATTGCCAGCCGGCGTCGCGGCTGCCACCGCACAGCAGGCCGCTGATCAGGCCGTGCATTTCTGCTGCGGTTAACGCCACCGCTTGCTGGTTGAGAGCAACGGTCAAAGATTGGTAACTTGGAAATGTATTCTGTATAGACATGCGCATTCGTCATCGTTGGCAGGATAAGTTCGTGTTATGCTACCACCAAGGTCCGTCGCTGTACCAGATAAGCGCGACACCTCAGTGGCTAGTTATAATCGTGATGTGTCAGAACTCACACGCTGCCGGCAGGGGACGAAATGACGCTAAATACGCATTTTGAAACCCTTTTTTGACTGGTAATGTCTGACGCAGTAGATTACAACCAGGTACTGAAAAAGGGGTTGTATCTTGGTACCGAGGTATATATAGTGGCGCCCGCTTTGGTAGGCCCGGTCAGGGCAAGCTGGGGCTGGCGCGAAATTTAGGCAGGAAGGTGGCATGTCTGCACAACCGGTAGATATTCAAATTTTTGGTCGCTCTTTAAGAGTCAATTGCCCGCCAGAACAACAAGATGCGTTGAACATGGCCGCGGTCGATCTTAACGAACGGTTGCAAGATCTTAAAGTTCGCACTAGAGTCACAAATACTGAGCAGCTCGTTTTCATCGCAGCATTGAACGTTTGTCATGAACTTGCTCAAGAACGGTTGAAAACCCGTGATTATGCGTCCAATATGGAACAACGCATTCGCATGCTGCAACAGACCATTGAACAGGCTTTGCTTGAACAGGGTCGCATCTCTGAACGTCAGGATGCACAATTCGAATAACTTAAGTTGCTGAAACCTCAGGTTTTGGCAATGAGTAAAAAATTTCTCTGAGATGTTCGCCAGCGGGCCAGTCCCCTGAGCCGATATTTAGTACCAACAGAATGTGATGATCCGCGATCGGTGTGCATGCTCGGCCCGCCGAGAAGCCTTAAGATTGCGACAGCACGTTCACCTTGAACCATGGGTTCAAGGGTTACAGCCTGCGACGGCATCTCGGAGATTCCCCCTTCCTCAGCGGTATGTGTGCTGACTATGTCTTTTCAAGCCCAGTATGCCCAGCAGCGGCAAAATATCCGAAATCAAATCCGTCAGCGTAGACGCGCTCTAACGCCTGAACAACAACAACAATCCTCCCTGCAGATAGCTGAACGCATCGCTGCACATCCACGCATCCTGGCAGCGCAGAATATCGCGGTATTTTTGTCGTTCGACGGTGAGCTAAATACCCGCCCGTTGATTGAACGGCTGTGGCAATTGGACAAGCAGGTTTATCTGCCCGTGTTGCACCCGTTCAGCAAGGGTAATCTGTTATTCCTGCATTACACCCCTGAAACGCCGCTGGTGCACAACCGCTTCAACATTCTCGAGCCCGAGCTCGACGTGCGCCACGTGCTGCCATTGGGCTCGCTCGACGTGGTACTGACGCCGTTGGTGGCCTTTGACAGCGCGGGCCAGCGCCTGGGGATGGGGGGTGGCTTCTACGATCGCACGCTGCAAAACTGGCAACACCGTGGCCCTTATCCGATAGGCCTGGCCCATGATTGCCAGCAGGTCGAACAGGTGCCGGTGGAACACTGGGATATTCCGCTGCCGGAGATTGTTACCCCCGCGCAGAATTGGGTTTGGCAGATCGTTAAATAGCAAAAGGCCGGATAAATCCGGCCTGAGACTGCTGACAAACATATAATGTTTGGCGGCAGGCGCTAAAGGTTTTGAAAATAAACCAGGAAAATCAATTTGTTGATTTTCGGCTAATAACACAAAGGGGGAAAAACCACGCTTTTATCCCCCTTTGTCAATAACCTGAGGCCGGATAAATCCGGCCTTTATTCGTTACAGCACGTTCAATCAGAACAGCAAGCGAGCACGGATAGTGCCGTCAATCGCCTTCATACGTTGCAATGCCGCATCGGCACGCTCGGTTTCCGCTTCAATGTCGATCACCACATAGCCGATTTCCGGACCGGTTTGCAGGTACTGCGCGGCGATGTTCACCCCTTCTTCAGCGAAGATTTGGTTAATCTGCGTCAGTACACCCGGACGGTTTTCATGGATGTGCAGCAGGCGGCTGGCGTTAGGCCCATGCGCCGGCAGGGACACTTCCGGGAAGTTTACCGCCGACAGGGTTGAGCCGTTGTCGGAATATTTCGCCAGCTTGCCGGCCACTTCGTCACCGATATTCTCCTGCGCTTCCTGAGTGGAGCCGCCAATGTGCGGGGTCAGGATCACGTTATCGAATTCACAAAGCGGTGAGTTGAACGGCTCGCTGTTGGTCGCAGGCTCTTCCGGGAAGACGTCGATCGCCGCGCCGGCCAAGTGCTTGCTGGCCAATACCTTGCACAGTTCCGGAATATCCACCACGGTGCCGCGCGAAGCGTTGATCAGAATCGAGCCCGGCTTCATCAGTGCCAGCTCTTCTGCACCCATCATGTTTTTGGTTGATGGGGTTTCCGGCACGTGCAGCGTCACCACATCGCTCATATTGAGCAAGTCTGACAGGTGGCGCACTTGCTGAGCATTGCCCAACGGCAGCTTGTTCTCGATATCGTAGAAGAACACTTTCATGCCCAGGCCTTCGGCCAGGATGCCCAGTTGGGTACCGATATGGCCGTAGCCGATAATCCCCAACTTCTTGCCGCGCGCTTCAAACGAGCCCACGGCCAATTTTTGCCATTCGCCGCGGTGCGCTTTGGCGTTGGCGGATGGAATGCCGCGCAGCATCAGCAGCAGTTCGCCCAGCACCATTTCGGCCACGGATCGGGTATTAGAGAAAGGTGCGTTAAACACCGGAACGCCGCGTTTGGTCGCCGCCTTCAGATCAACCTGGTTAGTGCCGATGCAGAAACACCCTACCGCCACCAGCTTTTCTGCAGCGGCGAAGACTTCTTCGGTCAGATGCGTACGCGATCGGATGCCGACGAAGTGAGCATCGCGGATGGATGCCTTAAGCGCTTCGGTGTCTAACGCACCTTTGTGATATTCAATGTTGGTATATCCGGCTGCCAGCAGATTATCTACCGTGCTCTGATGAACCCCTTCCACCAACAGGAATTTAATCCTGTCTTTCTCCAATGATACTTTTGCCATTTACCCGACCCTATGTTCAGACTTCAGAAGCGGCTGTTGTTAACAGCACGCATCCAACATAACAAAAATAACGCGGGCGGCAATACAAACGATTGCCCGCCCGTCAGTACAAGGCTCAGCGATGTTGGCGGTTTGTGGCAGAAAATGCCATAGGGAAAGAAATAGACAGAAGCTTTGTGGAGCTAACGCTGACAATGTGACATATGTCACCAAATTTGGCGCTTTAAAGAAAAGATATTTTAGCCAGTGAATTATGCGGTCCGCTGGGATCCAAGATCGTATTCCAGAGGGGCGCCATGGCGACGCCCCTGCTAACACATGCGGTTATTCGACGACTTTCACACCTTCAGGCGTGCCGACCAACGCCACATCGGCGCCGCGGTTGGCGAACAAACCGACGGTCACCACGCCGGCAATACCGTTGATTTTGTTTTCCAGCGCGATGGCGTCGACGATGCTCAGGTTGTGCACATCGAGGATCACGTTGCCGTTATCGGTCAGCACATTCTGACGATATTCCGGCAAGCCACCCAGCTTCACCAGTTCACGCGCCACATAGGAACGCGCCATCGGGATCACTTCGACCGGCAGCGGGAACTTGCCCAGCACGTCGACCTGCTTGCTGGCATCGACGATGCAGATAAATTTGCGCGCGATGGCGGCAATGATTTTTTCGCGAGTCAGCGCGGCACCGCCGCCTTTGATCATCTGCATCTGGCGGTTGATTTCATCCGCACCATCAACGTAAATATCCAGAGAATCCACTTCGTTGCTGTCGAACACGTGGATGCCGAGGCTTTTCAGCTTGGCGGTGGAGGCGTCGGAGCTGGACACCGCCCCTTCGATTTGGTGCTTGATCGAGCCGAGCGCGTCAATAAAGTGGGCGGCGGTGGAGCCGGTACCTACCCCAACGATGGTGCCAGGGGTTACGTAATCCAGCGCGGCCCAGCCAACCGCTTTTTTCAGTTCATCCTGCGTCATAATATGTCCATTGCCTCTGTACGAAAACGTGTGCGTATTATAGGGTAAATCGCTATTTTTCACTCAGGCAGGATCACACTTCTTCACCCTAAGCCGCATTTTTAGGCGCGTCGCGGTAAAGTCGCGCGGTGATTTTCCACCTGTAAAACACCCCAGATGTGGCATAGTGCCTGTATCTATTACTGTAAGGGATATCTTTCCGATGAAACGCCCAGACTATCGAACGCTGCAAGCGCTGGACGCGGTGATCCGTGAGCGCGGCTTTGAGCGCGCCGCGCAAAAGCTTTGTATCACCCAATCGGCAGTATCCCAGCGCATTAAGCAGTTGGAAAACCTGTTCGGCCAACCGCTGCTGGTCCGCACCGTACCGCCGCGCCCGACCGAGCAGGGCCAAAAATTGCTGGCGCTGCTGCACCAGGTCGAGTTACTGGAAGAAGAGTGGTTGGGCAACGACACCGGTATCGACACGCCGTTGCTGCTGTCGCTGGCGGTCAACGCCGACAGCCTGGCCACCTGGCTGCTGCCGGCGTTAAAACCGGTGCTGACGGACTCCCCTATCCGCCTGAACCTCCAGGTGGAAGACGAAACCCGTACTCAGGAACGCCTGCGGCGCGGTGAAGTGGTCGGCGCGGTGAGTATCCAACCGCAGCCGCTGCCGAGCTGCCTGGTAGACCGGTTGGGTGCGCTGGACTATCTGTTTGTCGCCTCCAAGGGTTTTGCCGAGCGCTACTTCCCGAACGGCGTCACGCGTTCTGCGCTGCTAAAAGCGCCGGCGGTGGCGTTCGACCATCTCGATGACATGCACCAGGCTTTCCTGCAGCAGAACTTTGATCTGTCGCCGGGCAGCGTTCCCTGTCATATCGTGAACTCATCGGAAGCTTTCGTGCAGTTGGCTCGTCAGGGCACCACCTGCTGTATGATCCCGCATCTGCAGATTGAGAAAGAGTTGGAGTCGGGCGAGCTTATCGACCTGACACCAGGCCTGTTCCAACGCCGCATGCTGTTCTGGCACCGCTTCGCCCCGGAAAGCCGCATGATGCGTAAAGTGACCGATGCCCTGCTGGAGCACGGTCGTCAGGTTCTGCGTCAGGATTAAAAGGTAAAAAGGTTCGCCGCAGCGAACCTCAGATTACTAACAAAGCTGTTTTAAGTCCGAGATTCCCCGGATCTCGCGTACCGAGGGGCTATTACGGGATGCATCCCTGTATCCCCCCTTCGGGCCGTTGACCACTTCAGCACGCTCTCGCTAATAACAGGTTTTATCAGCAGTTTGAAAAACCTGACTTATACCCTAGATAATTGGAGTTGCATCACAACAAAACCAAGGGTTTTGTTGTGATGCGCTTGCGCTGGCCCCAACGGGGCGAGGCTTTGCCGAGTAACGCGGCCAGGGCGGGAGTCCCCAGGAGCTTACTCAAGTAAGTGACTGGGGTGACTGCCTGCAGCCAACACAGATGCAGCTTCAAGTATGACGGGTATGTTACTGCGCCGTGTTGCGCTGCAGCTCGAAGACTACATCGACCTGATCGTCAAAGTGAATGCTCTGCTGCTCGTAGGTTTGCGCCACGTCGCTTTCCGCAGCGGCTCCCGCCGCTTTGTACATGCGCGCTACCGGCATCGGCTGGTAGTTGGCGACATGATAACGAATGCTGTAAACCGGCCCCAGTTTCGCGTTGAAGCCTTTCGCCAGTGAAGCCGCCTGCTGCGTGGCGTTCTCGATGGCTTTCTGACGCGCCTGTTCGCGGTAAACATCCGGTTTGGCTACGCCCAACTCAACGGCGCGGATCTCGTTCAGGCCAGACTTCAACGCGCCGTCCAGCAGCTCGTTCAACTTATCCAACTGACGCAGAGTTACCTGCACCTGACGAACTGCACGGTAGCCTTTCAGCACCGACTCACCGGTTTTCAGGTAATCGTATTCCGGCTGGGTGCGCAGATTTGCGGCGCTGATGTCTTTCTTCTCGATATTGTTTTTCTGCAGGAAATCAAAATATTGCGCTACGCGCTCATCGACCTGCTTCTTCGCCTGTGCCGCGTCTTTAGAAGAAACGCTGACCTCGATCGCCAGGGTGGCGATATCTGGAGTGGCGTCAACGCTTGAAGTGCCTGAGGTCACCACGTGCGGCCCTTCCGGCACTTCAGCCGCTTGCAACGCCAGCGGTAACGTCCCTAATCCAATCATTGCGGCCATAGCCAATGCTTTAAGCTTCACAGAGTCTCCTTGATGACAGGCTGTAACTGATTACCGGCCTTTCTCGACTGAAAACGGCCGGTTCCTTGGCATCAAACGTAGCATATCGCACGGGCTTTTGAATTCGGATTAGTGACAAATTCTTATAAACTTGCGCCCTGCCAGGCCAATTGCAATGCGATGCCCCACATCACCACGCCGACCAGCGTATTGATGACGCGCTGCGCCATTTGGGTCTTCAACCAGGGTGCCAGCCAGGAAGCCAACAGCGCCAGCGCGAAGAACCAAAGAATCGAGGCGCTTACCGCCCCCAGCGCAAACCAGGAACGAACGTCCGGCGCCAACTGACCGCCCAGGCTGCCCAACACCACAAAAGTATCGAGATAAACGTGCGGATTAAGCCAGGTTACCGCCAGCATAGTCACCACCAGCCGCCAGCGACTCTGCTTCAGTTCCTCGGCCGTTGCCAGCGCCAATTGGCGGCTGAACGCGGTGCGAAACGCCCCCCAGCCGTACCACAACAGAAAGGCGACCCCGCCCCAGGTGACCAATGCCAGCAGCAACGGCGAACGACTCAACAACGCGCTCCCGCCGAAAATCCCCCCGCAAATCAACACGACATCGCTCAATGCGCACAGTGAGGCGACCATCAGATGGTACTGACGGCGGATGCCCTGGTTCATGACAAAAACATTTTGCGGGCCCAGCGGCAGGATCATCGCGGCGCTCAGGGCAAAGCCCTGCAGAAAGACAGCTAGCATGGTATTCCTCACAGAAAGAGTGCGCCGGTCAGCGGCGCGTGTCGGTCAACACGCGCATCATAGGAGGAAAAAATTATTAGGTGAAATTGATATTTCTAATCAACTATCAGCAATGCTAATAATCAGGCGGGAATGACAAAACCCAGCTCCTGAGAAATGCGCTGCGCGGTTGCCAACACTGGCTTAATCAGGGCTTTAACGCCGATTTGCTGCAGTTTGGCGGTCGGCAACGATACCGATACCGCATAGGGCACCCGCTGTTGAATATCAAACACCGGCGCCGCTACGCAAGACACGCCCAGCTCATTTTCTTCGCGATCCATCGCCATGCCCTGTTTGCGAATGTCGGCCAATTCCTCATACATCTTCGGTAATTCGGTAATGGTATTGCGCGTCAGCGTCTGGATCTCATGCTGATGTGTCTGCCAGTAGTGTTCCGGATAATCACTGTTGCCGTAGGCCATAAATATCTTGCCCATCGCCGAGCAGTACAGCGGCATATGCTGACCGATATAGGCACGAGTGCGCATCATGCCGGTGGTGGGCTCCAGCTTGTAGATCAAAATAACGTGGTCGTCTTCACGGCTGGAGAAGTTTACCGTCTCCCCCACCTCAAGATTGAGCTGCTCCAGATGTGGTGCGGCAACGTGGATAATATTCAGCGAAGAAAGCGCTTTCTGGCCGACCGAAATGAACTTGGTGGTCAGGCGATAGCTGCCGGGCGACGGCGCCTGTGTCACATATCCGCTGGTATGCAACCCTTGCAGCAGGCGATGGACGGTGCTTTTGTTCATGCCGGCCAACTCAGACAGATGCGCCAGTGGGCAGCCGTTAGGGAAGTTGCTCAGGATCTCAATCAGTTGCAATCCGCGGAACAGGCTTTGACTGCCCAGGGGTTTGTCTTTCTTGTCATCTTTCTCTTCGACAGCTTTCAAGCTCATTGCGCAATTTCTCCAGTGTCGAACCGCCGGCCAACGCCACGGCGTGGCAAACGGCCCCTTTGCCGGGAATGTTACCCCAAGGCCCGCATCAGGTGAAGACGGAACGCCGTTTCATTGTCAGCAGCAGGTTAAAAATGCGCAACATTCTGCTAACTCCTGAAGTGAGTTGTACGTCACAATTCCGCAAAGACATAAATAACCAATTGATTTAAAACAAGAATTAAAACACCTCCGGCTTTGCTTTAGATTGGCGTTCGGCATATTATTTTTGAAATTGAATTTCACATATTGAAATTTAACGAACATATAAACACCAGAAAGCATGAATCCGATTGCGTATTTCACTATCAGGGGCGCATCACATGACACCAGATAATGCGGAACAACCCATTCTAACCCTCAGCCATATCGTTAAGCGCTTTGGCGGCAACGTCGCGGTAAACGACGTCAGTCTGCAGGTGATGCCGGGTGAAGTCCTGGCCCTGCTGGGCGAAAATGGCGCCGGCAAATCGACGCTGATCAAAGTGCTGGCCGGGGTGTATCCACGCGACGGCGGCGACATTCAGTTCCAGGGGACCAGCATAGCCTCCGCCGCGGCGATAAAAAGTGACAGTCGCCAGCCTATTGCCTTTATTCATCAGGATCTCGGGCTGATCGAATGGATGACGGTAGCGGAGAACATGGCGCTGGTGATGGGATTCCCACGCCGCTTCGGCCTGATCGACTGGCGAGCCATTCGCCGCCGCGCCGCTCAGGCGCTGCAGGATGTCGGCATCGCGCTGGATCCCGACGCCAGGGTGTTCGAACTGTCGCGCACCGAGAAATCGCTGCTGGCGATCGCCCGGGCGGTGGCCGTTAACGCCGAACTGCTGGTGTTGGATGAACCGACCGCCTCGCTGCCCGCCAACGATGTGCGTCATCTGTTTGCCGTCATTAACCGGCTGCGCGACAAAAAGGTCGGCATGATTTACGTCACCCACCGGCTGGACGAAGTGATCGAGATTGCCGACCGGGTATGCGTCATGCGCGACGGCCGCTATGTGGCGGGCGGCAATACCGCCGACTATTCGCTGCGGGATCTGGTGCATATGATCGTCGGTGAGGCAATGGCAGAAGATCAGCGCGAGCCCCTGCCGGAAAATCAGCCGCCGGTGTTGCAGCTCAATCACGTGGTGGTGGGCGATATCGGCCCGGTCAGCTTTAACCTGCAGCCCGGTGAAATGCTGGCGCTGGCCGGCCTGCGCGGCGCAGGCCAAGAAGAGATTGGTCGCCTGCTGTTCGGCCTGCGTCATGCCGATGAAGGTGAAATCCGCTTTCGCGACCAACCCTATAGCGCCAGTAGCCCACAACAGGCCATGGCCTGCGGCGTTTCGCTGGTGGCGGGTGACCGTACCGGCGAAAGCCTGGTGATGTCGATGAGCGTGCGTGAAAACCTGTTTATCAACCCTTGTGCCAGTGGCCACAAGCTGCTTTCCCGCTACAGCCGCCGGGCCGAAATCGGCGCCAGTTGGTGGAAAGTACAGCTGTTCGACGTGCGGCCCAAGGACGTCAATATCGATATCAGCGCCCTGTCCGGCGGGAACCAGCAAAAGGTGGTGATGGCGCGCTGGATGCACCTCGGTGCCCCATTGCTGATCCTGGAAGATCCCACCGCCGGTGTAGACGTAGGGGCCCGGGCGGAAATCTATCATCTGTTAAATAAATCCCTGGCGGAGGGCGTGGCGGTGTTGGTGATCTCCAATGACTTTGAAGAGATCGCCCATATCTGCAACCGCGCACTGGTATTCAACCGGGGAAAAGTGGTCGGCGAGCTGAAAAATCAGCAGGTGTCATTCGCCAATTTATTGGAACTGGCCTCCGCCAGCTCCGGGGAACCCCTCGCGACAACGTTAGAATCTGAGGTAGGCCATGTCTAAAACATCTGTTAAATCAACGGCACTGGAGCAAAGAGTCAGCCTGTCGCAGGACGGTGCTGGCCCCTGGCTGATGCAGGTTCTCACCCGCTACGGCCTGCTGCTGCTGTGCGTTGCGCTGGTGGTGCTATTTTCGCTGATCGCACCGTCTTTCGCGTCCATGCTGACGCTGCAGGCAATCCTCTCCAGCAAAGCCAAGATTGCGCTGCTGGCACTGGCGGCGACCATCCCGATGATCGTCGGCAAAATTGACCTCAACGTCGGTTTCGGCATCGTGCTGTGGCATATCCTGGCCATCACCCTGCAGGTGGAATACGGCTTTTCGTGGCAGATGGCGGTACTGACGGTGCTGGCCCTTTCCGCTCTGTACGGCCTGCTGAACGGCATTCTGGTGGCACTGGCGGACATCGACAGCTTCGTCGCCACGCTCGGATCCGGCACCGTGCTGTATGCCATTGCGCTGTGGCACTCCGGCGGGCGACAGATCGTCGGCGATCTGCCGGATGCTTTCATCGCCCTGCACCATACCGAGATCGGCGGGATCCCGATCGTCGCATTCTACGTGCTGATCGTCGCCGTGGTGCTGTGGTTAATCACCGAACATACCCCGCTTGGCCGCTGCATGTACGCCGTGGGCGGCAATCCGGCAGCGGCACGGCTGAACGGCATCTCGGTCAATCGCTTCACCATTGGCGCCTTTATCGCCTCCAGCGTGCTGACCGGCTTCAGTGGCGTACTGATCGCCGCCGAACAGGGCGTTGGTCAGGCCAGCGTCGGCATGGACTACCTGCTGCCGGCGCTGGTCGGCGCCTTCCTCGGCAGCACCACCATTCGCCCGGGCCGGGTTAACGTCTGGGGCACCGTGGTTGGCATTGCCATTCTGGCTATCGGCATCGCCGGTATCCAACAGTTCGGCGGTGAATTCTGGGTCGAGCCACTGTTCAACGGTGCGACGCTGTTGCTGTCGATCACCCTGGCGGGCTATGCCCAACGCCGCCGGTTACTCAATCAAAAAGCGGTACAACGCAGCCCAGCCGCTACGGCTGATAAAAATAACCAAAAAGCGATCAATCCTTAACCAGGAGTGCACCGAATGAAACGTCTTTGGATATTACCGACTACCCTGCTGCTGGCCAGCGCTGCTTCATCCGCCTGGGCCGACGCCTATCTGGATCAGGCCACCGCAGCGGTCGCCAAGGCGACTGCCAGCGTGACTCAGTGGGACGGCCCCACCAGCGGGCCACAGCTGCAAGCCAACAAGAAAATCATCTTTATCGCTTCGGACATGAAAAACGGCGGTGTGCAAGGGGTGCAGGAAGGGCTGAGCGAAGCGGCGAAAGCCGCGGGCTGGAAGCTGGAAACCCTCGACGGCGGTGGCTCGGTGAAAGATCAGCTGGCCTCGCTCAATCAGGCCATTGCCCAAAAGCCGGACGGCATAGTGATCGGCGGCTGGAACCCTAACGTCGCCAAGATCCCGCTGAAAAAGGCCATTCAACAAGGCATAGTGCTGACGGCCTGGCACGCGGTGCCGGAGCCGGGGCCAATCGCCAAGTACAGCGTGTTCTATAACGTCACCTCTGACTCTAACGAAGTGGCGCGCATTGCCGCCCAATATGCCGTGGTGCAGTCCGGCGGCAAAGCCAGCGTGCTGATCTTCACCGATTCGCTGTACCAAATCGCGCTGGACAAAGCCAACGTGATGAAAGAGGAGATCGGCAAATGCAGCGGCTGCAAGGTGGTTGAGTTTATCGATACCCCGCTGGCGGACACCGCCAACCGCATGCCCGCCATGACCTTCAGCCTGCTGCAGAAATACGGCGATCAATTCCAGTACGCACTGGCGATCAACGATTTGTATTTTGACTTTATGGCACCGGCACTGAAAACCGCCGGTAAGGGCGGTACCCATGCGCCATACAGCATTTCCGCCGGCGACGGCTCGATTTCGGCCTATCAGCGCATTCGTTCCGGCGGCAGCCAGTCAGCCACGGTACCGGAGCCGCTTAAACTGCACGGCTGGCAACTGCTGGATGAGTTCAACCGTGCCTTCGCCAAACAGCCACCTTCCGGCTACGTGACCCCGGCGCACCTGGTGACCCGCGACAACATCACCGCCGACGGCGGCGCCAGTAACCTGTATGACCCGCAAAATGATTATCAGGGCCATTACAAAGCCATTTGGGGCGTGAAGTAAGCGGAGGTCAGCATGAACGAAATGATGGCGGGCCCGCCGCTAGAACGCCTGTGCTCACCGGCCATTTGGGCCGAGGGGCCGGTGTGGCTGCCCGCACAAAACGCGGTGGTGTTCAGCGATGTGAAAGGCAATCGCATGTTCCGCTGGTCGCGACAGGGGGAACTGAGCCTGTGGCGCTCCCCGTCGCATTATGCCAACGGCAACGCACGGGATGCCGAAGGCCGCGTGGTCAGCTGCGAGCACGGACGACGCGGCATCAGCCGAACCGAAAACAACGGTGAGGTGCAAATGCTGGTCGATCGCGTTGACGGCAAGCGTTTCAACTCACCCAACGATCTGGCGGTGCGTTCCGACGGCACCCTTTGGTTTACCGATCCGCCCTACGGCATTATCGGTGACGAAGAAGGTTACAAGTCGGAAAGCCAGATCGTTGGCTGTTACCTTTACTGCTTCGATCCCCGCGACGGTTCGCTGAACATCGCGGCCAGCGATCTCCAGCGCCCTAACGGCCTGGCGTTCTCGCCGGATGAGTCTCTGTTGTACGTGGCGGATATGTCGATCGTCGATTTCCCAACCCTGGGCCGCAGAGAGCTGCGGGTGTATCAGGTTAACGGACGTGAACTGAACGCCGGACGCCGTTTTGCCACCGTGGCCCCCGGCTTCCCGGACGGCTTTTGTGTCGATGCGTTAGGAAACATTTTTTGCAGCTGCGCCGACGGCATACTGATCTTCGACAGTCAGGGAACACAGCTCGGTAAGATCGAAGTGCCAGAGCGGGTCTCCAACTGCACGTTTGGCGGACCAGACGGCAATGAGTTGTACATCACCGCCACCACTTCGCTGTACCGCAAGATACTGAATACGCGAGGGTAATTAGTCATAAAGGCCAAAGCAGAGCGGGCAGTTACCGCTCTGCTTTGCCACGCCTAAAACACCGCAACGACCAAAAACGTGTCTGCGATCACAAAACCACCAAGTTAATTTAACCGTTTGTTTTATATAAATAACTTTCTCTTCCCTCGCTTTGACTTCACCTGGCCGCAGGTATAGCATTTATTTGAAATGCAATTTCGTATATTGAAATTAAAAGAACACAAAACAAACAAAAATGCCGTAGCGGAGAACCAGCATGAGAGTGAGTTACACCGATCTGAAACAGGAATTCAAACGCGTGCTGCTGTCGCGGGGCGTGGCGGAAGCCACCGCTGATGACTGTGCGGGCATGTTCGCCGACACCTCTGCCAACGGCGTTTACTCCCACGGCGTTAACCGTTTCCCACGCTTTATTCAGCAGTTGGACGCCGGCGATATCGTGCCGGACGCCGAACCCAGCAAGCTGTTGTCACTCGGAGCCATTGAACAATGGGACGCGCATCAGGGTATCGGCAATCTCACGGCGCGCCGGATGATGGATCGCGCCATGCAGTTGGCCGACAGCCACGGCATAGGTCTGGTGGCCCTGCGCAATGCCAACCACTGGATGCGCGGCGGTGGTTTCGGTTGGCAGGCGGCGGAGAAAGGTTATATCGGTATCTGCTGGACCAACTCGATTGCCGTTATGCCACCCTGGGGCGCCAAGGAGTGCCGGATCGGCACCAACCCGCTGATCGTCGCGGTGCCGGGCAACCCCATCACCATGGTGGATATGTCGATGTCGATGTTCTCCTATGGTGCTTTGGAGCTAAATCGGCTGGCGGGCAAAACGCTGCCGGTGGACGGCGGTTTCGACAACGACGGACAATTGACGCGCGATCCTGCCACCATTGAAGAGAACCGCCGCATTTTGCCTATGGGCTACTGGAAAGGATCCGCGCTGTCGATCGTGCTCGATATGATTGCCACCCTGCTGTCTGGCGGATCCTCAGTGGCGGAAGTGACCGAAGACAACCGCGAAGAGTATGGCGTGTCGCAGGTCTTCATCGCCATTGAGATCGAACGCTTGATCGACGGCGCCACCCGCGATGCCAAACTGCAGCGCATCATGGACTACATCACCAGCGCAGAACGCGACAACCCGGAGATAGCCATTCGCCTGCCGGGCCATAAATTCCCACGTATTCACGCGGAAAACATGCGTGACGGCATTCCCGTGGATGAGCGCGTCTGGGCGCGCATTCAGGCGCTTTAACAGGAGAGTCACCATGATATTCGGCCATATTGCCCATACTTCGCCGGAACAGTACCCGGCGCCGGTGGCCAAAGCCATCGCCTATCTGCAAAGCACCGATTTCAGCGCCCTGCCCGCCGGTCGGTATCAGGATCCTGCCACCGGCTACGTGGTACAGGTGCTGGATCTGCAGACCCACCAGCCGAGCGATCTGCAACCGGAGGTACACCGGGAAAACGTCGACGTGCAGTTTCTGGTCAGCGGCACCGAATTGATCGGTGTGGCGGCAGATCGCGGTAATAACCCGATCCACCAGGATTTGCTGGCGCAGCGCGACATTCTTTTTTATCAGGACGTCGCCGATGAATCCTGGTTAACCCTGCAGCCCGGAAATTTTGCGGTATTTTTCCCGCAGGATGTGCATCGCCCGGCCTGTATTAACCAACAACCCGGCGATATTCGCAAAGTGGTGGTGAAAATACCGCTGGCATTATTTAGCGCTTAATTAGCAGCAAACGAAAACCTGCAAAAAACACCGGTCCTCAGGCCGGTGCGGGCACCCTTGTGCCCAACGCAAACCAAAACAATAAAGCCCGACCCTACAAAATAGCGAAAGGTGTATAGATGAATACAGCCTCTGTTTCCGTTAGCCGCAGCCAGGTCATTCCCAAATTACGCTGGTTGAGAATAGTGCCGCCTATTCTTATTACCTGCATCATCTCCTACATGGACCGGGTGAATATTGCCTTCGCCATGCCCGGCGGCATGGACGATGAACTCGGCATCACCGCTTCCATGGCCGGCCTGGCCGGCGGCATCTTCTTTATCGGCTATCTGTTTTTGCAGGTGCCGGGTGGCAAGCTGGCGGTGTACGGCAACGGCAAGAAATTCATCGGCTGGTCACTGCTGGCCTGGGCGGTGATCTCGGTACTGACCGGGCTGGTCAGCAATCAATATCAGCTGTTATTCCTGCGTTTCGCGCTAGGCGTCTCCGAGGGCGGCATGCTGCCGGTGGTGCTGACCATGATCAGCAACTGGTTCCCGGACAAGGAGCGCGGGCGCGCCAACGCCATCGTAATTATGTTCGTGCCCATTGCCGGTATTCTCACCGCGCCGCTGTCCGGTTGGATCATCACCGCCTGGGACTGGCGCATGCTGTTCCTGGTGGAAGGCGCGCTGTCGCTGGTGGTGATGGTGCTGTGGTATTTCACCATCAGCAACCGCCCGCAGGAGGCCAAGTGGATTTCACAGGCTGAAAAAGACTACCTGATCAAAACGTTGCATGACGAACAGCTGCTGATCAAAGGCAAAACGGTGCGTAACGCCTCGCTGCGCCGGGTGCTGGGCGACAAGATCATGTGGCAGTTGATCATGGTGAACTTCTTCTATCAAACCGGGATCTACGGCTACACCCTGTGGCTGCCGACCATCCTCAAGGGGCTGACCAACGGCAACATGGAGCAGGTCGGCATGCTGGCCATCCTGCCCTATATCGGCGCCATCTTCGGCATGCTGATCATCTCCACCCTGTCCGATCGTACCGGCAAACGCAAAGTGTTCGTCGCATTGCCGCTGGCCTGCTTCGCCATCTGTATGGCGCTGTCAGTGCTGTTAAAAGATCACATCTGGTGGTCTTACGCAGCGCTGGTTGGCTGCGGCGTCTTTATCCAGGCCGCCGCCGGGGTGTTTTGGACCATTCCTCCCAAACTGTTTAACGCCGAAGTGGCCGGCGGGGCACGCGGCGTGATCAACGCACTGGGCAACCTGGGCGGCTTCTGCGGCCCGTACATGGTCGGCGTTTTGATCAGCCTGTTCAGCAAGGATGTCGGCGTTTACAGCCTGGCGGTATCGCTGGCCATCGCTTCGGTACTGGCACTGATGTTGCCGAATAAATGCGACCAGAAAGCGGGGGTCGAATAATGGAATATTGGTTGGGGTTGGACTGCGGCGGCACCTTTATCAAAGCCGGGCTGTATGACCGCCGAGGTAGCGAGCTGGATATTGCCCGCCGCAATCTTGAGATTATCGCGCCACAGCCCGGCTGGGCGGAACGGGATATGCACGCGCTGTGGAGCACCGCCGCCGAGGTGATCCGGGAAGTCTTGGCCCGCAACGAGATTGTCGCCGGCGATATTCAGGCAATCGGCATCTCGGCACAGGGCAAGGGCGCGTTTTTATTGGATAAACGCGGCCTGCCGCTGGGCAACGCCATGCTGTCTTCCGATCAGCGCGCATTGACACTGGTGCAGGAGTGGCAAAAACAGGGCGTGCCGCAGGCGCTCTACCCGCAGACCCGACAAACGCTGTGGACCGGCCATCCGGTGTCATTGCTGCGCTGGGTCAGGCAACACCAGCCGGAACGCTATCGCCAAATTGGCAGCGTTTTGATGGCGCACGATTATCTGCGCCACTGCCTGACCGGCGAGCTGGCCTGCGAAGAGACCAATATCTCCGAATCCAATCTTTATCAGATGGCCGACGGCCGCTATGACCCGGCGCTGGCGCAGTTGCTGGGGATTGGCGACATCATGCCCGCGCTGTCACCTATCGTCGGTTCCGCTGAAATCACCGGTCGCGTCAACGCTACTGCTGCCGCCGCGACCGGGCTGCTGCCGGGAACGCCGGTGGTTGGCGGGCTGTTTGACGTGGTGTCCACCGCACTGTGCGCCGGGCTGCAGGACGAAACCCGACTCAATGCGGTGATGGGTACCTGGTCGGTCACCAGCGGCATCACCGACCGCATTACCGCAGGGTCCGATCATCCCTTTGTTTATGGCCGTCATGCCGAAGCCGGCAAATACATCGTGCATGAAGCCAGCCCCACCTCCGCTGCCAACCTGGAGTGGTTCTGCCGACAATGGGGCCTGCAAGACTACGCCCAACTCAATGACTGGGTAGCGGCGTTGCCCAAGGCCGACAGCAGCCTGCTGTTCGCACCCTTCCTGTATGGCTCCAACGCCGGGTTGGGCCTGAGCGCCAGCTTCCACGGCCTGCAGGCTTTCCACCAGCGCGAGCACCTGGTGCAGGCGATTTACGAGGGCGTGGTGTTCTGCCATATGACCCATCTCAACCGCATGCGGCAACGTTTCCCTGAGGCCACCGCGCTGCGCGTCACCGGTGGCCCAGCCAAGTCAGTGCCCTGGATGCAGATGTTTGCCGACGTCAGCGGCCTGCCGGTCGAACTGCCGCAGGTGGAAGAAACCGGCTGCCTGGGCGCCGCGATGGCGGCGATGGTCGGCAGCGGCGCATTCAGCGACTTCACCGCTGCCCAACGCGAGCTGGCGCCACGTATTGAGCGGGTGTTGCCGGATGCTTCAGCAAGCGCGGCCTACGGCAAAAAACACCAACGTTATCAGGCGCTGATTGCCGCGCTGCAAACGCTGCAATCCGCACAGTAAGGAGGCTTTATGAGCAATAAACCGCGCCTGCAGCTGGCGCTCGATCACACCCGGTTAGATGCCGCTCTGCAGACGGCAGAACGCCTGCGGCCCCACGTCGACATCATCGAGGCCGGCACCATCTTATGCATCAGCGCCGGTATTCAGGCGGTGAGCGCACTGCGCGAGCGCTGCCCGCAACATACGCTGGTGGCCGACCTGAAAGTGGCCGATGCCGGTGGCACGCTGGCGCAGCAGGCCTTCGGCCACGGTGCCAACTGGATGACCGTCATTTGCGCCGCCCCGTTGGCCACCATGGCCAGTGCGCTGGAAGTGGCGCAACGACACCAGGGCGAGATTCAGATTGAGCTGTTCGGCCGCTGGACGTTGGAGGATGCCCAACAGTGGCGCGACCTCGGTATCCGCCAGGCGATATACCACCGTGGCCGCGACGCGCAGGCCAGCGGGCAAACCTGGAGCCATGAAGATTTGGATCTGATGAAGGCCTTGTCTGATCTGGGCATTGAATTGTCGGTGACCGGCGGTATCACGCCGACCGATTTGCCGCTGTTTAAAGACATCGCCGTGACCGCTTTTATCGTCGGCAGAGCGCTGGCGGAGGCTGCCGATCCGCTGGCCGCTGCCGGTCAGTTCCGCTCGGCCATTGATGACATCTGGAGAAGTTGATATGCGTCAGCACCCCTTGGGAATTTATGAAAAAGCCTTGCCGAAGCACCTGACCTGGCCCGAGCGGCTGGCGCTGGCCAAGGCCTGCGGTTTTGATTTTGTCGAAATGTCGGTGGATGAAAGCGACGAGCGGCTGGCACGTCTGAGCTGGAGCAAGGAGCAGCGGTTGTCGTTAGTCAGCGCCATGCTGGAAACCGGCATCAGCATCCCGTCGATGTGCCTGTCCGGTCATCGCCGCTTTCCCTTCGGCAGCCATGACGATGCGCTGCGTCAGCGTGCCTTCGAGATGATGGAACAGGCGATTCAACTGGCGAAGGACGTCGGCATCCGCACCATTCAGCTCGCCGGGTATGACGTCTATTACGAGCCGCAGGACGAAAGCACCCTTGCCCGCTTCAACGAGGGTATGCAGTGGGCAGTCGAGCGCGCCGCCGCAGCGCAGGTGATGCTGGCGGTAGAGATCATGGACACCGCCTTTATGAACTCCATCAGCAAATGGAAAGCCTGGGACGCCTGCCTGGCCTCCCCCTGGTTCACGGTCTATCCGGACGTCGGCAATCTGAGCGCCTGGGGCAATGACGTGGCGCAGGAGTTGGCGCTGGGCATTGACCGCATCGCCGCCATCCATTTGAAAGACACTTACCCGGTTACCGATAGCTCGCCGGGACAGTTCCGCGACGTGCCGTTTGGCGAAGGCTGCGTCGATTTTGTCGCCGTATTCCGCACCCTGAAACAGCTTAACTACCGTGGTTCTTTCCTGATTGAAATGTGGACCGAAAAAGCCGAAGAGCCGGTGGCCGAGATTGTGCAGGCCCGCCGGTGGATCGAACAGAAAATGCAACAAGGGGGTATGACATGCTAACGCTGCCGCAGCTTAAACAACAGGTGCTGGAAGCCAACCTAGACCTGCCGCGCCATAACCTGGTGACCTTCACCTGGGGTAACGTCAGCGCCGTGGATCGCGAACGCGGGCTGGTGGTGATCAAACCTTCCGGCGTGGAGTATGAACACATGACCGCGGAGGACATGGTGGTGGTCGATCTCGCCAACGGGCACACCGTCGAGGGCACCAAAAAGCCCTCCTCTGACACCGCTACCCATCTGGCGCTGTACCGTGAATTCGCCGATATCGGCGGTATCGTTCATACCCATTCGCGCCACGCTACCATCTGGGCGCAGGCAGGATTGGATATCCCCGCCTGGGGCACCACCCACGCCGATTACTTCTACGGTGCGATTCCCTGTACCCGCCTGATGACCGAAGACGAAATTGAGCATGAATACGAGCTGGAAACCGGCAAGGTCATTATCGATACCTTCCGCCGTCGCGGCATCAACCCGAACGCCATTCCGGCAGTATTGGTCAATTCACACGGGCCGTTCGCCTGGGGCAAGGACGCGCACAGCGCGGTGCATAACGCCGTGGTGCTGGAAGAAATTGCCTACATGGGGATTTTTTCACGTCAGCTGACGCCGGGCATTCACAGCATGCAACCGGCACTGCTGGATAAACATTACCTGCGCAAACACGGCAAAAATGCCTACTACGGGCAATAAGCCGGCAACGCCTTTCAGTAATTCTTTTGGAAGCCAGACGCCGTTCGGCGTCTGGTGAAAGCCCCTCTGCCGGGTTAGCCGTTCCCCCTCCTTTGGCAAGGGGCCGGGCAGCGACAACTGACTGGCGGCCAAAAATTCGTTATTATCCGCTCCCACTTTCCCGTCGGGCAGCCTGATGTCTAAGATTATCGATACCTTTATTGCCCCGCCGTGCCATGACCAGATAGAAACGCTGTATCAGGACGAAAGTCTGGTGCTTATCAATAAACCCGCCGGGCTGCTAAGCCTCTCGGGGAAAAACCCGCAAAACCTCGATTCGGTACATCATCGGCTGGTGCAGCTATTTCCTGGCTGTACGCTGGTCCACCGCCTTGATTTCGGCACTTCCGGGCTGATGGTGATAGCGCGTAATAAAGCGATCAATGCCGCCCTTTGCCAACAGTTCAGTCAGCGTACCGTCACCAAGGTGTACAGCGCATTGCTCTGCGGGCACCTGAACGACGACGAAGGGGTGATAGATGCGGCAATTGCCAAAGACCCGGCGCTGTTCCCGCTGATGTCGATTTGCGCAATCCACGGCAAGCCCGCTCGCTCACGCTATCGGGTCATTGAACGCATTTATCGCGAGTTGAAAGACGGGACGTTACTGCCGTTGACGCGGGTACAGTTAATCCCGGAGACCGGACGCACCCATCAGCTGCGTATCCACTGCCAGCAGTTGGGCCATCCTATTTTGGGCTGTGACCTGTATGGCGGCCGTCTGCTGCCAAGCACCGAAGGGACGCCGCGATTGATGCTGCACGCCAGCGAACTGCATTTCGTTCATCCTGTCAGCGCAGAGAAGATCAAGGCCCACCATGCTTGCCCGTTCTGAGAACCGAGTATTTAAGCCGTTTTGTCTGAAACAGAACGGCTCATCTCAGCGCATCGCTGCAAGCCGCTGGCTCTGGTGTATACTCAGACTTTCTGCACCATGCCAGCCACAGCGGCTTTGGTTCAGGCCCGTTTCAGCAAGAGCCTGATGCCTGCACAGCCCTCCAGCCAGCTCCACACAAGCCTAATTAAAGTGGAACCCCCATGAGCCAAAACACCGCTCGTATCAGCGAGATCATCGACAACGCGAAAATCTCGCCCTATCAAATCCTGATCCTTACCCTGTGTTTCCTGATCGTCCTGCTGGACGGTTTTGACACCGCCATCATCGGCTATATCGCCCCGGCGTTACGCGAAGAGTGGCAACTGCTGCCTGCCCAGCTATCGCCGACGTTTGGCGCGGGATTGTTCGGCCTGCTGCTCGGCAGCCTGATCTTCGGCCCGGTTGCCGATGCCATAGGGCGCAAGCGCGTGCTGCTCGCCTCCATACTGATCTTTGGCGGAGGCACTCTGGCCTCGGCCTATACCAGCTCAATCGAGTCGTTGACCCTGCTGCGTTTAATCACCGGTATCGGTTTGGGCGGGGCGATGCCCACCTGCATCACCCTGAGCTCGGAATACTCGCCGGCACGTCGGCGGATGATCATGGTCACCCTCAGTTGGAGCGGTTTTACCGCCGGTCTGGCACTGGGCGGCATCCTTGCCGGGCAGGTTATTCCGGCCTTCGGCTGGCGTGGTTTGCTGATGCTCGGTGGCATCGCGCCATTGTTGCTGTTGCCGTTGCTGGCCTGGCAGATGCCCGAGTCAGCGCGCTTTATGACTGCCAGCCCGAAACATGCCGATAGCCTGCGCCAGGTGGTCGAGCGTATCACCGGCAAAAGTTGGGCCGGCGTGACGATTATCGATGATGAACGCCCCGCGCTGGCCAGATCGCCAATCTCCCACCTGTTCATCGAAGGTCGCGCAGTGCGCACTTTGCTGCTGTGGGTGGCATTCTTCTGCTCGTTGTTTGTGTTTTATCTGCTCACCAGTTGGCTGCCGAGCATCCTCAAGGATACCGGGTACGATATCGTCCACGCTTCGCGCATCGGGGCGATGGTGCCGCTGGGCGGAACCCTTGGTGCCATCCTTATGGCGCTGCTGATGGACCGCATCGGCCCCTACCGGGTATTGGCCCTGTCGTACCTGGGTGCCGCGCTGGTAATTGGCGCTACCGGTTATCTGATGGGGGACGCCTATACGCTGGCAGTCACCGTATTCCTCATCGGTTTCGGCGTGGCCGGTGCGCAGAACGGCCTGAATCTGGTCTCCGCTACCCTTTACCCTACCGCCGCTCGCGTCACCGGAGTCAGCTGGGCGATGGCAAGCGGTCGCTTCGGCTCGATAGTCGGTTCAATGCTTGGCGCCTGGATGATTGTCGCGGCAGGGACGTCGGAGATGTTCTTCATCTGGCTGGCGCTGCCGGTACTGGTGGGCTCTGCCGCTATTTTCCTGCTCTACCGGCTCAGCGTGAACCGCCGCGTCCCTGTGCCAGACTCCGCGTTATCAAACTGATAAAACGAAAAAGCCGAGGCGACATCCGCAGGATGCAGCCTCGGCCGGCAATAAAAAAAGGGGCCGTGGCCCCTTTTCTCTTGTTCTGCTTTATTCCGCTTTCGCGGTAGCCGCTTCTTCAGTGCGGTACAGATGAACATCCATCTGCGGGAACGGAATGCCGATATTGTTGGCATCCAGCGCGCGCTTGAAGTTCTCCATCAGATCGAAGTATACGTTCCAGTATTCCGCATTGGTGGTCCAGGAACGGGTGACAAAGTTCAGGGAAGATGGCGCCATCTCGTTCAAGCGTACGGTTACGCCTTTGGCGTGCATGATGCGCTTGTCGGCAGCGATCACATCACCCAACACTTTTTTCACCACGTCGATATCGGCGTTATAAGCCACGCCAACCACGATGTCTACGCGGCGGTTTGGCTCGCGGGAATAGTTGATGATGTTGCCGGCGATGATTTTGCCGTTCGGCACCACGATGGTTTTGTTGTCTGCGGTACGCAGCGTGGTGGAGAAAATCTGCACCTGGTCGACGGTACCGGCTACGCCGCCCAGATCGACATATTCACCGGCACGCAGTGGACGGAAGGCCACCAGCAGCACGCCTGCAGCGAAGTTGGACAGTGAGCCCTGCAGCGCCAGGCCGACGGCCAAACCTGCGGCACCCAACACGGCGATCACCGAGGTGGTCTGAACGCCAACGCGCCCCAGCACGGCGATAAAGGTGAAGGCCAGAATGCCGTAACGCGCCATGGCAGACAGGAAGTCGGCAACCGTGGCGTCAATACCACGCAGCTTCATCACCCGGCTTAATGCATTGCTGACTACGCGTGCAATGATCGAACCGATGATGAAAATAACGATCGCCGCGACGATGTTCACCGCGTACTGAATCAATAAGTCCTGGTTCTGCACCAGCCAGTTACCGGCACCATTAATGCCATCTACTACATTCAGATCTTTCATTCGTGTCGTCCTAACTTGTCCCTAAGGGGATAAACTCGCAAAAAAACTGACATCAGCCGTCAGTCGGAAACCACCGCCTTAGGTTAACCAACATTTCCACCGCATGCCAACCGTAAGCGTCAAAAATAGCCGAAACAGCCGCCACGCTTCTTCTATGCTGAACACAGCGCTATCGCCTTTATAACGATAAGGAACTTCATCGGTTATGCACATTCCATCGTCAATCAAACACTACTGGCAGGTTCGGCCAAGGCTGCTGCTGTCCGTCGGTGCGGGCATTTTGTGCTACCTGCTGCTGCCCGCCACGCTTTCTGAGCTGCAGCGACTGATGCTCGGCTGGAACGTTTTGGCCTGGTGCTATCTGCTGTTTCTCTGGCGACTGATGCTGATCAGCACGCCAAAGCACATCCGCCAACTGGCACGGGCACAGGATGAGAGCGCCAGTATGGTGCTGGCACTGGTCAGCATCGGCTGTCTGGTGAGCATTTTATCCATTCTGTTTGAGCTGAGCACCGCCAAACAGGTCAGCGATTCGCTGAAGACGCTGCATCTGGCGCTGACCGGCGCGACGCTGGTGGTGTCCTGGTTACTGCTGCCCACGGCATTTACCATGCACTATGCCCATCAGTTTTATCGTCAGGGTGCACAGCAGGATCCGCTGCCGCTGTTGTTTCCCGGCGACCTTAAGGAGCCTACCTATTGGGACTTTGCCTATTTCTCGTTCACCATCGCGGTGGCTTCGCAAACTGCCGACGTGGCCGTCGGTGCGGCCGAGGTGCGCAAAGTCGCTCTACTGCAATCGGTGATTTCTTTTGTTTTCAACCTGGTGATCCTGGGGCTGTCGATTAACGTCGGCGCCAGTCTGTTGGGCTAGCAACAAAAAAGGCTCCCCGAAGGGAGCCTTTCAATATGGCTAACAGCTGACCGAGATTACAGAACGTCTACTGCGTTCAGATCTTTGAAAGCCTGTTCCAGACGAGTAATCATGGAAGTCTGGGCTGAACGCAGCCATACGCGTGGATCGTAGTATTTCTTGTTCGGCTGGTCGGCGCCTTTCGGGTTGCCCAACTGGCCCTGCAGGTAAGCTTCGTTCGCTTTGTAGTACTGCAGGATACCGTCCCAGGTTGCCCATTGGGTGTCGGTATCGATGTTCATTTTGATCACGCCGTAACCTACGGATTCTTTGATCTCTGCGTCGGTAGAACCGGAACCGCCGTGGAACACGAAGTTCAGGCTGTTGTGCGGCAGATTGAATTTCTTGGACACGTAGTCCTGAGAATCACGCAGGATGGTCGGAGTCAGTTTAACGTTGCCTGGCTTGTATACGCCGTGCACGTTACCGAAGGACGCTGCGATGGTGAAGCGTGGGCTGATGGCGTTCAGTTTTTCGTACGCGTAAGCCACGTCTTCCGGTTGGGTGTACAGAGCGGATGCGTCCATATGGCTGTTGTCCACGCCATCTTCTTCACCGCCGGTGCAGCCCAGTTCGATTTCCAGGGTCATACCGATCTTCGCCATGCGAGTCAGGTATTTGCTGCAAATTTCGATGTTTTCTTCCAGGGACTCTTCAGACAGGTCGATCATGTGAGAAGAGAACAGTGGCTTACCGGTAGCCGCGAAGTGTTTCTCGCCAGCGTCCAGCAGGCCGTCCAGCCATGGCAGCAGTTTCTTCGCACAGTGGTCGGTGTGCAGAATAACCGGCACGCCGTAATGCTCAGCCATCTGGTGAACATGATGTGCACCAGAGATAGCGCCCAGAATTGCTGCACCCTGAGGAACGTCAGTCTTCACGCCTTTACCGGCGATGAACGCGGCACCGCCGTTAGAGAACTGTACGATAACCGGAGCACGCACCTTCGCTGCTGTTTCCAGCACGGCGTTGATGGAGTCGGTACCTACGCAGTTCACTGCTGGCAGAGCAAAGTTGTTCTCTTTAGCTACTGCGAATACTTTCTGAACGTCATCACCAGTGATGACACCCGGTTTTACGAAATCAAAAATTTTAGACATGTTACTTTGTCCTGTTTCGTCGGCCGTAGATGGATGTAAATCGATTTTTTCATGCCGCGCCGCATTATGCCGCGCGGTATAAAACAAACGGGCGGCTTTCGCCTCCCGTTGTCTGAATTACTGCTTAGCGCGCTCTTCCAGCATCACGACCGCCGGTAACGCTTTACCTTCCACGAATTCCAGGAAGGCGCCGCCGCCGGTTGAGATGTAGGAAATCTTGTCAGCAATGCCGAACAGGTCGATTGCTGCCAGGGTGTCGCCGCCGCCTGCGATAGAGAAGGCTTCGCTGTCTGCGATAGCGCGAGCGACAATTTCGGTGCCCTTACGGAAGTTAGGGAACTCGAATACGCCAACCGGGCCATTCCACAGAATGGTTTTGGCGTTCTTCAGGATAACGGCCAGACGCTCGGCTGAGACGTCGCCCATATCCAGAATTTGCTCGTTGTCCTGAATTTCGTTCGCCTGCTTCACGGTCGCAACCGCAGTTTCAGAGAACTCGGTCGCCACGCGCACGTCGGTCGGAACCGGAATGTCGCAGGTTTCCAGCAGTTTCTTGGCGTTGTCGATCAGATCAGGTTCGTACAGAGACTGGCCCACGTTGTTGCCCTGCGCCGCCACGAAGGTGTTGGCGATGCCGCCACCGACGATCAGCTGATCGGCGATTTTGGACAGGGAATCCAGTACGGTCAGTTTGGTGGAAACTTTAGAACCACCCACGATGGCAACCATCGGACGGGCAGGGTTGCCCAGCGCTTTACCCAGCGCTTCCAGCTCTGCAGACAGCAGCGGGCCGGCACAGGCAACAGGCGCGAACTTGCCCACGCCATGGGTGGAAGCCTGCGCACGGTGTGCGGTGCCGAAGGCGTCCATCACATACACGTCACACAGTGCCGCATATTTCTTGGACAGGGTTTCGTCGTCTTTTTTCTCGCCCTTGTTGAAACGGACGTTTTCCAGCACGACCAGCTCGCCTTCTGCAACATCAACGCCATCCAGGTAGTCTTTAGCCAGACGTACCGGGTTTTTCAGGTGTTCTTTCAGATAGTTGACAACAGGCAGCAGGGAGAATTCTTCGTTGTACTCGCCTTCGGTAGGACGACCCAGGTGGGAAGTTACCATCACGCGGGCGCCTTGTTTCAGCGCAGCTTCAATAGTCGGCAGGGAGGCACGGATACGTGCATCGGAAGTCACTTTACCGTCTTTCACTGGAACGTTCAGATCGGAGCGGATCAGAACGCGTTTACCTGCCAGATCCAGATCGGACATGTTAATTACAGACATGGTGAACCCTCTTGGTTGATTCTCTATAAAGTTGCCTGAGCGGCGCACCGGCCAGTGCCGATGCCGCCGTACTAGAAACCGCTTGCGGCCATTGCCCGTGTTGTATCCAACATCCGGTTGGCAAAGCCCCATTCATTATCACACCAGACCAAGGTCTTGATCAGGTGTTGTCCGCTGACCCGAGTCTGCGTACCGTCGACGATAGCGCTGTGCGGGTCATGGTTAAAATCGATCGAGACTAATGGTAGTTCCGTATAGTCAACTATACCACGAAAAGATCCCCGTGCGGCCATTTGCAACAGCTGGTTGACCTCTGCCACTTTCACCGCCGAACTGACGCTGACGCTGAGATCGATGGCCGTCACGTTGATGGTCGGCACACGTACGGAAATCGCTTCAAAACGATCGCAAAACTGCGGAAAAACGCGGGTAATACCGGCGGCCAGCTTGGTGTCGACCGGAATAATCGACTGGCTCGCCGCGCGGGTGCGCCGCAAATCCTGGTGATAGGCGTCTATCACTGGCTGATCGTTCATTGAGGAGTGAATGGTGGTCACCGTGCCCGACTCGATGCTGTAGGCATCGTCCAGCAGTTTGATCACCGGAATAATGCAGTTGGTGGTGCATGACGCATTGGACACGATGCGGTGTTCCGCCAGCAGCGTCTGATGGTTGACGCCAAACACGATGGTGGCGTCCAGATCGTTGCCGCCGGGGTGAGCGAACAACACTTTTTTCGCTCCCGCCGCCAGATGGGCCTCGCCATCCGCCCGACTGCCGTACACGCCGCTGCAGTCCAGCACCACGTCAACGCCCAGCTCGCCCCAGGGAAGCTGTTCCACCGCCGGCTGATGCAGCAAACGAATGGTATCGTCCCCGACGGTCAACATGTCGCATTCCTGGCGAACATCCCAGGCAAAACGGCCATGGCTGGAGTCGTATTTCAGCAGGTGGGCCATCCCCTCGGCGTTCGCCAATTCGTTGATCGCCACCACGGAAATTTCCGCTCTTCGTCCCGATTCATACAGTGCGCGTAAAACGCTGCGGCCTATGCGGCCAAAGCCGTTTATCGCTATGCGGATTGTCATGCTGCTCCTGAAAAAGGGCCTTCTCACACCGGGCATGCTCACCCTATCTGAGAGAGCGCTGATAGGTTATCAAGCTCACTCGCATAGAGTACTTTAGCGCACCGCCTGCTGTGAATCGCCACGTCGCATTATTCCTTCCATCAGCCGCGTGTTCATCACCTTCACTCCGGCGTTTCAGTTGAATCCTGATGCAACTGAAACGCTTCAGCTGAGCATAAACCAAAGTTTTGCCAAAAGGAACAGATGCGACAGCTCGCCTGACAACTGATCGACACTTTGCGGGAATAAAATGATCTGGCGCACACTTTTGCCTCCTCCTTGCCCTAGCGACGCGCCAGGTATTCCGACAACAACGAGGCTTCGCCATAGTGTTGGCGGAAATAATCGCGCAAAAATTCGACGGTCACCCGCACTTTGGCCGAGGTCGCCAGGCGTGAAACGTACACCGCCCAAATATCTGCCGGCTGGTAGTAGTCCGGCAGGATATGCACCAACCAGCCATTTTCAATACTCTCCCGTACGTCCCAAAAGGAACGCAGCGCCACACCCTGTCCGTCCAGGCACCATTGATGCACAATTTCACCGTTGTTGGATGACAGCCCGCCGGTCACCTTCACCGCCTCCTCCCCTTGTGGCCCCTGCAGTCGCCACAGGCCAAAAGGATGGTCACGCTCTTTAATTGCCAGACATGCGCGTCCGGAAAGCTCGCTCAAGGTTTTCGGTGTGCCATAACGCTGCAGGTATTCCGGAGACGCGCACAAAATGCGTTGGTTCTGCGCCAGCTTGCGGGCAATCAGATTGGGGGCAATGTCATCACCGATGCGGATATCCAGGTCAAAACCTTCGCTGACCAAATCCACCAGCCGATCGGAAACGTCCAGCCGCAGTTCAAGCGCCGGGTATTCCAGCGCCAGCGCCGACAGTGCCGGGCCGACAAAACGCCGACCGAAACCGAAACTGCTGACAATACGCAACGTACCTTGCGGTGCCTGACGGGCGTCGGAAAGCTCATCCATCATTTGATCGACGTCGTTCAGAATGCGTTGTGCCCACTCGTAAATGCGCTCGCCATCTTCGGTGATCGCCACCCGGCGCGTAGTGCGGTGCAGCAACGACACGTCCAGCGCCTTTTCCAACAGCGCAATACGTTTGCTGATGAATGCCGGTGAAACGCCCAGCTCGTCGGCGGCGGCGGCAAAACCGGCGCGTCGCGCCACCAACACAAACACCCGCAGGTCACTCAGGATAGGTAGATTATTCATGATTCGTGTTTTATGTTTCACCGTTTCCAGCATTGATTAACAGTTAGTCAATTATAGGATGGAAGGGATGTCAATCGCCCCTCTTCACAAGTGAGATCCTATGAGCAAAAGCTATAAAATCGCCGCCATACCGGGAGACGGTATTGGCCAGGAAGTGATGCCGGAAGGCATTCGGGTGTTGCAAGCTGCTGCCGCGCGTTGGGATTTGTCCCTGGAGTTTGAAACCTTCGAATGGGCCAGCTGCGATTATTACCTTCAGCACGGCCAGATGATGCCGGACGATTGGTTCGAGCAACTACAAGGCTTCGACGCCGTCTATTTTGGTGCCGTCGGCTGGCCGGACAAGGTGCCGGACCATATCTCGCTGTGGGGCTCATTGCTAAAATTCCGTCGCGATTTCGATCAGTACGTCAACCTGCGTCCGGTGCGCTTGTTCCCCGGCGTGCCCTGCCCGCTGGCAAATAAGAACCCGGGGGATATCGATTTTTACGTGGTGCGTGAAAATACCGAAGGGGAGTACTCGTCGCTCGGCGGCCGAATGTTTGAAGGCACAGAACGCGAAATGGTGATCCAGGAGTCGGTGTTCACCCGCCACGGCGTCGACCGCATTTTGAAATACGCCTTTGAACTGGCGCAACAACGCCCGCGCAAAACGCTCACCGCCGCCACAAAATCCAACGGAATGGCGATCAGCATGCCGTATTGGGATGAACGCGTAGCCGCCATGGCGCAGCAGTATCCGGACATTAGCTGGGACAAACAGCATATCGATATTCTGTGCGCGCGCTTCGTGCTGCAACCCGAACGTTTCGACGTGGTGGTGGCCTCCAACCTGTTCGGTGACATCCTGTCCGATCTTGGCCCGGCCTGCGCCGGCACTATCGGTATCGCGCCTTCGGCCAACCTTAACCCCGAGCGCAATTTCCCTTCACTGTTCGAGCCGGTGCACGGTTCCGCACCGGATATTTTCGGCAAAAACATCGCCAACCCTGTCGCCATGATCTGGGCCGGCGCCATGATGCTGGACTTCCTCGGTAAGGATGAACCACGCTATCGCCAGGCGCACGACGGTATTCTCGCCGCCATCGAACAGGTTATCGCCTGCGGGCCACGCACCCCGGACATGCACGGTGACGCCACCACCCAACAGGTCGGTCAGGCGATCGCCGCCCTGCTTTAACCTAAACATTCACACCATAAATGACTATGCAGAGCGATATATATCGCTCTGCATAGTCACGTGCTAATTTTGTATTCCTCCATAAATTCTCATCGTAATTCGCTGAAAAGCCCCCGAAAAGCCACACTAATTCTCCGGTCAAGATCACAACAAATTATTTACATACCGTGTTTTATCCCTTCACAGATACCTCAATTGTGGCAGTTGGGTAATTTGTGCACACTCTCAAATGTTAATGAAGGGTAAAAACTCATGGCATCTAGCGTGTCGAGATACCTGCCCTACGTGGTCTAACAAACGGCTTAACGCCAATCAATAAGGCCGATAAGCGTGCTGATTGCACGCAACGGCCAACCACAAATAACAGGAGTTCACTCCCATGCAGAGCACGCCTAAAAAGGATGTCATGCTCATCGCGATCAGTCTGTGCAGCATCACGCTGATCGCTATCTGCCTGATGCTATTTCCAGCACAATCCGCACTGGTAGCCACCACCATTTTTAACGCGGTCACCCGCCTGTTCGGTTCGACCATTCAGGTGCTGGTACTGATGGCACTGCTGGTGGTGCTTTATCTGGCCTTAAGCAAATATGGCAATATCCGCCTTGGTGAAGGCAAGCCGCAGTACTCCACTCTAGCCTGGGTGTTTATGTTCATCTGCGCTGGGCTGGGTTCCTCAACCCTGTACTGGGGCGTAATGGAATGGGCCTATTACTATCAAACGCCCGGGCTGAATATCGCACCACGCACGCCAAAAGCATTGGAATACAGCATCAGCTACTCGTTCTTCCACTGGGGGCTGAGCGCTTGGGCAACCTATGCCTTGGCCTCACTGATCATGGCCTATCACTTTCATGTCCGTAAAAATAAAGGCTTGAGCCTGTCCGGCATTATCTCGGCCATCACAGGTGCACGCGCCGACGGCCCTATAGGGCGAGCGGTAGATCTTATTTTCCTGGTTGCTACCGTGGGTGCATTGACTATTTCACTGGTGTTAACCGCCTCCACCTTCACCCGCGGGCTGACGGCATTAACCGGTATTCCAGACACCTTCGCAGTACAGGCCACAGTGATCCTATTGGCCGCAGTAATTTTCTGCCTCAGCTCGTACATTGGTATCGACGGCGGCATGCAGCGACTGAGTAAAATGGTCGGCTGGGGGGCGTTTATCTTCGCCGCACTGGTACTGTTGGTCGGACCGACCGAATTCACCATTAATAACACCGTTAACGCTATCGGTCTGACGGCGCAGAATTTCCTGCAGATGAGTCTGTTTACCGACCCCATGGGAGACGGCAGCTTTAGCCGCAGTTGGACAGTGTTCTACTGGCTGTGGTGGATTTCCTATACGCCTGGCGTGGCCATGTTTGTGACCCGGGTTTCTCGCGGGCGCAAGATCAAAGAGGTGATTTGGGCCCTGCTGCTCGGCAGCACCCTCGGTTGCTGGTTCTTCTTCGGTTCGCTGGAAAGCTTCGCCATGCATCAATTCATCAGCGGGCAGTTGAACGTACCGGAGATCCTCAACGCTCGGGGCGGAGAAACGGCGGTGCAAATGCTGCTGATGTCTCTACCACTCGGCAAACTGTTCCTGGCGGGCTACCTGTTTATCATGATTATTTTTCTGGCGTCGCATATGGATGCCGTCGCCTACACCATGGCGGCCACCAGCACCCGGAATCTGCAAGAGGGGCAGGATCCCAGCCCGATGCTGCGCCTGTTCTGGTGTGTGGTGATCACGCTGATCCCGCTGTCGATTCTGTTCACCGGTGCCTCGCTCGACACCATGAAAACCACCGTTGTCCTAACCGCCTTACCGTTTCTGTTGGTGCTATTGGTCAAAACTTACGGGTTCGCCCGCTGGCTGAAACAGGACTACGCCGCGATACCGGCGCACCTGATCGACGTCAGCCGGCCGACATTGAGCACACCGTCAGAACCTCCGGCCGTTAACCCGTTAAACAACACAACCGTCGTCTGAAACACTCCCGTGGAATAAAAATAAAGAAGAGGAAGGTTATTATGAGCACAGTAATCCCCGCATTGACGTTACCCAAAGACTTCTGCGCCGATGCCCGCGAGGCGTATACCATTCCGGCTCAGTTTTATACTCAGCCGGCCGCATTCGATCATGAAAAAGAACGGGTGTTCGCCAACAGCTGGATCTGCGTGGCGCACGGCAGTGAAGTGGCGCAGCCGAATGAATACATCACCCGCGAGATCATCGGCGAAAATATCCTGGTGGTACGCGGTCGCGACAAGGTGTTGCGCGCCTTTTACAACGTTTGCCCACACCGTGGGCATCAATTGTTGTCCGGCGACGGCAAGGCCAAAAACGTCATTACCTGCCCGTACCACGCCTGGGCGTTCAAGCTCGACGGCGAACTGGCCCATGCGCGCAACTGCGAGAACGTGCATAACTTCAATAAAGACATCGCCCATCTGACGCCGGTACGGGTAGAGGAATACGGCGGATTTATTTTTATCAATATGAACCCGCAGGCCGGCAGCGTAGAAGATCAACTGCCCGGCCTGGCAGCCAAGGTGCGCGAGGCCTGCCCGGCGGTAGACGACCTGAAGCTGGCAGCACGTTTCACCACCCTCACCCCGGCCAACTGGAAGAACATCGTCGACAACTATCTCGAGTGTTATCACTGTGCCCCGGCGCACCCCGGTTTCGCCGATTCGGTGCAGGTCGATCGCTACTGGCACACCCTGCACGGTAACTGGACGATGCAGTTTGGCTACGCGCGCCCTTCCGAGCAGTCATTCAAATTCGAAGAAGGCAAAGACGCCAGCTTCCACGGCATCTGGCTATGGCCATGCACCATGTTCAACATCCCGCCGCTGGAAGGCATGATGACGGTGATTTATGAGTTCCCGGTCGATGCGGAAACCACCCTGCAACACTATGACATTTATTTCACCAACGAGGAGCTGACCGCCGAACAACAGAAGTTGATCGAATGGTATCGCGACGTGTTTCGCCCAGAGGATCTGCGGCTGGTGGAAAGTGTACAGAAAGGGCTGAAGTCACGTGGCTATCGCGGGCAAGGACGCATCATGGTTGACGGTGCGGGCAGTGGCGTTAGCGAACATGGTATCGCGCACTTCCACAACCTGCTGGCGCAGGTCTTCCAACCTTAAATGTACAGGGGCCCCTCGGCCCCGTTAACCCATGAGGTCATCCGGTGAATATTTCCGATCAATCACTGTTCCGCCAGCAGGCGTTTATTAACGGCCAATGGTGCGATGCATCCAATCACGAAATCTTGCCGGTCAGCGATCCGGCGACCGGCCAACTTATAGGCCAGGTGCCGAACATGGCACAACCCGAAGCACAACACGCCATAGCCTGCGCACAGCAAGCGCTGGCAGGCTGGCGTAGTCTGCCAGCCCAACAACGGGCACTGCATCTGCGCCGCTGGTTCGAATTGATGCTGGAGCACCAGCAGGATCTGGCGTCGCTAATGACGCAGGAACAAGGTAAACCGCTGGCAGAATCGTTGGGCGAAATCCGCTATGCCGCTTCGTTTGTCGAGTGGTTCGCCGAACAGGCAAAGCGCACCAACGGCGATATCATTCCTTCACCCAGTGCTGACAAGCGCCTGATGGTGATCAAACAAGGCATCGGCGTTTGTGCCGCCATTACGCCGTGGAACTTCCCAGCGGCAATGATCACCCGAAAAGCGGCACCGGCACTGGCGGCCGGCTGCACGCTGATCGTTAAGCCCGCCAATGAAACGCCTTATTCGGCGCTGGCAATGGCGGAGCTGGCTAACCGTGCGGGCATTCCCGCTGGGGTTTTCAACGTGATCACCGGCAATTCACAGATCATCGGTGCCGAGCTGACCAGCAATCCGCTGGTCCGTAAGCTGAGCTTTACCGGTTCCACCCCGGTTGGTCGCGTGTTGATGCGCCAAAGCGCCGACACCATCAAAAAGGTCTCTCTGGAACTGGGTGGCAATGCGCCCTTTATCGTGTTCAAGGATGCGGATATCGACGCTGCCGTTGAGGGTGCATTAGTCGCCAAATACCGTAACGCGGGGCAAACCTGTGTTTGCGCTAACCGTTTCTATATCCACCGTGACGTTTACCCGCAGTTCACAGAAAAATTTGTCGCTCGGGTAGCGGCGCTGAAAGTGGGTAACGGCTTCGATCACGATGTGCAAATAGGTCCGTTAATCAACCGTAAAGCACGAGACAAGGTCATGGAACTGCTGAACGATGCACAAAACAAAGGGGCCATCCTACTCACCGGCGGTCATCCGCACCCGCTGGGCGGCAATTTCTTCACGCCGACGGTACTGGGGGACGTTCAAGCCGGCTCACTCTTGCTGGAAGAAGAGATTTTCGGCCCGGTCGCACCGCTGGTGGTCTTTGACGATGAAGCCGAAGTGCTGCAACGCGCAAATGACACGATCTATGGGCTGGCGGCCTATTTCTACACGCGCGATGCTGCGCGCATCTGGCGGGTTTCGGAGCAGTTGGAATACGGCATGGTAGGCATCAACACGGGCCTGATATCCAACGAGGTGGCACCGTTCGGTGGCGTCAAACAGTCCGGTCTGGGGCGTGAAGGCTCCACCTATGGCATAGACGATTATCTGGAACTGAAATATCTGTGCAAGGCGGTATAACCTGTTATGCGCGGGCGCAGCCCGTGCTCTGGAGTGAATAACATGTCCAGTTATCGGATGTTTGATGTCCGCGTGATCGAAATCGAAACCATTACCGCGCAGGTAAAGCGTTTTACTCTGGCGGACCCAATGCAGCGGCCGTTGCCGGCCTTCAGTGGCGGCAGCCATATCATCGTGCAGATGCAACAGGGGGAACAGCGCTACAGTAATGCCTACTCCCTGCTAAGCTCTCCTTTCGACTTACAGCACTATCAGATCGCCGTACGGAGCGAGTCGCCCTCGAAAGGCGGATCCAACTTTATGCATAACAACCTGCAGGTAGGCGATACGCTGACCATAAGTACGCCGAACAATCTGTTTGCATTGGCACCGACGGCGGAACAACACCTGCTGATTGCCGGCGGCATCGGCATTACGCCGTTTATGGCACAACTGCATGAACTGCACCAGCGCGGTCAACGTTACCGGCTGCACTATTGTTTCCATAGCGAAGAACAGAATGCTTTTCAGGCACAGCTGCTGACTTCCCCCTTTGCTGAACATGTCCACTGCCATGTTTCCACCCAGGGTAGCCGTTTAGATTTGGCACGCCTGCTGGCAGACATCGAACCTGCAACCCATATTTACGTGTGTGGCCCACCGGCGTTGAACGATGCGGTATTGCAGGCGGCTTCCGCGCACGGGATTGAGAAGGCACGTCTGCACCGCGAGGCCTTTGCCGTCACTGACAGCCAAGGGAAAGCCTTTACGCTGGTGTTGGCTCGCTCAGGGATTGAGCTGGAAGTGGCACCAGAGATGACCATTCTGCAGGTGCTGGAAAACAGCAAGGCAGCGAAAGTGGAATGCCTATGCCGGGAAGGTATTTGCGGCACCTGTGAAACGCGAATTATTGAAGGGGAAGCTGACCACCGCGATCAGTATCTGAGCGAGGAGGAACGAGAAGCGCAGCAGAGCCTATTGATATGCTGCTCAAGGGCCAAGGGGCAACGGCTGGTACTGGATTTGTAGTTCAACCAACCGCGCCCGCCACAGGCGCGGTTATTGTTGAAGCTAGGCCTTGGGGAAAATCCACAGGTGCTCTGCCGGTAAGGACAGCCGGCAAAGCGTCTGTCCACGCACTTCGGTGCCATAAGCCCGCACCACGAAATCTTCAGCAACGGTGCGGAACAGGTATTCCCAACGATCGCCCAGGTACATGCTGGTCAGCAGTGGCAACTCCAGTTGGTTGCCCTGGGGATCCTCACCCAGGCGCACGCGTTCTACCCGGATCACCGCCGTGGCTTCATCGCCAACCTTTACCCCTGCCCCTGCCATGCCCCACAGCGCCCAATCTTTCCCTTCGATGCGCGCCTTGCCCTCGCTCATCTCGGTGATTTTGCCGAACAGGCGGTTATTGCTGCCCATAAACTCGGCGGTAAACAGGGTCGAGGGGGAGCCGTACATTTCCTGCGGCGTGCCCTGCTGTTCGATCTTGCCGTTGTTGAGCAACAAAATGCGATCGGAAATGGCCATCGCCTCGTTCTGATCGTGGGTCACCATCAGCGCCGACAATCCCAGCTTGATAATCAGTTCACGCAGGAACACCCGCGCCTCTTCGCGCAGCTTGGCATCCAGGTTGGATAGCGGCTCATCCAGCAGGATCACCGGCGGGTTGTACACCAACGCCCGACCAATCGCCACGCGCTGCTGCTGGCCGCCGGACAGCTGATGCGGATGGCGTTTGCCCAGATGCCCCAGTCCCAGTTGATCCAGCACCCCTTGCACCCGCTGGGTAATTTCCGCCGTGGAAACTTTGCGTAATTTCAGTGGATAGGCGACGTTCTCAAACACGGTTTTATGCGGCCACAGGGCATAGGACTGGAATACCAGCCCGAGGTTGCGCTCCTCCGCCGGGATCTCGCTGCGCGCAGTGCCGTCGTACACCTTATTGCTGCCAATGATAATGCTGCCCTGCGTTGGCTTTTCCAGCCCGGCGACCGCCCGCAACAGCGTCGTTTTACCGCTGCCCGACGGCCCCAGCAGCGAAACCACCTCGCCGCGCTTGAGCTGCATCGAAACGCCTTTCAGCACCGGGTTGTCACCGTAGGTCAAATGCAGGTTCTCTACCGAAAGTTCAATCATGTAATTTCACTCCAAAGCGCAAGGCGATCCCCAGCCCCAGCACCACCAGCAGGATGTTAATGAAGGAGAGCGCGGCCACGATATCAATGGCACCCGCCGCCCACAGCGAAACCAGCATCGAACCTATGGTTTCGGTGCCTGGAGACAACAGGTAAACCCCGGTGGAATACTCTCGTTCGAAAATCAGGAACATCAGCAACCACGAGCCGATCAGGCCGTAGCGCGACAGCGGAATAGTCACGTGACGAGTGATCTGCCCACGGGAGGCACCGGCACTGCGCGCCGCCTCTTCCAGTTCAGGGCCGACCTGCAACAGCGTCGAGGAGATCAACCTCAGGCCGTAGGCCATCCACACCACGGTATACGCCAGCCAAACGCTGAAGATGGTGCTGCGCAAAGAACGTAGCCAGACAATCAGGTTTTCCCGCAGCCATTCGGCGACCGGCAGGGCCGATAACCAGCCCTCTTTCAGCGACTTGTCCAGCCACATCGGCAGGAACAGGAACACCCAAAGGAACGCCAGCCCCGCCAGCAAACCCGGCACCGCACGCGGTACCAGCACGCTGTAATCGAGAAAACGGGTAGCACCGTCGGGTTTGCGATGCATGGCAATGCCGATGAACAGATAACAGACTACCGCCAGAGCACCGCCGATCACCCCTATCGCCATCGAGTTGACGATCGCTCGCAACAGGTTGGGTTGCTGCCAGATGGTGCGGAAGGTATTGAGCGACAGCTCGTCCCAGATCGAAACACCCACGCCCCAGTTGGAAATAAAGGCACGCAGCACCACGCCCACCAGTGGCACACCTATGGTCACCGTCAGCCAAAACACCACCACCGCACCGGCGACCCAGCGCCATTTGCCCAGCGGCAGCGCCCGCGCCTGCGACGCCTTGCCCTTGACGGTGACGAAACGGTTGGCGGTACGCATCAGACGGCGCTGCAACATCACCAGCGGAATGGTGATGCAAATCAGCACCACCGCCACTGCCGCCATCAGGTGGTAAGACGGCGTGCCCAGCTTGTTGGTCAGTTGATACAGGTAGGTCGCCAGCACCAGGTTCCCTTCCGGATCGCCCAGCACCAGCATCAGGCCGAACACCTCCAGCCCGAGAAAGAACAGCAATACGCCAGCATACAGAATCGAAGGGCGTACCATCGGCAAGCTGACGGCCGTCATGACCTGCAAGGGCGAAGCGCCTGCCGTACGAGCGGCCTCCTCCACGTCGGAGCCGACGCTGCGCAAGGCCGAGGAAATATAAAGATAAGCGTGCGGCACGTGGGTTAATCCGGCAATGACCACAATGCTGGCCATCGAGTAGATATTCCAGGGCACAAAGCCCAGCAGCGATTCCGCCCATAGCGAGAAGAAGCCGACCGGCCCGGCGGCCACCACGTAGCCAAAGCCCAGCACCATCGGTGAGACAAAGATCGGCACCAGGATCAGCGGTTCAATAAACCGACGACCGGGCAAATCGGTTCTGACCATCAAAAAGGCCAGAATACCTCCCAGCGGAATGGCGATCACCACTAAGCCAAAGGCCAGGATAAAGCCACTTTTCAGCGCCTTGTAAAAGTCGGGATCGGTAAAAATAAACTCGAACGCCTCAAGGCTAAAAACCTTGGAGGGCGAAAAAAAAGGTGCGGAGAGAAAACTTTGAATCACGATAAATGACAGCGGCACATAGATAACCAGCGCGGTTATCACCACCACCAAGCCACGCGGCAGGCTCTGCCACTTTCTGCGCCATGTATTCATAATCTATCCCAATGGTTGTAAACATCGACCACCAAAGGGCGCGCGCCTCCCTGGCAGACGCGCGTCCGGAGCCTGTCCTAATTTATTTTGCCGCGGCGGTACGCCATTGCTTGATGTAGTCCAGTCGTTTGGCCGGCTGCAGGTACTCCAACAGGCTCTCGTCCACCGGAATAGGCTTCAGCGCGTTGCCAAGCATTTTGGTCATGCCGTCGATGTCGTTTTTGCCTTCAATGTCATTACGGATAGAGGGAATATCCGCCTGGTTGGCGAGAATGCTCTGGCCCTTTTCCGACAATACGTAGTTAAGCCAAAGTTTTGCCGCGTTGCTGTTGGCAGCCTCTTTGCTGATAAAGGACACGCGCGACAGCACCAGGGTGTAATCTTTCGGGTAAGCGATGCCCAGAGAAGGGTCAGTTTTGGCGCGGGCTTCGGCGTAGGAGCCCAGAATGTTGAAACCAATCAGGTTTTCACCGGACGATACCCTTTCCATCATGGTACCGGTGGACGACTGCACGGCCAGACCGCCTTTGGCAACGTCAGCCAGCGTAGCGAAATAGTTCGGATCGGCCTTGAAGTCCTGCACCGACAGCATGAAGCCCAACCCTGATTTTTCAATGTCATAGGTCGTGACTTTCTTTTTAAACTTGTCGGTTTGACTGGCGATCAGCTTTGCCAGCGCAGCGTGCGAGTCCGGCACATCCCCCTGCGGGATCAGCCGTTTGTTATAAATGAAGACCACCGGCTCATAGGTGGTGCCGTAGGCTCTCTCTTTCCAGACCGCCCACTTGGGCAGTTGGCCCTGTTCCGGCGAGGCGTATTCTTGCGCATAGTCGGTTGCCAGCTTCAGCGCGGTATCCATCGACGAACTCCACACCACGTCACCGCTGGTGCCACCCGCCGCCTGTTCGCTGATATAGCGGTTATACAGCTCGGTGCTGTTCATGTCGTTGTATTCGACCTTAACGCCCGGATACAGCGCTTCGAACCCCTGAATCAACGGTCCTGCGGCTTTGGTATCCGTGGTGGAATACACCACTACCTTGCCCTCTTTCTTCGCGCCATCCACAATTTTCTGATAGTCGGCTGGATAGCCTGCAGGGAACTCAGCGTAAGCAGGCACTGCACCCAGTACCGCCATCGCCACCACCGACGCGCCGATTCTTGTTAACATAATCAACTCCTGGTTACATTTAATAAACTAAAAATTAACATATAGTTAATAAGTGTTCTTAAGCAACGCCGTTGATTTTTTATCTTCGTATTTTGTGAGGTTGGGCGATTTTTGGGCAAGAAAAAGCCCGGCAAGATGCCCGGGCTCAGATTGATGACAAAGTCCTTTGCAGTTAAAAATTCCGATCTGGGGACGAATAAAAACAAAGGATTATGTCTTCAGATTTACCCCAAACAGCCGAAAACCACGTTTTTCGGCTGTTTGTCATTAGACTAAGCCCGGCAAGGTGCCGGGCCTGGGGTAACGCGACGCAAGATGCCTTATTTCAGCAGTGCCTGCGCCTTGGCCACCACGTTATCCACGGTGAAGCCGAACTCTTTGAACAGCTGC
>NZ_JBXALM010000011.1:0-212031 GCF_058799445.1 Serratia sp. GW822-FHT06E05
CAGAAGTGAAACGCCGTAGCGCCGATGGTAGTGTGGGGTCTCCCCATGCGAGAGTAGGACACTGCCAGGCATCAAATAAACGTTATCAGCCTGACAACTGGTAATGAGCAGGATCGCCAAGCGCGGTTTTGCCCACATCGAAAGATGTGACGTAAAAGAATCGGTGGAGCGGTAGTTCAGTTGGTTAGAATACCTGCCTGTCACGCAGGGGGTCGCGGGTTCGAGCCCCGTCCGTTCCGCCACTTATTTAAATTATGCCTGCTATCTTAGCAGGCATAATGTTAAGCGAGATTTAGGGGCGTAGCTCAGTTGGTAGAGCACCGGTCTCCAAAACCGGGTGTCGCGAGTTCGAGTCTCTCCGCCCCTGCCATATTAGAAACCCTTTGCGAAAGCAAAGGGTTTTTTTTTGCGTGAAATTTCCCCATCTCCCATAATTCCCCTGAAAGATCGCTTAAAACTCGCACCGAAATCGTTCCCAATTTAGACATTTTTAGCTGGATCCATGTACAAAATGGTTGTTCTGCCGTGATGTGATGCTGCGCATTATTCCTGCCCGATTTTCGACTACACCTAATGTGTGTCCAACCCTAAGGACACCCACTTCACCAGAAAAAATGCAGCATACACAACAACGATAATCCCTGCCCGGCGTGGTTCCATGCCAAGGCAACGCGAGGAGAACAACATGGTTAAACGTCTGCTGTTAGCGGCCGCCATTACTGGCGCTTTGGTAGGTACGGGACAGGCGGCACCGCTGGTCGTCGGCTTTTCACAGATTGGTTCCGAATCGGGTTGGCGTTCGGCGGAAACCAAGGTTTCGAAACAGGAAGCGGAAAAGCGGGGTATCACGCTGAAAATCGCCGATGCGCAGCAAAAACAGGAAAACCAAATCAAAGCGGTCAGATCTTTCATTGCTCAGGGTGTTGACGCCATCTTCATTGCACCGGTTGTCGCCACCGGCTGGACGCCTGTGCTGCAGGAAGCCAAAGAAGCCAAGATCCCGGTATTCCTGCTCGACCGAATGATTGAGGTAAACGACCCTTCGCTGTATACCGCGGCGGTGGCTTCTGACAGCGTGCACGAAGGTAAAGTCGCAGGAGAATGGCTGGTGAAAGAGGTCGCCGGCAAGCCTTGCAACGTAGTCGAGCTACAGGGCACCGTGGGCGCCAGCGTTGCCCTCAACCGTAAGAAAGGTTTTGCTGACGGCATAGCCTCCGCCGCCAACGTTAAGATCATCCGCTCGCAATCTGGTGATTTTACGCGCAGCAAAGGTAAAGAAGTGATGGAAAGCTTCATCAAGGCTGAGCAAAACGGCAAAAATATTTGCGCCGTTTATGCACATAACGACGACATGGCAATCGGCGCCATCCAGGCGATCAAAGAGGCGGGTTTAAAGCCGGGCTCACAGATCAAAATCGTTTCTATCGACGGTGTGCCTGACATATTTAAGGCAATGATGAACGGTGAAGCCAATGCCACGGTCGAGCTAACCCCGAATATGGCCGGGCCGGCGTTTGATGCGCTGCTGGCGATGAAGAAAGACGGTACCCCGCCGCCGAAGTTTATCCAGACCGAGTCCAAGCTGCTGCAACCGGATACGGCTAAACAGGAGTTCGAGCTGAAGAAAAGCATGGGTTATTAATCTACTCACCGGCGGAACAGCAGATGGCTAACTCTCAGACGACATTATTGACGATTAAGGGATTATCCGTTGAATTTCCTGGCGTAAAAGCGCTGGAGCAGGTTGATGTCACGTTGCAGCGCGGAGAGATCATGGCGCTGCTGGGCGAAAATGGCGCGGGGAAATCCACGCTGATCAAAGCGTTGACCGGGGTTTATCAGCGTTCCGCCGGCGAGGTATTACTGGAAGGCATCGCCATTACCCCGCAGAGCACCGCGCAGGCGCAGACATTGGGCATTGGTACGGTTTATCAGGAAGTTAACCTGCTGGCGAACATCTCGGTGGCCGCCAACCTGTTCATCGGGCGAGAGCCCACGCGCTTCGGCCTGATCGATCAAAAAAAGCTGCTGCGCCAGGCTCAGCAGCTTTTACTGGGGTATGGGCTGCAGTTGGACGTCAGCCAGCCGCTGGGTAATTACTCCATTGCCATCCAGCAGATTATCGCTATCGCGCGGGCCGTCGATCTGTCCGCCAAAGTCTTGATTCTTGATGAGCCAACCGCCAGCCTGGATGCCAAAGAGGTCAGCATGCTGCTGGATATTCTCAGCCAGCTCCGTAGTCAGGGAATGGGAATGATCTTTGTTACCCATTTTCTCGATCAGGTTTACCGCATCAGCGATCGCATCACCGTACTGCGCAACGGTAAGTTAGTGGGAACGAAAGCCACCGCCGACTTACCGCGTATGGAACTGGTACAGATGATGCTCGGCCACGCGTTTGATGAGTCATTACTGAAACGCAGCGAGCATACGCCCTCAAAGGCGCCATCGTTGGTTGAATTCAGCGGTTATGGGCGGCGCGGGATGGTTGAGCCCTTTGATCTGCAGATTCGCCCGGGTGAGATTGTAGGGCTGGCCGGGCTGCTGGGATCGGGGCGTACCGAAACGGCCCAGCTCATATTCGGTATCAAACCGCGCGACAACGGCAGTGTAAAAGTCGAAGGGCGTGCGGTGAACATCCGGACGCCGCGTAACGCTGCCAGCCTCGGCTTCGGGTATTGCCCCGAAGATCGTAAGACCGATGGAATCATCGGCGCTGCGACCGTGCGGGAAAATATCATTTTGGCCCTGCAGGCTCAACGCGGCTGGCTAAGGCCGCTCTCGCTGAAAGAGCAAACCCGCATTACTGAAAGCTATATCCAACTGTTGGGCATTCGTACTCCTGGGCCAGAACAGCAAATCCAGTATCTGTCTGGCGGTAATCAGCAGAAGGTGCTGCTGTCACGTTGGCTGGCGACGAAACCCCGTTTTCTGATCCTGGATGAACCGACGCGCGGCATTGACGTTGGTGCGCATGCCGAAATCATTCGCTTGATCGAAAAGCTCTGTGACGAAGGTCTGGCATTGTTGGTGATCTCCTCCGAACTGGAAGAACTGGTGGGTTATGCCGATCGCATCGTTGTGCTTCGAGACCGGAAACACGTAGCGCAGCTTGAACATAACGCCATTACGGTACCTGCAATCATGCAGGTAATATCCGCACAACAGGGGGCAGGATGAACCTCAGGAGTTTCTCCATGACCAGTGGGCCGCGTAAAGTCAGGTGGGTCATCCCTGCCGGAGCAACGCAACTGGGGGCGCTGGCGGTGATTTTGCTTATCGACAGTCTGGTCGCCCCGAATTTCTTTTCCCTACATATTCAAGACGGTCGACTGTTTGGCAGCGTAATCGACATTGTTAATCGCGGTGCACCGGTCGCGTTATTGGCATTGGGTATGACGTTGGTAATCGCCACCGGTGGTATCGACCTTTCGGTGGGAGCGGTGATGGCGATAGCCGGTGCCACGGCGGCAACGCTGACCAGCGCCGGTTATCCGCTGAGCTATGTACTGGCAGCCGCCCTGGCGGTTGGCGCACTGTGTGGCCTGTGGAACGGGTTTTTGGTGGCGGTGCTGCAGATACAGCCGATTGTTGCCACGCTGATGCTGATGGTGGCTGGGCGCGGCATTGCCCAACTGATTACCGAAGGGCAAATCGTCACCTTTGAGCGAGAGGGGTTGGCGTGGCTCGGCAGCGGTACGCTGATGTATTTGCCGATGCCGGCGATCATTGCTGCGGTCATGCTGCTGTTGATCTGGCTGTTAACGCGTAAAACGGCGTTGGGACTGTTTATCGAAGCCGTAGGCATCAATCTGCGTTCCGCGCGTAATGCAGGTGTCAGCACCGGCTGGGTGGTGATGGCGGTGTATGTGATCTGCGGGCTGTGCGCCGCCGTTGCCGGCGTTATCGTCACGGCGGACATCCGTGGCGCTGATGCCAACAATGCCGGGTTGTGGTTGGAGCTGGATGCGATCCTGGCGGTTGTGATTGGCGGCGGTTCACTGTTGGGCGGTCGTTTTAACCTGTTGCTGTCGGTAGTGGGGGCATTAATTATTCAGGGGATGAATACCGGCATTCTGCTGTCCGGCTATCGGCCTGAGTTTAATCTGGTGTTGAAGGCGATTGTGGTGTTGATGGTGCAATCGCCCAGCTTCACGCTGCGCCACCTGCTTGGGAGAAGAAAACCATGATCAAACGTAATCTTCCGCTGCTGATTACCGTCCTGGTGTTCCTTCTGGGCTACGCTTTTTGTCTCACGCAGTTTCCCGGTTTTGCCTCAACGCGGGTGTGGTGCGATTTGCTGACCGACAACGCCTTTCTGGGCATCGTCGCGGTCGGCATGACGTTTGTGATCCTTTCCGGCGGTATCGATCTGTCTGTCGGCTCGGTGATCGCCTTCACCGGGGTGCTGCTGGCCAAGTTGATCGGAACTTACGGCATTGCACCGGGTTATGCGTTCATCATCGCGCTGTTGATGGGGGCGTCGTTCGGCGCGCTGATGGGTTGGATCATTGATGTGCTGAAGCTACCGGCGTTTATTATTACGCTGGCCGGAATGTTCTTCGTACGGGGCATGAGTTTTATTGTTTCAGAGGAGTCGATTCCCATCGATCATCCGCTGTATGTGACGCTGGCGAACTATGCCTGGAAAATGCCGGGCGGTGGGCGCTTTACATTGTTGGCGCTGGTGATGCTATTGGTTGTGGCGGTCGGCATGGTGCTGGCGCACCGTACGCGCTTTGGGCATAACGTCTACGCCATCGGCGGTAATCGGGTCTCTGCCGCGCTGATGGGCGTACCGGTACAGCGTACCACCGTGCTGATTTATATGCTCTCAAGCACGCTGGCGGCACTGTCCGGGATCATTTTCTCGCTGTATACCTCGGCAGGTTATGCCTTGGCGGCCAGCGGCGTGGAGTTAGATGCCATTGCTGCCGTCGTGATTGGCGGTACCTTGTTGACCGGCGGTGTGGGCACCGTTTTAGGCACGCTGTTTGGCGTGCTGATCCAGGGATTGATTCAGAGCTACATTACCTTCGACGGCACGCTCAGTTCGTGGTGGACCAAAATCGTTATCGGTATTCTGCTGTTCTGCTTTATCGGCCTTCAGAAGGCGATAAGCGCGTTTTGGCTCAGCAGGCGAACCCAACCCCGGCATCCTCGTTTGAAGCCGTTATAGCGCCTCATGCTGAGGTTTTCAAAGGTATTTTCAGCAGTTGCCGGATCAGCGGCTGCTGGTCGCTATTTTGCAGCCAGACGGCGTACAGCGGGCGGATAATGGCCGGGATCTCGGCGATGGCGGTTAACTGCGGGTAATCATTCTCCCACTGACTGGGCAGGAAGGCGCAGCCACCGGTGGTTTCCAGCAGTTGCCGGGTCAGATGCGCAGAGGTAGTGGTGAGCACCGGCAGAGTGTCGCTCTCCAGCATGCGGCTTTCCTGCTGATGGAAATCCGCCCCCCATTCCAGCTTGATATAGGGCATCGGCGCATGTTGATCGCGCAGGGTGGAAGAGAACAGCCGCAACGAGAAATTCCCCAACAGCTGGCTGGCCAGTTCATCCATCTTTGGCGGCTCGGTGGTGATGAGCAAATCGAGCTGTCTTTCATGCAGCTGTTTTACCAAAGAGTGCCGTAGCGCCACCCTGGCCTCCAGCTGCAACGCCTCACGCTGCTGATAGAGCGATTGCAGCCAGGGGGTCAAATAAGCCTCCCACAATGACGCCGTGGCACCGATGGATAACTCGGTATGTTGCAGTGAACGCACCACCTCTTTTTTCGCCAGTTGCCAGGTCATCATCAGGCTCTCTGCATAGGGCAAAAGCCGCTCTCCAGCAGGCGTCAGGCGGATATTGTTGCGGTGACGGGTGAACAGATTCGCGCCCAATTGGTTTTCTAACTGGCGGATGCGGAAACTGACGGCAGACTGCGTTAAGTACAAGGATTCTGCGGCTCGGCCAAAGTGACGCGTTCTACTGACCTCCAAAAAGGTTTTCAGTAATTCGGTATCCACACCCATCTCCAGTAATTTTTATCGTTAAGATTTAAATGTTTTGTTTTACACAATGTCAAGCCTATCTAATACTCCGCGCCATAAACAGCACGGCCATGAGAGAATTAGGAGCGTGTCAGATGGCGGATAGCTTCACCACGACCAGTCGATTTTTTGATAATAAACATTACCCTCGCGGGTTCTCCCGTCACGGCGATTTCACCATTAAAGAAGCGCAATTGCTAGAGCGTTTCGGGTATGCGTTCAACGAGCTGGATACGGGTAAACGCCAGCCGGCCACTGAAGAAGAACAGTTGTTCGTCGCAGTGTGCCACGGTGAGCGCGAGCCGGTTACCGAGCAGGAAAAAGTATGGGCTAAATATCTGGCGCGCACACGTCGCCCGAAAAAATTCCATACTCTGTCCGGCGGTAAGCCGCAGGCTGATGCGGTGGAAGATTACACCGACAGCGAGGATTGATTTTAATGGGGCCTTTGGGCCCCATTATTATTCAAGGCTGCGGTGCAGCTGCAGCAGCAGGCGATCCATACTGCGGTAGCCAAGCGCTTCACTCAAGTGTCGCTTATCAATAGCCCGATCTCCCGCCAAATCCGCCAGCGTGCGAGCCACTTTCAGGATCCGCTGCCAGGCGCGAACCGATAATCCCAACCTGTTTAACGTCGTTTCAAGAAAATCCGCGTCCGCGTCGTTAAGTCGGCAATCCCGTTCGACCTCATGATTGTTCAGCAGGGCATTAATCTTCCCCGCTCGACTGAGCTGCCTTTCACGCGCCAACAGCACTCGTTCCCGTACCTGAGCGCTGTTTTCACCGGCAATGCGCTTTTTGCTAAGCAGACCTGGTGGCAACAATGGCACTTCAATCGAGAGATCGAAACGGTCTAGAAAGGGCCCTGAAAGCCGCCCCAGATAGCGCAGGACCTGCTGTGGCGATGCGCGGTTATGCATGCCCTGATAATGCCCGGTAGGGCTGGGGTTCATGGCGGCGATCAGCTGTACCCGTGCCGGGAAGCAGACTTTGGCGCTGGCGCGTGAAACCACGATCTCGCCGGACTCCAGCGGTTCGCGCAGCGCATCCAGTACCCGCCTTTCGAATTCGGGCAGTTCATCCAGGAACAGGACGCCATTGTGCGCCATGGAAATTTCACCCGGCCTCGGCAGCGAACCCCCGCCGACCAGAGCGGCCATCGAGGCGCTATGGTGCGGTGCGCGAAACGGCCGCTGTCGCCACGGCAGCGCTTGCGCAGCATGATGCAGCAGGCTGGCCACCGCGATGCTTTCCAGTGCTTCCTGATCGGTCAGCGGCGGGAGAAGGCCATTCAGGCGGCTGGCCAACATGGTTTTCCCGGTCCCTGGCGGGCCAACCAGCAGCAGGTTGTGGCCGCCGGCAGCGGCGATTTCCAGCGCGCGCTTTGCCTGTTCCTGACCCAGAATATCCTGCAGATCGGCTGGTTCGGGCGCGTTGTTCATTGCCGGCGGCGCATGGGCTACCGGTAAATCCGCTTTACCCAACACAAAGGCGCACACCTCCAACAGGTGGTCCGCCACCAGGGTTTTGCTCTGCGTAATTAGCCCCACCTCCGGCCCATTGGCGGCCGCCAAAACCAATTGCCGTCCTGACTCCATGGCGGCCAGCGCGGCGGGGATGGCTCCGCTGACGCCCCGTAGAGCGCCAGATAATGCCAGTTCGCCAAGGAATTCATAGTGAGCCAGCTTATCGGCTGGCAGCTGTTCGGAAGCCGCCAGGATAGCCAGCGCAATCGGTAGATCATAGCGACCGCCTTCCTTGGGCAGATCGGCCGGTGCCAAATTGACGGTAATACGCCGTGCGGGAAAGGTGAAACCGTTATTGATCAAGGCGCTGCGCACTCGATCACGCGCCTCTTTAACCGTGGTTTCCGGCAGGCCGACCATCGTCAGGCCGGGCAACCCATTGCTGATATGCACTTCCACCGTAACCGAAGGGGCCTGAACGCCCAGTGTGGCCCGGGTATAGATCACTGCCAGTGACATATTGCTCTCCTTGCTGAAGGCAACATGATGCGGGATGTGTTGCGACGTCGCGCTTTACCCTTGGAATATTTGCGCGATAAGCCGTAATTAAAATTATTGGTTTCAGATAGATAGCCGTTTTTTGTGCAGGGCTTCGCAAAGGGCGGCAATACCCCTTAACAATTACGCGAACGCTGCAACACATTAGCAGGCTAACCATGTTGCGACCGGAGGGGAAATGGGTGTATTTAACAATTGATTAAAATAAAAATCACCTATTTAACACAATCCGACCGCCGCTGCATTCTGCCGCGGCAGCCGCTAAACCTCATGACTTCGTACTCTACGGTAGGGATAACATTATGTTTGGTTGGACACCGCTGCAACGCAATGCAGCTATCGCCAGCTTTTCAAGCTGGACGCTTGATGCTTTCGATTTCTTCGTGCTGGTCTTTCTGCTCAGCGATATCGCGCAATCTTTCCATGTCGGTATGGAAGAGGTCACGCTGGCGATCCTGCTGACGCTGGCGGTACGCCCGATTGGTGCGCTGATCTTTGGCCGTGCGGCGGAAAAATATGGCCGCAAACCGATTTTGATGCTGAATATCGTGTTCTTCTCGGTGTTTGAACTGCTGTCCGCGGCGGCACCCTCGTTGACGATATTCCTGCTGCTGCGGGTACTGTACGGCGTGGCGATGGGCGGGATCTGGGGTGTGGCCTCATCGCTGGCGATGGAAACCATTCCCGATCGTTCGCGTGGCCTGATGTCGGGGATTTTCCAGGCCGGCTACCCCTTTGGTTATCTGTTGGCGGCGGTAGTGTATGGCCTGCTGTTTGAAATTATCGGCTGGCGCGGCATGTTCGTAATCGGCGCGGCACCCATTTTATTGCTGCCGTTTATTTACTACTGCGTGCAGGAGTCGCCGGTGTGGCTGGCGGCCCGAGAACGCAAGGAAAGCAGCGCATTGCTGCCGGTGCTGAAGAGCCATTGGAAGCTGTGCGGCTACCTGGTGCTGCTGATGGCGGCGTTCAATTTCTTCTCGCACGGTACTCAGGATATGTATCCGGTATTTTTGAAAGTTCAGCACGGTTTCGACCCTAAAACCGTCAGTATCATTGCCATTAGCTACAATATCGCGTCAATCATTGGTGGCGTTTTCTTTGGGGCACTGTCGGAAAAAATCGGCCGTAAGAAGGCGATCATCATTGCCGCCTTGCTGGCGTTGCCGGTGATCCCGCTGTGGGCGTTTTCCAGCGGTTCGCTGATGCTGGGGATTGGCGCATTCCTGATGCAGTTCATGGTGCAGGGGGCCTGGGGCGTGGTGCCGACTTACCTTACCGAATTGGTGCCGGCCAATACCCGCGCGGTACTGCCGGGGTTTGTTTATCAATTGGGTAATCTGATTGCTTCGGTCAACGCCACGCTGCAGGCGACGATAGCCGAGCATCATGGCCATAATTATGGGCTGGCAATGGCGATTATCGCCGGTACGGTGGCGATCGTGATTGCGTTGTTGGTGTTCTTCGGCAAGGACACGCGCGGTAAAGCGATCTCGGGTGCCGTGAAGTCCTCAGGCGTGCAGGCTAACGTTTGAATACCGGACATTTTGCACGAGGTATGACCAGATTGCGCCGAATAATAACGCAAAAAAAGTGTTGTCATGCCGCGCGGGACTATGGTACCTCTGTAGGTATTAGTTCGAAACGAGCACAGTGAACAAACCCATTATGAAAGCCTTTGCCCAAGTGATTAGCCTAGTCGTGATTAGCGTGGTGGTGATTATTATCCCACCGTGCGGGGCTGCACTTGGACGAAGAATGGCTTAGAAAACAAGCCGGAATCGCAAGAGAACCCCCGCACCGAAAGGTCCGGGGGTTTTTTATTGGCAAGAGAAAAGTGAAGCGAGGATAAGAATATGAATAACAGAACAAAATCCTGCAGTTGTCGAAGTAAGGCGGGGAAATAACTATGAACGGGGCTCAGTGGGTAGTACAAGCATTGCGTGCACAGGGAGTTGATAAGGTATTCGGCTATCCAGGTGGCGCAATCATGCCGGTCTACGATGCATTGTATGACGGTGGGGTAGAACACCTACTGTGCCGCCACGAACAAGGCGCCGCAATGGCTGCCATTGGTTATGCCCGCGCAACCGGCAAAGTCGGCGTTTGTATCGCCACCTCTGGTCCCGGCGCCACCAATTTGATCACCGGCCTGGCCGATGCGCTGCTGGATTCGGTTCCGGTAGTGGCCATCACCGGCCAAGTGGGTTCCGCGCTGATTGGCACCGATGCCTTTCAGGAGATCGATGTTCTCGGCCTGTCTCTGGCCTGCACCAAACACAGCTTCCTGGTGGAATCACTGGACGCGCTGCCGGGCATCATGGCGGAAGCTTTTGCCATCGCCTGTAGCGGCCGCCCTGGCCCGGTGCTGATCGACATCCCGAAAGACATCCAACTGGCCCACGGCGAGCTGCACCCGCACCTGGTACCGGTCGTCGAAGAGTTGCATTACCCGGCGGCGGAGGTGGCGCAAGCCACCGAGTTGCTGGCGCAGGCTCACAAACCGATGTTATACATCGGCGGCGGCGTAGGCATGGCGCAGGCGGTACCGGCACTGCGTGAGTTTATCGCAGTGACTCAAATGCCCAACGTTGTCACGCTGAAAGGGTTGGGCGCGGCGGATGCTGCTCACCCGTATTACCTCGGTATGCTGGGCATGCACGGTACCAAGGGTGCCAACCTGGCGGTGCAGGAGTGCGATCTGCTGATCGCTGTCGGCGCGCGTTTCGACGACCGCGTGACCGGGAAACTGAATGCGTTTGCGCCGCATGCCAAGGTGATCCACATGGATATCGACCCGGCGGAAATGAGCAAATTGCGCCAGGCACACGTCGCGCTGGAAGGCGACTTGAAGGCCTTGCTGCCGGCGTTGCAGCAGCCGCTGAAAATTGCCGCCTGGCAGCAGCGGGTGGTTGAGCTGAAGGAAGCCCACACCTGGCGTTATGATCATCCGGGCCAGCCGATCTACGCGCCGCTGTTGTTGAAACAGCTGTCCGAGCGCAAGCCGGCCAACAGCGTGGTGACTACCGACGTGGGCCAGCACCAGATGTGGAGTGCGCAGCACATGACCTTCGAGCGCCCGGAGAATTTCATCACTTCCAGCGGTCTGGGCACTATGGGGTTCGGCGTGCCGGCTGCGGTTGGCGCCCAGATGGCGCGCCCTGAGGATACGGTGATCTGCGTATCGGGCGACGGTTCCTTCATGATGAACGTACAGGAACTGGGCACCATAAAACGCAAACAGCTGCCGCTGAAAATCGTATTACTGGATAACCAGCGTTTAGGCATGGTTCGCCAGTGGCAGCAGCTGTTTTTTGACGGGCGTTACAGCGAAACCAATCTCTCCGATAACCCCGATTTCCTGATGTTGGCCAACGCCTTTGGCATTCCCGGCCAGCGTATCACCCGTAAAGACCAGGTGGCAGACGCGCTCGACGCCTTATTCAACAGCGAAGGGCCTTACCTGCTGCATGTATCGATCGATGAACTCGAAAACGTCTGGCCGCTGGTGCCGCCGGGTGCCGGTAACGAAACCATGTTGGAGAAAATCTCATGATGCAGCATCAACTCTCAATCCAGGCCCGTTTTCGCCCTGAAATGTTAGAGCGCGTATTGCGCGTCGTGCGTCATCGTGGCTTTCAGGTTTGTGCTATGAATATGGTTTCGGCGTCAAATACCGACAAGATTAATATTGAATTGACCGTTGCCAGCCAGCGCCCGGTGGATCTACTGTCATCTCAGTTGAGCAAACTGATGGACGTCTCCTGCGTTGAGATCCAACAGCAAACATCACAACAAATAAGCGCCTGATGCGTGAGAAGGATAAAGAACAATGACGAAGAAAGCCGATTACATTTGGTTCAATGGTGAGATGGTTCCCTGGGCTGACGCCAAAGTGCACGTGATGTCGCATGCGCTGCACTACGGCACTTCGGTGTTTGAAGGCGTTCGTTGCTATGACTCCCATAAAGGCCCGGTGGTGTTCCGTCACCGCGAGCATATGCAACGCCTGCACGACTCGGCAAAAATCTACCGCATGCCGGTATCACAAAGCGTTGATGAGCTGATGGAAGCCTGTCGCGCTACGCTGCGTAAAAACAACCTGGTCAGCGCTTATATTCGCCCGCTGGTGTTTGTGGGCGACGTCGGCATGGGGGTTAACCCGCCGGCCGGCTACAAGACAGACGTGATTATCGCGGCGTTTCCTTGGGGCGCGTACCTGGGTGAAGAGGCGCTGGAGCAAGGCATCGATGCGATGGTTTCGTCCTGGCACCGCGTGGCGCCAAATACCATCCCCACCGCGGCCAAAGCCGGTGGTAACTACCTTTCCTCCCTGCTGGTGGGCAGCGAAGCGCGCCGCCACGGTTATCAGGAAGGGATTGCGCTCGACGTGCACGGCTATATTTCCGAAGGGGCAGGCGAGAACCTGTTTGAAGTGAAAGACGGCGTGTTGTTCACCCCGCCGTTCACCTCTTCCGCGCTGCCGGGCATTACCCGCGACGCCATCATCAAACTGGCGAAAGACATGGGCTTCGAAGTGCGTGAGCAGGTGCTGTCCCGCGAATCGCTGTACCTGGCCGACGAAGTGTTCATGTCCGGCACCGCGGCGGAAATCACCCCGGTGCGCAGCGTCGACGGCATCCAGGTCGGCATTGGCAAATGTGGCCCGGTGACCAAACAAATTCAACAGGCGTTCTTTGGCCTGTTTACCGGCAAGACCGAAGACAAATACGGCTGGCTGGATCCGGTAAACCCATAAATAACGACGTTACCTGTTAGGGTAAAACGACAGACAGACAAGAATATCCAGGCGGTTCGTTCGCCGCCTGTAATAAATACATTTGGAGTGAAGAGCATGCCTAAGTACCGTTCCGCCACCACCACCCACGGCCGCAACATGGCGGGTGCCCGCGCATTATGGCGCGCGACCGGAATGACCGACGACGATTTTGGCAAACCCATTATTGCGGTGGTCAACTCATTTACCCAGTTCGTTCCGGGCCATGTGCATCTGCGTGATTTGGGCAAGCTGGTTGCAGAACAGATCGAAGCCTCAGGCGGCGTTGCCAAAGAGTTCAACACCATTGCGGTGGATGACGGTATCGCCATGGGCCACGGCGGTATGCTCTATTCCTTGCCGTCACGCGAACTGATCGCCGACTCGGTGGAATACATGGTGAATGCCCACTGTGCGGATGCGATGGTGTGCATTTCCAACTGCGACAAAATCACCCCGGGCATGCTGATGGCGTCATTGCGCCTGAACATTCCGGTGATCTTCGTTTCCGGCGGCCCGATGGAAGCCGGTAAAACCAAGCTCTCCAATCAAATCATCAAGCTGGATCTGGTGGACGCAATGATCCAGGGGGCTAACCCGAACGTCAGCGACGCCGACAGCGAACAAATCGAACGCTCCGCCTGCCCGACCTGTGGTTCCTGTTCCGGCATGTTCACCGCCAACTCAATGAACTGTTTGACCGAAGCGCTGGGCCTGTCGCAACCGGGCAACGGCTCGCTGCTGGCGACCCATGCCGACCGTAAGGATCTGTTCCTCAACGCAGGTAAACGCATCGTTGCCCTGACCAAGCGCTATTACGAACAGGACGATGAAAGCGCACTGCCGCGCAGCATCGCCAACAAGGCGGCGTTTGAAAACGCCATGACGCTGGATATCGCCATGGGCGGATCGACCAACACCGTGCTGCACCTGTTGGCAGCGGCGCAGGAGGGCGAAATTGATTTCACCATGGAAGATATCGACCGCCTGTCACGCAAGGTGCCGCACCTGTGTAAAGTGGCGCCAAGCACCCCGAAATACCATATGGAAGACGTGCACCGTGCCGGTGGCGTGCTGGCGATCCTCGGTGAGCTGGATCGCGCAGGCCTGTTGAACCGCGATGTGAACAACATACTGGGCCTGACCCTGCCACAGACGCTGGAGCGGTATGACATCATGCTGACCAAAGATGAGGCGGTGAAAAAAATGTTCCGCGCCGGCCCAGCGGGCATTCGTACCACCCAGGCGTTCTCGCAGGACTGCCGCTGGGATACGCTGGACGACGATCGCGCAGAGGGTTGTATCCGCTCGCTGGAAAATGCGTTCAGCCAGGATGGCGGCTTGGCCGTGCTGTACGGCAACATGGCGCAGGACGGCAGCATCGTTAAGACCGCCGGCGTCGATAAAGACAACCTGACTTTCCGCGGTCCGGCCAAAGTGTACGAAAGCCAGGACTCGGCGGTGGACGCTATCCTCGGCGGCAAAGTGGTTGCCGGTGACGTGGTGGTGATCCGATACGAAGGGCCGAAAGGCGGGCCGGGCATGCAGGAAATGCTTTACCCAACCACCTACCTGAAATCCATGGGCCTGGGCAAAGCCTGTGCGCTGATCACCGACGGGCGTTTTTCCGGCGGCACCTCGGGCCTGTCAATCGGCCACGTTTCACCGGAAGCGGGCAGCGGCGGCCTGATTGCGCTGATCGAAGATGGCGACATGATCGACATCAATATTCCTCAACGCAGCATGGTGCTGGACGTTTCGGACAGCGAACTGGCGGCACGCCGTGAAGTTGAGCTGGCACGTGGCGATCGCGCCTGGACACCGAAAAACCGTGAGCGTCAGGTTTCCTTGGCGCTGCGTGCCTATGCCATGTTGGCAACCAGCGCTGACAAAGGTGCAGTACGCGACAAGAGCAAGCTGGGAGGCTAAGCATCATGGCGGTATCGCAACCCCTACCCGACGCCCCCTGCGGCGCGGAGTATTTGCGAGCGGTGCTCCGCTCGCCGGTATACGAGGTGGCTCAGGTCACTCCGTTACAGGCCATGAGCAAAATTTCTTCGCGCCTCGGCAACACCATTCTGGTGAAGCGCGAAGATCGTCAGCCGGTGCACAGCTTCAAGCTGCGCGGGGCCTATGCCATGATCGCCAGCCTGAACGAAGAGCAGAAAGCGCGCGGCGTGGTAACGGCTTCGGCCGGCAACCATGCGCAGGGCGTGGCCTACTCCGGAAAACGTCTGGGGATCAAAACGCTGATCGTCATGCCGGTGTCCACCGCAGACATCAAAGTGGATGCGGTACGCGGTTTCGGCGGCGAAGTACTGTTGCACGGCGCCAACTTTGATGAAGCCAAGGCCAGGGCAATTGAGCTTTCGCACAAGCAGGGCATGACCTTCGTTCCCCCGTTCGATCACCCAACGGTGATCGCCGGGCAGGGCACGTTGGCGATGGAGCTTCTGCAACAGGACGCGCATCTCGACCGGGTGTTTGTTCCGGTTGGCGGTGGTGGTCTGGCGGCGGGTGTTGCGGTGTTAATCAAACAGCTGATGCCGCAGATCAAAGTGATCGGCGTGGAGGCGGAAGACTCCGCCTGCCTGCGCGCGGCGCTGGATGCCGGGCATCCGGTAGATTTGGCGCGAGTCGGACTGTTTGCCGAAGGCGTGGCGGTGAAGCGCATCGGTGATGAAACCTTCCGCCTGTGCCGGGAATATCTGGACGACGTGATCACCGTCGACAGCGACGCTATCTGCGCGGCGGTCAAAGATTTGTTTGAAGACGTGCGTGCCATTGCCGAACCCTCCGGCGCGCTGGCACTGGCCGGGCTGAAGAAATACGTTCAGCAGCACAACATCCAGGGCGAGCGCCTGGCGCACGTGCTGTCCGGTGCCAACCTGAACTTCCACGGCTTGCGTTATGTATCTGAACGCTGCGAATTGGGCGAACAACGCGAAGCCCTGCTGGCAGTGACCATTCCTGAGCAGAAAGGCAGCTTCCTGAAGTTTTGCCAACTGCTGGGCGGCCGGTCGGTGACCGAGTTCAACTACCGTTACGCCGATGCGGACAACGCGTGCATCTTCGTCGGTGTCCGCCTGACGCGTGGCCATGCCGAACGTCTGGAAATCATCGACGAGCTGAACGCCGACGGTTATCAGGTGGTGGATCTGTCCGATGACGAAATGGCCAAACTGCATGTGCGATACATGGTCGGTGGGCGTCCTTCGAAACCCCTGCGTGAGCGGCTGTACAGCTTCGAATTCCCGGAGTCGCCGGGCGCGCTGCTGAAGTTCCTGCAAACTCTGGGCACCCATTGGAACATCTCGCTGTTCCATTACCGCAGCCACGGCACCGATTTTGGCCGCGTGTTGGCCGGTTTTGAGCTGTCGCAGACCGAACCTGAGTTTGAGCAGCATTTGCAGGCGCTGGGTTACGACTGCCACGATGAAACCGATAACCCGGCGTTCCGCTTCTTTTTGCAGGGCTAAGGGAACCGACAAGGACGGCGCATGACGGATAAATTTAACGGCTTTAGCCAGCAGGGCCTGAATTTTCTTCAGCAGGTGCGGATCGAGAACGACAAGGAATGGTTTGAAGGCAACCGCGGCGTTTACGATCGTGAGCTGCTGACGCCGTTCCGCTCGCTGGTGGCTGAGCTTGCCCCGACGATGCTGGCGATCGATCCGCAGTTTGAAACCCGCCCGGCGATCGGTAAAACGCTGTCGCGTATACACCGCGACACGCGTTTTTCTCATGATAAATCACGTTATCGCAGCCGCATGTGGTTGACGTTCAAACGGCCGAGCAAAGACTGGAAGGATGCCCCGGTTTATTTCTTCGAACTGGGGCCGGACATGTTGCGCTATGGGCTGGGTTATTACAGTGCCAACAAGCAAACCATGGATCTGTTTCGTCATACGCTGCAGCGTCGGCCGCAGCCTTTTCTCGAGGTCGCGGCCTGTTGTCAGCCGCCGTTCGAGCTGGTGGGAGAAAGCTACAAACGCCCGCTGGTTAAAGAGCAGGCGGCAGACATTGCCACCTGGTACAACCGCAAATCTTTTGCGGTGATGGCTACCGACAGCCAGGTGGAGACGTTATTCAACGCCGGGCTGACGCAGACGCTGGCGCAAGCTTTTCAGCAGTTGGAGCCGCTTTACCATTGGTTGATGCAGGTAGAGGCGATGAAACAAGTCGATCCGGCAGATCTCTAAATACCCGTCGTCTTTCAAGCTGCAGCGTTGTTGGCTGCACTAGCTGCAGCATGAAATCCCTGGGGTATTTCTATCTCGCGTTTCAAATGATCGTGTTTAAAAGCAATGGTGTCGTGTTAAGGATTTTTGACCGTTAATAACAAGCGCCAGAAAGCGTCGATCAGCGGATCGCTGAGGCGTTTTTTCTGCACGCAGACGCCCAGTTCGAACGGTTCGACCATAGAGATATTTTCTAACTGTGAGATGCGGTTACGTACCGGCTCGGGGCTGTTGTCCACCACCACGCCGGGGATCAGTGCGATGCCGCAGCCCAGTGCCACCATGGAAACAATCGCCTCGTGGCCGCCGACGGTGGCGTAAATCAGCGGATTGGCGATGCGCTGGCGACGGAACCACAGCTCGATACGTTTTCGCGACGGGCCATGCTCCGGCAGGATAAACGGAATATTGGCCCAGTCGGGCTGCTCGGCAAATGCCTGGCTGCGCACGGCGCAGGGCAGCGCCGGGGCAATCAATACCAGCGGGATCTCGCCGATTTTGGTGAAGGCTACGCTGGTGGGCAGGGTTTCAGGCCGGCCGGCAATGCCCAGATCGGCTTCGTTGGACTGAACCTTATCGACGGCGTCGGCAGCGTCACCGGTGGTGAGTTTAATTTCCACCAGCGGATGTTGCGCGCGGAAGCGGTCCAGGATCGGCGGCAGGTGGCTGTAGGCGGCGGTGACCGAGCAGAACAGCCGCAGCTCGCCGCTCAGCGAAGGGCCGTGCTGGCCGAGAGAATGCTTCAGCTGCTGGTATTGCAACAGCGTCTGCTGGGCAAAGTCTTTTAGCTGCTCGCCGGCATCGGTGAGTTGCACGGTGCGGTTATCGCGTAAAAACAGCGGCTGCCCGAGGATCTCTTCCAGCCGTTGGATCTGGCGGGAAAGCGTCGACGGACTGACGTGCATCGCCTTGGCGGTGCGGCCAAAATGGTGGCTTTCGGCCAGATGAAGGAACAGCTTTAAATCACGCAAATCCATATCAGTACGCTCGCAGCAAGAGTGTTGCATAAATTGCAATATCACATTCGTAATATATCAATTTAAGCAACGCGTTTCCTGTTATACATTGAGTTTAACGAATCTCCGCACAGACAGGCGGGGAATGAAAATAACATGCAAGACACAACATCTAACTGGAGTACCACCATGGCTAACTATTTCAACACATTGAACCTGCGTCAGCAGTTGGCGCAATTGGGTAAATGCCGTTTTATGGCACGTGAAGAATTCGCTGATGAAGCCGGCTACCTGAAAGGCAAAAAAGTGGTGATTGTCGGCTGTGGCGCACAGGGTCTGAACCAAGGCTTGAACATGCGTGACTCGGGGCTGGATGTGGCTTATGCCCTGCGTAAAGAAGCTATCGACGAAAAGCGTCCTTCATGGCGTAAAGCGACCGAAAACGGCTTCAAAGTAGGGACTTACGAAGACTTGATCCCGCAGGCCGACCTGGTGGTTAACCTGACGCCGGACAAGCAGCACACCTCGGTAGTGCGTGCCGTACAGCCGCTGATGAAAGACGGCGCGGCGCTGGGCTACTCTCACGGCTTCAACATCGTTGAAGTGGGTGAGCAAGTACGTAAAGACATTACCGTGGTGATGGTTGCGCCAAAATGTCCGGGCACCGAAGTGCGTGAAGAATACAAACGTGGTTTCGGCGTACCGACCCTGATTGCGGTTCACCCGGAAAACGACCCTAAAGGCGAAGGCATGGCGATTGCCAAGGCTTGGGCTGCCGCGACGGGCGGTCATCGCGCCGGCGTTCTGGAGTCTTCCTTCGTCGCCGAGGTGAAGTCTGACCTGATGGGCGAGCAGACCATTCTGTGCGGCATGCTGCAAGCGGGTTCATTGCTGTGCTTCGATAAACTGGTTGCTGAAGGTACCGACCCAGCTTATGCAGAAAAACTGATCCAGTTCGGTTGGGAAACCATCACCGAAGCGCTGAAGCAGGGCGGTATCACCCTGATGATGGACCGTCTGTCCAACCCGGCTAAACTGCGTGCTTATGCGCTGTCCGAGCAACTGAAAGAGATCATGGCGCCGCTGTTCCAGAAGCACATGGACGACATCATCTCCGGTGCCTTCTCAAGTGGCATGATGGCCGACTGGGCAGAAGATGACGTGAAGCTGCTGAACTGGCGTGAAGAGACCGGCAAGTCGGCGTTTGAAAACGCGCCGCAGTTCGAAGGCAAAATCAGCGAGCAGGAATACTTTGACCACGGCGTACTGATGGTGGCAATGGTGAAAGCCGGTGTTGAGCTGGCGTTTGAAACCATGGTTGATGCAGGTATCATCGAAGAATCTGCTTACTACGAATCACTGCACGAGCTGCCGCTGATCGCCAACACCATTGCGCGTAAGCGTCTGTACGAAATGAACGTGGTTATCTCTGATACCGCCGAGTACGGCAACTACCTGTTTGCCAACGCGGCAGTGCCATTGCTGAAAGAGTTCATGACTACCCTGCAGGCGGGTGATCTGGGCAAATCCGTGGCCGGGACTTCCGTAGATAACGCGCAACTGCGTGACGTGAACGAAGCGGTGCGCAATCACCCAATCGAATCCGTTGGCCGTAAGCTGCGTGGTTATATGACGGATATGAAACGTATCGCGGTAGCAGGCTAAATACCCGTCGTCTTTCAGGCTGTAGCGTTGTTACCTGCACTATCACACCCCAGTCGCTGACTAAGGTAAGCTCCTGGGGATGAGATAGCTTGGCACCTGGCTACAACCTGAAATCCATAGGGTATTAAGATGGGTTTTCGAGCCCAATAAAAAGGCCAGCATTATTGCTGGCCTCAGATTGCTGACAAAGTCCTATGCAGTTAAAAGTCCTGATCTGAGGACGAATAAAAACAAAGGATTATGTCTTCTGATTTACCCCAAACATCCGAAAACCACGTTTTTCGGGTGTTTGTCATCAGACTAAGGCCAGCATTATTGCTGGCCTTTCGCATTTCTACGGAACAGGATTCATTGCGGCATGGCGGCGAGTGGGATAATGGCGCCACGATGCTGGATCACCGTGCTGGCGGTGAGATGACCGCGCTGCGCCGCTTGCACGGCGTCGCCGCCGGTTAAGCGTACCGCCAGGTAACCCGCGCTGAAAGAGTCCCCGGCCGCCGTGGTATCCACTACTTTTTCTTTCGGCAGCCGTACCGCCGGGATTTCAAATTCGGTGCCTTCAGCGCTGAACACCAGGCAGGCCTCTGCCCCGCGTTTGATCACAATCTCCATTACGCCCAACTGCTGCGTGCGTTGCACCACCTGTTCCACCGGCTGTTTGCCCCACAGCAAATCCTCGTCATCCAGCGTCAGGAAGGCGATATCGGTGCAGGCCAGCACCTCGCGATAAGCCTGCTGCGTTTCTTCCCGGTTTTGCCACAGCCGCGGGCGATAGTTGTTATCGAAAATGACCTTGCCGCCGTTGGCGCGGCACTGGCGCAGTAATGCCAGCAGTTTGGTGCGGCTGGCCGCGTCGAGGATCGCCACGCTGATGCCGCTAAGGTATAGATAATCGAAGTGGGCCAGTTGTTCGCATAACGTCTCCGCCTGTGGGCTGGCCAGCCAGTAGCGGGCGGCGGCGTCATTGCGCCAGTAATAGAAAGTGCGTTCGCCGGCCTCATCGGTTTCGATCACGTACAGGCCCGGCAGCTTGTTTTCCAGCCGTTGAACCAGGCGCGTATTGACCTTCTCCTGTTGCCAGGCGTGCAGCATCTCATCGCTGAAACTGTCGGTGCCGAGCGCGGTAACGTAATGCACCTGCAGCGTGCTTTCTGCCACCTGGCGGGCAACGTAAACGGCGGTGTTTAGCGTATCGCCGCCAAAGCCGCGGCTAAGGTCCGCGCCTTTTTGCGACAGTTCAATCATGCATTCGCCGATCACGGCAAGATTCTGGGTGGTCATAGTCAACGAGCCCTGGCTGAAAGAAGAAGGTGAATGAATGCGAAACCCATCCAGTCTCAAGGCAAGGGGCGAGGGAGTCAACGAAAATAAAACAACGTTTTAATTTAATTATGACGACGATCGGGAAACTGAAAAATTTCCCGATCCGCAGACAAGAGTCCGCCGTTATTTAGCGGCTGCGCGCAGCTCGGTGACGCATTTGCCGCCGATGCCCCAGTTGTCGGTTTCTACTTCATCGATGACGACCACGGTGGTGGCCGGATTCTTCCCCAGCGTATCCACCAGCAGTTGTGTCACGCCGGCGATCAGCTGTTTCTTTTGCTCCGCTGTCGCACCTTCACGGGTAATTTTGATATTTACGTAGGGCATGTTTTTTTCCTTGGTTTTTTGTTATCGCTATTCACTGTAGAAGGCTTTTGCCGCCGCTTAAAGTTTTATCGCCTGCTGCCGATAAACCCAGGGAAGCAATCACGCAGACTGAGCGTTTTCATGTCCCTTCGATGGCGATAGTCCCAATGACAACCAAGATGATTTCTGGTCTGCTGGCGCCATTCCTTGCCGTATGCACACATATAAAAGCACAGCATTTTTGGCGGCAATGCCGGCGGCAGTATACTTTTCAGCCGATCTACCGCACCTGTGGCACTCTGCTGGCACTCGAACTGCTGACGGCGGTGTCTCATCCTGACGCACCGGACAAACCGCTGTCGCCGGAGCACTATTTTGCCGCCCTTGACGTGCGCAAGCGCCTGCAGATCATTCAGGAACAGCTGACGTTGCTCCAGCACTGGCAGCCGTTGTTGACCCGTCACGCGTTGATGGTGTCGGTCAATATCGACGGCATTGCATTGCAGGCGCTTCAGCGGCACGACGTGTTGCAACGACAGATTGCCAGCATGCCTTATCTGCGCTTCGAGCTGGTGGAGCACGCGGGAATGGCGTTGAACGGCCCGTTGCAGCAGATTGCCGGGGCCGAGCGGCTGTGGTTGGATGACTTCGGTAGCGGGCTGGCGAATTTCTCCGCCGTCAGTACCTGGCGCTATCAATACATCAAGGTGGCGCGTGAATTGTTCACCCTGCTTAAGCAGACGGAGGATGGCATTCAACTGCTCTCCACGCTGGTCAGAATAATGAACCAGCACAGCGAAGGAGTGATTGTAGAAGGGGTGGAAACCGAGCAGGAATGGCTGCTGGTGCAGCGCTCTGGTGCCCTGGCGGCGCAGGGGTACTACCTTTCCCGTCCGGCCCATTTCGACACTCTGCAAACCTTGCCCAGATTGTTTTCCGTGCCGGCTGCCTGATCCTCGTCCCCTAAAGCGTGAACTCTGGCCTATCCTCGGCTAGGCTTGATAACAGTTGCTTATCAATTGTTGGCAAGTTTCGCGTTCAGGGAGCCATTATGACAAAAACAGGAAAGGCGTTCACTTGGGTGGGCGGTATTGTGCTGCTGATCATCGTCGCGTTGGTGATCTTTGCGCTGGCCTTCGACTGGAATCGCCTCAAACCGACCATTAACGACAAGGTGTCTGCCGAATTGCACCGTCCGTTCGCTATCCGTGGCGACTTGGGTGTGGCCTGGACGCGCGACAAAGATGAAGGCGGTTGGCGTGCCTGGGTGCCATGGCCGCGTATTCATGCCGAAGATATCGTACTGGGTAACCCGGAAAATATCCCGGGCGACACTATGGTCCAGTTGCAGCGCGTCGAAGCCAGCATTTCGCCATTGGCGTTGTTGGGCAAAGAGGTGCTGATCCCGCGTATTTGGCTGAAGCAGCCGAACGCGAGCCTGCGGCGTCTGGCCAATGGCGAGAATAACTGGACCTTTAACCTGGCCGGCGATCCCAATCAGCCCCCGTCCGACTGGACGGTGAACGTTCATGACATCGTATTCGATAAGGGTCAGATTGCTTTTAAAGACGCCACGCTGAAGGCCGATTTCCGCGCTGAGATTGACCCGCTCGGCAAACCTTTGCCGTTCAGCGAAGTGACGGGCAAAAAAGACGCCAGCAAAGCCATCACGCCTGACTATGTTTTCGGTTGGAAGGTGAAGGGGACCTATAACGGTGAGCCGCTGGCCGGCAGCGGCAAGATCGGCGGTATGCTGTCGTTACAAAGTGCCGACTCGCCATTTCCGCTGCAGGCAGATGTGCGTTCCGGCTCAACCCGGGTAGTGGTAGCAGGTACGCTGTCCGACCCGATGAACCTCGGCGGGCTGGACTTGCAGCTTAAATTCTCCGGTGACAGCCTGGGGAATCTGTATGGCCTTACCGGCGTGCTGCTGCCGAATACTCCGCCTTACTCCACCGATGGTCACCTGAGTGCTCGCCTGCACGAGAAAGGCGGAGCCGTATTCCAGTACCAAAAATTCGACGGCAAAATCGGCGACAGCGATATTCACGGTGATTTGACCTATGTCGCCAGTAAACCCCGGCCGAAGCTAAGCGGTGAGGTACTGTCGAAGCAGCTGCGCTTCGCCGATCTGGCGCCGTTGATTGGCGCGGACTCCAACACCGAAAAAGCCGGACGCGGCGAAAAAAGCCGTCAGCCGGCCGGCAAGGTGCTGCCGGTAGAAAAGTTTGAAACCCAAAGCTGGAAGGTGATGGATGCGGACGTCAAATTCACCGCCAAGCGCATTGAGCACGGCAGCTCGCTGCCGCTGAGCGACCTCTATACCCATCTGCAGTTGAACAACGGCGCCATCCTGATGGATCCGCTGCGGTTCGGCGTGGCGGGCGGTAACCTCAACGCCACCCTGCGCCTCGACGGCAGCAAGAATCCGATGCAGGGTCGGGTGGATATGCACGCGCGGAAATTCCAGCTCAAGCAGCTGTTGCCGAACGTGGGATCGATGAAACGTAGCCTGGGGCAGCTGAACGGCGATGCCAAACTCACCGGCACGGGCAACTCGGTGGCGGACTTGCTGGCGACCAGCAGCGGCGATCTGCGGATGGTGATTAACAATGGGGTTATCAGCCGTAGCCTGATGGAAATTCTCGGGCTCAACGTCGGTAACTATCTGGTAGCGCAGCTCTTTGGCGACGACGTCGTGGGCATTAACTGTGCTGCGGCGGACATCGGGATCAGCACCGGTGTGGCGGCACCGCGGCTGTTTGTGTTCGATACCGAGAACGCGATTATCAATATCAGCGGCAATACCAATCTGGCCACGGAGCGGCTGGACCTGTCCATCGATCCAGAAAGTAAGGGGATGCGCGTGCTGACGCTGCGTTCGCCGCTGTATGTGAAAGGCACCTTCGCGCATCCGGACGCTGGGGTGAAGGCTGGTCCGCTGATTGCGCGCGGTGCGGCTGCGGTAGCGTTGGGCGTGGTACTGACGCCGGCAGCGGCATTGTTGGCGCTGGTTTCGCCGAGCGAAGGCGGTGAGGAAAACCAGTGCGGACAAATTCTGCAGCAGATGAAGAAGAAAAAATGACGGTTAATGGCCCGCACTGCGGGCCATTTTTATTGCAGAACCCGGCAGTCGTGATCCTGAATTTCTTCCGCCGAGGCCAGGGTAAACGGCAGCAAACTGCGTTCGGTGGTCAGCAGCAGGAAGTTGCCGCCCGGCAAAGCGGTCATTGCCAGGCCAAAACTGCCCATGCGGCCTTCGGATCGTGGTACCCCTTCTGCCAGCAGGCGGAAAGCCCCCTGTTTTTTCAGATCACTAGCGGTGACCTTACGTACCAGATAGTCGTGCCCCAGCAAGCCGCCGGGCATGGGTTCCCACTGTTCACTGTATTCTGTCGCATATCGCGCCAACTGCGTTTTTACCGCCGGTAACAGGCAGGAGATATGAATATGCAACTGATTCTGCGTTCGGCCATATTGCGAGTTAATCGCCAGCGAAATATCGGCGTCATCAATCTCTTTGCCGTATTTATCCGCCATAAAATGCCGTGCGGCCCAGGCTTGCTCAAAGAAGTTTGGGGTGGTGGCTTCCAGCACCTGCGGGCTTTCAATGCCGGTGATTTTGGCCGTTGGCATCAGTAAATACTGCAGTGGCCCGTTGCGGTCCTTAAACACCACAAAACCGGCCTGTGGGTCTACCTGCGCGCAAGGTGCTGGGTTGTTATGCGTTTGTTGGTTGGGCAGGCACTGTTGGCTGACGATACGCCATAGCGCGTTTGAATTGGAGGGTATTAGCCAGAACCAGCCAGCCAGCGCAATGGCGATCACCACCAATGGCACAACGTACCAAAACAGTCTGCGGCGCAGAGACATTATTGATTTCCATTTCTGTCAAAGAGGAAGGGTTCAGCATAGTCCGATTTTATGACAGGAGACAATACGGGAAGTGCGGCCCGCCTGATGGGGGCCGCGTAAGCGGGGTTACAGCGACTTGTCTCGGGTCTCTTTCATCAACAACAGGGCGATCAGCGTCAGGCTGGCCATGGCCGCCAGGTACAGACCGACATAGAACAGGCCGTAGTGCGTTGCCAGCCAGGTGGCGATATAAGGCGCTACCGCGGCCCCGAGGATTGACGCGACGTTATAGGAGAAGGATGCGCCGGTATAGCGAACCTCCGTCGGGAACAGCTCCGGCAGCAGCGCGCCCATCGGGCCGAAGGTCAACCCCATGATGCTCAGGCCGCACAGCAGGAAGCCCATCACCAGAGCCTGGTTTCCGGAACCCAGCATGCTCGGGAACAGGAAAGCGAAGGCGATCATCAGCAGAGTAATGACGATCATGGTCTTGCGACGGCCAAAGGCATCAGCCAGCAGACCGGCAATCGGTACCATAACGCCAAAGCCGATCACCGCCACCATCAGCATCCACAGGAAGCTGTTGCGCGAATAGCCCAAGCCCAGCGGCTGCGGCGTGGTGCCGTAGGTCATCGAGTAGACCGTCATCAGGTAGAACAGCGTATAGGTTGCCAGCATGATGAAGGTGCCGAGGATCGTCACCTTCAGGTGCTTGCTGAGCAGGGTGCCGAGCGGAATTTTCACCTGCTTGCCGGCTTTTGCCACCTTGGCGAATACCGGTGTTTCATGCAGTGACACTCGTACGTACAGCCCGATCAGCACCAGCGCGGCGGACAGAATAAACGGCACGCGCCAGCCCCATTCCATAAACTGCTGGTCAGTCAGCAACCAGGAGAGCAGCAGGAAGGTCCCGTTGGCGAAGAAGAAGCCGATAGGCGCACCCAGCTGCGGGAAGGAACCGTACAGCGCCCGTTTTCTGGCCGGGGCATTCTCGGTGGCCAGCAAGGCTGCGCCGCCCCATTCCCCGCCCAGGCCCAGACCCTGACCGAAGCGCGCCAGCGCCAGCAGGATTGGTGCGAAGATACCAATGGTTTCGTAGCTTGGCAGCAGGCCGATCAGCACGGTGGAAATCCCCATGGTCAGCAGCGAGGCGACCAGGGTCACCTTACGCCCAACGCGATCGCCGAAGTGGCCGAACAGCGCCGAACCAATAGGGCGCGCAACGAAAGCGACGGCGAAAGTGGCCAGCGACTGCAGCGTGGCGGTCGTGGGATCGCCCTGTGGGAAGAAGATATGCGGGAAAACGATCACCGCAGCGGTGGCGTAAATGTAAAAATCGAAAAACTCGATAGCGGTCCCGACCAGCGAGGCGACAATCACTTTTCCGCGTGAGTTAACCGGTGTTGACGCGTCGTCGGCGTCCAGAGTTGGTGCGATGGAGGCTTGCATAATATTTCTTATATTTTGAATTTGTAAAAATCCATCTTAGTCACAGCAAAATGCCTTTTCAATGATGAAACTTTGTACAATGCGGCGATTAACCGGTTAAAAAGCTTAATGTTTCATCACTGCGTTTCCGCATAGATTTTAACGTTGCCAAATGAATGATTCGCAGACTGAACATCTGTAAAAGGCGAAAAGAAAAGTTAGGCTGTAGTTTGTTATGCTGATTCTGGCAGGTAAGTTGGTTTCTTATTAGTTTTATATGCTGGTTTAATTGCTTAAATGCAAAATAAAAAACCGGCCGCATGAAAGTGGCCGGTATGATTGCGTTGATTTACGGCGCGGATTGTTCTGAGGTTGGCAGGGTTTTATCCTCTTTATATTGCGCGGTGGCGATCCAGGCGGCGCAAAACAGCGTCAGTCTGGCGAAGAAATAGAAAAACGCCATCAGCCCAATCACCGAACCAAAGGCGGCCCCGGAAGGGGATTTAGCCACCTGTGGCAGCGTCATGGTCATCACAAACTTAATCACTTCGAAACCGATAGCGGCAAGCAGCGTGCCCCGCAGCAACGCCTTTTTCTTCGGCTTATGCCGTGGCAGCATCCAGAAGATCCACAAAAACAGCAGGTAGTTGGCAAAGATGGAGATCGACAGCGCAATCAGCGTCATGGCCGGTCGCAGCCATTCTATGCCTTCCAGACCCAGCGCCTGCACGATCGCCGCCTGCGCCGAACCGGCAATGGAGGTCAACGTCAGGGTGATAATCAGCGCCACCACCAGACCGGTCAGCGAGATAAAATCGCGGGTGTATTTGAAATAGATTTTTTCCTGATCCTGCGGATTGCGCTCCCAGACGTCACGCGACTGTGCACGGATCGCCTCTCGCAGGTTGCCCATCCAACTGATCCCCGAATACAGCGCCAGCGCCAGGCCGGTCAGCCCCACGGTGGTACGTTGCTGAATGGCGGTATTGACGGTGTTTTTCAGCGTGCCGGCCAGGGTCGGATCGCTGATGCTGCCGACAATTTTATTGATCAGCCCGGTGAGCAGGTCCGGATTGGATGCCAACACAAAACCGACGGCGGCAAATGACACCATCAGAATCGGGATCAGCGAAAGAAACGAGAAATAGGTGATGGCAGCGCCGAATTGGCTGCCCAGGCGATCGTTAAAGCGCTCGGTGGCGCGCAGCAGGTGAGCGATGCTTGGCCAGGCCTTGATGCGTTCGACCAGGCGTGAAAATCCGGAAATGCGCCGGTCAAGGGTCTGGTGGCCGGTCTTGATGTCGATCAGCGGTTTTTGCGGCGCTTCACTGTTGGGCTGACGGGGGTCTTTATCTGATCCTGTAGGCATTACGTCACGATATCCTTAACGATAAATAGGCTGTCTCAATGTTGATTATAGCCAAAAGGCTCGCCGTTTTGGCCGCCGGGGCCGATAACCGGCTAATTTGTGAGCTTAGCGCGTTCACTCCCCCGGTGAAATGTTGCAGCCTGCCGATGGGTAAAATTCTTATGTCAGCCGCGTTCCAGCGCGGTTTTTTTCATTCTCCGACCTTCAATTTTTATCTGTTTCATCACCAAGAAAGCGTTTACTCATGATGTGGCGCGGCGGTTTACCAGTCGCCGCGCAACTGCAGCCGTAGGGGCTGGAACGGTTTCAACTGTTAACACGAGAGAAAATGGAAGGTCATATGAAATTACTTAATCACCCCACCTGTCGCCCGTTTACCGAAGCGGGCAATTTGACCCAGATATCCGCCTACTATGAGGAGGAACGGCACATCATGTGGATGCTGCTGCGTGCTGAACCGCGCCCTTGCTTCAATCAGGCGTTAATCGAAGACATCATGACGCTGGCGCAGGCAGCAAAAGAGTCTTCAATGCAGTTTGATTTTTGGGTCACCGGATCGCTGGTGCCCAATATGTTCAACGTCGGTGGCGATCTGCAGTTCTTTGCCGAGGCCATTAAAAACCGCAAGCGCGAGGCGATGATGGCTTACGCACGTGCCTGCATTGACTGCGTGCATGCGGCGGCGCGCGGGTTTGATACCGGTGCGGTCAGCATTGCGATGGTGGAGGGCAGCGCCCTGGGGGGCGGCTTCGAAGCGGCGTTGGCACACCATTTCGTGCTGGCACAGAACAACGCGCGGATGGGTTTTCCGGAAATTGCGTTCAACCTGTTCCCCGGCATGGGGGGATATTCGCTGGTGGCACGCAAGGCAGGTATGCGCCTGGCGGAAGAGCTGATCTGGGGGGGCGAGTCGCACACCGCTGAATGGTTTGAAAGCCGTGGCCTGGTCGATCAGTTGTTCCAGCCCGGCGATGCTTATGTGGCGACCCGCACCTTCATCGATACCATCCGGCCCAAATTGAACGGGATGCGCGCCATGCTACGCGCCCGTCAGCGGGTGCTGCAGCTCACGCGTTCGGAGCTGATGGATATTACCGAGGATTGGGTGCATTCGGCCTTCACCATCGAGGAGAAAGATCGTGCCTATATCGAGCGTCTGGTTATGCTACAAGACCGCCACACGCTAAACCTGCGTCGTGCAGGCTAACATTACCTGGCCCGCATCAGGCTGAGGAGGGATGCGGGCAATAAGATTGCAGCCAATGTTCCAACTGGTCCGGGAGCATTGGCCGCGCAAACAGAAATCCTTGTTTCTCATCCACACCGACTTCATCCAGAAACTGATTTTCGCTTTCGGTCTCTACACCTTCGGCAATCACCCGGAACCTGAGCGCTTCGGCCGCCGCGACGATGGCGCGCACCAGCGACTGCGAAACCGGATTGCAATTCACCCCGCGCACGAAGCTTTTATCCAGCTTGATGGCATCCAGCGGAATGCGGGCCAACTGGGCCAAAGAAGAGTAGCCGGTGCCAAAATCATCGAGATGCACCTGCGCTCCCAGATCGCGTAACCGCGTGATCACTTCGCGGGCACGTTTTTCATCCTCAATCAGGCTGCTTTCCGTGAGTTCGAAGTCGAGCAGGCAGGGGGCCAGGTGATTGCACTGCAATACCTGAGCGAGATCTTCAACGATGGAATCATCAACCAACTGCCGTGCGGAAAGATTCACTGCCACCCGCAGATTCAAGCCCTGTCGCTGCCACTGTGCGGCCTGTCTGGCGGCGGTTTGCAGCACCCAGCGCCCGAGTGGGCCTATCAGACCGGATTCTTCGGCATAAGAGATAAACTGCAACGGTGGGATCAGGCCGCGCTCGGGTGAATCCCAACGCACCAAAGCTTCTACGCTGCACACCTTGCCGCTGAGCGCCTCGATTTTGGGCTGGTAGTACACCACCAGTTGATCTTGTTCCAACCCCTTTCGCAGGTTGGTATCCAGCCACATGTATTCCGCGACGCGTTTGTTCATTTCCGGCGAGAACACGGTATAGGTGCGTTTGCCGTGCTCTTTGGCGACGTACATGGCGGTATCAGCACTGCGGATCAGGCTGTCGAGATCGTTACCATGTTCGGGGCATAGCGCAATGCCAATCGAACAGCCGGTATAGACCTCGATAAGGCCGATACGAAAGGGGGTCTTCAAGCGGTCGATAATGCGCTGGGCCAGCCGTTGCAACATCTCGCGATCGGCCTGCTGGGCAAGCACCAGAAACTCATCGCCCCCCAGGCGAGCCAGCGTTTGGTCTGGCGCGAGGCAGCCAAGCACCGCCAACGACACCTCCACCAATAAACGGTCGCCGAACATATGGCCGTAAGCGTCATTAACTTTCTTAAAGTTGTCGAGATCGAGATACACCAGACCGACATGATTGCCGTCGCGTGCGGCGATTGCCTGGGTGATTTTGTCCTGAATGGCATTGCGATTGGGCAGGCCGGTAATAATGTCGGTATTGGCCAATACCCGCAGTCGTTCCTGAGCGCGACGCTCTTCGGTGATGTCGGTGCCGGAGCAAATCAGGAACACCTCATTTTTACCGCTGCCGCTGTGGACGAACTTGTTGCGAAACAAGAACAGCCGTTCCCCCTTCACCGTTTTGATCCAACGTTCCACCTCATAGGATGATCCGTTGCGAAAAAAACCGGCGATGTTTCGCCGCGATGCCGCCGCTTCTTCCGGGCTCATAAACAGCTGAAAGACGTTTTTACCAATAACATCATGTTCGTGCAGGCCGGTGTACTCTTCGCTCAGTCGGTTAAAGCGCTGAATACGACCATGTTGGTCAACAATCACAATCACCGAATTGGCTTCTGACACCACCTGTTCGGCAAAAGACAGGCCGTGTACCAGATCGCGGGCGACCGATTGGGTGTCGCTGAAGGCCGAGGCGGTACCCGCCCATTCCTGATTATTGATCCTGCGCCCGACCAGATGCAGATGTATCGGCTCACCCCCCAGCGTGATGGTGATATCAAGGCTGGCGGTAATGCCGGTCAGACGGCGGATTTTGGCTGCCTGCATGGCGCTGAGCGCCACGGCCATATGGGTTTTGCCTTTCACTGCCGACAGCGCCAGGGCATTGCTGTCAAACGCCAACCGCCAATATGGGCTGTTGGTGCCGAAGTGGGCATTAAGAAGCATAGGGCCTTGGTCTGCGAACATGATGATTCCTCAAAATGGCACGACAGCCAGCCTGTGCGATGGGCACAGCAGCAAATTCTGGCTCGGTAGTGGCCGTAGTGCACGTATCTCCATCATATAACACGTTTTTCACGGGCAGAGGATGAAACTATTATATGACCAATAATTAGTTTTGCAGTGTAAACGTCGCGTTGCCGCCGCTGCAGAAGGCTGCGTTGCGCATCGGATCCTGACGATCTCACTGGGGGTGGATACAATCTTAAGTGTAAGTGAGAACCTGCGCTTTCGAGAGATTCGTACGATTGCTGCTTTCGATGCCGTCGTCATCTTGTTGCAGGACGGTTGCAGTGGATAAGCCTAAATTATAATAAAGACGGGCATTGACAGGAATAACCCCATCGGGGGGAAAGCAAAATCAGGTGATCGTCAGGCCAGGGGAAACCAAAATTTCCAGATAATAAACAACATCTCCATAATTCATTCATTATTGTCGAATAAACCTGTTTCGGGCTTTAATAAATTTACACACCATCGCATTACTATATGTTTATCGGCCTATTATTATCTCCGACGAAAGATGAGCCTGTTCACGTACAGCGCTCCTGATGAAGAATAATTTTAAGGAAATGATCATGCGTAAACTGACCGCTTTATTTGTCGCTTCTACTCTGGCTCTGGGTTCTGCTTCCATGGCTTTCGCTGCAGATACGACAGCGGCACCTGCGACGACAGATGCCACTCCGATGAAAATGATGCACCACAAAGGTGAGGGTAAAGGCGGACCATTCGCCGGTCTGAACCTGACTGAACAGCAGCGCCAACAAATGCGCGATATCATGAAAGAGTCGCATCAGAAACGCGGTGCGGGCATGAAAGAGGAGCGTCAGGCCTTGCATAGCCTGGTCGCCTCCGACAGCTTCGATGAAGCCAAAGCGAAAGCCCAAATTGATGCCATCAGCAAAACTCAGTCCGAGCATATGCTGGAGCGCGCCAAAGCTGAAAATAAAATGTACAACCTGCTGACCCCAGAGCAGAAAAAACAATACAATGAGAATTATCAGAAACGCGAACAGAAAATGATGGACCACATGAATAACATGAAGTCGAAAATGACGACTGAACAGAAATAATTTCATGCGGTAAGTAAAAAGGGCCAGATTAATTCTCTGGCCCTTTTTTTGGATTAAAGAACCTTTCCGTTGATAAGGCCCGTGGAAGAAACTCATTCGGCAGGCTAGTAACCGAGCAGAATTGTTCGATCACGATCTGGGCAAAACGCGGGTCATTAATATGATAAGCGGTTTTTACCAACACATCTTTTGCTGGTGGGCCGCACAGTGGCTCCCGGCGTATCGATAAAAGCGGCCAGCGCCTGTGGATCCCGAAACGGCTGCCGCGGCGCGTCCAATGTGGGTACACCGCAAGCCGGGATCATGAAGCGCACTTCGCCTGTGCAGGCATTCATTACTGGCGAAAGTCATTATTCCGCAGGCTGAAGAAGATGCGATGAACAGCAAAAAACCGTTAGCATGATAATCCAATTTTCAATGGTCTGCTCCGTGTAAACCAGCATATTTCACTGAGTGAATATTGATAATTCTTATAATTAAAAGAAATAATAAACGCATTTTATGCTTTTTTTTAATGGTCGACGGAGGCGAGTTTGTCGGCTTTTGTTATTTGATTTATTTCTATTTATCATTTGATTAGCTTTTCATCTCGCCAGGAGGGGCTCATTCTTCCCGCCCGTTTTCGGTCATTCAAAATCCTTATGTCTTTCCTTCCTTTTTTCTAACAATGACGTTCCCCCGTTAGGCGTTTGCCTTATTGACCCATAAGGCGCGCTTGAGATTGTTGTGCTTTATTTATTTGGTGTTACGAAACTGTTACACAAAAAAACCAATAAAACATTTGCAAACAACAATGGACGGTATCTGGGATGGAAAATAAACGTAGAGGAGTCAAGCCTGTTCAGGCGGCCTTCGGCTGGCCTGAAATTGGCGTTAGCCGCGCCCAGTGGAGCGCGATGCTTTTTTGCCTGGCAACCATCGGTGGGGCGCAGGCTGCGCCCTATATCGAGAATGGCAAGCAGGGCGATCCCGCCAGTTGGCGCAGTAAGGAATTTAATGCCGAATGGGGGCTGGGGGCCATCCACGCCGATCAGGCCTACGCCGCCGGTTATACCGGCAAAGGCGTTAAGCTCGGCATTTTCGATCAGCCGGTATATGCCAAACACCCGGAGTTCGGCAGTCAGGACAAAGTGATCAACCTGGTCACGACGGGGATCCGCGAATATACCGATCCCTATATCCCGGTGAAGAAAGGCGATGCATTTCGCTATGACGGCACGCCAAGCGTGGATTCCGACGGCACTCTCGGCTCGCACGGGACCCACGTAGGCGGCATCGCCGCCGGTAACCGCGACGGCGGCGAGATGCACGGTGTGGCGTTTAACGCGCAAATCATCAGTGCGGAGAACGGGGATCCGGGGCCGGAAGACGGCATCATTCTCGGCAACGATGGCGCGGTATATCAGGCCGGTTGGAACGCGTTGATCGCCAGCGGTGCGCGCATCATCAACAACAGCTGGGGTATCGGCATTACCGAGAAATTTGATCAGGGTGGTAAAGATCCAGCCTATCCGCATTTCACCCTTGCCGACGCGCAGAAACAGTTCGACCAAATCAAACAGATCCTCGGTACTAAAGCCGGTGGTGCTTATCAGGGGGCGATCGATGCGGCGCGCAGCGGCATTGTCACCATCTTTGCCGCCGGTAACGATTACAACCTGAATAACCCGGACGCGATGGCCGGTTTGGCCTATTTCGTGCCGGAGATCGCGCCGAATTGGCTGTCGGTCGCCAGCCTGCAGGATCCGAATAACACCGGTGATTACAGCATCAGCAGCTTCTCCTCCCGCTGTGGCTATACTGCCAGCTTCTGTGTTTCCGCTCCGGGCAGCAAGGTGTACAGCTCGATTATCGAAGGCAATAGCGTAGATAACCTGACCACCGGCTATGCCAAATACAGCGGAACTTCAATGGCCGCACCGCACGTGGCAGGCAGCATTGCAGTGCTGATGGAACGCTTCCCCTATATGACCGGCGCACAGGTGGCTTCGGTGCTGAAAACCACCGCGGTTGATATGGGCGCACCGGGCATTGATGCGCTTTACGGCTGGGGGATGATTGATTTGGGCAAAGCGATCCACGGCCCGGGGATGTTTGTCACCGAACAGGATATCCCGGAGGAGTTCCGCGTGAGCGGTGCCTACGGCCCGGAGCAATTTGTGGTGAATCTGCCAGGCATCGGTGCAGTACTGGACAAAGGCAAACCTACCGAGCGTGTGTGTGACGATATTCATTGCGGGTTGGATGTCTGGAGCAACGATATTTCCGGTCACGCCGGTCTGACCAAGGTGGGCATCGGCACACTGGTGCTGACCGGCAATAACAGCTACGCAGGCCCAACCCTGGTCAATCAAGGCCTGCTGGCGGTAAATGGTTCGGTGACTTCGGACGTGACGGTGCAAAGCGACGGCGTACTGGGCGGTTCCGGTACGCTGGGTTCGTTAACTGCCCGTAGCGGCGGTACCGTGGCGCCGGGCAATTCGATCGGCACGCTGAACGTGACTCGTGACGTCAGCTTCGAACCAGGCTCCCGTTACGCGGTGGAAGTGGCAGCGAACAGCCAGAGCGATCGGATCCAAAGTAACGGATCGGCAACGATCGGCGGCGGTGAGGTGGCAGTGTTGCAAGAAAAAAACGTCAATCTACTTTCGCAGGGCAACGCAGGCAGTCTGATCGGCCGGCAGTTCAACATTCTCACCGCCCAGCAGGGTATCAGTGGGCAGTTTACCTCCACATCGACCTTCTCTCCCTTCCTGGGGGCCGAACTGACCTACCAGCCGAATCAGGTAACGCTCAACGTCGGCCGTAATGACACCAGTTTCGCCAGCGTGGCGGCAACGCAGAACGAGCGGGCGGTGGCGGCAGCGGCAGATGCGCTGGCGGCGGGCAATCCGGTGTTTGAAAGCATCCTCAACGCCGGTTCGACGGGGGAAGCGCGGCAGGCGTTCCGCCAGCTGTCGGGGCAGATCCACGCGGATATCGCTTCGGCACAGGTCAACGACAGCCGCTACCTGCGCGACGCGCTGAACGGCCGTTTGCGTCAGGCGGAAGGGCTGGCGACCTCGCCGGACATCAAGGCTGACGACGACGGTGGCGCCTGGGCGCAGCTGCTGGGGGCCTGGGACCACGCGTCGGGCGATGCCAACGCCACGGGCTATCAGGCATCCACCTACGGCGTGCTGGTGGGGCTGGACTCGCCGCTGGCGGACGAATGGCGGTTAGGGGTCGCGACCGGTTATACCCGCACCTCGCTGGACGGCGGTTATGGCTCGGATGCTGACAGCGACAACTACCACCTGGCGGTGTACGGCGGCAAACAGTTCGGTGAACTGGCGCTGCGTGCCGGCGGGGGTTACACCTGGCACCGTTTCGATACCTCACGCTCGGTGAACTACGGCATGCAGTCAGATCGCGAAACCGCGAAGTACAGTGCGCGCACCGAGCAGGTGTTCGCCGAAGCGGGATACAGCATAAAAGCGGCCTGGGTGAATCTGGAGCCGTTCGCCAACCTGGCGTACATCAACTTCCAGAACAACGGCATCGCGGAAGACGGTGGGGCAGCGGCGCTGCACGGTGACAAACAACACACCGACGCGACGGTCTCGACGCTGGGGCTGCGTGCGGACACCGAGTGGCAGGCGAGCAAAACCACTGCGGTGGCGCTGCGCAGCGAGCTGGGTTGGCAGCATCAGTACGGCGATCTGGATCGCGGTACCGGGCTGAAGTTCAACGGCGGCAGCTCACCGTTCGTGGTGAACAGCGTGTCGGCGTCGCGTGACGGTGCGGTGCTGAAAGCCAGTGCGGAAGTGGCGGTGAACAAGAACGCCACGCTGTCGCTGGGCTACGGCGGGCTGCTGTCGCAAAACTACCAGGACAACAGCGTTAACGCCGGTTTTACCTGGCATTTCTGATCTTAAAAAACAAACGGAACAACCGTCCCGCTGGGGCGGTTTTTACCAAAAACAACAAGGGATAAGGGAATGAAGCAATCTGCAGGAAACAACAAACCGGCATTGGCGCCGACATGGAAACTGAACGCCCTGTTATGCGCGTTGTTGGCCGCCGGTGGTGCACAGGCCGCGACCTATACCGAAGGGGGGAGGAGCGGCGATCCGGCCAGTTGGCGCAGCAATGAATTCAATGCTAACTGGGGGTTGGGGGCTATCCATGCCGACGAGGCTTACGCGGCAGGTTATACCGGCAAAGGGCAAAAGGTGGGGATCTTCGATACCCCGGTGAACCAGCATCCGGAATTTGCCGGTGACGGCAAGCTGACTAACGTTGTCACCGAAGGCTATCGCGCCTATACCGATCCGCATCGTGAGGGGATTAAGGCCGGCGATCGCTTTTACTTTGACGGTACTTTCCATTTTTACAGTGGTTCACAGGGGCAGTTAAGTAACCACGGCGTCCATGTTGCCGGTATCAGCGGTGCCAACCGTGACGGCACCGGCATGCACGGCGTCGCCTTTGATTCGCAAATCATCAGCGTCGATAACGACAATGACGGCCCGGCCTACGGTGAGTTCCTCGGGCTGGATGGCAGCGTGACCAACGCGGGCTGGCAGGCGATGATCAACAACGGCGTGCGGGTGATCAACAACAGTTGGGGCGTCAGCATTCCGGATTTTCTTTCGGATAATGGCAAGAAACCCGATGCGCTGCATTTCGAGCTGAAAGACGCGCAGGAACAGTTTGATCAGGTGAAACCCTTGCTGGGCAGCCTGGCGGGGGCGGGTTATCAGGGGGCTATCGATGCGGCACGTAAAAATATTCTGGTGTTGTTCGCCGCCGGTAACGACGGCAACTACAACCAACCGGATGTGATCAGCGGCCTGGCCTATTTTGTGCCGGATATTGCGCCTAACTGGCTGTCGGTTGCCAGCGTCGCGCAGGATGACGCCTCCACCAACAGCGTGCCTTACACCATCAGCAGCTTCTCTTCGCGTTGCGGCTATACCGCCAGCTTCTGCGTCTCCTCGCCGGGCAGTAAAATCTACAGCACGGTAGCCAACGGTTCAGATCCGAACCAGTTGGTCTCCGACTATGGCAATAAAAACGGTACCTCAATGGCGACGCCGCACGTGACCGGCGCAGTCGCCGTATTGCTGCAGCGTTTCCCGTACATGACGTCGGCGCAAATTGCCGATGTGCTTAAAACGACCGCGACCGATATGGGGGCTCCGGGCATCGATGCCTTGTATGGCTGGGGGATGATCAATCTGGGCAAGGCGATTAACGGTCCGGGCATGTTCTATACCGTCGATGATATCCCCGAGGAGTTTCGTATTCCGGACCCGACGGGCGTGGCTTATGGCTCGTCGCAATTTGTCGCCAATATTCCTGGCATGGGGGCGATCATCGATGAGGGTACGTTGCATGCCAGAGTCTGCGATGACTACCACTGCTCGCTTGAAGTGTATTCCAACGATATTTCCGGTCATGCTGGCCTGACCAAAGTGGGCCAGGGGGCGTTGGTACTGACCGGTAACAACACCTACTCCGGCCCGACGTGGGTCAATACCGGCCTGCTGGCGGTAAATGGTTCGGTAACTTCGGACGTGACGGTACAAAGCGCCGGCGTGCTGGGCGGTTCCGGTACGCTAGGGTCGTTGACCGCGCGCAGCGGCGGTACCGTGGCGCCGGGCAATTCGATCGGCACGCTGAACGTGACTCGTGACGTCAGCTTCGAACCAGGCTCCCGTTACGCGGTGGAAGTGGCAGCGAACGGCCAAAGCGATCGGATCCAAAGTAACGGATCGGCAACGATCGGCGGCGGTGAAGTGACGGTATCGCTGGAAAACAGCAGCAACCTGCTGTCGCAAAACGAGGTTCGCAGCCTGCTGGGTCAGCAGTACAACATTCTGACCGCCCAGCAGGGTGTTCGCGGGCAGTTTGACTCTGTGGCGCCGAACTACCTGTTCTTGGGCACCGGGCTGACCTATCAGCCGAATCAGGTAACGCTTAACGTCGGCCGTAATGACACCAGCTTCGCCAGCGTGGCAGCAACGCAGAACGAGCGGGCGGTGGCGGCGGCGGCAGATGCGCTGGCGGCGGGTAATCCGGTGTTTGAAAGCATCCTCAACGCCGGTTCGGCGGGGGAAGCGCGGCAGGCGTTCCGCCAGCTGTCGGGGCAGATCCACGCGGATATCGCTTCGGCACAGGTCAACGACAGCCGCTACCTGCGCGACGCGCTGAACGGCCGTTTGCGTCAGGCGGAAGGGCTGGCGACCTCGCCGGACATCAAGGCTGACGACGACGGTGGCGCCTGGGCGCAACTGCTGGGGGCCTGGGACCACGCGTCGGGCGATGCCAATGCCACGGGCTATCAGGCATCCACCTACGGCGTGCTGGTGGGGCTGGACTCGCCGCTGGCGGACGAATGGCGGTTAGGGGTCGCGACCGGTTATACCCGCACTTCGCTGGACGGCGGTTATGGCTCGAATGCTGACAGCGACAACTACCACCTGGCGGTGTACGGCGGCAAACAGTTCGGTGAACTGGCGCTGCGTGCCGGTGGGGGTTACACCTGGCACCGTTTCGATACCTCACGCTCGGTGAACTACGGCATGCAGTCAGATCGCGAAACCGCGAAGTACAGTGCACGCACCGAGCAGGTGTTCGCCGAAGCGGGATACAGCATAAAAGCGGCCTGGGTGAATCTGGAGCCGTTCGCCAACCTGGCGTACATCAACTTCCAGAACAACGGCATCGCGGAAGACGGTGGGGCGGCGGCGCTGCACGGTGACAAGCAACACACCGACGCGACGGTCTCGACGCTGGGGCTGCGTGCGGACACCGAGTGGCAGGCGAGCAAAACCACTGCGGTGGCGCTGCGCAGCGAGCTGGGTTGGCAGCATCAGTACGGCGATCTGGATCGCGGTACCGGGCTGAAGTTCAACGGCGGCAGCTCACCGTTCGTGGTGAACAGCGTGTCGGCGTCGCGTGACGGTGCGGTGCTGAAAGCCAGTGCGGAAGTGGCGGTGAACAAGAACGCCACGCTGTCGTTGGGCTATGGCGGGCTGCTGTCGCAAAACTACCAGGACAACAGCGTCAACGCCGGTTTTACCTGGAAGTTCTGATCCAACACATTTCACTTTCGGGATTTAAACCCACAGGGCCAGCTTGCTGGCCCTATTTTTTTGCATGGTTTCCCCGCAGGCGGCGGTGTGGAGCGGCAGGGTTAAGGTAAAAATAAGGCAAGAAAAAACCGAGACCCTTGCGGATCTCGGTTCAAATGCGGGTAAAACAGATTAGCGCTACGGCTCAAGTTTCGGTGAGGGTCTGTTGCATACATTCTCTCAGTACAGCAACCGAAATGAGCTTTCCCTGGTGTTATTGTGATTATTGGTGATGCGATTTCACTATTGTTATATTTTTATTGTGGTGTTGCTGTGTGTCTCTTCTGATACCATGTTTGACTATATAATGTGGTATGTCAAGCAATGTTTAGATAATACATTGTACCATATACCAGTTTTAGATCGCTTTTTTGCACGGCAAGTATGAAAACGACTGAAAAAACAGCAAAAAAATCGAAGGAAAAAATGGATAACAATCATCAGAAATTCGATTCACAGTCGATTGCAAACCGGGTCAGGGAACTGTTTGTACATTATGGGATTGGTAAGCGGCAGCATGCCAAGGAGCTCAGCCGTATTCTGGATCTGAGTTTTTCGCATGCGCATCGCAAGCTGAAAGGGCAAAGTCCCTGGACTCTGGAGCAGATTAACGACGTCGCGGCGGCATTAGGGGAAACGCCGGCTGCGATCGTAGATACCGGTGCTGAACATGACGTCTCCGCGCAAACTATTGCACGTGATGCCATCTTTTACGTGGGCGGGGTGGAATTAGCCTGCGTCGGTTATATCGGCCATGAGCTGATTGGCGGGCGGACTGCGGAATATGTCGCACTGCAGCAGGCTGGGCAATGGGGCATTTATCGCGCGGATGATGCACCGCAGGGGCAACGCTATTGTGTGGAACTGATAGAGGTTCGCCCCGCCGCCGTCGAAGACGAGCGTTTGAGCATTGCGGTGCTCGATGATTCGCATCTGGCGGCCGATGAGCTGACCAAATACCTAAACGGGCGCGGTTTCCATGCCGTGGCATTTTACGACGTCAGCAGCTTTTGTCAGGCACTGCAGCAAAGCCTGTTCGATGGTTACGTGGTCGACTGGTTGATCGGTCAGGAAACGGCAGATCGCTGTATTGAAACCATCCGCGCGTCGGATAACCCAGACGCGCCGGTTTTAGTGCTTACCGGTCAGTTGGGTACCGACCAGCGGGAGTCTGAAATCGCCAGGGCGATGCGTGACTATGACGTGCTGGGCCCTTATGAAAAACCCGTGCGGCTCCACGTTATCGAAGCCGCACTGTTGCGGTGCTTCAACCTTTAGCAGCGAGCAGTGAAGCCAGTGCGGATGACAAGGCGTCCAGCCGAACCGGTTTCATTAAATAGTTGTCGAACAGCGCCCGCTGTTCGACAGACAGTTGCTCCGGGGTGTAGGCGCTGATGCCGATAATCGGGATATGGCGGTTGGGGCCACGTTGGTCACGCAGTTTTTTAGCCAGTGCGGCCCCATCGATTCCCGGCATTTGCAGATCCAGCAGCAACGCGTCGTAAGGACGCCGCAGCAGTTTTTGCAGCGCTCTTTCAGACGAGTTGCACAGCTCATGCTGATAGCCGAGCTTGTCCAGCAGCGCCGAGAAGGCGTCACTCACCGATTTATTGTCATCGACGACCAAGATATGCTGCTGTTTCTGCGGCAAACTTTGCTGGTGGAGCGGTGTTTCACCCAACTCCTCCTCGTTACTGACTTCTACCGGAATGCTGACGATAAAGGTGCTGCCTTTTTTGATTTCGCTGTAGACGGTAATGGTGCCGTTGAGCAGCGTCACCAGCCCGTGCACAATCGCCAACCCCATGCCGACGCCGCCATACTGGCGGGTATGTGATTGATCAAGCTGGGTGAAGGGCCGGAATATCTGATCCAGCATTCCCTTTTCGATACCAATCCCGGTATCGGTGACCTCAATAATCAGCGAACTGCCGGTAGCCTGGCTGCGCAAGCAACTATGCAGCGTGATGGTGCCGCTTTCGGTGTATTTGAACGCATTGGTCAGCAGATTGACGATAATTTGCCGGATGCGCAGCGGATCGGAATGTATCTGCAGATGGCCGCATTCCACTTCACACAGCAAAGTGACCTGATCTTTCTGGCGCAGCATTTTGATTTCATTCGCCGTTTCTTCAACCAGCCGCTGGGCATCGAAGGGAGCGATACGCAGTTCCATCATACCGCTGTCGAGATGGGCGTAATCGGTCAGGTCTTTCATCTGACTTTCAATTTGCTGTGCGGCGGTTTCCAGCCTTTGGAAAGTGTCCGCGTGCTCGGCCGACACCTGGGTATTCACCAGCACATCAATGGCGGACATGATGCTCTGTAGCGAGGTGCGTAGCTCGTGGCCGATGGCGCCCAGAAAGGCATTTTTGGTGCGGGTGGCTTTTTCCGCCTCAATGGCCTTGGCCTGCTGGCGGATGGTCAGGCGCTGCTGACGCAGCACAATCAGCGTGATGGCGATCAGCGCGATCACTGAAAACATCACGATCACCAGACCATAGAAAATGATGTGTCGTTTCTCGATATAGTCTTCGTAGGCAGCGGTGCGCTGCTTCACTTCGGCATGATCGGTCAGGTTAGCCATCTCAATCGCATAGGGCTTGATTTGCTTCATCGCCTGCGAAATCAGAGAGAAATCAATTTTCGGGCTGTTCAGCAAATTATCAATCTGATCCATTTTCTCGCGCATGTGCGTGACGACTTCGGGATAACCCGGTTCGGCATACAGCGGCTGGGTGGATTCGGAGACCGTTTCCAGCACGTAAAAGCGCGAATAAAGGATTTCAAATTTGAGCCGAAGATCTTCGCTATCCACCTGCGGTGCGTTTTTCAACTGTTCGACCAGCGTGTCGAATTCCGCCAGCTTGATCGAGAATTTGGCGATCGACCAGGAGTAATTTTCCTGCGTGCCAGCGATAGCATACAACCCTTTTTTCGACAGGGTCGCGCTGTAGTAATACAGCGTCACCGTAGAGGCAACCAGAAACAGTGCGGCAAAGATAGCCGGGATCGCCAGCCTGCTGCCGCTTTTAAACCCTGTGAGCTTCATTTGATTACGATCCTGTCCACTTGCCAGATGAAGCGCGAGTTGTAGAGCGGAGAATTTAGCTCAGGCCCGGCGGCATCCCTCGGGTAAACCAAAAACAGCGGGCCGAAGTTTCTGATCTTCAGCATAACGCCGTCCATTTTGTAAGCCAAAATCATGTTGTATTTTTCGACATCGGACAGCGGCACGTCGATGTAATAATCGTTCAGCGCATAAAATGTCAGCGTGCTGCCTTTGGCGCCGACGCGCGCCAAAATGTCCGCCACGCCAATCCCCTCGAACTTTCTTTGCGGCGTCCAGGAGGTAGAGGTGGTGATGCTGCGCACCGGCATTGCCAACAGTTGTTTATCGGTAAACAGATAGCTTTTCTTTACCGGATCGGTGGTGTTTTCGATGTTTCCCGCGACTTCCAGGGTGAAACTTAGCGCGCTGGTTTGAAGGATGGCCAGCGCAAAAAATGCCCACAGCGTGTTTTTAAACAGATTGAACAGCATCAATGTTCTCCAGAGTCGCGGATGCTTGCATGAGCCTTGCCCATATATCAGGCAAAATAATGGCAGAAAATAGAGGGCGGTGTCGAAGTAAAGGGTAAAGAGGACGAAAAGAAAAGGCCAGGGGGTTAACCTGGCCTGAGTTTTAGCGGGTGCCCAAGCTTAGCGCATGGTCACAAACTCTTCTGCGGCGGTCGGGTGGATCGCCACGGTGTTGTCGAAGTCTTTCTTGGTCGCACCCATTTTAATGGCTACGGCAAAGCCCTGCAGGATCTCGTCCATGCCGAAACCGATGCCGTGCAAGCCGACGATTTTCTCTTCCTTGCCCACGCAGACCAGCTTCATGCGGCACGGTTGACGGTGCTGCGTCACGGCGCTGTACATGGCGGTGAAGGAAGATTTGTACACTTTCACGTTGTCCGCACCGAATTTCTCAATCGCTTCCGGTTCGGTCAGGCCAATGGTGCCGATCGGCGGGTGGCTGAACACCACGGTGGCGATGTTGCTGTAATCCAGGTGCTCTTCCGGCTTGTTGTTGAACAGGCGTTCGGACAGGCGACGGCCTGCGGCTACGGCAACCGGAGTCAGCTCGACGGCGCCGGTGTTGTCGCCCACGGCGTAAATCCCTTTTACGTTGGTATTTTGGTATTTATCGACGTCGATGTAGCCTTTTTCGTTGGTTTTCACCCCGGTAACGGCCAGGTTCAGGTTATCGGTTGCCGGTTCGCGGCCAATCGCCCACACCAGGCTGTCGACGGTGAATTCCTTGCCGTTTTCCAACTGTAACGTCAGGCTGCCGTCGGCGTTTTTGACGATGGCTTTTGGCACGGATTCCGTGTGCAGGCTTGGCCCTTCGGTGTTCATCACTTCCACCAGAGTCTCGACAACCATCGGGTCGAAAGTCCGCAGTGGCGCGTGTTTACGCACGAATAGGTGGGTTTCAGCCCCCAGCGCGTTCAGCACGCCGGCGATTTCTACTGCGATATAACCAGCACCCACCACCGCAACGCGTTTTGGCATGGCGTCCAGATCGAAGAAACCGTCTGAATCGATGCCGTATTCTGCACCCGGAATGTCAGGGTGGCTTGGACGGCCGCCGGTGGCGATCAGGATATGGTCGGCAGTGATTTTTTCACCGTTCACTTCCACCGTGTGGGCGTCGACAAAGCGCGCGAAGCCTTTGATCACGTCGACTTTGTTTTTACCCAGCACGTTGTCGTAGGAATTATGGATGCGGTCGATATAAGCGGTGCGGTTGGCGACCAGCTTCTTCCAGTCAAACGCGTTGACGGTGGTATCGAAACCGTAATCCGGGCCGTACAGGTGGATGGCCTCGGCGATTTGCGCCGCATGCCACATAACTTTTTTCGGTACACAACCCACGTTTACGCAGGTGCCGCCCAGTTCTTTGGCTTCAATCAGTGCGCATTTCTGGCCGTACATGGCTGCCCGGTTGATCGATGCGATGCCGCCGCTGCCGCCGCCAATTGCTAGATAATCGTAATGTTTGGTCATCTGGGATTTCCATGAATTGTGTGAATCGAAGAGCGTAAGAGTTTAACGCCTGATGCAGGTTTGTCGCAAAGATTGCGTCAATGGCTGTGATAGGTGGGGTAAAGGCGCGGCAGGCCGCGCCCCGGAAGCTTATTCCGGCACTACCCAGTTCACCAAATGGTGGCCATTACCTGACGGCACCAGGGTTTTGTGCAGCCATGGCAGCACGTTTTTCATCTGTTGTTCCAGCTTCCACGGCGGGTTAATCACAATCATGCCTGAGGCGGTCATGCCGCGCTGGTCGCTGTCGGGTCTTACCGCCAGTTCGATCTGCAGAATATTGCGGATGCCGGTGGCTTCCAGGTCTTTCAGCATGCGCTTGATTTGCTGGCGCATCACCACCGGGTACCACAGCGCGTAGGTGCCGGTGGCAAAGCGCTTGTAGCCTTCCTGCAGGCCTTTTACCACGTCCTGGTAATCGGTTTTCATTTCGTACGGCGGGTCCATCAGGATCAGCCCGCGGCGCGACAGCGGCGGCAGTTGGGATTTCAACTGCTGGTAGCCATCGGCGCGTTGCACCTTGGCACGCTCGTCCTTCTGGAACTCACTGCGCAGCAACGGGAAGTCGCTCGGGTGCAGTTCGGTCAGGTGAATTTTATCCTGCGGACGCAGCAGCTGACGGGCAATCAGTGGCGAGCCAGGGTAGTAACGCAGCCTTTCGGTGCGGTTAAAGTTGTGCACTACGCTCATGTAGGCTGCCAGCTCTTGCGGCAGGTCATCACGTTGCCACAGCAGACCGATGCCTTCCAGGTATTCCCCGGTGCGCTCGGCGTGTTCACCGCTCAGCTGATAGCGACCTGCGCCGGAGTGGGTATCCAGGTACAGGAACGGCTTCTCTTTTTCTTTCAGCGATTCGATGATCAGGCTTTGAACGGTGTGCTTAAGCACGTCGGCGTGGTTGCCGGCGTGGAAACTGTGGCGGTAACTTAACATGGCTTGTGGTAATTCCTTGTGCTCCCGACGGAGCCTGCTGAACAGAATAAAGGCTTATATTCTGCACAGTATAAACTGTCTGGGCGGGAAAAAGTGAAATGCGTGACCTCAGCCCTTCAATCAAGGAGAAAGGCGATGACTAAAGCGGCCATTTTGGCTAAATACCCTGGCGCGTCTCGCTGGGCGTTCGGCGACAGCCCCATGCTGGCGGACGAGCTGTTGCAACGGGTGCTTGAGGGGCAAAAAACCGCCACCTGCTGTTCTTATCTTGCATATCGGCAAGAGCAAGAGCCGATGCTCGGGGATTACAACATCGTGCTTGACGGCCGCGGCGAACCGGCCTGCGTCATCAGGATCCTGTCATTGAAGCTGATTCGCTATTGCGACGTTACGGCCGAGATGGCGGCACAGGAAGGTGAGGGGGATAAGAGCCTGGCGTTCTGGCGGCAGGGGCACCAGGATTTTTTTACGCGTGAAGGCACGTTCTCGCCCCAGATGTGGCTGGTGTTTCAACAGTTTGAGCTGGTTGACGTTTTACAGTGATGTCGACGGGGCCTCCAGGGCGTTGACCACCTGCTCACGCAACCAGCCATGGGCCGGATCCAGGTGCGAGCGTTCATGCCACACCATTACCATGTCATAGCCGGGAATTGCCAAGGGGGCCGGCCAGGTGCGCAGGTCGCCAAGCAGTTCGCCCAGCATGCGTGAAGGCAGCATCGCGACCATATCGGATCTCGCCAGCAGTGCGGGGATGAACAGGAAGTGCGGCAGCGACATCACTACACGCCGCGCTAATCCCTGCGCTTCCAACAGCGTGTCAATCAGGGTGCGAAAACCGCCGCCGTCTTGCGAAACCATCACGAACTCCAACTGACAAAACTGCTCCAGCGAAGGGGGGCTTTGCAACAACGGATGGTCACGGCGGCCTACCAGCAGGTACTCCTCGCGAAACAACTGCCGGTGGCGCAGCTCGGCGGGGGCTTCTTCCCGGGACAAAAAACCGAGGTCGATCACGCCATCCGCCAGATCGCGACTCATGTGTTTCGGCGATGCTTCGCGGATCGCCAGGCGGGATTGGGGTGCTGCCTGCCGCAGTTTGGGCAGCATCGGCAGCAGGATGGCATATTCGGCTGCGTCGGCGGCGGCCAGTTGCCAGGTCATTTCGGCCAGCAGCGGATCAAAGGGGTGTTCCGGCGCCAGCAGGCGGCCGAGGTCGGCCAGCGTCTGGCGCAGAGGCGTCAACAGGCTTAGCGCGCGCGCCGTGGGCAACATCCCTCGTGGGCCGGGCAGCAGCAGGGGATCATGGTAAATCTCGCGCAGTTTGGCCAGTTGAATGCTGACTGACGGCTGGCTCAGATTGAGGCGTGCCGCCGCCCGCGTCACGTTGCGTTCGCTGAGCAGCGCTTCCAGCGTGACCAGCAAGTTGAGATCGACCCGCTTTAAATTGTTGATAACTATTCCTCGTATTAAATCTATCAATTTCAACTATAGCGCCAATCCTCCTACCGTGGAACGGACGTCGGAAAAGCCGGCGAAACCATAACGGATGAAGGAAGAGACGATGAAACTGAGCGAGTACGTTAGCTACGACGCGCTGGGGTTGGCAGCATTGGTACAGGCGGGTGAAGTCAGTGCACAAGAGCTGCAGCAAACGGCGAGGGCAGCGGTTGAGGCGGTAAACCCGGCGATCAACGCGGTGGTGGAGCATTGGCCACAACCTCTGTGGGAGAGGCGCGGCCCGCTGTCAGGCGTTCCCTTTCTGATCAAGGATATCGCCATCAGCATGGCTGGCAAGCGTCTTGAATTGGGGAGCCGGTTGGCGCAGGGGCAGATTGCCACGGAAGACAGTTATCTGATGCGCAATATCCATCGCGCGGGGCTGGTGACCTTTGGCCGAACCACCACGCCGGAGATGGCGTTCAGCACCACCACCGAAGCGGTGCTTTACGGTGCTACGCGCAATCCCTGGAACCTTGATTTCAGCGCGGGCGGTTCCAGCGGCGGTGCTGGCGCGGCGGTTGCTGCCGGGGTCGTGCCTATGGCGCATGCCACTGATGCTGCAGGCTCTATTCGCGTGCCTGCTTCGTCCAATGGGTTGTTCGGCCTTAAACCGACGCGCGGCCGGGTATCACATGGCCCGGCGATGGATGAAGTGTTCAACGGCTTTGGCGTTCAATTGGGGCTGAGTCGCACAGTACGCGACAGTGCCGCTTTACTGGATGCGCTACAACATCCCCATCCCGGCGAACCTTATTACACGGCACCGCAGCCAGAAAGCTGGCTGTCACAGGTCATCCGCGAGCCTGGTCGGTTGCGTATTGGCATGATGACTCAGGCGTGGAATGGCGGGAAAACTGCACCGCACATCGTTCAGGCCACCAACGACACCGCAGTGCTGCTGAGCGAGCTGGGCCATCAGGTCACTGAGGCGGAGATGCCGATCGGCGTCAGCTGGCAGGAACTGGTATTCGCCAATGCGCAGATCTGGTGCGCCAATCTGGTCGGTTGGGTTGAGGGGTTGAGCCAAACCACCGGACGCGCGATTTCAACCGACATGCTGGAGCCGGAAACGCTGGCCTGTTACCGCTACGGGTTGGCCGCCAGGGCGGTGGATATGGTTGCGGCGCTTGAGGTGCGTAACCGGGTGACTCGTGCCGTGGGCGCCTATTTCCAGCAGTACGATCTGTTGTTGACCCCGACCATGCCTGACTTGCCCTGGCGGATCGGTCGCTACGGTACCGGAACTGCGGATATGAGTGGCCTGGAGTGGACCGCGCATTTATTCGATCATTCACCGTTCACGCCGGTGTTTAATGTGGCAGGCGTGCCGGCGATGTCGGTGCCGCTGGCGCATGATGCGCAGCACAATCTGCCGATAGGCATGCAATTTGTTGCCGGTTTTGGCCGCGAAGATCAACTGCTGCGGTTGGCAGGGCAGCTGGAACGGGCAGCGCCGTGGCATCAACGGCGTCCGGCTGTTTGGGCGGGAAATGCAGGGGAATAGCAGTCAAAAGGCAAAATATCCGCTATGTTGCTGAAAGGCTTTTACGGCGGGCTCTTGGCTCGCCGTCCCATTCAGGAGGAGACGATGAGCTGCATCTTTTGCGAAATGGTGGCGGGCAGAGTGCCGTGCCATAAAATTTGGGAAGACGAGAGTCATATGGCGTTCCTTTCCATTTATCCGAATACCGAGGGTTTCAGCGTAGTGATCCCCAAGGCGCACTATGAGAGCTATGCCTTTGCGTTGCCGGACGAGGTACTCAGCGAGCTGATGTTGGCGACCAAGCGGGTAGCGCAGTTGCTCGACCGGGCGTTTGACGACGTGGGCCGCTGCGGCATGGTGTTCGAAGGTTTTGGCGTCGACCATGTGCATGCCAAGCTGATCCCGATGCACGGTACCGCTGCGCTGGAACAGTGGCAGCCTATCGAATCGACCTCGGCGAAATTCTTCGACCGCTATGAGGGTTACCTTTCGTCCCACGACGCGGCGCGCGCTGACGACGAGCATCTGGCCGTGCTGGCCGCGAAGATCCGTCAGAGTGCGGTTTAAGGCACTATCTATCAACGCCGGGCCATTGATTTTCCTGCCGCTTGGCACCATGTTAGATATTCATACGCATTTTAAGGCCTGCCCGTCGTGGCGGGCCCCAACGCTAATCAGGACTGCCCTATGACAAATCCGTTGCTGACTCCGTTTTCCCTGCCGCCGTTTTCCGCCATTCGCCCAGAAGATATCGTGCCTGCGGTGCAATCCGCCTTGGACGACTGTCGCGCTGCGGTAGAGCGCGTTGTCGCGCAGCCGGGGCCATTTACCTGGGATAACCTGTGTCAGCCGCTGGCGGAGTCTGACGATCGCCTGTCGCGCATCTGGTCGCCGGTCGGCCATCTGAACTCGGTGAAAAACAGCCCGGAACTGCGTGCTGCCTATGAGCAGGCGCTGCCGTTGCTGTCTGAGTACGGCACCTGGGTAGGGCAACACGAAGGGCTATACCAGGCTTATCGTAGCCTGAAAGAAGGCGAAGCCTTCAATCAACTGACGGTACCGCAGCGCAAGTCGGTAGAAAACGCGCTGCGTGATTTCGAACTGTCGGGCATTGGCCTGTCGCCGGAAAAACAGCGTCGTTACGGCGAGATCGTCGCACGCCTTTCCGAACTGGGTTCCACTTACAGCAACAACGTGCTCGACGCCACCATGGGCTGGAGCAAGTTGATCACCGATCAAGCCGAACTGAGCGGCCTGCCGGAAAGCGCGCTGGCTCAGGCTCAGGCGATGGCGCAGGCCAAAGAGCAGGAAGGCTGGTTGCTGACGCTGGATATGCCAAGCTATCTGCCGGTGCTGACCTATGGCGATAACCGCGCGCTGCGTGAAGAAATGTATCGTGCTTTCGCTACCCGCGCCTCCGATCAGGGGCCAAATGCCGGCAAATGGGACAACAGTGAAGTGATGGCGGAAACGCTGGCGTTGCGTCACGAACTGGCCCAGTTGCTGGGCTTTGACAGCTACGCCGACAAGTCGCTGGCGACCAAAATGGCGGAAAACCCGGAACAGGTACTGGGTTTCCTGAGTGATTTGGCCAAACGCGCCCGTCCGCAGGCCGAGCAGGAACTGGCGCAGCTGCGTGCCTTTGCCAAACAGCATTACGGTGTGGATGAGCTGGAAGCCTGGGACATCACCTATTATGGCGAAAAACAAAAACAGCACCTGTTCTCGATCAGCGACGAGCAACTGCGCCCCTACTTCCCGGAACAACGTGTGGTACAAGGCCTGTTCGAAGTGGTGAAACGCATTTATGGCATCACTGCCAAAGAGCGTAAGGATGTGGATACCTGGCATCCAGAAGTGCGCTTCTTTGATCTGTTCGACGCTAACGGTGAGCTGCGCGGCAGCTTCTACCTCGACCTGTATGCCCGCGAAAACAAGCGCGGCGGGGCCTGGATGGATGACTGTGTCGGTAGCCTGCGCAAGGCCAACGGCGAGCTGCAAAAACCGGTTGCCTATCTGACCTGTAACTTCAACCGTCCGCTGGGCGACAAGCCGGCGCTGTTCACCCATAACGAAGTGACCACGCTGTTCCACGAGTTCGGCCACGGTCTGCACCATATGCTGACCCAAATCGACACCGCCGGTGTTTCCGGTATTAGCGGTGTGCCATGGGATGCGGTCGAACTGCCGAGCCAGTTTATGGAAAACTGGTGCTGGGAGCCGGAAGCGCTGGCGTTTATCTCCGGCCATTATCAAAGCGGTGAGCCGCTGCCGAAGGAGATGCTGGACAAGTTGCTGGCCGCCAAAAACTACCAGGCTGCGCTGTTCATCCTGCGTCAGTTGGAGTTTGGCCTGTTCGACTTCCGCATGCACGCCGAATACAGCCCTGAGAAAGGTGCGCAGATCCTGCCGACGTTGGCAGAAGTGAAAAAAATGGTGGCGGTTGTGCCTTCTCCAAGCTGGGGCCGTTTCCCGCACGCTTTCAGCCACATCTTTGCCGGCGGTTACGCGGCGGGTTACTACAGCTACCTGTGGGCAGAAGTGTTGTCGGCAGATGCCTATTCGCGCTTTGAAGAAGAGGGGATTTTCAACGCCGAAACCGGTAAATCCTTCCTCGACAACATCCTGTCGCGTGGCGGTTCCGAAGAGCCGATGGAACTGTTCAAACGCTTCCGTGGCCGTGAGCCGCAGCTGGATGCTATGCTGCGCCATTACGGCATTAAAGGATAACCCCACCGGTGAGCGTGTGTTTATTGTGTGAAGAAGGCGCCGATCCCGGCGCCTTGTCTATTCTGGCGGAACGCTGGCAGTTGGTTTCGGACGACGACGCGACGATGGCGCTGGTGCTGACGCCGGAACGTCTGGAGTTGCGTAAGCGTGACGAACCCAAGCTGGGGGCGATCTACGTCGATTTCATTTCCGGCACTATGGCGCACCGACGCCGCTTTGGCGGCGGGCGTGGCGAAGCGGTGGCGAAAGCGGTCGGCATCAAGGGCAGCTATCGGCCAAACGTGGTAGACGCTACGGCAGGGCTGGGGCGCGATGCCTTTGTGCTGGCCTCGCTGGGCTGCCGGGTGAGGATGCTGGAGCGTAATCCGGTGGTGGCTGCCTTGCTGGACGATGGACTGCAACGCGGCTATCAGGATGCGGAAATCGGCCCATGGCTGCGCGAGCGCATGACTCTGCTGCACGCCTCCAGTCTGACGGCGTTAGCCGAGCTCGACTCACCCCCCGAGGTGGTGTACCTGGATCCCATGTACCCACACAAGCAGAAAAGCGCGCTGGTGAAGAAAGAGATGCGGGTGTTCCAGTCGCTGGTGGGCAGCGACGACGATGCCGATGGTCTGCTGGAGCCGGCACGCCGTCTGGCGACCAAGCGCGTGGTGGTTAAACGGCCGGATTATGCTCCACCATTGGCTAACGTGCCCGCGCATGCGGCCTCGACCACCAAAAGTCACCGTTTCGATATTTATATGCCCTATCCCCTTCATACTTGAGGCTGTATCTGTGTTGGCTGCATTACTCGGCCCGTCCATGGGCCTCGCCCCGTAACGGGGCCAACGCAAACGTTGTTCAAATCTGTTCCCGACAGATTTGTTGTGCGCCCCAGTCACTTACTTGAGTAAGCTCCTGGGGACTGACAAACTTGCCGCCTTGATACAACGCCAATTATTTAGGGCATAGAGGGCGAAATAGGGAGGTATTCATTGATCCACCTCCCAATTTTATTTTTTACCTTGCAAAGATACTGGCAAGCTTGTGTTCCAGATCGCATGATTCCTGTTCGTTCCCCTCCCTATAATTAGATGATAATGAAGAAGACACTCCTTGCTGTTTTGCTTTGCCTGGGTACCTCTGCAATGGCTTCTGAACCAGTCAATATCACCATCCTCGGCACGTCCGATCTGCACGGTACCTTTGTGCCCTGGGATTATTCGACCGACACCGAAAACCTGGCCGGCAGCCTGAGCCAAATCGCCACTCAGGTGCAACAGGTACGGGCGAAGCAGCCCAACGTGATCCTGGTCGATGCCGGCGACACCATCCAGGGCAACTTTGTCGAGACTTTTAAAAACGACAAAACCAGCCCGATGATCCTCGGGTTTAACGCGCTGGACTATGACGTCTGGGTGATGGGTAACCATGAATTCGATTTCGGCCTCAAACCGCTTTCCACCTCACTGAACCAGTTCAAGGGCACGGCATTGGCCGGCAATATTCTGTGGGAGAGCGGCAAACCCTACCTGCCGGCGTATAAAATCATTGAACGTCAGGGAGTGAAAATCGGCATTATTGGCATGGATACGCCGATGACCGCAGAGTTTGCCAAAGGCACCGACCGGGTGAAAGGGCTGAACTTTACCGATCCGGTGCAGGCGGTGAAGCAGGTCATTCAGCAAATTCAGGGTGAAGTGGACGCTATCGTGCTGGTGGCGCACATGGGCATCGACAACGAGAACCAGCGCCCTGGTACCGGCGTTGGCGATATCGCTCGTGCGAACCCGGAACTGGCGGCGATTGTCGCCGGGCACATGCACGTCAAAGTCGATAAAGAAGTGATTAACGGCGTGATCGTTACCGAACCGGACAAATATGGCCGTGCGCTGTCGCGCATCGATTTGCAGTTTGAGCAGCATAACGGCAAGTACGTGCTGATCAACAAAGACAGCTATACCTACCCAATCAAAGGCATCGCGTCGGATAAAAAGCTGGAAGAGATTTATCAGCCTTATCACAAGATTTTGCGCGCCAACGCCAACCGGCCGATTGCCCAGCTCAGCGGCCAGGATCTGGTGCCGCCGGATGCCGTGAAGGGGATCCCGCAGGTACACGTGCAGGATACCGGCATCAGCAAACTGTATCAGGAAGCCAGCCGTTACTATGCGCCACAGGCGCAGGTGATCGCGCTGCAGATTGATAATGACCGGCCGAAATTAAACGTCGGTACCATTACGGCCAAAGATATCGCCTTCAATTATCAATATGCCGGCGGCGAGATCACCGTGTACCAACTCAGTGGCAAAGAGCTGAAGAAGTACATGGAATGGTCGGCGGGCTACTTCAATCAGCTGCAGGACGGCGATGTCACCTACAGCTTCAACCCGCAGCGCCGCGCGTCCAAGTATTCCACCAATGATTTCTTCGATGGCGTGACCTATAAAATCGACCTGCGCCAACCGGTCGGGCAGCGCATCCGTGATTTGCGCATGGCCGACGGCACGCCGGTGACTGACAGCACGCCGATCCGTCTGGGCATGAACAGCTATCGCATGGGGCACCTGACGCAAAAAGGCGGCGCACTGGAAGGCATGCAGTTCCCGGTATTGTCGGACAGCAAGGCTGAATATGGCGAAGAGGCCGGAACCATCCGCAACCTGACTATCCGTTATCTGACCGAAGTGAAAAAAGGCCAGTATCAGGGACAGGCGGTGCAGCGCTGGCAGTTGGTTGGGTTGGAAGGCTACGAACGTGAGCGTAAAATCGTCGAAAAACTGCTGAACGACGGCAAAATCAGCGTACCTACCAGTGAAGATGGGCGTTACGGCAATGTCGCGTCGTTCAACGTGAAGCCACTGCTGATCGGCGAGCCGAAGGCCCGTCAGCAGCAACAGGCGGCATTGAAGGCAGAATTGGCCGCCGCCAGCGATCCGGTGGCGAAAAAACGCCTGAGCGATCGGTTAGTGATTCTCGAGGCGATTAACAAAGCCTGATAGAGATAATGGGCTCGGCGTAGGTATGCTGAGCCCTACCAACACCCGTGGATTATTTCCCCTGCAGCAAGCGCTTGCCGACGTCACCGCCTGGGTGTACCGCCAGCAACGTTTCTTTATCGTAGCCACTGCGTTCCATCAGGCAGGCACAGGCCGCGTCGAAGATTGCCAATACCAGCACGATAGACGTCGTTGCCAGCATATTCAGTGGATCTATCTCATTTTCTACCCCGGTGCGGATCACCAACCGTGCCGCTTTGGCGATCGCCGAATCCGGATTTTCCGTCACGCCGATCAGCGGCACACCCTTGGCCTGCAGCGTTGGCAGCAGGCGGGTCAATTCGTCGGAATTGCCACCGCGCGAAATCAGAATCATCAAATCATCGCTGCGCAAAAAGCCCAGATCGCCGTGTGCTGCATCGGTGGCGTTCAGGTAGATGGCTGGCCGTTCCACGCAGGCCAGCATATGGGCTATCTTGCGTGCTGCGATGCCGGAAGTCCCGACGCCGGTGACCACGATTTTCCCCCGGCACTCGGCCAATGCCGTCAGCAACCGTTGCCAGCTTTGTGCGTCGATGCGCTGGCTCAGCTGTGCCAGTTCCCGGCTGTAGATTGCCCAGGCTTCAGTGGCCCGCTGCCATTCCTGCTGCATCAGGCTTCCTCCTGCATCAGTTGGCGGTATTTCATGTGGTCGTTATACAGCTCATGGAACACGCGGTATTTACGGTCGTAATAGCGTTTGATTTTGTTGGTCTGTGGCGTCACGGTTTTACCGATGCGACTCATGGCGCTCATGGCTTCCGGCAGCGTGTCGTATACCCCGGCTGCCACCGTGCCCATCATCGCTCCCCCCAACAGCATTGCCTCGCTCTCTTCCGGTAACAGCATGGCGCAGCCGGTGGCATTGGCATGTTCCTGCACGAAAATCGGGTTTTTAGTACCGCCGCCGCTGGCCATGATGGTGTCGATGCTGTAGCCACTTTGGTTCATGGTTTCAATAATATGGCGGGTACCCAGCGCAATCGCCTGGATGGTCGCCAGATAATGCAAGGCCATATCTTCCGGGGTACGCGACAGCTTCAGCCCGGTCAGAGTACCGGTCAGCGTCGGGTTGGCACGTGGTGAACGGTTGCCGTGGAAATACGGCAGCATATGAATATCCTGGGTGAGGAAGGCAATCTCCTCCGGCTCACCTGCCATGCGGCGCAGCAGGGCATTCAGCACTTCATAAATCGTCTGTCCCTGGGTTTTTGCCTGTGCCAGCAGCTCCGGGTAACAAGGATGCGACTGGATCACGTGGTCAATCAGCGCACCGGTGGCGGACTGGCCGCCCTCGTTCAGCCAGTATTCCGGCAGGATCGCCGAGTAATATGGCCCCCATACGCCGCCAATAAAACGCGCGGTACGGGACATCGCCATATGGCCGGTGGAAGTACCGCCAATCAGCGCAACGCGGCGGTTAAAATCTGCCACTTCACCGGAAACCCCGGTAGCGCCAAGCGTGCCGAGCGTCCCGGCGTGGGCGTCAATGATCGAGACGCTGACCGCCGTGCCGGCAATCAGGCCCATTTCACTGGCGGCACGCTGGGTGAGGCCGTGGCCGAGCGGTTCGCCCATCATTTTGACGTCGCTGCCGATCTTGGCGGCATCGTGCTCCAGCACGTCTTCCAATCCAATCTGTTTGAAATAGCTTTTGTCCCAGCGCTGTTCATGGCCGAGATAGGTCCATTTGCACACCGTCGAACACAGTGAACGGGTGGCGTCCTGGGTGGCCCGCCAGGTGAGGAAGTCCGGCAGGTCAAACAGGTAACCGGCATTGGCCCAGGTGGTCGGCATATGCTGTTTCAACCACAGCATTTTGGGGGTCTGCATTTCCGGCGAAATGATGCCGCCGACGAAATCCAGCACCCGGTGTTTGGTGGCGTTGATGCGTTCGGCCTGGGTGATGGCCCGGTGATCCATCCACACGATGATGTTCTGCTCGGTGCGGCCGGACGGGCTGACGGTCAGCGGTTGGCCCTCTTTGTCCAACACCACCAGAGAACAGGTGGCGTCAAAACCCAGTCCTTTAACCTGAATCGGGTTGATGTCGGCCTGGTTGACCGCATCGCGCACCGCGTTGCACACCGCCTGCCAGATATTGTCCGAAGACTGCTCAACGAAGTCCGCTTTCGGACGATACAGGTCGATGGTTCGGCTGGCCTGCCCGACCATGTGACCGTTGAGATCGAATACCCCTGCGCGCGCACTTCCGGTGCCTACATCTACGCCAATAAAATAGCTCGCCATTGTTTTTCTCCAGTCAGGCTTTTCGATTCTGTAATGCGATAAACAGGATCAGCACACCGCCCCACAGGGCCATGGTCAGATAGCTGCTGACGCCCAGCAGGTTGAGGCCGCTTTCCAGCATTTGCAGCACTATCAGCGCCAGCACCAGACCCAGCACCCGGCCAAACCCACCGTCCGGGTTAATGCCGCCCAGCACCGAGGCCAAAATGGTCACCAGCAGATAGGATTCGCCGTAACCGGCCTTGGCCGAGTTGAATTTGGCCATCATCAGCAGCGCCGCACCCCAGCCGAGCAGGGCGGATAAAATATAGACCGCAATCTGTACCCGGGCGGTGTTTACGCCGCTAAAACGGGTGGCTTGTTCGTTGGAGCCAATCAGATACAGGCTGCGCCCGAGCGTGGTGTGCTCCAGCAATAGCCACAGGCCAACGGATACCAGCAGGAACAGCAGTAGCGCCACCGGAATGCCGAGCAGACTACCGTTGCCGAGATACTGAATCGCCGCCGGGAAGCCGGAGATCACCGCGCCGTTGGACAGCAGAATATTCAGGCCGGTGATCAGCGTCATGGTGCCGAGCGAAGCGAGGATGGGCGAAACGCCAATCCAGGCGACCAACACGCCGTTAAGCGCGCCAATGGCGACGGCGACCAGCAGCCCGGCCAGCAGTGCCAGCGCCAGAAACAGCGGTTGGTCCGGGTGGCTGACGATAATCGCTGCCATCACCAGCGAGCAGGCGTTGGCACCGGCGATAATCGACAGATTGATGCCGCCGGTCAGCATGGTAATGCCCATACCGAGCGCCAGCATGCCGAGGATCGGAAGCTGCGAGGCGATCGACTGGAAATTGCCGAGGCTGAAGAAGCGCGATCCGAGCAGCCCGGCGAACAGCAGCGCCACGGCGATAATGATCGCGCTCTGCAGGCGGATGATCCGATCGTTGGGGATCAGACGGGTTAACTGGATCATGTCATAGCTCCTTGGCCAGCTTGCGTTTTTCATTCCAGGCGGTGCTGCTGATGCTGATCAAAATGATCGCGCCGCTGAACACCTGGTGCCAATAGGCCGACACGCTGAGCAGCGTCAGGCCGTTTTGCAGGAAGGCCAACAGCACCACGCCCAGCAGCGTGCCGGTCAAGGAGCCGCGCCCACCGGTCATGCTGGTGCCGCCCAGCACCACCGCAGCCAGCACCGTTAGCTCAAAACCGAGCAGGGAGTTGGGGGCTACCGACTGGGTTATCTGCGCCTGCACCACCGCGGCGATACCCGCCAGAATGCCCATGTAGCCGTAAACGTAGAAGTGCAGCCGCAGCAGGTTCAGCCCCAGGCGCGACGCCGCATCGCGGTTGCCGCCCATGGCGAAAATTTGGCGGCCGAGGCGGGTAAAGTTCATCAGCACACCGGTGACGATAATCACCGCCAGCAGGCACAGCAGCGGCAGCGTCAGGCCGTAGTCATAACCGTCGGCCCCCTGGAACGAGAACCAGCTGATGCCATCCATAAACCAGTCGGGGAAACCGTACAGCCAGGTGCCGTTGGTGGCGTAAACCAGTAAGCCGTAGAACAGGTTCAGCGTGGCGATGGTGATGATGATCGCCGGCACCTTCAGCCAGTAGACCAGAAAACCGTTCACCAGCCCGAGCAGCAGGCCGACGCCCATTGCCAGTGCGAACGCCAGCGGGAAGCCGCCGCCGTGTTGAATGACCCAACTGGCCATCACGTACTGCGCGATGGCGGTGATCGCCGGGAATGAAATATCGATGCCGCCGGCAATCAGCACCACGAACAGGCCACAGGCGAGAATGCCGAGAATGGCGTAGCTGGTGGCGACATCCGTCAGGTTACCCAGCGTCAGAAACTCGCTGGTGCTGACGCTCAGGCCTATTGCCAGCAACAACACCAGCAGGCCCAGGTAAAACTCGTGCCGGCCGGCCAGGCGGGCCAATAATGACTTATCCATTCACCACCTCGGCGATCTGTTGTTCGGTGCTGTGGTGCGGCGAAAACTCGGCGATCAGCTCGCCCTTGCGCATCACCATCACCCGATGGCTGTTGTAATAGGCTTCCGGGATTTCGTCGCAGATCATCAGCACCGCCATGCCGAGCGCGGCCAGATCTTTGGCGATCTGGTAGATCCCCACTTTGTTGGCGATGTCCACTCCGACGGTAGGCGAATCAAGGATCAGGATCTTCGGCTGCGTTGCCACCCACTTGGCGATGGCGATCCGTTGCGCATTGCCGCCCGACAGGATTTTTACCGGCAGCGCGCTGTCGGAAACCTTGATGTTCAGATCGCGAATTAGCCGGTTAACCAGCTCGGTCGCTTTGGCATGGTCCAGCAGCCCGAGCGGGGTGTGAAGTTGATCGAAGACAGTGACGATGGTGTTGTCGTAGATCGACTGCTCCATGATCAGCCCTTGCGTAAGACGATCCTCCGACACATAGCCGATACCCTGGCGCACCGCTTCACGGTTGTTGTGCAGTTGGACCGGATGGCCGTCGATACGAATTTCTCCGCTGTCGGGACGGGTCATGCCGAACAGGCTGAGGCACAGCTCGGTACGGCCCGCGCCGAGCAGCCCGACGATCGAGACGATCTCGCCACCGTGCAGTGAAAGATTGATGTCCTGGTATTTTCCGCGCCGGCTGAGATTGCGAACCTCGAGCAGCGGTGCGCTATCGGTGGACGCCAGCGCCGGCAGTTGGCTGTAATGGAAGCGTTGGCCGGTCATCAGGAACGCCAGCTCATGGCTGTCCAACTGGCTGGCGGGATAAGTGCCGACCAGCTTGCCGTCGCGCATCACGCTGATGCGGTCGGCGACCTCCATCACTTCATCCAGTCGGTGGCTGACGAACACCACGCAGATGCCCGCCGCTTTCAGTTCGTTGACCACCCGCAGCAGGCCGTCGACCTCTTGCCGCGTCAGAGAAGCGGTTGGCTCATCCATGATCACCAGCCGTGCGTCGGCGGCAATGGCGCGGCATATGGCCACCAGTTGGCGATCGGCAATCGACAGTTTTTCGACTTTCTTGTCGGGATCGATATGCACGCCGACGCGCGCCATGGCATCCAGCGCCATCTGGCGCATCACCTGCTTGCGCACCCAGAAATGGCCGCCGGGCAGGTAGCGGTGAATGGCGATATTTTCCGCCACGGTCAGGTTGGGGAATAACGACAGATCCTGATAAATTACCTGAATACCGTAATAGCCGGACAGCTGCGGCGTCAGAGAATGAAAAAGTTTACCCTCAAGCGAAATATTGGCGCCTTTTTCCGGCTGATAAACGCCGGAAATAATTTTAATGATGGTGCTTTTTCCGCAGCCATTTTGCCCGGCCAGGCAATGCACTTCGCCAATATTTAGCGTCAGGTTGATCTGGTCCAAGGCCAGCACGCCTGGGAATCTCTTACTGATATTTTCCAGGGTGATAAATGCGGTGGATGTGGTCATAGCGTTAACCTGTGCAGGTTTTTATTATGGTAGTGACTGAAACTCGGGGCGCACTATATTGCGCCCTTCGTTGTTTCATGACTTTCCCGGTGTGGCGTAATATTACTGAAAATTAAAATCCTAGCGATTTGGCATTATCTTTGGTGACTTCAAGAATTTTATTAAACCGAATCACTTTTTTATCCATGTCGACGTCGGCTTTACCCAAACCTTCGATCGACAAATCTTTGGTCACTTCTTTGCCCTGCAAGAGTTGATCGGCCACCGTGACCAGGGCATAACCGGCGTCTTTCGGGTCCCACAACAGGGCTTTCTTGATGTCACCGCGTGCCAGGTAAGGCGCGGCCTGTGCCGGCATGGCAATACCGACTACGGCGATCTTGTCCTTGGCGCGCTTCTTGGCGACTGCCTGGCCGGCACCGATCGGGCCGAGGGAGCCGAAGCCGATAATGCCTTTCATCTGCGGATAGGTTTTCATCAAATCCAGCGTGGTGGCGTAGGACTTATCGATGCTTTCCGCTACCGGCAGGCGCGAAGTGACTTCGAACATGTCCGGGTATTTGGCTTTCTGGTACTTGATGGCGGAATCCGCCCAGGCGTTGTGCAACGGCACGGTCAGCGAGCCGACATAAATGGCATAGCCGCCTTTGCCGCCCATGTCTTTCGCCAGCTCATCGACGTTGGCCTGCGCATACTTCTCGCTGTCGATGGTTTCAATGTCCCACTGGCCAATCTGCTGGTCCGGGGATTCATGCGTCAGCACCACGATGCCTTTCTCGCGCGCCTTTTTCAGCACCGGCTCCAGCACCTTGGCGTCGTTAGGCACCACGATGATGGCGTTGACGTTTTTGGCGATCAGGTCTTCAATCACTTTCACCTGTGCGGCCGGGTCTGGGGTGGACGGCCCGGTCTGGTAGGCATTGACGTCGAGCTTTTTGGCCGCGTCGTTAACGCCGACTTCCATACGGTTGAACCAGGGAATGCCGGTCACTTTGGCAACCACGGCAATCTCGTACTTTTCAGCAGCAAAGGCAGGTGTTGTCGATAACATGCACGCAGAAACCACACATGCATTTAATAATGCGAGGTTAAATTTCATTCGCTGTACCTTTTTTATCTGTAGGGGTGGCTGTTTTTCCACCTGAGCAGATTACAAAGGAATGGAAGAGGGGACGTAACGAGAGTTGGGAAATTGTGATCTGTGCACATTGGAGTAAAAATATGACGGTTTTAATGTTAATTAATTGTTGAATAATTCAGTGGTGGTAATTTTACCACAGAAAATAATCATAAAATTAACAATAAAAACCATAATGATTTACATATTTAAAACAAATGAGGCGGGGCAATCGGGTTTTGCAGGGGTAAAAATGCCGGACTGAGCGCCGGCATTGAAGCATTTTAGCAATGTGTGAACAAGATCACCTTATGAACCTGTTACAACACGCCCTGCGCCAGCATGGCGTCGGCTACCTTGACGAATCCGGCGATATTGGCGCCGTGTACGTAGTGGGTTTGCTTACCCTCGCCGCCGTATTCCACGCAGGCGTGATGAATATCCGCCATGATATGTTGTAAACGTACATCCACTTTCTCGGCGCGCCAGCCGATGCGCGCGGCGTTCTGCGCCATCTCCAGCCCGGAGGTAGCAACCCCACCGGCGTTGGCCGCCTTGCCCGGCGCAAACAGCACCCCGGCGTCCAGGAATGCATCGGTCGCCTGAATGGTGGTCGGCATATTTGCGCCTTCCGCCACAGCTTTAACCCCGTTGCGGATCAGTGTCTGTGCGGCAGCCAAATCCAGCTCGTTTTGGGTGGCGCACGGCAGGGCGATATCCACCGGCACGTTCCAGGGCTGCTGGCCGGCCAGATAGGTCAGGCCACGTTCGCGGGCATAATCTTCCACTCGACCATAGCGCTGATTCTTGATCTCCACCAAATGGGCCAGTTTTTCGGTGGTAAAGCCGGCTTCATCGACCAGAGTACCGCCAGAGTCTGATACGGTGATCACGCGCGCATCCAGCTCCAGTGCCTTCTCAATGGTGTATTGAGCCACGTTACCTGAACCAGAAACCGCAACCCGCATGCCTTCAAAACCCAGCCCGTGACGTTGCAGCATGGCATCGGTGAAATAGACCAGCCCATAGCCGGTGGCCTCTGGACGGATCAGGCTGCCGCCGAATGACAGCCCCTTGCCGGTGAACACGCAGGCGGTGTTGTTGGACAGCTTTTTCATCATGCCGCTCATAAAGCCGACCTCACGACCGCCAACGCCGATATCGCCAGCGGGCACGTCGGTATCCGGCCCGAGGTGACGGTACAGTTCAGTCATCAGCGCCTGGCAGAAACGCATGATCTCCGCCTGGCTTTTCCCCTTGGGATCAAAGTCCGAACCGCCTTTTCCGCCGCCCATCGGCAGGGTGGTCAGGGCGTTTTTAAACGTCTGTTCGAAGCCGAGGAACTTCAGAATCGACAAATTGACCGAAGGATGAAAGCGCATGCCGCCTTTATAAGGCCCGATGGCGGAGTTGAACTGCACGCGCCAGGCGCGGTTGACCTGCACCTGGCCGCGATCGTCGACCCAACTGACGCGGAACTGGATGGTACGCTCGGGCTCTACCAAACGCTCCAGAAGCGCATATTCGCGATAGCGCGGATTACGCTCGATAAAAGGCCACAGCGAAGTGAAGACTTCCCTGACCGCCTGTAAAAATTCCGGCTGGTGGGGATTATGTTGTTGAAGCGAGGACAAGAAAGACTCTACCGATACGGTATTTTCCATGGATAACTCCTTTATACCCGTTTCCTTTCAAGCTGCAGCGTTGTTGCCCGGCTACAGCCCGAAATTCATAGGGTAATACTATTAATTTCCCCCATTATTTTTATAAATATTGGTATGGATAAAACCTGGGGGAGGATGTTGTGTCTTTAGCGACTATATCACTGGAGGGCGGTTGATTATCAAGCGATTATTGATGTCGGCGGAATGAAAAACGCCCGCAATCGCGGGCGTTGGGCAAGTCTGTTTAGCGGCGCCGACTTAATCTTCGGCTTTTTCGTCTTCGTCACGCAGCGGCACAATCAGCATGTCGATGTGCACGGTGTTGATCAACTGACGTGCGGAGGACATCAGCTTGCTCCAGAAATCCTGATGGTGGCCGCACAGGACCAGGTCCATATCGTATTTCTTGATGGCATCAACCAATACCTGCGCCAAATCGCCGCTGCCGCTCAGGGTTTCGGTGATCGGATAGCCGGCATTCTGCGACAGTTCGGTCAATGCGTGGTGAGTTTCTTCGGAAATGCGTTTTTGCATATCGCCGAGATTAACGTCGATCAGGCCGGTATACAGGTCGGAATAGTTAACATCTACGTGGATCAGGGAAACTTTGGCGTTGTACGGACGCGCCATAGATACGGCTTTCTCCACCAGGATTTTACTTTCCGGGGATAGGTCTACCGCAATCAAAATGTGTTTGTAAGCCATGAGAATACTCCTTCCATATAATGCCGATTAAAAGGTTAGCAGGCATTTAGCGTACCAGCCTGGCGCTTCAGGTTTCATTTTATCATTCAGATAACACAATGATATGTTGAGGCGATCACACTGCACCGCATCAAAAAACTCTCTTTATCTCCCTACCGTCAGTTTTACACCCGCTGGGCAGAAAAGCCTATCGCCCATGATGCGGTTGCTGGGTTGACCGATTGAAATATAAGCATTCTTAAACAGAGTATAGCCCCAAATGCCCTTTAGGGCAGTGGAAAACTCCGGCGGTCTCAGGCAGGGCAGTTATCAGTTATAACCAATAGATGGATGACAAATGGATGGCTTGCGGTAAATTTTATCTACTGCTCAGGCCAGTTTGCGTTTCATTAACCTACAATAATGACTATAGGCCTTATCATTTCTCCTCTGTATCAAACCTTCGCGTGTGCATCTGCATGGCGATGGGGTGTTTCCAGAGGCGGTGGGTTATGCGCGGCCTGTGCTGTGCAAAGGGGATCGGAGCGGTAAGCTCCAGCAGTAATGGGTGATAGAGGTAGGGCAGTTGGACCCGGCGGAGCGCCGTGGATAACAACGCCTTGAGGAGGCAATCATGATCAGTACCGTCGCGCTGTTTTGGGCTCTGTGTGTGGTGTGTGTGTTAAACATGGTGCGGTATTACTCTTCTCTGCGCGCGCTGTTGGTGGTTCTGCGCGGCTGTGACCCGCTGCTGTATCAATATGTCGACGGCGGTGGTTTCTTTACCGCTCATGGCCAGCCGAGCAAGCAGATACGGCTGGTGCGCTATATCTTCTCGCAGCGTTATGTCGAGCACCATGATCCGGAGTTTATTCGCCGCTGTGAGCGTGTGCGCGGGCAGTTTATGCTGACCTCAGCCCTGTGCGGACTGGTGGTGATCAGCCTGGTTGCGCTGATGATTTGGTATTGAATCCGACCGATTCTTTCTGCAACAGACAAAGAAAAAGGCGGCCACCAGGGCCGCCTTTCTCATCAGGCAAACTGCTTAGATCACCTTAAGCGCCAACCAGTACAGCGAACCGGAAAGCAGAATCGAGATTGGCAGGGTTAACAACCAGGCCAACAGGATGTTCTTCACGGTTTTGCTTTGCACGCCGCCGCCGTCCACGATCATCGTCCCGGCTACCGCCGAAGAGAGTACGTGGGTGGTGGAAACCGGCATGCCGGTATAGCTGGCAACGCCAATCGACAAGGCTGCGGTCATCTGAGCCGACACGCCCTGAGAGTAGGTCATGCCCTTCTTACCGATTTTCTCGCCGATGGTGGTGGCGACGCGACGCCAGCCGACCATGGTGCCGAGTGACAACGCCAGAGCAACCGAGACGATAATCCAGATCGGTGCATACTCAACGGTTTGCAGCAGATCCTGACGCAGGTTTTTCAGGAAACGTTGGTCCTGGGCCGAGGTTTCCGGCAGCTTGGCGATCTTGTCTGCGGTATCCGTTACGCACATCAGCAGGCGGCGCAGATGACTACGCTGTTCTACCGTCAGTTGATCGTAACTTTGCAGATTGTTCAGCAAGCCCTGAGTCAGCTCAATCGCCGGCATGGCGCGCGCGCTGTCACAGTGGAACTCGATAGGTTTATCCGGCGAGACGTCCTCATCCGGGCTTGGCACCAGTGGGGTCAGAGTGACCACGTGCGCCAAGGCGTCGCTGTGCTGCTGGTAATATTGCTGCAGGTGGGTCACGGCATCACGCGTACGGGTGATGTCATAGCCGGTTGCATTCATATTGACCACGAAGCCGGCCGGCGCAACGCCGATCAGCACCAGCATGATCAAGCCGATGCCTTTCTGACCATCGTTGGCGCCGTGCGAGAAGCTAACGCCGATAGCAGACAGGATCAGTGCGATACGGGTCCAGAACGGCGGCTTGCGTTTGCCGTCGACCTTTTCACGTTCCGCAGGGGTCATGTGCATACGCTGGCGTTTCTTGGTGCCACTCCAATAGCGGCGCAAGGCAAACACCATCAACCCGGCGACCATCATGCCGACCAGCGGCGAGATGAGCAATGACAGGAAAATACCGATCATTTTCGGGACGTTCAGCGCATCCACCACCGAAGTGTGGGTCATCAGTGCGTTGGTTAAACCCACACCGATAATTGCGCCAATCAGCGTATGAGAGCTGGAGGCCGGCAGACCGAAATACCAGGTGCCGAGGTTCCAGATGATAGCCGCCAGCAGCATGGAGAACACCATGGCTAATCCGTGCGCTGAACTGACGTTCAACAACAGATCGGTTGGCAGCAGATGAACAATGGCGTAAGCAACACTCAAACCACCGAGCATAACGCCAAGAAAGTTGAACAAGCCAGCCATCACAACCGCAAGTTGCGAACGCATGGCACGGGTATAAATTACAGTAGCAACCGCATTGGCCGTGTCATGAAAACCGTTAATGGCTTCATAAAACAACACGAACAACAATGCGAGAATTAACATCAGGCCGGTATGGAAATCCAGGCCAGCGAACAAATGCAGCATAAGCGTTACGCCAGTTTGTGGACATGAACGCCGCGCATTATCAGTGACAACCGGGGCCGGGGAAAAGGAAAATATGACGTTTTTTTGATTTCGATATGACGAAATGATGGCGTTGGTATGACAAATACATGAAATATCAGCGCGTTATGCTGAATGTCTCGCTGTAATATTTTCTTACTATGGCGTTGAGGGCGGCATGGCTTTACAATCTGCCGCCGTAAAGTTGTCGGTTACCGGTAGCGATACGGCGTAAAATAGCGGCCTTTTGTCGCGATTGTGGTTTTTATTCAGAGAGGCGCAGGTGGAACAGTTTGATGTCGTGGTAATAGGTGCGGGCGCAGCGGGCATGTTTTGCGCGGCGCAGGCAGGGCAACTCGGCTGCCGGGTGCTGCTGCTCGACAACGGCAAAAAACCGGGGCGCAAAATCCTGATGTCCGGCGGCGGACGCTGTAACTTTACCAACATGTACACGGAGCCTGCCGCTTACCTGTCGAATAACCCGCATTTCTGCAAATCTGCGCTGGCACGCTACACCCAGTGGGACTTTATCGATCTGATCAACCGTCATGGCATCGCCTACCACGAGAAAACCCTGGGTCAACTGTTTTGCGACGACTCGGCGCAGCAGGTGGTCGAACTCCTGGTGAAAGAGTGTGAGCAGGGTCAGGTGACGACACGCCTGCGCAGCGAAGTGCTGGGCGTAGAAAAAACCGCAGAAGGCTTCGAACTGGCGCTGAATGGTGAGAAAGTGAGCGCTCGCTCACTTGTGGTGGCCAGCGGTGGATTGTCGATGCCGGGCCTGGGCGCGACGCCGTTCGGCTATAAGCTGGCGGAGCAGTTTGGCCTGAAGGTATTGCCGACGCGCGCCGCGCTGGTGCCTTTTACGCTGCATAAACCGCTGTTGGAGCATTTGCAGACCCTGTCTGGCGTCTCTGTGCCGGCAGTGATCACCGCAGAAAACGGCGTCAGCTTCCGCGAAAGCATATTGTTTACCCATCGTGGCCTGTCCGGGCCGGCGGTATTGCAACTTTCCAGCTACTGGCAGCCCGGTGAGTTTGTGAGTGTTAACTTACTTCCTACGCTTGATCTGGCGGGCTTCCTCAATGAGCAACGTCAGGCACACCCTAATCAAAGCCTGAAAAATACCCTGGCGCTGCACCTGCCGAAGCGGTTGGTGGAATGTTTGCAGACGTTGGGCCAACTGCCGGAAGCGACATTAAAGCAACTGAATCCGACGCAGCAGGCAGCGTTGGTGGAAATCTTGCAGAATTGGCGCGTACAACCCAACGGTACCGAAGGCTACCGCACGGCGGAAGTGACGCTCGGGGGTGTCGACACCAAAGAGCTGTCCTCCAAGACCATGGAGGCCGCCAAGGTGCCGGGCCTGTACTTTATTGGCGAAGTGGTGGATGTGACAGGGTGGCTGGGGGGATATAACTTCCAGTGGGCCTGGAGTTCTGCCTGGGCTTGCGCTCAGGCGCTGGCGGCTCAAAAGCAATAATTTCCGCCGGGGTGATGTAAAAGCCGGCATTTGCTGCGTCGGGCGGAACCGACGCAGCAAATAAAATTATGGTTTAAGACCGATAAATAAATCATGCGTACCGCACGAAACAGAGTAATCCGTCGATATTCAATTTATTGTATTTAGCGGTATTTAAATTATTTGTAAATCAAGTTTTTTGGTATTATTTTTAGTTTAATTATTCTATCTAAATTTATTTAATTAATGGTGGATAACCTGATTTTTATTATTTACAGCGAGTGAAAAACCTCATCTATAATTATTTTTCATGTTTTCGAGTGAGAAGTTATTATGAATGGCGTTTTCTTTGTTCGGCAAATACCTATTACCCCAGAACTTCAGGTTACAGAATTAAAAAACCACGCCAATGGTTTCCTGCGCTATAACAATATCAACGATCTGGCACACAGTGGTCCAGAAGCTCTGACCTGGTTCCTGAACCGCGCCAATACGCTGTTTAAAAGCAATTATCCTTCTGCGCTGCCCACTGCCTCATTGCAATTGTCGTATTTGTCGGTTTTTTGCCGTGCGGAACATGAAGCGGATAGCCAGGCATTACCTGTTTACGATTTCCTCAAAATCGATATTCAACCCACAGGAAAAAGCGGCTACGGCGTGATGTTCTCTTCGCAGATGCGCGAGTATTATCGCGATCGGCTTGAAAATGGCATGGATACGTCGGAAATTCCGGTCGATCAGGCGTTCTTCAACTCTATTTTCAAGCAAGACTCGCCCAAGACCGGCGTACTGGAAAGTTATCCGGTGATCATGATCCCCCGTAGCGCAAATGAGCAAGCTCCTTCGCTTACGCATACCTATCTCAGCAGCCTGGGGCTGGATTCCCGGCATGTCCAGCCGCCTGCGTCGGCTTATCCTTTCCGGTTTTACTTCAAACAGGATCTTGCCACGCAGGATCCCGAAGTCATCGCGGCAATCTCAGCCTGCGGGCAGGCGATGTTTGAAATCGTACGCCCGCACCTTTATCCGTTGGATCAGCAGGATATGCCGCGTTTTGACATGGCGCACCTGACGGACATCAAGTGGGAGCAGCACAATACGGCGCGCAGGTGGGTGGCTGAGCATCAGCCCTGCGTCGAGGCGCTGATGGCGCTGCACGGTATCAGGCACTAGGGTTAAGCCGGCGACGGGAGCCAATCATTCAACTCTGCGGAATATCCTTGCGACGCTACGCCGCAGGGCCTTTCAGCTCCACGCGATTGCCGTCTGGATCGGTGAAATAGAGAGACGGCCCGTCGCCCTCTGCGCCAAATCGGGATTCGGGGGGATCAACGCTGATCCCCTGCGATCGCAAATACGCTAACAGTTCGCCCTCGTTGAAAGGATCGATGCGCAAACAGAAATGATCGACATTCTGCTGGCGAGCGTCGGGATACTGGCCGCCTTTTTTCCCCAGCACGCCCTCGACGTCGACCAGATCAAGCATGGAAACGCCGACGCGCAGATGCACCAGCCCCAGATCGGGACGCCGTCTGGCGATTTCACATCCCAGTATCTGGGTATAAAATTGAAGGCTTTTTTCCAGGTCGGTGACGCGCAGTACCAGGTGATCGATTTTCTTCAGGCTGAATGGGCGCACGCTGATGTCCTCAGATCGACGGATAATTAATCAGTATAATATACCCGTCGCCTTTCACGTTGCAGCGTCGTTACCTGCACTAAGTTACGTGGCCCTACCTGAATTTGTCAGTGCCCGTCATTGCCGGCAAGGGTTGCCACTATGGCTTCCAGCGCGGCATGCGGCGCGGCTGCGAGTGTAGAGCCCGCCTGCGCATTTTCCGCCAGCAGCCGCTGCAGCCCGACCAGCCAGTCGTAGATATAGAAGGCGGCATTTTTCGCCGGCGTGGGCGCCAGTTTGGTCAAGCGCTGCTGATTGCTCCAGTCGACCGCGGGCTGCGGTGGTGGGGTAAAGATTGGCTGGCCGGGATTGATGCGGCTGGCGGGGCGTAAAGCCGCCTCGCGCTGCTGGAAGCCCAGCCAGGCAACGAAATCGCTCAATACCGTCAGCGCCTGGCTGACCTGACGATCCTCCCCCTGTTCCGGCAGGGTGCCTGCGGCCAATGCGCGCTCCAGCGTTGCGTCAATCTCCAGACGGCAGGCGGCGCTAATCAGCGTATCAACCAGCAGTTCCAGCTGCGGTTTATCGACGCCCAACAGGATCAGCAGTTGGGCATTGTCCGGCAGGCAACGCAGATGGTTAATCCAGTCGGCGAATACCTTTTGGGCAAAGGAAGAACGCCCATGTTCCACCGAGCCGGTCGCGGCGCTATCTTCCTCACCAAACAGGTCGATCTCCACGTCGAACGGCGGTGCGGCGACAGTCGGTGCCGGTGAAGCATGCTGTTGCTGCACGAAGAGTTGGCGCAGCCTGTCGCGCTGCGGCAACAGCCATTCCAGCAATTCACCATGCGCCCCAGCCTGCGCCTGCAAGGCTCGCAGCAGTTGTTGGCTGCGCTGTTGCACACGCTGCGGATCCGCTGCGGCAAGCCAGTTGCCGAGCAGGCTTTCACTCAGCTCACGCCGCAATTCTTGTTGCAGTTCCTGAATGCGCGCTTGTTTCAATGCCGGGCGCGCCTGCGCCATCAGATAGTCTGTCATGCGGCGGCAGTCGCGTTCATCCATGGCCAGCAGGGTGGCCCAACTGTCGCCGGGCTCACCGACGTAGCGCTGAACGGCGTCGTCGGGGCGGGCTTTCCCTTCGCGCGACGCGTCGAACGGCGTGATTGCCCAGATTAAACCGGGCTTACGACGGCTGCGTACCGCAGCACTTTCCCCCTGGGTGCGTTTAACCCAGTAGGCCAGCGCATGGCCGGTTCGACTGGCCTCCTGTGGCGTGCCGGCGGCATCGCTGACCAGCAACAGACTGGCCTGCAGATTATCGGCGTAGTGGGTCAGCAGATTGGCGCGTTTGGCCTGTTGCATACGCCATGTCAGATCGCCGTCTGAACGACGGAGGCTGGCTGGAATGTCGAGAAGCTCAGCGTCGACGGGCAGCCCAGCGGGCAGAAGTGTTGCCACTTCGGCAGCTAACCACGCCAGATCGGCCTGCGCGACGTCCACGACGGCGCCGTTTTCTGTCAGTACGGAAAGTTTCACCTCGGCTGGCGTGGTGACCGCGTGGGCATGCTGAATACCCGTATCGGGATCCAAAGCTTGTAGAGCGGCCTGTACGCGTTCACTGCAGCCCAGCGTCTGGAGGCTATGCGCCAACTGACGATAGAGCATGGTCAGCGCCGGGTCTTCACCCCACAGCGGTGCGAACAGGCGGGCCCGGTCGTCAATGCTCAGATAGGGGGCCAATGAGACGGCCTGCGGCCAGAAGTGGCGGTCCAGCGCCTGTTGCCATTTGCCGCCGTGGTGACGAAGAGTGTCCCACAGCGCCACGATGGCATTGCTGTCCATGCCGTCAATCGCCATGGGCTGGCGATGGCGTTCCAATGTATTCAGGTGTGCGGCAATGGCTCGTGCGTCTCCATCCGGGCGAAAGCCGTTCATCAATGCTGCACTGGCCGTTATGGCGAGCAACTGCGCGTTATCCAGCAAGGTGATGCTCACCGGATAAGCTGGAGATGCTACGACGACGGGCGCGCAGTAGCGTACTGCCAGCGGGCAATCCTCTGAAAGCAGCGCGGCGCCGGGGGCCAATACCGCCAAGAGGTGGGCTTTGGCAGCCGCGTTATGACCATAAAGGCCGATGGCGACGCGGTGAGGTGTGGCGGTGTCCAACTTCCGCGCCCGATTGTAGCTGCGGCGCAAACGGATCGTCAGGTTATCGGCTTCCCGGTCCAGGCGAGCGGACTGTTGCCGTGCGCCGGCGACCCAGTCAATTGCCTGGATAATTCCGTTGCTGAGGCGGTTTATCGGGTCTGAAGTGATAGGTTTCATCGTTGATAAATGCTCCCGCTGTCGATCCAGTAATGGGGTGCACCAGAGGCGCTGGCAGCCAGGGTATTGAGTTTAAGCTGTAGCTGATGTGCGTGAACCGGGCTGCCGTCGGCCAGCATGGCGTGGGCAATTTTAACGCCCTCGGCACCTTGCGCTTCACTGCCGGTAATGGCCAACCGCAGGCTGATGACCGCATCGCCAGCCAGCTTGCGTGCCAACAGGGGATCGGTGATGGTCAGCGTATATAACGGCGATGCCGGCCAGCGCGGATTGTCCAACTGACGGAACCCAAGGCGCAAAGGACCGCGCAACTGGAAGCAGCCGGCGGGATCCAGCGCAAAATCGGCGCGATCCAGATCGATATCGCGATAGTAGACGTTATCGTCCGCCAGCATGTTATTGCCGTCTAGCATGCCCAGATGGCGAACGGTGGAATAGGGCTGGAAATCCCCAACGTTGAAGTAAAAACTCTCGAGGCGCAGGTCGATGGCCAGCAGGCACAGCATCGCTCCCACGGCGGCGGTGGATTTGGGGTTATCGATACGCCCACGCTTGTTAAACGGATACCAACTGCGGGTGTGATAGCCCTCGAGCGGCAAGATGCGGCTGGCGGGCAGCGGCTGCAGATGGCGCAGCAGGGCCTGGACGCCGGGGAAACGTGCCGGGCGGCCGGTCAGCAGCAACACATCGCAGGCGTACAGCGCCACCACTTCACACAGCAGCCGCAGGCAGCGGCCAATGCCGATCCGGTCAGACAAGAAGGCGCTGTGCAAGTCACCCAGGCGGACGACCAGCGGCGTGTGCAAAATATCGAAAGAAGAAGTGCCGGTTTCGCGCTGGATCTCGCCGTTGATAAACGTCAGCACTTGCGGGGTTGGGGCTTGAGGCAACAGATCGCCCAGGCTGGCGGCTACTTCTGCCTGGGCATCCAGCGGGTCGTAATCCTCATAAGCTGCCAACAACGCACGCCCGACAGGTATGAAAATCTGTAGCGCGGCCTGTTGGCGCAGGGTGGAAAATCCGTCCATGCGGCCTTCATTGCCGAAAAGCTTATCCATCACGGCCACCGGGGCCGCGACCCCAGCGTCCTCGATAGCCTGCTGCACGGCGGGCAAGATAAACAGCTGGATCACGTCCAGCAAAATATCGTCACCGGCGACTTTAAAGCCTTCGCGGAACAGCAGGCGAGGGTTGATCTTGATGTTATTGCCTACGCCATCGTCCAGCCTGTACTGGGTGATTGCCAGATCGGTGGTGCCGCCGCCGATATCGATGGAGGCGATACGCAGCGTTTTTCCTGCCGGTTCATCGGCTGCCAAAGGGCGATCCGGTCGAGCCATGCTGGCAAAAAAGGCGTCGGTACGGCCGGCGAAGTTCACCTGGGTTTCGTTGTACAGATAAACCATCTGGCCGCAGGTCGCCTCGTCCCATTCCATGTGCACCTGCGGAACGGGGAAGCGGGTTTGCTTGCCGTCGAACGGTGCGTCCAGCGGGTGCCAGCCCATGGCTTTCCACACCAGGCCAATCGCCTCCTGCATGCGGCGGCGGAAAATTTCCCGTTCCGGTTTCGGCATTGCCGAAGGCAATGTCAGGATGAGAGTTCGCAGGCGGCGCGGGGCGGTGGCATTCGGCATTTTTGCCCGTTGGGCGACGCTGTTGATCTGCATCAGCGCCTGCGCCAGCAACTCGGTCAGCATCAGCGTCATAACCGCGCTGCGGCTGTAATGGGCGGCGAATACCGGTAGCCGTTCCGCTAACGGCAGCGCAGAAAGCGGAACGCCTTCATCGTTTAACAGGGTGGTCAAGGGAGCGGCGGTGGCCATCGGCTCCTGCTTGCCGTTAAAACGCCAGCCAGGCGCATAGCGTTCTTCGTCCCACAGATAGCGGCGGGGGCTGGAAATACCGGTGGTGCCTTCACTGCCCTGCCGTTGTTGCGCCAGCTGTGCGGCCTCGCGGCCCACGCGGGTGATGGAAGGCCAGACAAAGGCGTCGTCGCGCCCGCTCTGGAACGAGAGGCCGGGTTTGCCGAACGAAACCTGAGAAAACTCGACCCGGCTTTCGAACAGTTCGTTGTACACGCAGTGCGGCGCGCTGAGCGAGCGTAGCTGCAGTTCATAGGTCTGCTTCAGGCCGTTGCTTTCTTCCGGATGGTCTTCGACCAGCACGCCACAGGTGTGGGAGTTGCCGACGTCCAGAATCACGTCCACGTTGACCGCGGGCTGCTGCAGCGTGGCCGCGATGATCTTTATCTGCGGCACCGCCAGTTGGTCGCCGAGCATGTTCAACACGTTAAGGTAGTGCGCCTGATATTCGAAAGTTTTCAACCCGCTGTAGATCTGAGCTTCGGCACGTTGTTCCAACGTGGTGGCGCCTTCGGTAAAGACTTCGCGCAGCCAACCGTCCACCCAGGTCAGATCGAGGAACTCGCCCAGATCGTGATTGCGGTGGGCCAGCGCAAAGCTTAGTCCGGTGTCGAGATCGCTTTCACTCGGGGCTAACGCCTCCTGGCCTGGCGTCGCGATACGGGTATCGAATGCCAGCACCACCCGCAGCGAGTTGCCGTCCTGATCGGGGGTATCCAACTGAAGGATCTGCATGCGCGCCCAGTTGTCCGGCCCAGCCAGAAACGCCCCGGAAGGGGTGTAGCGAAAGAACGGCAGTGGCAGCCAGGTCTTATCCAACAGCCGCAAAGATTGCTGCAGGGGATAACTGAATTCAGGGCGCACCACTTCATCGACCTGCCCCGGCTGCGCGGGCAGCAGGTATTTGCCGCTGTCGGCATGCCACTGCAGGCGTAAAAGTGGGCCACTCGCCGTCTGGCGGACAAACTTGCCCGGAAAATCGGCATCCAAAACCGGCGTCAGGGCAAAGTCCAGAAATTGGATGCCGCTGTCCTGAATCAGCGTAATGGCGTTTTTATAGTCCGTAAGGGGGGCCAGCATCATTTACTCTCGCGCTTTAACGTCATGGGATAAACCGTGTCCGCAGCGTAACGGCCGGTGCATTCCGCCGGGCCGGTCTCATTTTGCCTGCAGACGATTTCCGGCAGTGGGTAGCGGCTGCCGTCGCTGCAACGCGCTTTGGTGCGGCTGTTGATCACCAGATTGCCTGACTGCATCAGCCCGGCCTCTATCGGCGCCCGGCAGGTGATGGCGTCGCCGTAGGTGATGCTGGCGGTGCCTTTGCCGTTATTGAGACGGTATTGCAGGCTGGGCCGTTTGCCGGTCAGCGGATCTTTCAACGCCACCGTCGCGCGCCATCTGCCGTTGAGAAAACGGGTGGAGCCGGCCTTGACCGCTTCGGCTGGCAGTACCAGCGAATTTTTGTCCGCCGGCGGCAACACCACCGGGACGGGCGGCGGCGGCATTAGCGTGGCGTGTGCCAATGGCAGATGCAGCTTGGGGATCGGCTTGGCGACACCGACAGGCGAAGGTGGTGGTGCCAGCACCGCCGAAGATGTGGCTGGTGGGGGATTCGTTTGGCTCAGCCAACCCGCCAACAAGGCCATGATCGCTATCACTGGCGCCATCCACACATAGCGGCGCCACGGCCGGCGCACCGGCGCGAGGATAATTTCTGGCGTCAGGGCTGCGGGTTCCGCAGCAGGTTGAGGCTCGGGGGCCGCCTCTACGCGCGGACTGGCGGCAATTGGCGTCGGTTTTTCTGCCGGCTCTTCGGTTGGGCGCAGGCAGGCCAGCGGATCGTCCTGACACTGTGCCTGTGGCCTGATAAAGCCCCAAAAGGTCAGCACCGGTTTATCGTCGACCAGATAAACATGGTTGGGATCGGGTATTTGCATCGCCTTGCTTAACAAGGCGCCGAAAAGGCGTTGGCTGGGATGGGCGGTCGTTTGTGTCTCGGCGATCAGGGCGTTGAAGGTTGCCAGGCTGCGCTCCAACAGGTGCACGGCCTGAGCGCGTTGAGCCTCGTTCGCCGCCAGCCAGGAGGTGACTTTTCCAGGGAAAGGCGAGTACCAGTCAATGTGAGTGCCCGCCTCGTTCGGCTGCGGGATAGCCAGACAATCAGCGGCCGGCTGCTGTTGACGAATGCGCAGAGTTTCCCGCAGCTGCAACGCGCAGGCGTAAACCGGCTGTCCATTCTCGCCCAATGCAAGCACATCATCCAAACGGCCACTGCGTAAAAAGGGTTTTCCCACTGCCAAGCACCTTGTTCTGTTACCGATAAACGCATAAACGGTCATGGTAACCCGCGAACTAAAGCGGCAAACGGCCAAGGACAGGCGTAAAAAGGCACCTCTTGCTTTAATGGGCGAGGCAGAAAACGCATAGAGCCTGTTTATCGTGGCAATACCGCAGCCTGTTTCCTGATGCCGTGAGGCGAAAACCGACTCATAGGCTAAGCTGGCTTGAAGAGAGTTTTTCATTAGGTGACCCGCATGCAGATCATTCTGGCCCCGACCAATCTGGGGCTGCGCCCTCTGTGGCCCGGCCATATCCCCGGTACCTGGCGAGCGCCACAGGCGCTGATGGCACAGGGGTTGGCTCAACGGCTGGCGGCTGAGGCCATCCATGAGTTAGTGTCGCCGACCTATTCTCCGCTGGCCCCCTCGGGCACCCGCATACGGAATGGCCATGCCATTCGCGCTTTCAATTTAGAGCTGGCTGCAGAGGTGGCCGCGGTGCAAGCGCGTGGTGACTTCCCGCTGGTGATTGGCGGTGACTGCTCAATTTTGTTGGGCGCGCTGGCGGGGGCGCGCCGCGCAGGGCCACTTTCGCTGGTGCACATTGATGGGCACAGCGACTTTCGTCATCCCGGCAACTACGACCCTCAGCAGATGTTGGGCGCGGTGGCGGGGATGGATCTGGCATTGGCAACCGGCCGCGGGGAGGCGTTGTTGACCGAATGGCCCGATGTGGCAGGGCCGCTGGTACCGGATCGCCAGGTTTTACAATTGGGTGAGCGAGAGTGCCGCGACGCGGACTTCGCCTGGCCGGATATCAATCAGACTGCCATCACGCGTATCGATGTTTTTGCCGCCAACCTGATGGGCAGGGCGGAAATTATACGGCATATCGACCAGATGCTGGCCGCCGAGCCAGAGTGGCGATTTTGGTTGCACCTTGATGTGGACGTGCTGGATCAGGCCGTGATGCCGGCGGTGGATTCCCCCGGCAGCCCCGGTATCGATCGTCTTTGGCTGGAAAATATCGGGGCTAAGCTGCTGCAAAATCCGCTGTGCTGCGGCATGACGGTATCGGTATTCGACCCGGATCTGGATCCCGACGGCCGCTACGCGGCATTGATCGTGGAAATGCTCGCGGCGATGTTCCATCGGCACAAACCTTAAGTCAGGCCTTGTGTGTCGACAGCAGGATGCTGGTTTCGGTGCTGGAAATGCCGGCAATGCGCCGAATTCGCCCCAGAATTTTGTCGAAGTTCTCCAGGCTGTCGGTGCGGATCTCCACCAAAATATCCCACTTGCCGTTGGTGGTGTGCAGGGTAAACACCGCGGGCTCGCCGCGCAGCTGTTGCAACACGCTTTGCGCCTTGGTGCCTTCGACCGCCACGGACATCCAGGCGCGGATGCGGTTATGTTCCACCCCCGGTTTTACACGGATGGTGTAGCCGGTAATGATCCCTTGCGCCTCCAGAGCCTCAATTCTTTTTTGCACCGTAGCGCGTGATACCCGGACCTTATTGGCCAGTTCGGTCACCGAGCTACGGGCATTTTCGCGCAGCAGCGCGAGGATTTGGCGGTCGGTATCGTTCATGGTGTCAAAGTGTCGGTTCGAAGTGGCGATTTGTAAAAATATAGAGCAATTTAGCCAGTTATCACACTGTTTGGCGTCAAATTGATTTTCCATAATAGGGCGGCGTCGCTATCCCGAACCCTGTGAGAAACATCATGCAAACCACCCAATCCGTTTTTATGGTGCGGCCATTCGGCTTCGCCGCCAATCAAGAAACCCGGCACAGCAACTTCTTTCAAAAAATCACGGAACATAATGAAAATCAGGCAACGTTGGCATTAACTGCCTTCAATGATTACGTCGACGCACTGACGCAAGCCGGTATTGACGTTACGGTGATAGAGGATACTGGCGGGCAGGAAACGCCGGATGCGTTATTTCCCAATAACTGGATTGCTCTGCTGGGGGACGGCAGCCTGTTCACCTTTCCGATGGAAGCGAAGAACCGACGACGGGAGCGCCGCCAGGACATTATCGCGCAGCTCGCCAATGACTTTGTGGTTGAACGGCAAATTGATCTTTCCGCCCACGAACTGGCGGGGCGCTTTCTGGAGGGTACCGGATCGCTGATCCTGGATCACCGGCATAAGCTGGCTTACGCCTGCCGGTCTTCACGCAGTTCGCCGGAGGTAGGCCGCGAATTTGAACGACACTCCGGCTACCAGATTGTCTGGTTCGAGGCTGCAGACCGCCATAATCGGCCCATCTATCACACCAACGTGATGCTGAGCGTCGGTGCGGAATATGCCATTGTTTGCCTTGAAAGCATCCGCAACGAAACGCAAAAAAGTGCGCTGATCGCCTCGCTCACACGCAGCGGAAAAACCATTATCGATGTCAGTTTTGCCCAGATGGAGGGCTTTGCGTGCAACGTGCTGGAGCTGCGCGCCAAAGACGGCCACCCGGTTTACGCCATGTCCACCCGGGCCTGGGCTCATTTCACCCCGAAGCAGCAAACGCTGATCGGCAGCTATGCGCGCCTGGCGCTTGGACCTATTGATATCATTGAGGATCTGGGCGGCGGCGGGGCGCGGTGCATGCTGGCGGAAATTTTCCTGCAGCGTAAATTCGCACCGGCCTGACTGCGCTGGCCACTCAGTTCAATCCCAATTGATTCAGCAGCATCTTGTTCAATTCGATACTTTTGTGGACGTTCAGCTTGCGCATCGCCGAGCGCTTATGGGCGCTGATGGTCTTCTGGCTGCGCTGCAGCATACCGGCGATGGTACAGGCGGACATGCCGGAGCTCATCAGCTTCAGCACCTTCTTTTCGCAGCTGCTCAGGGCGGCAATACGGCACTGTCGGCATTTCCAGATGCCGCTGGCGTGCAGGGCGACCCAGGGCTGCTGGCAGAAGCGCTCCAGCGCCAGCTGCAGTTTTGCGCGAACGACGGCATCATCATCGCGCCGATTAATGCTAAACAGCGCCGGATGCTTGTGCTCGTAGTGAGCATCTCGGTCGTTGAGGATCAGCACGGTCATTTGCCGATGGCGCGGCGTCTGATAAGGGCTCTGGTAGCAGCGGGCACAGCCGCAGCTGTCTTCCAGCGTGCGGAAGACGATTTCTATCGGCTCCATATTTAGCAAATCGGCCGAGGCGCCGCGGCTGCTTGCATTCAGGTTATGGAGGTAATCCTCTACCAGCAGGCGCAGTCCGAGCTGATAAAAGTTATCGCTGCCCAACAGGGTGAACCGGATATTAAGCATAGTTACTCCTCAAAGCGCGCATCGTGCGGAAACAGTCGCTTGGCCTGGCGTTGCAGATCGGCGGCTCGCTGGGGCTGTTGCAGTAGCCGGCTGACCGCCATCAAATTGATGTAAATATTGGCGTCTGGCCGCACGCGGATTTCGTTTTCAGCCCATTGCTGGTAGCTCAGCAACGTAGCCATATTGCGGGTTTGCGGGTATTGCAGCAGCTGTCGCAACTGCATGTCATAGTCGTAACGGACCTGCCAGGGCGTCGGTGTGATGACCTGGCTCATGGGGCCGAATTGCCGCAGGCCGCTTTTTTCCACAGCGGTAATGATCAGCGCGCTGTGCAGGCCATTAAGCAGATACGGCACCATCAATGCAGCGATGCCCGCAGTGGTCAGCCGCAGCGGGAGCTGCGAATGGGAGGGCAGCCGCAAACGGCGTCGGAGGTCACTAACGCGCAGAATCACCAGCAGCAGCACCGCGTGGGCGGCGGAGAGATAAAGCGGGTATTCCACCATCATGTGCAGCAGGATCGGCAATGCCGCCAGCCAGGGCGCGGGCCGTAGCGGAACGGGGCGGCTGTGCCGCAGCAAACGGCATAGCCCCCAGACGATCAGGGCGATACCGCTCAGGCTCAGCAGACCGCCTTCGACGCCCCACAGCAATATCTCGTTGTGCGGGTGGCTGATGGCAACGCTTTCCATACCGCTGCTGTGAGTGGTGTAAAAATGATGCAGAAAATCGTGCTGAAAATGGCCGTAACCCCAACCTAACCAGGGACGCTCGGCGATCATGTCTAGCGCCTCTTGCCAGTAGGTAAGTCGGTAAAAAATCGGTTCCGGCAGCATAAGCGCCCGCGTAGCGCCATTTAGCATCACCAGCAACAGCCCGGCGCTTACCCCGGCCATCAACAACAGCAGGGCGATGCCGGCGCGTCGGCGGTTAAGGCGGTACAACATCCACAGTTGGAGCGGAGACACCAGCAGGGCCGCCAGCAGTCCGACGCGGGAGGCGATAACGATCAGCAACAGCGGTGCCAGTAGCAGCATGGCGGCGGCCAGCCATTGCAAACTGCGCGACAAAGGGCGACGGGCGCTCAGCAGATACAGCGCCAACGCCAGGCCGGTAGCCATAAAGCTGGCCATCAGGTTCCACTGCTGGAAGATGCCGTAAGGGCGGTTTTTCAGGGTGTTGTAGCCCATCCAGTTGCCCGGCTGCAGCAAACTGTATTGCACCAGGCCCAGCAAGGCTTCGATAACCGTCGCTGCCAGCAGCAGCACCAATAGCCTGCGCCGCCACCGGCGATCGAGCGGGATTTGCAGCAGCGCAAAGTAGGCCAGAACGCCCAGCACCAATCCCATCAGGCGCGGCAAGGCTTCGCTTAACCAGGGCTGTTGAGCCCACAATAGCGGCAGGAGTAAAATCAGGCTGCCGGACGCCAGCAAGTTAAAGAAGCCGGAGGTGGCCAGCGGCGGACGGCCGAACAGCATCGCACCTATGATCAACAGGGCGATGAAGATCCCGCCGACCAGATTCCACGGCAGATAGAATCCGCTGCCGCCGCGATTGGGCCAGTAAATGTGCATGGCGATCAGGCAATAAAATGCCGCCAGCCCGAATAACCAGGCCGCTTTAGATTTGGACATCATGACGTGTTCCTGCGGCGCCGACTTACTGATAAGCCAGTACGAAATTGGCTACCGAGCTGAACTCACCCTCGGTAATGGTTTTATTCTGTATCGCGCTGGGATGGCCCTGCACATAGGCGGTGAAATTCAGAATATTGGCACCGTCCTGCAACGTCACCGCGCTGGTGGCCTGGTTCAAATCAATGTCCGCGCCCTTGCTGTCAAACAGGGCGATCGCGGCACCGTTGGCGCCGTTATTAATCGCCAGCTTGCCCGGCAGTTCGCTGTCCTCGTTCCCGCTGAAGGTGACATTAACGGTTTTAAACACCGCCGTTTTACAGTCGGTCAACTTGATGTTGAACGGCACCGGGTTGCTATGGCCGTAGCGGTACAGGGTTTTGACGATCACCGTGTCCATTTCCACCACCTGATCGGCCGATTGCGGTTCGATATTGCAGGGGCGACTCACCACGGTGCCGTGGAACTGCAGCGGTGAGCCGACCAGCTCGGTATCCGCCAGCGTCGGCAGTGCCAAAAAGAGTAGCGGCGTGCAACTGAGCATCGCTAAAGCGCGTAAACGCATCGTCTGTTTCTCCCTGAATTACTCGAAGGCCGCCACAATGGTGGCAGAGGCGTTGAATTCCCCTTCCGCGATTTCTTTACCGCCGTTGGCCAATGGTGCGGCAACCAGGTTCCAGCTACCGCCGTTACCGATATTTGGCACCGGGTAAAACTCATTCGGGATCACCAACTGGCCGTTATGTTTGATCTCGATACCGAGGTCGGTTTTATCGGTTTTAAATGCGTTATTGGTGAAGGGCGCCGGGGTGCCGGAGACCGCCAGTTTGATGTTCAGCGTACCGTCTTCGAAGCTGCCGCCTTCGCATTGGAAGCGCACCGGGATACTTTGTGGGTAGCTGGCGCCGTTCAGATTGCTGCCGCCGATTTCACCGAACTCGACGTTGATCAGTTGGCCTTCGTTCACCACACATTTATCCGGCACGTAGAGAATGGCGGACTGAATAAACACCTGCGCCATCGGATTGGGGCCGAAACCGGCGTCGGTTGACCCCAAACGGCCATACATCTCGATGATCTGCCGGTCATTGATCTGTACGCCGTTAATAATTTTTTTGCGTACCCGGAAGGTGATTTTGCCTTTGGAGCCACTGCCATAGTTATTGACCTGCAAATAAGGCGGTTTGCAGGAGTGCTGGTTGAGCAGATTGGACTCGTTATAAAACGGTACGGTGATATAGGCGTTTTTATTGCCGGCGATCCAAACTTCGGCTTTCAAGTCCAGGAAGTCATTCAGTTTTAAATAGCCATTGCCGTATTCGGACGCAGGCAATGCCGAATCCGACTTATAAAAGTGTGGGCTAACGGGGATCGGGGTGTCGCAATAGACCTTGCCGGTATAAGTGCCGCCTAACGAATAGGGAAACTCTTTGGTAAAACCGACCTTGTTGGTGATATTGCTTTCATTCAGATCGATATAAAACTGTTTCGCTCCGCCGTCCGGCGTGACGTAGCCGTTGGCCCACACGGCTGGAGCCGTCAGCGCCAGTGCCAGCGGCAGGCAGGAGTTAAGGTAGGTTTTTTTCATCACGTTTGTGAACCTCACAGGTAAATCACCTGAATGTGCGCCACGCCGGAAAAACCGGCCGCCATCACCGCTCGCTGCGTGGATTCCACGCTGGCGCTGAACCACAGCGTATTGCTGCCGGGTTGCAGAATGTAAGGCCGGCTCTGCTGGTTGAGCGAGAGCGCATGGCCCTGCTGATCCTTCAAACGCAGGCCGATGCCCTGTACGCCGCCGTTCAGTTTCAGCAGATCGGGGTTGTTGATATCGCTTTCGCCGAGAAACACCAGCGTGGCGGCCTGTTCACCCTGCAAATAGAGCTGCCCGGCATCGCCGTTACGTTGCCCTGCCGGGTTATCCGCCAAGGCTTTGGCCCCCAGCAGGCAGTTGCGGAACGAGAGGCGAAAACGTACCGGCGCACTCTGATCGCCGGCGTTTTGAAAATCGCGTGCGTTAACATCACCCAAATCAATCGACTGATCCTGGCTGTCCGGCGTCAGGCTGCACGGGGAGCTGAGCAGGCCGCCATGAAAGCTGACGGTGCCGGTGGTGCCTTGGATCACGCCCAGTGGCGTTGCCGCCGTCGCGCTGCCGCTAACCAGCAGCGCGGCGATCAGCAGGGGCCGCAGGCGGCCGCCGGTGAATTCAGCCATGCGGAATCTCCTTATTTTTTGGTCTCGGGCACGGCGTTGCACACGCTGCCGTTACAGGCGAAGCGCAGCTCTGGGTGACCGCCGTAGTCATTGATATAGGTGATGACAAAGCTGTTGAGGCCGTTGTCGCGCACCTTAATGGTTTCGCTCGATTTCGGTTTCAGCATCACCGGCTGGAAGTCGCCCAGCGCGCCGCCGCCCTGTTTCTGCGTTTGGCGGGTCATGCCGGTCAGGGTGATGTAAAAAGGCGTAGGATTTTCAACGGTGAAACCGCCGTTGCTTTTGCGAAATACCAGCTTTTCCTGCCACACTTCGCCTTTTGGCGCGACGATGGCCTTTGGCCGATAAAACAGTTTGATCTGGGTTTGCAGTGCCAACTGCATCACGTTGGTTTTACTGCTTTTCGGCGGAATTTCACGCAGGTTGAAATAGAACACCGACTCGCGATCTTGCGGCAGACGATCGGCCTCCGGCGTCTTGGTGATGCGCACCACGCTGCGTTCATTGGCTTCAACCCGCTGCAACGGCGGTAACACCACCAGTGGCGAAGTGATTTTCTGGTGCTGCTCGTTTTCCAGCCAGGACTGCGCTAGGAAAGGCAGTTCCTTGTTTTCGTTGACGATATTCAGGCTGATGGATTTCGCGTCGCTGAGGTAAACGGCGCGAGTACGATCCAGCGATATCGCTGCGTTGGCGGCCGGTACTGCAGCGGTCAAAGCCAGGCCCAGCACGGTCATTTTTGCTAACGGAACGTTGTTCATAATCATCAATTCTCTGCGTTACGGATTACAGTTTGGCGCACGGCAGCAGTAGCTGGTCCAGCGGCTTGGCGGCGCCCGGTATAACAATGCGGCACTGGCGTTGGCCTTCCCAGGCGACGTCCAGCTGCTCTTGCGGCTGCACGCCGGTCAGGTAGACCGAGCCGCCGTCGTTCACGACCGCCACCTCACGGCCTTTTTCGCTCAGCACCGTGGCGCCGAACGGCGGTTCGCTGCCGTCGGCAAGCTTGATGGTGGCCAGCAGCTTGCTGCCTTTCACCACCTCAAAGTGGCGGTAGCCGATGGCGCCCTCGGTCAGCGTGCCTTGCACCACCGCTCGGGTGGCCTCCACGTCGTCCGCCAGGGTATTGACGTCGATGCGGGTGTCGGTGTTGTAGTAGCTGGTGATATCGGAGATCACCGCCAGGCCGAAGCGGTTGCTGTAGGCGCGGCCGTTGTTGATCGGCACCCCGGCGATGCCGTCGGTGTCCAGCATCATCCGGCTGCCACCGTTGCTGGAGTTCTGGTGGGCGGCAATGCCGTGTCGGGTAGCGGTAATGCCGCTGCGGAAGGTCCCGCCGATCGACGAATAGCTGTCCTGCTGGTAAGAGGCGCTGGCGTTGAGCGAGCCGAAAGAGGCGTTATGGCTGTAGTAGCCGCGGGCCAGCGATTTGCCGGACTGGTTAAAGCCGCCGCTGACCTGCCAGGTGTTGTTCGGGTCGGTATAGTCGTTGTAAGACGCCATCTGCGTCACGTCGCTGTTGCTGGTTTGCAGTGAGTAACCGAGCCGGCGGCGATCGCCGATCGGCACGCTGAAGTTCAGCATCACGCTGTCATCGGTGCGGCCGTGATAGGTGGTACGGTAGGCCGACAGCGATGCGGTCACATTGCTGACATTGCCAACGTTGAACAGCTTGCTGGCGGATAACCCGTAGCGATCCTGCGCCCTGGCATCCCAATAGGTTTGGTGCGAATAGGTCAGGTAAGCGGTGATCGCCTTGGCGCTGTCTTCCGCCATAAAGGTTTTGCTGGCGGTAATGGTGTACAGCTCTTTTTGGCGGCCGTTGTAGCGTTCGTCATAGTCGTTGTAGCGCTCTTGCAGATACTGCGACATGTTCATGAACTTGCGCTGTGAGAAGCGGTAGCCGGCGAAGGTGATCTGGCTGTTCAGCTCATCGAAGCGCTTGGCGTAGTTGACCTTGAACGACATGCCGCTGGCGGTAGGCTCATTGGGCAAACGGGCGATGGACTGCGTCACGTCCACCGACATGGCGCCGAACACGTTAAGATCGCGACCCAGGCCGAGCGCCCAGGCGTTGTAATCGCCGCCGAGCAGGGCGCCGCCGTACAGCGACCAGGCGCTGGTCAGCCCCCAGGAGAAGTCGCTGGCGGAAAACAGTGGCCCTTGCGTGCGGTGATCGTATGCCGAAGGTTTCCCCACCGCGACGTTGTAGCGGACATAGCCGGGGCGCGTCAGGTAAGGGATGGTGGCGGTGTCGACCTGGAAAGTGGAGACGGTGCCGTCTTGTTCTTCCACCTTCACGTCTAACCGGCCACGTACCGAACTGTTGAGATCCTGAATGGCAAACGGCCCGGCGGGCACGGTGGTTTCGTACAGCGTACGACCTTCTTGCGAGACGGTGATCTTGGCGTTGCTTTTGGCAATGCCGCGTACTTCCGGCGCATAACCCTGCAGGTTTGGCGGCAGCATGCGCTCGTCGCTGGCCAGATTCAGACCGGTAAAGCGGTAAGAATCAAAGACCCCCGAGTCGAGAAAGATTTCACCGAGCGTCAGCTTGGCAGCCTGCATCGGCAGCGCGCGGTAGGCGTAGATCTGGTTCCAGTCGAAGTTGTTATCGCGCTCGCCGGCCTGCTGATTGTAATTGGCCTGATAGTCGGCACGCAGGCGCCAGGCACCCAGGTTGGCCCCCACCGTCCCGTAGCTGCTGAGATTTTCGGCGGTGTTGTTATTGTGGCTCTGCTTGCCGACTTGGCCGCTGATGCTGTAGTCCAGCAGCAGTCCGGGAATGCCGTCGTCCCACTGCTCCGGCGGTGTCCAGTCCGGATCGGAATATTTCATCCAGGCCTGCGGGATGGTGATGGCCAAGACGCCGCCGCCGATGCGGTCGGAGATGGTCGCCCCTTTGATGCCGCTGATATCGGCGCAGCTGTTGTCGTGCCACAGGGTGATTTTTTTGAGGACGTCTTCTTTCAGCGCCATTTTCTCGACCAGATCCGGCGGCAGGCAGACGCGAGAGCGATCCTTTTTATCCGGCGACGGATAATATTGAATGCTGCGCTGCGGCAAGGTTTTCTGGTTGATTTTGATATCCAGCAAATAGGCGCCGGGCATGACGTAATCGGCGTCGGAAAAACGCGATAAATCCACTTTGCTGCGATCGCCAATATCCAATACGTCGGTATTGAATTCCGTGGCGGAAAAAGCCGAATGCACCCAGAGGAAAGATAGAATGACGGTAAGGGGTATTTTTTTCCGTGTCAGTAATGACGTCATAGAATAATCACTCATGGCAAATCCGCGCCCAATAGCAGGTCATCCTGTACGACCTGAATACGTAATACGTGATGTCATTCAGTGCCTGACGGCGGCACCCGCCTAACGAGGCGTTACTTACAGATAAGACAGGGTGAATTTCGCCAGTGAGCTGAATCCGCCGGCTCTGGCCCTGTCGGGATGAATACGTAACTGAGCGCCAAAGCGCAGCGTGTTGTCGCCGGCGACAATCTGGTAATCCGCGGTGGTACTGCCCAGCGGTATCTGAACGCCGTTGGCGGTCAGTAGCTCAATAGCCACGCCCTGGGCTTCGCCATAAACCCCCAAGAGATCGGGATCTCGGCTGTCGGCGATGCCGTTGAAAGTGACGGTGGCCGCGCGGTAGATAAAGTCGGGTTTCACGATGCTGGCCAATTCGCAGTTCACCAGCTTGATCTCAAAGTTGCGGCGGCTGCCGATCAGTACCGGCTGCGTATCCAATGCCGCATCGGTCATCGAGATCAGGCCGAAATCAACGGTCTGGTCTAGGCTTTCGCTGGCAATCCCGCAGGGGGTTTCGACGATCTCGCCACCCAGGTTGAGTGTGCCGTGGCCCTGATTTTTCGCCGTCGCCTCTGCGCTGCAAAGGCTGAGCGCGATAAGCAGTACGCCCGAAATCCGGTTTGTCATGCTGGCGTCTCCCTGTAGCCGTTGGTCCCGTTACCCAATGTCCGTGCAGGTAAAACGGGGACACCAAAGTGGCGTCCCCGAGGGGGGATTACAGGTAAGCCAGTGTGAAGTTTGCAACGCTGGTGAATTCGCCTGGGACCACGGCGCCAGAAGCGCTGCTGCCTTGCAGATAAGCGGCGAATTTCAGGGAGTTATTACCTTCGGTCAGACCCTGGCCATCGGTTGCGGTGCCCAGTTCAACGTCTTTGGAATGCAGGTTGTCATAGATTCTGATGCCAGCGCCGGTTGCGGTGCCGCTCAGTGCCAGCAGTTTGCTGTTATCTGGATCCGGCGTACCGGTGAAGGTCACCTGGACGTTCTTCATGGTCGCAATAGAGCAATCTTTCAGTTCGATGCTGAATGGCTCAGAGCTGGATTTGCCTTCTTTAGCCAGCAGACGGCTGCTGATTTGGCCCATAGGGACAGTTTGATCAACAGATTCCGGTGCTACGCTGCATGGCGCATCAATAATTTCACCGGTAAAAGTGACTTTACCGCTGCCCTGGTTAGATGCGGCGTGAGCAACAGATGCAGAAGCGAAAGCAATCACGGTTGCCAGCATTAATTTATTCAGTTTCATTTCTCAAGTTCCTGTAGAGAGTATTTAAATAAAAAGAACAGCACATCTAAATCCCCCACAACAGCGGCAACGTCATGTCGCCGACGCCGTAGTTGGAGCCAGATCCTTTTGCTCTGGGCAATACGCCACCCTCCGTTATTCATGAGTGAATAACGAAATATTTTGGAAGTCGTACAAGCGAAATCCATAAAAGAAAAATAGGTATATCACCATAGCGTCTTGCTGGGATTATTCTTGCAAATAATAGGTGCGGTTGGAAATAGCTTTTATTAAGTTAAGTCAAATACAGAATATAAAACCAAAAGGAAAAAGAAATATATATAATTGAAAATCAATAGATCGTATACAAATATTATCCAGAATAAATGACTATATAAATAGCAATATGCGAGATATTAGATCGCCAGAATTAGTGTTCGCACTACAATTAGCAATATTGTTTTGATAATATCGCCCTCAGACAGCAGATGATGAATTCTGCGCGTTAATCGCGGGTAAAAAGTTAACTCTTTGTTTTTATGGGTGAACGTGCCGGTAATACTGGCCTGGGATGTGACTTTCATTCATTGTGGCTACGATAATTTCTTTTTGAGTTTTAACAAAAACATAACAATACAGATGTGTATCGGATTATTACCAATACCCGACTGTTATTGTGCGTTTTTGTTATTTAACTCGTTAGGATTAATCAGAAGCAGTCAGATAAAGCAGGGCTTCGCGACATAATAATGACCTAAGTGATAATTAAGGGATGATAAACGGAATGATTACCATAATTAATGATTCAACTCGCCGTTCCGCCGTCGCTACGGCGTTGATGATAATGTCCTGTTTACTGCTGTCCGGTTGCGTAGGAAAAAATGGCACCGGCACGGTTGCCATGAAAAAAGTTTCACAGAGTAATCCTAAGGAAAACACTGATGAGCAACGGATCGCGCTTTGTCAGCAACGGGTCAACTCACTTAAGAATATTAATCCGCAAAGCTATCAGAAACGGATTGCTTATTTTAACGGGCTGTTGTCCAACGCCTCGGGATATGCCGGCATTCGCAGTAATGTCGATGAAAGCACCCGTAAAGCCATAGATGCGCTTTATAAATATAAAACCGAGAAATTCTGCGCCGACGTTGAGCATGAGCTGATGTCCGATCTGTCGAGCCGGGTGGAGAGCCTGTAATCATGAGAAGGTATGCGGAAGGAGCCGCTGCTTTGCTGCTGTTGTTGGTATGGGGCGCTGCATCGGCGGCAGAGATTGCACCTGGCAAGGATGACGGCATTCCCGCATTGCTGAAATTTGCCGAACAACAGCAGGCGGTGCCGGTGGTGGAAAGTGCACCTGCAGCGCCTCAGCCGGTGACTGCCAAGCCCAAACCCGCCGCTGTTACGCGCGGAGACAACGCCCGTCTGACTGCGCTGAATCAGGCCCTGCAACGGCAAGCCGAAACCATCCGCCAATTGGAACAGCAGCTGGCGGCTCAGGCTCAACCGGCGGCGCCAGCCCTCAAGGCAACACCCAAACCAGACCCGGTTGATATCCGGCCGCTGGTGGCCGCGTTAAAAGGGATCCGTAAGGCCATCGCCACGCCGCCAGACTTGATCGCCATGGCGGCGGCTCTGGCACGGCAGCAGCGGATCGTCACGCAGCAAGAGCAGCAGTTGCAGCAGCTCAACCGTCAGCTAGCCGCGCAGCGACAACCGCCGGAGCTGGCCAGCGATGCCGATAAGCAGGCCTACGCCGCCGGGGTTTCGCTGGGGCGTGACATTCTGCATTTACAGGAAGAGAACCGCCGCTTGGGAATCGAAGCCGATCGCCCGCGCTTGCTGGCGGGCATTGCCGATACGCTGGCGGGGCAGCAACGGTTGGATGATGCCGCCATCGACAGCGCGCTAAAGGCCGCAGACGCTGCCTTGCAGCAGGCCCAACAGCAGCGACAGCAGGCGATACGGGGGGAGGGTAAAACCTACCTCGCCGATTTCGCCAAGCAGCCTGGCGTGCAAAAAGATGCGCTCGGTTTTTATTACCGTGTGGACTATGCCGGCAGCGGGCAGATAAACGCCAATGACAACGTCGATATCGTGGTACGCGAGAGCTTGCCCGATGGGCAAGTGATCAAGGATATGGACTTGGCCGGCACCACTATCTCTTTGCCTTTGTCGCAATATCCACCGCTGTTTCGCGCCGCCATCGGCAAATTGAACAAGCATGGGTCCATGACGCTGGTGGTGCCGCCAGTTCTGGCATACGGCGACAAAGGAAGCCCGCCCGCAATCCCCCCGGGCGCCACGATGATTTACACCTTGCGCGTGGCCGACGTGCTGCCGCAGGACAGGAGCAGGCAAAAGTAACCCAAGGAGTACGCGATGGCCAAGGCGCCGATAACATATGAAATCAGGAAGTCACATATGCTAAACGTGTTACGAAAACTCTGTATGGAGCGCGCGTCGGGGTCAGGGGAACATCACCCTCCGGCACCGGAACACTGGCCTAAAACCAGGGAGCTGGCAGACAAATGCGGTGAAAATATTTACACCACGCGCACGCTGTTATTGGCATTGGAAAAAGAGGGTAAAGTTCGTTGTACTCATCGCAGCATCAATAATTCGTTACGCTGGTATATTTGTGCATCACCCAAAAAAATGTAATTCCTTTCCTGTTTCGTCATTTTGACTACCCTTCACAGCGGATCAACTCAGGGCTGACGGAGCGAAAAGCGCCTCAGCCCGACTCCTTTGTTACGACTAATGACCAGCCATTGGCAGTGCAATTTTTGAGGCCGTATACTGAGGGCCTGGGTGCAAATATTTTCATGATGGATGCGTGCTTATAATGAAGGAAAGCAAAGAAATACTGTTATTGGATGATATTCATTATCAAATAGACGAGCAGGTTATTTTAGATTCCGTGTCTTTCGGACTGAATCAGGGCGAATTTAAACTGATTACCGGCCCGTCTGGCTGCGGAAAAAGTACCCTGCTAAAAATCGTATCTTCCTTGATCGACCCAACCCGTGGAAAAATTATCTTTGCCGGTAAGGCCATTACCGATATACCGCCGGAAGAGTATCGTCAACAGGTGTCGTACTGTTTTCAAACCCCTTCGCTGTTTGGCGACAGCGTGTATGACAATATCGCGTTGCCCTACCAGATTCGCAAACAAAAACCGGACAGGAAAAAGATGCAGGCCGACCTGGTGCGCTTTGGGCTAGCGGAAAATATGCTGGATAAAAGCGTTAACGAATTATCGGGCGGCGAGAAGCAGCGAATTTCGTTGATCCGTAACCTGCAGTTTATGCCCAAGGTTCTGTTATTGGATGAGATCACCAGTGCGCTGGATGAAGATAATAAACGCAACGTTAATGAAATTATTCATCAACTGGTCGCACAGCATGGCGTCGCGGTGTTGTGGGTTACGCATGATAAAGATGAAATCAAACATGCGGATGATGTGATTACTTTGAGTGCGCATCGCGCTCGGGCGCAGGAGACGACCAATGAACCAGCATAACATCAGCAATGAATCTTTGGCTTTGTCGATGGTATTGGTGATTATTGCTATTTTAATCAGCCATAAAGAAAAGCTGGCGCTGGAAAAAGACATTATCTGGAGTATTTGCCGGGCGGTGGTGCAACTGATCATTGTCGGCTACGTGCTGAAATACATTTTTGATGTAAATAACGCCATTCTGACGGTGCTGATGGTGCTGTTTATCTGCTTTAACGCCGCCTACAACGCGCAAAAGCGCAGTAAATATATCGATCATGCATTTATGACGTCGTTTATTGCCATAACCACCGGCGCGGTATTAACGTTGGCGGTGCTGGTACTGACCGGTTCGATTGAGTTTACCCCAATGCAGGTGATCCCGATTTCCGGCATGGTGGCCGGCAATGCGATGGTGGCAGTTGGCCTGTGCTACAACAACCTGGGGCAGCGTTTCAAAAGCGATCAGCAGAAGATTCAGGAGATGCTGAGCCTGGGCGCCTCGCCGAAGTTTGCTTCGGCGGCGCTGATCCGCGACAGTATCCGTGCTTCGTTGATCCCTACGGTGGACTCTGCCAAAACCGTGGGGTTGGTCAGCCTGCCGGGCATGATGTCGGGTCTGATCTTCGCCGGTATCGATCCGGTCAAGGCGATTAAGTACCAGATTATGGTGACTTTCATGCTGTTGTCGACCGCCAGTCTGTCGACCATTATCGCCTGCTACCTGGCCTACCGGAAATTCTACAACGAGCGCCATCAGCTGGTGGTCAGCACGTTGAAATAATCTGGAGAAAATAAGGGTAGGGGCGCCCGGTTAAATCAGGGGCGAGCATGCTCGCCCCTTTGCAGCCGCTACCCTTGCAGCAGAGCGATGCTCTGACGGATTTCACGTTCTATATCCGCTGCCGTCCAGCTGTCCAGTTGCGACGAAAACGGCTCGAAGGCGTAAATGCCGGTGTAGCCCAGGCGCTCCAGATCCTGCACCTGCTTTTTGCTCTCCAGCCGATCTTTATCGCTCAGCATGATGCGTTCTTCGTCGCTTAATGCGCTTTTAGCACGCAGATCTTCCACCCCGGAAAGGTGCACCAGCCCAATGCCGTCGATCTGAATTTGCGCATCAAATTCAGGCTGCGTGACGTCGCTTAAATAGTGGTGGAAGGTATCCAGCACGATTTTGTACGGCGCGCCAGAATCCCGGATCAGGGACTGCGTCAGCAGCGATGAGCGCAGTGAGCTGATACCGAACCCCAACGGCTCCACATAGCCCTGTACACCGTATTGCCTGAACAGCGGAGCCAGCAGCTTAAGGGCCGCCAGCGTGTCGGTTTTTTTCTGCTCTTCGCTGCGGTTATCGCCCGCGCTGCAATGCGGGCACAGTACCAGCGCCTTGCTGCGGATTGCCTGAGCTTGTGACAACAGCGCCTCGGCGTTTTTCAGCAACGCGGCTTGATCGTCCAGCAGGTTAAACATGCCGAGCGCGTTAATGGTGACGATTTCGATACCGTATTTTTCTGCCAACGCATTTAATTGATCGTTGCTCAGGTTATCGGTCACCTTGCCGCTCGACATATCGTTGCGCAGCTCTACTTTGTTGAGCCCGCACTTTTTCACCAGGCTGAAAAACTGTTCCAAATCGAGATTTGGCGCGATCTTGCGGTTGATGCAAAAACGGTCTGGCGCAATGGTCATGATGCATTACTCCTGAATGAGTTGATAAAGCCTGATATTTACAGGTCTATAGCGGCGTGCGTTGTATTTCGGGTTGAGGTTGGCGATAGCGTTTTGCCATGACCACGTCCTCCATTTTTTCCAGCGATACCCCTCGTGTTTCAGGAATATAGCGGCCGATAAACCAGTAACTGAACAGGCAGCAGACGGCGAACACCCACATTGGGAAGGCACCGTGGAAGCTGGAGAACAGATAAGGGTTATCGTTGATCATCGGGAAGGTCTGAGACACGACAAAGTTGGCCAGCCACATGCAGCCGACGGCAATGCTCATGCCCTGAGAGCGCATGCGATTGGGGAAGATTTCTGACACCAGGACCCAGGCGCCCACGCCCCACGACAGCGCATAGAACACCATAAAGAACAGCATGCCAAACAGCGCGAAGTAGCCGGTGGCCTCGGTATAGAGCGCATAGGAGGTGATCAGCAGGCCGGCGATGACGCCCAGCGTACCCCAACGCATCAGCGGGATGCGGCCCATGCGATCCATCAACATGGCACCGATGACGGAACCGACCAGCTGCATCACGCCGATCCAGATGGTTTGGAACAGCGCTTCCTGCGCGTTTACGGTGACGGTTTTCAGCACCACCGGCGCGTAATACATCATTACGTTAACCCCGGTGACCTGCTGCAGCATGGCGATCATGCAGCCAACGAACAGAATGAAGCGTACCCGTTTATCGGCATAGCTGAGTTTTTTCTGGCTGGCTTGTTGATCCTGTTTTATCGAGTCTTTGATTTCCTGCAGCACTTTTTTCGCATGTTCGGCGTTGGACACTTTGGTCAGCATCGCCAGCGCCTGATCGTCCCGGCCGACCATCACGCTCCAGCGTGGCGACTCTGGAATGATAAATACCAAAATGCAAAACAGGATGCAGGGCAGCACGCCGGAGGCGAACATCCAGCGCCAGCCCATCTCCACCAGCCAGGCTTCACTGGCGATGCTGGCGATTTTGAAGTTAACGTAGAAGATCACGATTTGGCCGAACACGATGGCGAATTGCTGCATGCTGAGCGCACGGCCGCGCATGTCTTTGGGTGAGACTTCCGACATGTACATCGGCGAAACGGTCGCGGCGATACCCACCGCCAAACCGCCGATAATGCGGTAAATCACAAACCAGGTGAAAGTTGGCGCCAGTGAAGAACCCACTGCCGAAATGGTGAACAGCACTGCCGCCAGCATCAGGGCCTTCTTACGACCATATCGCCCGGCCAGTGGCCCGGCGGCAAAGGCACCGACCACGCAGCCTATCACCACGTTGGAAACGGCCCAGCCGGTTTCGGCGGGGCTGAGATTAAAATAGGTTTTCAGGGATTCGATCGCGCCGGAGATCACGGCGGTGTCGTAGCCGAACAAAATGCCGCCAAGTGCCGCAATGCCGCATATTCGCAGTATGTACCCGGTATTATGCTTACGCTGAGATGACATGTGTTGCTCCGATTTTTTTCCTGGCTTCCACCCGCGCTGTTGGTTGTAGGGAAGAGGAGGCGGAAGGGGTTGGACCCTGCCTGTCATTAAGGCGGTGATAGTCGAGTTAACGCTTCGGTAAACAAGAACATTTATTTCATAATTAGTGAATAATGAAATATTGATTTTTAGATCCAGTTCAAAAAAAACCGCAAATGCCCCTCAAGCGTTACCGCGCGATCCTTTAACGTCTGGCCGGGTCGCCTTTCCCCGTGGGCTGCCTGTTTCTGTATAAAAGTCAGGGCTAATTCCCTGCCGTTAGCACGTGAACACAGGGACCGCTTTTTTTCCTGCATGTAATGGCCTTGCACAGTGATGTGGCAAAACTGCGACCTTCCGCACTAAAAACAAATTTTCTAAAATAATTTATTTGAAACTTTTTTTTCAATGAAATAGAGTTTGCTTCATCCGGTCAGGATTTAGCCTGCTTGCGGGCAGTCTCCGGCAAGCGGTGTGATGAAAACGCTACGGCCGCAGACGGTCAGGCGACAGCGGACTTAAAAGAGGGTGAGACATGAAAACCGTGGGTAACTTTATTGGCGGGCAGGTGTGCCTGAGCAGCAGCAATCAAACCGTCGACGTGCATAATCCGGCTTCCGGGCAGGTTGAACGCCGCGTGACGCAGAGCACTGCCGCCGAGGTGAAGCAGGCCATTGACGTGGCCCACCAGGCATTTGCCGACTGGTCGCGCACCACACCGCTGCGCCGTGCGCGCATCATGTTCAATTTTAAGGCGCTGCTGGAACAGCATCGCGACGAGCTGGCGGCGCTGATTGTCAGCGAGCATGGCAAGGTGTATTCCGATGCGCTGGGCGAACTGACCCGCGGCATCGAAGTGGTGGAATTTGCCTGCGGCATTCCACATCTGATCAAGGGCGAATATTCTGCGGACGTCGGCAGCGGCGTTGACAGCTTCTCGCTGATGCAGCCGTTGGGCGTGGTCGCGGGTATCACTCCCTTCAACTTCCCGGCGATGGTGCCGATGTGGATGTTCCCTATCGCGCTGGCCTGCGGCAATACCTTTGTGCTCAAGCCCCCGGCGCTGGTGCCTTCGGCCTCGGTTCGCATGGCCGAACTGCTGAAAGAAGCCGGGCTGCCGGACGGCGTATTCAATGTGGTGCATTGCGCAAACGAAGAAGCCGCGCAGCTGTGCACCGATCCCCACATTCAGGCGGTGAGCTTTGTCGGCTCCTCTGCGGTGGCGGAACATATCTATACTACCGCCAGTGCCCACGGCAAGCGGGTGCAGGCCTTCGGCGCGGCGAAAAACCAGGCCATCATCATGCCTGACGCCGATCTGGACGCGACGGTCAATGCCCTGATGGGCGGCGCATTCGGCTCGGCTGGCGAGCGTTGCATGGCGTTGCCGGTGGCGGTGGTCGTCGGCGACGACACGGCCGATAAACTGATTGCCAGACTGAAGCCGCTGATCGCTCAGCTGCGCGTTGGTCCAGGGCTTAAACAGGGTGGCGAAGAAAACGAGATGGGGCCGCTGGTATCCTCGGCGCACCAGAAGAAAGTCCTGGGTTATATCGATCTGGGCGTGGAAGAGGGCGCTACCCTGGTGGCCGATGGCCGCAACTATCAGGTGGCGGGTTACCCGGACGGCTACTACGTTGGCGGTACCCTGTTTGACCACGTTACGCCGGAAATGCGTATCTATCGTGAAGAGATCTTCGGGCCGGTGTTGGGCATTGTCCGCGTGCCGGATTACCAGACCGCCATCGATACGGTGAATAGCCATGAATTTGGTAACGGCAGCGCTATCTTTACCAGTAACGGTCACTATGCGCGCCAGTTCGTGCAGGAAGTGCAGGCCGGCATGGTGGGGGTCAACGTCCCGGTGCCTGTCCCGATGGCGTTCCACAGCTTTGGTGGCTGGAAGCGCTCGGTGTTCGGTGCATTAAACGTTCACGGCACCGACGGCGTGCGTTTCTACACCCGGATGAAAACCGCCACCGCCCGCTGGCCAACCGGGCAGCAAACGGTGTCTGAATACAGTATGCCGACGCTGGGTTAAGGCACTATACCCGTCGTCTTTCAAGCCGCAGCGTTGTTACCTGCTTACAAGACCCATCCGTGGGTCTTACCCCTTCGGGGCCGCAGCAAGCAGCGTTCAAATCTGTTCCCGACAGATTTGTCATTCACCTCAGTCACTTACTTAAGTAAGCTCCGGAGGATGAATGAGCTGGACGCCTGGCTGCAACTTGAAATCCATAGGGTATGTGCATCTACCCTTCATACTTGAAGCCGCATCTGTGTTGGCTGCGTGTATTTGGCCCAGTCACCCTGTAGGGGGCGAATAAATTCGCCCCGATTAATGCGGGCGCAGCATGCAGCGCACCTACGATGATGCAACGCCAATTATTTGGGGTCTATTCATACTTGATTGGGAGAATTACCATGTCTTCATTGCTCGCCAAATGTCAGCAGCCAAATGCCGAGGGGCGCATCCAGCACGTCACCCCGGAGAATGCCGACTGGCGCTTTGTCGGGTTTGACGTCTATCGTCTCGAAGCCGGTCAGTCGCTGCAGTTGGAAAGCGGCGACAAAGAACTGTGCCTGGTGCTGGTCGCCGGTATCGCTTCTGTCGCTACCCTGCGAGCGGAATACCCGAGCATCGGTAAACGGATGAGCCCGTTTGAGCGCACCCCGCCTTATGCGGTGTATGTGCCGCATCACGATCGAATTGAAGTGCGCGCGGAAAGTGCGTTGGAGTTGGCTGTTTGCAGCGCGCCGAGCCACGGGCACCTGCCATCGCGGCTGATCACCCCGGCAGACGTGGGCGTAGAGCGGCGCGGTAAAGGGCGCAACCAGCGTCTGGTACACAATATCTTGCCGGACAGCGCGCCGGCCGACAGCCTGTTGGTGGTGGAAGTGTACACGGATGAGGGCAATACCAGCTCTTACCCTAGCCACAAACACGATCAGGAAGATTCGCCGGATGAAACCTATCTGGAAGAGACCTACTATCACCGGATCCAGCCGGAACAGGGCTTTTGCCTGCAACGGGTCTATACCGACGACAGGTCGCTGGACGAGTGCATGGCGGTCTATAACCGCGACGTGGTCAAGGTGCCGCGCGGCTACCACCCGGTGGCAACGCTGGCCGGTTACGACAACTACTATCTCAACGTGATGGCCGGGCCGGTGCGCCTGTGGAAATTCACCTGGGAAAAAGACCACGCCTGGATTAATAGCGACGGATACCCAGCGGCGAAATAATTCGCATCAGGCCCGGCTAGCCGGGCCTTGTTGATCCTGCACGTATTACTCTTCTTTGGCGTTATTCAGCGCCAGCGATACCGCCAGGGTTTGCGCCAGACACATAGAGGCGACCTGGGAGCGGAAACCGTCCACCTGCGCTTCGCGCACCACAAAGCACACGTCGCTGAAGGCGGCCAGCGGGCTGACCTGGCTGTCGGTAATGGCAATCTGCTGTGCGCCACGCTTGGCGCCCAACTCCACCAGTTCCAACGCTTCCTGCGCATACGGCGAATAGCTGATGGCGATCACGACGTCATTGGGTTTCACCATGCTGAGTTGCTCGGTAAACATGCCGCCCAAACCGTCGATCAGAAAGGCTCGGCGCTCCAGGTGACGCAAGGCATAGGTGAGGTACGAGGCGACGCTGAATGAGCGACGCAGACCGATCACGTAGATATTTTCGGCGTTGTTCAGCAACTCAACCGCGCGATCCAACTGCTCGGGGCTGGTTTGCATCGCCAGCTGTTGCAGGGCCTGAGCATTGACCATGGTGAAAACGTTAAGAATTTCCGCCGGTTTTTCCGGCGCAACGTTATCGTCGGTAGAGGTCTGGCGAAACAGGCGGGCCCGTTCGGTATAGTTGACCGTTTCTTCCATCAGGTGCTGGCGAAAAACCTGTTTCATTTCGTTGAAACCGCTGAAGCCAAACGCGTTGGCAAAGCGGATCAGGGTCGACGGCGGGACGCTGGCCTGTGCGGCGATGGAGGCGACGGTATCGAAAGCAATGCTGTTACTGTTATCCAAAATGTAACGCGCCACCTGTTTCAAACGCTTGCTCAGCGTTTCATAACGGTGGCGGATCTCGTCCTGTAACAGCGAAAGTTGAGTTGGGTTGTTCATCCATTCGGCTCGCAGTGTGGGCTAAGGCGTATTGGCCTGACGCCTGAATTATTGACAGCTCATTCTAACAGATGGAGCGGAAGTTTCATTTCACCAAAAAGCGATTTATTCGATTGCAAGTTGCGTTACTTCACAGAAAACCGGCAAAAAAATCCCCTTAAAGCGGCGAAAATCGTTTAAGGGGAGGGTTTGTCGATTAAGACGAGTGAGAGGTTGGGCGGTATTGGCGCCAGAAGCCAATCAGCGTCAGGTATTTTTGTTTCACCTGCTCTATTAAGCCAGCGTCATCCAGTTCGCCCTGCAACCAGCGGCGTGAAGGCTGGCCGAAGATGGTGCGGCCGACGGCAAAACCTTTTACCCAACGGGCGTCTGCCGCCGCGGCGAAACCGGCCTTCAGCGTTTCTTCCGGTGAGTCCAGCCCCAGTATCAATACGCCACGGCAGAATGGATCGTTCGCCTCTATCAAAGCCCCCACCCGCTGCCAATTTTCTGCGCTCAGCGGCGGCAATTTCCACCAGTCGGGCTTGATGCCCAGCGTGTAAAAATATTGCAGCATCTCCAGATAGTAGCTTTCGGCCTTGTCGGCGTTGCTTTCCGGCAGGATCACCTCCAGCAACAGTTCGTGGCCGGACTTGCAGCAACCGCGATACACGTCGGCAATCAGTTCATCCTGCTCGCGACGCAGTTCGGCGGCGTCATGCGGATGGTAAAACACCAGGCACTTCACCACGTGCTCCTGCGGCCAGTCGATCAGCTGCGAGCCAATATTGCCGTGCTCCAGTCGTAGCGGGCGTGAACTGGGCAGCTCGATCGGTCGGCCAATCCACCAGCCCTGCCCGGTGATGCTGTTCAGCGCCGCCTGCCCATAGGTGGTATCGGCCAGAATGCCGCTGTTGCCCTGCAACCCGGCAACCTCGGCGGCCTGTTGCGCCGCGGTCAGCAGCAGGGTTTTCAGTTTGGGAATGCGCTCCTCGCTGACGTTGGCTTCTCGCGCCATGTCCGCCAGCTGTTTGCGGTGGTCGAAAGCGAACACGCACAGCTCCGGCCACTGCTGTTTGCGTGTAGTGACCCGGTGCAGATGGTTAAGCCGCGCATCGCGATCCGGACGTTTCACTTCCTGCTCGCGCTGCAGGTAGTCATCCAGTTCCTGCTTGGTCGGCATCGCCGGCGCACAGCCGTGACGCGAAACCACCAGTGCGCCGCAGGCATTGGCATAGCGGCAGGCCTGATCCCAACCTTCATCGTTCAGGTAACCGCGCAGCAGGCCGGACATAAAGGCATCGCCCGCACCCAGTACGTTCAGTACCTCAACCCTTACGCCGGAGTGCAGTTTGACCTGTTGCCAGCTTGTCGGGATCTCCGCTTCAAATACCGAACAGCCCTGGGCGCCGCGTTTGCAAACCAGCGTGGCCTGGGTCGCCTTGCGCACGTTTTTCAACGCGGTCAGGGTATCGGTGCTGCCGCCGGCAATATGAAACTCTTCTTCGGTGCCGACGATCAGATCAAAGTGATGCAGCACTTCTTGCAGTTCGCGGGTCACTTTTTCTGACTCGACGAAACGGGTTTCACCGTCGCCCAGCGATGTCAGGCCCCACAGCACCGGCCGATAATCGATATCCAACGCGGTGCGCAGACCGTGGCGTCGGGCGTATTCCAGCGCCTTCAACACTGCCGCGCGGGTGTTCGGATGCGACAGGTGGGTGCCGGTAATGGCCAATGCCCGTGACGATGCAATGTAGGCCTCGTCGATATCGTCCGGCGTCAACGCCATATCGGCGCAGTTTTCGCGGTAGAAAATCAGCGGGAAGGTTTCCTGATCTTTTATGCCGAGGATCACCAGGCCGGTCAGGCGCTGGGGGTCGGTAATCAGGCTTTGGGTGTCGGCGCCAACGCGTTGCAGTTCTTCGCGCAGGAAACGGCCCATATGTTCGTCGCCGACGCGGGCCAGCATGCCGGACTTCAGACCCTGAATGGCCGTGCCGTAAGCCACATTGCCGGAAGAGCCGCCGAGATATTTTGAGAATGTGCTGGCATCTTCCAGGCGTGCGCCGATTTGCTGTGCATAGAAATCGACGGCGATACGCCCGAGACAAATGACATCAAGCTGTTTTTCTTGTGTAGCCATACCCGTTTCCTTCTGTATTAAGCGAAACCCCGACTGCGAAGCATTTTTGGAGTATGAGGAATAAAAATTTCAATTTCAAGATTGAATGAAATTTACACCCCAAAAATGTGATGCATTTAAAACCCCGTTGCTACAACGGTAAAGGGCATCGAAAACCCCGCCCGCCCTGAGGTGAAAACGCCGAGGGGCGGCAAGGGTATCCTTGGTGTCACAGGCTGATGGTGCCAAGGGTTGCTGTGAGTTCAGGCGGTGTTGAGCGGATGCCTCAACGGGTGAAAGGGTGGCTAAGTCAGTGAATTCTAAAGGCATGGATGAAACGGGGTTTTCATCATTATGGGATCTTTATCGCAAAATGAAATGTTTCTTCTGTAATGTGATTTTATGAAAAATATATTTGTTTATAATCCCAACACGTTTCAGGTTGTCGGCTTAAGCAGGACACAGCGCTTGCTGACGGCGAGTATCACACAGCTTATCTGGTTCGGCATGCAGCTGGTGCCGGCGCGGGCGAGACTAATCTAAAAGGGTGAGTAAATGGGCAAGATCCGGTTAACCATGGCACAGGCACTCGTCAGGTTCCTCGACAACCAGTACCTGTTGGTCGACGGCGTGGAAACCAAATTCGTCAAAGGCATCTTTGCGATTTTCGGCCACGGCAACGTCCTCGGTCTGGGGCAGGCGCTGGAGCAGGACAGCGGTGAGCTGGTGGTGCATCAGGGGCGTAACGAGCAGGGTATGGCCCACGCAGCGACCGGCTTCGCCAAGCAGAAGCTGCGTCAGCAGATCTATGCCTGCACCTCTTCCGTCGGGCCCGGCGCCGCCAATATGATCACCGCCGCCGCGACCGCCACCGCCAACCGCATTCCTTTATTGCTGCTGCCGGGCGATGTTTACGCCTCACGCCAGCCGGACCCGGTGCTGCAGCAGATTGAACAGTCCTACGATCTCAGCATCAGCACCAATGACGCCTTCCGTGCGGTGAGCAAGTACTGGGACCGCATAGTGCGCCCTGAACAGCTGATGAGCGCCTGCATCAATGCGATGCGCGTGCTGACCGATCCGGCGGAAACCGGCGCGGTGACGCTGTGCCTGCCGCAGGACGTGCAGGGCGAAGCCTATGACTACCCGGACTATTTCTTCCAAAAGCGTGTGCATCGGCTCGATCGCCGCCCGGCGACCGCCGGCATGCTGGAGGATGCGTTGGCGCTGCTGACCGCTAAACGTCGCCCGCTGCTGGTGTGCGGTGGCGGGGTGAAATACTCGCAGGCCGGCCAGGCGCTGCGTGACTTCGCCGAGCGTTTCCACATCCCGTTTGCCGAAACTCAGGCGGGCAAAGGCACGGTGCCTAGCAGCCATGAATTCAACCTGGGGGGCATCGGTGAAACCGGCTGTCTGGCGGCGAATACACTGGCCCGTCAGGCCGATCTGGTGATTGGCGTGGGCACCCGTTATACCGACTTCACCACTTCGTCAAAATGGCTGTTCCAGCATCCGGACGTCGATTTCCTCAATATTAACGTCAGCGCTTTTGACGCCGGCAAGCTCGACGGCGTGCAGGTGTTGGCCGATGCCCGCGAAGCGCTGTCCGCACTGAGCGAACGGCTGGCACAGGCAGATTATCGCGCCGGTTGGGGCAATGCCATTGCCGACGCACGCAGCGCGCAACAGCAGGAAACCGCCCGGGTTTATGCGGTGGAATACACCGGAGAAGGTTTTGTTCCTGAAATTGACGATCACCTCGATCGTGACCGCGTGTTTGCCGAATTTATCGAAAAGACCGACTCCTTGTTAACCCAAAGCCGGGTGCTGGGGGTACTGAACCAGCATCTGCCGCAGGACAGCGTGATCGTCGCCGCCGCCGGCAGCCTGCCGGGTGATTTGCAACGGGTGTGGCACAACCACGGCGAGCAGGGTTATCACGTGGAATACGGCTACTCCTGTATGGGCTACGAGGTCAATGCCGCGCTGGGGGTCAAGCTGGCTGAGCCGAACCGCGAGGTGTATGCGATGGTCGGCGACGGCGCCTTTATGATGCTGCATTCCGAACTGGTCACCTCGATTCAGGAAGGCTGCAAAATCAACGTGGTGCTGCTCGACAACATGACCAACGGCTGCATCAACAACCTGCAGATGGAACACGGCATGGACAGCTACACCACCGAGTTCCGCTTCCGCAACCCGCAGGGCGGCAAGCTCGACGGCAATTTGGTGCCGGTCAACTTTGCCATGCTGGCTGCGGCCTACGGTTGCAAGACCTACAGCGTGACCACCGAGCAGCAGCTGATCGAAGCGCTGGCCGATGCCCGTCGGCAAACCGTGTCGACCCTGCTGGACATCAAGGTGCTGCCAAAAACCATGGTGCACAAATATCTCAGCTGGTGGCGCGTGGGCGGTGCCCAGGTTGCCAACAGCGAAAAAATCGTCGCCGTGGCCCGCAAGCTGCAGGAAAACATCGATAAGGCCCGCGACTACTGATCAGGATCCCGTTTGATTACCCAGACCTTGCGTCTGCCGCAACTATTTGAAGAGGATAACGAAAATGACATTGAACATTGGGGTTATTGGCACCGGCGCAATCGGTCGGGATCACATTCGCCGCTGCAGCAAAGTGTTGCAGGGCAGCCGTATCGTGGCGGTCAACGACATCAATCGCGACAGCGCCGCCAAGGTGGTGAGCGACCTGAAGCTGGACGCCAAGGTGTATGACAACGGCCACGATCTGGTCAATGCGGCGGACGTGCAGGCGGTGCTGGTCACTTCCTGGGGCCCGAGTCACGAAGAGTTCGTGTTGGCCGCGATTGCTGCCGGTAAGCCGGTATTCTGTGAAAAGCCGCTGGCGGTTACCGCTCAGGGCTGCAAAAACATCGTCGAGGCCGAAGCGAAACACGGTAAACGTCTGGTGCAGGTCGGCTTTATGCGCCCTTACGATCAGGGTTACCGCGCATTAAAACAGGTGCTGACCAGCGGGCAAATTGGCGAACCGCTGATGCTGCACTGCGCACACCGCAACCCGACCGTCGGCGAAGCTTACACCACGGATATGGCGATCACCGACACCCTGATCCACGAGATTGACGTGCTGCGCTGGCTGCTGGATGACGACTATGTCTCGGTGCAGGTCGTGTTCCCGCGTAAAAGCCCCAAGGCGTTCCCGCACCTGAAAGATCCGCAAATTGTGCTGTTCGAAACCGCCAAAGGCACGCGCATCGACGTCGAAATTTTCGTTAACTGCCAATACGGCTATGACATCCAGTGTGAGGTGGTGGGTGAAACCGGCATTGCCAAGCTGCCAGAGCCGTCTTCGGTGCAGATGCGCAGCGGCGCCCGACTGTCTACCGAAATTCTGACCGACTGGAAAGACCGCTTTATCGATGCTTATGACGTCGAGCTGCAAGGCTTTATCAATGACGTCTTGGCCGGCAAGCTGACCGGGCCTTCCGCCTGGGATGGTTATGCCGCTTCTGTCACTGCCGACGCCTGCGTGGCCGCGCAACTCAGCGGTGAAATTGTGCCGGTGACCTTGCCGCCGCGCCCGGCTTTTTACGGCAACTGATGGGTTGAGCGCCGCACTTACGTTTAAAGAGGAATGACCATGAAGATCGCTTTTGATGTGGATGTCATCAGGGACCTTGGCATCACCAAAATGGTTGAGCAGGTGGCGGACTGGGGCTATCAGTATATTGAGCAGTCACCACACCCGCAGATCAATCCGTTCTACAAGCATCCGAAAGCCGGGCGCGAAGTGATGGCGGAATACAAAAATGCGCTGAAGGCCACCGGCGTGGAGATTTCCTCGTTTATCGTGGTGTATCGCTGGTCCGGTCCGGGCGAAGATCGCCGCCAGGCGGCGGTCAAAAACTGGCGCCGGATGATTGAAATCGCAGTGGAAATGGGCGTGCAGGTGATCAATACCGAGCTGGCGGGTAACCCCAATGAGCCGGAGATCTGTGAAGAACTGTGGTACCGCTCAATGGAGGAGTTACTGCCGATTATCGAGCGCGAAGGCATCCGCATGGAAATCCAATCGCACCCGTGGGATTTCTGCGAGCTGAGCAACGAAACCGCCGATATCGTCAAGTCGTTACGCAGCGATCACGTGAAGTATCTCTACAGCGTGCCGCACACCTTCTACTACGACAAAGGTCAGGGCGACGTGGCCGGCATGCTGAAATATGCCGGTGACGATCTCTCGCACGTGTTGATCGCCGACACCATGAACCATACCAAGCACTGCCGCTATATCGTCAACCCGCCGGGTGTAGACGCCGCCGTGCACCAGCATATGGGTATCGGCGAAGGGGAAGTGGATTTCGATGCCCTGTTCCAGACGTTGCGCGATATGGAGTTTGCCAATCGTAATTTTAAGGTGGGCGGCGAATCCATTATCTGCACCTCGCTGTTTGGCTATCCGGAACGAATGAAAACTCAGGCGGTAGCGACCCGAGAGCGCATCGAAAAAGAGCTGTTGGGTAAATAAATTTCTCGGTTGCGTGGGTGTGAAATCACCGGCGTGCTGCTCCTATGATTGAGGCTGAAAATGAATAAAGACAACGTAAAACTGGCCATCGCCCCGATTGGCTGGACCAACGACGACATGCCCGACCTGGGCAAAGAGAACACTTTCCAGCAGTGCGTCAGTGAAATGGCGCTGGCCGGGTTTACCGGCAGCGAAGTGGGCAGCAAGTATCCGCGCGATCCGGCGGTGCTCAAGCCGATGCTGGATATCCGCGGCATTCAAATCTGCAACGCCTGGTTCAGCACCTTCTTCGCCGATGGTCTGAAAGAAAAAACCATTGATGAATTTATTAACCATATGAATTTCCTGCATGCGATGGGTGCCAAGGTGATTGGCTGCTCCGAGCAGAGCAAAAGCATTCAGGGCACCACCAAAGGGGTGTTCGAAGAGAAGCCGTATTTCAGCGATGAAGAGTGGCAGCGAGTGGCCGATGGCTACAATGAGCTGGCCAAGATTGCTGCCGGCAAGGGCATGCAGGTTTGTCTGCACCACCATATGGGTACCGGCATTCAAACTACCGCCGAGATCGACCGCTACATGAGCATGGTGAACGACGACGTCTACCTGCTGTTTGATACTGGCCATGCTTACTATTCAGAAGGCAGCCAGCAGGCGATGATGGCGATACTGGAAAAATACCTGCCGCGTATTAACCATGTGCATCTGAAAGATGTGCGTGACGACGTGGTGGCCGAGGTAAAGGCCAACAAACTCAGCTTCCTCGACGGCGTGAAGAAAGGCACCTTTACCGTGCCGGGTGATGGGGTGATCGACTTCCGTCCGGTGTTTAAACTGCTGGATGAGCGCGGTTACAAAGGGTGGATGGTGGTGGAGGCCGAGCAGGATCCGGCGCTGGCCAACCCGTTTGAGTATGCGGTGAAGGCGCGCCGTTATATTAAAGAGACCGCCGGCATTTAATTCGCAGGCGATCGGCAAGGGGCGCTCGAGTCATCGATGCGCCCTTTTTTATTGGCAACGTCAGGCGAGGGTTTTCCAGGTGGTTACCTGTCCGCCGGGCCATGGGGTCGCCGCATAGACACCACGGGCGATGGCACGTGCCAGGGTGTCCGCCGCCAGTGCACCTATCTGCAGCACCGCCAGCTCTCGGCTGCCTTGTACCTCACGCTGCCCGGTGGATAAGGCAAACACCACATCGCCGTCGAACGGGCTGTGTAGCGGGCGGATGGCGCGTGCCATGCCGTCCTGCGCCATCATCGCCACGCGTTTCAGCTCCACCCGGGTCAACGCCAGATCGGTGGCGATGCAAGCCAGGGTGGTGTTCTTCCTGCCGCCCGTCGGTTCTTCTGGCATCCAGTCTTCGCCCTGGCCATGTAACTGCGCCAGCGCTGCGGCACCGCCGTTGCCAAACTCGCCGTCGATTTCATAAGGCGTCGCCCAGAAGGCACGGGTCCCGGGGGCGACGACCGATCCCAGGCTATTGACCGCCACCAGTGCGCCGACGGTAGCGCCATTGGTCGCCACGATCGACGCCGAACCCAGCCCGCCTTTCAGCTTGCCCATGCCGGTCATGGCACCATAGCCAGCGCCAACGGTGCCGAGCGGGAAGTCGTGGCCGGCCTTGCCGGCGGCCTCTATCCCCAATTGGCGATAGGGCGGGGCGAGCTGCCAGTTTTTATCGCCGGCGTTGCTTAGATCATACAGGCAGGCGGTGGGTACGATGGGAGAGACCGGTACGCCCGGTGCCGGACGCAGGGCGTAACCACGCCCCTGTTGCCCCAGCCAGGCTGCGACGCCATCTGCCGCCGCCAGGCCATACACCGAACCGCCGCTCAGCACCAGTGCATCAAGGGTTTGTACCAGATTGTCTTCCCCCAGCGCATCGGTTTCGCGGGTTGCCGGGCCGCCACCGCGCACATCGACGGCGGCGATCGCCGGGCTATCCGGCAGGATCACCGTGGTGCCGGTACGCACCCGGCTGTCCTGAGCGACCCCGACCTTCAGGCCGGGCACGTCGGTAATTAGGTTACGGGCGCCGGTTCGAACGGCGGGAGAACTTGGCATTGCGGCCCCCAGGAAGGTGGTGGGAGAGAGGATGCCGATAGCACCCGTTACGCAGGCCAGCGTTTGCACGAAGGTGCGACGGCTGACGGTGAAGGGGCGCTTTGCCGCCCCTGGTTCACTTTTTATCTCACTCATGAGGCTGATTTTTTCTGCTGTTCACTGCGAAAGCGAGCCATATGGTAAGAATCTACCAGTACGCCGTCGCGCATGGCGTAAGCGCGGCTGGTCCCTTCGATTTCAAAACCGAACTTGCGGTATAGCGCGATGGCCGCCTGATTATCGGTAAATACCGTCAGCTCGATGCGTTCGATGTCTGCCCAATTGTCGCACAGGTCAATCATCGCCTTCATCAGGCTGCTGCCGACACCTTTGCCGTGGTGGTGATCATCGACGCCGATGCCAAAGGTCGCCACGTGGCGGCGGCGCACACGCTGATTCAGCATCACGCTCAACTGACCGACAATCTGTCCGTCGATGCAGGCCACCAGGCTATGCGTGCCCGGTTCGAGGTTGGCGAGGCGCTTGTGCCATAGTTCGACCGACGGTAGCGGAAGATGTAGCGTGTCACGGTAAGCCTTCGGCTGAGAATAGAGTTGATGCAGGGCCTGTGCATCTGCCGTTTCCACGTGACGAACTACGATTTCACTCATTACGCTGCTCCTTTGGCTTACCGGTTGAATAACCTCTGAATTTATCGGTTTATTGTGTCGAGTCAATATTATTCCGGATTGGTTAAAAAAACGCTTTACAGGTGCGAATGATAATGATTATTATTGCGATGCGTTCCGGGGAGAGTATCAACCTTTGATACCCTCGCTGCGAAGGCACGACATTGCTCACATTGCTTCCAAGTATTACTTAGCCAGCTCGGGTGCTGGCTTTTTTTTTGCCTGTTTTCAGCTCACCCGCCTTCAACAAATTCCCTGCCAATGGCTTCGCAACTCCATCTAAATTTTTGAACAGAGGGATGAGTTTTTTACGCTTTCATATTCTGCTGCCAGGACTAGACTGTAAAAAACATTGAGGAGAGTTGAATATGATTTATCTACGTAAGGCAGAAGATCGCGGTCATGCCAATCATGGTTGGCTGGATAGCTGGCACACCTTCTCCTTTGCCAACTATTACGATGCCGATTTTATGGGCTTCTCGGCGCTGCGGGTGATCAACGAAGACGTGATCGACGCAGGGCAGGGTTTTGGCACCCACCCGCATAAAGACATGGAAATCCTGACCTACGTGCTGAGCGGCACAGTAGAGCATCAGGACAGCATGGGCAATAAAGAGCAGATCCAGGCCGGTGAGTTTCAGATCATGAGTGCCGGCACCGGGGTGCGTCACTCCGAGTACAACGGCAATAACGATCGTCCGTTGCACCTGTACCAGATTTGGATCATTCCCGATCGGGTCGGGCTGGAGCCGCGCTATGAGCAACGCATGTTTGATGCGCCACAGGGCCGCCAACTGGTGTTGTCGCCGGATGCGCGCGACGGTTCACTGAAAGTGTTCCAGGACATGACGTTGTCCCGCTGGGCATTGAAGCAAGACGAACAGGCAGAATGCCCGATTGAAGCCGGTCGTCGCGTGTGGATCCAGGTGGTGCGTGGCAAGGTAGTGGTCAATGGTCAGCAGGCCGGCACCAGCGATGCTTTCGCGGTGTGGGATGAAACTGCGCTGTCGATTCATGCCGATGAAGACAGTGAAATTCTGCTGTTCGATCTGCCGCCGGTCTGATAAAGCGGTAAATACTGAGGGCTCACACTGTGAGCCCTCAGGCCGTTGACAAAGTGCTCTGTTGTTTAATAGTAGGGGCGCTGCATGCTGCGCCCAATAGCATAATCAATGGGTTAAATCGGGTCGAACATGTTCGACCCCTACCGGTTTAGCCTTTTCGCAGGTTCGCCATCAGTCTTAGGGCTCACACAGTGAGCCCTTTTTGCGTTGTGACGTCCGATAACCAACAATATCGGCAGCGGTTTTTTTTTGCTAAAATGAGCACCCATTCACGGTTAGCCAGTTCATTGATAATGAAGAAAAAACGGCCGGTACTTCAAGATGTCGCAGACAAGGTTGGCGTTACCAAGATGACGGTGAGCCGTTATCTGCGTAATCCCGAGCAGGTTTCTGCCATCTTGCAGCAAAAAATTGCCGTCGCGCTGGATGAGCTGGGCTACATTCCCAACCGTGCGCCGGATATCCTTTCCAACTCCACCAGTCGCGCCATTGGCGTATTGCTGCCGTCGTTGACCAACCAGGTGTTTGCTGAAGTGCTGCGCGGCATCGAGAGCGTCACCGATGCGCACAATTACCAGACCATGCTGGCGCACTACGGCTATTTGCCGGAGCGCGAAGAACAGCGCCTGACCTCGCTGCTGTCTTACAACATTGATGGGCTGATCCTGTCTGAACGCCACCATACGCCGCGCACCATGAAGATGATTGAGGTGGCAGGGATCCCGGTTGTCGAACTGATGGACTGCGTTTCACCGTGCATTGACCTGGCCGTGGGGTTCAACAACTTTGAGGCGGCACGCCAGATGACCCAGCAAATCATCGCGCACGGTCATCGCCACGTGGTGTATTTCGGGGCGCGTCAGGATGAACGTACCATTATCAAGCAACAGGGCTATGAACAGGCGATGCGTGAATCCGGTCTCGAGCCGTACAGCGTCATGACCGCGCGTTCGTCGTCCTATTCCGCCGGTGGCGAACTGCTGCGTCAGGCGCAGCGCGATTATCCGCAGATCGACAGTATTTTCTGCACCAACGATGACCTGGCGATTGGCGCGACCTTTGAGTGCCAGCGCCAAGGGCTGTCGATCCCCAAAGATATGGCGATTGCCGGTTTCCACGGCCACGATATCGGTCAGGTGATGGTGCCAAAACTGGCGAGCGTCCTGACGCCGCGTGAACGTATGGGGCAGATCGGGGCTGAACGCCTGTTGGCGCGTTTGCGGGGCGAAACGGTCAGCCCGCGCATGGTGGACGTCGGTTTTACCGTGATCCCCGGCGGCAGCATCTGATCGCTTTTAACTCTTTGTTTCATCAATTTTAATTTGAAAATCGCGCCGCCCGGCGCGTTTTGCTAGTCATCTGTAAGCCCACCGCGCGTTACCCCCATAAGTTTGATCTCTATCCCAGAACGCGAATTTTAGCCCGTTACCCGGTTCCGACACTGCTGTTGTTACCGGTATCATGATACCGGTAACAACGAGGTCAATGACCTTGTGGCGGCGCGATAGGGTCGCTACAGGGAGAAATAGAACCCTTGACTCAGCACCACCTACAGCTCGTCTTCTAACACCGGGAAGAGCCTAAAAATACAACAAACGCGCGCTTTACGGCCTATCGTAAAGAGAGTCTGCGATAAAAAGGTTGGAGAAAAATTATGCCATTAGTGATTGTTGCAGGCGGCGTCGCGCTGCTGTTGCTGCTGATGATCCGCTTTAAGCTGAACGGCTTTATCTCTCTGGTTCTGGTTGCTCTGGCGGTGGGTATCGCTCAGGGTATGCCAGTCGATAAAGTGATCGGCTCCATCAAGGCCGGCGTGGGCGGCACCCTGGGCAGCCTGGCGCTGATCATGGGCTTCGGTGCCATGCTCGGCAAGCTGCTGGCGGACTGCGGCGGCGCCCAGCGCATCGCCACTACGCTTATCGAGAAGTTCGGTCAAAAATACATTCAATGGGCGGTGGTACTGACCGGTTTTACCGTCGGTTTTGCGCTGTTCTATGAAGTTGGCTTCGTGCTGCTACTGCCGCTGGTCTTCAGTATCGCCGCGTCTGCACGCGTGCCGCTGCTGTATGTCGGCGTGCCGATGGCGGCTGCGCTGTCGGTGACCCACGGTTTCCTGCCGCCGCACCCTGGCCCAACGGCGATCGCCACCATCTTCCATGCCGATATGGGTAAAACCCTGCTGTACGGCACGCTGCTGGCCATTCCGACGGTGATCCTGGCCGGTCCTGTCTACGCCCGCTTCCTGAAAGGCATCGACAAGCCGGTTCCTGAAGGCCTGTATAACCCAAAAATCTTCACCGAAGAAGAAATGCCAAGCTTTGGCATCAGCGTTGCCACCTCGTTGGTGCCGGTGATCCTGATGGCGCTGCGTGCGGTAGCGGAAATGGTGCTGCCGAAGGGCCATAGCCTGCTGCGCTTTGCCGAGTTCTTCGGCGATCCGGTGATGGCGACGTTGATTGCGGTACTGATCGCTATCTTCACCTTTGGCTTGAACCGCGGCCGTACTATGGATGAAGTGATGGGGACCATCACCGACTCCATCAAAATTATCGCCATGATGCTGTTGATCATCGGCGGTGGCGGCGCGTTCAAGCAGGTACTGGTCGACAGCGGCGTGGAGAAATACATTGCCGCCCTGATGGAAGGCAGCAACGTCTCACCTATTCTGATGGCCTGGTCGATTGCGGCTGCGCTGCGTCTGGCGCTGGGTTCCGCTACCGTGGCGGCGATCACCGCCGGCGGCATCGTGGCCCCGTTGATCGCCACTACCGGCGTCAGCCCGGAGCTGATGGTGATCGCGGTCGGTTCAGGCAGCGTGATTTTCTCTCACGTCAACGATCCGGGGTTCTGGCTGTTCAAGGAGTATTTCAACCTGAGCATCATGGAAACCATCAAGTCCTGGTCGGTGCTGGAAACCATCATTTCCGTCTGCGGCCTGGTAGGGTGTTTGCTGCTGGCGACGGTGGTCTAATATTCCTGTCGTTTTTCAGGTTGGCGCAGCGTTGACTGCCACTTGAAATGCAAAGGGAATAGCGAGGTTATCCGGCACCCCGTGGGGGTGTCGGACATTCTTTTGAGTTTGGGGCGCATTTGATGGCGCAGGCGGCGTATCCCGTTGCCAGAACGTACATCTGACTCCGTAAGGGCATGACATTATGAGTAATCCACAGCACCACGTATTTATTTTGATGGGCGTTTCAGGCAGCGGAAAGTCTGCCGTCGCCAGCGCCGTTGCCCATGAAGCTCATGCCGCGATGCTGGACGGAGACTACCTGCACCCGCGCGCCAACATTAACAAAATGGCCGCCGGGCATGCGCTGGACGATAACGATCGCGCCCCGTGGTTGGCCGCATTGAATGACGCTATCTTTGCCATGGAACGCACCAATGACGTCTCTCTGCTGGTGTGTTCGGCGCTGAAAAAAAGCTATCGCGACCGTCTGCGTGAAGGCAACCGCAACCTGCATTTCATCTATCTGAAGGGTGACAAGGCGGTGATTGAAGAGCGCCTGAAGCAGCGCAAAGGGCATTTCTTCAAGCCGCAGATGCTGGTTTCCCAATTTGCCACCCTGGAAGAGCCGGGCGCGCAGGAGCCGGATGTGCAGGCGATTGATATCGATCAGCCGCTGGATGGCGTAGTCGCCGATACTCTTGCCTATATTCGGCATGTTGCAGCCCAGTAATCCGGGCTGCCACCCTAAGCCGGCGCCGCACAGGCGCCCGTTTATTCACTACAGCTTCATGTAAGCCCGCACGCCGTCCAGGAACATCTGGGTCGACAGCATCACCAGAATCAGCCCCATCAGCCTTTCCAGCGCGCTCACGCCTTTACTGCCCAGCAGGCGCAGGAACAAGTCCGACATCAGCAAAATAGCGGCAGAAATCCCCCAGGCAATCAGCAGCGCCACTACCAGATGTGAAATCTGGTTCGGATACTGGTGCGAGAGCAGCATCAGCGCCGCCAGAATCGAAGGCCCGGCGACCAGTGGGATGGCGAGCGGGACTAGGAAGGGTTCTTCCCCGGCGGAAAGCCCGCTGCTGTTGCCCTCCTGCGTAGGGAAAATCATTTTGATGGCGATCAGAAACAAAATAATCCCGCCGGAAATGGACACGGTTTCGGTTCGCAGGTTGAGGAACGCCAGAATTTTCTCGCCGGCGAACAGGAATATCAGCATTAACAACAGGGCGATCAGCAATTCGCGGATCACCACCACCCGGCGTCGGCGTGGTTCCAGATGTTTGAGTACCGACATGAAAATCGGCAAGTTGCCTAGCGGATCCATGATTAAAAACAGCAACACCGTGACGGAAATCATCTCTGTCATCATTACCTCTGCATCTGAAAAACGTGTCGGCCATCCCGACCCACGCACTAACCCATCCCCGATGGCTTGAAAGACAACGGGGTATATAAGAAGGATTGCTGAGAATCGTTCAGCTATCGAATAAATTCACTTTGCGCCTGCGCTGACATTTTGTAAGGTGGAGAGATAGTGCACACAACTTATAGCAGTCATCCTCCAAGGCAGGACAGTCATATGAAAAACGTTGGTTTCATCGGTTGGCGCGGAATGGTCGGCTCCGTACTCATGCAGCGCATGACGGAAGAGCGCGATTTCGACGCCATTCGCCCGGTCTTTTTCTCCACTTCGCAGCACGGTTCTGCGGCGCCGGCATTCGGCGGCCAGCAGGGCACGCTGCAAGATGCTTACGATGTTGATGCGCTGAGCGCGCTCGACATCATTATTACCTGCCAGGGCGGCGATTATACCAACGAAATTTACCCGAAGCTGCGTGAAACCGGTTGGCAAGGCTACTGGATTGATGCCGCTTCTTCTCTGCGCATGCAGGATGACGCGATTATCATTCTGGACCCGGTCAACCGCGACGTGATTCAGCAGGGCCTGGACAAAGGCATCAAGACCTTTGTCGGCGGCAACTGCACCGTCAGCCTGATGCTGATGTCGCTGGGCGGCCTGTTCGCCAACAACCTGGTCGAGTGGGCATCCGTTGCGACCTATCAGGCCGCTTCCGGCGGCGGCGCGCGCCACATGCGTGAGCTGCTGACTCAAATGGGCATGCTGCATGCAGACGTGGCGAAAGAGCTGCAGGATCCGGCATCGGCCATTTTGGACATCGAACGTAAAGTCACTGCGGCCACCCGCAGCGGCAAACTGCCAACCGATAACTTTGGCGTGCCGCTGGCCGGCAGCCTGATCCCATGGATCGACAAGCAGCTCGATAACGGCCAGAGCCGCGAAGAGTGGAAAGGCCAGGCGGAAACCAACAAAATCCTCAACAGCAGCAGCGTGATCCCGGTTGATGGCCTGTGCGTGCGCGTTGGCGCGTTGCGTTGCCATAGCCAGGCATTCACCCTGAAACTGAAAAAAGACGTTTCGCTGCCGGAAATCGAGCAGATGCTGGCGACCCACAATGATTGGGTGCGGGTGATCCCGAACGACCGTGAACTGACCATGCGTGAACTGACGCCGGCTGCGGTTACCGGGACGCTGAATACGCCAGTCGGCCGTCTGCGTAAGCTGAATATGGGGCCGGAATACCTGTCTGCGTTCACCGTGGGTGACCAGTTGCTGTGGGGTGCGGCTGAACCGCTGCGCCGCATGCTGCGTATCCTGCTGTAACCTGAACTGTACTTCCCGAGGGCTGAGCTCTTTCAGCCCTCAAAAGCCTTATTTTCTTCCTTTTTCTCCGTTTCGGCGCGCTATGGACTAAGTCGCTGCAAAGGGGAGAAAGCACACAAGCCATCGGCACTTCACCATGCGGGCAGCAGCGCAAAGACGCTGTCAGGCTGGCAGTTTTCTTAATGAAGCTTTTTCCTGGTAATGCGGCAATGTTTTTAACTGACATTAGCTATGCTTAAAGGGCTGGCGGATAAATTTTCGCCAGCACCAAAAATAAGCATAAAGAGCGGTATTCGGGTCGGTAGGGTGAAAATTGATCAATAACCGACTGTAATCACGCTTTAGAAACCGAATGAATTGCATGATAACCAAAACGGCTATGGATTAAGCGTTACGCCCTGTGGATCTCAAGGTACAGCCAACGCCGCTGTAACCTGAAAGGCGATGGGCTGCGTGGCCTCTTATAAATCATGCTCTTAATCTTAGGAAGAAGACTATGCCTGTACTTCCCGATCGTGACGTGATTGATCAGCTTTTCTCCGGCAACTCTGCCGATCCTTTTTCCCTGCTTGGCATGCATGCGGTCGATAACGGCCTGCAGGTGCGTGCGCTGTTGCCTGACGCCAGCGAAGTCTGGCTGCGGGATCAGCAAACCGGCCGCCGATTGGTGCAGCTGAACTGTGATGATGAGCGGGGTTTTTTCAGCGCCACGGTGCCGCGCCGTAAAACGCCGTTCCGCTATCAGTTTGATGTGCGCTGGCACGATCACCAACAGATCGTCGACGATCCCTACCGCTTCGGCACCCTGCTGCAGGATATCGACAGTTGGCTGTTGGCTGAAGGGACCCATTTGCGTCCTTATGAACGTTTGGGTGCTCATCTTGCCACGCTCGATGACGTCGAAGGCGTCAGTTTTGCCGTCTGGGCACCCAACGCCCAGCGAGTCTCGGTGGTGGGGGAATTCAACTTTTGGGACGGACGCCGCCATCCGATGCGTCTGCGTCGTGAAAATGGCATTTGGGAGCTGTTTCTGCCGGGCGTGAAGGTCGGGCAGTTGTACAAATATGAAATCATCGACTGCTACGGCAACACCCAGCTCAAGGCCGATCCTTACGCATTTGAAGCGCAGATGCGACCGGACACCGCGTCGTTGGTCACTCCGTTGCCTGAGGTGGTAGAAAACACCCCGCAACGTCAGCGGGCCAATGATTTTGACCGCCCGATTTCTATCTACGAAGTGCATCTTGGCTCGTGGCGCCGCCACACCGACGATAATTTCTGGCTCAGCTACGGCGAACTGGCCGTGCAGCTGATTGATTACGTCAAGGACATGGGATTCACCCATATCGAGCTGCTGCCGATTAACGAGCACCCGTTTGACGGCAGTTGGGGTTATCAGCCTCTAGGTCTGTACGCGCCGACCCGACGTTTCGGCACTCCGGCTGACTTTAAGGCGTTTGTGGCTGCGGCGCATCGGGCCGGCATTAACGTGATCCTCGACTGGGTGCCGGGGCATTTTCCCAGCGACGCCTATGGCCTGGCGAACTTCGACGGCACCGCGCTGTATGAATACGCCGATCCGCGCGAAGGCTTTCATCAGGACTGGAATACCCTGATCTATAACTATGGCCGCAACGAGGTGCGTAATTATCTGGCAGGTAATGCCCTTTACTGGCTGGAGCGTTATGGCATAGATGCGCTGCGCGTCGATGCGGTAGCCTCGATGATCTACCGTGATTACAGCCGCGCTGACGGCGAATGGGTGCCGAATTACTACGGCGGTAACGAGAACCTGGAGGCCATCGCCTTCCTGCGTTATACCAACCACACCGTCGGCAAGGAGCGTCCCGGCGCGGTGACGCTGGCGGAAGAATCCACCGATTACCCAGGGGTGACGCTGCCGCCGGAATCCAATGGCCTGGGGTTCCATTACAAATGGAACCTGGGGTGGATGCACGACACGCTTAACTACATGAAATGCGACCCGGTGCACCGTAAATATCATCACAATCAGATGACTTTCGGCATGTTGTACGCCTACACCGAGAACTTTGTGCTGCCGATTTCCCATGACGAAGTGGTGCATGGCAAGAAATCGGTGCTCGACCGCATGCCCGGCGATGCCTGGCAGAAGTTTGCCAACCTGCGCGCCTACTACGGCTTTATGTGGGCGCATCCGGGCAAGAAGCTGCTGTTTATGGGCTGCGAATTTGCCCAGGGGCGCGAATGGAACTTCGACAGCAGCCTCGACTGGCACCTGCTGGAAGGGTTGGACGGCTGGCACCACGGCGTGCAACGGCTGGTGCGCGATCTCAACCATTGCTATCAACAGCAGGCGCCGTTGTATGAGCGCGACTATCGCCCTGACGGCTTTGAGTGGCTGGTGGTGGACGACCACGACAACTCGGTGTTCGCCTTTGCCCGTTACGATTCGCAGGGTAATGAGCTGATTGCCGTCAGCAACTTCACTCCGGTACCGCGCCATCATTATCGCATCGGCATTTCGCGTGCCGGCGAATACCGGGAAATCCTCAATACCGACTCGCATCATTATCACGGCAGCAATACCGGCAATCAGGGCCGCGTGGTGTCTGAACCGATAGGCAACCACGGCCGCGAGCATTCGATCAGCGTGACCGTACCGCCATTGGCGACCATCTACCTGCTGCGGGAGGCGCAATGACTGAGCTGACGCCCGGTATCGCCGCGCCTCTCGGGGCGCGCTATGACGGTAACGGCATCAACTTTAGCCTGTATTCCGCCCGAGCCACGGGGGTGGAGCTGTGCCTGTTTGACGAGCAGCAGCAGGAGGTTCGGCTGCCACTGACGGCGCGCAGCGGTGATATCTGGCACGGCTACCTGCCGGGCGGTAAACCGGGGCAGCGTTACGGTTTCCGCGTACATGGTCCGTTTGATCCTGCGCAGGGGTTGCGTTTTAACCCCAACAAACTGCTGTTAGATCCCGCCGCGCGCGCGGTAGAGGGACCGGTTGCAGATGATCCTTACCTGCATGGCGGCTATGACCGGCCGGATCAGCATGACAGCGCCGAACTGATGCCCAAGTGTGTGGTGATTGACGAAGCTTACGATTGGCAGGATGACCGCCCGCCGGCTACGCCCTGGGGCAAAACGGTGATCTACGAAGCGCATGTGCGCGGCCTGACCTTGCAGCATCCAGAAATCCCACCGGTGTTGCGCGGTAGCTTCGCCGCGCTCGGTCACCCGGTGATGATTGCCTATTTCAAGCGGCTCGGCATCACTGCGCTGGAGTTGTTGCCGGTGCAGCAGCACAGTTCTGAACCGCGTCTGCAGCGGCTCGGACTGATTAATTACTGGGGCTATAACGTACTTGCGCCCTTTGCGCCGGATAACCGTTATTCCAGCCTGCGCACTGATACGACGCCGCTGCGCGAGTTTCGCGATGCGGTGAAAGCGCTGCATAAGGCCGGTATTGAGGTGATCCTCGACGTGGTGTTCAACCACAGCGCCGAGCTGGATACCGATGGGCCGACGTTGTCGCTGCGCGGTATCGATAACCCGGGCTATTACTGGCTCACGCCCGACGGCGACTACGTGAACGATACCGGCTGCGGTAACACGCTGCGATTGGATCAGCCACAGGGCGTGGCCTGGGTGATGGACTGTCTGCGTTTTTGGGTGGGCGAATGCCACGTTGATGGCTTCCGCTTCGATCTGGGCAGCGTACTTGGCCGTACGCCTGCGTTCGACCGCGATGCGCCGTTGTTTCAGGCGTTGCTGGCGGACGACCTGCTTTCTCGCTGCAAGCTGATCGCCGAGCCGTGGGATATCGGGCCTGGCGGTTACCAGGTGGGCCAATTCCCGGGGCGCTTCGCCGAGTGGAACGACCATTACCGGGACGATATCCGTCGTTTCTGGCTGCAGGACGGCATATCGTTGGGGCAGTTCGCCCAACGTTTCGCTGCTTCCAGTGATCTGTTTAACCAACGCGGGCGTGCGCCGTACGCCAGCATCAACATGCTGACCGCTCATGACGGGTTCACCCTGCAGGACTTGGTCAGTTTTAACCGCAAGCACAACCAACTGAACGGTGAAGGTAACCGTGACGGCAGTGATCGTAACTTTAGCAATAACCACGGTGTTGAAGGCCCGATTGCCGACGATGCCATTTTGCAACGCCGCAGGGCCAGCCGACGAGCGCTGCTCGCCACGTTGTTGCTGTCCCAGGGGACGCCGATGCTGCTGGCCGGCGACGAGCATGGACACAGCCAGCAGGGCAACAACAATGCCTATTGTCAGGACAACGCTATCACCTGGCTCGACTGGGCCACGGCAGATGACGCTCTCACCGATTACACCGCAGCACTGATCCGTTTACGCCAACAAATCCCTGCCTTGCAGCAAGACCGCTGGTGGCAGGAGGGTGACGGCAGCGTGCAGTGGCTGAACGCGCAGGGGCACCCCCTCGACGCGCAAGAGTGGGAGCAGGGTGAACTGCGTTTGCAGATCTATCTGTCGCAACGCTGGCTGGTGGTCGTGAACGCCACGCAGCAGGCGGTGGAGATGACGTTGCCCGTCGGCGATTGGCAGCTTGTCGCTCCCTTTACTCAGGAAGATTCGCGGGCGGTTTTACCCGCCTGGCACCAGGCTGCGCACTCGATTTGCGTGCTGGTAAAGAAAAAATAAAAGGAGTCAGCTATGGTTAGGTTTGAAAATAAAGACCCCCTGATGTTGGCACGCCAACTGCCGATTAAGTCCGTCGCCCTGATCCTGGCCGGTGGCCGCGGTTCGCGTTTGAAAGATTTAACCTCAACCCGGGCCAAGCCGGCCGTCCACTTTGGCGGTAAATTCCGCATTATCGATTTTGCCCTGTCGAACTGTCTGAATTCGGGCATTCGCCGCATCGGCGTGATCACCCAATACCAGTCCCATACCCTGGTGCAGCATATCCAGCGCGGTTGGTCGTTCCTCAACGAAGAGATGAACGAGTTTGTCGATCTGTTGCCGGCCCAGCAACGCCTCAGTACCGAGCACTGGTACAAGGGCACGGCGGATGCGGTGTACCAGAACCTGGATATCATTCGCCGTTACGACGCCGAATATGTGGTGATCCTGGCGGGCGATCACATCTACAAGATGGATTACTCGCGCATGCTGATCGACCACGTGGAGAAGGGCGCGCAATGCACCGTTGCCTGCTTGCCGGTACCCCGTGAGGAAGCCAGCGAGTTCGGCGTGATGGAAGTGGACGAAAACGATCTGATCCTCGAATTCCTGGAAAAACCCAGCAACCCGCCGCCGATGCCGGGCAACCCGGATATGTCGCTGGCCAGCATGGGGATCTACATCTTTAACGCTGACTACCTGTTCCAACTGCTGGAAGAGGACATGTCGACGCCGGGCTCCACCCACGATTTCGGCAAGGATCTGATCCCGAAAATCACCGCCCAGAAAGCGGCTTGGGCGCACCCGTTCACGCTGTCCTGCGTGACCTCCAACCCCGATCTGCCGCCGTACTGGCGTGATGTGGGTACGCTCGAGGCCTACTGGCGCGCCAACCTCGATCTGGCTTCGGTGACACCAGAGCTGGATATGTATGACCGTGCCTGGCCAATCCGCACTCATATGGAACCGCTGCCGCCAGCCAAATTCGTACAGGATCGTTCCGGTAGCCACGGTATGACCATGAACTCGCTGGTGTCCGGCGGTTGCATCGTCTCCGGTTCGGTGGTGGTGCATTCGGTGCTATTCCCGCGGGTGCGGGTGAACTCGTTCTGCACCATCGACTCTACCGTATTGCTGCCGGACGTTAACGTCGGCCGTTCCTGCCGTCTGCGGCGCTGCATTATCGACCGTGCCTGTCATATTCCCGAGGGCATGGTGATTGGCGAAAACGCCGACGAGGACAGCAAACGCTTTTATCGCTCGGAAGGTGGCATTGTGCTGGTTACGCGCGAAATGTTGTCAAAGTTGTGAGTTAAGGTAGTCGGCAGAACGATAGCCTGCCGCCATATAAACGGACTGATGGCTTGCACAACGCGGGGTTAACAACAGCGGCAAGCCTGCTTTTCCAGAGTAATTTTGCCGATTCTCAGGAGTGATAATGCAGGTTTTACACGTATGTTCTGAAATGTTCCCCCTGTTGAAAACCGGCGGGCTCGCAGACGTGGTTGGCGCATTACCGGCGGCTCAGATCGCCGAGGGCGGCGATGTTCGGGTGTTATTGCCCGCTTTTCCTGACGTGCGTAATGGCATACCGGACTCGGTGCTGGTGGCAGAAATCGATTCTTTCGCCGGCCGGGTCGGCTTGCGTTACGGTACCTACCACGGCGTGGGCATTTACCTGATTGATGCCCCCTGGCTGTACGAGCGGCCGGGTAGCCCGTATCACGACCAATCAATGAATGCCTATTCCGACAACCACCGACGCTTTGCCCTGCTGGGCTGGATGGCCTGCGAGCTGGCCAAGGGGCTGGATCGGTACTGGCGCCCGCAGATAGTGCATGCCCATGACTGGCATGCGGGGCTGGCCTGTGCCTATCTGGCCGCCAATGGCCACCCGGCGCGATCCATCTTCACCGTGCATAACCTGGCCTATCAGGGGCTGTTCTCCGCCCATCACGTGGCAGAGCTGTGGTTACCGCCTTCGTTCTACAACGTCTATGGCCTGGAGTTTTACGGCCAGATGTCATTCCTGAAGGCGGGGTTGTACTACGCCGACCATATCACCGCCGTCAGCCCGACCTACGCGCGCGAAATCACCCGGCCGGAGTTTGGCTATGGCATGGAGGGGCTGCTGCAGGAACGCCAGCATCAGGGGCGCTTGAGCGGCATTCTTAACGGCGTAGATGACAAAATTTGGGACCCGTCCCACGATCCGCGGCTGACTGCCCGTTACGACGCTGACGATCTGAAGAACAAGGTCAAGAACAAGCTGCACCTGCAAAAAGCCATGGGCCTGAAGGTGGATGAGTCGTTGCCGGTGTTTGCGGTAGTGAGCCGCCTGACCAGTCAGAAAGGGCTGGATCTGGTGCTGGAAGCCCTGCCGGCACTGCTGGAGCAGGGCGGCCAACTGGCGCTGCTGGGGGCCGGCGATGCGGTACTGCAACAGGCGTTTCTCGCCGCTGCCGCCGACTATCCGGAGCAGGTTGGCGTACAGATTGGTTACCACGAAGCCTTCTCGCACCGCATTATCGGCGGGGCCGATGTGATCATGGTGCCGAGCCGCTTTGAACCCTGCGGGCTGACTCAACTCTATGGCTTGAAATACGGCACGCTGCCACTGGTGCGCCGCACCGGGGGGTTGGCGGACACGGTGGTGGACTGTGCGTTGGAGAATCTGGCCGACGGCAGCGCCAGCGGATTTGTGTTTGATGATTGTGACGCCACCGCACTGGGCAACGCCATTCGGCGCGCCATGGTGCTGTGGAGCAGGCCGAAGCATTGGCGTCACGTCCAGCGCCACGCCATGAGCGTGGATTTTGGCTGGCAGGTCGCGGCAAAGGAATATTTGTCGCTTTATTCCCGTCATATTTGACGCTGCCTCTGTGTTGGCTGCACTCACTTACCCGAATCACTTACCAGTGTAAGCTCATCGGGATAAGTTTTTTTGCCGCCTTGATGCAGCGCCAATTATTTTGGGTATATCAACACCTATTGTAATGCCCTATGAATTTCACGTTGCAGCTAGGCGGCCAGCTTACTCATCCCCAGGCGCTTACTTTAGTAAGTAACTGGGTGAGCAAGTGCAGGTAACAACGCTGCGGCTTGAAAGGCGACGGGCAGCCACAAACTTGGGATCGAAAAGCTATGACTTCACCGATTAGTTACACCTCACCCACGGTCAGTGTTGAAGCGCTGAAACACTCCATCGCCTATAAGTTAATGTTTATCGTCGGCAAGGATCCGGCTATCGCCAACCAGCATGACTGGCTGAATGCCGTGCTGTTTGCGGTGCGTGACCGTATGGTGGAGCGCTGGTTACGTTCTAACCGTGCGCAACTTTCGCAGGATGTGCGCCAGGTTTATTACCTGTCGATGGAGTTTCTGATTGGCAGGACGCTGTCCAACGCCTTGTTGTCGATGGGGATTTATCAGGATATCGACGACGCGTTGAATGAGATGGGGCTGAGCCTGGGCGAGCTGCTGGAGGAGGAGAACGATCCAGGGCTGGGCAACGGCGGGCTGGGGCGATTGGCCGCCTGCTTCCTGGATTCGCTGGCGACGCTGGCGCTGCCGGGTCGGGGTTACGGCATTCGTTACGAATACGGCATGTTCAAACAGAATATCGTAAACGGCCAACAGATGGAGTCACCGGACTATTGGCTGGAATACGGCAATCCGTGGGAGTTCCCGCGTCATAACACCCGCTATAAGGTGCGCTTTGGCGGACGGATCCAGCAGGAAGGCGCCAAGGCGCGCTGGGTGGAAACCGAAGAGGTAGTCGCCACCGCTTACGATCAGGTGATCCCCGGTTTTGATACCGACGCCACCAATACGCTGCGGCTGTGGAGCGCGCAGGCCAGTAATGAAATCAACCTGGGTAAATTCAATCAGGGCGATTACTTTGCGGCGGTTGAGGACAAAAACCATTCTGAAAACGTATCACGCGTGCTCTATCCCGATGACTCGACGTATTCAGGGCGTGAGCTTCGCCTGCGGCAGGAGTATTTCCTGGTGTCGGCCACGGTGCAGGATATCCTCAACCGCCATTGGACGATGCATAAAAGCTTCGACAACCTGGCAGACAAGATTGCCATTCACCTCAATGATACCCACCCGGTGTTATCTATCCCTGAGCTGATGCACCGGCTAATCGACGAACATAAGTTCAGCTGGCTGGATGCCTGGGCGGTGGTCGAGCAGGTGTTTTCTTACACCAACCACACGTTGATGAGCGAAGCGCTGGAAACCTGGCCGCTGGACATGATTGGTCGGATCCTGCCGCGTCACCTGCAGCTGATTTTCGAGATTAACGATCACTTCCTCAAACAGGTGCAGGAAGTGGCGCCGGGCGACAATGAGCTGCTGGCGCGGGTGTCTATCATTGATGAAACCAATGGTCGCCGGGTGCGTATGGCCTGGCTGGCGGTCGTGGCGAGCCACAAGGTTAACGGCGTTTCAGCGCTGCACTCCGAACTGATGGTGCAATCGCTGTTTGCCGATTTCGCCCGTATTTTCCCTGATCGCTTCTGCAATAAAACCAACGGCGTCACCCCACGCCGCTGGCTGGGGCTGGCTAACCGACCGCTGTCTGACGTGCTGGACGACAGCATCGGTCAGACCTGGCGTACCGATCTCAGCCAACTGAGCGAGATCAAGGCCAATATCGATTACCCCAGCTTCCTGAAGGCGGTGCAAAGCGCCAAACGGCAGAACAAGGAGCGACTGGCGACCTACATCGCCAAAACGTTGAATGTGGTGGTCAACCCGGACGCGCTGTTCGACGTACAGATTAAGCGTATCCACGAATACAAACGGCAGCTGCTTAACGTACTGCACGTGATCACGCTGTATAACCGCCTGCTGCAGGATCCGGAAACCGAACGGGTGCCGCGCGTGGTGATCTTTGCCGGCAAGGCGGCTTCGGCTTATTACGCCGCCAAACAAATCATCCGCTTGATCAACGACGTCGCCAAGGTGATCAACAACGATCCGCGAGTGCATACGCAGCTGAAAGTGGTGTTCATTCCAAACTACAGCGTCAGCCTGGCGCAAATGATCATTCCGGCGGCGGACCTGTCCGAACAGATCTCGCTGGCAGGCACCGAGGCGTCCGGCACCAGTAACATGAAATTTGCGCTGAATGGCGCGCTGACTATCGGCACGCTGGATGGGGCTAACGTTGAAATGCTGGAACACGTGGGGGCGGAGAACATCTTCATCTTCGGCAACACCGCCGAGCAGGTGGAGGAGCTACGCCGCAACGGTTACAACCCGCATCTGTACTATGAGCAGGATCCGGAGCTGCATCAGGCGCTGACCCAGATTGCCACCGGCGTTTACAGCCCTGAAGAACCCAAGCGCTACAGCAACCTGTTTGATTCACTGGTAAATCTGGGCGATCACTATCAACTGCTGGCAGATTACCGCAGCTATGTGGATACGCAGGACAAGGTGGATGAGGTGTATCGCAATCAGGACGACTGGACGCGTCGGGCGGTGCTGAATATCGCCAATATGGGCTACTTCTCATCCGACCGCACCATCCAGGAGTATGCGGACGAAATCTGGCACATCAAACCCATTAAGCTGTAATGTAAAAAAGGGCCGGATATCCGGCCCTTTTAACGTTTAGCGGTTTACGATGCCAGAGACAGCGTTTTCGCTTTCGCGTGTTCTGCCAGCCAGGCCTTGACTCGTGCCTGCTGCGTTTCATCCAGCCACATGCCCAACTTGGTGCGGCGCCAGATAGCGTCATCCAGCTCGACCACCCATTCTTTTTCGATCAGGTAGCGCAGCTCGGCTTCATGCAGGCCGTGACCGAAATCTTCGCCCAGCTCGTTGAGGCTGTTGGCACCGGCCAGGATAAGCTCACTGTGGCTGCCGTAGGTGCGTGCAAAGCGACGCGCCAGTGATTCAGGCAGCCAGCTGTGCTCGCGGCGCAGTTTTGCGGCGTAGCTGTCGCGATCGCCACCGATGTCGCCGCCTGGCAGCGAACCGTTTTTGGTCCACGCCGGGCCGCAGCCAGGGTAGTAGTGCGACAGTTTTTCCATCGCATGCTCAGCCAGCTTGCGATAGGTGGTCAGTTTACCGCCGAACACCGACAGCAGCGGCGCTTTGCCCTGTTCGTCATGCACGTCCAGCGTGTAGTCGCGGGTGACCGCCTGCGGCGAGTCCGATTCGTCGTCGCACAGTGGGCGCACGCCGGAGTAAGTCCAGACGATATCGTTACGGCCCAGCTGTTTCTTGAAGTGGTCGTTATACACTTTCAGCAGGTAGTTGATTTCGTTATCGTCAATCTTCACGTCTTTCGGATCGCCGTGGTATTCCACGTCGGTGGTGCCGATGATGGAGAGCTCGTCATTCCATGGGATCACGAAGACGATACGGTGGTCTTCGTTTTGCAGAATATAGGACTGCGGCTGATCGTGTACGCGCGGCACCACGATGTGGCTGCCTTTGATCAGGCGGATACCGTAAGGTGATTTCAGCTTCAGGCCGTCGTCGAAGAAGTGTTTCACCCATGGGCCAGTGGCGTTCACCAGGCCTTTGGCGCGCCAGGTAAAGGTTTTGCCGCTGTCGACGTCGACCGCTTCTACCATCCACAGGCCATTCTCACGCCATGCGCGGGTGACCTTGGTACGGGTACGCACTTCGCCACCGCGTTTTTCCACTTCCTGGGCGTTCAACACCACCAGGCGAGCATCGTCGACCCAGCAGTCGGAATATTCGAAACCGCGCTTCAATTCAGGTTTCAGCACCGATTCTGGTCCAAAGCGCAAACCCTTGCTGCCTGGCAGGCTGGTGCGTTTACCCAGGTGATCGTACAGGAACAGACCGATACGGATCATCCAGGCCGGACGCAGGTGCGGCTGGTGCGGCAGACGGAAACGCATAGGGAAGGCAATGTGCGGGGCCAGTTTCAGCAGCACTTCACGCTCTGCCAGCGCTTCGCTGACCAAACGGAATTCGTAGTGTTCCAGGTAGCGCAGGCCACCGTGGATCAGTTTGGAACTGGCGGAAGACGTAGCACAGGCCAAGTCTTGCGCTTCCAGCAGCAGTACGGACAGGCCGCGCCCGGCAGCATCCGCCGCGATGCCGGCACCGTTGATGCCGCCACCGATAACGATCAAGTCTTTGGTTTCCACGTCAACTTCCTCCAGATGTTCGAAATAGCTCTTTCATGTTCGTTTTCGCTCATGATTGTAATCAAAAACCAACAAACAAGCCAAGACTTAACCAAACAAAAACATTTGGGCGTGATAGAGGTAACAGTTTGGTGATAGTAGGTGTACAAAAAGAAGGGGTATTTCGATCAGGAATGACCGGGGCCAGCAGGCTGAACCCCGGAGAAAACGGCAGGAATAACGGAGGTAAAAGCGGTACCGCAGGGTTAAACGTGACGGAGAGGGCTTAGCACAGTTCGAGCTGTACGTCGTACTGCTCGATGATTTTCATCACGCTTGGCGGTGGCAGTTGGTCGGTAAACAGATAGTCGATCAGGTTCATGTTACCGAGGTTGACCATCGCGTTACGGCCGAATTTGGAGTGGTCGGTCACCAGCATCACGCAGCGTGAGTTTTCGATAATTGCGCGTTTGGTGCGCACTTCGTGATAGTCGAATTCGAGCAGCGAGCCGTCCATATCGATGCCGCTGATACCGAGAATGCCGTAATCGAGACGGAACTGGGAGATAAAGTCCAGCGTGGCCTCACCCATGATGCCGCCATCGCGGGTGCGCACTTCGCCACCGGCAAGGATCAAACGGAAATCTTCTTTGGCGGTCAGCAGGGTGGCGACGTTCAGGTTATTGGTCACCACGCGCAGGTTCTTGTGGTTCATCAGTGCATGGGCGACCGCTTCCGGCGTGGTGCCGATGTCGATAAACAGCGTGGCACCGTCCGGGATTTGGCTGGCGACGCGTTGGGCAATACGCGCTTTCTGTTCCGACCACATCACTTTACGATCGTTATACGCGGCGTTCACCGAGCTGGAGGGCAGCGCGGCGCCACCGTGATGACGTTGGATTTTGTTCTGATCGGCCAGGTCATTCAAATCACGGCGAATCGTTTGCGGGCTGACGTCAAAATGTTCGACCAGTTCTTCCGTGCTGACATACCCCTGCAGGCGCACCAGCTCGATAATTGCGTCATGACGCTGTGTTTGCTTCACGATAATCCCCTAAAACGCCCGGCTTGTACCTGGCTGTTATTGTTCGTTGTGCGCGCGATGACGCGTGTCCCAAAATGCCATCAATAACCCTAACACTAAACCGGCTACGTGTGCCGCGTTAGCGATCGACATTCCTAAAATATCGAAATATCCGGCCACCAGCCACAGAACCGAAAACACCATCAGGCCGCGTGGCAGCATCAGACCGCGTTCCGGTGCACGTTCGCCGCTAAGCCAACAGTAACCCATCAGCGCATAGACTACGCCGGACAGGCCACCGAACAAGGCACCGCTGAACAGCGACTGCGCCCAACCGCTGAAAAAGGCCGAGACCACCGCCAGCACGAACAGCTTGCCGGCGCCGAGGCGTTTTTCCATCGGGCCGCCGAGATACCACCACCACATCAGGTTAAAGGTAATGTGCAGCAGCGAGAAATGCAGGAAAGCATGGCTGAACCAGCGCCACAGTTGCGTGTACTGCTCGCTGTTCTGCGGCCAGGACAGCCAGTACATTACCGCGTCGTCGCCCAGTATCTGCATCAGGATATAGACCACAATGCACAGCGCCATCACGCTCAGCGTCAGCGGGCCGGCCTTGCTGCGCAAGGTTTGCAGATAAGAATAGCCCTGGTAGTGCAGCTCGGCGTCGGTCTTGCCGGCCTGCCAACTGGCGGCCCGGTAGCGGCTGTTGAGTGGATCGATCAGAAACTGCTGCAGCTCATGTTGTACCTGCTCCAGATGGCTGTCGTCAGCCAGCCAGATCTCTGCCGCTTCGCCGCTGTTGTGCACCCGTAGCTCGATGCCCTGTGTCGCCATATAGTCGACAAAGGCCTGCGCCAGGCGGGGGTTGGATACGGCGATTACTCTAACCATGGCTTTTCCGTCTAAGTGAATGATTTTAGCCGCCGGTTTACCCCGATGGCGTTGACGGCCGATTATACCGTCGAAATCCTGAGCGCAGGCAGCAGATCTGCGAAAAACCCGCAAAAACACTCACTAAAAGCGCGAAAAAGGAACCCGCCGCAGACGGCGGGGGGAGGATTATGCGGAGGTTTCAATGTCCTGAGGATATTGGCGTGCCCATGCCTCGAAGCCGCCGTCAATGCTGTACACCGCGTCAAACCCCTGATGCAGCAGGTATTGAGCCGCGCTGCGGCTGCTGTTGCCGTGGTAGCACATCACCATCACCGGACGATCAAAGTCGTTTTGCTGCATAAAGGTCTGCAGGCTGGCGTTGGTCAGGTGGAAGGCGCCTGGCGTGTGCCCGGCTTCAAAACTCTGGGGATCGCGGATGTCGACCAGCGCGGCGCTGTCGTCTTTCCAACGGCTGTGCGCCTGCTCAACGTTGATCGCTTCAAACTGTTCCATAACTGCCAACTGCCTCGTAATAAGAATATGCCGCCATTGTAGTCAATTTCGCGGCAATTAAGACCAGATGAAAATTGTGGTTTATTACACCAGTTGTACTGCTGCTATATAGAACACTATCAGGAAAAGGGCGCCCTTTTCCTGACTCATTAAACTCCCGTTTCGACCGTCATCTTTTCGTAGCGATCGTTGAGGAGCTCTATCTCCGCCGTCACCTTGAACCCTAGCTTGCGATACAGTGCTTTCAGATGAGGTTTTTTCGTGTCTGCCAGAAGGCCGACTTTATTGAGCCCTTGTCGCCCGGCTTCCTCAACAACACGGCTTATCAGAGATTTTGCTATCCCTCGTCCTCTGCACTCCGGCAGGACGGCCAGGGAATCTATATATATTTCATCGGGGTCTGATTCATTTTCCATTTCAGCTCGATGCTCTGTTATGGCTGTGAACCCTGACTCGTCTTCTCCTTTGAAATACAGGATACAGCCAAGTATTTTTTCCTGGTCCCGAGCCACGAAGACGTTTTTATAGCCAAAATAGACATCATGGCGGCCGAAGTTCACTTCGTACTGAAACAGGGCTTCGTTGATATCGTCTTTGCCAGACAGGGCCAGCACCGCATCTTTATCCGCCAGTGCGATAAGCCTTACCACCTCTTCCGCATCAGATTTTTTAGCGTTGCCAATAATGACATCTTCCATAATCGATTAGTCCTTGCTGTATTCGTCAGGCGCCGTACCCCATCATCTTCAGCAGTTGCTGCGCCTGCTGTACCGCTTCCTGGCGATGGGCCACGCCCAACTTTTGGTACAGGTTACGGATATGGGTTTTGATGGTGGTGGCCGCCACGTCCAGTTCGCCGGCAATTTGATCGTTGCTGTAGCCGGAATAAATCAACCCCAGAACCTGCCATTCGCGCTGCGTCAGCGGGCTGGTGCGGATCAGTTCCGGTACCTGTGGATGAGTTAGCAGCTTATCGACGAAGTTCTCGTCAAAATGCGCGAACTTATGCCGGTGATGTTGATTGATGTCGCGCAGAATACGTTGGGCGCGATGATTTTCCAACTCCGGCAGCGTATTAAGCTGAATCAATTGGCGCAGTTGCTGCGCCATCGCTTCGCCTTCAATGACGAAATGGCTGATAAATCCGGTACGGCTGGCCAGTGAAAGCGCCTCCATCAGGACCTTCTGCGCGTCGCTTTTACGCTCCATCTGCCAGTAAAGCTGGTTGCTGAGCAACAGGTTACGGTTCAGATCGCTGACCAGGCGCAGGCGGCGGGCATTGTCGTTGAGCTCATCGAGCACCACTTCGGCCTCTTCATACTGGCCCAGCATGATCTGCACCCGGGCAATGTTGCGCCACTGGCCTTGCATAAAGTGGTTGTCCGCCATGCCGGGTTTTTCGGTCTGGCGCAGCCATTGGGCAGCGGCTGCAGTGTCGCCGGTCATCTGCCAGTGGATCACCCGCGGTTTGTCGGCATTGGTCAGCCAGTCGCGGTGGTATTGAGAGCCGTGCAGCAGGACTTCACAACGTTGCATGTGCGCATTGGCGTTATCCAGATCGCCACGCGCCAGCGAGCACTTGGCCAACATGGCCATGCACTGCAGCTGCTGTTGAGGCTGATAGTTGGCCAGGATTTTCAGGCCTTCGCGGGCGGCATCTTCCGCTTCGTCCAGCCGCGACCAGGACCACAGGATTTGTGAACGGATACGCAGCAGGAACTCGTGCATCGGCAGCTGTTCCAGATGCTGTTCGCGCACCAGCTCAAAAGCTTTGTCCTGCGTTTCGTAGGCGGCCTGCAGGAACCCCTGCGCAATCAGAATTTCGCTCTGCTGCAGCAGCGCCCAAAGCGCGTAGTGGTATGCCTGATGGCGCCGGGCCATCTGCTCGGTCTGCTGCATCATCGGCAGTGCGCGAGCCAGTTCGCCCTTGCAGTGATGGACTTCGCCGGTGACCGAGGTGGCGACGATGCGGCTGTAATAGCTGGAAAGCGGCAGGAATTTCAGCGCTTCGGTGGCCAGGCGTTCGGCCTCTTCCGGCTTGCCGGCGTTGATTGCCACCTGCGCGCGCAGAGCATCAAATTCGGCGTGCAGGGTGCGATCGACGTCAATTTTATGCTCACGCATTGCCTGTTCTGCGCGCTCCAGCAGGGTATTCACTTCGATATAGCGGTGCTGGCTTTGTGCCAGCCAGGCCTGCAGCAGTGCAAGCTTGGGGTTTTGGATCAGCTTTTCGTAGGGAAGTGCGTTCAGACACTCTTCCAGCAGGGCCAGTTCACTGTGGTGGAACAGCGACCAGGCATGCTGCAACAGGATATCGCGTAGCATGCTGACGTCGCTGGCCGCCAGCGCGTGGTGGATTGCCTCCGCTGGATACCCCAGCGCCAGCCAACCTTCGGCGGCGGCCCGGTGCAGGCCCGGCAGTTCCAGCGCCAATTCCCATTGGCAACGCTGACGCAGGAAGGTGGCGAATAACGGGTGGAAACAGAACCACTCGCCGCTGTCGTCCATGCGGTGGATAAATAAGCCCTGACGCTCCAGCTCTTCCAGCCGTTGCTGGCCATTGTCTTCGCCGGTCAGGCGGACGATCAGCGCATCGTTCATGGAACGCAGCACCGAGCAACGCAGCAGGAAGGCGCGCGCCTCGGCATCGACGTGATCCAGCACTTCGTCCACCAGATAATCCGACAGGTGGCTGGCATTAAGCCCCGCCAGACGTTTGGCCGACTGCTGGGCGGAAGAAGTGGATTGACGGGCGGATAACGCAATGAGCTGCAGCGCGGTGGCCCAACCTTCGACTTCATCGCACAGCCGGCTGCTGTCATGCTGTTCCATGGGGGCCGTCAGGCGGCAGTCAAAGAACTGTTTGGCTTCGTGATGGGTAAACGCCAGCTGCTGCGTGCCCATTTCCAAAAGTTGGTCACGCACGCGCAGATTGGCAATGCCCAACGGCGGCAAGGTGCGGGACAGCAGGATCAGCGTCAGATTTTCCGGCTGGTGGCGCAGGAAAAAGCGCATGGCTTCATGAATCACGTCATTGGTGATCAGGTGGTAGTCGTCAATCACCAGATACAGTGGCTGATGCCAGTCGGAAAGCTCGATAAACACCTGGGCGAACAGTGCCGACAGGCTGGCGTACTGATGCTTTTGACTCAGTGCTTCGCTTTTGACGCAGTGGCCGCCGCTGGCGTGTTGCAAGGCGGCGATCAGGTAGCTGGCGAAGCGCTCGGGTTGGTTGTCGCTTTCATCCAGCGAGTACCAGCCCAGATCTGATTTACCGGCCGCCCACTGTGCGACCAGCGTCGTTTTCCCGTATCCCGCAGGGCAATTGACCAATGTCAGGCGATAGTTGGCCGTGCTGGCTAATTTGGCCAGCAGGCGATCGCGGATCACGGTATTTTGCAGCCGTACCGGACGGCTCAGTTTCGATGGGATCAGCATAGTATTCCAGAGTGAAAATCGCGGTTTCCGTAGCCGTTGGCCTGCCCGTTGGCGTTCATCGCAGCGCGACGCCTGCCGGGATCGGAGTAGGGTTAATTATTTTATAGCTCGTAATTAATCCCCCTCCTAACTTCTGACAACGTTAAACGTATTGCAACAAGGTTCCGCATTGGCTTGGAGTTATATTGCTATTGATCACACTTTTTTACGTTTACAGCTAAAGCCCTGTGGAACCGTGGTGTTTTAGCGCGCTTGAGTGACGCAGGTACAAGAAAGCATTTATGGGCGCGCAGGCGACTGTAGCCTCTGCGATAACTGTGCTAACGTCATTGAACAAGTTTTCGCCTGGTTCTCAGTGCTCGCCGCGTCCGTCGGTGGGCTTTTTTGCATGATGCAAGGGAGTCAAAAAGTGCCTGAGATCACAATTTTAGCTACGCCCCAATCCTCCTCCCCAGCTAATCCCCAGGCGGGATGATGCCTTCACTCTTTCTCCCCGGCACGATAACGCTAATTTGACCCACTTACTGGATAGAGAGTTTTTTATGTCCCAGCCTACGCTTAAAAAGGATGCTTTCCTGGCGGCACTGACCCGTCAGTGGCAAAAGTTTGGCCTCAGTTCTGCACAACAAATGACTCAGCACCAATGGTGGGAGGCAGTAAGCGCGGCGTTGGCCGAGCAGTTGGCTGCGCAGCCTGCACCACGCAAAAGCAGTAAGCCGCTGCGCCACGTGAACTACATTTCGATGGAGTTTCTGATTGGTCGCCTGACGGCCAACAACCTGATTAACCTGGGCTGGTATGACACCGTCGAGCAGGCATTGGCGGAGCAGGACATCAAGCTGGCGGATCTGCTGGAGCAGGAAACCGATCCGGCGTTGGGCAATGGTGGGCTGGGGCGTTTGGCGGCCTGTTTCCTGGATTCGATGGCGACGGTGGAACAACCGGCCACCGGCTACGGGTTGAATTACCAATACGGGCTGTTCCGCCAGTCGTTTAGCGACGGCCAGCAGCAGGAAGCGCCGGATAACTGGCAGCGCGAAAGCTACCCGTGGTTCCGCCACAACGCCGCGCTGTCGGTGGATGTGGGCATCGGCGGGAAACTGGAGAAATTGGCCGATGGCCGTGAACTGTGGCGTCCGGCATTTACCCTGCGCGGCGAGGCCTGGGATCTGCCGGTATTGGGCTTCCGCAATGGCGTGACTCAACCGCTGCGCCTGTGGCAGGCGACGCATCAGCATCCGTTTAATCTGAGTGATTTCAACGACGGTAAATTCCTGCAGGCGGAGAAGCAGGGCGTTGAAGCGGCCAAGCTGACCAAGGTGCTGTATCCGAATGACAACCACCAGGCAGGCAAGCGCCTGCGCCTGATGCAACAATACTTCCAGTGCGCCTGTTCGGTGGCGGATATCCTGCGTAAGCACCATCTGGCAGGCCGCAAAATTGAAGATCTGCCGAAGTACGAAGTGATCCAGCTTAATGACACTCACCCGACCATCGCCATTCCGGAAATGCTGCGCATTCTGTTGGATGAGCATCAGTTGGAGTGGGATGCCGCCTGGGCCATCACCAGCAAGACCTTCGCCTACACCAACCATACCCTGATGCCGGAGGCGTTGGAGTGCTGGGATGAGAAACTGGTACGCAGCCTGCTGCCGCGCCACTTCTCCATCATCAAGCAGATCAACGCCAACTTCAAAAAGCTGGTGGACAAGCACTGGCCGGGTGACGACGCGGTGTGGGCCAAGTTGGCAGTACACCATAACAAGCAGGTCCGCATGGCTAACCTGTGCGTGGTCAGCGGCTTTGCGGTCAACGGTGTGGCGCAATTGCACTCCGATCTGGTGGTGAAAGATCTGTTCCCGGAATATCACCAACTGTGGCCGAACAAATTCCACAACGTCACCAACGGCATCACGCCGCGTCGCTGGCTGAAGCAGTGTAACCCGGCGTTGTCTGGGCTGATTGACGAAACGCTGAAGGTAGAGTGGGCTAACGATCTTGACGCGCTGAAGGGGTTGGAGAAGTACGCCGATGACGCGGCGTTCCGTCAGCGTTATCAGCAAATCAAGCGCGATAATAAAGTCGTATTGGCCAATTACGTGCACGACGTCATGGGGTTGAAACTGAACCCGGACGCGATTTTCGACGTGCAGATCAAGCGCCTGCACGAATACAAACGTCAGCACCTTAACCTGCTGCATATCCTGTCGCTGTATCGTCAACTGCGCGATAACCCGCAGCTGGATATCGTGCCGCGCGTGTTCCTGTTTGGCGCCAAAGCGGCTCCGGGCTATTACCTGGCGAAAAACATCATTTATGCGATCAACCAGGCGGCGTCGAAGATCAACAACGATCCGCTGGTGAAGGATCGCCTGAAAGTGGCGTTTATTCCTGACTACCGCGTTTCCGTCGCTGAGCTGATGATCCCGGCCGCGGATATCTCCGAGCAGATCTCCACCGCCGGCAAAGAAGCTTCAGGGACCGGCAATATGAAGCTGGCGTTAAACGGCGCACTGACCGTCGGCACGCTGGATGGCGCTAACGTGGAAATCGCCGAGCAGGTGGGCGAAGACAACATCTTTATCTTCGGCAATACCGTGGATCAGGTGAAGGCGCTGCTGGCGAAAGGCTACGATCCGCTCAGCTACCGCAAGAAAGACAAACATCTGAAAGCGATTCTGGACGAATTGGCGAGCGGTGCATTCAGCAACGGTGACAAGCATGCTTTCGACATGATGCTGCACAGCCTGCTGGAAGGCGGCGACCCTTATTTGGTGCTGGCGGACTTTGCTTCTTACTGTAAAGCTCAACAGCAGGTAGACGAACTCTATCGTGACCGTGATGAATGGACGCGTCGTACTATTCTTAACACCGCACGCGTTGGGATGTTCAGCTCGGATCGCTCGATCCGCGACTACCAGCAGCGTATCTGGCAAGCCAAGCGTTAAGGAGAGCGAATGGATCGCAAGGTCATCGATCAGGCGGCAGCTCAGGCGGGTATCGCTGCCGATTATATTAACGCCCATGGTCAACAGCAGGCGATCGCTGAAGACACCAAGCGCAGGCTGCTGGACGCCATGGGCCGAAGCGCATCACCGCAGGAGGCTGCGGTGACGCCGTTGCCGGCGGTGAAGGTGTTTTATCAGGGCGCGCCGGTGGCTTTGCCGCTAGCGGGCAGCGGAGAGTATCAGTGGACGCTGCTGCGCGAAGACGGCGGCCGGCAGCAAGGCCGCGCCAGCGCACGCAAAACGTTCACCCTGCCGGCTGAATTGCCACCGGGCTATCATCAACTGACGCTGACACAGGGTGAACAGCAGTGGCAGTGCCGGTTGATTGTGGCGCCGAAACGCTGCTTCGAACCGGATGCCTTGTTGACCGGCAAGAAGCTGTGGGGCGCTTGCGTCCAGCTTTACACTCTTCGCTCCGATCGCAACTGGGGCATCGGTGACTTTGGCGACTTACGCCAGATGGTGGAGCAGGTCGGTGAACGGGGCGGCGCTTTTGTCGGGCTGAATCCGATTCACTCGCTGTACCCGGCTAACCCGGAAAGCGCCAGCCCGTATAGCCCGTCGTCGCGACGCTGGTTGAACGTCATCTATATTGACGTGAACGCGGTGGAAGATTTCCAGCGCAACGAAGCCGCCCAGCAATGGTGGCTGAAACCGGCAACGCAAAAAAAGTTGGCCGAGGCCCGTGCCAGCGATCGGGTGGATTACGGCAAGGTGACGCAGCTTAAGCTGGCGGCGTTGCAACTGGCATTCCCGCTGTTCCAGGCGCGTAAAGCCGCTGACTCTCAACGTCAGGCATTCGAGCAGTTTGTTATCGACGGCGGCGAAAGTTTGTATCAGCAGGCGGCATTCGACGCGCTGCATGCTCATCTTGCGGCTGCGGATGACAGCCTGTGGGGCTGGCCGGCCTGGCCGGAAGAATATCAGCAGGGTGATAGCGCTGCGGTAAAGCAATTTTGTCAGCAGCAGCAAGAACAGGTGCAATTTTACCTGTGGCTGCAGTGGTTGGCTGCCAGTCAGTTCGCCGATTGTTTCCGCCAAAGTCAGCAACAGCAGATGCCGATTGGCCTGTATCGCGATCTGGCGGTCGGCGTGGCGGAAGGGGGCGCGGAAACCTGGTGCGAACGCGAGCTGTATTGTCTGAAGGCCTCGGTTGGCGCACCGCCGGACATTCTCGGGCCGCTGGGGCAAAACTGGGGGCTGCCGCCGATGGATCCGCATGTGATGGCGGCGCGCGGCTATCAGCCGTTTATCGATCTGCTGCGCGCCAATATGACCAGCTGTGGTGCGCTGCGTATTGATCATGTGATGGCGTTACTGCGTTTATGGTGGATCCCTTACGGTGAAACCGCCGTTCACGGCGCCTACGTGAAATATCCGGTAGATGATCTGCTGGCGGTGCTGGCGCTGGAAAGTCAACGTCACCGCTGCATGGTGATTGGCGAGGACCTCGGTACCGTTCCGGTGGAAATCGTCGGCAAGCTGCGCGACAGCGGCGTTTATTCCTACAAGGTGCTGTACTTCGAACGCGACGGCGAGAACCACTTCCGCGCCCCGCAGGCCTATCCGGTTCAGGCGATGGCGACCATCACCACGCACGACCTGCCGACGCTGCGCGGCTATTGGCAAAGTGGCGATCTGAAGCTCGGCAACAAGCTGGGGTTGTATCCGGATGCGGAGATCCTGAAAGAGCTGTTCGCCGATCGCGAACGTGCCAAGCAGGGGCTACTGGATGGCTTACATCACTATGGCTGTGTGCCGCAGAAAGTGGGCAAAAAGGCGGCGTTGTTGAATATGAGCCCGCTGCTTAATCGTGGTTTGCAGCGCTATGTCGCCGACAGCGCCAGCGCCTTGCTGGGTCTGCAGCCGGAAGACTGGTTGGATATGGCGGATCCGGTCAATATTCCCGGCACCAGCGATCAGTACCCAAACTGGCGGCGAAAACTGACCAAAACGCTGGAAGAGATGTTTGCCGATCAGCAGGTTAATCGCCTGCTGAAGGATTTGGACAAGCGGCGTCGCAAGGTCTCGGTGGGGTAACAGAGAGCCATTGTGTATTAAAGACGGGGCATGAGAACTTTAGCTCTCATGCAAATGGTAGATACCCAAATTAATTGGAGTTGCAGCTAGGCGGCAAGTGCGAGCATCCCCAGGAACTTACTCAGGTAAGTGACTGGGGTAAGTGCACGCAGCCAACAACGCTGCAACGTCAAGTAAGAAGGGTATCAGTAGTAAGAATGCTCGCCGCGCTGGTGCTCGGTCAAATCGCGCACGCCTTTCAGTTCAGGGAACTTCTGCAGCAGCTCTTTCTCGATGCCTTCCTTCAGGGTCACATCGACCATTGAACAACCGTTACAACCGCCGCCAAACTGCAGGATAGCCAGGCTATCGTCGGTGATTTCCATCAGGGTCACACGGCCGCCGTGGCCAGCCAGCTGTGGGTTGATCTGCGACTGCAGCACGTATTCAACACGCTCCATCAGCGGCGCATTGTCGTCTACCTTGCGCATTTTGGCGTTTGGCGCTTTCAGCGTCAGCTGCGAGCCCAGTTGGTCGGTGACGAAGTCGATTTCGGCATCTTCCAGATACGGTTTGCTCAGCTCGTCAATATAGGCGGACAGCTTTTCGAACTTCAGCTCGGTATCTGTCGCTTCAACGGCGTCCGGCGGGCAATAAGAGACACCGCATTCGGCCGTAGGCGTACCCGGGTTGATCACGAATACGCGGATTTGGGTGCCTTCCTCTTGGTTTGCCAGCAGTTTGGCAAAGTGTTCCTGTGCAGTATCTGTTATACGAATCATGGCATTAGCTCGTTAGTTCAAATAGTTGACTTTAATACTAGGTTATAATACGCCCATTGCCCTGGTACTACAACGTGCGGCAAACGCACCAGATTTGGATCGATGCGGCACCCTGCTGCTGCAACAACTTGGCGATTTCCATGACCGTACTGCCGGTTGTCACCACATCGTCCAGCAGCGCGACGTGTCGGCCCGCCATGGCTTCATGGCAACGAAACGCACCACGCAAATTGCGCCGCCGCGCGCGGGCCGATAGCCGTTGCTGCGGAGCCGTTTTACGCACCCGGCTCAGGGCGGCGGGGCGGTAATCGCACCCTAACCAGTGGGCCAGCGGCCGCGCCAGCAGATCGCTCTGATTATAGCCGCGCCGCCAGCAACGTTTTGCCTGTAAGGGTACCGCTAAAATGATATCGGGTCTGTTCAGATATTGCTCTCGATGCGCCTGTTGCCAGTTCAGCAGGATTAGCCGCGCCAGCAGCGGGGCCAGTTCCGGCGTGTGCTGAAACTTGAACTTTTTTATCAACTGGCGCAGCGGCGCGGCGTAGTCATTGACGAACACCAGCGCCTGCCAGGGTGGCGGCTGTTGCAGGCAGCGGCCACAGGGCAATCTGGCATCGCCGGCGGGCAGGCCGCAGCGCGGGCAGCACAAAGGTTTGGCGGGCATGTGACGCAGGCAGTAGCTGCAGATACCCTGACCATAAAGACGCAGCGACTGTCGGCATAGCCAACAGCGGCTCTGGATTGATAGCATAACCGTCCTCCCTGACGGATGAGAATGAAAGGACAATAACGGATGAGTGCGTTGTACTGGCAAACAATAGGTGAAGGCGATCGCGATCTTGTGCTGCTCCACGGCTGGGGGCTGAATGCCGAAGTGTGGCATTGCATGATTGAGCGACTGACGCCGCATTTCCGCCTGCATCTGGTCGACCTGCCGGGCTATGGCCGTAGCCAGGGGTTTGGCCCTATGTCACTCGAACAGATGGCGGAAACCGTGATGGCCGCGGCACCGGCGCAGGCCTGGTGGCTGGGCTGGTCGCTGGGCGGGCTGGTGGCCAGCCAGATTGCGCTGTTGCAGCCGCAACGGGTGAGCGGGTTGATCACCGTGGCTTCATCACCCTGTTTTGCCGCTCAGGATGACTGGCCGGGGATCCGCTCGGAGGTGTTGAGCGGTTTCCAGCATCAGCTGGGGCAGGATTTTCAGCGTACCGTAGAGCGTTTTCTGGCATTGCAGACGCTGGGAACGGAAAGCGCGCGGCAAGATGCCCGCCTGCTGAAATCGGTGGTGCTTAACCAACCGATGCCAAGCGTTGAGGTATTAAACGGTGGGCTGGAAATACTGCGAACGGCCGATTTGCGCCAGCCACTGGCCAAGCTGCCGTTGCCGCTGTTGCGAGTTTACGGTTATCTGGACGGTTTGGTGCCGCGTAAGGTGGCAGAACTGCTTGATGCCAAGTGGCCAAACTCGCCATCAATCATCATTGCAAAAGCAGCTCATGCACCATTCATTTCCCACCCTGATGAATTTGCAGAAATTATTGGCACTTTTGTGGCAGAAAATGGGATCTGACCCAAAATCGCACAATAAAGCGCTAAAAAAAGAGCCGCTTAGTGGATAAAAAATAAACCTGTTCAATACTTAGGTGGGTAACTGCGTTGGCTGCACAATGAAAAAACGCGTGCGTATTTTCATTCGGCGTTTCGTCTCTGGGAAAACGGTCTCGTCAGGGAAAGCAACGAGGTCCGAAGATGTCACGGCAGCCAGTGTTATCGCGCATTTACTCTGGACGGCTTTCATAACAAATAAATTATCCCTTGAGAGGTATGGTAATGAAATCTTTGAAAATGATTGTTGCAGCGTTAGTTGTGGGTTCCGTGTCTTTCAGCACCCTGGCGGCAACCTTGCTGACCAAGGAAGATCTGGATAAGAATCCGGGTAAATATGAGAAGATCGGTACGGTAACTACCACCGCACAAACCACATCGCCGATGGATGCAAAAGAAGAACTGTCCAAACTGGCTGATGAAAAAGGCGGACAATATTACGTGATCCTGGCAGGCCGTGAGCACGGCAAGTTCAGTGCTATCGCCGAAGTGTACAAAGACAAGCAATAATCAAGAAGGGGGCGCGCCTCGTGCCGCGCCCCACCTCTCAGTGTTTTAACCGATATATCACCGTACTGCTGCACGCTTTGCCTTCCGGACAGCTTTTGCAGCTGCCGCTCAGGCAGGCGCTGTTATCCTGCTCGATACGCTCCACTTTCCCCATTGCGACCAAACGCTCCAGCATTGCCTGCACCAGCGGCAGCGGAGCCGCCAACTGACGGCTGAGCTGAAGCGCCTGTATGCTACCGTGCAGCGCCAATGCGTCGCGGATCTGCAGCAGGCCGGCCATTAGTGGCAGTTGCCCTTGGCGCCCTGACAGCAGGCTGCCGGGGTGGCGTTGCTCAGGCGTACCGTGACCCGACTACGTGCCCGGCGCAGGCCGAACAGAATCAGCAGATTGAACAACACCACAATGGCGATCGCCGCCAGACTGTACTGCGGATGCTGGCTGAAGGTGGCAATCTGATAAAACAGCGTGGCCAGCGAGTAGGCGACGTTCAGCCCCCAGAGAATGGAGAAGGTCATCCAGCCGCGGCTGGATTCGCGGGCGATGGCCCCCATCACCGAGACGCAAGGGACGTACAGCAACACAAAGATCAGGTAGCTGTAGGCGGAAACCCCTGAGCCGAATTTGCTGCTCATAACGCCCATTGAGCCGACGTCCATTTCCCCATCGCCCTTGCTGGCCTCAATCGGGTTGGACAGTACGCTCAGGCTGAAGGTGTCTTTCAGCCCTTGCCAGGTGGTGTCCAATGCGCCACCCAGTTCATCCAGCAGGTTAAAGTTGACGGCATCAAATTCGGTGCTGTTGATATGTTCGGCGGTGTACAGGGTATTTAGCGTACCGACCACCACTTCTTTCGCCATGGCCCCGGTCACCAGGCCGACGGTAGCCTGCCAGTTGTCACTGTGCACGCCCATCGGTTTCAGCAGCGGCGTCAATACTTTGGACACCGACGCCAGCGCCGAGTCATTAATGTTATCTACCGGCTTGCCGCTGAACGAAAAGCTGTTCAGGCCGCCAATAAAGATGCTGGCAACTACAATCACCTTACCGGCACGCAGCACAAAGCCTTTCAGGCGCTGCCAGGTTTGCAGCAGCAGGCTTTTCAGGTGTGGCACGTGGTAAACCGGCAGCTCCATCACGAAGGGGGAAGCTTCACCGCGCATGATGGTGTACTTCAATACCAGACCGGTGAGGATTGCCACCACAATACCCAGCATATACAAAGAGAACACCACGCCTGCGCCGTCCTGGCCAAAGAAAGCAGCGGCAAACACGGCGAAGATCGCCAGCCGAGCCCCGCAGGACATGAAGGGCGCCATCATGATGGTAATCAGGCGTTCGCGCTGCGCATCCAGCGTACGTGCGCCCATGATCGAAGGCACGTTACAGCCGAAGCCGACGATCAGCGGCACGAAGGACTTGCCGGGCAACCCGAGCGCCTGCATCAGGCGGTCCATCACGAATGCCGCACGCGCCATATAGCCGGAGTCTTCGAGGAACGACAGGAACAGGTACATCATGCCAATTTGCGGCACCAGCGGCAGCACGGTGTTGATACCACCACCGACCCCCTGCGCCAGGAAAATGGTCAACCATTCAGGGAAGTGCAGGGTATAGCCCAGCCATTGAATACCCTGAATAAAGATTGCCGCCGACCCGATATCGAAGATCGGCTGCAGTGCGCCGCCGAGGTTGATGGCTAGCAGGAACATCAAATACATCACCAGCAGGAAGATGGGCACCCCTAACCAGCGGTTGAGGATCACTTTATCCAGCGCTTCGGTCAGACGGTTCGGCATGGCCTGTTGTGAATTGCTCACGGCATCGCACAGGGTGGCGATTGACTGATAACGCGCATCGGCAATCACCAGTGCAGGATCTTCCTGCTGTTGCCGCTGCAGCGCCTGTTTGGCCGCCGGCAGCAGGGCCGCCGCAGGGCCGGCAAGCTGGTGGCTGTAGATATCGCCTTCCAGCATCTGCAGCGCCAGCCAGCGACGTTGTTCGCTTGGCAGGGTCTGCGGCATGGCGTCGCTCAGCGTGGTCATTTCCTTGAGCAGCAGCGGCGGGTAGTTCACCAGCGCTTTTAATTCGTTGAACTGATGGTTGTCGATCATCTGCTTCAGCACGCCAATGCCGTCGGCTTTGGTGGATACCATCGGCACCACCGGACAGCCGAGACGCGCCGACAGTGCCGCGATATCGATATTAATTTTTTGGCTTTTGGCGATATCCAACATATTCAGCGCGACAATGCAGGGGATGCCCAGCTCCAGCAGTTGCAGCGTCAGGTATAGATTACGTTCCAGATTGGAAGCATCGACCACGTTGATCAGCAGATCGGCGTCGCCGCTCAGAATGTAGTGGCAGGCAATTTGTTCGTCGAGTGAGGTTTGCTCCGAGATGGTGGTCAGGGAGTAGGTGCCGGGCAGATCGACCAGTTTGACCTGTGATTGCGGCGTGGTGAACAGGCCTTCTTTGCGTTCTACCGTCACGCCCGCCCAGTTACCGACCCGCTGGCGTGCCCCGGTCAGCTGGTTGAACAGCGTAGTTTTACCGGAGTTGGGGTTGCCTATTAAGCCAATAGTGAGTTTTTTCATAATTTAGCGTGATATCAGTCAATGGAAGTTGGGCCAGGCAAGATGCATGGCCAAAGCAAGGCGGCTCAGGACTAGCCGTCGAGCAGGATCAGGGCCAGATCTTTCCTGCGCAGCACCAGGCTGACGCGGCGGGTTTTTATTTCTATGGGATCACCCAATGGTGCGACGCGTACCACTTCAAAAGACGAGCCCGGCAGCATGCCGAGGGATAAAAGTTTTTGGCGATAAGCCGGGCCGATTTCATTGGCGAAGCCGGCGATCTTATAAGACCGTTTAGGCAGAAGATGCATGTAACCTTCTCTAAGCCCAGGCTATTGGGCTGGTGATGATAAAAGAACGTTCCAATGGCAGTCCCGAGATAAAAACCACGAGCTGCCGACGCTTTCAATCCATGAGGCAATGCAGTGAACACGCAAAATAATAATAGTGAGAATAATTATCGTATTCAATACAAAAAATAGGGGTATTGGTAACCAAAGGTTGTGGCGATCACATTTAGAGAATGCAATTGCCTGACAGCGCTATTTTTATCACCCAGCCTGGTGGGGTGCAAATGCGAATGGTGAGTTAAATCAGTTACGTATTTGTAGTGAATTTTTCCGGTTTGAAAAAAGTAGTGACAGATTCGACAGCTTTGATTCGGTGACGTCAATATCGGTATTTATTAGGCAACATATTGCCGGCTGAATACGAGCGCTAAGCATTTGTGTTTCGCTGAGAAATACCGGAATGAGAATTTAATGTTAATAGAGATGTTAATAAATGGCTATTTAGCGTGGCTTTCAGGCTTAAAACCGGAATTATCAGGGCTGTCGGCGGCAGCGAATAAAAATGCGGGTTTATTGAGGCGGGTCAAAAAATGATGAGGGTATTTAGCGGAAAAGGGAGGGGTTAACCCCCTCCCTGTGCCTCATGCGTTTTCTGCTGGCCGCCTGACTACGACTTTCTGCCAAAGGCCGCCGCCAGTGCGTCACCCATGGCGCTGTTGCCTGCCGAGGTGTTAGCGCCACGCGGTTTGGACTTATTGGCCTGCGGTCGCGAGGTGTTGTCCTTGGCCGGTGCTGAATTGCCACCGCGCCGTGGGGAACCTTCACCCGGTTGCTCGTCCAGACGCATGCTCAATGCAATGCGTTTACGTTGCAGGTCCACTTCCATCACCTTCACTTTGACGATGTCACCGGCTTTCACCACGGTGTGCGGATCTTCGACAAACTTGTCCGCCAGCGAGGAGATATGCACCAACCCATCCTGATGCACGCCGATATCAACAAAGGCACCGAAGTTGGTGACGTTGGTGACCGAACCTTCCAGGATCATTCCCGGCTGCAGGTCGTTGAGGGTTTCCACCCCTTCGGCAAAGGTTGCGGTTTTGAATTCCGGACGCGGATCGCGGCCCGGCTTCTCCAGCTCCTTCAGGATGTCGGTCACCGTCGGCACACCGAACTTCTCGTCGGTAAAGTCGCTGGCCTTCAGGCTGCGCACCGCCGCCGGGTTGCCCATCAGATCCTGCAGAGCCTGATGAGTTGCGGCCAGAATGCGTTCGACCACCGGGTAGGTTTCCGGGTGAACGGTCGAGGCGTCCAGTGGGTTGTCGCCGTGGTTGATACGCAAGAAGCCGGCGCACTGTTCAAAGGCTTTCGGCCCCAAGCGACTGACTTTCAGCAGCTGTTCGCGGTTGCTGAAGCGGCCGTTTTCGTCACGCCAGGTGACAATATTCTGCGCCATCATGCGCGTCAGGCCGGCTACGCGGGTTAGCAGCGGCACCGAGGCGGTATTCAGATCCACACCGACGGCGTTCACGCAGTCTTCGACCACGGAATCGAGCTTTTTCGCCAGTTGGCTTTGGCTGACGTCATGCTGATACTGGCCGACGCCGATGGATTTCGGATCGATTTTGACCAGCTCGGCCAGCGGATCCTGCAGACGACGTGCGATGGATACCGCACCGCGCAGCGAGACGTCGAGGTTAGGGAATTCCAGCGCCGCCAGTTCGGAAGCGGAGTACACCGAAGCGCCGGCTTCGCTGACGATCACCTTTTGTGCTTTGACTTCGCTGAACTGCTGTTGCAGGTCGAGGTAAAAACGTTCGGTCTCGCGCGATGCGGTGCCGTTGCCGATGGCGACCAGCTCCACTTTATGCTTGATGCACAGGGCGGCGACGATGGCGGCGGCTTTAGCGGCCTGACCGGTGTGCGGGTACACGGTGTCGGTGGCGACCAGCTTGCCGGTAGCATCGACTACCGCCACTTTGACCCCGGTACGCAGGCCCGGATCCAGCCCCATGGTGGCGCGCATACCGGCCGGTGCCGCCATCAGCAGGTCATGCATGTTACGGGCAAAGACGTTGATCGCTTCGTCTTCCGCGCGTTCGCGTACCGTGCTCATCAGCTCGGTTTCCAGATGCAGCAGCACCTTGATACGCCAGGTCCAGTTGACCACCGCTTTGCGCCAGGCGTCCGCCGGAGCATCATTCAGGCGCAGATCCAGGTGGCTGATGATGATCTGCTCCGCCTGGCTTTCGCGTGGGGCTTCTTCAAACTGCGGATCGGCATTCAGCGCCAGCTGCAGTACGCCTTCGTTACGGCCGCGGAACATGGCCAGCGCACGGTGCGATGGCACCTGGGCAATGGGTTCATGATGATCGAAATAGTCGCGGAACTTGGCCCCGGCTTCTTCCTTGCCTTCCACCACTTTGGACACCAGGTGCGCATGTTTCCACAGGTAGTTACGGACCTTGGCCAGTAATGCGGCGTCTTCGGCGAAGCGCTCCATCAGGATATAACGCGCGCCGTCGAGGGCGGCTTTTACGTCCGCTACGCCCTTGTCTGCATTAACGTAACCTTCGGCCAACTGTTCAGGTTGCTGCTGAGGATCCTGCCACAGCGTGTCCGCCAGAGGCTCCAGACCGGCTTCAATCGCGATCTGGCCGCGGGTGCGGCGCTTCGGTTTGTAAGGCAGGTAGAGGTCTTCGAGTTCGGTTTTGCTTTGCGTGGCGGTGATCGCCGTCGCCAGCTGTTCGGTCAGTTTGCCCTGCTCGTCGATCGATTTAAGGATGGTCTGACGGCGGTCTTCCAGTTCACGCAGATAACCCAGGCGGGTTTCCAGCTGGCGCAGTTGGGTATCGTCCAGACCCCCGGTGACTTCCTTACGATAGCGTGCAATAAAGGGCACGGTATTACCTTCATCCAGCAGACGGATGGCGGAGTCAACTTGCTCCGGCCGGGCCTGCAGTTCTGTTGCAATAATGCGGCTCAGTGGGTCATTCATAAGTCTGGTATCTGTTGAGAACGGTTGGTAAACAGGGGGACAGTTATACGGATTGCGCGGGGAAAATGCCAGTGGAGCGGGCCGCCTCTCGACAGTCATAGCGCGTAAAGCGGCCTGTACTGCGGCGGCGGGCGGTCGCTCGGAAAAAACTGAAATCTTATTTTACGTACTCGATCTCATTCACGTACCACAGGGCATCGCCGACTGGCGTATTAACGGTGGCGGCATCACCCACTTCTTTTTTAAGCAGCGCGCGGGCCATGGGCGAATCGATGGAGATGTAGTCTCGGCGGCCAAAAATCTCGTCATAGCCGACGATGCGAAAGCGTTTAGTGTCGCCGTCCTCGTTTTCCACTACCACCCAGGCACCGAAAAACACTTTGCCTTCCTGCTGCGGGGAGTAATCGACAATCTTTAATTGCTCGAGGCATTTGGTCAGGTAGCGTACGCGGCGATCGATTTCCCGCAGCCGTTTTTTGTTGTACTGATAATCGGCATTTTCACTTCTGTCGCCGAGGCTGGCTGCCCAGGTCACTTTTTTGGTGACCTCTGGCCGATCTTCGCGCCAGAGAAAGTCTAATTCCTGCTTTAGCTTGTCGTAACCTTCGCGGGTTATCAGCTGCGTTCTCATCGTGGTTCCGCCTTTAGGGACATATCAAAGGGAAGGACGTCATTGCGTTGGCAAAGTGTCGCATAAACTCGCATCGGGCTGTAGGCTGCTGTTGCACAATCCAATGAGCGTTAATCATCGGCCACGCGCAAAATTGCCGGTGCTGGCGTTTCTTATCGCCCCGGCTGAGTTACACTGCCGAATCAGCCGTCGGGTATGCCGCCAGCCAAAAGACGCAGTGCTTCTAAATTTAACCTATGCGCATCGGGATTTTGGCGAATCGTCGCGGGCATTTTGATGAAAATTGTTGATAAATGGGCAAAAGAATAAGCTTTGTAACAATTTCGTCTAGAATATATACCATTAAACGCTGTCCGAAATGACAGGGTTTTTTAACAATATTCACGTCAGGCAATAAAGCCTTTGGGAGTAATACAATGCAAGAGAATCATAAGATTCTGGTCGTCGATGATGACATGCGCCTGCGTGCGCTTTTAGAGCGTTATTTAACCGAACAGGGTTTTCAGGTTCGCAGCGTAGCCAACGCTGAGCAAATGGATCGCTTGCTGACTCGTGAATCATTCCATCTGATGGTGCTTGACCTGATGTTGCCGGGCGAAGATGGTCTTTCCATCTGCCGCCGTCTGCGCAGCCAAAGCAACCCTATGCCGATCATTATGGTGACCGCCAAAGGTGAAGAAGTCGACCGTATCGTTGGCCTGGAAATCGGCGCTGACGATTACATCCCAAAACCCTTCAACCCGCGTGAATTGCTGGCCCGCATCCGTGCGGTGTTGCGCCGTCAGGCCAATGAACTGCCGGGCGCTCCTTCACAGGAAGAGGCGGTGATCGCCTTTGGTAAATTCAAACTGAACCTCGGCACCCGCGAAATGTTCCGCGAAGACGAGCCTATGCCGTTGACCAGCGGCGAATTCGCAGTGCTGAAGGCGCTGGTGAGCCATCCACGCGAACCGCTTTCGCGCGACAAACTGATGAACCTGGCCCGCGGCCGTGAATACAGCGCCATGGAACGCTCCATCGACGTGCAAATTTCTCGTTTGCGTCGCATGGTCGAGGAAGATCCTGCGCATCCACGCTATATCCAGACCGTTTGGGGTCTTGGCTACGTCTTCGTCCCGGACGGCAGCAAGGCATGAGACGATTGCGCTTTTCACCGCGTAGCTCGTTTGCCCGAACCCTGCTATTGATCGTCACCTTGCTGTTCGTCAGCCTGGTGACGACCTATCTGGTGGTGCTGAACTTCGCCATCCTGCCCAGCCTGCAGCAGTTCAATAAGGTGTTGGCCTACGAAGTTCGTATGCTGATGACCGACCGGCTGCAGCTGGAGGATGGTACTTTGCTGGAAGTGCCACCGGCGTTCCGTCGCGAAATCTATCGCGAACTGGGCATTTCTCTCTACACCAATTCTGCGGCGGAAGAGAGCGGTCTGCGCTGGGCGCAGCACTACCAATTCCTCAGCCAGCAAATGGCGCAGCAGCTCGGCGGGCCCACCGACGTGCGAGTGGAAGTAAACAAAAACTCACCGGTGGTGTGGCTGAAAACCTGGCTGCAACCGGATATCTGGGTGCGTGTTCCGCTGACTGAAATTCACCAGGGCGATTTCTCGCCGCTGTTCCGCTATACCCTGGCGATTATGCTGTTGGCCATAGGTGGCGCCTGGCTGTTTATCCGTATTCAGAACCGCCCGCTGGTGGAGCTTGAGCACGCCGCTTTGCAGGTGGGAAAGGGCATCATTCCACCGCCGCTGCGTGAGTATGGCGCATCGGAAGTCCGTTCGGTAACGCGGGCCTTTAATCAGATGGCGTCGGGCGTCAAGCAGCTGGCAGACGACCGCACATTGCTGATGGCCGGGGTGAGCCACGACCTGCGTACGCCACTGACGCGTATCCGTCTGGCGACCGAGATGATGAGTGCCGAAGACGGCTACCTGGCGGAGTCGATCAATAAAGATATTGAAGAGTGCAACGACATCATTGAGCAGTTTATTGATTATCTGCGCACCGGCCAGGAGATGCAGACAGAAATCAGCGATTTGAATAGCATTCTGGGCGAAGTGGTGGCTGCCGAGAGTGGCTATGAGCGGGTGATTGAAACCGCTTTGGCGCCGGGCGAACTGATGATGAATGTGCATCCGTTGTCGATCAAGCGTGCGGCAGTGAATATGGTGGTGAATGCGGCGCGTTACGGCAACGGTTGGATCAAAGTCAGCAGCGGCCGTGAGCTGCAGCGCGGCTGGTTCCAGGTGGAAGACGACGGCCCGGGCATTAAACCGGAAGAGCTGAAGCATCTGTTGCAGCCATTTGTTCGTGGTGACAGCGCGCGCAGTACCAGCGGGACCGGGTTGGGCCTGGCTATCGTACAGCGTATTATCGATGGGCATCATGGCGCACTGGATATCGGCACCAGCGAACGCGGTGGGCTGTTGATTCGGGCTTATATTCCGTTACCGATGGAGAAAAAAGAGTCGGGCAATGGGCATCAGAACCCGAAGGACAGCGCGTAATCTTTTTGTCTGGGGGCCGCAGTTTGCGCCCCCGTCAGGACTTCCTGCTCATCACGTAGTATTCCGCTGCCTCTTCATGCAGACGCCGGCCCGTCGTGGCCTGCCAGGGATCGATTAACTCAATGCCGCAATGGATAAAGTTTTGGGTATTGCGCGTGGCCAGGGTGGCACCGTAATGCAGGCAGGTGGCGGCGATTTGGGTATCGACGATGCCCATTAACCGGCCCTGACGCTGATTTTTCTCCATAAGTTCCGCGTATTGCAGCGCGCAGAGTGTATCAAATGGCAGGGTTTGCTCATCAAATCTAATCTGCACTGCCTCCGCCAGCTTGTGTTTGAATTCGCGCTGCCGTTTCCCATCAGGCATACAGGCAACGCCACTGAACAACTCGGCGAGAACTATCGCACTAAGATAAAGCTCATCATTGTCTTTTTCATTCAGCCATCTGATGACGTTATAGTGCGGATTGGGGCGCAACGTTTCTGAAACCACGTTGGTATCGAGAATAATCATAATTGGTCATCGTCGTCGTCAAAGGTGACAATACGCGGCGGCGTGGCATCGCGCGGTGGGATCTCCAATTCAACCCCGCCCAACTCGGCAAAGTGTTGATGCATCCAAGTGCCTAACCCATAACGCGGCGGCTTTTTCAATAATGCCTGTTTCAAAATCATGCGAGCTTCCTCCTCCATGGAATGGCCATTTTTTGCTGCCGAGACGCGCAGCAACTCCTTTACTTCGTCGTCCAGATTTCTGACGGTTATGGTAGCCATTGAAACCTCCGTTGCTATCAATGATTGCACTGCATTATTATCTCTTTGCGTCGTTCAAGAAACAACCAATAAAAATAAAAAAAGGCGTGATATCCACGCCTTAGCTGAAGCTGTAAAAGGAAGCTATTACAGTTTTGGACCGGCGCTGACCAGCGCTGCACCCGCTGGAGTGTCGGTGTATTTGTCAAAGTTGGTGACAAAACGCTCTGCCAGATCCTGTGCCTTCTCTTGCCATTGCTCAATGCTGGCGTAAGTGGCGCGCGGATCCAGGATATCCGGGTTGACGCCCGGCAGTGAGGTTGGCATCGCCAGATCGAAGATAGGCAGGGTAATGGTTTCTGCCTTATCGATTTCACCGCTGAGGATCGCATCGATAATACCGCGAGTATCTTTGATCGAAATGCGTTTACCGGTGCCGTTCCAGCCGGTGTTGACCAGGTAGGCCTGGGCACCCGCAGCCTGCATGCGCTTCACCAGGACTTCGGCGTATTGCGTTGGGTGCAGCGACAGGAAGGCTGCGCCGAAGCAGGCGGAGAAGGTTGGGGTCGGCTCGGTCACGCCGCGCTCGGTACCGGCCAGCTTGGCGGTAAAGCCGGACAGGAAGTGGTACTGGGTCTGGTTGGCGGTCAGGCGAGAAACCGGTGGCAACACGCCGAAGGCGTCCGCAGTCAGGAAAATCACCTTGGTGGCGTGGCCGGCCTTGGAAACCGGCTTGACGATGTTCTGGATGTGATAGATCGGGTAGGAAACACGGGTGTTTTCGGTTTTAGAGCCGTCGTTGAAATCAATCGTACCGTCGGCCAGCACCGTGACGTTTTCCAGCAGCGCATCGCGTTTGATGGCGTGATAGATATCCGGCTCGGCTTCTTCGGACAGCTTGATGGTTTTGGCGTAGCAACCGCCTTCGAAGTTGAACACGCCGTCGTCATCCCAGCCGTGTTCGTCATCGCCAATCAACTGGCGTTTTGGATCGGTGGACAGGGTGGTTTTGCCGGTGCCGGACAGGCCGAAGAACACCGCCACGTCGCCTTTTTCACCCACGTTAGCCGAGCAGTGCATGGAAGCGATGCCTTTCAGCGGCAGCAGGTAGTTCATCATGGAGAACATACCCTTTTTCATTTCGCCGCCGTACCAGGTGCCGCCAATCAACTGCATGCGTTCGGTCAGGTTGAAAGCGACAAAGTTCTCCGAGTTCAGGCCCTGTTGCTGCCAGTTCGGGTTAGTGCATTTGGCGCCGTTCATCACCACGAAGTCCGGTTCGAAATCCTGCAGTTCTTCTTCCGTCGGGCGAATGAACATGTTTTTGACGAAGTGCGCCTGCCAGGCCACCTCGGTGATAAAGCGGACTTTCAAGCGTGAGTCGGCGTTGGCGCCGCAGAAGGTATCCACCACAAACAGGCGTTTGCCGGAGAGCTGCGTGGTGACCAGCTGTTTCAGGTCAGCCCAAATTTCCGGACTGAGGGGTTTGTTGTCGTTTTTGCCTTTACCCTGATCGGCCCACCAGACGGTGTCACGGGTGATGTCGTCACGGACGATGTACTTATCTTTCGGGGAACGGCCGGTAAAAATACCGGTGTCGACGGATACAGCACCCAGCTTGGTTACGACCCCACGCTCATAACCTTCCAGAGATGGGTCTGTTTCTTCCTTGAACAGCAAGTCATAACTCGGGTTGTGAACGATTTCGCCGACGTTATGAATCCCATAAGCGGCCAGATCCTGAGGGGTTATACCTTTAACACGCATGTCACTACTCCTTGGTCACAGAATTTCTGGCGCCAATTGTAGGGATTCAGCAGCGAGTAACCGCGATAGGTATCAAATATTTAACGTTTTAGTCGGTTTTTCGTTACGATCTGAGAGATAGCACACGGAAAAAAGCAAACGTGCAAACGAGGTGAATGAGCGGGCGCAGGGCGCGCCCGCCGATATGGGGTGCTACTTAGTGCAACTGATCGCTGTCACCGGTGTTACCGGTGTACAAGGCGGCAACGTCTACGGCGTCAAACACATAGTGATTGCCGCAGTAATCGCAGTGCATATCGATATTGCCATCCTGCTCCAGCATTTGGGCCACTTCGTCGGTTGGCAAGGTGACCAACGCATCAGCGCAGCGCTGACGTGAACAGGTGCAACGGAAGATCACGTCCTGTGGTTCATACAGAGTGACTTCTTCCTGGTGATACAGACGATACAGCACTTCGTTGGCTGGCAGGCTGAACAGCTCTTCGCTTTTCACCGTGTTGGTCAGTTGTACCAAATGATCGAAATCATCGGCATTGCCGTCCTGTGCCGGCAGCACCTGCAGCAACATACCGCCCGCGGCCGGTTGGCCTTCGAACTCGCCGGTGCGAATGAACAGACGGGTTGGCAGCTGTTCGGACTGGCGGAAGTAAGCCTCAAGGCATTCGGCCAGCGTTTCGCCTTCCAGTGCCACTACGCCCTGATAGCGCTCGCCTTCGGTTGGCGCGATGGTGATCACCATGACGCCGTTGCCGATCAACTGATGCAGCGTGCTGTCATCGGCGATTTCGCTCTGTACGCGCGCTACGCCACGCATTTCCTGGCGGTTGTTGCCGTTAATCACGGCCAGCTTCAGCGGGCCATCACCCTGCAATTGTACGGTGATATCGCCGTCGAACTTCAAGGTTGCGGTCAGCAGGCTGGTGGCCACCAGCAGTTCACCCAGCAGTTTTTTAACCGGCGCCGGATAATCATGGTTGTTCAGGACCTGCTGATAGGTTTCGCTGACGGTAACCAGCTCACCGCGCACCGCGTAGTTTTCAAACAGGTAACGGTGCAATTGGTCATGGTTAGACATAGTTTTCTCTCATTGCGGCGAGGGGTTATTCCTGCTCACCAAATTTAAATTTAATCAGGTCGCGCCGCTCTTTCTTGTCCGGACGGCGGTCCGGATGCGGCATGGTCAGCGCATTCATCTTGCGTGCGAGCGCCACTTTCTCTCGATTGGCGATGCTGGCTTCGGTTTCCTGATACATCTGCTGCGCCTCGTCGGCGCCGCGCCGTTGGCTGGCCAGAGCCAGAACGATCACCGTGCGTTCATCGTTACCCTGACGCAGCTTGATCTCGGCATTGAGCTCGACATTCTTGCTCGGCTTACCGCGCTGTCCGTTATAGTGCACCTTGCCGCCGTCGATCATGTCCCGCGCCAACGCGCGGGTTTTGTAGAAACGAGCCGCCCAAAGCCATTTATCCAGCCGGACCGCGTCGTCCCGTGTTTCCTTATCTTTCATTGCTCCCCCTTGGCTAACGCCGGTATCAACAGGCGGTAGTCGCGCATTGCCGGGTAGTGTCGAAAGGTTTTCTCCGCCATGCTGGAGTCCGGATTCTGCACGCCCAGGCAATAGCGAATACCGAAGGTGCGGGCAGCATCCAGAATAGGTTCACCGTCGTCGACGAACAGGGTGCGTTGCGGATCAAATCCGGTGTGTTGCTGCACGGCCTGCCACAAACGCTGATCTTCTTTCGGATAACCAAATGTGTGGGTAGAAAGTAATAAATCAAGGTGGCGATCCAAACCGGTATGCTCAATTTTTACCGCCAGGCTGTGCGGATGGGCGTTGGTCAACAGGATAGTCCGGTGACCTGCGGCTCGCAATGCCTGCAAAAAGGGCTCGGTATCCTCACGCAGGCGGGCTCGGCTGCCAACCTCAGTGGTCATGCGGTAAATATCAAGATCCAGCCGTTCGCTCCAGTAGTCGAAGCAGTACCAGTTCATGGTGTGCTGCACCGCCAAATATTCCTGGTGAATGATTTTACGCGCTTCGTCGAAGGGAATAGCACGCTGCTCGCTCAGGGCTTGTGGCACCAGGCTGAGCCAAAAGTGGCTGTCGAACTCCAGATCGAGCAGGGTGCCGTCCATATCCAGCAGCACGGTATCAATTTCACGCCAGTCAAACTCGGGAACCATGAAAACTCCATAGGCGAACCGTCGGGGGTCCGCAGGATAAGGGGAATAGCGTTAGCGTAGCATAAGCGGATGACAGGAAGCAGGCCTGCGAACGACTCAGGGCATTGGCCGCAATGACATCGGGGAGAGCTGCGGGTTAAAGCAGCTTTCGTAATAGCGCTGGATATCGGCGGTTCGGTGCTGGTTGATGCGGCGGCGCTGCACCAGTCGCCAGGTGTTGTAACCCAGAACGACGGCGACCGTCAGCAGCAGCAGGCTGGTACCGAGATAGCGCCACAGGGTGATGATATCTGGCTCGCTGTGCAGCGCAATATGGCGTGTACCGTTGGCGTCGACGCTGATACTGGTGATCACGCCCTGAGCTTCAAACGGCGTATGCAGCAGCATGCTGGCCAGACGTTGCAGTTCATTCCATTGATCGAGCGCGTTGTACTCGTTTAAGGGGACCGCAGGCTGTGGGTGATTGACCAGCTGTTTGCCTTCATCGCTGCTGATCAGGAACCCGCCAGGTGGAGGGCTGTTGAGCGCGGCGGCGGCCTGCCGGGTTTCGCTGTAGACAAACGACGATGCGGCAACCTTGGTCAGGCTTTCCAGCGATTCGGCACTCACCGGGCGCAGCAACACGTTGACCCCCTGCAAAGCGCCCGACTTGGCGCGTTTCACCAGGGTAGCCCAGTTTTTGACGTTACCCAGGTTCACCAGGGCGTTTTTCAGCCGAACGCAGTCGTTGTCCGCCTGGCACAGATCCTGCGTTTTCAGCACGATATCGGAAAAATCATCCAATAGGATCATGCCGGATTTTTCAATCGCGCTGGCCAGCTGCGGGTTGAGTTTCTGATCGGTACCATCGGGATGCAACTGAGTATTGACCGTCGCCAGCAACGCTGAAGCTTTGTCGATGACGTCTGATTCCGGCTGCGGCAGGGGGGCTGCGTTGTTCCAGTAAATGCCTGAGCAGTCGAAAGGCATAAAGTTGGAGGTGTGCGAACCGCTGACCGGTGGCGGCACATAACACATACCGTTGCCTTGAGCTTTCAGGGTATCGCCGATGCGCAAGGTGGCGCCTTCGAGAGCCTGAACGTTGGTCACTTCGATTTTTTGCGCGCCCTGCAGCCAGGCCATGCTCAGCTTAAGCGGCAGACTTAGCGGAATATAGGTCAGCAGCAGCACCAGCACCAAAAACGAACTGGCCATCAGCACCGCGTTTCTGCCCCACTGCTGCAACGGGAAGTTTTTCACCTCATCATGCAGAGAAAGGAAGCGTCCCTGGCGCAACACCTGGCGGTTAAGGTAGATATCCACGTCGGTGGTCTTGCCCAGATCCTGGGTGATATAAGGCTGCCAGTGCGGCGGATAAATCAGATCGATGATGCCGAGAGAGATATTGCTGATCTGCCCCTGATTAGATTCGCCAAACAGCCCCCAACGCTTGGGGGTGCCACGCAGGCAGTGCACTTCTTTCAGTTCGCGTGATGTCGGCCGACGGAACAGATTCCAGCAACCCCAGGCGATCATCAGCACGGCGACCACTATCATCCAGGGAATGACCACCACCGGGCTTATCAGGCTGAAGAACAGCAGCAGCAGGGCTGCCGAGATAACGGCGGCTTCCTTGATGCCGTTCGGGCGAGTCAGCGCATGTTCTTCCGGCGTTTCCTTGCGGATATTCACCAGCTCGACATGCTCGCTCTCTTCCTTGCGAATGGAGGCATTTTGGCTCGGGGCTGCTTTCACCACCGGCGGTTGCGGCCGATCGTGAATATGGTCTTTCAGCGAATGCCCGTTGAGGGAGATGACCAGCGGTAACGTCTGGGTTCTGATCACTTCCACATGGTTATCGGCGCTGATGTACTGTTCCCAGAACGGTGGCAGATGCACCTCTTCGGCGTCCAGATAATAGCGCCACTTGTTGGGTTCATCGCTGGCCAGCCCGTAGCGGGTAATGGCGTGGGTAATGGGGTAGACGTTGTCGCTTTGCGGAGTCAGCGCCAGCTTGGCGGAAGGCAATGAGCCGTTACCGGGCAACAGTTTGTTGCTCAGCTTATTTTGCTGGCCGAGATAATGCTCGACGGCGGCGCGCTCTTCGCCGGTCAGTTTACGGTGTGTGGGTTTGATAAAGGGCAACGCGCGCGTGAGCAGCGGCTGATTGCGGGCTTTAAACCAGAGATACAGGCCGGCGGCAATCAGGCAGGCAAGCACTAAGGCCAATATCAACACTATTGTGCTCATGCTATCCCCATCTTGGACCCGTGAACCTCACCAACCTGATGAATCGTGGCGCATTATACGCAGTCAAATCACCAAGAGACACCCTGAACAGTGACGGGAGGAAAGATTCTCCGCCGGGATCTCATTTATTGATAATAACTGCCCGTTTTATCGCCATGTCTTACCTGCGTGATGATAGCAATCGGGCTCTTCTATCGGTATCGGCATTATCTTATTTTAATGCACTCTTTTTTACCCGAGAAAGACAGAAAATCGGCAGGTGCTGGCTACAGTTGTTAAAAAAAAGTAAATTACTGCTTGTGCTCGTTGCGGCAAAGGTTCTCATTAACGCACAATGTGATCAAGATCGGTTTTGGTCAGCGTTTGAGCGCAAGTGAACTGCGCGTCACGCCAATCATTATTCTGGTTATCTGCGTCATCACGCCTGATGTTGTGGCCTGCCGCCGGATAACTCATTTGAGGCAATCATGGATAAACACCTGCAAAAACCTAAAATTCTGAAAGTTGAAATGGTCGCACGTTCGCGTTTATTTAACGTTGAGTCCGTCGATCTGGAGTTCAGTAACGGTGTACGGCGGGTGTATGAGCGGATGCGGCCCTCGGACCGTGAGGCCGTGATGATTGTGCCGGTGATTGGCGATGACTTGCTGCTGATCCGTGAATATGCGGTGGGTACCGAATCTTATGAGCTGGGGTTCCCCAAGGGGCTGATCGATCCCGGTGAGGGTGTGTTGGAGGCGGCCAACCGTGAACTGATGGAAGAGGTGGGGTTTGGCGCCAAACGTTTTGATTTCCTCAGCAAGCTGACGATGGCCCCTTCGTACTTTTCCAGCAAAATGAATATCGTGCTGGCGCACGATCTCTACCCGCAGAGTCTGGAAGGGGATGAGCCGGAGCCCTTGCCGCAGGTTCGCTGGCCGATTGCCGATATGATGGCGTTGCTGGCCGAACCGGATTTCCGTGAGGCGCGCAATGTCAGTGCGCTGTTCCTGACCGAGGCATTTTTACGCGGTTCACGTTAATCGTTGATTGCTAGATAAAAAAAGGGCCAGATTTCTCTGGCCCTTTTTTGTTAGAACAGCTCGTGGCTCTCGCCGCCGGGATCCGTCAACGTCGTGCCGGTATCTCGCGATGGGTAGTCCGTTGGCTGAGTCCCTTCGATGAAGTACTCGGAGCGACTGCCGCCGCCGCCGCCAGAAAGCTTGCCGCTGCTCTTGTCGATGGTGACGCTGATGATGCCCGGTGGTGGAGTGACCTTCTGTTCCGGAATGCCTTCCAGCGCGGTTTTCATAAAGTCGTCCCATGCCGGCTGTGCACTCTTCGCACCGCCTTCGCCGCCGGAAACCTGATCCGGTATCGCGCCTGAAGCCGTAGCGCGGCCAAGATCACGGCGATGGTCATCAAAGCCAATCCATACCGAGGTCACGGTATCCGGGCCATAGCCGGAGAACCAGGCATCTTTCGAGCTGTTGGTGGTACCGGTTTTGCCGCCGATATCACGACGCTTCAGGTCACGGCCCGCACGCCATGCGGTGCCCATCCAGCCCGGTTCGCCGAAAATGTTACTGTTCAGCGCGTCATGCATCAGGAACGCCAGCGGGGTGCTGATCACGTGTGGGGCATACTGCTGATCGCCATCCTGGAGCACCTGAGCCGGAGTCACCTGCTCCAGTTGCGGCATCGGCACGCTGCCATTCTTGCCTTCCTGCGACGTAGCGACATTTTCAATATTGTCTTCAGAAAGTACGGCGGAACGGTGGGTATCACCGTAGATCACCGGCAGGTTACAGCTGCTGCAGACAATCTTCGGCTTGGTTTCGAACACCGTGTTGCCGCTATCGTCTTCAATCTTGGTGATAAAGTACGGATCCACCAGGTAACCGCCGTTGGCCAGAACCGCATAGCCGCGCACCAGTTGCATAGGGGTGAACGATGCGGAGCCTAACGCCAGCGATTCGGTGTGCACGATGTTCTGTGCCGGGAAGCCGAAACGCTGCAGATATTCTGCCGCATAGTCGACGCCCATCGCACGCATTGCACGCACCATCACTACGTTCTTCGACTGTCCCAGACCCTGACGCAGACGAATTGGCCCATCGTAGGTTGGCGGTGAGTTTTTCGGTCGCCAGTCGGTACCGGCGCCCGGATCCCAACGGGTGATCGGCAGGTCATTCAGGATGGTTGCCAGGGTCAGGCCCTTGTCCATCGCGGCGGTGTACAGGAAAGGTTTGATATTGGAACCGACCTGACGCAGCGCCTGGGTAACGCGGTTGAACTTGCTCTGGTTGAAGTCGAACCCGCCGACCAGCGCCTTCACGGCCCCGTCATTCGGGTTGATCGACACCAGGGCCGAGTTGACGTCCGGCACCTGTGACAGCCACCAATTTTCGCCCACCTTACGTACCCAGACTTGCTGACCGGCCTGCACTACGTCGGTGACGCGTTTCGGCGTTGGGCCCTGCTGAGTATCTGATTTGTAAGGACGCGCCCAACGCATGGTCGCCATCGGTAGCGCAATGTGGCTGCCGTCAGCCATCATCGCCGTCGCTTCTTCGGCGTTGGCCGAGACAATCACCGCCGGAGACAGCGGGCCGTAGTTCGGCAGATTCTTCAGCGAATCGACGATCTGTTTTTGATCCCACGCCGCTTCACCGACTTTCCACAGCACGTTGGACGGGCCGCGGTAACCGTGGCGCATATCGTAGGCCAGCACGTTGTTACGTACCGACTCCTGCGCCGCCAGCTGCAGCTTTTTGGTGATGGTGGTGTAGACCTTGTAACCGTCGGTATAGGCGTTGTCGCCATAACGCTTGATCATTTCCTGACGCACCATCTCGGAGAGATACGGGGCGGAGAAGCTGATTTCCGGTGCATGGTAGTTGGCCACCAGTTCTTCGCTACGGGCCTGATCGTACTGCGCCTGAGTGATGTAATGCTCATCCATCATGCGCGACAGCACCACGTTGCGGCGCGCGACGGCGCGATCGTGGGAGTAAAGCGGGTTGAAGGTAGACGGTGCTTTCGGCAAGCCGGCGATGGTCGCCATTTCGCTTAAGGTGAGCTGGCTAACGTCTTTACCGAAGTAAACCTGAGCCGCGGCACCCACGCCATAGGCGCGATACCCCAGATAGATTTTGTTCAGGTACAGCTCGAGAATTTCGTCTTTGCTCAGCATCTGTTCGATGCGAATCGCCAGGAAAGCTTCCTTGATTTTTCGCATCAGGGTGCGTTCCGGGCTTAAGAAGAAGTTTCTCGCCAACTGCTGGGTAATGGTACTCGCCCCCTGGGACGCATGGCCGGAGACCAGCGCAATAGAGGCGGCACGGAAGATACCGACCGGGTCGACGCCGTGATGCTCATAGAAGCGGCTGTCTTCGGTAGCGATAAACGCATGCACCATAACCGGTGGAATTTGGTTCAACTTCAGCGGAATACGGCGTTTCTCACCGTATTGGGCGATCAGTTCGCCGTCGGCGCTGTAAACCTGCATCGGTATTTGCAGCCGCACATCTTTCAGCGTCGCAACGTCAGGCAACTGTGGCTCGACATATTTGTACAAGCCAAAGATCGAGGCTGCCCCCAATACGATGCAACACACTGCAAGGATTAGTAAATACTTTACGAACTTCACCTGAGATTTCCCATTTTCATGTCATTTGGGCAGTTTATAAACAACCGCGCGGTAGTATAAAGGCAAGCCTGCAACATGGATATGTTCTTTTATCATCTGACGATATGGAGGTCGGGCGAAATATGTTCACTCAAGCATGGCAGGTGGGGCTGGATATACAAAGTGGCTGCATTCGCGCCCTGGCGGTACAGCGGCGCCGCAACGGTTGGCAACTGCGTCACTGGTGGCAACACAGTCTGCCGCAACCGGTGTTGCGAGAAGGCTGCCTCGAACACCCCGAGCTGCTGATTCAGGCGCTGCGACAATGGCGAATTCAGTTACCAAGACATATTTCCTTACGCATTGCTTTGCCCGCTCAACGGGTTTTACAGCAGCAGATGCCGCTGCCGGACGCCAGGCTGAAAGAGCCGGCTCGCGGTGAATACATCACCAACCAGGGATTAAAACAGTTCCCGCTGGATAGCCAGTCGCTGGCTCTGGATTACCGTCCATCACCGGCAGACGCTGCCACTTTGCTGATTACCGCTGCGCGGCAGCAAGAGGTGGAACAGTGGCTGCATTGCTTGCACCAGGCCAATTTGCAGCCGCAGGTAGTCGATATTACCCCTTGCGCGCTTCGCACGATGGCGACAGCGGCAGGCGTGTCGACCGAAACCGGTTTGCTGCATCGCCTCGAGCTGGAGTGGTTATGGGTCGCATCACCTTCTACGTCCTTTGCCTATGGGGTTGTCCCAATGGTGGAGGCCACAGAGGCGGGTCAGGCGCTGGCGGCAATGCATGCCGCCTGCCCGCCACTTGCTACGCAGCAAATTTACTATAGCAGCGTGCTGGATGAGCTGCCTCCGCCAGGATGTTTGTCCTGGTCTCCATTTAGCGCTTTTAGTCAACTGCGTCCACCGCAGCCCCTTATACCGGCGGCATTTGTATTAGCCGGGGGTTTGGCGCTGCGCACAGAGGACAACTAGCTGATGTATCAGGTTAATCTTTTGCCCTGGCGCACTCGAGCTCAGCGTCGGCGCGCCACTTTCTGGTTGCGCCTGTTGGTGTTGCAACTGGCGCTGGCTGCGGCGGTGCTGACGGGGGTTTTGGGATTGTTAAACCGTCAGCAGGATCAACAGCATCTGGCACTTTTGACGTTGGTCGGGCAGCAGACGGAATTGACGGAACGTTTTCAGCAACGGCAACGGGCAATGGCTCGCCTGGCAAGCTTAACCGCGCAGGTGGAGCAACAGGGCATAAATGGGGTGCACAACCGACGTTACCTTCAATTGCTGCAACAGCTGTCGCCCCTGTTGCCCGCAGCGTTGTGGCTTATCGCATTGGATACTAATGCACAAAATATCCGTCTGCGGGGCCTGAGCCGCCGTTATGAGGCGGTGACTCAGTTTGAACAACGGCTAGTTGCGTTGCCGTTGTTGCAGCACGGCCGCCTGACTGAGGTGGTGCAGCGTCAGGATGGTTTGTTTTCATTTACCCTGACGGCACAGTGGGGGCGGGATGAATAAGCCTCTACCGCACTGGCTAACGAGATGCTTGAACCTGCCGGGGTGGAAGCTGTTGCTGATGCAGTGGCTGGCGTTGAGCGGCCCGATCCTGTTGTTCGGCCTTCTGCTGCTACAGGGCAAATGGCAGCAACTGGGGCAGACCCAGGTGGAGCGGCAACGCCTAACGCAACAAATGTCTCCGCTGTGGGCACAATTGGCCCGGATGCCGACAATGGAGGCTCTCAATCAACAACTGCAACAGATTAAGCCCTCACCGGTGGCTAATGAAGCGTTGCTGGACGTATTGCAGCAAGTGGGGGCCGGGCTGCAACGCTGGCAGCAGCAGGAAAAAGCCTCGCGGCAAGCCCTACGGCTGCATCTTGAGTACGGCAGCTTATTAAGGCTGCTGGAAAAATTGCCCACCAAGCTACGCATCGAACAGATGACTGTTGAAACGCAGACGGAGGGGGTGTCGGTGCATTTCACTTTCCAGGATGTGGCTGAGGCTGTGCGGGTTGCCCCCTATGAATAAAAACCTTGGGTTCTGGCTGTTGTTGCTACCGATGGCGCTGCTGGCGCAGCCACGGGATCCTTTTCGACCGCTGCCTTCCCCCGACTGTCCTGCCGCGGCAGAGTCGCCGGTGAATTGGCGATTAAAAGGTACCCTCGGACACGAGAAGCTGCGTTTTGCCTGGATAGTTACGCCGGGCGGAAAGTGGTTGCGAGTCAAACCCAGCCAAACGCTACTGGCTGGGCGTTGGCAGGTTGAGCAGATACTGGAGCGGCAAGTGACGTTAAGCGCGGTTCAGAGTAATCCGGCCTGTTCGGTTGCCGAGGATAGGGTGGTGTTGGCGTTGGGAAAGCATAAGGAAGAAAAATGAAAGGATGTCGTTGGCTTGCAGTTTTGCTGTGGGGGAGTGCATTCGCAAGCATAGCACAGGAGCCTGACCCCATTTCTCTGGAGTTTCAGGATGCGCCTGTGGCTGTGGTATTGCAGGCGCTGGCGGATCATCAGCAGCTTAATGTCGTCACCGCCGCAGGCGTGGGGGGAAACCTGACGCTGCGGTTGGATAAGGTACCCTGGCGGCAGGCCCTGGCCGTGATTTTACGCATGGGGAAACTGACTATGACGCTGGAGGGCAACGTGATGATGGTGTTTCCCGAACCAAGCGAACAGGAAAAGCAACGACAACAGCTGGCTTTAGCGCAAAAACAGCCATTACACAGCGTGACCCTGCCGCTGAATCATGCCGACGCGACGGAGATTGCTGAAAATCTGAATGCTCAGGACGGTACCTTGTTGAGTGAGCGGGGCAGCCTGGTGGCGGACAAACGCACCAATGCCGTGCTGCTCCGCGATACCGCACCGATAGTGGCGTTATTGACGCAGCGGATCGCGGAGATGGATGTGCCATTGGCGCAGGTGCAGTTAGCGGCGCATATCGTCACTATTAACAGCGAAAGCTTGCGGGAGCTTGGTGTGCGTTGGGGGCTGGCGCCGGACGAGCGGCCAGCAAAGTCGTGGCAATTGGATGGCTTCAACGTGGCGTTGCCGTTGGATCGCAGCGCCGTCAGCGCCGGTTTTCATCTGGCACGAATCGGTGGCCGTTTGCTCGATCTGGAACTGATGGCGCTGGAACAGGAGAACCGGGTGGAAATTATCGCCAGCCCGCGCCTGCTGACCGCTAATCTGCAGACTGCCAGCATCAAGCAAGGGACGGAAATTCCCTATGAAGTGAACAGCGGTGCCAGCGGGGCGACATCGATAGAATTTAAAGAGGCGGTGCTGGGCATGGAGGTGACGCCAAAAATTTTGCCGAATGGCCGTATTACCCTGACGTTGCAAATCAGTCAGAACATGCCGGGGCGCTCCATCAGCCGCGCGACAGGCGAGACGCTGGCGATAGATAAGCAGGAGATCAAAACCCAGGTGACGGTGAAAGATGGCGAAACCATTGTTTTGGGCGGCGTATTTCAGCGCCATAGCGCCCAGGGGGCAGATAAGGTGCCCGGTATTGGCGATGTGCCACTGCTGGGATCTTTGTTCAAACAGAGCAGCAAGCAGCATAAACGGCGTGAGCTGGTGATATTCATTACTCCGACATTGATTAAGGCCTGAGCGGCAATGTGTCAGGTTCGTGGAAAATCACCTAAAGTTGATGAGCAGATGCACTTTTTTATCGCCTTGGGGGCATCTGCGTTTGACGCTGCGACCGATTTAGCTTACAAGGGTTACCGAATTGAGCACCGAGGTTTTTTTGTTAGCGCCAAGACGCCGTTAAAAACGTATGGTTTCCCTCCTGCGGCGTGGATTGCGATTTATTCGGTTGCCAAACTACCAAGAGTGTTGAGATAATTTTCCGTCTGATCTCGCACTATCGTTCATGAGGTTTCAGTTTAGGTCCCGCCGCTGATTTGATTGGCGGGGCGGGTTAACATTAACGAATTGTCTTAGTAATACCGAAAAACATGGCAGAGAAACGCAATATCTTTCTGGTTGGGCCTATGGGTGCCGGCAAAAGCACTATTGGCCGTCAGTTAGCTCAGCAACTCAATATGGAGTTTTTCGACTCCGATCAAGAAATTGAGCGACGTACCGGAGCTGACGTGGGCTGGGTATTCGACGTGGAAGGTGAAGAAGGTTTCCGCGATCGTGAAGAAAAAGTCATTAATGAACTGACGGAAAAGCAAGGCATCGTGCTGGCTACCGGCGGCGGTTCGGTTAAATCGCGTGAAACGCGTAACCGTCTGTCGGCGCGTGGCGTAGTGGTGTACCTGGAAACCACTATCGAGAAGCAATTGGCCCGAACCCAGCGCGACAAAAAGCGTCCGCTGCTGCAGGTTGATTCTCCTCCGCGTGAAGTGCTTGAAGCGCTGGCGAAAGAGCGCAATCCGTTATACGAAGAAATTGCAGATGTCACCATCCGCACCGACGATCAAAGCGCCAAAGTGGTTGCCAACCAGATTATCAACATGCTGGAAAGCAACTGATTGCGGTTTCCGTGTTCGCCACGGCAAATGCGGAAAGACTGATTGTGTTCCCCGCAGTAGCGGGGATAAACCACACTGAGAACTGAGCGCGACATGGAGAGAATTACCGTAACGCTTGGGGAGCGCAGCTACCCGATTACCATAGCCGCCGGATTGTTCAACGATCCGGCTTCTTTTATGCCGCTGAAGGCGGGTGAGCAGGTTATGCTGGTCACCAACCAAACCCTGGCGCCACTCTATCTGGACCACGTCCGGAAGGTGCTGGAACAGGCTGGCGTCATGGTGGATCAGGTGATTTTACCTGATGGCGAACAGTACAAATCTCTTGCCGTGCTCGAGCAGGTGTTCTCGGCGCTGTTGGAAAAACCGCACGGTCGCGATACCACGCTGATTGCCCTTGGCGGCGGCGTGGTAGGCGATCTAACCGGTTTTGCCGCCGCGTGTTATCAGCGCGGAGTCCGCTTTATTCAGGTCCCTACCACTCTGCTGTCGCAGGTGGACTCTTCCGTTGGCGGTAAAACCGCCGTCAATCATCCGCTCGGTAAAAACATGATCGGTGCCTTCTATCAACCCGCTTCAGTCGTGGTTGATCTGGATTGCCTGAAAACCTTGCCGGCGCGTGAGCTCTCCTCTGGTTTGGCTGAAGTGATCAAGTACGGGATTATTCTCGATCGCGATTTCTTTGTCTGGCTGGAAAACAATATTGATGCTCTGGTGGCGTTGGACATGCAGGCTTTGGCCTATTGCATCCGCCGTTGCTGTGAACTTAAGGCTGAGGTCGTTGCCGCTGACGAACGCGAAAGCGGTCTGCGTGCGCTGCTGAATTTGGGCCATACTTACGGCCATGCTATCGAAGCCGAAATGGGCTATGGTGTATGGTTGCACGGTGAGGCCGTCGCTGCCGGCATGGTGATGGCGGCAGAAACCGCGCACCGTCTCGGTCAGTTCTCCGCCGAAGATATTGAACGTATCAAAGCACTGTTATTACGCGCTGGCTTGCCGGTGTGTGGTCCGCAGGAAATGGCACCGGAATCTTATTTGCCACATATGATGCGCGATAAGAAAGTACTGGCCGGTGAACTGCGTCTGGTACTGCCGACGGCCATTGGCCAGGCGGAAGTCCGCGGCGGAGTTGGGCATGAAATGGTGCTTGCTTCCATCGCAGCTTGCCTTCCTGCAGGGAATGCCTAAGTAAATCGGACGAAGTAACAGTGGCTTAGCCGCCGTTTACATCTATATTAATTATGTGCAAAGCAGGCATGGCGTCGCTTTGACATCATCGGGTTAATCTGCCCGTGCCACGGTAGATCTACAGTGGTGGGCTTTTGCCTCTAGTTGGAGGGTTTCAGATGGATGAGTTTAAACCGGAAGACGATCTCAGACCTGATAGCAGCGATCGTCGTCCTGCACGTTCGCGCAAACCGGCTCCGGGACCGCGTTTTGCCGTTTCGCGTCAGCATTTAATGATTGGTATCGGTATTTTGGTGCTGTTATTGCTGATTGTCGGCATTGGCTCGGCGCTGAAAGCGCCAACCAAGCATGAAGCGGCCCAGGAAGGCGCGCAAAATGGCGCGGCCAAAGACATTAACCTGTCCGGTTCTTCGTCGCTGACGGCCGGTAATTCCGGCGTTCCGGGTGGTACTACCGACACCAATGACAATAACGGTGTGAGCAGCAGTTCGCAGCCGCAAACCGTCAGCGTTCCACCGATCGCCAGCACCCCGACGGAAGCGCAACCGCAGCCACAGCAAGGCGGCGCGCAGCAACGGGTCGATTTACCGGGCAATATGTCGGACGCGCTGTCGGCCCAGCAAGGGCCGGTTGATACCGCGGCGCAGGGCATGACAGGGCCGGCTTCGACCCTGCCGACGGCTCCTGCGACGCTGATGAACGGCGCAACGGCGAAAGAAACCGTACGCCCGGTTCAGGGAACGGCGCCACAGCAACACAAAACGCCGGCAAAAACAGCCAGCAAGCCGACGGCTACGACCTCGCAGCACAAAACGCCAACCACGGTGTATACACCGGCGCCGACCTCTTCCGCCAAAGCGGGAGCGGCAAGTGCCAAGGCGGGAGCCGTGAGCGGCAACGCGGGTTCGCTGCAATCTGCACCGGCAGGCCATTACACTCTGCAACTGAGCAGTGCCTCGCGTTCCGATACGCTCAATGCTTACGCCAAGCAGCAGAAACTGCAGCATTATCTGGTGTACGCAACCCAGCGTGACGGTAAACCTTGGTATGTGCTGGTGAGTGGCAACTATGCCTCTTCGGCAGAAGCGAAGCGCGCAATCGCGACGCTGCCAGCGGATGTTCAGGCGAAAAAACCATGGGTTCGACCTGTACGCCAGGTACAGCAAGATCTGAAAAAGTAACCCGGTAGATTTCAAGCTGCATTCAGTTGGCGAAGGCAGGGATTTCAGACATTTAGGGGCGCAGCATGCTGCGCCCATGTTAATCGGGGCACGCAATTTAGCCCGCGACAGATGACTGAAGTGGCCTGGAAACAGGCTGAACAACCGTGCGTGGCCAGCGATGCTGCGGCTTGAAGTATGAAGGGTATCAATCACTTAAATTTGTGCGCTGATGTGCTGTCTGAAACAGAGTACAATCCGCCGCTCTGAATTGTATAATAAGTAGCTAATTGACGGCATGAAGAAAAACCGCGCTTTTTTAAAATGGGCTGGTGGAAAATACCCGCTGGTGGACGAGATTCGTCGTCATCTGCCAGCAGGCGACTGCTTAATCGAGCCCTTCGTGGGTGCGGGTTCAGTCTTTCTGAACACGGAATACGATGCCTATATTCTCGCCGACATCAACAGCGATCTTATTAACCTGTATAACATCGTTAAGCTGCGTACGGATGACTTCGTGCGTGATGCCCGCCTTCTTTTCACCGATGAATTCAATAAGTCGGATCAGTTTTACCTGCTGCGCGAAGAGTTTAATACTAGTGCCGATCCTTATCGCCGCGCGCTGCTGTTTCTTTATCTGAACCGCCACTGTTATAACGGCCTGTGCCGATATAACCTGCGTGGCGAGTTCAACGTTCCCTTTGGACGTTACAAGAAACCGTACTTCCCCGAGGAAGAGCTGTACTGGTTCGCCGAAAAATCCCGCAACGCCACTTTTGTCTGCGAGCATTACCGGGATACCATGGCAAAAGCCGAGCGTGGTACCGTGGTGTATTGCGATCCGCCGTATGCGCCATTATCGGCGACGGCGAATTTTACCGCCTACCACACCAACAGCTTCAGCATGGCCGATCAACAAAGCCTGGCGTTGATGGCACATCAGCTTTCAGTAGAAAGCCAGGTGCCGGTATTGATTTCCAACCACGATACCGAACTGACGCGTGACTGGTATCAGCACGCCTCGCTGTTTGTTGTGAAAGCGCGTCGCACCATCAGCCGCAATATTCTCGGCCGCAGCAAAGTGAATGAACTTTTGGCGCTTTATCGTTAAACCGGGGTTACGCCCCGGCGTATAACAAATTCGAACCCTACGTTTGGAGATAGCGGATGAAAAAATTTTTGATTGCCCCGTCCATTTTGTCGGCAGATTTTGCTCGCCTGGGTGAAGACACAGCCAACGTGCTGGCCGCAGGTGCCGACGTAGTGCACTTCGACGTGATGGATAACCACTACGTTCCCAATCTGACCATCGGGCCGATGGTTTGTCAGGCGCTGCGTAACTACGGCATCACCGCACCGATTGACGTGCATCTGATGGTGAAGCCGGTAGACCGCATAGTGCCGGACTTCGCCGCAGCGGGTGCCAGTTACATCTCTTTCCATCCGGAAGCCTCCGAACACGTCGATCGCACCATTCAATTGATTAAAGAGCACGGCTGTAAAGCCGGCTTGGTATTCAACCCGGCGACGCCGCTGAGCTATCTTGATTACGTGATGGACAAAATCGACGTGATCCTGCTGATGTCGGTCAACCCTGGCTTTGGCGGCCAGTCGTTTATCCACGGTACTTTGGATAAGCTGCGCCAGGTGCGCAAGCTGATCGACGAAAGCGGTCGCGATATCCGTTTGGAAGTGGATGGCGGGGTGAAAGTCGACAACATCGCCGAAATCGCCGCAGCCGGTGCAGACATGTTTGTCGCCGGTTCAGCCATCTTCGGCAAGCCGGACTATCGCCGGGTGATTGATGATATGCGCAGCGAACTGGCGAAGGTGACGCATGGCTGATTTCAGTGCCATCCGCGCTCTGGCCTTTGATCTCGATGGCACGCTGGTAGACAGCGCGCCGGGATTGGCGGCCGCTATTGATATGGCGCTGGCGGAAATGGGTTTGCCACAGGCCGGCGAAGACCGGGTCAGCACCTGGATTGGCAATGGCGCAGACGTGCTGGTACAACGCGCGCTGCGCTGGGCTGAGGTGGAAGCCACCCCAGAACACTGCCAACAACTGCGCGAACGTTTTGATCACTTCTATGCGCAAACCGTGGACAGCGGCAGTCGCCTGTTTCCGCAGGTGAAGGAAACGCTGGCCCAATTAGCTGCGCAAGGGTATCCCATGGCGCTGGTGACCAACAAGCCGACGCCGTTTGTCGCACCACTGTTGGCCGCATTGGGCATTCTCGATGACTTTTCGCTGATTATCGGCGGCGATGACGTGGTGGAAAAAAAACCGCACCCGGCACCGCTGTATCTGGTCCTCGGCAAATTGGGCCTGCGCACCAACGAGTTGCTGTTTGTGGGCGATTCCCGCAACGATATTCAGGCGGCGCAGGCGGCTGGCTGCCCTAGCGCCGCGCTGACCTACGGTTATAACTACGGCGAGGCGATTGCCCTGAGCCATCCCGACCGCGTGTTGGAGCGCTTTGCCGATTTGTTGCCCGCTCTTGGGCTGTCATCTTTAGAGAATCAGGAAATTTAAACATGAGTAAGCCCATCGTATTTAGCGGCGCACAGCCGTCCGGTGAACTGACCATTGGCAACTACATGGGTGCCCTGCGTCAGTGGGAGAAAATGCAGGACGATTATGACTGCATCTACTGCATCGTTGATTTGCATGCGATAACCGTACGTCAGGACGCAGAAAAACTGCGCAAAGCTACGCTGGACACGCTGGCGCTGTATCTGGCCTGCGGCATCGATCCGCAAAAGAGCACCATCTTCGTACAGTCTCACGTGCCGGAGCATACGCAACTGAGCTGGGTGTTGAACTGCTATACCTATTTCGGCGAACTGAGCCGCATGACCCAGTTCAAAGACAAATCCGCACGCTATGCGGAAAACATCAACGCCGGCCTGTTCAGCTATCCGGTGCTGATGGCGGCGGATATCCTGCTGTACCAGACCAACCAGGTTCCGGTCGGTGAAGACCAGAAGCAACATCTGGAACTGAGCCGTGACATTGGTCAGCGTTTCAATGCGCTGTACGGTGACGTATTCAAAGTCCCTGAGCCGTTTATTCCCAAGTCCGGCGCTCGCGTGATGTCGCTGCAAGAGCCGACCAAGAAAATGTCCAAGTCGGACGATAACCGCAACAACGTGATTGGCCTGCTGGAAGATCCGAAAGCGGTGAGCAAGAAAATCAAACGTGCGATGACCGACTCCGAAGAGCCGCCGGTAGTGCGTTACGACGTGGCGAACAAGGCAGGGGTATCAAACCTGCTGGATATTCTCGCCGGTGTGACCGGCAAGAGCATCGCTCAGTTGGAAGCCGAGTTTGAAGGCCAGATGTACGGCCACCTGAAAGGTGCGGTAGCCGAAGCGGTATCCGGCATGCTGGGTGAGCTGCAGGAGCGTTACCACCGTTTCCGCAATGACGAGGCCTTGCTGCAGCAGGTGATGCGTGACGGTGCGGCCAAGGCTCGTGCGCGCGCACAGGAAACGTTGGCCAAGGTTTACCAGGCAGTTGGCTTCGTGTCACCACAGTGATCCTCGCCATAAAAGAAAAGCGGCCATTGGCCGCTTTTTTTACGTCTGGATTAAGCCATTTGCGCCAGTGGCTGTGGTGATTCCTGGCTAGAGAACCAGTTCAGCTTGCTGCGCAGGCTCACCACGCTGCCGACGATGATTAAACTTGGGCTGGCAGCACGCAAGGCCAGGGTTCCCAGCTGCTTCAGTTCCCCTTCGATCACCCTTTGACGACAAGAGGTGCCGTTTTCTACCAGCGCCACCGGGGTGGAGGCTGGCATACCGTGCGCGATCAGTTGGCGTTGGATCTCTGCCGCCTGCGTCAGGCCCATGTAAAACACCAACGTTTGCTGCCCGGCGGCCAGCGTTGACCAGTTTAACCCGCCATCGCGCTTGGCGTGCCCCGTCACCAGGCGCACGCTTTGCGCATGGTCGCGATGGGTGAGGGGAATACCGCTGTAGGCTGAGCAACCGGAAGCAGCGGTAATGCCCGGCACCACCGAGAACGGAATATTGGCGTCGGCCAACGTTTCCAGCTCTTCACCGCCGCGGCCAAAGATGAATGGGTCACCGCCTTTCAGTCGTACCACGCGCTTACCTTGTTGCGCCTGCTCGAGCAGGATTTGGTTAATCTGATCTTGTGGCACGCAATGGTTGCCGGCACGTTTGCCGACGAAAATGCGCTCGGCATCGCGACGCACCAGCGTCATGACCTCATCGGAGACCAGGCGGTCATAAACCACCACGTCAGCCTGCTGGATCTGCTGCAGACCTTTCAGGGTCAACAGGCCAGCGTCACCCGGTCCGGCACCCACCAGTACCACTTCACCGCATTGTTGCTGTTGATGGCTAAACAGCTCCTCGATCTGCCGATCCGCCAGCGGTTGGTCATCATTGGCCAAAGACTGCGCCAGGCGGTCGTGGGCAAACAGTTTTTCCCAAAAACGGCGGCGTGCGCCGATGTCAGAGAAGTGCTTTTTCACCCGTTGACGCAATAAGCCGCCCAGTTGCGCCAGCTTGCCAAGGTGCTGAGGCAGCATGGCCTCCAGTTTTTCTCGTAACAGCCGCGCCAGCACCGGCGCTTTACCGCCGGAAGACACCGCGACCATAATCGGCGAGCGATCGATAATCGATGGCATGATAAAGCTGGCGCGCTTGGGATCATCCACGACGTTGCAGAACACCCGTTGCTGGTTGGCGCATTGATACACCAACGCGTTGACTTCCACCCGATCGGTGGCGGCGATCACCAGCCACTTTTCCGCCAGCAACGCCGCGCTGAACTCGCCTTCTGCCAGCGTGACCCGGCCAAGCGCGGCCCATTCGTGAAATTGCGGGCTAAAGCTGCAGGCGTTGACGGTCAACGTCGCGCCGGCATCCAGCAGCAAACGGGCTTTGCGTTCGGCAATCTCACCGCCACCGACCAGCAGGCAGGCTTTGTGTTGCAGTTGGCAGAAAATCGGCAGGTAATCCATCGGCAATCCTCGGGGCAATCAGCAGTGGGGCGCAAAGCGCCCCGGAATATTATGCGGCTTGACGCGTTACGGCTTTTTCAGCCTGTGGCCGTTCGGCACGTGGTGTGGCGTACCAGTAGCCCAGGCCCATCAGCACCGAGCCGGACAGGATATTACCCAGTGTCACCCACAGCAGGTTATGGCCGATGCCACTCAGGGTATAGGCTTCGCTGTGATGGCCGAACCAGGACAGGGCGAACAGCGTCATATTGGCAACCGAGTGTTCATAGCCGGAAGCGATAAAGGCCAGCAGACACCACCAGATGGCGATGAACTTGGCGGCACCTTCCACGCGGATCGCCATCCAAATCGCCAGGCAGACCAGCCAGTTACACAGCACGCCCTTGAAGAACAGCACTTCCGCCGGTGCGGTGGTTTTTGCCAACGCCGCGGTGTGTACCAGACTGGTATCCACCGGCAACAGGCTGCCGCCGCCGTAATAGTACATCAGCGCCACCAGCACCGAGCCCAACAGGTTGCCCAACCAGGTCTGCGGCAAGACCGCCCACATTTGGCCCTGCGTGATGGTGCCGGCCTTGACGCCGAGCGTCAGGAACATGGTGTGGCCAGTGAACAGTTCGGAACCGGCGATGATCACCAGCGTCAGCGCGATGCCGAAGGTGGCCCCCATCACCAGCGGACGCAGGGAGGGATCGACCAGATTGCCGAGGGTGAAGATCAAAATGATGCCGAGGCCGACGTAGGCCCCGGCCATTGCCGAGCTGATCCAAAAGCCCAGCGGGCTGTGTTTTGCCAGCCGGACGATGCGCGCCGCATTGGCGGCGCATTTGTTGATGGTATCGGTGAACATGCTGCTTCCCCTGAGGTTAAAGTAGAAATATCAGGCCGCGACCTGCACCATGCCGTCCAAAACCCGGCTGGCGAAATGCGCGACGGAGCGGCTGTCATCTTCCAGACAGTAACCGTCGTGCAGGCGGAAATGTTGTTTTTTTAACGGGCTGGCGACCCACAGCTCACCCTGATGTTCGGCGATCAGCCCGCGTGATAACACGCTGGCCTGGGCGAAGGGATCAATATTGCTGATGGCAAAGACCTGATCGTCGGCGTAGGGGCGGAAGATGGCCACCTGTTGGTCGCCAATCAGGGCACACACGCCGGTACCTGGCAGGATATCGCTGATAGGGCAAAGGGTTGTCCACTGGCTCATGCGTTGTTCTCCTCGGTTTCCAACAGGGTGACAGGAATGCGTTCATCCGGACGGGCCGGGCGGTGCTGCTCGCGTTCGGCGACCACCTGGACGTTCGGATCGCGCTGGCTACTGTTGATAAAGTGGGCGAAGCGGACCTGAGATTCGGGGTGCTCAACGGTTTCTTTCCACTCGCAGATCACCGCGTCGCGAAGGCGGGCGATTTCGGCTTCCAGTTGAGCGTTGATGCCCAGTTTGTCGTCAATGATCACTTTGCGCAGGTAATCGATGCCGCCTTCCAGGCTTTCCAGCCATACCGAGGTGCGCTGCAGCTTATCGGCGGTGCGGATATAGAACATCATAAAGCGATCGAGGTAGTGCTCCAGCGTTTCGCTGTCGAGGTCAGCCGCCAGCAGATCGGCATGGCGCGGTTTCATGCCGCCGTTGCCGCAGACGTACAGATTCCAGCCGTTTTCGGTCGCGATAATACCGACGTCCTTGCCCTGCGCCTCGGCGCATTCACGGGTGCAGCCGGAAACGCCAAACTTCATTTTGTGCGGGGTGCGAATGCCTTTGTAGCGGTGTTCCAGCTTGACGCCAAACCCGACGCTGTCGCCGACGCCATAGCGGCACCAGGTGCTGCCAACGCAGGTTTTCGACATGCGCAGCGCCTTGGCGTAGGCGTGGCCGGTTTCAAAACCGGCGGCAATCAGTTTGCTCCAAATGGCCGGCAGGTCGTCTTTTTGCGCGCCGAACATGCCGATGCGCTGAGAGCCGGTCATCTTGGTGTACAGATTGTATTCCTTGGCGATCTGGCCGACCGCCATCAAACCGTCCGGCGTGATTTCACCGCCGGCGGAGCGTGGGATCACCGAATAAGTGCCGTCTTTCTGGATATTGCCGAGGAAGTTGTCGTTAGTGTCCTGCAGCGGCGTATGTTGCGGTTTGAGCACGTACTCATTCCAGCAGGAGGCCAGCAGTGAGCCAACGGTAGGTTTACACACTTCACAGCCGTAACCCTTACCGTATTTGGCCAGCAGTTCGTCGAAGGATTTGATGCCTTCGACGCGGATCAGGTGGTAGAGCTCCTGGCGTGAATAAGCAAAGTGCTCGCACAGGTGATGGTTGACTTCGATGCCCTGTTTGGTCAGTTCGGCATTCAGCACCTGGGTGATCAGAGGAATACAGCCACCGCAGCCGGTACCGGCCTTGGTTTCAGACTTGATGGCGGCGACGGTGTGGCAACCCATGCTGACCGCCTTGATGATATCGCCTTTGCTGACGTCGAAGCAGGAGCAGATTTGCGCGGTTTCCGGCAGCGACTCGACGCCAATCGCCGGCTTGCTGCCTGCGTGCGACGGCAGGATCAGACCGTCCGGGTTTTCCGGCAGTTCGATGGCGTTTAACGCCAGCTGCAGCAGGTTGCCGTAGTCACTGGTGTCGCCCACCAGCACTGCGCCGAGCAGGGTCTTGTTGTCTGCGCTGACGACGATGCGTTTATAAATTTCTTTGCTTTCATCCAGATAAACGTAGCTGCGTGCCCCTTCGGTGCGGCCATGGGCATCACCGATGCCGCCGACGTCTACACCCAGCAATTTCAGCTTGGCGCTCATGTCTGCGCCCAGGAAGGTGTTTTCGCGCCCCAACAGATGGTCAGCCGTTACCTGCGCCATTTTATAGCCCGGTGCAACCAGGCCGAAGGTGCGATCGCGCCATGAGGCGCATTCGCCGATGGCGTAAACGTCCGGATCTGAAGTTTGGCAACTGTCGTTAATCACGATACCGCCCCGGCGTGCGGTGGCTAGCCCACACTGATGGGCCAGTTTGTCCTGGGCACGGATACCGGTGGAGAAGACGATAAAGTCGACTTCCAGTGCGGTGCCGTCGGCGAACTGCATGGTCTTGCGCGCCAGCTCCCCGCCGTTGACGATTTCCTGGGTATTTTTGCCGGTATGAACTTTGACGCCCATGCGTTCGATTTTACGACGTAGCTGATCGCCACCCATCGGATCCAGCTGTTCTGCCATCAGTACCGGCGCAAACTCAATGACGTGGGTTTCTACGCCCAGGCTTTTCAGCGCGCCTGCGGCCTCCAGACCGAGCAGGCCGCCGCCGACTACGGCACCGCGTTTGCTGCGGCGTGCGCAGGCTTCGATGGCGTTGAGATCTTCAATGGTGCGGTAGACGAAACAGTCCTGGCTGTCTGAACCCTTGATCGGTGGGATCCACGGGTAAGAGCCGGTGGCCATGATCAGCTTGTCGTAGTACACCGTGCGGCCGGTGTTGGAGTGAATGACTTTTTCACTGCGGTTGATGGTGATGGCCCGCTCGCCGACCAGCACTTTTACGCCCTGTTTTTCGTAAAAGCCTTCGCGAACCAGCGAGAGCTCTTCGGCGGTGTGGTGGGAGAAATAAGAAGACAGGTGCACGCGGTCGTAGGCGATGCGCGGTTCTTCACAAAATACGGTGATGTCGAACTGGTCTTTGTCTGCTTTTTCCAACAGATCTTCGATAAACCGGTGGCCGACCATGCCGTTACCGATGACAGCAAGTTTGACTCTGCTCATTATTGCCTCAAAATTCTGATTTCCTAGCGTTACCTTATTCCTCCCTACGGGCAATTTATTGATGCAAATCAATCGCCCCTCCATATACCTCTTATGTGGTATATGGATGATTTTTATCGATATTTGATAAGTTGCGGTTTTTATTCACCTTTAGCTGAAACGAGCCAGTTAATGCGAATTCTACTTATTTGGGAGTAAGGGGTGGGGTAATAACCGCAAGGGCGCTTTGTCAGCCTGATCCGCTGCCAGTATGATGAATAAAACAGGCTGGAACAGCAGAGGTGAAGCGTGGCCAAGAGTCCATTGAAGTTTATCGATAACCTGCGTTTAAGCGGGCATGAAGGGCTGTGGCAACTGGCCATTGAACAGGGGCGCATCGCTCATATCGTGCCGCAGCCGGAAGGGCAGGAGTGGCGCAACGACGTGCTGGATGCGCAGGGCGGGCTGGCGCAGCCGGCATTTGTCGAGCCGCATATCCATCTGGATACCACCCAAACCGCCGGGCAACCGGCCTGGAACCAGTCAGGTACCCTGTTTGAAGGCATTGAACGCTGGGCAGAACGCAAGGCACTGCTGATCCATGAGGACGTCAAGCAACGCGCCTGGCAGACGCTGAAATGGCAGATCGCCAACGGCGTGCAGTACGTGCGTACCCATGTTGACGTCTCGGACCCGACCCTGACGGCGCTACGCGCGATGCTGGAAGTGAAGCAGGAAGTGGCCCCCTGGGTTACGCTGCAAATCGTCGCCTTCCCGCAGGAGGGCATCATGTCTTATCCCAACGGCGAAGCCCTGCTGGAAGAGGCGCTGCGGTTGGGAGCCGACGTGGTAGGGGCCATCCCGCACTTTGAATTCACCCGGGAATACGGCGTGGAGTCGCTGCACAAGGCGTTTGCTCTGGCGCAGAAATACGATCGGCTGGTGGATGTCCACTGCGATGAGATTGACGACGAACAGTCGCGATTTGTCGAGACCGTAGCGGCGCTGGCGCTGAAGCTGGACATGGGTGCCAGGGTGACCGCGAGCCATACCACGGCGATGCACTCTTACAATGGCGCTTATGCTTCACGGCTGTTCCGCCTGCTGAAAATGTCAGGCATCAACTTTGTTGCTAACCCGCTGGTGAATATCCACCTGCAGGGGCGCTTCGACAGCTACCCGAAGCGGCGCGGCATCACCCGGGTGAAAGAGATGCTGGAGGCGAATATCAACGTCTGCTTTGGTCATGACGATGTGTTCGACCCCTGGTACCCGCTGGGGACCGCCAACATGCTGCAGGTGCTGCATATGGGGCTGCATGTGTGCCAACTGATGGGATACGGCCAGATCGACGACGGGCTGAAACTGATCACCAGTCACAGCGCCCGGACGTTGAACCTGACCGATTACGGCCTGGCGGCAGGGAACAGTGCCAACCTGGTGATTCTGCCGGCGGAAAGTGGTTTTGACGCGGTGCGCCGACAGACGCCGGTGCGCTATTCGATACGGCAGGGGGTGGTGATTGCCGAGACTAAGCCAGCCGAAACCACGCTGTATCTGGCACAGGATGAGAAGGTGGATTTCCGGCGTTAAGGCACCGGTTTCAGCATAAAAAAAGGGCGCCAAGGCGCCCTTTTTACATCACGTCGGCAGGTTAGTGCGTCACGTGACCGTGGCTGCGGTGCTTGGTCACGAAACCGAGCAGCAGACACATGACGAATACCGCCAGGTACAGGCCGTTAGCGGTAGTCAGCGCTGCATGCGCGCCGCCTTTCGCTACGATCGGGCCGGTGACCACGAAGGTCAGCATGGTGCCGATGGTGCCGCAGGTCAGGATGAAGTTAACCAGTTTCGGTGAAGAAACCTTGGTCTGCAGCGAGCCCAGAGTGATCAACGTGGTGTAGATCGCGCTGGAGACGAAGCCCAGAGCCATAATGTAGTAGCCCAGGTGTTCCGGATTGTCGGTGCTGACGAACATGTACATCGCACCGGTCGCCAAAGCGGCCAGAATGGTGACGATGCGCTGCAAATCGAAGAAGCGCAGAATAAAGCTGAACACCCACATGCCCACCATGTATGAGGTCCAGAAATCGCTCACCAGTTTACCGGCCTGGCTGATATCCATACCGAATGACTTGGTGGCGTATTCCGGCACCCACTGGATGAAACCAAGCTGGCCGAGGATGTAGCACAGTGCGGCGATCGACAGGAACAGCACGCCGATACCCCATTTTTCTTTCGCTACCGGCTGGCCGGCGTCGGCGCCTTTGTTGCCCAGCACCGGGAACTCGGAGAACAGGGTCAGCACAAAGATACCTACATACAGCAGGCCGATGCAGGCGTACACCCAGTACCAGCCGATCTGACGAGCCAGCAGCATTGCGGCAACAATCGGGAAGATCATCCCGGCCATGCTGAAGAAGGAATCAGTGAACAGCAGGCGCGAACCGCGTTGGCGGCCAGCGTACATATGGGTGATCAAGAAGGTGCCTATCGACATGGTGATACCGCTGACCACGCCAAGGACGAACATGCACAACGAGAACATGGTCAGGCTTTTGCCGACCATCAACCCGGCGACAGCCAGCACCATCAGCACAAAGCCGAACATCAATTGACGTTTCAGCGGGATGATTTCCATCAGCCAGGCATTGAGGAAGATCGAAATCAAAATACCGGCGTTAAGAAAGGTAAAGGTATTGCTCATGCTGGAAACCGGCAGATTAAAGTACTCTGCAATGTTCCCCATCACCATCCCTGTGACGATAACTAAAGCACCGGTCAGCGCGTAAGAAAAATAGCTGATCCAGGTAAGCCGTAGACGGTTGCTGTCATTCATTATATAGGCCTGATTATGTCTGTTAGGATTATTCCCGTCGCCTTTCAAACCGCAGCGTTGTTACCTGCACTAACTCCCCCCAGTCACTTACCTAAGTAAGCTCCAGGGGATGAGTAAGTTGGGCGTCTAGCTGCAATTTGAAATTCATAGGGTATAACGCTGGATTAAGGCCGCTGGCTTTTCCTGGCAAAAGCAGAAAAAAGTCCCGATCAGGCCACCAGGGAGCGGATCCTAGCACAGACAACGGGAGTTTTTGTGATGGCTGTCGATTTTTTGATGCAATGAATGAGCGGTGGTGAAATATTTTTGTGATCTGTTAGATCACCGTCACGATGGAATCTCGACTGATGACGATCGGCGAGAAGCTGACCTCAGGCGTGGTCGGATCAATCAGCCGCCTTGCCGCGTATTGCGCCATTTCGGTAATCGGGAAATGTACGCTGGTCAGCGCCGGTCGAACGAAAGGTGCACGTTCGCCGCTGTCGTAACAGATCAGCGAGATATCTTGCGGAACCCGTAGGCGATGTTCGTTGATTGCCAGCAGCGCGCCGATGGCCATTTCTTCGTTGCAGCAATAGATAGCGGTAGGCGTGGTTTTCATTTGCAACAGCAGATCGGCGCAGCGATAGCCGCTTTCCAAATCGTACAGCCCTTCGACGCAGGCAACCGGTTTGATGTGCGCTGCCTGCATTGCCTGTTCAAATCCCTGCAGTCGCAAGTGGCTGGAGGGGCGATCGCGGGGGCCGCTGATGCAGGCGATATGTCGGTGGCCGGCATCAATCAACTGTTGGGTCGCCATGCGGCTGGCGCGCGGATGATCGAAAGTGACGCAGCGGTCTTCCAGACCAGGCACCAGACGATCGAGCAGGATAAAAGGGCGTTGCTCTGTTGCCAACTGACGCAGTTGGTCGTCGCTGAGGAAGCGGACATGGAGGATCACACCGTCGCAACGCAGACTGAACAGCCGTTGAATCGCCTGCCATTCGTTTTCGGCGCTGTTGCGGCCCTGGGTCACCAGTAACTGTTTGCCATGAGATTCAGCTTCGGTTTGCACGAAGTCCATCAGCGCGCCGAAGAAACCGCCGCGATATGAAGTCGTGACCAGCCCGAGGGTATTGCTGTGGCTGGAGGCCAGTGCGCGTGCTGCAGGGTTGGGGGTGTAACCTAGCTGGGCCACCGCGCGTTCCACTTTCTCGCGGGTCTGCCCTTTAACGTTGGTGTCGCCATTCACTACGCGGGACACGGTGGCGCGGGACACGCCCGCCAAGGCTGCGACATCTTCCAGTGTCACCATCATCCGACTCCTGATTACGACAAAAATGGGGTCGACGTATCGACCCCCTACAGATTAGTTATAGCAATGTATCAGCAACCGCGGCTGGCCCGGCGGTTATTTAAACTGTGGCAGATAAGGCGCATTCACCGCCAACACGTCATCCAGCAGCGGCTGGGCCACATTGGCATTACCGACCAGCGGATTGGTCACCAACGCCAGCAGACCACTACGGCGATCGCCATGCACTGCGGCTTCGATAGTCAGACGCTCGTAGGCTTTCACCTGTTGAGTCAGCGCATGCATGGAATCCGGCAGCGTGCCGAAGGTCAGCGGGTGGGCGCCCTGAGCATCGACAATACAGTTGGTTTCTATCACAGCATCGTCCGGTAAACCGCGAATGGCACCACGGTTTGCAGTATTGACGACTAATTGCGTGCCGAGATTATTATGGATCGCACGAATTAGCTCCAGCGCGACTTCCGAATAATATGATCCGCCGCGGAAACTTAATTGTTCCGGTTTGCTGTCGAGGTGCGGATCGGCATACAGCTCAAACAGCTCTTTCTCTACTTTCATCACCTGCTCGGCACGGGTGCCGCGCTCGGCCGCCGCGGCAATTTCTTCGGCCAGCATCTCTTTGGTTTGGTAGAAATAGCGGTGGTACGGGCAAGGGATTGCCCCCACGGCGCGCAGGAAGTCCGGCTGCCAAGGCTCTTCCTTGATGTTGTTCATGGTCAACGCGGCACCATCGCACAGCATGTCGATCACCTTACCGGTGACGTCTTGCCCCTTTTGCAGCACCTGATGAACCCAGACCATATGGTTCAGCCCGGCAAATTGCAGCTGTATTTCTTGAGAAGGGCTTTTCAGCATGTTGGCAATCATATGGTGCATGCTGATCGGTACGTTACACAGCCCGATGATTTTCGCTTTGGTGTAACGTGAGACCGCTTCGGTAACGATGCCGGCCGGGTTGGTGAAGTTGATGATCCAGGCATCCGGTGCCAGTTTTTCCACTCTGCGGGCGATATCCAGCATCACCGGTATGGTGCGCAGCGCCTTGGCAAAGCCGCCGACGCCGGTGGTTTCCTGGCCTATCAGGTCGTATTTCAGCCCCAAACGCTCGTCGGCGGCGCGTGCCGGCAGCTGGCCGACGCGGAACTGGGTCAGGACGAAGTTCGCGTCCCGAATAGCCTCATCCAGTTCGAAATGCACGCTGACTTTGACCTGCTCCAGGCCATGGCGCGCCAGCATGCGTTCGGTCAGCGCGGCAATGATCTCTACCTTTTCGCGGCCGGGTTCAACATCTACCAGCGCCAGTTCGGTCACCGGCAGTTCTTCGATACGTTGGATCAGCCCATCAACCAATTCTGGCGTGTAACTGCTGCCGCCGCCGATCACGGCGATTTTCAAGGCGCTCATGCGCGAACCTCCATCTGGGCCTGGCGGCGGTAGAGTTCAATCATGTCATCCGCCAGATCCTGGATCACCATAGCGTTCATCAGATGATCCTGGGCATGAACGGTAATCAGGTTGATGGCCAGTTTGCCGCAGCCTTCATCCATGCCGATCAGTTGGGTCTGGATAAGATGCGCCTTTTTCACCGACTGTTTGGACTCGGCCATGTGCTTGGCTGAGGCGGTAAAGTCACCGGCACGCGCCTGCTGCAAGGCCATCAACGCACTGCTGCGGGCACCACCGGAGAACACCAGCAGCTCCATGATGGTGCTTTCAAAATCGGGGCTGATTTCAGTCATCAATTCACTCACATTATTTCTCCTGTTATTGCGCGGCGGCAGTGCCGGCGGATATTCGTTACTTTCGCTGTCATTCTTAAAATGAGAGCGCTCTCATTTATTTAGATTAACCGGAACAGGAAATGAAACCGGGAGTTGTGTCGCAAAAAGCGAGCAAGGCGTAAAAAGGGCAAAAAATGCGTGATGCAGTTGGCAAAAAGGTCTAAGGCGATCATACTTTTGGCAGTAAAATTCGGGGCTGGCTGAGATAAGTCCCACAATTGCGTAAATATAGGTAAATGGCTGGCACTCGCAGGTTCAGCTCTTTAGAATCAAAGCGCTTTTCCGTTGTTTGTCTCTTAGAGAAAGGACCCGTTAATGTTCAAACGTACTTTAGTGACCCTCGTTGCGCTGTGTTCCCTGACAGCAATGGCACCCGCTGCGCTCGCTGCCGGTGAAACTCATGTCATGCTGACCACCTCAGCAGGGAATATCGAATTGGCGCTCGACAGTCAGAAGGCTCCGGTTTCCACCAAGAACTTCATCGACTACGTGAACAGCGGCTACTACAACAACACTATTTTCCACCGCGTGATCCCGGGCTTTATGGTTCAGGGCGGCGGCTTTACTGCCGATATGCAGCAAAAATCCACCCAGGCACCGATCAAGAACGAAGCGGATAATGGCCTGCGTAACCTGCGTGGCACTATTTCGATGGCGCGTACCGCCGATAAAGACAGTGCTACCAGTCAGTTCTTCCTGAACGTGGCGGATAACGCCTTCCTGGATCACGGCCAGCGCGATTTCGGTTACGCGGTGTTTGGCAAGGTGGTTAAAGGCATGGACGTGGTGGATAAAATTTCCCAGGCGCCGACCGGCAACGTGGGGCCATACCAAAACGTTCCAAGTAAACCTATCGTCATTCTGTCAGCGAAAGTGCTGCCATAATGATTTTGCGCCGGCCCCCGGTGGGCCGGCTGCATTGCTTTCCCCGGAAGCCTTGCCTGCATCACTGTTTTTTTCCCCGTCGCATGCTTTAATCGCCAGCTTATAATCAGACCGGAAACCCGGCGTTCTGCATCTGTTTTGTTAAGGGATGAGCTGCTGCCATGTTTGAATTTAGCCAGGTTCTGCTGCTGTTACAGCAGATGTGCGTCTATCTTGTCATTGCTTATTTACTGAGTAAAACCCCGTTATTCATTCCGCTGACACAGGTGACTATCCGCCTGCCGCACAAGCTATTGTGCTACGTCATTTTCTCGGTGTTTTGCATCATGGGCACCTATTTCGGGCTGCATGTCGAAGGATCGATTGCCAACACTCGCGCGATCGGCGCCGTGCTGGGCGGCCTGTTGGGGGGGCCTTCGGTAGGGTTCCTGGTGGGTTTGACCGGGGGCTTGCATCGCTACACGCTGGGCGGCATGACCGACATCGCCTGTGCGGTCTCTACCGTGGCGGAAGGGTTGGTGGGCGGGCTGGTGCACAGCATCGCCATGCGCCGGCGGCGTATCGACCTGCTGTTTAACCCCTTGTTTGTTGCCGGGGTGGCATTAGTGACCGAAGTGCTGCAAATGGCGATTATCCTGGCGATTGCACGGCCGTTTGACGAGGCGCTGCGGCTGGTGGAACACATTGCTCTGCCAATGCTGATTGCTAACACGCTGGGGGCGGCGATGTTTATGCAGATCCTGTTGGACAGGCGGGCGATGTTCGAGAAATACACCGGTGCGTTCTCCGCCAAGGCACTGAAAATTGCCGAACGTACTGAAGGCATCTTGCGCCAAGGGTTCGATCAGGAAAACAGCATGCGGGTGGCGCGGGTGCTCTATCAGGAGTTGGGGATTGGTGCGGTCGCGATAACCGACCGTGAGAAGCTGCTGGCGTTTATCGGTATCGGCGACGATCACCACCTGCCGGGCACGCCGATCTCATCAAAGCATTCGCACCGCGCGATCGACAACAACGAAGTGGTTTACGCCGACGGCAATGAGCTTTCCTACAGCTGCTCGATCAACGCCAACTGCAAACTGGGTTCGACGCTGGTGATCCCGTTGCGCGGTGAGAACCAGCGGGTGATTGGCACCATCAAACTCTACGAGCCGAAGAGCCGTTTGTTCAGTACCATCAACCGCACGCTGGGTGAAGGTATCGCCAACCTGTTATCCGCACAGATCATGGCCGGCCAGTATGAGCGCCACACGCAGCTGCTGGCGCAGTCGGAAATCAAATTGCTGCATGCGCAGGTCAATCCGCATTTCCTGTTCAACGCCCTGAATACGCTGGTGGCGGTGATCCGTCGTGACGGGGATCGGGCCTGTGAGCTGGTGCAGTACCTTTCGACCTTTTTCCGCAAAAACCTCAAGCGTTCGGACGACGAAGTCAGCCTGGCAGACGAACTTGAGCACGTTAACGCCTACCTGCAGATCGAACAGGCGCGTTTTGCCGATCGGCTGGAGATTGCGGTATCGCTGCCGGAAGAGTTGTTGGCGGTACGTCTGCCGGCCTTTTCACTGCAACCAATCGTTGAGAATGCCATCAAGCACGGCACTTCGCAGTTGCTGGGCATCGGGCGTATAGATATTGGCGCTCGGCTCGAAGACGGCTGTCTGTTATTGCAGGTGACCGACAATGCGGGTCTATACCAACCTTTGCCGAACAACAGCGGGTTGGGAATGAACCTGGTAGATAAACGTATTCGCGTACGCTACGGCGACGGCTATGGCGTACGGGTGGCCTGTGAGCCACAAACCTTCACCCGCATTACGCTCAATGTACCCTTGGCGAGGGCTGCCTGATGTTAAACGTACTGATTGTCGATGATGAACCGTCTGCACGCGATAACCTGCGACATTTGCTGGAAGCGGAAGAGGGCATCAGCATTGTCGGCGAATGCGCCAATGCGATAGAAGCCATCAGCGGGATCCATCGCCTGCAGCCGGACGTGGTGTTTCTGGATATTCAGATGCCGCGCATTACCGGGTTGGAGATGGTAGGCATGCTCGACCCTAATCGCATGCCGCATATCGTGTTCCTGACTGCCTATGACGAATACGCGGTGCAGGCCTTTGAAGAGCATGCGTTTGATTACCTGTTGAAACCGGCGGAGCCGAAGCGGCTGAGCAAAACGCTGCAGCGCCTGCAGCAACAGCGTGGGCAGCAAAACATCGCCGCGCTGGACGAAAGCGCCGGCTACCTGAAATACATCCCCTGTACCGGCCACAGTCGCATCTATTTGCTGCGCTTTGACGAGGTAGTAGCGATACGTTCGCGACTGAGTGGCGTATTTGTGGTGCGTAATGACGGCATGGAATGTTTTACCGAGCTGACGCTGCGAACGCTGGAGCTGCGGACACCGCTGGTACGCTGCCACCGTCAGTATTTGGTCAATCTGGAGCAGGTGCGTGAAATTCGCTTCGATGAGGGCGGCGCTGCGGAAATGATCATGCCGGTTGGGGAGCCAGTCCCGGTCAGCCGCCGCTATCTGAAAGCCTTGAAAGAGGAGCTGGGGCTGCGGGGGTGATTAATCCTTTGGCCATTGCCGGCGGGAATGTACAACTGCCAAAATAATAAGAAGGTCATTTTTTACTTCATAAATCAGTAGGTAAAAATGATGAATGACCCATTCACGTGTACCTGAAACCCGGCCCACTTTGCCACTTGATGGGTTTCGGGATAGTTGGCTTGCCGCCGCAGAAATCAAAGCATCAATCTCTGCGGCAGCTATCGGGTTCTTTGACGCAAGATAGTCATAAATTGCCATACGGTCAGCAATTGTGGGATCCGTCCACTTTAGCTTCACGATATTTCCTTATCGTTTTACCGCATTGATTTTGCCCTGCGCTCGGCGAAATAAGCCTCAACGTCCTCATTATCAACCACTCTTCCTTCCTGGAGCGCTTTTCGGCTTAAATCGACCTTCTCCTGCAACCACTGTTCATACTCTTTTTGCTGCGATTGTCGACTGACAAAATCTCGCATGAAATCGCGTAAAAGCTGAGATGCCGTTCGATCCGCTGCTTTGGCCGCGCTGGCAAAAGCTATTTTTAACTCGTCATCCACGCGGATAACCACGGTAGATTCAGACATGGTAAATACCTCGTATATACAGCGTACTGCTTACTATATCACCGGTGTTTTATTGTTCAAGTGGGTTATGGCATGGCTGCAATGGGCTAAGCGGAATCCTAAATTTACCTGTCCAGTTGGCGGGTTAAGGGGCCGATTTTTGTTTGTCCTTGACGGGGTTAAGTCCCCCTTATAGCTTTATTGACATCAACAGGCGCTTTTTGCGTCGCGTCCAAGGAAAAGAAAATGAGTGAAGCACGGATTATCGCCAAAGCGATGAAAGACGGGAAACCGGTACAGGATCTGGTTATCCTGCCGGCATTGGCGAACCGCCATGGTCTGATCACCGGAGCGACCGGGACAGGTAAAACCGTGACGCTGCAAAAAATGGCCGAGCAGTTTTCGCGCATTGGTGTGCCGGTCTTTTTGTCTGACGTAAAGGGAGACCTGTCGGGTATTGGTACCGAAGCCGTGCCTTCCGAGAAGCTGCAGGCGCGTTTGGCGGCAATTGGCGTCACTGACTGGCAGCCGCAGGCCTGCACGATTATTCCGTGGGACATTTATGGTGAGAAGGGCCACCCGATCCGCGCCACCGTGTCCGATCTGGGGCCGTTGCTGCTGGCCCGCTTGCTGGATTTGAACGAAGTTCAAAGCGGCGTGCTGCAACTGGTGTTCAAAATAGCCGATGACAATGCGCTGCTGCTGTTGGATATGAAAGATCTGCGCGCCATGGTGCAGTACGTTGGGGACAACGCCAAACAGTTCCAAACCCAATATGGCAATATCTCTTCGGCTTCGGTCGGTGCTATCCAGCGCGGATTGCTGACGCTGGAAGAGCAGGGGGCAAACCAGTTCTTCGGCGAGCCGATGCTGGACATCAATGACCTGATGAAAACCGACGCCAACGGCCACGGCATCATCAACCTGCTGGCAGCGGACAAGCTGATTAATCAGCCGAAACTCTATTCGGTGTTCCTGCTGTGGCTGCTGGCCGAGCTGTTCGAACACCTGCCGGAAGTGGGAGATCCGGAACAGCCGAAGCTGGTGTTCTTCTTCGACGAAGCTCACCTGCTGTTCAACGACGCACCGGCGGCGCTGCTGACGAAAATCGAACAGGTGGTACGCCTGATCCGTTCCAAAGGTGTCGGCATTTACTTTGTTACCCAAAACCCGCTCGACATCCCGGACAGCGTGCTCGGTCAGTTAGGCAATCGCGTGCAGCACGCGCTGCGCGCCTTTACCCCTCGCGATCAGAAAGCGGTGAAAGCCGCGGCGCAAACCATGCGCGCCAATCCGGCCTTCGATGCGGAAACGGCGATCACCGAGCTGGGCGTCGGCGAGGCGCTGGTTTCTTTCCTCGACGAAAAAGGGCGCCCAAACGTGGTGGAACGGGCGATGGTGATCGCGCCGGAATCCAAGATGGGCATGCTGGGGGCGGAAGGGCTGAACAGTGCGATCAATAAGTCGCCGCTGTACGGTCGTTATGAGGATATGGTGGACCGCGAGTCCGCCTACGAGAAGCTGTCTGCGGAAGGTTTCGCCACCGTCGGTGCACCGCAAGCGGGCCAACCGGCGCAGCAACCCCAGGCGCAGCAGCAGGCGGGTGGCGGCCTGATGGGCGGCCTGAACGATATTCTGTTCGGCTCTACCGGCCCACGCGGCGGCAAGCGCGACGGCATAGTTCAAACCGCCGCCAAGAGCATGGCACGCGATCTCGGTCGACAGATCCTGCGCGGCGTGCTGGGCTCGATCATGGGCGGTCGCAAGAAGTAAGCTGAAATTATCGGTAGCGGCAGTATCGTGAGGGCGTTGTATACTGCGCCCGTGTAAATCGGGGCGGCATATTCGCCCCTGCGATGATGTCTGTTGGAAACACTATGCTGCTGTTGATCGATAACTACGACTCTTTTACCTATAACCTTTACCAGTACTTTTGCGAATTAGGCGCGGAGGTGCTGGTGAAGCGTAACGACGAGCTGCAACTGGCCGATATCGAAAGGCTGGCGCCGCAGCGTCTGGTGATCTCTCCTGGGCCCTGTACCCCGAATGAAGCCGGCATCTCATTAGCTGCCATCCAACATTTTGCCGGCAAGCTGCCGATCCTCGGCGTTTGTCTGGGGCACCAGGCGCTGGGGCAGGCATTCGGTGCTAAGGTGGTGCGCGCCCGCGAGGTGATGCACGGCAAGACCTCGGCGATCCGCCATCTCGACAGCGGTGTTTTTCGTGGGTTGAACAACCCGCTGACCGTTACCCGTTACCATTCGTTGGTGCTTGAAGCTGCTACTTTGCCGGACTGTTTTGAAGTTACCGCCTGGAGCGAACGCGACGGCGTACGTGATGAGATCATGGGCATCCGTCACCGGCAGTTGGCGCTGGAAGGGGTACAGTTCCACCCAGAAAGCATTCTCAGCGAACAGGGGCATCAGCTGTTGGATAATTTCCTTAAAAGTTAATTGCTTAGATTTTTTTTAGTCGCCAAGGTGATTTGCGTTTGCCCTTTAATGGTTTTTTATGCATATTTTGTGATTATATTTTCATTCAATTGCCATTAAAAAACTGAGTTACTTTCAGGGTGGACCCCATAATGACCGAAAAATCTGCAGTAACCCGCAGCACCTTTGATCAGGTTATCCTGCCTGTTTATGCACCTGCTCAGTTTGTCCCGGTCAGGGGCAAAGGCAGCCGCGTATGGGACCAGCAAGGGAAAGAGTACATCGATTTCTCCGGCGGTATTGCGGTGACGGCGTTGGGGCACTGCCACCCGGCGTTGGTTGAGGCGCTGAAACAGCAGGGCGAAACCCTGTGGCATACCAGCAACGTGTTCACCAACGAACCGGCGCTGCGCCTGGCGACCAAGCTAATTAACGCCACCTTTGCCGATCGGGTGTTTTTCGCCAATTCCGGCGCAGAGGCTAACGAAGCTGCCTTCAAACTGGCGCGTCATTATGCGATTACCCGCCACAGTCCGTACAAAACCAAAATCATCGCGTTCTATAACGCGTTTCACGGCCGCACGCTGTTTACCGTCTCTGTAGGCGGACAGGCCAAATATTCCGACGGCTTTGGGCCCAAACCGGCTGATATCGTACACGTACCGTTCAACGATCTGGCCGCGGTGAAAGCGGTGATGGACGACCATACCTGCGCGGTGGTAATGGAGCCGATCCAGGGTGAGGGGGGGATTACCCCGGTAGACGCCGACTTCCTCAAGGGTGTACGCGAACTGTGCGACCAGCATCAGGCGCTGCTGGTATTCGACGAAGTGCAAAGTGGCATGGGGCGCAGTGGCAAACTGTTCGCCTATATGCACTATGGCGTGACGCCAGACATCCTGACCACGGCCAAGGCGCTTGGCGGTGGCTTCCCGGTTAGCGCGATGCTGACCACCGAAGAGATTGCCTCGGTGATGCAGGTGGGCACCCATGGCACCACCTACGGCGGCAACCCGTTGGCCTGCGCGGTGGCGGAGGCGGCGCTGGACGTGATCAATACGCCAGAAGTGCTCAGTGGCATTGAACTGCGTCATGGACTGTACGTGCAGGCGTTAAAACAGATTGGCGAGAAATATGGTGTTTTCAGCGACATTCGCGGCATGGGCCTGCTGATTGGTGCCGAATTGACGAAAAATTACCACGGCAAGGCGCGTGATTTCCTGACTGCCGCCGCTGCACGCGGGTTGATGATCCTCAATGCAGGGCCAAACGTGATTCGTTTTGCGCCTTCGCTGGTGGTAGCAACCGAGGATATTGACGAAGGGATGGCGCTGTTTGAGCTGGCCGTGCAGGACGTGATTGGCGCTTAATGCATAAGGGCACCGAGGGTGCCCTGAGTTTGATGACAAAGTGGTCTGTGAGCCCGAGATACTCGGGTCTAGCGCACCGAGGGGCGGTCTCCCTAATAACAAGCTTTGTCAGCAGTCTGAGGGCGCCGGCGGCGCCCTTATTGATCGCGCAGTTTGCGTTTCAGCCAGATACCATGGTGCGGACGCTGGCGCCAGGCCAGTGACGAGATGGTGTGCATGACGCTCAGATGGGACAAAATCCGCCGCAGATGGCGTTCCATTTCAGTCACCGGCATATCCGGCTGCAAATCCGGTGGCTGCATAATGCCGTTGCCACTGCTCGGCCCGTCGTATTCAAGCCGCTGCTGACAGCTTTGCAGCGCGATTTCACAAGACTGCAAATACTCCTCCGCCAGCTTTGGCGTCAGCATATAGTGCTCGCGCGCCAGAATGGTCATCGCATTCAGGTGTTCGACAATAAACTGGCTGTGCGTAACCCACAGGCGCATATCTGCCAGGTAGCTCGATTCAAATCCCGGCTCCTGCATCGCCTGATTGAGTGAGGTGAACAGCGCGTTGTGCGCCTGATTGACCTGCATGCGGGCATAAGCCAGCGCACTGGGATCGGGTTCTTGCTCTTCCAGCAACAGGCGCAGCGCCTGCTGATCGTTTTCCAACGCCTGATGGGCGTTCTTGCGTAGCAGACCGCTTTGCCACTGTGGCCACAGCCAGATGGTGCTGCCGAACACCAGTACGCAGCCGATCAGCGTGTCGATCAGGCGCGGCACCAGGAAGTGGGTGCCGTTCAGTGCCAACAGTTGCAGGGTGTAAACCGCCGTCACCGTAAAGCCAATTACCGCCAGCCCGTAATTTTTACGTGAAACCAGATAGGCCAGCAGCGTGATCACCAGCATCACGCCCAGCGTCTCAGCCTCGGGCAGCTGCAGTTGCAGTAACCCGGCGGCAATCACCAACCCAACCAAGGTGCCGAGCGCACGGTGCTGGATGCGCACCCGGGTGGCGTTGTAGCCGTTTTGGCTCACCAGCATGATGGTCAGCAAGATCCAGTAAGGTTTTGGCAGATTGAAAATCATGCCCAGGCTGCTGCCCGCTGCCAGGGTGACTCCCAGCCGGGACGCATTGCGCAGGGCGTTGGATTTGAACGACAGGTAACTGACCAGCGCGGGCCAGAATGGCAGACGGTTTTGATTGGCCATCAGATCGCGTCGGTAGAGTGGGTGCTGGGTGCGCAGCAGGCGGGCGATGCGGCTGAAGTGGTAATAACAGAATTGGCCGACCGGGTTGTCCGGGTGCTGTGTCGCCACTTTTTCCAGGGCTGCCAACTCATGGTCCATGTTGAAACGCTGAGAATGCTGATGATAGAGGATATAGTGCGCTACCGTGCGCAGCCGATTGGCAATCACCTGTGCATTGCGGCGGATAATGGCTTCGGCCTGGCTCTGCTCTACCAGTTTTTGGACCTCTTCCGGCAGGTGCAGGCTGACGGTGATATGTTCCTGCAAATCCAGCGCGACCTGAAAGGTGCGTTGCAGGCGCTTTTGTTCGAGATTGCTGGCATGGGGCAGAAAATTAAGCTGCTGATACAGCAAGGTGATCAGGTCCATGACCTTTTGCTGGCGCACCAGCAGCGGTGGTAAGGCGGTCTGCGGATCGGTGTGCTGGGTCAACAGCGAATATTTGGCTTCGAAGTAGTCCGCCAGCTCCAGATAGAGCTGATTGAGCGACTCGCGCATCGGTTGCTCTTTCCACAGCTTGAACCAGAACCAGGTAAACAGGCCGTACCAGGCGGTACCCACGATATATAATACCGGCGCGTGCCAAAGCGGTACCGTACCGGCCATGCTGAGGGAGAAGATGGCGGCAACCAGCGCGGCGGGCAGCAGGCGGGCGTGCAGTGGGCTGATTTCGCCGCTGACGCCAAGCAACAGTGCCAGGCCGAGCATCAATGCGGGCAGCGGCACTTGCCACAGCAGTGCCTGTTGCAGCAGCAGGCTGCTAAGCGCAAAGAGCGAACCGCCGACGATCAGGCGTTTAAAGAAACGTTTGTGGGGCGTGTCCAGCCCGGCGATGTTGCAGCAGGCGGGAACCAGGGAAAATAGCAGGCCGTATTGCAGTTGGCCGATCAACAGCCCGAGCAGAACCGGCAGGCACAGCACCAGCGTTTGTCGCAGTGCATAGTTGACTTCCGGATGATAAATCAGTCGGCGCCACATGATAAATCGGGGAATAAAAAAACGGCGCGAATTATCGCGCCGTTTTTTCAGTGATTAACGGGTGCCGTAAACGACAATAGTTTTGCCGTGAGCGGAGATCAGGTTTTGATCTTCCAGCATTTTCAGAATACGACCCACGGTTTCACGAGAGCAACCGACGATCTGGCCAATTTCCTGACGGGTGATTTTAATCTGCATGCCATCCGGATGGGTCATGGCATCAGGCTGTTTCGCCAGGTTCAGCAGGGTTTGCGCGATGCGGCCCGTAACGTCCAGGAAGGCGAGGTTACCCACTTTCTCAGAGGTTATCTGCAGGCGGTTTGCCATCTGGGCAGACAGGCGCATCAGGATGTCCGGGTTTACCTGAATCAGCTGGCGGAATTTCTTGTAGGAAATTTCAGCCACTTCACAGGCGGTCTTCGCCCTAACCCAGGCGCTACGCTCCTGACCTTCTTCAAACAATCCAAGCTCGCCGATGAAATCCCCCTGGTTAAGGTAGGACAGGATCATCTCTTTACCTTCTTCATCCTTAATCAGCACCGCGACGGAGCCTTTGACGATGTAGTAAAGCGTTTCGGCTTTTTCACCTTGGTGAATCAGCGTACTTTTGGATGGATATTTGTGGATATGGCAATGAGACAGGAACCATTCGAGAGTAGGGTCTGTTTGCGGTTTGCCGAGAACCATTCGCTGTTATCCTCTGTTGTTATCGCTGCCTTGTGTCACAGGGGTCAGAGTTCCCTGTAAAACGTGCTGTCGCCGTTGTTTTAATGGTGGCTATCAGCAGGTTTTGAGGCGTGTCATAAATATACGCTGTCGCTCTAGCATATTAACTTGCCGGGAGAGCTGCAAGCTACATTCTGTTAACATACCGGTAAAGGAGCCTTTCCCTGGGAGTTTCCCTGAAATCAGTGTCCCGGAAAGATTTATTGCGGCTCTGTTTGTAGCACAGAGTGAGGCGGGTGTCTCGTGTTGTCTCGCTTCAGCATGATTAGCATCAGGTTCCGTTGCCAGTTTCTATGCGAAAGCGTACTCTGATTTTAAGAAATTAACCGGAGTGACCAGCATGCAGGCAAGAGTTAAGTGGGTGGAAGGGTTGACGTTTCTGGGTGAATCCGCGTCTGGCCATCAGGTATTGATGGACGGCAACGCTGGTGATAAAGCACCCAGTCCGATGGAAATGGTGCTGATGTCAGTAGGGGGCTGCAGTGCTATCGACGTGGTGTCGATCCTGCAAAAAGGACGCAACGACGTGCGTGATTGCGAGGTGAAACTGACCTCTGAACGCCGCGAAGAAGCGCCACGGTTGTTTACCCATATCAACCTGCATTTTATCGTGACCGGCAAAGATTTGAGCGACAAGATCGTGGAACGTGCGGTCAACCTGTCAGCTGAGAAGTACTGTTCGGTTTCACTGATGCTGAGCAAAGCCGCCAGCGTGACCCACAGTTTTGAAATCCGCGACCTGGCGTAACGGATAAAGGGGGCGCGGTTGTACCGCGCCCCGTAGATTACTCGATTTTTTTTCCTTCCAGCAGTCGCTGCACCAGCGGCGCCATGATCAGTTCCATCGCCAGCCCCATTTTGCCACCCGGCACCACCAGCGTATTGATATGCGAGATAAAAGATCCCTGCAGCATTGCCAGCAGATAAGGGAAGTCAATCTGGTCCAGCCCGCGGAAGTGGATGACCACAAAGCTCTCGTCCAGCGAAGGGATAGCCTTAGCGGCGAACGGGTTGGAGGTGTCTACCGTCGGCACCCGTTGGAAGTTGATATGGGTACGTGAAAACTGCGGCGTGATGTAGTTGATGTAGTCTTCCATCGAACGAACCACCGAATCCATTACCGCTTCGCGGGAGTGACCGCGTTCACCGGTATCGCGGATCAGCTTCTGGATCCATTCCAGGTTTACGATCGGTACTACGCCGACCAGCAGATCGACGTGTTTGGCCACGTCGATATGTTCGGTCACGACGCCACCGTGGAGCCCTTCGTAGAACAGCACGTCGGTCGGCGCCGGCAAGGCTTCCCATGGGGTGAAAGTGCCGGGAACCTGATTATAGGGTACCGCTTCATCGTAGGTATGAAGATACTTGCGTGAGCGACCGGTGCCGTTTTTGCCGTAGTCGAGAAAGCTTTGTTGCAGCAGGCCGAAGTCATTGGCTTCGGGGCCGAAATAGCTGATATGGCGGCCGAGATCGCGCGCTTTGCGGATCGCTGCGTCCATTTCCGGCCGGGTGTAGCGGTGGAAACTGTCGCCTTCCAGCTCGGCGGCGCGGATGTTCAACTGCTGAAAGATTTTACGGAACGCCACGCTGGTGGTGGTGGTGCCGGCCCCGCTGGAGCCGGTCACTGCGATAACGGGATGTTTGGCGGACATGGTGGTAGGTCACTCCGTGTTAAATGCGCAGGCGTCAGATATGATTATTGGTCTGTTTGACGCCCTTTCGCCAAGGGCAAAATTCCGCGCGTTGGTTTGCAATAACCCATTGTTACCTGATTTTTTCCGTCAGTCATAGAACCGATCGCCACTAAATTTCTTCCTGCCCGGCGCGGAACTGGCCGCGCGGCATGATGTTGACGGTCTCATGCAGTTCTGACCAAACCAGCAACACCTCGCCGTTTTTCAACTGGCGGCGCACGTCTTCCACTTTCTGTTCCAGCGAGCGTTCGTGCTCGCCGTAGTCGGTGCCTTCGCGTAACACAAAGGACTCGATCAGGCTGTTTAGGGTCTCAGTTTCCAGTTCTTTCCAGGGGATAATCACGTGGTTGTGTCCAGATAAGGGGAAAGCCAGGATGGAATACGGTATTCCAGCCACATTTGGGGGTGTTTCAAGGTGCCGCCGACAAAACCGACGTGGCCGCCAAACTCGGTCAACTGATACTCAATGTTGTGCGGCAGCGTGGTGACCTCGGGGATCACTTCGTCGGTCATAAAGGGATCGTCTTTGGCATGGATGATCAATAACGGCGTCTGGATCGCCGGCAACAACGGCAGGGCGCTGCAACGGCGATAATAATCACTGGCGTCGCTGAAGCCGTGAATGCGCGAGGTGATGGCGTCATCAAAGTCGCGGATCCGGCGCAACGCTTTGAGCTGCGGCAGCTTGAGCGGCAACGTGTCAGGGTAGTGCAGCAGCTTGCGGGTGGCATTTTGTTTGAGTTGCCCAAGCAGATAGCGCTGATAAACGCGCGAAAAGCCTTGTTCCATACGCCACGAACAGGGCTCCAGCATCAGCGGTGCTGAAACCACGACCGCCGCCTGCAGCAGACTGTCCGCCCCCTGCTGTGCCAGGTAGCAGGCCAGCATGTTGCCGCCGAGCGAGACCCCGACCGCGGCGGTGGGGGCTTCACCGTAGGTTGCGCGCAGCCACTGCAGGAAGAAACGCGCATCTTCCGTTTCTCCGGAGTGATAGATGCGCTGCTTGCGGTTCGGCACGCCGCTGCAGCCGCGAAAATGCATCACCACGCCAAGCCAGCCTTTTTCACGCCAGGCGTTGAGTTGACCGTGAGCGTAGGGGCTGTAGAAATTGCCTTCCAGTCCGTGGAACAGTACCACGCGCGGCTTGCCGGCAGCCTGAGCCGGATCTTCGCTCCAGGCGAGATCGACAAAGTCGCCGTCGGGTAATTCCAGCCGTTGCCAATGTGGTTTTAGCTGCACGCGGCGGCGCACCAGCCTTGGCAGCAGCGTCTGCAGATGCGGATTACTGGCCCCGGTCAAAGGGCGAAAGGATTCATGCATAACCTGAGTAAAAATCTTATTGGCGGCTATTGTGGGATTAATAGTGCGCTGTTAGCTTCACTATCCTGAACTGACAATAATACTGCAAAAAATCACCCTGGGTGAGGAGCACCCACCTCATGGAACCGAGTTTATTTCTTTCGATGTTAGGCTTCCTGTGGGTCGCCGCAATCACGCCAGGCCCTAATAATATGTTGCTGACCACCTCCGGCGCCAATTTTGGTTTTATGCGCTCGCTGCTGTTGATGATAGGCATCATGCTGGGGATGCAAAGTATATTGCTGCTGGTGGCGTTCGGGGTCGGCAGCCTGATCCTGGTTTATCCTGCGCTGCACCTGGTGCTGAAAATCCTCGGCAGCCTGTACCTGTTATGGCTGGCGTGGAAAGTGGCCACTGCCGCTTATGAAAAGCTGGAGACCGACGTGGCCCCGCCCAAACCGATACGCTTGTATCAGGGCTGGCTGTTGCAGTTCCTTAATCCCAAGGCCTGGCTGATGGCGCTGGGGGCGGTGGCCAGTTTTAGCCTGGCAGGCGACAGGTACAACACGTCGATTGTGGCGATCTCGCTGGGCATTTTGGTGGTGAATATCGTTGCCGGGGTGATTTGGCTCGGCTTCGGCACGGTGATTGGCCGCCTGTTACGCAGCAAAAAGGCCTGGATCATCTTTAATCTGTCTATGGGGCTGCTGACGGCGGCCTGTGTGTTACTCATCTGGCATTAAGGAGTTGCGGATGGCAGAAAATTACTTCCACGTAGTGGCCTTCACCGGCGAAGGGCTTCGCGGCAATCCGGCCGGCGTATGCCTGCTGAGACAACCGTTGTCGACCGCCGAGATGCAAGCGATCGCCAATGAGCTGAGCCTGCCTGAAACCAGCTTCGTCTGGGACGATGGCGATATGTCGGCCATCCGCTGGTTTACTCCCCATCGTGAGGTGGATCTGTGCGGCCACGGCACGCTGGCGGCGGCGCACGTGATGTTCAGCGCGGTCAATCCGGCGTTGCAGGATATCCGTTTCCGTTCGGCAAGCGGTGATTTGTACGTTAAGCGCGACGCCGAAGATGGCGAACGCTTGATCCTGGATTTTCCGTCCCGACCGCCGCAAAAAATCGCGATGCCTGCCGGGCTGAGCGCGCTATTGGGCGTTGAACCGCAGGAAGTGTGGCAAGCCAATGCGCTGCTGGTGGTGCTGGAAAACGAAGCGCAGGTGCGAGCGTTGCAGCCGGATATCCCGGCGTTGATTACTTTGGCCGGGCGCGCGGTGATCGCCAGCGCACCGGGCGAAACGGTAGATTTCGTTTCGCGCTATTTCACGCTGGACGGCGGCGAGGATCCGGTTACCGGCTCTGCACACTGCACGTTGATGCCTTACTGGAGCGCCCGTCTCGGCCGCCATCAATTACACGCGCGGCAGATTTCGGCGCGCGGCGGTGAGCTGTTCTGCGAACTGAAAGGCGACCGTACCCTGATAGGCGGCTATGCGCAGATTTTTTTGCGTGGCGAACTGCGCCTGTAATCAGATGGGGTTCGTTTCAACCAGCCACCGCCCGCGCCTTTTTATCTTAATGTGAGAACACTGACGCGGGCCCCTAAAAGATTCCCTGGAGGGATTCCGCCACATCGGGGTGATTTGATTAAATATTCCCATAAGTAATAACGCAGAGTTTTTTATTCTTTTATAGCTCGCCAACGCTCAGATAAAACTGTCAGCAACTGAACAGACTTTTATCAACGGAGCGATCATGGCGAGCAAACTCTTTGCATTACGCAGCGCGGTACTACTGGCGTTGTCACTCAGCGCGGCCAGCGCCTATGCGGTGGACGTGACCGTGGCCTACCAGACATCGGCGGAACCCGCCAAGGTGGCGCAGGCGGAAAACAGCTTCGCCAAACAGTCCGGCGCTACCGTTGACTGGCGCAAATTCGACAGTGGCTCCAGCGTGCTGCGCGCATTGGCTTCCGGGGATGTACAGATCGGCAACATCGGTTCCAGCCCATTGGCGGTGGCTGCCAGCCAAAAACTGCCTATCGAAGTGTTTCTGATCGCCTCCCAGCTCGGCAGTTCCGAAGCGCTGGTGGTGAAAAAAGAGATTAAAAGCCCGCAGGATCTGATCGGTAAGCGCATCGCCGTACCCTTTATCTCAACCACGCACTACAGCCTGTTGGCTTCTCTGAAGCACTGGGGCATCAAGCCAGAGCAGGTCAAAATCCTCAATCTGCAACCGCCGGCCATCGCCGCGGCCTGGCAGCGCGGTGATATCGATGGCGCCTATGTTTGGGCCCCGGTGGTCAATGAGTTGGCCAAACAGGGCAAGGTGCTGACGGATTCCGCCCAGGTCGGACAATGGGGCGCCCCGACGCTGGACGTTTGGGTAGTGCGCAAGGACTTTGCCGAGAAGCATCCTGAAGTGGTGACGGCCTTTGCCGCCAGCGCATTGAACGCCCAAAAAGCCTATTTGGCGCAGCCGGAACAGTGGCTGAAGGACAAGGGCAACCTCAGCACGCTGTCCCGGTTGAGCGGCGTGCCGGAAGAGCAGATACCGGTGCTGGTGCGGGGCAATACTTACCTGCCGGTCGCCGAACAGATCACCCAGCTTGGTCAGCCGGTGGACAAAGCCATTCATGACACCGCCGAGTTTCTCAAACAGCAGGGCAAAATTCCTCAGGTCGACAGCGATTACAGTGCCTATGTCACCGATCGCTTTGTGAAACAGGTGCAGGCTGCGCCGCAGTCGTAAGGGAGCAGAATGCTAAACGTTAACCATCTTTCAGCAGAGTACCAGGGGCGTCCTGCGCTGCGCGACGTCTCGTTCCAGATTGACGCTGGACAACTGGTGGTGGTGCTTGGCCCTTCGGGCTGCGGCAAAACCACGCTGCTGAATTTGATCGCCGGGTTTATCGAGCCTTCAGCTGGCAGCATCACGCTTGACGAAGTTCCCGTAAAAGGCCCCGGAGCCGAGCGGGGCGTGGTGTTCCAGCATGAAGGTTTACTGCCGTGGCGTAACGTGGTGGATAACGTCGAATTTGGCTTGCAGCTGGCCGGAGTCGGCAAGCCGCAGCGTCGTGAAGTGGCGCTGCAGATGCTACAGCGCGTCGGCTTGGCCGGTTATGATCAGCACTTCATCTGGCAGCTTTCCGGTGGCATGCGCCAGCGCGTGGGCATAGCTCGCGCACTGGCGGCCAATCCGCGTTTGCTGTTGCTGGATGAGCCGTTCGGTGCATTGGATGCTTTTACCCGTGAACAAATGCAGGAACTGCTGCTGACCATCTGGCGGGATACCGGCAAGCAGGTGTTGTTGATTACCCACGATATTGAAGAGGCGGTGTTCCTTGCCAGTGAGCTGCTGCTGCTGTCGCCGGGGCCGGGGCAGGTGGTGGAGCGTCTGGCGCTGAATTTCGGCCAACGCTATGCCAACGGTGAGCCTTGCCGTTCGATCAAGTCTGATCCTGAATTTATCGCCCAGCGCGAATACGTACTGGGCAAAGTCTTCCAACAGCGTGAGGCCTTGTTATGAGCCTGCATTCTGCCCTTAAAGAGGTTGCCCAGCCGAAGGCTGCGGCACCGCGGCGCTTTAGCGTGCCACGCAACGTCTGGTTGAGCAGCGCCACCTTGTTGGTGGTGCTGGCTATTTGGTGGGTCGTGACCGCGTTGAACCTGATCAGCCCGTTGTTCTTGCCGGCGCCGCAGCAGGTGCTGCATCAGTTGATCACCATAGCCAGCCCGCAGGGTTTTATGGACGCCACGCTATGGCAGCATCTGGCCGCCAGCCTGGGGCGCATCCTGGTTGCGCTGCTGGCCGCGGTGATTATCGGGGTGCCGGTGGGTATTGCCATGGGGCTGAACGATACGGTACGCGGCATTCTCGATCCGCTGATTGAAATTTATCGCCCGGTGCCGCCGCTGGCCTATTTACCGCTGATGGTGATTTGGTTCGGCATCGGTGAAACTTCGAAGATCCTGCTGATTTATCTGGCGATTTTCGCCCCGGTGACGCTGTCCGCCGTGGCGGGAGTGCGTAGCGTGGCTCAGGTCCGGGTGCGCGCGGCGCGCGCGCTGGGCGCCAACCGCTGGCAGGTGCTGCGTTTCGTGGTGCTGCCGAGCGCCTTGCCGGAGATTTTAACCGGTATCCGTATTGGGCTGGGGGTCGGCTGGTCGACGCTGGTCGCAGCAGAACTGATTGCCGCCACGCGCGGTCTGGGATTTATGGTGCAATCCGCCGGGGAGTTTTTGGCCACCGACGTGGTGCTGGCCGGTATTGGCGTGATTGCGATTATTGCATTTGGGCTGGAGCTGGGGCTGCGTGCCTTGCAGCGCCGATTAACCCCGTGGCATGGAGTACAGCAATGAACGAACGTTTGAGTATCACCCCGTTGGGGCCTTATATCGGTGCGCTGGTGGAGAATGTTGATTTGGCGCGCCCGCTGGGCGACGGTCAATTCGAGCAGCTCTACCACGCGTTGCTCAAACATCAGGTGCTGTTCTTGCGCAATCAGCCGATCACGCCGTTGCAACAGCGTAATTTGGCCGGCCGCTTTGGCGATCTGCACATCCATCCGGTTTACCCGCAAGCCGCCGATGTGAAAGAGATTATCGTGCTGGATACCAATGACAATAATCCGCCTGACAACGATAACTGGCATACCGACGTGACCTTTATCGAAAACCCACCGCTGGGGGCGATTTTGGCCGCGAAAACACTGCCAACCACCGGCGGCGATACGCTGTGGGCCAGCGGTATCGCAGCTTATGAAGCCTTGTCTGCCCCTTTTAAGCAGTTGTTGGCGGGCCTGCAGGCGGAGCATGACTTCACCAAATCATTCCCGGAATACAAGCACCGTGGCAGCGAAGAGGAACATCAGCGCTGGCAGTTGGCGGTACAGAAAAACCCACCGCTGTTGCACCCGGTGGTACGTACCCACCCGGTCAGCGGCCGGCAGGCGCTGTTCGTCAACGAAGGTTTCACGACCAGAATTGTTGATTTGGCACCGAAGGAAAGTGACGCGCTGCTGAACTTCCTGTTTGCTCACATTACCAAGCCGGAGTTCCAGGTGCGCTGGCGCTGGCAGGAAAATGACATCGCCATTTGGGATAACCGCGTGACGCAACATTACGCCAACGCGGATTATCTGCCACAGCGGCGCATTATGCACCGTGCGACCATCTTGGGGGATAAACCCTTTTACAAGGGGTGACATGCAGGGGCGGCAGGCCGCCCCGTAGTCCTTAGGATTCGAACTCTTGCGTAAAGCGTTCCAACTGCTCCTGCGCATCCAGCCAGGTCATTTCCGTTTCTTCCAAGGCGGACTTGGCCTGACTTTGTTGCTGTAGGCAGAGAGTCAGATCGGCCTTGCGGCTGATGTCGTACAGCGCGGAGTCCGCCAGCTTCTCTTCTACCGCCGCCAGTTCGGCGCCCAGTTTTTCCATCTGTTGTTCCAGCTTGGCAATTTGCTTGCGCAGTGGCTGAGTCTGGCTGCGGAACTCGGCTTCGCGACGCTTCTGGTCTTTACGTGCCTGCGCACTGTTGCCGTTGTTCTCTTTCTCCGGGGCGTCCTGCTGGTTTTCCTGACGTTGCAGGTCGCTCAGCCATTGCTGATAGTCGTCCAGATCGCCTTCGAACACTTCCACCTGGCCATCATGCACCAGATAGAGATCGTCCGTGGTAGAGCGCAACAGGTGACGGTCGTGCGAGACCACCACCAACGCCCCCTCGAAATCGATCAGCGCTTCGGTCAGCGCCTGACGCATGTCCAGATCCAGGTGGTTGGTTGGTTCATCGAGCAGCAGCAGGTTGGGGCGCTGCCAGACGATCAGCGCCAGTACCAGCCGCGCTTTCTCGCCGCCAGAGAACCGCTCGGTGGCTTCAGTGACCTTATCGCCCTGGAAACCAAAGCCGCCAAGGTAATCGCGCAGCTGTTGTTCCAGCACACGCGGGGCGATGCGGCTCAGGTGCTGCAGAGGCGATTCATCGGCCCGCAGGAATTCCAACTGATGCTGGGCGAAGTAACCCAGTTTAATGCCCTTTGCCAGGCCAATTTCACCGCTCAACGGTTCAAGCGAACCGGCCAGCATTTTGATCAGGGTCGATTTGCCGGCGCCGTTACGGCCCAGTAAGCCAATGCGTGAGCCAGGCACCAGATTGAGCTTGATCGAGTTCAGGATCACTTTGTCGCCGTAGCCGGCACTGACCTTCTCCATACGCAGCAGCGGGTTTGGCAAGCTTTCCGGCTGGCGGAAGCTGAAGCTGAACGGGTTATCCACGTGGGCCGGGGCGATCAGTTCCATGCGTTCGAGCATCTTGATACGGCTCTGCGCCTGCTTGGCCTTGGTGGCCTGCGCGCGGAAGCGGTCAATATAGCTTTGCAGATGCGCCACTTTCTCTTGCTGGTTCAGGTACAGCGACTGCTGCTGGGCCAGCTTGGTCGAACGCTGACGTTCGAACGAGGAGTAGTTGCCGGTGTATTCGTTGATGGTCTCTTGTTCGATATGCAGAATTTTATCGACGATCGGATCCAGGAAGTCGCGGTCATGCGAAATCAGCACCAGCGTGCCAGGGTAGCCTTTCAACCAGCGCTCGAGCCAGATCACCGCGTCCAAATCCAGGTGGTTGGTCGGTTCGTCGAGCAGCAGCAGATCAGAACGGCACACCAGCGCCTGCGCCAGGTTCAGGCGCATACGCCAGCCGCCCGAGAAGGCTCTGACTGGATTTAGCAGCTGTTCGTTGGAGAACCCCAGGCCGTGCAGCAGGCTGGCGGCGCGGGAGCGTATGGTCCAGGCGTCGATGGCATCCAGCTTGCCGTGCAGCGTGGCGATGGCGTGGCCGTCGTTTTTGTCGTTTGCCAGCTGCAGGTCGGCTTCAAGCTGGCGGAATTCGCGGTCGCCGTCGATAACATACTCAAGTGCCGGCACGTCGAGCGCCGGTGTTTCCTGGTTTACCCAGGCCAGGGCCCAGTTGCTTGGAAAGGTGTAGCTGCCGCCGTCTGCGGCCATCTCACCCTTCAGCAAGGCCAGCAGCGTAGATTTGCCACAGCCGTTTTTACCCACCAGGCCGACCTTCTGACCTGGATTAACCGTCGCCGTGGCGTTGTCCAGCAGGACGCGGGTGCCGCGTCGGATTTGTAGCGAGGAGAATACAATCATAAAGCGCCGTATGTTCAGAGTATGTTAAATTGAATGGATTCTAAGTTAACAGGACACAGACTGTCCTATTATTAGTCTTTGCGGAGCATGGTAACGGAAAACCGCTACCCTGACGACGCTTTGGAGGGGAATGATGTCGCAGCCGCCCAAGGTCTTGCTGCTGTATGCCCATCCGGAATCCCAGGACTCGGTCGCGAATCGGGTTTTGCTTCGACCGGCACAGCAGTTGGAACATGTCACCGTGCACGATTTATACGCGCACTATCCTGATTTTTTTATCGATATTCACCACGAACAACAACTGCTGCGTGAACATCAGGTCATTGTTTTTCAACATCCTCTCTATACCTACAGCTGCCCGGCCCTGTTGAAAGAGTGGCTGGACCGCGTGCTGTCGCGCGGTTTTGCCAGCGGCATGGGCGGCAATGCGCTGGCGGGAAAGTATTGGCGTTCGGTGATCACCACCGGGGAACCAGAGGGGGCCTATCGTACCGGCGGTTATAACCGCTACCCGATGGAAGATATTCTGCGGCCGTTTGAGTTGACCGCCGCCATGTGTCATATGCACTGGCTGACGCCGATGCTGGTGTATTGGGCGCGCCGTCAAAAGCCGGAAGTGCTGGAAAACCATGCCATGGCGTATGGCGACTGGCTGCGTAACCCGTTGCCGCACGGAGGAAGGTAAACATGGAAGGCTCAACGTTACTGACCGCAATTTTACTGTTTCTGTTCGCCGCCGTGGTCACGGTGCCGATTGCCCGACGCCTGGGGATTGGCGCGGTGCTGGGTTACCTGATTGCCGGTATTGCCATTGGCCCCTGGGGATTGGGTTTCATTCGCGACGTCGACGAGATCCTGCACTTTTCCGAATTGGGCGTGGTGTTCCTGATGTTTATCATCGGGCTGGAACTGAACCCGAGCAAGCTGTGGGAACTCAGGCGCTCAATCTTTGGCGTCGGTGCCGGGCAAGTGCTGATCACCGCCGCCGTGCTGGGCGCGCTGCTTTATCTGACGCATTTTGCCTGGCAGGCCGCCGTGATTGGCGGTATCGGGCTGGCGATGTCCTCAACCGCGATGGCGCTGCAACTGATGCGCGAGAAGGGCATGAACCGCAACGAGGGTGGTCAGTTGGGGTTCTCGGTGCTGCTGTTCCAGGATATGGCGGTGATCCCGGCGTTGGCGCTGATCCCGATCCTGGCCGGTGCCGGCGGCAGCAGCGACGATTGGGCACAAATTGCACTCAAGGTGGCAGCATTCGGCGGCATGCTGATCGGCGGACGGTTCTTGCTGCGTCCGCTGTTTCGCTATATCGCCTCTTCCGGAGTTCGCGAAATCTTCACCGCTGCCGCCCTGCTGGTGGTGCTGGGGGCGGCGATGTTTATGGATGCCCTTGGTCTTTCTATGGCGCTAGGGACCTTTATCGCCGGCGTGCTGCTGGCGGAAAGCGAATATCGCCACGAGCTGGAAATCTCCATCGAGCCTTTCAAAGGGCTGCTGCTGGGGCTGTTTTTTATCTCGGTGGGCATGGCGCTGAATATCGGCGTACTCTATACCCATCTGGCCGAAGTGCTGCTGGGCGTGGTGCTGTTGGTGGCGATTAAGTCAGGGGTGCTGTACTCGCTGTCGCGCATTTTCGGCCTGCGCAGCTCGGTGCGCTTGCAGTTTGCCGGCGTGCTCAGTCAGGGCGGAGAGTTTGCCTTCGTGCTGTTTTCGGCGGCGGGGGCGCAGAAGGTGTTGCAGCCCGATCAGCTTGCGCTGTTGCTGGTGGTGGTGACCCTGTCGATGATGACTACGCCGCTGCTGATGCAAATTATCGATCGCATCCTGGTGCGCCGTTATAACGCCCGGGATGAGGACGAAGAGACCCCGTATGTGGAAGACGACGATCCGCAGGTGATCATCGTGGGCTTCGGACGTTTTGGTCAGGTGATCGGCCGCCTGCTGATGGCCAACAAGATGCGCATTACCGTCCTGGAGCGCGATGTCAGCGCCGTCGGCGTACTGCGGCGCTATGGTTATAAGGTGTATTACGGTGACGCCACCGAGCTGGAACTGCTGCGTGCGGCCGGCGCGGCGAAGGCCAAGTCGATTGTGATCACCTGTAATGAGCCGGAAGACACCATGGAAATTGTTCGCCTGTGCCAGCAGCATTTTCCCGAGCTGAGTATTTTGGCGCGGGCGCGCGGTCGTGTGGAAGCGCATGAGTTGTTGCAGGCAGGGGTCAAGCAGTTCAGTCGCGAAACTTTTTCCAGTGCGCTGGAGCTGGGACGCAAGGCACTGATGGAACTGGGCATGCATCCTCATCAGGCCTATCGCGCGCAGCAGCACTTCCGTCGATTGGATATGCGGATGTTGCGTGAGCTGATGCCGCCGCATCACGGCGATGTGGCGCAAATTTCCCGCGTGAAGGAAGCGCGGCGCGAGCTGGAAGAACTTTTCCACCGGGAAATGCAAAAAGAGAGTCGCCAGTTCGACGGCTGGGATGAATACGAATAATTTGGAGCACTGAGATGTCTGCAACACGGAAAAGATTTATCGCCGGGGCGGTCTGCCCAAGCTGTAAGGCTATGGATACGCTGGCCGTTTGGCGTGAAGACCAGGTCGAAGTGGTGGAGTGCGTCAAGTGCGGCCATCATCAGCGGCAGACCGAACAGCAGGTGGAAAAGCACGTTCGGCCGCAGGAGCAGGTGATCGGTATTTTCCATCCGGAATAGCGTTATCGAGCGCGTTTTTTTATGCTGGAGGGTACAGCGGGGCAGATTTCCGATACAATCTGTCCGGTAAAGGCGCGGCCTCATGACGGCTGCGTCCAAGTATCCAACGGTAGGAGATATCATGAAAGTAGCAAAAGACTTGGTGGTCAGCTTGGCTTATCAAGTACGTACAGAAGACGGTGTGTTGGTTGATGAGTCTCCGGTGAGTGCGCCGCTGGACTATCTGCACGGGCATGGTTCTCTGATCGCAGGTCTGGAAAAAGCACTCGAAGGCCACGAAGCGGGCGATCGTTTTGACGTTAACGTTGGCGCTAACGATGCGTACGGCAACTACGACGAAAACCTGGTGCAGCGCGTGCCGAAAGACGTCTTTATGGGCGTTGACGAGTTGGAAGTTGGCATGCGTTTCCTGGCTGACACCGATCAGGGCCCAGTGCCGGTCGAAATCACCGAAGTGGACGGCGATCACGTAGTGGTTGACGGTAACCACATGCTGGCTGGTCAGAACCTGAACTTCAACGTAGAAGTTGTCGCGATCCGCGAAGCTACCGCTGAAGAATTGGCGCACGGCCACGTACACGGCGAGCACGATCATCACCACGAACACGGTGAAGGTTGCTGCGGCGGCCATGGCCACGATCACGACCATGACCACGCGCATGATCACGGTCAGGCCAAGAAAGGCGGTTGTGGTAACGGCGGTTGCGGCTGCCACTAATCGCAGCGCAGTAACGGCAAAAAAAAGGGCGGCCCTCAGGCTGCCCTTTTTTATGGCTTATCAATAATGTGGCGGCGGTGTTTCTTCCGACTGTGACGCGATCATCGACGTTTGTGTCGAACGCAGCTTGTCGGTCAGCACGCGCAGGTGATCCTGCAATTTCAGCATTTCAAGCTGGTGTTTCACCACGGTCTGATTGAGCTCTTCAATAGTGACTTCCTGAAAGGCCTGACGACTTTCCAGTTCTTCAAGCCGCAGTAACAGGCTTTGGATATCGGCGTTGTGCATGATGCTACCTCTGACGCGGTTAAATCCTGAATCTGACGCTATGGTAACAGCTGCCGGCGGCTTTGCGCTGCGCTATTTCACCCCGCTATGTGCGGGGGCAGACGGAAAGCGCCGGTGCACTGTGTAAAGTGCTGAAAAATAGAGCGCTCGGTGTAGCGGTTTTTGTTACTGTGGATACCACGGGCGCAGGAAAAATCTGACTTATCATACGGGTAGCACATTAAACGAAACTTCTGTTTAAAGCTGGAGTCACACTTTGACTCGATTGGTTACCTGTGTGACTGTTTTGTTTTGTTTCGGACAGCTATAGTAGCCCGGTTATCTTACTTAATGATTGTTTGGGGCACCGCTTCAGACACTGGAGAAATGGATGAAATCTTTGTTTAAAGTCACGCTTCTGGCAACCACCATGGCTTTTGCTTTGAATGCGACCCAGGTCATGGCTGCCGATGCAGCTAAACCGGCAGAAGCAGCGAAAGCCGCAGACGCAGCACCAAGCACCGGCAAGTTCAAGAACGATGACGAGCAAGCGGCTTACGCACTGGGCGCATCCCTGGGCCGTTACATGGACAACTCGCTGAAAGAGCAAGAAAAACTGGGTATCAAACTGGACAAAGACCAGCTGATCTCAGGCGTTCAGGACGCTTTCGCCAACAAGAGCAAGCTGAACGACGCAGATATCGAAAAAACTCTGCAGAGCTTTGAAGCGCGCGTGAAGGCTTCCGCTCAGGCGAAGATGGAGCAGGACGCGAAAGATAACGAAGCGAAAGGCACCAAGTACCGCGATACCTTCGCGAAAGAAAAAGGCGTGAAGAAAACCGAGTCCGGCCTGCTGTATCAGGTAGAGAAGCCAGGTACCGGTTCTGCGCCTAAAGACAGCGATACCGTTGTAGTAAACTACAAAGGCACCCTGACTGACGGCACCGAGTTTGATAACTCCTACACCCGTGGTGAGCCACTGTCATTCCGTCTGGACGGCGTGATCCCAGGTTGGACTGAAGGCCTGAAACACATCAAGAAAGGCGGCAAAATCAAGCTGGTTATCCCACCGGCGCTGGCCTACGGTAAAACTGGCGTTCCGGGCATCCCGGCCAACTCCACACTGGTGTTCGACGTTGAACTGCTGGATGTGAAAGCCGCTCCTAAAGCGGATGCCAAGGCTGAGAAGCCGGCTGACGCAGCGGCAGACGCCAAAGCGCAATAAGCCTGTCTGAGTCCCCACACCGCCGCGAGCTTCCCTCGCGGCGGTGTTCATTTTAATCCGCCAAATCAGCGCTAACTTTCGCTTCCTGCCCACTGATCGCTTGACGCCTGCCGGGCATCGGGCTTAACGTCAATACCACGCGCAAACGCAAGGACTTTACTCTGGCTGTTTTGCTAGACTAATAATCCGGACTTATGAGTCATGCGCCTGCCCCTTAGGGCGTGTACCTAAAACTGTTCCTGGTCATCTCGGCCTGCGGACGCTCGTCGTGCTGTTTCAGACTGATATCAGCCAGCCCATCCCGCGTAACTTCAAGGGTGTGCCGCCTGTGGAAAGGAACCCGCACGAGCAGTTTTAGCTGCGCCCCCTGGCACAGGCGATCTTTGAGGGTGGTATTTTCGATGTCTAATTCGCTTTTATCCAGCGAAGCCAGCGAACTTGATTTGCTGAATGAACGTCCGTTTACTCAGACGGATCATGAAATCCTGAAGTCTTACGAAGCGGTTGTTGACGGCCTGGCGATGTTGATCGGCGGGCACTGTGAAATCGTGCTGCATGCTTTGGAAGATTTGAAATGTTCGGCGGTACGGATTGCGAACGGTGAGCATACCGGGCGGCAGATCGGTTCGCCGATCACTGACCTCGCGCTGCGTATGTTGCATGACATGGCCGGCGATGACAGCAGCGTGTCCAAGGCCTATTTTACCCGTGCCAAGAGCGGCGTCCTGATGAAGTCGGTGACTATCGCCATCCGCAATCGCGAGCAGCGGGTGATCGGTTTGTTGTGTATCAACATGAACCTCGACGTGCCTTTCTCCCAGGTGATGCAGACCTTTATGCCGCCGGAAACTCAGGATGTGGCACCCTCGGTCAACTTTGCGTCTTCCGTTGACGATCTGGTGGCGCAGACGCTGGAGTTTACCATTGAGGAAGTTAATGCCGATCGTAATGTCTCCAACAATGCCAAAAACCGCCAGGTAGTGCTGAATCTCTATGAGAAGGGCATTTTTGATATCAAGGACGCCATTAATCAGGTGGCGGACCGTCTGAATATCTCAAAACACACCGTGTATCTGTACATCCGCCAGTTCAAAAGCGGCGATCTGTTGGGAACTGAGCGCGGATGCTGAATTACTGCCTTTTGGTCACCGGTCCGGCTTACGGCACTCAACAGGCCAGCAGCGCCTATCAGTTCGCGCAGGCTTTGCTGGTCAAGGGACACCACCTCTCCAGCGTGTTTTTTTACCGTGAAGGGGTGTTGAACGCCAATCAACTGACTGCACCGGCCAGCGACGAATTCGATTTGGTACGGGGTTGGGTGCAGTTGGCACAGGAGCATGGCATTGAGCTCAACGTCTGCGTGGCTGCGGCGCTGCGGCGCGGTGTGACCGATGAGCAGGAAGCCGCACAGCAAGGATTGCCCAGCGCCAATCTTCAGCCGGGTTTTACCCTTAGCGGGCTGGGCTCGCTGGCGGAGGCTTCGCTGAGCTGTGACCGCCTGGTGCAGTTCTGAGAGAGTTTATGAAACGAGTCGCTTTTGTTTTTACCCAGAGTCCACACGGCAGCGCCAGCGGCAGGGAAGGTCTGGATGCGTTGTTAGCCACTTCGGCGTTGAGCGAAAATCTGGGCGTGTTTTTTATCGGTGACGGCGTGTTGCAGATTATGCCGGGGCAGCAACCGGAAAAAATTCTGGCGCGCAATTACATTGCCACTTTTGGCGTGCTGCCGCTGTATGACGTTGAACAGTGTTATCTTTGCCAGGCATCGCTACAGGAACGCGGCCTGAGCCAGGTGACCGACTGGGTGCTGGACGCCGAGATTTTGGCACCGGATGCGCTGAGTCGCCAACTGGCCAGCTATGACGTGGTGATGACATTTTAGGAAATCCTGATGCTGTATACCCTTAGCCGTTCCCCCACTCAATGTGATTTGCCCGCGCTGCTGCGTTTGACCGCACCGGGCGATGACCTGTTGCTGTTGCAGGATGGCGTGCTGGCCGGCCTGGCCGGTAGCGTGCACCTTGAATTGCTGCTCAATGCCCCCATATCCCTTTATGCGCTGCAGAACGACCTGGATGCCAGAGGGGTGTCTGGTCATTTTTCACACAAAATCACTGTCATCGGCTATAATCACTTCGTTGAATTAACCGAAAAACATCGCAGCCAAATGGCCTGGTGATGAGAGTGATGTTGTATATTTCTTGACACCTCTACTACTCAGCCATAAAATTCTGCGTCCTCGTACTTTGCCAGTAGTGCATACGAGGGGATTTATCACGTGTTTACGAAGCAAAAACCAGGAGCTTTTTAATGGCAACAATTAATCAGCTGGTACGCAAACCACGCTCTGTGAAGGCTGCTAAAAGCAACGTTCCAGCGCTGGAAGCCTGCCCGCAGAAACGTGGCGTATGTACTCGCGTATATACCACCACTCCTAAGAAACCAAACTCCGCACTGCGTAAAGTATGCCGTGTGCGTTTGACTAACGGTTTTGAAGTTACCTCCTACATCGGCGGTGAAGGTCATAACCTGCAGGAACACTCCGTGATCCTGATCCGTGGCGGTCGTGTAAAAGACTTGCCAGGTGTGCGTTACCACACCGTTCGTGGTGCACTTGACTGCTCCGGTGTTAAAGACCGTAAGCAAGCTCGTTCCAAGTACGGCGTGAAGAAGCCAAAGGCTTAATGGTTCTCCGTTAAGTAAGGCCAAACATTTTCACTTTAATGTCAAAATAAACTCGTAGAGTTTTGGACAATCCTGAATTAACAACGGAGTATTTCCATGCCACGTCGTCGCGTAATCGGCCAACGTAAAATCCTGCCAGATCCTAAGTTCGGATCCGAACTGTTGGCCAAATTTGTAAACATCCTGATGGTAGATGGTAAAAAATCTACTGCAGAAGCAATCGTCTATACCGCGCTGGAGACCCTGGCTCAGCGTTCTGGTAAAGATTACCTGGAAGCTTTCGAAGTAGCCCTCGACAACGTTCGCCCGACTGTAGAAGTTAAGTCTCGCCGCGTTGGTGGTTCTACTTATCAGGTGCCAGTTGAAGTTCGCCCGGTCCGTCGTAATGCTCTGGCAATGCGTTGGATCGTTGATGCTGCTCGTAAACGCGGTGATAAATCCATGGCTCTGCGCCTGGCGAACGAGCTTTCTGATGCAGTTGAGAACAAAGGTTCTGCTGTTAAGAAGCGTGAAGACGTTCACCGTATGGCCGAAGCTAACAAGGCGTTCGCCCACTACCGCTGGTAATTGCCACGCAGTAGTTATGCTAACCAAGCGGGCGCTTCAAGAAGCCAACCCGCTTGGGTTAACCGAACTTGAACGCCTAAGGCAATAGAGGAATCAAATGGCTCGTACAACACCCATTGAGCGCTACCGTAATATCGGTATCAGCGCCCACATCGACGCCGGTAAGACGACCACTACCGAACGTATTCTGTTCTACACCGGTGTAAACCACAAAATCGGTGAAGTTCATGACGGCGCTGCCACCATGGACTGGATGGAACAGGAGCAGGAGCGTGGTATTACCATCACTTCTGCAGCGACTACTGCTTTCTGGTCTGGTATGGCCAAGCAGTTTGAGCCGCACCGCGTAAACATCATCGACACCCCAGGACACGTTGACTTCACCATCGAAGTAGAACGTTCCATGCGTGTTCTTGATGGCGCTGTAATGGTTTACTGTGCTGTAGGTGGTGTTCAGCCTCAGTCTGAAACTGTATGGCGTCAGGCTAACAAATACAAAGTTCCACGCATCGCGTTCGTTAACAAAATGGACCGCATGGGTGCTAACTTCCTGAAAGTTGTTGGTCAGATCAAATCTCGTCTGGGCGCGAATCCAGTGCCATTGCAGCTGGCTATCGGCGCAGAAGAGAAATTCACCGGTGTTGTTGACCTGGTGAAAATGAAAGCGATCAACTGGAACGAAGCTGATGCTGGCGTGACCTTCGAATACGAAGACATCCCTGCTGACATGCAAGAGCTGGCTGAAGAATGGCGCCAGAACCTGGTTGAATCTGCAGCTGAAGCTTCAGATGAGCTGATGGACAAGTACCTGGGCGGCGAAGAGCTGACCGAGGAAGAAATCAAGACTGCTCTGCGTCAGCGCGTGCTGAACAACGAAATCATCTTGGTTACCTGTGGTTCCGCCTTTAAAAACAAAGGCGTGCAGGCGATGCTGGATGCGGTAATTGATTACCTGCCATCCCCAATTGACGTCCCTGCAATCAACGGTATCCTGGACGACGGTAAAGATACTCCGGCTGAGCGTCACGCTAGCGATGAAGAGCCGTTTGCTGCTCTGGCATTTAAAATTGCTACCGACCCATTCGTGGGTAACTTGACCTTCTTCCGCGTGTACTCCGGTATCGTTAACTCCGGTGACACCGTTCTGAACTCAGTGAAGGCTGCTCGTGAGCGTCTGGGCCGTATCGTTCAGATGCACGCTAACAAGCGTGAAGAGATCAAAGAAGTTCGTGCGGGCGACATCGCTGCAGCAATCGGTCTGAAAGACGTGACTACCGGTGACACTCTGTGTGATCCAAACCACGTGATCATTCTGGAGCGTATGGAGTTCCCTGAGCCGGTAATCTCCGTTGCAGTTGAACCAAAAACCAAAGCTGACCAAGAAAAAATGGGTCTGGCTCTGGGCCGTCTGGCGAAGGAAGACCCATCATTCCGCGTATGGACTGACGAAGAATCAGGTCAGACTATCATCGCAGGTATGGGTGAACTTCACCTGGATATCCTGGTTGACCGCATGAAGCGTGAATTCAACGTTGAAGCTAACGTGGGTAAACCTCAGGTTGCTTACCGTGAAGCGATTCGCGCGAAAGTTACCGATATCGAAGGTAAACACGCCAAGCAGTCTGGTGGTCGTGGTCAGTATGGTCACGTTGTGATCGACATGTACCCACTGGAGCCGGGCTCAAATCCGAAAGGTTATGAGTTCATCAATGACATTAAAGGCGGTGTGATCCCAACGGAATACATCCCTGCCATTGATAAAGGCCTCCAGGAGCAGCTTAAGTCTGGTCCACTGGCTGGTTATCCGGTAGTTGATCTCGGTGTGCGTCTGCATTTCGGTTCTTTCCACGATGTTGACTCCTCCGAATTGGCGTTTAAACTGGCCGCTTCTATCGCCTTTAAAGATGGCTTTAAGAAAGCAAAACCTGTTTTGCTTGAGCCTATCATGAAGGTTGAAGTTGAAACGCCGGAAGAGAACACTGGTGACGTCATCGGTGACCTTAGCCGTCGTCGTGGTCAACTGAAAGGTCAGGAATCCAACGCTACTGGCGTTCAGATTCACGCTGAAGTTCCGTTGTCCGAGATGTTCGGATACGCAACTCAACTGCGTTCTCTGACCAAAGGCCGTGCTTCTTACTCCATGGAGTTCCTGAAGTACGATGATGCGCCGAACAACGTCGCTCAGGCCGTTATTGAAGCCCGTGGTAAATAAGCTTTCGGGTTTAACACATTGATCAGTGCTCTCTCCATGAGGGGAGAGCATAAGAGTAAGGAATATAGCCGTGTCTAAAGAAAAATTTGAACGTTCCAAACCGCACGTTAACGTTGGTACTATCGGCCACGTTGACCACGGTAAAACTACCCTGACTGCAGCAATCACCACCGTTCTGGCTAAAACCTACGG
>NZ_JBXALM010000012.1:0-170682 GCF_058799445.1 Serratia sp. GW822-FHT06E05
TAGTTCAGTTGGTTAGAATACCTGCCTGTCACGCAGGGGGTCGCGGGTTCGAGCCCCGTCCGTTCCGCCACTTATTTGATAAGCCCTGAGTCTATGACTCAGGGCTTTTTCATATGCAAAATTCAAGAAAATCCAAATCACTACGTGATTTATGCGGTGAAAATCTGCTTTTATAAATCATTATCTGAATTGTGCACCAATATAAAGAATAATATACCCGGCAATGTTATTCTCGCCGGGTAGTCTTTTTCTTTATCGTTATTTGATATTCTGACGGGCCAGTTCCAGTTGAATATCTTTATCCAGGTTGGCGACCCAGCGGTTATAATTCGGGTGAATATTTCCGCCTTTGACATCCATATTACTGCTGGCAATATACTTAATCTGATAACTATTCGAATTGTAATTTATACGAATATCGGCGCTATGGCCACGCAGTAAGATCTTGCCATCGATCACACCGTCACTGACTGGGTTCATGATCCAACCACGGTTAAGCCCTGCGGCGAGAATGGCCTGACGCACCTGCGCATTACTGTGGCTACCTGCAACGTTTTGACTGACGTTTTTTACTGGCGCAGTGCCTGCACAGCCGCTGGCCAGAATCGCTGCGAATACACCCGTTAAAATGAGTTTTAAAGGTTTCATACTCTTTTCCATGAGTGTTCGTTATTAAGATGTGTAATATTCATACATGAGATGTTATGTATGCTTACCCTCAATAAGATACTCCTCCGGGAGATTTTCGACAAATATTGCGGCTTTTCATTGTGATAATTCCCTCTGCGCTCAAGTCTCACGGCGTTATGTCGATAAATAACTCTAATCGGTTAATCGAGCATTTCAGCTAAAAATAGGAATTTTGGGAATGCAATCCAGGATTAAATATAATAGATTTAGCCACGGAATTTTTCTGACCGGTAATACCATTAATGGCGGGCGACATGAATATACTCAGTTGGTGGGCAATGGCTCCCGATCGTGGAACGCGTGAAGCATGGCGTCAATGGTCATCAGATGACTTTCTTGCCTCCGATTATCAGGGCTCGTTGCCTGCCTGTTCTCATATCCCCATGATGTCGCTGCGCCGAATGAGCGCCGGAACGCGTTTGGCAGTAGAAAGCGGGCTGATCTTATTGAAGGACTATCGGGCAGATATGGCGATCTTCACCAGTCGGCATGGTGAGCTGGAGCGGACGCACAAGATTCTTCAACATCTGCATCAGGAACAACCGCTATCGCCAACGGATTTTGCCATGTCGGTGCATAACACGGCGGCGGGATGGTTAACGATTATAGCGAAGAATACCTTGCCAACCACCTCGTTGGCTGCCGGCGAGGACAGTTTTCAGCAGGGCATGATAGAGGCTCAGGCCTTGTTAGCTACGGGCAGTGCGCAGCGGGTGTTATTAATTGATTTCGACGGTACCGTACCGGATGTCTATCGGCCCTTCGCGCCAGAAAATACATTCCCTTATGCGATAGCCCTGTTGCTGGAAAACGGTGGCTCGTTACACTGCAAGGTTGCTGAATCGGCGCAGGTTGAGGCTAGCCGTCGGGAACCACAGGGCCTGGCATTTTTGCGCGGTTGGCTTGGCGCTGATGCATTCACGGTCCCCGGCCAACGGCATGACTGGGTGTGGGGACGCTGATGGAAAAGGCGATGCCTGCAGAAAATACGCCGGAACAATCCTCATGGTTTAACCGTTGTTGGCGGGTGATAGCTACGGGTTTTTGTTTCTCGTTGTTTGGCCTGGGCGGTCTGTTATTGTCCGGTGTTTGGTTTAATCTTATGCGTCTTGCAGTGCGTGATCCTGCTCGTCGCAACCAACTGACGCAAAGTTCTATCCGCCACAGTTTCCGTTTCTTCCTGGCTACCACGAGGTTTTTCGGCGTACTGGACTACCATTTCGACAATGCGGAGCGCTTTCGCGAAGATCGCGGTTGTTTGGTGATCGCCAATCATCCCAGCCTGTTGGATTACGTGTTATTGGCTTCGCAAATGCCACGTTGCGACTGCATAGTGAAAGAGGCTTTGCTGAGCAATGTGTTTGTCAGCGGAGTGATCAAGGCCGCCGGATATCTGGCCAATGCGCAGTCGGATATATTGTTGGAACAGTGCGGACAAAGGCTGGCTGCCGGGGGGACAATCTTAATCTTCCCGGAAGGCACCCGCACCACACCAGGCAAGGCTCTGGCACTGCAGCGAGGAGCGGCCAATATTGCGCTGCGCGGTCAATGTAGCATCCGCATTGTGCATATCCACTGCCACCCCCCCATGCTGACGAAGCAAGGCAAATGGTATAAGATCCCGGCGGTAAAACCGCAATTCCGGATCACCGTTCAGGATAAGATCGACACCCGCGCATTCATTCATGCAAATGATGTTTCGCCCGCCCTTGCGGCAAGAAGATTAACCCAGCATTTAACTGACGCTTTACAGTCAGAACCTATAAATAATGAGAAATAGCGTAATGAATTTATTGAGCACCGAAATCAAGCAATTGATCATTGATACGCTCAATCTTGAAGGTATGACACCGGAGGAGATTGACGCCGAAGCGCCGCTGTTTGGTGATGGACTGGGTCTGGACTCCATTGATGCATTGGAACTGGGGCTGGCTTTAAAAAACCGTTACGGCGTGGTGCTGTCGGCTGAAAGCCAGGATATGCGCCAACACTTTTATTCCGTGGAAACGCTGGCGAAGTTTGTTTCTGCACAGCGTAGCCAATAAGGGGTTTTCATGGATAAGCAAGAAATTTACCTGCAAATTCAGGCGCTGCTGGTCAAACTGTTCGAGCTGGACGCCGATGACATCAAGCCAGAGTCCCGTTTGTACGAAGAGCTGGAGCTAGACAGCATCGATGCGGTGGATCTGGTGGTGCACCTGCAGAAAACGACCGGCAAAAAGATCAAACCGGAAATGTTCAAGTCGGTGCGAACCGTACAAGACGTGGTTGACGCCATTGATGAACTGCTGAAGTCAGACAGCTAAGGCTGCGGGCTAAGGTGGAGAGTCGTTGGCTGACCCCGATGTTGCGGTTGCTGCAGGGCGCAGTATGGCTGGTGCTGTCGCTGTATCCGCTGGCGGTTTGGGTCGGCCTGACGCATTGGGGAACCGCTCTCCTGGCACCGTTGTTGGTGGGAGTCTTTAGCTTGCGCCTGCTGATGTTGCGCGGGAAACTGCGCCAACAAATGTGGCTGGGAAAAGCCTTGGCCATAGTGGGCATCTTGCTGGCGCTCGCCAGTTGGGCGCTAAAGCAGAGCCACTGGTTGCTGTACTACCCGGTGCTGGTCAACGCAATACTGCTGCTGCTGTTTGCCTATTCGCTGTTTGCCCCGCCTACGGTGGTTGAGCGATTGGCCCGTATAACGGAACCGCAGTTGGACGCTGCCGGCATTGCTTATACTCGCCGGGTGACTCAGGCGTGGTGCGGGTTCTTTATTGTTAACGGTGCGATAGCGCTGACAACCTGTCTGTCCGGTGATATCACACTCTGGACGCTGTATAACGGCGGCATCAGCTATCTGCTGATGGGGGCATTAATGGGTATTGAATGGATAGTCAGGAAAAGGATCCGGCACGCCTGAGTTTGCCAATGAACCGCTGGCTCAGCACGCAACGCGATGATTCGGTGCCGATCGCCTGGCGTGGCGATCAGCTATTCTGTCTCGGCCAATTTCGCCGTGACGTTGCCGCATTGGCCGCGATACTGGCGAGTAGGGAAGAGCACCGCTGGGCGCTGTGCTTTGATGATAGCTATCGCTTTGCCGTCGCCTTGCTGGCGTCGTTGTATGCCGGCAGGCTGCCGGTGATTTTTGGTCACCAGCGAGAAGCTATCCTCAAAGAGCAACGAGCGGATTACGATGCGCTACTGACCGATTTGCCTCTCGATCCTGGCGTGCCCGTTTTGGCTGTGCGCGAGGGCGGTTGTGAGGATATCGCGCTACCCGCCTGGCCTCAGGATCCTCGTTTTATTCTTTACACTTCCGGCTCGACCGGCCAACCGCAGGCTGTGTGCAAATCCGTCGCCTGCATGGACCGTGAAAGCGAACTGTTGGCTGCCGCTTTTGGTGACGTCTTGCGAGGATGCTGCGTCGTCGCATCGGTATCCCATCAGCATATGTATGGCCTGAGCTTCCGGCTGTTTCTACCGCTGGCTTTAGGGCTGCCGTTTGATGCGCAGTTGACGCAATACCAAGAGCAGTTGATTGCCCGACATCAGGGCCGACGTTTGGTGTTTGTCAGCAGTCCGGCATGGCTCAAGCGTTTGGATAATCGTTTGACGCTCGCTGAGTGCGTGGAGGTTTTTTCCGCCGGCGGCCCGTTATCCGAAGTGGAAGCACAGCTTGCCCGGCAAATGCTGGGGGTATTGCCATTGGAAATCTACGGTACCACGGAAACCGGTTCACTGGCCTGGCGCAGGCAAAATCGGGACATTGCCCTGTGGCAGCCGTTTGCTTGCGTCAGGTTAAGGGTGGATTCAGACCACCGGATTGAGGTTATGTCACCCCTGATACCTGACACGGGTAAAACGTTGCTGAGCGACATTATCGAACTGGCGCCGGATGGTCGACAATTCCAGTTAAATGGCCGCGCCGACCGCATTATCAAGCTGGAAGAGAAACGGTTGTCGTTAACCGAGGTGGAACGTCGCCTGGTGGCCTTGCCGGAGGTTGCCGATGCTGCCGTGCTAACGCAGCAGCAAAGAGGGCGCACGCTGCTGGTGGCCGTTGTCGTGCTATCTCCGTACGGCGAGCTCCGCCGACAAACCTTGTCCGAAGGGGCTTTTACCCGTGAACTGCACCAGGCGCTGCGGGGCTGGCTGGAGCCGGTGGCTCTGCCGCGCAGTTGGCGCATTATCGATGCCATTCCGCTTAATCCGCAGGGCAAGCGCGCCTATGCTGAGCTACAGGAGCTGTTCTTATGATGCAACCTGAGGTGCTGCAACAGCAGGTGAGCGATGCCACCCATGCCAGCCTGCAACTGCATTTGCCCGCTGAACTGTTTTGGTTTCGCGGCCACTTTCCGCAACATCCGATCCTGCCGGGGGTCACGCAACTGAACTGGGTCATGCAGTATGCCCGTCAGTTGCTGGCTATCGAGGCCGGATTCAAAGGGATCGAGGTGGTCAAGTTTCAACAACCGTTACTGCCGGGGCAGAGGGTGTTACTGCAACTCGAATGGCAACCGGAACGACACAAGCTGTTGTTCAGCTATCGCGTCGGTGAGGCGATCGCCAGCAGCGGCAAGATCTCGTTATGTCAGTAAGCGCCCCTTTTTCCCCCTGTCTTCTTATCCCTTGTTTTAATCACGGGCAGATGATGGCCGCGGTACTGACATCGTTGGCGGGTTATGGCCTGCCTTGCCTGGTTGTGGACGACGGCAGCGCTGCTGCCACCGCCGAAACGCTACAGCGGCTGGCCGCCGAACTGCCCTGGGTTAGCCTGTTGCGGTTGGAAAAAAACCAGGGGAAGGGCGCAGCGGTCATCGCCGGTCTGCAATTGGCTCAGCGACAGGGCTACAGCCATGCTTTGCAGGTGGATGCCGACGGTCAGCATCAACTGAGTGATATACCGGCAATGATTGCCGAAGCGCGCGCTCATCCGGACTGTCTGATTTCCGGCCGGCCAGTCTATGACAGCTCGGTACCCAAAGCGCGCCTGTATGGGCGTTACGTCACCCACGTCTGGGTGTGGGTCGAAACCCTGTCGCTGTCATTAAAGGACAGCATGTGCGGTTTCCGCGTTTACCCGGTAGCGCCGACGCTGGCGTTGACGGCGCGCCGACCGCTTGGCAAACGCATGGATTTCGATACCGAAGTGATGGTCCGGCTGTATTGGCAGGGGGTGCAAAGCCGTTTCTTGCCGACGCGGGTTACTTACCCGGTCGATGGCGTTTCGCATTTCGATGCGCTGCGCGATAACTTGCGTATTTCCTGGATGCACACCCGGTTGTTTTTCGGCATGTTGCCGCGGATTCCGCGTTTACTGCGTCAACGCCAACGGGCGAAGAAAGCGCAGCATTGGTCAGCAACTCAGGAGCGTCATGGTCTGTGGGGGATCCGACTTATGCTGCAGGTCTACCGGATGTTTGGCCGCCGGGCATTTCAATGGCTGCTGTATCCGGTGATCGGCTACTTCTGGCTGACCGGGCGTGCCCAACGTGAAGCTTCGCGTGATTATCTGCAACGTCTGCGGCAGTTTGCCCACAATCGACAGCAACCATTACCCACGCCGCTCAACAGCTTTCGGCACTTTATGCGTTTTGGCGATGCGATGCTCGACAAGCTGGCGAGCTGGCGTGGTGAACTTCGTGACGTTCGGCTGGTAGATCCCGCGGCCTGTGAACGGCAGATCGCTTCCGGCAGAGGTACGCTGATCCTGGCCTCGCACTTGGGGGATATCGAGTCTTGCCGCGCTTTGGGTGAGTTGAATTCTGGCGTCAAGGTGAATGCTCTGGTGTTTACCGAGCATGCCGAGCGCTTCAATCAGGTGATGAAAGAGGTCAACCCTCGCGCCAACCTTAACCTGATACCGGTGACTTCACTGGGGCCTGAAACCGCCATGCGTCTGCAGGACAAACTCGATGCCGGCGAGTGGGTGGCTATCGTTGGCGATCGCACCTCGGCCGGAAAACATCAGCGCGGCGAGCAACCGAGGGTGGTGTGGAGCCGCTTTCTCGGTCAATCGGCACCTTTCCCTCAGGGGCCTTTTGTTCTGGCCGCTGCGCTGCGTTGTCCGGTATACCTGATGTTCGGTCTCAAACAGCAGGGGCGTCTGAACGTTTATTTCGAACCGTTTGCCGATCCGCTGTCATTACCCCGGCAGCAGCGCCAACAGGCGTTGCAGGATGCGGTGGACCGCTATGCCGCCCGGCTGGAGCATTATTGCCTGCTGGCGCCGCTCGACTGGTTTAATTTTTTCGATTTCTGGCAGTTGGCGGCACCGTCGCCAACGCAACAGGGGCCTGAGACATGAAGCTTAAAGACAATCCGCGATTCTCCGTCAGGGTTGAAATCACCATCCCTTTCCATGATACCGATGCCATGGGCGTGGTCTGGCACGGTAACTACTTCCGTTATTTCGAGATCGCTCGTGAAGCCTTGCTCAAACAGTTCAATTACGGATACCGACAGATGCAGGCGTCGGGCTATGTTTGGCCGATCGTAGATACGCGGGTGAAATACATTGCGCCTGTCCTGTTTGAGCAGCGCATCATCGTCTGCGCAGAGCTGGAAGAGTATGAAAACCGCCTGCGCATCGGCTACCGCATTCTGGATGCAGAGAGCGGAATAACCACCACCCGCGGCCATACTATTCAGGTCGCGGTGGACGCCGACAGCAAAGAAATGTGCTTTGTCTCCCCGCAAGTACTGTTGGATAACATCGAGGGGGCACAATGAAATTTTGGATGCTGGCTGTTGTGACCTTCTTCAGTCTGGGTGTGCAGGCGGTAACGCTGCCGGAGATGCAGCAGCGGTTTAGCCAACAGCCGGTGCTGCGCGCCGAATTTGAGCAGCAGCGCAGTATCAGCGGCATGGCAAAACCGTTAAAGTCCAGCGGTGAGCTGTTGATTTCTCAGCAGAAAGGATTGTGGTGGGCGCAACAGAAGCCTTTCCCGCTGACCCTGCTGCTGGATGATAAACGCATGGTGCAAACCCTGGCGGGCCAGCCGCCGCAGGTGGTAACGGCGGACAACAACCCGCAGATGTTCCAGTTCAATCACCTGCTGACCGCGCTGTTTCATGCCGACAGCCAGGCGCTGGAACAAAACTTTGCTCTGCAGTTCACCGATTTGGGGCATAACCACTGGCGGCTGGTGCTGACGCCGAAAACCACGCCGCTCGACAAACTGTTCAAGCGCATTACCCTCAACGGCGAACAGTACCTGGAAACTATTGATATCGACGATATGCAAAGTGACGCCACCCATATTCGCTTCTTTAATCAACGTACGGTGCCGCAGGCGCTGACTGACGAGGAGCAACAGCGTTTTGCGTCCTGAACTGCATCGGCGGCTGGCATTTGGCTGGCTGGCGATTTGCCTGCTGCTGATTGCGGCCTTGTGCTGGCTGTTGCCGCGCAGTCAAATCAACAGCAGCGTCCTGGCGTTATTGCCGAAACAGCAACTGGTTGGCGTGCCGGATGAATTAGCCGACGGCTTCAGCCGCCGCCTGGATCGTCAACTGATGTGGCTCGTCAGCCCGCCGCCAGGGGCGGATAACGCCGCAGTGGATTGGTGGTGGCAGCAGCTACGTCAGATGCCTGAGCTGCAGCGGGTTGGCGGGCCTATGGATGCACAACGTCAGCAGCAGTGGGGGCGTTTTTTCTACCAGCATCGCAATGTGCTGCTGGATGATGCCACGCGGCAACGTTTGCAGCAGGGGGCAGACGCGCAGAGCCAGTGGATCCTCGGCCAGCTCTACTCTGCTTTCGCCGGCGTCAGCGGCAAAGAGCTGGCGAACGATCCGTTGATGCTGGTACGTGCCTCACAGTTGGCGCAGCAACAGAACGGCGGCTTGCTGAGCCTGTCCAAGGGGTGGCTGGTGGCGCGTGATGCACAGGGGCGCAGTTGGTATTTGTTGCACGCCGAGCTTAGCGCATCATCTTATGACATCAGCAGTGCCCGGCTAACGGTAGATAAACTGACAGCGTTGCAGCAACAGCTGCAGCAGCGCTGGCCGGGAGCCGAAGTGCTCAGCCGCGGCACGTTGTTTTACAGCAACTACGCCAGCCAACAGGCCGAAAAGGATATTTCCACGATTGGCCTGGCGTCGGTGGCGGGCGTGTTTTTATTGGTGTTGTTTATGTTCCGCTCACCTTTGCCGCTGTTGTTGTGCGCGCTGTCGGTGGGTATTGGCGCTCTGGCCGGCACCGTCGCTACGCTGCTGGCCTTTGGCGAAATACATTTGATGACGCTGGTGCTGAGCATCAGCATCGTCGGCATTTCGGCTGACTACACGCTCTATTTCCTGACCGAGCGAATGGTGCATGGTCGGCAGTCGACGCCATTAGCCAGTTTGCAAAAGCTGTTGCCGGCATTATTGATGGCGTTGCTGACCACCGTAGTGGCCTACCTGGCGCTGTTGATTGCGCCGTTCCCCGGCTTGCAGCAGTTGGCGGTATTTGCCGCTGCCGGATTGAGCGCCGCCTGCATTACCGTTATTTGCTGGTACCCGCAATTGTCGCGACGGTTGCCGGTACGCCCAGCGCCGGGGTTAACGCTGATCCTGAATTGGCTGCATGCCTGGCGCCATCGGCCGCTGTTGCGTTATGGGTTGCCCGGCGCGGTGCTGTTGCTGGTGGTCGCGGGGTTCAGCCAGTTGAAGGTAGATGACGACATTGGCCAACTGCAGGCATTACCTGTGGCGTTACAGCAGCAGGAGCAGCGTATCGCCGCACTGACGGGCCAACATAACGATCAGAAGTGGCTGGTGGTCTACGGCGCCAATGCCGAGCAGCTGTTGCAACGTATCGAGTTGTTGCAACCCAAACTGGCTGAGGCCAAACGGCAAGGCGTGCTGGCGGATTATCGCCTGCTGCCTCTGCCTTCTTTCCAACGCCAGCAAGAAAACATCGCTTTATTGCAGCGCGTTGCGCCGCAGGTGATGAACAACCTGCAGCAGGCAGAGTTGGTACTGAGTACACCAGATTTAACGCCTGAATGGGTGAGCCCGCAGCAGTGGCTGGGCAGCGTGGTTAGCGAGGGTTGGCGTCTGCTGTGGCTGACGTTGCCCGATGGGCGCAGTGCGGCGCTGGTGCCCGTTAACGGCGTGAAGAACAGTGCGATGATGAAGACACTGGCGGAGCAGGTTCCCGGTACCGGTTGGATCGATCGGAAAACCGAGTTCAGTGACCTGTTTGGTCAATATCGCCTGTATCTTTCTTATCTGTTGGCATTGTCGGTTGCAGCGATTGCGCTGATTTACCTGTGGCGTTTTGGTCTGCGTCATGGCTTGCGCTGCATGGTGCCGACGCTACTGTCACTGGGAAGCGGTATTGCGGTATTGGCACTGAGTGGCCATACGCTAAATCTGTTTTCACTGTTGGCGCTGGTGCTGGTTTTGGGGATCGGCATCAACTATACGTTGTTCTTTACCAATCCCCGGGGCACGCCGACCACCTCGATGTTCGCCATTTTTATGGCGGTATTCACCACCCAACTGACGTTCGGCATGCTGGTACTGAGCCACACTCAGGCCATCAGTAGTTTTGGTATCGTATTGAGCAGCGGAATTGCCGTGGCATTTTTATTGGCACCGCTGACGTTAGTATCGAAAAGAAAAAGAGGGAAAGCCTGATGCGCGGCTTACGAATGGTGCTGTTAATGTGGATTGTCGTGCTGGCCGGCTGTGCCGGTTCGCAGGATCCGACGCTGCCGCAGGCGTGGCTAAAACCCGGTACGCAGGTGACCTTACCACCTCCTGCGCTGGCTCAGCCGATTAATCAGCAACAGTTGCTGACCGCCGAAGTCAAAGGGCAACAGCACTCGATGCTGGTGCTGCTCAATGCCGACGGTCAGCACTTGCAACTGGTGGGCATGTCGCCGCTCGGTATCCGTCTGTTTAACCTGACCTACGATCGTCAGGGGATCCACACCGAACAATTGATCAAGGTGGGGGAACTGCCGCCAGCCAGCCAGGTGCTGGCGGATATCATGTTGAGCTACTGGCCGGTGAAGGACTGGCAACCCTTGCTGCCAGCAGGGTGGCGACTGGAAGACCAGGCGCTGGTGCGTCGCTTGTATGACGAGCATGGGGCGGTGATCAATGAAATCCGTTACCAGCAGATGGACGGAAGGCGAGAACCGGTGTCGATCGCGCAATCTGCCTTCCATTACCGCATCATCATTCAAACGCTGGGGAACGAATAATGATCTATTTCTCCGCCGTAGGGATGGTGAATGCGCTGGGCAACGATCTGCCGCAGATCGCGCAAAACCTGGCGCGTGGTATTTCGCCCGGCATGCAGCAGCAGACGCAGTGGCTGACGGGCGGCGCGCCATCCTGGTTTGGCAACGTACAGGGGGATTTACCGGTGATCCCCGAGTCGCTCAAGCGGCATAATTCTCGCAATAATCGCCTGCTGTTGGCCGCTTTTGCGCAGATCGAGACGCCGGTACGCGAGGCCATTGCCCGTTACGGCGCCGATCGTGTCGCGGTGATTATGGGCACCAGCACTTCCGGCATTCACGAAGGCGAACTGGCGCTGCAACAGTATCAGGCGGGGCAGTGGCCACCGGGTTACCATTATCACCAGCAGGAGCTGGGCGATCCGAGCCAGTTTCTCAGCGCTTTTCTCTCGACCCGCGGTCCGGCCTATACCCTGTCGACGGCATGCTCCTCAAGCGCACGCGCCATCATCAGCGGTAAACGTCTGATTGACGCCGGGTTAGTGGACGCGGCGATTGTAGGCGGGGCAGACAGCCTGTGCCAAATGCCGATTAACGGTTTCCACAGCCTGGAGTCACTGTCCGCGGAGCGCTGCACGCCTTTTGCAACAGGACGCAGCGGGATTAATATCGGCGAGGCGGCGGCGTTAATGCTGTTGACGCGGGAACCTGCGCCGGTGGCGTTGTTGGGCGTTGGCGAATCTTCGGATGCCTGGCACATGTCGGCACCGCATCCAGCCGGTGAAGGCGCCGAGCGTGCAATGACCATGGCATTGCAGCAGGCCGGTTTGAGTACCGACCAAGTTGGTTATATTAATTTGCACGGCACGGCCACGCGGCTTAACGATCAGGTTGAAGCCCTGGTGGTGAATCGCCTGTTTGGCGAACAAACGCCGTGCAGTTCAACCAAGCATCTTACCGGCCATACGCTGGGGGCGGCTGGAGCGGTGGAAGCAGCGCTGAGCTGGCTGTTGTTGACCCAGTCATTGCCGCTGCCGCAGCAAGATTTCAGTGCAGTTCCCCGCGATGCCGAACTGGCGCCGATCGGTCTGGTGTGTGAGCCCCAGACGTTGGGAGCGCGCGCTATCCTCTCCAATTCATTTGCCTTCGGCGGCAACAATGCCTGTTTGCTGTTGGGAGATGCTCCATGAATGCTTACCGGACGGCAGAATATTACTTACCTCATGCCTCACCGATGGTGCTGCTGGAACGGGTGCTGGAAGTGGGTGAAGAGCATGCACGCTGCGCGGTCAACGTCAGTGCGAATAGCGTGCTGGCGCCGTTTCTCGACGAGCAGGGGGCACTTCTTGGTTGGTACGGCATTGAGCTGATGGCGCAGGCGATTGGGGTTTGGAGTGGCTGGCACGGTCGCCAGAGTGCCAAGCCGCCGCAGCTGGGTATGCTGCTTGGCGGGCGGGCCATTCACTGTGAGTTGCCCGCTTTTCCTGCCGGCAGCGAGCTGGTGGTTAGCGTGCAACAGTTGTTGAAAGACGAGAAATTAGCCAGTTTTGAGTGTGAAATCAGTATCGATAATGTGCCGATCGCACAGGGCAGGTTGAACACCTATCAACCTGATCAACAAGAAATTATTCAATTGACGACCTTAAGGGGAGACGCATGATGCGTTCCGTTTTAGTCACCGGCGCCAGTAAAGGGATCGGTCAGGCCATAGCCTGCCGCCTGGCTGCGGATGGCTTTTTGATTGTAGTCCACTACCACAGCGATAAGACCGGGGCAGAACACACCTTGCAGCAAATTGTCAGTGCCGGCGGGCAAGGGCGATTGATGCAGTTTGATATCAGCAACCGCATGCAGTGCCGTGAGGTGTTGGAGCAGGATATTGAAACCCACGGCGCCTACTACGGCGTGGTGAATAATGCAGGGATCACCCGCGACGGCGCTTTCCCGGCGTTAAGCGAGGAGGATTGGGATGGGGTGATCCATACCAATCTCGACAGCTTCTACAACGTGCTTCACCCCTGTGTCATGCCAATGATTGGCCTGCGCAAAGGCGGGCGGATCATCGCGTTGTCGTCGGTGTCGGGCGTCATGGGCAACCGTGGACAGGTAAACTACAGTGCGGCCAAGGCAGGTGTGATCGGTGCCTGTAAGGCGTTGGCTATCGAACTGGCGAAACGCAAAATTACCGTTAACTGCATCGCCCCGGGTTTGATTGACACTGGCATGATCGACATCGAGCCGGCGGCGCTGGATGAAGCGATGCGGGCAATCCCGCTTAAGCGTATGGGGTCGGCGGAAGAGGTGGCGGGGTTGGCCAGCTACCTGATGTCGGATATCGCCGGCTATGTAACGCGGCAGGTCATTTCCATTAATGGAGGAATGGTATGACGCAACGAGTGGTCGTCACCGGCATGGCGGGCGTTACGGCGTTCGGCAATAGCTGGGCAGAGGTATCCAGCCGGTTGAAGCAGGGCAAGAATGCGGTGCGTTACATGACGCAATGGGAAGAATACCAGGGGTTGAACACCCACCTCGGTGCCCCTATCGATAATTTCGTACTGCCTGATCACTATACGCGCAAGCGTATTCGTTCCATGGGCCGTGTTTCGCTGTTGGCGACTCGAGCGACGGAACTGGCGCTCGAACAGGCCGGGTTGCTGGGCGAGAAGGTACTGACTAACGGTGAGACCGGTATCGCCTACGGTTCTTCGACCGGCAGCACCAAGCCGGTCAGTGAATTCGCCACCATGCTCACCGAGAAGCACACCGGCAATATTACCGGCACCACCTATGTGCAGATGATGCCTCATACCGCGGCGGTAAACACTGGCCTGTTCTTCGGCCTGCGAGGCCGGGTGATCCCGACATCCAGTGCCTGCACCTCCGGCAGTCAGGCGATTGGTTATGCCTATGAGAGTATCCGCCACGGGTATCAGACGGTGATGGTGGCCGGCGGGGCCGAAGAGCTGTGCCCTTCGGAAGCGGCGGTGTTCGATACGCTGTTTGCAACCAGCCAGCAGAACGATCGCCCCGAGTTTTCGCCACGGCCGTTTGACCGTCAGCGAGATGGATTAGTGATTGGCGAAGGGGCAGGAACGCTGATCCTGGAGTCACTGGAACATGCACAGGCGCGTGGTGCGACCATTTACGGCGAGGTTATCAGCTTTGCCACCAACTGTGATGCGGCACATATCACTCAGCCGCAGCAGGAAACCATGCAGATTTGCATGCAGCAGGCGCTGAGGGCTTCCGGGTTGGCAACCGGTGATATCGGCTATATCAGTGCCCACGGCACGGCGACCGATCGTGGCGATATCGCGGAAAGTCAGGCAACGGCGGCGATTTTCGGCAATCGAACGCCGATCTCCTCGCTGAAAAGTTATTTTGGCCATACGTTGGGCGCCTGTGGTGCGTTGGAAGCCTGGATGACGTTGGAGATGATGCGCGAAGGTAGCTTCGCCCCTACCATCAACCTCAGCGAACCGGACAGCGCCTGTGGCGATCTGGACTACATCATGGGCGGCTATCGTCAGATTGATACCGAGTTTGTGCAGTCGAATAACTTCGCTTTCGGCGGCATCAATACTTCACTGATCCTGCGCCGCTGGGCGTAATCTTGCACTGCCGGAGGTTTTCCTCCGGCAATTGTTGCTATCTAATCAAAAGTCTTATGCACAATAGGGCGTTTTTGATCAACAAAACAGTTGCCATAATCCTCTCATATCGCTTCAACATCCTAATGAGAGAATAAAATTATGAGCATCCCTGCATTTGGTTTAGGCACCTTCCGTCTCCAGGAACAGGTGGTGATCGACTCGGTCACTACGGCACTCGAGCTGGGATACCGCGCGATCGATACGGCGCAAATCTATGAAAACGAAGCGGCGGTGGGGCAGGCGATTGCCGCCAGCGGCGTACCGCGTGAAGAGCTGTTTATCACCACCAAGATCTGGATCGCCAATTTGGCGAAAGGCAAGCTGATCCCGAGCCTGCAAGAGAGCCTGAGCAAGTTGCAAACCGGCTATGTTGATCTGACCCTGATTCACTGGCCTTCGCCGAACGACGAAGTTCCTGTTGCCGAGTTTATGGCCGAACTGGCGGAGGCGAAAAAATTAGGCCTGACGCGCCAAATTGGCGTTTCCAACTTCACTCTGGATCTAATGCAGCAAGCGATTGACGCCGTTGGGGCAGAGCAGATCGCCACAAACCAGATTGAGCTCTCGCCCTACCTGCAAAACCGCAAAGTGGTGGAGTTTGCCCAGCTGCACGGCATTGCCATCACTTCCTACATGACGCTGGCCTATGGTCAGGCGCTGAAGGATGAGACCATCAAGGCGATTGCGGCACGCCGCAATGCCACTCCGGCACAGGTTATTCTGGCCTGGGCGCTGCAGCTGGGTTACGCGGTGATCCCATCATCGACCAAACGTGAAAACCTGGCGATCAACCTGTTGGCGCAGCAGTTGACGTTAAGCAGTGAGGAAATGGCAGAAATTGCCAAGCTGGAAAGCAATGGCCGTTTGGTCAGCCCGGAAGGCCTGGCACCGAACTGGGATTAATTTTCCGTATCTTTGCATCAGAGAGGCGCCCAGACGGGCGCCTTTTTTATTGCCCCAGATGTTTGCTGAGAAAGTCGATAAAGCTGCGCAGGCGGTTGCTGACGGCACTGTCGCTGTAATACACCGCATTGATTGGCATGGCGACCGGCAGCGTCTCCTCCACCAAAACAGGCACCAGATCGCCGCGCTCGATGTCTGCGCTAATCATAAAATCGGACAGGCAGGCAATGCCGTTGCCATGCAGGCACAGGTGACGCTGAGTTTCACCACTGTTGGTGGTGAGGCCTGGGGTGATTTCCAACTGCCGACCGTCGGCGCAGGCCAGTGGCCAACGATTCAAACTGGGCAGATCGTTAAAACCGATGCAGCAGTGTTGCGCTAAGTCTTCCACCTTTTGTGGCATGCCATATTGTGCCAAATAGGCAGGGGAGGCCAGCACGCGTCGATAGCTGGTCATCAGTTTGCGTGCCTTCAGGCTGGAGTCGGTCAACTCACCGACGCGGATGGCAATATCCACCTTACGCTCGATCAGGTTAATAAAGTTCTCTGACGACACCAGTGACAGCGACATTTCCGGGTACAGGGCCCTAAATTCCGCCACTAGCGGCGTTAATACGTGCAGCACGACTGGCGTGGCTGCATCGACGCGCAACAGCCCCTGTGGACGCTGACGGCTTTCCATCAGCGCATTCTCCGCCGCGGCCATATCACTCAGTACCTTCTGCACCTGGCGGAAATAGTTTTCCCCTTCCTGCGTCAGGCTGATCTGACGCGTCGTGCGGTTGAGCAGCGTGACTCCGAGCTTGGTTTCCAGCTTTTTGACGGTGCGGCTAACCACCGAATTGGCCTGATCCAGCCGTTCGGCCGCACGGCTGAAACTGCCGCTTTCCACCACGGTCACGAAAGTAATCAACTCATCGGAATTCGCTTTCACTGTTGCTCCATTGGCAAAATTCATTTGATATTTTGAGCATTTTTATCATTTAAGCACAGACCGATAATAGTCGCCATCAACCTGAACGCTATTTGGAGTAAAAAAGATGCCTCTCGCATTACTTGCATTGACCATCAGCGCCTTTGCTATCGGCACCACCGAGTTTGTGATCGTCGGGCTAATCCCGACTATCGCGGAACAACTGGGGGTGACAGTACCGTCCGCCGGGCTGCTGGTTACCATTTATGCTATCGGCGTGGCGATTGGTGCGCCGGTACTGACGGCTTTAACCGGCCGCGTACCGCGCAAGCTGCTGCTGATCAGCCTGATGGTGCTGTTTACCCTCGGCAACCTGCTGGCCTGGCAGTCGCCGAGCTACGAGTCGTTGGTCGTGGCCCGCTTGTTGACCGGCCTGGCCCACGGGGTATTCTTCTCCATCGGCTCTACTATCGCTACCAGCCTGGTTGCGAAAGAGAAAGCCGCCTCGGCGATCGCCATTATGTTCGGCGGCCTGACCGTGGCGTTGGTGACAGGGGTACCCTTGGGGACCTTTATTGGCCAGCATTTTGGCTGGCGTGAAACCTTCCTGGCGGTATCGCTTATTGGCGTGATTGCCACGGTGGCCAGCGTCATCCTGGTACCCAACAACATTAAAAATCAGGCCAGCGCCAGCATTGGCGAGCAGTTTAAAGTGCTGACTCATCCACGCCTGCTGCTGATTTACGCCATCACCGCGCTGGGTTACGGCGGCGTATTCACCACCTTCACCTTCCTGGCGCCAATGATGCAGGAACTGGCGGGGTTCTCCGCCCCCGCGGTCAGTTGGATCCTGCTGGCCTACGGCATTGCGGTAGCGATTGGCAACATTTGGGGCGGAAAATTGGCCGACCGCCATGGTGCCGTCCGTGCCCTCAGCTTTATCTTTGCCGCGCTGGCCGTTTTGCTGCTGGTGTTCCAGTTCACCGCCAGCCATAGCATCGCAGCGCTGATGACGGTGGTGGTGATGGGCGTATTCGCCTTCGGTAACGTACCGGGGCTGCAGGTTTACGTGGTGCAGAAAGCCGAACAGTACACGCCGAATGCGGTAGATGTCGCTTCCGGGCTGAACATCGCAGCTTTCAACGTGGGTATTGCTCTGGGCTCGGTCATCGGCGGTCAGACCGTATCCACGCTGGGCCTGGCGCAAACGCCGTGGATTGGTGCGCTGATCGTGCTGGTGGCTCTGCTGCTGGTGGGGGTTAGCGGGCGTCTGGATAAGAAGTACCGGCAGCAATTGGCTTGATAGCAGCACCTTCCCCTTATCTGGCCCGCAAAATGCGGGCCTTTTCGCATTTATCATCGATCACCGCTAACCTTTACACACATATACTGTCAGAAGATTGAAATCCCTACCTCACGCCCCTATAACTGGAAAGGATATACCCCGTAAAAGCCATGCCGTCAGGTGAGGGCAGGCGTATAATCGATTCAATGTTGGCGGGAATGTCACCGTCAGTTTCATCCTAATGGGAAATAGGCGAATAGCGTGCCGAAACGAACTTATGCAATGAGGTATGTTGCAGGTCAGCCAGTTGAGCGAATTTTCCCTGGCGCTATTAATCAACCGCTGCCGCCCGGGGCTGCATTGCCTACGTCCGGCGCGTTGCGAGTGATGGTGTGGAACATCTTTAAACAGCAACGGGCAGACTGGCTCTCGGTGTTGAAAAGCTATGGCAAGGATGCGCAACTGGTCCTGCTGCAGGAGGCGCAAACCACGCCTGAACTGGTGAGCTTTGCCACGTCAAACTATCTGGCTGCCGATCAGGTGCCGGCTTTTGTATTGCCGCAACACCCTTCGGGTGTGATGACTTTGGCGGCAGCGCATCCGGTGTATTGCTGCCCATTACGCGAACGCGAACCACTGCTGCGGCTGGCCAAATCGGCGTTAATCACCGTTTACCCGTTGTTTAACGGCCAGCTTTTGATGGTCGTAAATATTCATGCGGTGAACTTCAGCCTGGGCGTGGACGTCTACAGTAAGCAACTGGGGCCGATTGGTGAGCAGATTGCCAACCACCACGGGCCGGTGATTATGGCCGGGGATTTTAATGCTTGGAGCCGTAAACGAATCAATGCGCTGTATCAGTTCGCCAGCGATATGGCACTGCGTGAGGTGAACTTCACGGACGATCATCGTCGTAAGGCGTTTGGCCGACCGCTGGACTTTGTGTTTTATCGCAATATGGGCGTGGCGGAGGCTTCGGTGCTGGTGACCAGCGCGTCAGACCATAATCCGCTGCTGGTGGAGTTTCATCCCGAGGCTGACAAACCGCACTGGTGATTATCGTCCGTATTCAGACAATAAAAAAGCACCCCGCAGAGTGCTTTTTTTGTGCCGAAAATTTAGGTATCCGGCGACGACTTATCACTGACAAACAGGGTCAATTTCAGACCCGGTTGCAGATTGTTAGCCTTGGCTAGCGTTGAGTTCCAACGCATCACGTCGTTAATATCGACGCCGTGACGACGTGCAATACTGGCCAGCGAATCACCTTTGCGAACCTGATAGGTGATACTGCTGTTACTGCCGGTGTTGCTGGCCACTTGCAGGGTTTGCCCAACTTTTAAGGTGCTCTTGGCACGTAAGTTGTTCCAACTCTGCAAATCGCTGGACTTAATATTCAACCGCTTGGCAATGCCCGATACCGTGTCGCCAGAGCGAACCTTATACGAGCTACCGCCTGTCAAACCGCTGTTCTTCGCCAACTGAGTGGTTGGCTGAGTCACTGCGATCTGGCCATCGGCCAACGAGTCTTTCAGCTGATCAGCATGACCTTTGGGAACCATAATGTAATGGGGCCCGTTGGGTGCCGTAACGCCTTTTTTGTAGCCTGGGTTATAAGCTTTCATCTTGGTGATTGAAAGCCCAGCCATCTCAGCCGCCTGAGTTAACTGTATTTGCTGCCCAACATCGATACGCGCCAGTGCACGGGTATTATCAGTCTTCGGAAGATTGATACCGTACTTCTTGCTGTTTTTAATGATGTCGCTCAGCGCCAGCATTTTCGGAACATAAATTGACGTTTCACGCGGAAGCGACAATGCCCAGAAATTGGTTGGCTTACCCTGGCGTTTATTCGCCTTAACCGCTTGCATGACACGGCCTTCACCACTGTTATAAGCGGCAACGGTCAGTAACCAGTCACCGTTAAACATGCGGTTCAAATACTGCATCATATCAAGCGCAGCCGTCGTCGAGGCGACGACATCGCGTCGCCCGTCATACCACTGGTTGTTTTTCAAACCATAATTGCGACCCGTTTGCGGCACGATTTGCCATAGCCCTGCGGCGTTGGCACTTGACGTGGCGTGTGGGTCAAAAGCGCTCTCCACTATGGGTAGCAGTACCAGTTCCATCGGCATATTGCGTTTCTTAATCTGCCCGACTATCCAGTACATGTACGGCTCTGCCCGTAATGTTACATCGTGGAGATAGCTCTTACTTTTTAGGTACTTTCTTTTTTGATCACGGATCCGGGAATTTTCCGGAACCTCCATCTTCAGCTCGTCGCTAATGAAGTTCCACAGGTTCTGTTGCGCGGCACCACTATTGTTATCTAGCCACCGCGCCGAGCTCGCTCGACCATTCGCTGTGTACTCTCCTGCTTCACTCTCTTGACCTGCCGAAGACAAACTCTGTGCATGCTGTTCTGGGGCCGGTGCGTCCTGCCTGGACGACTGGCACCCCACTAGCAAGACTGAGGCGAGAAATATCGCTTTAGCCTTCATGTGTGTGTCAATGTAGTTGCTTAAAAGACGAGCAATCATACTTTGCTTCGTCAAATAACACAACTAAAAGCTCAGAAGTTGTCTTTTCGCAGGCGTAATTCGGAAAAAACCGAATGAAGGTGCTGTGGTGGCGTGTGAAAGCCTAATTTTCTTTGTAAATCAGTGTCATGACAGCGTAAAAATAGGTTAATTTTACGCTCTAATTGTAGCTGAGTGGGGACGCTAGGCAGGCCTTTTGCCCGTAACGCTTCAACTTGTTGCTGATATGTTTCAATTCCTCGATCTTCCGGCAAAATAGCCCGCGCAAACTTAAGATTTGAAAGTGTATATTCATGCGCGCAACAAATTAAGGTGTTATCGGGAAGTTGCGCGAGTTGTTGAAATGAGTCGTACATTTGTTCTGCGGTCCCTTCAAACAGCCTGCCGCAGCCGGCAGAAAAAATAGTGTCTCCGCAGAAAAGATAAGGGGCGCTATAGAATGCAATATGGCCCAAGGTATGTCCGGGAACCGCGATTACGGCGAATTTTCGGCCATCGATCTCGAGGGTTTCTCCGTCATGAACGATGTGGTTAGCGCCTTTGTCGGCAGTTTCCTGTGGCCCATAGACCTTCAGCCCAGGATAGCGTGCCACAATTTGCGCTACGCCACCGACGTGATCGTGATGATGGTGGGTCAACAGAATCGCGTCAGGCGTCAAATTCAGGCGTTCCAGCGCATCAAGTACCGGCTGTGCCTCACCGGGATCGACAATGATGCCGTGCCCCTGCTGGTTATCTAACAACCAAATGTAATTGTCCTGGAAGGCGGGAATACTGATAAGATTCATCTTGGACCTCTCGTTGGCAACGGCTTGAAAGAAGATAATAAATCATGAAACCAGCCCATACTCTACAAAAGCTCGCCAGCCCACAGTCTTGGGCCGAGTTGCCGTGGGGGGAATACTATCGTGAGGCGCTAGAGCGGCAGTTGCAACCCTGGTGGCCGAAGCTGTTTGGTTTCCACCTGCTTAAAATCGGTAATCTCAGCGCCAGTCTGGCAACGGATAAATGCGCCATTTCCCACCAGGTCAACGTCAGCATGGAAGGCGATAACCTGCAGGTGGTCGCAGATGCTTACCAATTGCCCTTCGCCGCCAAGTCGGTAGATGCCTGTTTGCTGGCACACACGCTATCCTATGCTGACGATCCGCACCGCATGCTGCGTGAAGTCGATCGCGTGTTGATCGACGACGGCTGGCTGGTGATCAGCAGCTTCAACCCGTTCAGTCTGTTGGGGTTGGGGAAACTGGTGCCAGGGTTACGCCGCCGCCAGCCTTACGTCAGCCGGATGTTTACTCAAATGCGCCTGCTGGACTGGCTGAGCCTGTTGAATTATGAGGTGTTGCATCAGTCGCGTTTTCACGTGCTGCCGTGGCAGCGTAAGGGCGGGAAGTTTTTGTGCACCCATTTACCGGCGCTGGGGTGTATGAGCGTGATTGTGGCGCGTAAGCGCACTTTGCCGTTGACGCCCACGCCGATGAAGTTCGGGGCGCGAAAGCCTTCTCTCAGCCGCGCCGTCGGCGCGACCAAGAGTTATCGCAAGCAGCCTTAGTTTTCCGGTTTGTAACCCACGTCTTCCTGCGTTGGATTGCCGGCCGCCTCACGTGCCAGTACGTCGCAGCGTTCGTTTTCCGGATGGCCGGCGTGGCCCTTGACCCATTCCCATTTGACGGTGTGGCGCTGAATGGCCAGGTCCAGACGCTGCCAAAGATCGACATTCTTGACCGGCTTTTTGTCGGCGGTCTTCCAGCCACGCTTTTTCCAGTTATGGATCCAACTGGTAATGCCCTGGCGTACATATTGGCTGTCGGTGCTGAGGATCACTTCGCAAGGCGTGGTCAGCGCTTCCAATGCGACAATCGCCGCCATCATCTCCATGCGATTGTTGGTGGTCAGGCGGAAGCCCGCGCTAAAGGTTTTTTCCGTCTGCTTATAGCGCAGTATGGCGCCGTAACCACCGGGACCCGGGTTGCCAAGGCAGGAGCCGTCGGTGAAAATTTCTACCTGTTTAAGCATCTCTGGTAGACTCTTCCTATCAGTTTTATAAAAGCCAAGTCTGACATAAACGAACGCTGTGAGCACTGCAATATGATCACTACAACCACCAGACAGATTGTCCTCGATACCGAAACCACCGGTATGAACAAGCTCGGGGTGCATTACGAAGGCCATCGCATCATTGAAATTGGTGCGGTCGAGGTCATTAACCGTCGCCCGACCGGTCGCCACTACCACGTCTACATCAAGCCGGATCGGCTGGTGGACCCGGAGGCCTATGGGGTTCACGGCATCAGCGACGAGTTCCTGGCGGATAAACCGACGTTCGACCAAATTGCCGATGAGTTTATCGACTTTATCCGCGGCGGTGAGTTAGTTATCCATAATGCGGCGTTCGACATCGGCTTTATGGATCACGAATTCCGCATGCTGCAGCAGGGCATTCCGAAGACCGATACCTTCTGCACCATCACCGACAGCCTGTTAATGGCGCGTCGCCTGTTCCCGGGCAAGCGCAACAACCTCGACGCCCTGTGCAGTCGTTATGAGATAGACAACAGCAAGCGTACGCTGCACGGCGCATTGCTCGATGCCGAGATCCTGGCGGAAGTCTATCTGGCGATGACCGGCGGTCAGACGTCAATGGCCTTCCAGATGGAAGGGGATACGCAAAACAACAATTCGACGCAGGACATTCAGCGCATTGTGCGTCCGGCAACGGCAATGAAAGTGGTTTACGCCAGCGATGAAGAAGTGATGGCCCATGAGGCGCGTCTGGATTTGGTGGCGAAAAAGGGCGGCAGTTGCCTGTGGCGTACGGAAGCGGAATAACGGTATTTTCGACGTAAATAAACCGGGCGTTATCACCTTTGGGTTCCGTTAGCTGAAAAACTGTGCAAACGGTTCATTTGGTAAGAAAAAGGCATTGACGACATAGTGGCTCAACCGTAATATGCGCCTCGTTCCTCTCGCAAGAGAAGAACGGCGCGGAGCGGTAGTTCAGTTGGTTAGAATACCTGCCTGTCACGCAGGGGGTCGCGGGTTCGAGCCCCGTCCGTTCCGCCAACATTTAGAAGCCCTGAGTTAGCAATAACTCAGGGCTTCGTTGTTTTTAATCTTTGCTCAATTGCGTTTTGGCGAAGGTCACCGCCTGATTGGCTGCCCACTCCCGGCGAGCAATGATCCGATAACAGCCCCCACCCAACGCTGCCCCGATAAACCAACTGAAGTTAGCCACCTGATGCAAACTCGGCGTGAAGCTGATCGCCAACCCGATAATCACTGAGGGTACCAGCGCCCAAATCGCATTCGGATTGAAGCCATTTTTATACCAGTAACGGCCGCCTGGCGTGGCATTGTACAGGTCGTCGACGTGCAGTTCACCGCGTTTGATAATGTAGAAATCCACCAACAGAATGCCGAACAACGGGCCGATAAAGGCCGCTAATACGTCCAGCGTGTAGTGAATCAGCTCGGGTGACTGGAACAGGTTCCAGGGGGTCAACAGGAACGAGCCAACGGCGGCAATCATCCCGCCGGTACGGAAGCTGATCTTCTGCGGCGAACAGTTGGAAAAATCAAAGGCCGGCGAGACAAAGTTGGCCACGATATTGATGCCGATGGTGGCGACGATCATCGTCAGCAACCCAAGGGCCACGGCGATATCGCTGTCGAGGCGGGTGACGGTTTCGATCGGATCGGTGATCAGTTGCCCGAACAATGGCAGGGTGCCGGAAACGATCACCACGGTGACCAACGAAAACAGCAGGTAGTTGAAGGGTAAACCCCAGCGATTGCCGCGCTGTACCTCAGCAAAACTTTTTCCGTAGCGGGTAAAGTCGCCGAAGTTAAGCAGCGGGCCGGAGAAATAAGAGACCACCAGCGCGGTGGCGGTCAGCATCAGCCAGCCTTGCTCACCGGCACTCAGGTTTTTGCTCGCCAGAGTAAGGGAGAGATTAGAGAAACCGACTCGGTATACAATCCAGCCTGCCAGTGCGAACATCACCACGTAAACCGCCGGCCCGGCGATGTCGATAAAACGCTTAATTGCCTGCATACCGTGCCAAAACACCATCGCCTGCAGCAGCCACATGGTGATGTAACAAACCCAGCCAAGCTGCGACAGCCCAAGAAAATGCGGCTGGGTCATCGGTTCCAGCGACGGGAAGAATTTCAGCAGTGTGAGCATCAGCGCGTTGGAGGCCAGATAGGTTTGGATGCCATACCAGGCGAAGGCGATCATGCCGCGGATCACCGCCGGGATATTGGCGCCGAACACGCCAAACGCCTGGCGGCTTAATACGGCGTAGGGCACGCCGCCGAGCTGGCTGGGCTTGGCCACCAGGTTAGCGCAAAACTGCACGATGCAAATCCCCACCAGCAGGCAAATCAGGACCTGCCAGCTCGACAGGCCGAGGGCGAAGAAGCTGGCGGCCACCACATAGCCGCCCATGCTGTGTACATCGGACATCCAGAAAGAAAAAATGTTGTACCAGCTCCAGTTCTGGTCACGCGTAGGTGCCAGATCGTCGTTGCACAGCTTGGGACTGTAGTTTTCATTAGGGTTTGGCATAAATCGTGCTCCTCTCAAGAACGTCACCCGGATGTTGTTATCTGTTTTTTGGCAAAGGTTGCTGAGAGGGCTTTTGCAGGATCCAGGCCAGACTTTTCTTTTTTGTATACAAAATATCTTCATCTTGTATACGATTTGACTATTCAAGGGGACGGGGAGCAGAAAATGGTCGGCACGACGATCGGTACCAACGCCGCGTGGCATGGGCAACAGGCCACTTATTTCATTGAAGATAAAGACGATCATATTTACAACTCGTTGGTGAAAGCCATTGTCGAACATCGGTTGCTGCCCGGCAGCAAATTGCCGGAAGAAGCCTTGGCCGAGACCTTCGGCGTGAGCCGAACCGGGATCCGTCGGGTGCTGCAGCGCCTTGCCGCAGTGCAATTGGTGACCCAACTGCCCAAACGTGGTGCACAGGTCGCTACGCCCGGGCAGGACGAGGCAACCCAGGTATTCCAGACGCGAAAAATGCTGGAATGCACCAACCTGCCGCAGGTGCTTGCCCACTGCGACGAAAAGCATCTGCTGGCGATGGAGGAGATCGTGGCGCAGGAACAGCAGGCGCACCGCGATCAGGACGGCGCTGCGGCGATCCGCCTGTCCGCCGCGTTTCACGTTCAACTGCAGGCTATCGCCGGTAATCAGGTGCTGACCGAAATGGTGTCGCAGCTCACTTTGCGATCGTCGCTGGCGATTGCCGTTTATGGTTCACCCTGGCAGCAGGGGTGTCGCTGCCACGATCACAGCGATTTGCTGGCGCTGTTGAGGGGGAAAGACAGCGCGGCGCTGGCAGATCATATGGTCCGCCATTTTGACGATATTGTGGCGAATTTACGGTTTAACCATGACGCGAATGAAACGCCGGATTTCGCCCATATTTTTGCCGACGCAGATCCGCGGGAGACGCTATGACAACTCGCTGCATTATTCAGGTCATCAATCCGAACACCAGCCAGGCAATGACCGAAACCATCGCCGCTGCGGCGCGTGCGGTGGCTGCGCCGGGCACCGAAATCCTGGCGGTCTGCCCGCAGGAAGGGGCGCCATCGATAGAGGGACATTTTGACGAAGCCATTGCTGCCATTGGCGTTTTGCAGCAGGTGAAAGCCGGCCGAGAAGCCGGTGTGAGCGGTCATGTCATTGCTTGCTTTGGCGATCCGGGTTTGCTGGCCGCGCGTGAGCTGGCCGACAAGCCGGTGGTCGGCATCGCCGAGGCGGCAATGCACATGGCAACGCTGGTGGCGACGCGTTTTTCCATTGTTACCACGCTGCCGCGCACGTTGGTCATTGCAAGGCATTTACTGCATCAATACGGTTTTGAGCGGCACTGTGCGGCGCTGCATGCGATTGATCTGCCGGTGTTGGCGCTGGAGGACGGCAGCGGTCGGGCTCAGCAAAAAGTGCGTGAGCAGTGCATCCGGGCTAAGCAACAGGATGGCAGCGGGGCGATTGTGCTTGGCTGCGGCGGCATGGCCGATTTGGCGCGCGAACTGACGCTGGAATTGGGGATCCCGGTGATCGACGGCGTCAGCGCTGCGGTAAAAATGATCGAATCGCTAAGCGCGCTCGGTCTGAGCACCAGCAAGCACGGCGATCTGGATTTTCCGCGGGCAAAACCTTTGTCCGGCATGTTCAGTCATTTTAACGGGTGATCGGTAAGGGGAAACAACGATGAGTGATTTCGCGTTCAATAAAGATTATCCCCGTGATTTGATCGGCTACGCCGGTCGTCCGCCGCATGCTCGTTGGCCTGGTCAGGCGCGCATCGCGGTGCAGTTTGTCCTCAATTATGAGGAAGGGGCTGAAAACAACGTGCTGCATGGCGACGCCGGCTCCGAACAGTTTCTTTCCGATATCATCGGCGCGGCCAGCTATCCAGAACGGCATATGTCGATGGATTCCCTTTACGAATATGGTTCACGCGCCGGGTTCTGGCGCATCCACGATGAATTTCAGCGTCGCGGCCTGCCCTTGACGGTGTTTGGCGTGGCGATGGCGCTGGCGCGTAACCCGCAGGTGGTCGAAGCGATTAAAAACGCCGGTTACGATGTGGTCAGCCACGGCTGGCGCTGGATCCACTATCAGCAGATGGATGAAGTGACCGAACGGCAGCACATGCAGCAGGCGATGACGGTATTGCGGGATCTGTTCGGCCAGGCACCGCTCGGTTGGTATACCGGGCGGGACAGTCCCAATACCCGTCGTTTGGTGGTAGAGCACGGTGGCTTGCAATACGACAGCGACTATTACGGAGACGATTTACCGTTCTGGACCGAGGTGCAGTGCGCCAATGGTGAAACAAAGCCGCACCTGATCGTACCCTATACCCTCGAGGCCAACGATATGCGCTTTGCCTCGCCACAGGGGTTTAACACCGGCGAGCAGTTCTTTACCTATCTGAAAGACAGCTTCGACGTGCTGTATGCCGAAGGCGAGGAGTCGCCGAAGATGCTGTCGATCGGCATGCACTGCCGTTTATTGGGCCGTCCGGGCAAGTTTCGCGCGCTGCAGCGATTCCTGGACTATATCGAGCAATACGATCGGGTTTGGGTATGTCGACGCCAGGATATTGCTGACCACTGGCTGGTACAGCATCCTTTTAAGAAGTAAAAAAGGGCCGATGTGGCCCTTTTCGTTATGTTTGAGCGCAGGATTCACTCCTGCATGGATCAGAACAGTACGGAGTAGTTCAGACCAAAGGTACGGCCGCGGCCTTTATAGCTGTAAAGCTCGGGCGAGCCGTAGGTCGGGCTATAGAGAATGGGTGCGCGCTGGCCCCAAACGGTGGTGTATTCCTTATCCAGCAGGTTTTCTACGCTGAAGCTGAGTTTACCCACCGGCAACGCGTAGCTGCCGAGGAAATCGATGGTGTTGTAGCCATCAATTTTACGTCCCTGGGTAGAGCCTGCCTTGGTGTAATCGCCGTCATCCGATACGTCGAAAGTCTGCTGTGACTGCAGGCGCAGGTTCCAGTCGCCCGGCGCCCAGCCGACATAGGCAGTCACTTTGGATGGGCTGGCGGTATCCACTACCAGCTTTTTCCATTCGCCGTTGACCTTGGTCTCGGAGCGGATGAAGTTAAAGTTGGTGCCCGCACTCCAGTCGCTGTCTTCGAAGAAGTAATCGACCGCGCCTTCCATCCCGTAAATACGGCGTTTGTCCGAGTTGACGTTAATGGTCATGTCGGTTTTGTTGATCGAAATACTCTTATCGGACAGGGAGTAGTAGCCGGCAATCTGCGTGCGCAGGTTATCGCCGGTGTAACGCCAGCCAAGTTCGTAGGAGTTAACCTTAATGCCTTCCAGCTTGGAGTCGCCAACGTTGACGCTTTTGTTCAACTGGTAGTGGCCGTTGTTCAGCGCATAGGTACCGTTGCCGTAATATTTGCCCGGATCCGGGATCTCGTAACCCTGCGAGAAGTTGATCCAGGTCTGCTGACGTTCGGTCAGGTGTGCCAACAGGCCGGCGTTGAACAGGGCGTTGTTGTAGTCCGTTTTCCCGCCCGGGATAGCATCAGCCGAGGTGGCGGCGCCGGTAGCGATAGCCTGCTGCTGGTTGTAGCCGACGAAGTCATCAATCTTGTTTTCGGTGTACTGGTAGCGCACGCCGCCGCTCAGGGTAAAGATAGGGTTGATGTCGTAGCTTGCCTGCAGGAAGGACGCCAGGTTGGTGGTGCTGTAGCCTGGGTAGCGGCCGGTGTTATAGGCGTTTTGCAGGTCCATACCGCCAGACTGCTGCGCTTTCGCCAGATCGAAGAACTGCTGGTTGGAGTTGAACGTCTCATGCTCGGCGTCGATGCCGTAGGTTAACGTCAGGGCCTCGATCGGCTTACTGTTCAGCGTCAGCTTGCCGCCGTAAAAGTCGGTTTTTTGCTGGGAAGCACCGATGCTGCTGACGTAATAATTCGGGGCTTTGCCCGCCAGCGTCGGGAACGGATAGAAGGTCAGCGACTCATCACGATAGTAGACCTGCGCTACCAGATCCTGGCCGAGGAAATCGGTGTTGGAGTACTGCAGGTTGATCAGGTGGCGTTCGGTGCCTGGAATACGATCCGAATTGAGATTGCCGCTGTTGTACGCCTTGGCGCTGCCGGTCACCGCGGCGAAATTTTCCCCCAGGAACAGGCCGTGGTCGCCATCGGACTGGCTTTTGTAATACTGAGTGGTCAACTGCAACTGCTGGTGGTCATCGATATTGATGGTGCCGGTGCCCATCACGTCGAGGCGATCGGAATATTGCAGGCCAGTCTGAGTATTATCAATCAGGACTTCGTTGCCCTTGCCGTCATACCAGCCACCGTAGCGCTGATAGGAGACCGACAACCGGCCCGAGGCGTTGTCGTTGCCGCCGCTGACCGCTGCCGCTACGTTCTCGTCGTGGTCGGTGTGGCCGCCAAAGCCGGTTTTACCGCCGATCTGCAGTTCAACCTGCTGCTCTTTCTGGCCTTTTTTGGTAACGATGTTGATCAAGCCGCCGGTGCTGCCGCCGCCGTACAGCGAGGTAGCACCGGAGATCACTTCAATGTGATCGATATTAAAGGGATCGATCGAATCCAACTGGCGACTGTCGCTGCGCGATGAGTTCAAACGTACGCCGTCGATCATCACCATCATTGAGCGGCCGCGCAGGTTCATGCCGTAGTTGGTACGCCCCTGACCGCTGACGTCCATGCCCGGGATCAACTGCGCCAGCATGTCCTTGATCTCTTTACCGCCCTGGACTTGCTGCTCAATTTCCTGGCTCTCAATCACCCAGGTGGTCTGCGCCATTTCTGCCACTGTACGGTGCGTACGGCTGGCGGAAACCACCATTTGCTCTTCGCTTTTTTGTTCTTCTGCCCAGGCCGTAGGGGCGAGCATCGCCAGCAGGCAAGGGTTTAATACCCAGAGGTGTTTGCGTTTCATCGTTATTTTCCAGAGTGTCCCATATTGGTGTGTAGTTAAAACTCGGTGTAATTGAGCATGACGTGCTCGGCGCGGGACGGAATACCCGGCTGCCGACTACGCCATTGGATCACAGCCGGGGTGGACGTTAAATCGAACTGGTCGCGTCCTAAAGCCCGGTTGAGAATGCGTGCCGAACGCCAGGCCATCAGGCTGAGCTGGGGTTCGGCGATGCCGTGGCTGTGCATGCCGGCATTAACGGCAAACAGGCAGTTTTCCTTGGGGCCTTCCCACTCCAGGCTGAAGTCGGGGGCTACGCGGAACTGGTCATCGGCGGTGGTCAGCAGGCGATCGGCCAGCGGTTCGAGGAACGCTGGGCGATCCTGCTGATAGCCGGTGGCGAAAATCACCACGTCGGTGTCGAAGGTTTCTTTACCCTGATCAAGATGGTGATGGGTAACCAACTGCCAGCCATCGCCTGCGGCCTGGATTGCCGCCAGCGAACGGCTTGGCAGCAGGTGCGCCCAGGGCTTTTCGCGCAACACTTCAAACTGGTGATACATCGCGCGGTAAATAGCCAGCAGCGAATCGCTGGTGATGCCGTCAGAGGTCATCTTCTGCTCGGTCAGCATGCGCTGCTTCGCACCGTCGTTCAGGCCATAGAAGCTGTCAACGTAGTCCGGCGTGAAGTACTCGTTGGCGAAGGCGGCTTCATCCAGCGCGTTATAGTTATTGCGACGCGAGATCCAATTCAGTTGTGCAGGCTGCCCCCATTCGGCGCGGAAGATGTTCAGGAACAGGTCTGCACCGCTCTGGCCGCCACCGACGATGGTGACGCGTTTTCCGGCCAGGTTCGGGTTGCGCATCGTCATTTCGCTGGCATGGAAGCAGCGATCGTTTTGCTCGGTAACGCAGTCCGGCAGTTTGATGCGTTTGCCTATGCCCAGGCAGACGTGGCGCGCCCGGTAAGTCGCACGCTGGGTAGTGACGACGAATTGGCGCTGCTGGTCGTCAAAATCGACGCTCTGAATATCCTGACTGAACTCCAGCGACTTCAGCCCGTTGGCGGCCCAGTCGAGGTAGTCGGCGAACTCTTCGCGCGACACCGTACGCAGCTCGGTGGTCAGGAATCGATAAAACTTCTTCCTTTTCACCAGGTAGTTAAGAAAGCTGTAGGGATTGGTTGGCGATACCGCGCTGACCAGATCTTTCAGGAAGCTGGTCTGCATATGGCAATCCGGCACCATCATGCCGGGATGCCAGGAAAAGTGCGGCTTGCGTTCGAGGAATTTACTGTTAAAACCGGCAACTTCACTGCCGAGTGCGGCAATGCTGAGGTTGAACGGGCCGATACCAATGCCGATGAAATCCAGGGGCTGATTCATTGGGCAAACTCCTTGGTGACCAAGTAAAGAGGGTTATCCAGATCCTGCAGATAGTTTGGCAACATGCGGCTGCCGCCATCCTGCTCTGAGTAGGTGAGTTTTACCGGGTTGAGCACCACGCGAATAATTTGTGGTTTGAAAAGATCAAACAACGCAAAGCGTTCCGCCATGTCCGGATGCTGTGCCATATAGCCTTTCAGCACCTGTGCCAGCAGTTGATAGAAGCGGGTTTCACTGACCCCACAGGCCTTCATCAGCGGCGAGATAAAGCGCAGCACGGTGACGAAATGCCCGGTTTGCAAATCATGGATCAAATAGTCGGCGGACAGGCGCACGGTGACGTCTCTCACCACTTTCGGCAGTGATGCTGCCTCGGGGAAGTCCTGATCCACCAGACGCATATCGCCCTGGAAGTCTTTCAACAGCACGCGCTGCGGCACATGATCTTTCATCACCAGCGTGATGTTTTGCCCATGGGCGATCAGCGCTACGCCGTAGCGGCACATCAGGTGGTACATCGGCACCACCACCACCCTGAACATCTGCTGCAGCCAGGCTTCAGCGCTCAGGCCGGAACGGGCGATATAGGCGGCAATCAGCGGCTGGCCGTGGTTGTCGGTTTCCATCAGCGTCGCCATCAAGATGGCCTGTTCGCCTTCCTGCAGGTAGCAAGAGGGATTCTCACGCCAGATCACCCCCAGCATTTCCTGGTAGCGATAAGGCGCTTTGGCTAAAGAGGCGTAGGTCGGGTGGGTCATATAGCCTGCCGCCGGCTCGCCGAGGATCTCGGCACCGCTGGCGCTCAGCGTATCGTCCTCGATAAAAATCTGCTGCAGCCAACGGGAAGCGGCCGGCCCGGCGCTGATGTACTTGCCCGGAATGCCGCGATAGCACGAGGTGTTGTAAATGGTCAGCGGTAGCTTGATGTCGAAAGCGGAACGGCGGCTGATGTTGGTCAGCGTGCGTAACGATTGCTGCGCCAGATAGCTGTCGCCGAATTCACCCAGTTCCACCAGATCCCCTTCGGCCAACTGCGGCAGGAAGTGCAAAGCGATCTTTTGCTGCCACTGCCACGGGTGCAGCGGGACCGGGATCCAGTCATGGGTCAGTTTCAGCTCGCGCCAGCGGCGGTCGAAGCGTTGGCGTTCGGCACTGTCCATCGCGCTGTTAAGCAGGTTATCCAGTGAATACTCTTCGTCGGCGCACCAGACAAAGCTGCCGCGTTTAGCCGCCACCCAGTGCAGTTGGAACTGCCCCTGGTATTCGGGCGCGTACTGATGCAGCGCGGTCAGGCCCCAGCCACGACGACCTTTATTGAAGATAAACTTGGGGTGTCCGGCCAACAGGCACTGCAGCGCGTCAGCATCCAGGGCAATCAAATCCTGTGCGCTCATGCCGTGACGGGCGGACAGCAACTGCATATCGCCGCGCAGCGTGGCGTACAAATCCTCCAGATGTTCGGCGACCTGCGCATCGTCCATTTTCAACACCTGAGCCAGTTGGCGCAGCGTTTGGTCGGCGGCTAACGGCGATTGATCACAGGTCAGCGTTGCCGGGTCGATGTGCAGCCAACCCCAAATGCCGCGTTCGGCGCTGAAGCTATACTGAGCGTCGCCCAGCAGAATGCGCCATTGTTCGCCGTGTTGTTCGGCCTGCAGCGTGCGTTCATATTCCAGCTCTGCGAGGATCTTGGCGATCATCTGGCGGTTTACGCGCTGCCAGTCGGCGTAATCTACGGTGTTCATACTGAAGCCCCCCGGAAGAATTCATCACGCTGATTCATGATCAAACGCGAGCGCTTATGCGGGAAATCGAACTCTTTGACTGTGTGGTAGCCGGCTGCTGGCAGGTGACGGAACAGTCGCTGGTTATCCGCGCGCGGTTCGGCGACCACGCGCGTGGTGCGCGGTTCATCCAGATACAGATAATGCGTCAGGCCGCGTAGCCAACTGCGGATGTATTGCGCGCCGCGGCAGTCTTCTTCACCGACCAGCATGTGCAGCCCGCGGTCGAACGGCTGCCAACGGTAGTGGCGACCGATGCGATCTTCCGGAGCCCAATAGACTTCGAAATAGCCGAACGGGCGATCGTCAAAGCACCCCAGCAACGGATAGCAGTAGCTGGAGTCCAACTGACGCTGCAGGTAGGCGGCCTGAGTTTCGAGCGGGCCACTCATTTCCCAGAAGGCATCCACGCGCGGTGAATTCATCCAGCGGGTGAACTGCTCGGCGTCGTGTGCCACTTCCGGCAGGCGGAAGCTCAGGGTTCGCTTGAGCTGCGGATCGTAACGACGATACACCTCGCCGCTGGGGCGAGCGGGGCGCTGTGGGAACCACAGGCTACGCTCGGCGTCATACTGCATTTTCCCGGACGCGGAGTGGCGTTCGGCACCGAGCCACAGCGGTAACTGATAAAAGGTTTCGCGCGCCAGATAGTCACTGCTGGCTAACGCGAACAGCGTCTGTGCCTGCGGTTCTTCGCACCATTGCGCATAGGGCAAGGTGACACCGCTGAGCTGCGGTGCCGCCACCAACAACTGGTCCAGCGCCTGCACCAGCCAGTTCTGCGGCAGTGGCCCCGGATAGTGCAACACCGCGCTACCGTCCAGGCCCAGACTGAGTTGCAGCGCCTTTCCCAGCTGCTCGCAGCAAAAACCGTTGCCGGCATGCGTCAGTTTGGCTTGCGGCATCATTGAGCGGCTCCCTGGCGCAGCGGGTTGACGAAGTCGAAATAAATCACCGCCGGATCGACGATGGTGTTTTCGTTGTGGTCATGCAGATAACAGAAGAAGTTGCCTTTGCAGTTCCAGTGGCTGCTGTCGAGGACGTAGTCCAGACACAGGGTGTTTTTGGCGTTGGCACGCAGACCACTCAGCGCATCGCGCACCCGGGCCATCAGCTGTTCTTCAGTGTCGAAACCGGCCGCGGCTAACGCCGCAGTGACCGCCAGGCTGGAGTTCACCAGCAGGTAGTAAGGGAAGTAACGCAGTAACTGCTGTTCGCTGAAGCGGTTTTCCGCCTCGGCCTCGCCAATTTCTTCTAACCACGGCCCGGCATCGCGGGTAAAGCCGCTGCCCTGACAGTCGCGATACAGCATGCCGATCGGCAGATCCTGCTGCATTTCCACCAGAATATTTTGTTGGTGGGCCAGCAGCACCAGCCCGTAATTGGCTTCGGTGCTGAACAGCGGCAGTAAGACGTGTTGGCAGTAAGCATCCAGCCAGGTATGAGCGGCCTGTTGCACCGGCAGATTCAGTCTGGCGGCTAAACGCCGCACCGCCGCTGCCAGCAGGCTGTCACCGCCGTCCGGTGCGGCCTGGGTCAGGGTCACCAGCACATTGGTCTGGCTTTCCGGCTGCTCAAACAGCAGGTTATCGCGCAGTGCCATCAGGCTTTCTTCCTGAATCGTCCCGTCCGCAGCGCGCAGCCCGGCCCAGCCGTCTTCCTGCATCACGCGGAAGGTGGGATAACGTGCCTGCAGTTGCTGCCAACGTGGCGTTTGCGCCAAACGAGCCAAACGGATGCCGCGCTTCACTTCTTTTACCGACAGGGTACGCACCGAGTTGGTCAGGCGCACGCTGAGGGAGAATTTAATCATGTCGCGATTGCTGGCGCTGTACAGCGAGCGGGAAGAGCTGGTTGGCAGCCAGCGCTCGCCGGCTTCGCCCAGATCGCTGAGCAATCCCTGGGTCACCAGTTCCTGGCACCAGGTCTGCGTCAGCAAATGGTCGGCCTGCCACGGATGCATCGGCAACAGCCAGACGTCATCGGTAAAATGCGCCAGCAGTTGCGGCGCGCTTTCGGCGGCAAAACGCTGCAGGCGCTGCTGCAACGTCAGGTTCAGGCTGTCGCCGCACAGGTGGTTTTTATCGACGGCAAACCAGCGCAGCGGGAAACGGGCACCAAAATCTGGCAGGTAACGGCGCGCCTGCTGTTCGTCGAAAGGTTCATGGGATTTAGGCGCCGGGTGGAAGGCGTGGCCTACCAACAGCCCCTGTTCCGCCTGAGCGAAGTTGAGCGGCTTGTCGCGCAGCGTCGGCCAGTCCAGGCGAACCGCGATCGCCTGTTGGGTATTGTCATGACTCTCCAGTACGCGCTGGCGGAAACGGGTAACGACCTCATCCGGCAGTTCCCCCTTCAACGACGGTTTTTCCAGCAACAGGGTCACCAGTTGCTCCACGCTCAGCGCAACACCAGCGCCGTCGTCTTGCTGATGCAAGCGGGCAGGGAACAGATACTGGTGATGTTGGGTGGGGGAGGTGTGACGTAAAGTGATGCGGATAGCCTGAGAAGGCGAAAGTGGAATATGAAGCTGCGGATACTGTTGGTTGTTGGCCGCCGGAACGATTTGCCAGTCCCGGGTTTCACGCATCAACGCGTTGAGAAAACATTGCGCAGCCACGTCGGTCGTCGCGGTTTCAAACTGGATTGTCATGATCCCATTTCACTATTGAATCAATTGAGAATGATTCTTATATCAATAATATTTATTGTTATCAATCGTCGTATGATACAATTTTTCAATGAATTGAACATAACCTTATAATTTTATTAACGGTAAATTTACGTTTGATGCATATTTCATCTCCCCCTAAATCACCGCCAATAACGAATACGTCTCCTTCCAACTGGCCGCTGGCGTTGTGCGCCGGGCTGCTGGGTATCGGGCAAAACGGCCTGCTGGTGGCGTTGCCGGTGCTGGTCAGCATGACCCAGCTGTCGCTTTCAGTCTGGGCCGGGCTATTGACGCTCGGCTCGATGCTGTTTTTGGTGGGGTCACCCTGGTGGGGCAGGCAGTCTGAAATTCGCGGCTGCAAGTTCGTGGTAACCATGGCGTTAGCAGGGTATTTGTTCAGTTTTGCTTTACTGGCACTGGCGGTTTGGGGGTTGGCGGCTGGCTGGCTTTCATCGACGCTGGGGCTGGGCGGCCTGATTGCGGCACGCATTATCTACGGGCTGACGGTATCCGGCATGGTGCCGGCCAGCCAGACCTGGGCGCTCCAGCGTGCCGGCTATGAACAGCGTATGTCGGCGCTGGCGACCATCAGTTCCGGGCTGAGCTGCGGGCGACTGTTGGGGCCGCTGTGCGCCGCGCTGGCGTTGTCGATTCATCCGATGGCGCCGCTGTGGTTGATGGCGCTTGCGCCATTGATCGCCCTATTGGTAGTGTGCCGCCAGCATAACGATCCACCGCTGCCGCCGGTTGCCCATCAGCAAAACCGACTTCGCCTCAATATGATGCCTTACCTGCTGTGCGCACTGTTGCTGGCCGCGTCGGTCAGCTTGATGCAATTGGGATTGGCACCGCATTTGACCGGTTTATTCAGTCATTCCGCCACCACCGTCAGTCATCACGTTGCGGTGTTGCTGAGCGTGGCGGCGGCCTGTACGCTGTTGGCTCAGTTTCTGGTGGTGCGCCCGCAGCGTTTTAGCGCGTCGCAGCTGCTGCTGATTGCCGCCGTGCTGATGATAGTGGGACTGGGCCTGATGTGCGCTCAGCCTTTGGCGCTATTCTATGTTGGTTGCGCACTGGCCTCTTTTGGCGCTGCCATGGCGACGCCGGGCTATCAACTGATGTTGAACGAGAAATTGTCTACCGGCAAAGGGTCGGGGGCCATTGCTACCAGCCATACGCTGGGTTACGGCCTGAGCGCATTGATGGTGCCGGTGGTGGCCAAATTTTATGGTGAGTCGCAGCTGATTGCGGCGGCTTTGACGATGGCGGTTCTGCTGGGGGGCATCAGCGGCTGGCTGTGGCGCCAGCACCGCATCAGTGCAAATTCTGCGGGAGAGTAACAAGTATGTCCGGCGCATCAAGCTACAGAATTTTTGATATCACACTGAAAATAAAAGAAAACGTGTCGCCTTCCTTGCTGCGTTGCGTTTTCGAGGGGCCGGATGTCCATCGCATGAAGCTGGAGGCGCCGGATCAGCGCATCAAACTGTTGTTTCCGGCCGAAGCGGGGCAGATCCTGCGTCTGGAAAACAGCGACGACTGGTATCGCGACTATATGGCGATACCGAAAGATCAACGCCCGGTGATGCGCACCTATACGCTGCGGGCGCTGCGTGCCGAACAGAACCAAATGGACGTCGAGTTTGTGCTGCATGGTGTGAACGGCCCGGCCTCGGCGTGGGCGACCCATGCCAAACCGGGGGATGTTATTCAAACCGTAGCCCCCAATGCCGATTTTGACGGTGACAGCGGCGGTTACGAATGGGTTCCCCCGAGCGAGCTGCAGCAGGCGCTGTTAATCGCCGACGAGACGGCGGTACCGGCGGCGGTAGGCATTCTGGAACAGCTGGCGCAGCGGGCCAATCCGCCGCGGGTACAGGCTTTCTTCGAGGTTCCTGTGGCGGGCGACTGCCTGAACATGGATCGCTTCCCATTCGCCGAGGTCTATTGGCTGCCGCGTGACGTCGGGCATCAGCAGATGCACGGTACGCTGCTGGTGGAGTCGGTGCGCCAACGGGTAAATATTCCCGAATCGGCGCGGACGCAAGCGCAGTCGCTGGCGGAAAACAGTTTGGGCGGCGATCTGCTGTGGGAACGAGCCGAAGGGGCGAAAAGCTTCTACGCCTGGGTTGCGGCAGAGTCTTCCGCGGTGAAGGCGCTACGCCGTTATCTGATTGGCGAACGCGATCTCGATCGCTCCACCGTTAACTTTATGGCGTACTGGTGTTGAGGGACCCGGTCAGTTACCGGCTTCACTTTGATGGCGCACTGCCAGCAGTACAGCGGTGCTGCCATCAAAATGATACAGGGCAATATAGCCGCTGTTGCCGAAATCGATCGGCCATTCCCTAAATTCAATTGCCATATCTTCAATGGGCCGACCGGCCTGAGGATGATGGGCCAGGATATTGACGCTGCTACGAATGGATGCCACGGTCTTTTGCGCAGCCTGGCGATCTTTGGCTGCCAGAAATTGGTACAGTCGCTGAATATCGAGCAGTGCGGCAGGCGTCCATATCAGTTGTGGCACTCCGGTATCTCCGTATCATCACCTTTTTCCAGATTAGCGAGCCAATGGTCAGCCTCGTCTTGGGTCAGACGTTTACCATTGGTCTGATACGTTTCCCAGGCTTGCAGTGCGTCTTTGCGCAGCGCTTCGCGCTTTTCTTCTCGCTCGACGTATTCACGGATAGCCTCGCGCATAATCCAGTGCGCACTTCGCTGACGCGTGGCCGCGATTTGTTGCACCCGTTGCTTGAGCTCATCATCAATTTTTATCGATGTAGCCGTAGTCATAAGTAGCCTCAGTTAGCTAAAGGTAATACCTCTGACGACTATAAGGCTCAACATGCCAGACTATCCATTTTTTGTGCGCCGGGTTTGCCTTAAGCCATCAAGCTCACGTGCGCGGCGACGATGCGCCAACCGCAGGGCAACTTGACCCAGGTTTGCATCTGGCGGCCAACGCTTTCGCTGCCGGGGCGGCGGAATTCGGTACTGGCGACGGCCATATCGTCACCGTAGGTGGTGATAACGGTGTTCTCCAATAGGCGATCCAACCCTTTGGAAGGACGCTGTTGGCGGAAGTCACGGATCTGATCGATGCCGTACAAATTCTCCGTCGCGCCGTAACGGACGGTACGACCATCGTGCCAAAACAACTCATCCAGCACCTCAATATCATTGCCGATCAGCGCCTGTTCGTAACGATAAAAGGCGGCGTTCACCTCTGCCAGCACCGCCGGACGATCGATATACTCACTTTTCATCATTTAGTCCTGTTTTCCCGGTAAAACACATCTTGCCACGCCACGTTGTTCCAGCGCATAGGCGGCACGCAGTGCCAGATCCTCTCGCCAGGGGGGGGCAATCAGCTGCAGGCCTATCGGCAGGCCAGAGTCGGTTTTCAGCGGCACTGTCACTACCGGCAGGCCGAGGAAAGAGACCGGCTGCGTCAGCATGCCCATACTGGCGCGGATCGGCAGATCCGTGCCGTTGATATGCATGGTTTCCTGGCCGATCGGCGTGGCGCTGCAGGGCGTTGCGGGGGCGATGAGGATGTCCCAGCGTTCAAACAGCGGCAGCACCTGTTGCTGAAAATGGGTACGAAAGCGCTGCGCCTGCACATACCAGGCGGAGGGCAGCATGGCACCGGCCAGCAGGCGTTCACGCGACAGCGGCTCAAAGCGGTTTGGCTGGCTGCGCAACAGCGGCAGATACTGATTGCCCCCCTCGGCGGCGCTGATGATGAACGCTGCTGACCGGGCCAATTCGGCCTGCGGAAATTCAACTTCAGCCACGGCCTCCAGTGCCTGCGCAGCCTGTCTTACAGCGGTTTTAGCATCATCGTTGCACCATTGCTGAAAATACCCGCCCAGCACCGCGCAGCGCAGGCCTTGTTGGCCACGGGGCAACAGCGATTCGGTTTGCGTGACCGGTTTATCCGCCTGAAAACGGTCTTCAATATCCGTGCCCTGCATCACGTCATACACCGTTGCCAGATCTCGCACCCGGCGGGCAAAGGGGCCGAGATGATCCAGACTGGCGACGAAAGGCTGACTACCGCTGCGCGACAGACGGCCAAAGGTTGGCTTCAGCCCAAAGATGCCGCACAGCGACGCGGGTACGCGTATTGACCCATTGGTGTCGCTGCCGAGGGAAAATGTCACCAGCCCGGCGGCGACCGCCGCTGCCGAACCGCCTGAGGAGCCACCGGCAATACGCGTGGTGTCGTGCGGGTTACGCGTCGCGCCGTAGTGGCTGTTTTCGGTGGTAAAACCGTACGCATAGGCGTCCATATTCAGCATGCCGGACAGCAAGGCACCTTGGCCGGCCAGTTTGCCGATCGCCCAGGCATCCTGTTTGGCCGGCGGGTTATCGCTGAACAGACTGGCCCCCGCCAGGGTGGTTTCACCGGTGACATCGAACAGGTTTTTTACCGCGTAAGGGATCGCCGCCAGGCTCGGCATTGGAAGACCTTTGGCACGTGCACGATCGAGGTGATCGGCTTCGCTCAACATGCGTTCGCGCGTGATGTGGGTATAGGCGTTCAGCGCCGGATCCCGTGCGTCAATATTCTCTAACGTCTGTTGGGCAATCTCACGTGCAGAAATCGCACCTTGCTTCAGGGCCGCGCGGATCTCGGCGATCGATAGGGCACTTAACGAATTCATGCGCGATACACTCCTGCGATCTCCAGGCGTGGATCGAGCGGGAAGGCCATCAAGGGTTCCGCCAGTGCAGCAATGCGATTGAACTGGGTCAGCAGTTCCTGACGGCGCGCGTCATCCATTTCCAGCGCCAGTATCGCTTCCATTTGGCTGATATAGGCCGCCCAGTCGACGACAGGTTGGTTTTTCATTTTACTTCTCCCCAATAAAAATGGCGGCTAGAAGCCGGCGGCACTGCCGTTGCTGCGGGGATCGAAAGCCCCTTCAAGCATGCCGTTAGTATGGCGAACAATGGCGCCGGCATGGCCGACCGCTTCGCTAAAGTCCGGTAACAACTCCACGTCGTGGCCCCGTTGGCGCAGGTAGTCGACGGTTTCCGCGCTAAAGCGACCTTCCAACTTCAGCGAGTCAGAGCTTTCACCCCAGGTGCGGCCCAGCAGCCAGCGAGGCGCACTGATCGCCTGCTGCAGCGGCAGGCCCTGCACCACATGGCGAACAAACACCGCCGCCTGGGTTTGCGGCTGGCCGTCGCCGCCCATGGAGCCATACACCAAGGTGCGTCCGTCATACAGGCGAGCCGCCGCGGGGTTCAGGGTGTGGAAAGGCTGTTTGCCTGGCGCCAGTGCCAGCAGATGGGCGGCATCCAGGCTGAAGGACGCACCGCGGTTTTGCCACAGCACGCCACTTTGCGGCAATACCACGCCGCTGCCGAATTCGTGGTAAATGCTTTGGATAAAGGACACCGCCAGACCGCTGCTGTCCATCACGCCCATCCACACGGTATCGCCCGGCCCCTTGCCTTTGCCCCAGGCCGCGGCATGCTCAGGATCGATATGCTTGGCCAGCGTATCCAGGCGTTCTGTCGTCAGGAGTGCCTGCGGATCCTGCGTCATTTGGCGTGGATCGGTGATGAATTGGTCACGCAGACCGAAAGCCAGCTTGGTGGCCTCGACGATGCCATGCACCACTGCGCCTTCGCTTTTGCTGGCCAGGGGCAGGCGATCGGTCAAACCGAGGATTGCCAGCGACACCAGGCCCTGAGTGGGTGGGGTGAGGTTGAAGACTTCACCTTTCTGATGCTCAAGTCGCAAAGGCGTGCGCCGACGCGGCCGATAATCCGCCAGATCTTGGGCGGTGAGCGGCATGCCCAGCCGGGCCATATCGGCCGCCATGCTTTGCGCCAGTCGGCCGCGATAGAAGCTGTCCAACCCCTCTTCGGCCAGGGCAATCAGGGTATCCGCTAACTGTGGCTGGCAGAAACGCTGTCCGGCAAGGGGGATTTCCCCCTGCGGTAAGTAAGTGCGGGCAAAATGTTCCACATCCGCCAGTTCATGATATTTGCTGCGTGTGGCGGCCTCCTGCGAGGCGGTAACCGGAATGCCGTCCGCCGCATAGCGAATGGCATCGGCCAGCAGACGCGGTAGCGGCAGCTGTTCGCCGCCCAGCTCGCCGGAATAGTCTAGCGCTTCACGCCAGCCGCCAACGGTGCCGGCAACGGTCAGCGCCGCCCTGGGTCCGCGATGCGGGATGTGGCTTTCACCGGCGTAAAAATCCAGCGTGGCTAAGGAACCGGCAGCGCCGCTGGCGTCGATCGCCACCGGATCGCCCTGTGGCGGCACAATCAGCCAGAAGCCGTCACCGCCCAGGCCATTCATGTGCGGATAAACCACGGCGATAGTCGCGGCGGCGGCGACCATGGCTTCGATGGCGTTACCCCCTTCACGCAGAACCGCCAGCGCGCTTTCGCTGGCGAGGTGGTGAGGCGTGACGGCCATGCCCAATGGCGCGGTATTGCTGTTAATCATTTCTTGGCCCTTGTTTGAGGTCAGCTTCTGTCTCAAAGACAAGCAAGAGGCGTTCCATGTTTTCTTCGGCGGTAATAAACGCTTGCCAGCGGGTAGATTGGCCGTGCTATGTTCCGCTGAAACAAAGGTTACAAGCAGGAGCAGCAATGAAGCAGATCGATGAACGCCTGCGCGGGGAATATTCGCAGCTTACGCCGCAGGAACAGCGGGTAGCCGATTTTATTTTCGATCACTTTGACGACCTGATCAGCTACAACAGCGCCGAGTTGGCGCGCCTGAGCGGCGTATCTAAAGCTACCGTCAGCCGCCTGTTCAAGCGCCTGGGCTACCCAAGCTACCGTGCAATGCGTGATGAACTGCGCACCCTGCGCCAGAGCGGTATGCCGCTGACCGATAATCGTGACGCGGTGCAGGGCAACACCCTGTTGGCGCGGCACTACAAGCAGGAAATGGCCAACCTTACTCAGTGGGTGAACCATATTGACGCCGGCCAGTTCAATGCGGTGATCGCCGCCCTGGTGCAGGCTCGGCGTGTGGTACTGATGGGGTTTCGCAACAGTTATCCGATTGCCATGCACCTGCGCCAGCAACTGATGCAGGTACGTGAGCAGGTGTTATTGATGCCGCAGCCCGGGCAAACGCTGGCGGAAGAGCTGGTCGATTTGGACCACGGGGACGTGGCGGTAGTTGTGGCTTTTCGCCGCCGGCCGCGTCAGTTGCGGGCCTTGCTGACGCAGTTGCAGATTCAGCAGGTTCCGACGCTGCTGGTGTGCGAACCGCAGGCGCAGTCGCTGATCCCACTGGCGAACTGGCACCTGGCGGCGCCGCTGGATAGCGTTTCCGCCTTTGACAGCTATTCCGTCGCCATGAGCCTGGCCAATCTGCTCAGCAATGCCTTGCTGCATGAGACGCTGACGCAAGGACGCCAACGGATCCATCAGATCGCCGATCTGTATGGCGATCTGGATGAGTTGGAACAGCGCTAATTTCCGCGCCATTTTGGTGCCTTCGCACTTTGATGGTGCGCATTTTTCTCCGTGATATCCCTTTCTCCTACCACAGTCATGGCAGGGGATTTTCCTCTTAGCCCCCTAACTCAAAGACAGCAAAGGTTAAGCTGGTTGCCGCTCTCGATTGGCACATTAGTTGCAAAGTAATAATCAAAGAATCTTTTGTTTCATCATTTCACCATCGGGGATAGTCTATGAACTTCAAGAAAATCGGGGTAGCGGCGTTAGGGGCGGTGCTGTTGATGGCGCAGGCCACGTCGGTGATGGCGGATCAACTACAAGAAATCCAGCAGCGCGGCGTGTTGCGGGTAGCGGTACCGCAAGACTTCCCGCCGTTTGGCTCGGTAGGCACCGATCTGCAGCCGCAGGGTTATGACATCGATATGGCGCAGTATCTGGCCGACAAGATGAAACTTAAGTTGCAGCTGGTGCCGGTCACCAGTGCCAACCGCGTCCCTTATCTACAGACTAACAAAGTGGATTTGGTGATTTCCAGCCTGGGCAAAAATCCTGAACGCGAAAAGGCCATCGCTTTCAGCCGTGCCTATGCGCCGTTCTTCCTGGGAGTGTTTGGCCCTAAAGACACCGCGTTGAGCGATGCCGCTCAATTGGAAGGCAAGACCGTTGGTGTGACGCGCGGGGCGGTTGAAGACATGGTGTTGAGCGACACTGCGCCGAAGGGCGCGCAGATCAAACGCTACGAAGACAACAACACCACGCTGTCGGCCTACCTGTCCGGTCAGGTGCAATACATTGCTACCGGCAATCTGGTGGTGAGCGCTCTGGCGCGACAGAACCCGACCAAAGCGCCGGTGGCCAAGTTTATGTTGAAGGATTCGCCATGCTTCGTCGGCCTGCGTCTGGGCGAACCGGCGCTGAAAGCCAAAGTGGATGAATTGATTGAACAAGCGCTGAAAGATAATACCCTGAATGGGCTGTCGGAAAAATGGCTGAAAGCGCCGCTGCCCGCCCATCTTGGCGCGTAACGGGAGCACCCGATGACCTATCAGCTAAATTTTCCCGCGTTGTGGCCCTATCTGCCGGAGCTGTTGGCCGGTTTGCTAACCACGATTGAGTTGACGGCACTGGCCACCCTGATGGGCGTTGCGCTGGGGATTTTCGGGGCGGCGATCCGCAGCGGCAAAGCCAACCTGTTTAGCCGTGCCTGGGGGATTTACGTCGAGGTGGTGCGCAACACGCCGTTCGTGGTGCAGCTGTTCTTCATTGTCTTTGGTCTGCCGAGCCTGGGGTGGAAGCTGACCGCCGGGCAGGCGGCTCTGTTGGCGATGGTGATTAATCTGGGCGCCTACAGCACTGAAATTATACGCGCAGGCATTCAGGTGACGCCGAAAGGGCAGTGGGAGGCCGGGCGGGTGCTGGGCTTTAGCCGCAGCCAGACATTTTTGCGCATCGTGTTACCGCCTTCGCTGCAGCGCATTTACCCGGCGTTGGTCAGCCAGTGCATTATCGTCATGCTGGGCTCGTCGGTGGTGTCGCAGGTGTCGTTCGAAGAATTGACCTTTGCCGCCAACCTGATCCAGTCGCGCACCTTCCTCAGTTTTGAGGTGTATTTAGTGACGGCGTTGTTCTACCTGCTGCTATCGATACTGATGCGCCAACTGTTGCTGGCCGCCGGCCGCCGCTTTTTAGGGAGCCAGAACTGATGCTGACTTTTACCGACTGGGACATTGTGCGCAACCTGCTGCTGGCCGCGCGCTGGACGCTGTTGCTGTCGCTGACGGCGTTCTTTGGCGGCACACTGGTGACGCTGCCGCTGTTATTGCTGCGCCTGAGCAAGCGCCGGTGGGCGCTGCGTTTTGTCCGCTGTTATTCAGAGCTGTTTCAAGGCACGCCACTGCTGATGCAGCTGTTCCTGGCCTTCTTTGGGCTGGCGCTGTTCGGCATTGATGTTAGCCCCTGGGCCGCTGCGGCACTGGCACTGACGCTGTTTACCAGCGCTTTTCTGGTGGATATCTGGTCCGGCAGCATCGCCGCGTTGCCCAAAGGCCAATGGGAAGCGTCGCGCTGTCTTGGGCTGAGCTTCGGCCAGACCCTGGTGCGGGTAGTGGTGCCACAGGCGGTTCGCATTGCCATTGCGCCGACCGTCGGTTTTTCAGTTCAGGTGATCAAGGGCACCGCGTTGGCGTCGATCATTGGTTTTGTCGAACTGACCAAGGCAGGCACCATGTTAAACAACGTCACTTATCAACCCTTTAAAGTGTTCGGCCTGGTCGCGCTGGGCTATTTCCTGATGTGTTACCCGCTGTCGCGCTACAGCCATTATCTGGAGAGGAAGTTCCATGCCGCTCATCACAATTAATCAGGTTCAAAAATATTACGGCCAGAACCACGTGCTGAAGGGCGTGGATCTGGATATCGATATGGGCCAGGTGATTTCGATTATCGGCCGTAGCGGGTCGGGCAAGAGCACCCTGTTACGCTGTATCAACGGGCTCGAGGGTTACCAGGAAGGCAGCATCAAACTGGGTGGCATGACCATCACCGACCGTGATTCGCAGGCGCGTGAGATCAGTCGTTCCATTGGCATGGTGTTCCAGAACTTCAATCTATTTCCCCATATGACCGCGTTGGAAAACGTGATGTTGGCACCGCGTCGGGTGCTGAAGAAAAGCCCGGCGGAATGCCGCGAGTTGGCGGAAGAGATGCTGAACAAGGTTGGGCTGGGTGAGCGGATGCATTATTCCCCGGCTAACCTTTCCGGGGGGCAGCAGCAGCGGGTAGCGATTGCCCGGGCGCTGGCGATGAACCCGAAGGTGTTGTTGTGCGACGAAATCACCTCGGCGCTGGATCCTGAGCTGGTGGGCGAGGTGTTGAAAGTCCTGGAGCAGTTGGCCAAAGAGGGTATGACGCTGATTCTGGTGACCCATGAAATGAACTTTGCCCGTGAGGTCGGTGACCGGGTGGTGTTTATGCACCAGGGCAAAGTGTGGGAGCAAGGCGACAGCCGCACGCTGTTCGCCAATCCGCAAACGCAGGAATTGAAACAGTTTATTGCTTCAGTTCGCGGCCTGTCCGAGGCGTGATATGCCATGGGGCGCGTGCTGAGTTCTGAGTTTACTGAGTTATTAAGCTGGTAAGGAATTAACATGTTGGATATTACCCAGTTCGATCAGATTAACCCACCTGCCCGTCTGCTGATGGGGCCAGGGCCGATCAACGCCGATCCGCGCGTGCTGCGTGCCATGTCTAGCCAGTTGATTGGGCAGTATGATCCGGCAATGACCGGCTACATGAATCAGGTTATGGAGCTGTATCGCGCGCTGTTTCGTACCGAAAACCGCTGGACGATGCTGATCGACGGCACCTCCCGTTCGGGCATCGAAGCGATGCTGGTCTCCTCCATCCGCCCCGGCGACAAAGTGCTGGTGCCGGTGTTTGGCCGCTTTGGCCATTTGCTGTGTGAAATTGCCCGCCGCTGTCGTGCCGAAGTGCACACCCTCGAGGCGCCGTGGGGGGAAGTGTTCAGTGCCGATCAGATTGAAGATGCGATCAAGAAGGTACGTCCGCGTCTGCTGTTGACGGTGCAGGGAGACACTTCGACCACCATGCTGCAGCCGCTGGATCAACTGGGGGATATCTGCCGCCGCCACGGCGTATTGTTCTATACCGACGCGACTGCATCCTTCGCCGGTAACCCGCTGGAAACCGATGCCTGGGGGCTGGACGCGGTATCCGCAGGCCTGCAGAAATGTCTGGGTGGGCCGTCCGGCAGTTCGCCGGTCACCCTAAGCCCGCAGTTCGAAGAGATCGTCCGCCGTCGCAAGTGCGTGGAGCAGGGGATCCGCACTGCCGACCATGCCGACGGCGACGATGAGATGATCTACTCCAACTATTTTGATCTCGGCATGATCATGGATTACTGGGGCCCCGAGCGTCTGAATCACCACACCGAAGCCACCAGCATGTTGTTTGCCGCGCGCGAATGTGCCCGGGTGATCCTGGAAGAGGGGCTGGATAACACCATCGCTCGCCACAGGCTGCACGGCGCGGCGATGCTGGCCGGCATTCAGGGCATGGGGCTTGAGGTGTTCGGCGATCTCGATAACCGCATGAACAACGTGTTGGGGGTGGTGATCCCGCCGCAGGTGCATGGCGAGCAGGTGCGGCAGATGATGCTCAATGATTTTGCCATCGAGATTGGCACTTCGTTTGGCCCGCTGCAGGGCAAGATTTGGCGCATCGGCACCATGGGCTACAACGCGCGTAAAGACTGTGTGCTGCAAACCTTGACTGCGCTGGAAGCGGTGCTGAACCGTCTGGGTTTCGCCAGCAAGCAGGGGGAAGCGCTGCAGGCAGCGTGGAACACCTACGACGACGGGAGCCGGTGATGGCGTTGCGGTTAACCGTCCAGGAGGCGGAACAGGCGGCCGCACGGGTGATGGCGCGTTGCGACGCGCTGGCGGCGATCAGCGCTACGCCAGACCAACTGACGCGGGTTTATCTGTCGCCGGAGCATCGGCGCGCCAACCTGTTGGTAGGCGACTGGATGCGCAGTATCGGTATGCGGGTCTGGCAGGACGCCGTTGGCAATGTTTGTGGCCGCTACGAAGGTCAAACGCCAGGTGCGCCCGCGCTGTTACTCGGTTCGCATTTGGATACGGTGCGCAATGCTGGCCGTTATGACGGCATGCTCGGCGTATTGACCGCCTTGGAGGTGGTGGCGCATTTGCATCAGCAGCAGCGGCGTCTGCCGGTGGCGGTTGAAGTGATTGGCTTTGCCGATGAAGAAGGGACGCGATTTAGCGTCGCCCTGCTGGGCAGCCGGGGCATTACCGGCCAGTGGCCAGCCGAGTGGTTGGCGCGTACTGATGCCGAGGGCATCAGCGTGGCGCAGGCGTTGCGCGAGTTTGGCCTGGATCCGGCGGCGGTGGTTGAGGCGCGGCGAGCACCAGGTGATATCTGCGCTTATCTGGAATTGCACATTGAACAAGGGCCTTGTCTGGAGGCCGCCGATCTGGCTCTGGGCGTGGTGACGGCGATTAACGGCGCGCGTCGACTCCATTGCACCTTTAGCGGCGAGGCAGGCCATGCAGGCACCGTGCCGATGGGGCAACGCAAAGACGCCTTGGCGGCCGCGGCGGAGTGGATGGTGGCGGTTGAAGCAATAACCCGTACCCGCGATGAACATTTGGTGGCGACTGTCGGCTGTATCGAAAGTCTTCCGGGGGCGGTCAACGTCATTCCCGGTGAGGTGAAACTGTCGCTGGACGTTCGCGGCCCGCAAGATGGCCCGCTGGCGGCATTGCTTACGCAGCTGTTGGAACGGGCACAGGAGATCTGCGCACGTCGCGGATTAGGTTTTGCCAGCGAGGAGTTTTATCGCATAAACGCAACGGAATGTGATGCAGATTTGCAGCAGCGTTGGCAGCAGAGCGTGGCGGCGGTGCAGGGGCGCAGCATGGCTTTGCCCAGCGGTGCCGGGCATGACGCGATTGCCGTGGCGGCTTGCTGGCCGGTGGGCATGCTGTTTGTCCGTTGCGATCGCGGCATCAGCCATCATCCGGCCGAAGCCGTAAGCCAGGCCGATGTGGCGCTGGCTATTCAGGCCTACTGCCAGACGGTGGCCAGTTGGGAGAACACCGATGAATCTGCAGCAGTTTAATCAATTACCCGTGGCGGAAGCCGAGCGATTGCTGCAGCCCTGCGTGAACATTCCGAGCTGGATAGCTTCAGTGATTGCGGCCCGGCCGTTCAGCAGCAGCGATGCCGCGTTGGCGGTGGCCTGGCAGGCGGCGCAGCGTTGGCGACCTGAAGAGGTCAGCCAGGCATTGGCGCAGCACCCGCGCATTGGCGAACGTGCCGCAGGCCAGGGGAAAGAGGCGCAGTTCTCCAAGCGTGAACAGTCGGCGGTCAATGCCCGGGATCCGGAATTGGCTCAAGCGCTGCTGGTGGGCAACCGACGTTATGAACAGCAATTTGGCCAGGTGTTTTTGATCCGTGCCGCCGGCCGAGATGGGCGAGCCATTCTGAGTGAGCTGGAACGACGCTTGAACAACGACGTGGAGCAGGAGCGGCAGGAAACCGCCGAACAGCTGCGCGAAATCGTGATGCTGCGTTTTAAGGAGTTACTGAGCGATGAGTAATATTAGCACCCATATTTTGGATACCTCTCTGGGTAAACCGGCGGCAAAGGTGCGAGTCTGGCTGGAGCGGGAACAGCAGGGGCAATGGCGGGCGATAGCCGAAGGCACCACCGATGCCGATGGCCGCGCCCGTGAGCTAACGCCGGATGAGCTGCCCGCGGGGCATTACCGCCTGCATGCCGACGTGGGCGGTTACTTTACCGCAGACAATCGTGAAACGTTATACGCCACGGCGATCATCGATTTTGTCATCAAGGATGCGGCGCAGCATTACCATTTACCGCTGCTCATCAGCCCGTATTCCTATTCAACCTATCGGGGCAGCTAAACGCCCTTAGCGGTTAACCCGCATTGACGAGGTATCTATGGCTCTGTCTCAGGATAAGGGCGCGGCTTCGTGCTGCCCGGAAGATGAAAAATTGCCGCTGGCAAAAACCTTCGCCTACGGCCTGCAGCATATTCTGACCATGTATGGCGGCATCATAGCGCCGCCATTGATCATAGGTTCTGCCGCAGGGTTAGACGCCGCGCAAATTGGCCTGCTGGTGACGGCAGCGCTGTTTGTCAGCGGTTTGGCGACGTTATTGCAAACGCTTGGTGCGCCGGGTTTCGGCTCTCGTTTGCCGTTGGTGCAGGGCGTTTCCTTTGCGGGGGTCGCGACCATGGTGACCATAGTCACTGGCGACGGCGGGTTGCCTGCGGTGTTTGGTGCGGTGATCGCGGCGTCGTTGATTGGGTTACTTATCGCGCCGTTTTTCTCGCAGATTATTCGCTATTTCCCGCCGGTGGTGACCGGCACCGTGGTGACGGTGATTGGGCTGTCGCTGATGCCGGTGGCGGTACGCTGGGCGATGGGGGGCAACGCTAAGGCCGCAGATTGGGGATCAACCGGAAATATTGGCCTGGCGGCTTTCACACTTGCGGTTATTTTGTTGCTGAACAAGGTGGGTTCCCCGGCGTTAAAACGGTTATCGGTGCTGCTGGCGATGGCTGTCGGCTGTGTGGCGGCCGCGTGGGTGGGTAAGCTGAGCTTCGCTGCCGTAGGCCACGGGCCTTGGCTGGCATTCCCCGCGCCTTTTGCCTACGGTTGGCCAACCTTCGAATTGAGCGCAGTGCTATCCATGCTGTTGATCGTACTGGTATTACTCACGGAAACCACCGCCGGGCTGATGGCCGTCGGTGAAATTGTCGGTTCGCCGGTGAATGCGCGCCGTATCGCCCACGGGTTGCGTGCTGATATGTTGTCCAGCGCCCTGTCGCCGGTATTCAATTCGTTTCCGCAAAGCTCGTTTGCCCAGAATATCGGGCTGGTGGCGATCACCGGCGTGAAGAGCCGCTTTGTGGTCAGCGCCGGCGGGGCGATTCTGGTGCTGCTGGGGCTGTTGCCTGTCCTTGGGCGACTGGTGGCCTGCATTCCGCTGCCGGTCTTGGGCGGCGCGGGTGTGGTGCTGTTCGGCTCGGTGGCCGCCAGCGGCATCCGCACTTTGGCTAAGGTTGAGTATAAGGACAACATGAATCTGGTGGTGGTAGCAACGGCGATTGCCTTCGGCATGATCCCTATCGTGATGCCGACCTTTTACGATCAGTTTCCGAACTGGGTGCGTACTTTGCTGCATTCAGGCATCAGTGCCTCGTGCCTGGTGGCGCTGTTGCTGAACCTGTTGTTTAACCGCATTGGGGGGACAGAAGAAAAAGCGGCGGAAGAAGAGCTTTCCTGAAGCAACGGGCGTGGTGTACCGGTACCGCGCCCGAAATGCTTAATCGTGGCGCAGGAAACTGTCGGCATCCCGCCAGGCCGGGAAGGCACTGCGATAGCTTTGCAGGGTTTCCAGCGACAGTTCCGCGTCAAGCCTTGCGGCAATGCCGGGTTCCGCTTGGGACAGCGTTTCGCCCTGCGGGCTAAGGATCAGGCTGTCACCGCTGTAGTTCAGACCGTTGCCGTCTTCGCCGACGCGGTTGCAACCGGCCACGTAGACCTGATTCTCAATGGCCCGTGCCGCCAGCAACGTTTGCCAGTGTTTGCTGCGCGGTGCCGGCCAATTGGCGACGTACAGCGCCAGATCGTAATCCTGCTGGTAGCGAGACCAGACAGGAAAACGCAGGTCGTAACAGATTTGCGGCAGGATGCGCCAGCCGCGCCATTCGAAGATTTCACGCCGTTTGCCTGCCTGATAGTGCAGGTGTTCACCCGCCATGCGGAACAAGTGGCGCTTATCGTAGGCATGCACCCGGCCGTTGGGCTCCACCAGCAGGAAACGGTTAACCGCGCCCTCGGCGGTTTTCAGCGCCACGCTGCCGCCAACCAGCGCGTTGTTTTTGTTCGCCCAACCGTGCAGCCAGTCAATCACCTGCTGTTCCGGCAGTGCACTTTCCCCGGCATCCATGGCAAAACCGGTAGTAAACATCTCCGGCAATACGATCAGATCGCGGCCGCTTAAGGGGGCCAGCAAGGCGTCAAAATGTTGCAGATTGGCTTGGCCATCTCGCCACACCAGGGGTTGCTGCAACAGGGTAATTTTTAAAGTCGACATAACCGCTCCGCAGCTGCATCCAGCGTGGCATCCTGTTTAGCGAAGCACAGCCGGATCAATTTATGAGGGAAAGGATCGGCACAGAAGACCGACAGCGGGATCGCCGCCACGCCTACGTGCTCGGTTAACCAATGACAGAATGCCACGTCGTCCAGATCCGAGACCGCGCTGTAATCCGCCAGTAAGAAGTATGTCCCTTCGCAGGGTAAAATTTCCAGTCGGCTACTGGACAGCGCCTGCACGAAACGGTCGCGCTTGGCGCGGTAAAACGCAGATAGCTGCTGCCAGTGTTCCGGTTCGCTGCGCAGCATATCGGCCAGCGCCAACTGTGCCGGGGTGTTAACCGAGAAGGTCAGGTACTGGTGTACCTTGCGCACTTCCGCACTCAGCGCTGCCGGGGCGACGCAATAACCCACTTTCCAGCCGGTCATGTGGAAGGTTTTGCCGAAGGATGACACCGCAATGGCGCGTTGGCGCAGCTGCGGGTGGGCCAGCACGCTGGCATGCCCCCCTTTGGCGAAACAAATGTGCTCATAGACTTCATCGCTGAGCACATAGATTTCACGCTCGCTAATGGCATGCCACAGCTGTTGCATATCTTCCGCCTGCCAGGCGGTGGCGGAAGGGTTGTGCGGCGTATTGAGGATCACCAGGCGGGTGCGGGGCGACAATAATTCTTCGAACTGTCGCCAATCGACGCTAAAGGCCGGCGGCTGCAGTGCAATGCGTTTCAGCGTACCGCCGGACAAGGTGACCGCCGGCGCATAGCTGTCATAGCTGGGATCGAAGCAAATTACTTCATCTCCCGGACGCACCAACGCGCTGATGGCGGCGAACAGCGCTTCGGTAGCCCCAGCAGTGACGGTAACTTCGGTGGTCGCGTCCGGCAGCCAGCCATACAGCGCCGCCGTTTTCTCGGCGATGGCTTCGCGCAGGGGCGCGACGCCGGTCATCGGTGCATATTGGTTTGCGCCCTGGCTGACATGCCAGGTCAGACGCTCTTTCAGGTAGTCCGGGCCATCGAAATCGGGGAAACCCTGAGACAGGTTGATTGCCTGATGCTGCGCTGCCAGCGCGCTCATCTGGGTGAAAATGGTGGTGCCCAGAGCGGGCAGTTTGCTTTCGGGAATCAATGCTGAAGTGCTCATAGCAGGCTAATACTCCTGGCGCTTATGTTGCCGTCAATATAACACGATGTTAGTATTTGGCAATCAAGACGCTTAGATGGCTAAATGAAGAAAAAATCTAATCATTAATCAAATCATTCTAAGCTTCACCTGCTGGACGACCTTACTACCGGGAAACGATAATGACCGAAAATCCGCAACTTACAGCGCTGTTGTCTGCCTGTCACTGGATTGGCGAAAAGGGCTGGTGCCCGGCGACCGGCGGCAACATGTCGCTGCGTCTTGATGACCGACACTGTCTGGTGAGCGAATCCGGCAAGGATAAAGGCAGCCTGAGCGAATCGGATTTCCTGCTGGTGGAAACCGCCACCAACCATGTGCCGAGTGGCCGCACACCCTCGGCGGAAACCGGCCTGCATACCTTGATTTACCGGCTGTACCCGCAGATTGGCGCGGTGTTGCATACGCATTCGGTGAATGCGACAGTGTTGTCACGCGTTGAATCCAGCGAGCGTTTGGTGTTGCAGGGCTATGAGATGCAAAAATCTCTCGCCGGGCAGAGCTCTCATCTGGATACCGTAGCGATCCCCATTTTCGACAACGATCAGGACATTCCGCGCTTGGCCGCGCGCGTCGCGGCCTATGCCGAAGTGACGCCATTGCAGTACGGTTTTCTGGTGCGGGGTCACGGCCTGTATTGCTGGGGCCGCCAGGTTGCGGAGGCTCGTCGTCACCTTGAAGGGCTGGAATTCCTGTTCCAGTGCGAACTGCAACGCCGTTTACTGGAGGCAAAATGATCCGCGCCATCGTCACTGACATTGAAGGTACCACCAGCGATATCCGCTTTGTTCATCAGGTGCTGTTTCCCTATGCGCGTGAACGTTTGGCACCGTTTATCCGTCAGCACCAGGCAGAGGCTGAGGTGGCTGCGCCGCTGGCTGCCCTGCGTCATGAGATTGACCAACCGCAGGCGGATATTGAGCAACTTATTGCCGCGCTCTACCGTTTTATGGACGAAGATCGCAAATCCACCGCGCTGAAGGCACTGCAAGGCATCATCTGGCGCAGTGGTTACCACAACGGTGATTTCCGCGGGCATTTATACCCTGAAGTGGCCGGGCAGCTGAGCGCCTGGCAGCAGCAGGGGCTGAAGCTATACGTTTACTCTTCCGGCTCGGTGGAAGCGCAGAAACTGCTGTTCGGCAACAGTGATGCCGGCGATCTGCAGCCATTGTTCAGCGGGTATTTCGATACCCACGTCGGGGCCAAGCGTGAAACCGCCTCGTACCGCAACATTGCCAATGAAATCGGTATCGCCGCCGACGAGCTGCTGTTCCTTTCCGATATTCATCAAGAGCTGGATGCCGCGCGAGCCGCCGGTTGGCACACCTGTCAGCTGATCCGCGACGACGCCGATGCGCAGAGCCAGCACCCGCAGGTTAACCGTTTTGATCACATCGATTTAGGGGAGTTTGCCTCATGAGTGGATTGACGATTTTCAGCGATAAAGAGCCGCAGCAGCCGCTGTGGCAGAGCCGCGATGCCGAAGCTATTCAGCTGCAACTGGCACAAATCGGCGTGCGTTTTGAACGCTGGCAGGCCGATCGTGAACTGGGTGACAACCCGGAACCGGCGGCGGTGATTGCCGCTTACCAGCATGAAATTGATCGTCTGGTGGCGGAAAAAGGCTACCAGAGTTGGGATGTGATCAGCATGCGTCCGGACAACGCCCAGCGCGAAGTGCTGCGCGAGAAGTTTCTTTCCGAACACACCCATGGTGAAGATGAAGTGCGGTTTTTTGTCGAAGGCGCGGGGCTGTTCTGCCTGCATCTGAACGGCAAGATCTACCAGATCCTGTGCGAGAAGAACGATCTGATTTCCGTGCCGGCAGACACTCGCCATTGGTTTGACATGGGATCGGCGCCGAATTTCACGGCGATCCGCGTGTTCGATAACCCGGAAGGCTGGGTGGCACATTTCACCGGCGATAAAATCGCCGATGCTTATCCGCGTCTCAACTGATACTGCGCGGGCGTTAGCCTAACGCCCGCTGGAAGATCCCATCATTGACCTGCTGTGGCGTAATCACGCCGCTGTCAAACACCCAACCGCTGATAAGCTTCGCCGGCGTGACGTCAAACGCCGGGTTGTAAACCTGCGCATCGGTTGGCGCCCATTGGCATGAGCCAAAACTGCCCGACACACCGGTCACCTCAGCTGCGGCGCGTTGCTCGATAGGGATGGCTGCGCCGTTCGGACAGTGGGGGTCGTGCGTTGTATGCGGGGCGGCAACGTAGAAGGGGATGTTGTGGTAATGCGCCAGGACTGCCAGGCTGTAGGTGCCTATTTTATTGGCAACGTCACCGTTGGCAGCGATGCGATCGGCACCCACCCATACGGCGTCGACCTGGCCCTGCGCCATCAGGCTGGCAGCCATGGAGTCGCAAATCAACCGATAAGGAATACCCAACTCGCCCAGCTCCCAGGCGGTCAAGCGGCCACCCTGCAGCAGCGGCCGGGTTTCATCCACCCACACCTGCTGCACTTTGCCCTGCTGATGGGCGCGTAGTAGCACGCCAATGGCAGTACCGACGCCAGCGGTCGCCAAGCCACCGGTATTGCAATGGGTCAGCAGGCGACTGCCGGGTTTGACCAGTTCGGCTCCGTGGTCGGCAATGCGATCGCACAATTTGCGGTCTTCTTCCACTAGCCGCAAGGCTTCTTCAACCATCGCCGGCACCCATTGCGGTTGCGCCAGCGCCAGCTTCATGCGGTCCAGATTGTTCATCAGATTGACCGCCGTCGGCCTTGAAGCACGCAGAGTGATCAGTGCCTGCTCAAGCTGTTCACGCGGCAGCCCACGTTCTGCCAACAGGGCCAACAGCAGGCTGGCGGACAGGCCGATCAGCGGTGCGCCCCGCACCCGCAAGGTATGAATATGATCAACCAGTTCCTCTACGCTGTCGCAGGTTCGCCACTGTTTTTCCTGCGGCAAAGCCTGCTGATCGAGGATCCAAAGTCGGTTGTCACGCAGGGTCAAACTGGTGGTGTTAAGCGCTTGCATCGGCGGTTAATTCCTTGTTGCGTAGTTATTGCATCTGGAAAGCTATTCTGCCAACATGACTTCCAGATGTATAGACGTCCAAATGCTTTTACGTCTAAAAAATAATAATCGTTGTGTCAGAGAGACAGGAAAGAGGGGTTGGGAATGTCGCATTATCGTACGTTTACTGCTGCCGATGCCGTTGAGTATGCTCGCCAATACGGGCAGTTAGCCGATCCGCAGGCGCTGGTGAGCGCTGACGAGATTGGTGACGGCAATCTGAACCTGGTGTTCAAGATCCGCGATCGCGATGGCGTGAGCAGGGTGATCGTTAAACAGGCGCTGCCGTATGTACGCTGCGTGGGCGAATCCTGGCCACTGACCCTGGATCGGGCACGGATCGAAGCGGAAACTCTGTTGATCCACGGCGTTTTTTGCCCAAGACATACGGTAAAAGTGTTGCATCATGATCCCGAGCTGGCGGTGATGGTGCAGGAAGATCTTTCCGACCACCACATCTGGCGCAGTGAATTGCTCAAGGGCCACTATTACCCGCTGGCGGCCGGGCAATTGGCGGAATATTTGGCGCAGACCCTGTTCCATACCTCCGATTTCTATCAGACGGCACAGGCAAAAAAGGCCGAAGTTAGTCGCTTCACCAACCCTGAACTGTGCCAGATCACCGAAGATCTTTTCTTTACCGATCCCTATATCGATCATGAGCGTAATCAGTTTGACCCGGTGCTGCTGCCCCAGGTGCTAGAGCTGCGTAGCGATTCCGCGTTGAAACTGGCGGTGGCTGGACTGAAACACCGCTTTCTGAGCAAGGCGGAAGCGTTGCTGCACGGCGATATCCACAGCGGCTCAATTTTTGTTGCGGAAGGCAAGTTGAAGGCGATAGACGCCGAGTTTGGTTTCTATGGGCCGATCGGGTTTGACGTCGGCAGCGCCTTGGGCAATCTGTTGTTGAACTACTGCGGTCTGCCGGGGCTGTTAGGGCCGCGTGACGCCGCCGCCGGGCGAGAACAACGCCTGCAGGATGTGCGCGAACTCTGGCTGATTTTTGCCGATCGCTTCCTGGCGCTGTGCCACCAATACACTCGTGAGCCGGCGCTGGCGGTGCCAGGTTACGCCGAGCAGTTCCTGCAGCAGGTGTGGGCGGATGCGGTAGGTTATTGTGGCAGCGAACTGATTCGCCGCACTATCGGTCTGGCACACGTGGCCGATCTGGACAGTATTAGCGATGCCGAGATGCGTGCAGAATGCCAGCGCCACGCATTGAGCCTTGGCCGAGCGCTGATCGTTAATGCGTCGCAGATCGAACATATCGATGCACTGCTGGCGCGCATTCGCCAAAACGGCTAGCAGCCTGACGGATACGGCGAGGAAGGGTGCTCATGGATCTGTCGTAACAACCAACAGGCGGGGCAAGACCCGCCGTTGGGTTGCCTTACCGTTCGGGTTCGTAAGCCAAAATGGCTGCAACCTCCGTGTCCCCCAGTTTGATGCGCAATTCACACAGTGAACCGCGAGTGATCCACATCAGCGCGATAAGCGTTATGCAGATAATCATCAGCCTAAGAACGACCCGTCCCTGCTGCATTTTTGACCTCCTTATCCTTGCCTTCCGGCGGGTAAGAGGCTAACCTGACGTTGCTTAGACGTTCAGAGTGGCCTCGGGTTGATGTATCGACTCGGGGCCTTTCTCTTTCTATCCTCGACTAAACTGAAGCTCCGGACAGAAAGATCCAGAGCACCCACCGGCAGTCTATCCGATAATCTCCAGGGTTAAATTAGCCGTTCTGGTAACGTTGCGAACGGCTGCGCATTTCTCAGTGGAAATAAAAAAGGGGCGATGATTATCGCCCCTGAGTGCACGTGTTTATTGCCGTTACGCGGCTTCGGTATGCTTCTGGCGCTTATCCTGCTTTAGCGGCTTTTCCGGCTTGCTGGCCGCCAGCGCATCCGGCTCGAAATCATCCACGTTGATGGAACGCAGACGGCTCTCTTCGGCTTTCACCAGGATCTTCGCTTCATCGGCGCTGATTTTGCCTTCTTCCAGCGCCCGTTGTGCCAAACGATCCAGTCGGGTGAATGGCAGGTTTTTACCACTCTCCTTACACAGACGCAGGTGAATCGGCTCTGCGGCAATCACGTCCGCCAATGCGGCTTCCAACAGGCCTACCGGGTTATGCTCGCTCGGCGTCAGATACTGACCGCGCCCCAGACGGCTGCGGGTGGCAGACGGCTGTTGGAGGATCTTGGCCAATTGGTGATCCAGACGGTCAGAAGGTGCAGTATGCACGCGGCCGAACGGGAAGATCACGAAGCGCATCGCACCGGCGATAAAGCGGTTCGGGAAGTTGCGCAGCAGATCGTCCAACGCTTGTTCCGCCTGGTGCAGACTGTCCTGCACGCCCCAGTGAACCAGCGGTAAATCTTCTTTCTGACGGCCTTCGTCTTCAAAACGTTTCAGCGTAGCGGAAGCCAGGTACATTTGGCTGAGAATATCCCCGAGACGGGCCGAGATACGTTCGCGGCGCTTCAGGCTGCCGCCCAGCACCCCCATAGAAACGTCCGACAGCAGCGCCAGGTTAGCGCTCAGGCGGTTCAACTGCTGATAATAGCGACGAGTCGCGTCTTTGGTCGGTGTGCCACTGGTGCGGCCGTTGGTCAGGCCCAGCCAGAAGCTGCGCACCTTGTTGCTGCCTACGTGGCCCAGATGGCCGAACAGCGATTTATCGAAGGCGTTCAGGTCGTTATTTTGCGCTGCCGCCATTTCATCCAGTACATAAGGATGGCAACGGATAGCGCCCTGACCGAAGATCATCATGGTACGGGTCAGGATATTCGCGCCTTCCACCGTGATGGCGATAGGCGCACCCTGATAGGCACGGGCCAGGAAGTTGGATTTGCCCAGCATGATGCCTTTACCGCCGGCAATATCCATTGCATCGATGATTGCCTGCTGGCCTCTGTGGGTACAGTGGTATTTCACGATGGCCGACAGCACCGCCGGTTTTTCGCCCAGCATCAGGCCGCTGGTGATAAGCGTAGCCGCGGCATCCATCACATAGGTGTTACCGGCGATACGCGCCAGTGGCTCTTCGATGCCTTCCATTTTGCCAATCGAGATTTTGAACTGACGGCGGATATGGGCGTAAGCGCCAATGCCCAATGCCATGGATTTCACGCTACCGGTGGAGTTGGAAGGCAGGGTGATGCCACGGCCTACCGACAGACATTCAACCAGCATGCGCCAGCCCTGACCGGCCATTTTTGGCCCGCCAATGATGTAATCGATAGGTACGAACACGTCGTTACCGCGGGTAGGGCCGTTTTGGAACGGCACGTTCAGCGGGAAATGACGGTTACCGATTTCAACGCCCGGAGTGCTGGTTGGGATCAGCGCACAGGTGATGCCCGGTGATTCGTTGTTGCCCAGCAGGTGGTTCGGGTCATAAAGTTTGAACGCCAGGCCCAGCACGGTCGCCACCGGTGCCAGCGTGATGTAGCGCTTGTTCCAGGTCAGGCGCATGCCCAACACCTGCTCGCCTTGCCACTCACCCATGCAGACGGTACCGACATCCGGAATAGCGCCGGCATCGGAACCCGCTTCCGGGCTGGTCAGGGCGAAACAAGGGATCTCGTCGCCGCGCGCCAGGCCCGGCAAGTAATGATTTTTCTGCTCGTCAGTCCCGTAATGCTGCAGCAGTTCGCCCGGACCGAGGGAGTTCGGCACGCCAACGGTGATCGCCAGAATGCCGGAAACGCCAGCCAGTTTTTGCAGCACGCGTGCCTGAGCATAAGGAGAGAATTCCAGGCCGCCATATTCTTTCTTGATGATCATTGCGAAGAAGCGGTGTTCTTTCAGGTACGCCCACAGTTCCGGCGGCAAATCGGCCAGTTCGTGGGTGATCTGGAAGTCGTTGGCCATGCGGCAAGCTTCTTCCACCGGGCCGTCAATAAACGCCTGCTCTTCGGCGGTCAGCTGTGGTTTCGGGTAATTATGCAGCTTGTTCCAGTCCGGCGTCCCGCGGAACAGATCGCCTTCCCACCAGGTGGTACCGGCTTCGATCGCTTCCTTTTCGGTGGTGGACATAGGCGGCATTACCTTGCGGAACGCACGCAGCGCCGGTGCAGACAGCATCGAACGGCGCAGTGACGTGATGTTCAGCGGCAGCAGGATAATCGCCAGCGGCAGCAGCATCCAGAAGGTCCAAAGACCGATGGCGCCCATGGCGGCGGTGTATGCCAGCAGGATAAGGCTACTGAGGGTGAGGTTCACTCGGTGATAGAACACCACACCAATGAGTGCCAGTAAAACAACAATACTAAGAACCATCATAAGAAGCTCCAAAGTGGCAAGAGGTCTGACCTGTTGTGTGTATGTAATAGGTTTTAGTACAAGCCCATATTTTTATCAATGCATTTACAGTTTAATTACAACTTAAGTCACAATCTGACCGCACCAATCATCAAAAACCTCAGCGGCACCTCAACGAAGGCGCTGTTTGACTCAGAGTGCTTCTCGGTTTTTCCCCGATCCGGTACACTGCGGAGCGGAAGATTGACGATAACAAGAGGTTCCTCATGTACCACGACCTTATTCGCAGTGAACTGAACGAAGCGGCCGATACCCTGGCGAAATTTATCAATGACGATGCCAATATCGACGCCATTCAACGCGCGGCAGTGCTGCTGGCCGATTCCTTCAAAGCCGGTGGGAAAGTCATTTCCTGCGGTAACGGTGGCTCCCACTGTGATGCCATGCATTTTGCCGAAGAGCTGACCGGCCGCTACCGTGAAAACCGCCCAGGCTATCCGGCGATTGCCATTTCCGACGTCAGCCACCTGTCTTGCGTCAGCAACGACTTCGGCTACGAGTATGTGTTTTCGCGCTATGTGGAAGCGGTAGGCCGCGAAGGCGACGTACTGCTGGGCATTTCCACCTCAGGCAACTCCGGCAACATCATTAAAGCTATCGAAGCGGCGCGTGCCAAAGGGATGAAAGTGATCACCCTAACCGGCAAAGACGGCGGCAAAATGGCCGGTTCCGCAGACGTGGAAATCCGCGTACCGCACTTCGGTTACGCCGATCGCATCCAGGAAATTCATATCAAAGCGATCCACATCTTGATTCAGCTGATCGAAAAAGAGATGGTTAAGGCTTAACGGCTTTAGGGGGCGCACAGCCCCCGCTAATATTGTATTGGGGTGCGCCTGGCGCGCTCCAATAGACGGCGTCAGGGTGGTTAAGGAGTGGCAAGCGATGTGTGAACTGCTCGGGATGAGCGCAAACGTACCGACCGATATTTGCTTTAGCTTTACCGGGCTGGTTCAGCGCGGTGGCCGTACCGGGCCACATAAAGATGGTTGGGGCATTACCTTCTATGAAGGGAACGGTTGCCGCACGTTTAAAGATCCCCAGCCGAGTTTCGACTCGCCGATCGCCCGTCTGGTGCAAGAATATCCGATTAAGTCCTGTGCGGTGGTTTCGCATATCCGCCAGGCTAATCGCGGTGAAGTGGCGCTGGAGAATACCCACCCTTTTACCCGTGAGCTGTGGGGCCGTAACTGGACCTACGCGCACAATGGCCAATTGAAAGGCTATCGCCAGTTGGAAACCGGCAACTTCCGCCCGGTCGGCCAGACTGACAGCGAATATGCTTTCTGCTGGTTGCTGCACCAGCTTTCCCTGAAATACCCACGCACTCCGAGCCGTTGGCCGCCAGTATTCCGCTATATCGCGCTGTTGGCGGATCAACTACGCCAGAAAGGGGTATTCAACATGCTGCTGTCGGACGGGCGTTTTGTGATGGCGTACTGCTCCACCAATTTGTATTGGATCACGCGTCGTGCGCCATTCGGGAAAGCTACGTTACTCGATCAGGACGTGGAGATTGATTTCCAGCAGCAGACCACACCTAACGATGTGGTCACGGTGATTGCCACCCAACCGCTGACGGCGAATGAAACCTGGCACAAGATTGCGCCAGGCGAATTCGCGTTATTTCACTTCGGTGAGCGGCTTGGCCTGAGCGAAGGGATTGGTGCTGACAGCGGGAGCCGTGGTTGACGCATACTGCGTCATCTGGCTGCTGCTCATCAACGGTTGGCCCAGCACGTACTGACCGTTGGATACCCCCACCATTGGCGGTTGATGGTTTTTGACGAAGTAGTCATAACCCGGCTTCAACTGGCGCCAAAAAGCGATGTAGTTAGACGAACTGTGTCGCTTCAGGTTTTGATCGGTCATGCGGAACGGGTAGATACTGATATCAATCCGGCTCTGACCATAAGCGAACGCAGCTTCGACATAACGATAAATCTCATCCATATAGGTGTTGGTCATCGCGTAACACCCAATTGATTTGCATTCACCGTGGATCATCAGATAAGCGCCGGAATACCCCTGTGATTTATCGTAATCATTAGGGAAGCCGATATTTATTGCCCGATAATACTTACTGTCGGGTTTCAGATGGCGCGAGTCGACGCTATAAAAGCCTTCCGGACTTTTAAAGTCACCTTCACGACGTTTCGGGCCCAGGCCGCCGGAGAAATTGCAGATAGGGAAAGAGTTCACCAGGCGGAATTCATTGCCCATTTTGGCATACAACTCCAGCGTGCGTTCTTCTTTGAATATCTGAATATAAACCGGTGAACCCACTAATTGCTGCTTAACCACCGGCGCCTCGGGAACCTGCTCGCTGGCGCTGCAGGCCGTGATCATCGGCATAGAAAAAAGCATCGCAAACAACAACGCGATTTTGCTCATTATTATTCCTGCTTATATTTATCTGCTGGCTCAATGTAGACATGGCCAACATGCCACTGATTATTGTTTTACGGTCTTAAAACACCGTCAGATTACCAGCGTGTTCTTTTTTAGCAATATGCGATGTGTATAAAAAAACTACAAACTTCGATAAAAGTGAATCGACAGGCAGATTTTAACGATTGGTGGAGTAAAACAGCGGAAATTTAATTGCGTTTGCTTGACTCAGGTCACTGCCCAGCGCAGAAAAATGTTGTGAAAAATGTTAATATCCCGGCTCGAATTAATCTGCTGTTACGTCCGCAGAATGAGGTGTTGAGCTTACTTCTCGGGGGGATTGAATCACCCCTGCGGCAACAAAGTATTAACAGCGTTTTTAGCGCGCAAAAATGGATCCAGGAGTTATCAACGGAATGTTCGCGACCCCATTTTGTCAGTGCGAAAGATTTCATGTTGAGCGTGATGCCGTTGCGCTTAACCCAGAGGCTGCTGATGCAGTCTCATCATCCAGGCATCGTCAGCACCAGCCTCTGGGGCCGGTAAGACGTGTGAAACTAACCAACATCGTATAAATCTTATGATTAAAATCAGAAAAGGGTTAGATCTGCCCATTGCCGGAACACCGGTTCAGGCAATTCATGACGGCCCAATCATTCAGCATGTCGCCCTGCTTGGGGAAGAATACGTCGGAATGCGCCCGTCCATGCTGGTGCAGGAAGGCGATAGCGTTAAGAAAGGTCAGGCGCTGTTCGAAGATAAAAAGACCCCCGGCGTATTCTTCACTGCGCCAGCCAGCGGCCGCATCGTAGCCATCAACCGTGGTGAACGGCGCGTTTTGCAGTCGGTGGTGATCGCCATCGAAAATGACGGTGACGAACAGCTGGAGTTTGCCCATTACCCGATGGCGGAACTGGCCATGTTGCCGCGCGAGCAGGTCGAAAGCGAACTGATCGCCAGCGGCTTGTGGACGGCGTTGCGCACCCGCCCTTTCAGCAAAACTCCTGTGCCGGGAACGACGCCGCGTGCCATTTTCGTTACCGCCATGGACAGCCAGCCGCTGGCTGCCGATCCGTTGGTGATCATTACCGAACAACTGGCGGCATTTAACGCCGGGTTATCGGTATTGGCACGCTTGACCGACGGTAAAGTCCACGTCTGTCACGCATCAGGTGCGAACCTGGGCAAGCAGCCGGATGCACAGGTGACCTATAACGAGTTTGCCGGCCCGCATCCTGCCGGGTTGGTGGGGACCCATATCCACTTCCTCGAACCGGTCAGTTTGAAAAAAACCGTCTGGCATATCGGTTATCAGGACGTGATCGCTATAGGGACGCTGTTCACTACCGGCAAGCTCGATACCGATCGGGTGGTGGCGCTGGCCGGCCCGCAGGTGGAACAGCCGCAGCTGCTGCGTACCCGCCTGGGGGCCAGCCTCGATGAACTGACCGCCGGCCGTCTTAAAGCCGGTGAAAACCGGGTGATTTCAGGCTCGGTGCTGAGCGGTACCCACGTCGCCGGCCCTAACGCCTATCTTGGCCGTTTCCACTCGCAGGTTTCCGTGCTGGAAGAAGGGCGTGATAAACAGCTGTTCGGCTGGATCGCGCCGTCGCCGGATAAATTCTCTATCACCCGCACCACGCTGGGCCATTTCCTGAAAAACAAGCTGTTCGCCTTCTCGACCACCACCCACGGTGGCGAACGCGCCATGGTACCGATCGGCAACTATGAGCGGGTGATGCCGCTGGACATTCTGCCGACGCTGCTGCTGCGTGACCTTCTGGCGGGTGACAGCGACAGTGCACAGGCGCTGGGCTGTCTGGAGCTGGATGAAGAAGATCTGGCGCTTTGCACCTTCGTCTGCCCCGGCAAGTATGAATACGCTCCGGTGCTGCGCGACGTGCTGACCAAGATTGAGCAGGAAGGATAACCGATGGGCCTGAAGAACTTTTTTGACAAAATCGAGCATCACTTCACTCCGGGCGGCAAGCTGGAAAAGTGGTACCCGCTGTTTGAAGCCACGACGACGGTGTTTTACACCCCGGGTCTGGTGACGCGCGGCGCTTCGCACGTGCGCGACGCCATCGATCTGAAACGCATGATGATCCTGGTATGGCTGGCCGTTTTCCCGGCGATGTTCTGGGGCATGTACAACGTTGGCCAACAGGCCATTCCGGCGCTGCATCACCTCTATAGCGGCGATCAGCTGCAACAGGTATTGGCGGGCGACTGGCACTACCGGCTGGCGCAATGGTTGGGGGCTTCTTTGGCGGTGGACGCTGGCTGGGTCAGCAAAATGGTGCTGGGTGCCTGCTACTTCCTGCCGATATACGCCGTGGTGTTTCTGGTCGGCGGATTTTGGGAAGTGCTGTTCGCTATCATTCGCAAGCATGAGATTAACGAAGGTTTCTTTGTTACCTCGATTCTGTTTGCGCTGATTGTGCCGCCCACGCTGCCGCTGTGGCAGGCCGCGCTGGGGATTACCTTCGGCGTGGTGGTGGCGAAAGAGATTTTCGGCGGCACCGGGCGCAACTTCCTTAACCCGGCATTGGCGGGGCGCGCTTTCCTGTTCTTCGCTTATCCGGCGCAGATTTCCGGTGATCTGGTGTGGACCTCCGCCGACGGTTTCTCCGGCGCAACGCCGCTGGCGCAATGGAGCGCGGGTGGGGCGCACAGCCTGAGCAACGTCGCTACCGGCCAGTCAATCAGCTGGATGGACGCGTTTCTCGGCAACATTCCCGGCTCCGTCGGCGAAGTTTCCACGCTGATGATCCTGCTTGGCGGGGCGATAATCCTGTTCGGTCGTGTGGCATCCTGGCGCATCGTCGCCGGCGTGATGCTGGGCATGATGGCTACCGCCTTCCTGTTTAATTCCATCGGTTCTACTACTAACCCGCTGTTCGCCATGCCGTGGTACTGGCACCTGGTGTTAGGTGGTTTCGCCTTCGGCATGATCTTTATGGCCACCGATCCGGTTTCCGCCTCGTTCACCAATAAGGGGAAATGGTGGTACGGCATCCTGATTGGCGTGATGTGCGTGCTGATCAGGGTGGTCAATCCGGCCTATCCGGAAGGCATGATGCTGGCGATCCTGTTCGCCAACCTGTTCGCGCCACTGTTCGATTATCTGGTGGTGCAGGCCAACATCAAGCGGAGAAAAGCCCGTGGCGAATGAATCTAAAAACGACAGCATCGGTAAAACGCTGCTGGTGGTACTGCTGTTGTGCCTGGTGTGTTCTGTGGTGGTGGCGGGTTCCGCCGTCGGCCTGAAGTCCAAACAGCAGGAACAAAAGCTGCTCGACAAGCAGCGCAATATCCTCGATGTGGCTGGCCTGCTGCAACCGAAAATGGAGGGCGAGCAGGTCAAAACGCTGTTCACGCAACGCATCGAACCCCGGTTGCTGGATTTAAACAGCGGTGAGTTTGTTACCGGCAAGGCAGCGGCGTTCGATCTGGCTGCGGCATTGCGTGACGACAGCAAAAGTGCGGCGTTGCCGGCGGCCGACGATCCGGCGGGCATCAAACGCCGCAGTAACCAGGCGGAAATCTATCTGGTGCGTGACGACAGCGGCGCGGTGAACAAAATTGTGCTGCCGGTTTACGGCACGGGCCTGTGGTCAATGATGTACGCCTTTGTTGCGCTGGATAATGACGGTAACACGGTGAAAGGCATTACTTACTACCAGCAAGGAGAAACCCCGGGCCTGGGTGGTGAGGTTGAGAATGCCAGCTGGCGCCAGCAGTGGGTCGGTAAAAAGCTGTTTGACGATAACGGGCAACCGGCGATCCGCGTAGTGAAAGGCGGGGCACGTCAGGGAGATGAACACGGGGTGGACGGCTTGTCCGGCGCCACGCTGACCTCCAACGGCGTGCAGCATACTTTTGACTTCTGGTTGGGCGAGCACGGCTTTGGCCCGTTCCTGAAAAAAGTTCGTGAAGGAGCGCTGAAAAATGGCTGATTCCAAAGAGATTAAACGGGTCCTTTTAGGGCCTCTGTTCGACAACAACCCGATTGCCCTGCAGGTGTTGGGCGTCTGCTCCGCGCTGGCGGTGACCACCAAGCTGGAAACGGCGGTGGTGATGACCATCGCGGTGACGCTGGTTACGGCGTTTTCCAGCTTCTTTATTTCGTTGATCCGTCACCATATTCCGAACAGCGTGCGCATTATCGTGCAGATGGCGATTATCGCCTCGCTGGTGATCGTGGTCGATCAGCTGCTGCGCGCCTATGCGTTCGAGATTTCCAAACAGCTGTCGGTGTTCGTTGGCCTGATCATCACCAACTGTATCGTGATGGGGCGCGCCGAAGCCTATGCCATGAAGTCGCCGCCCATCGAGAGTTTCATGGACGGTATCGGCAATGGGCTGGGGTACGGGGTGATCCTGGTGCTGGTTGGCTTCCTGCGTGAGCTGTTCGGTTCCGGCAAGCTGTTCGGCATCCCGGTGCTGGAAACGGTACAGAACGGCGGTTGGTATCAGCCAAACGGTTTGTTCCTGCTGGCACCGAGCGCGTTCTTTATCATCGGCCTGCTGATTTGGGCGCTCCGCACCCTGAAACCAGCGCAGATCGAAAAGGAGTAATGGCCGATGGAACATTATATCAGCCTGTTTGTACGCGCAGTGTTCGTAGAGAACATGGCGTTGGCGTTCTTCCTGGGGATGTGTACCTTCCTGGCGGTATCGAAGAAGGTCTCGACCGCCTTTGGTTTGGGGATTGCGGTTACCCTGGTGCTCGGCATCTCCGTGCCGGTGAACAACCTGGTCTACAACCTGATCCTGCGTGATGGCGCGCTGGTGGAAGGCGTTGATCTGAGCTTCCTCAACTTCATCACCTTTATCGGCGTGATTGCTGCGCTGGTGCAGATTCTGGAGATGATCCTCGATCGCTTCTTCCCGTCGCTGTACAACGCACTCGGCATTTTCCTGCCGCTGATCACCGTGAACTGCGCCATCTTCGGCGGTGTGTCCTTCATGGTGCAACGTGACTACAACTTCGCCGAATCGGTGGTGTACGGCTTCGGTTCCGGCACGGGCTGGATGTTGGCGATAGTTGCGATGGCGGGGATCCGCGAAAAACTCAAGTATGCCAATGTCCCCGCAGGGTTGCGCGGCCTGGGCATTACCTTTATCACCACCGGGCTGATGGCGTTGGGCTTTATGTCCTTCTCCGGTGTTCAGTTGTAAAGGCGGGAAGAATTTATGGAAATTATTTTAGGCGTCGCGATGTTTACCGCCATCGTTATGGTGCTGGTATTGCTGATCTTGTTCGCCAAATCGAAGCTGGTGAACACCGGCGATATTGCGGTGGAAGTGAATGGCGATTTGGACAAAAGCTTTACCGCTCCGGCGGGCGACAAGCTGCTGAATATGCTCTCCAGCCAGGGGATCTTCGTTTCGTCCGCCTGTGGCGGCGGCGGTTCCTGCGGGCAATGTCGGGTGGTGATCAAAGAGGGCGGCGGCGATATCCTGCCGACTGAACTGTCGCACATCAACAAGCGTGAAGCGAAAGAGGGTTGCCGCCTGGCCTGTCAGGTGAACGTGAAGCAAAACCTGAAAATCGAGCTGCCGGAAGAAATCTTTGGCGTGAAGAAGTGGGAGTGCGAAGTTATCTCCAATGATAACAAAGCCACCTTTATCAAAGAGCTGAAGCTGAAAATTCCTGACGGTGAAGACGTGCCGTTCCGTGCCGGTGGTTTTATTCAGATCGAGGCGCCGGCGCACGACATCAGCTATGCCGATTTCGATGTGCCGGAGGAGTACCGCGGCGACTGGGACAAATTCAACCTGTTCCGCTATCGCTCAGTGGTGAATGACACCACGGTGCGCGCCTATTCCATGGCGAACTATCCGGATGAAAAGGGCATTATCATGCTCAACGTGCGTATCGCTACGCCACCGCCGCGCGATCCTGACGTGCCGCCGGGCATTATGTCTTCCTATATCTGGTCGCTGAAGGCCGGTGACAAGGTGACTATCTCCGGGCCGTTCGGCGAGTTCTTTGCCAAGGATACCGACGCCGAAATGATCTTTATCGGCGGTGGTGCCGGCATGGCGCCAATGCGTTCACACATCTTTGACCAGCTCAATCGCCTGAAGTCCAAGCGCAAAATCACCTTCTGGTACGGCGCGCGTTCGCTGCGTGAGATGTTCTACGAGGACGATTTCAACCGGTTGCAGGAAGAGAATGAAAACTTTACCTGGCACGTGGCGCTTTCCGATCCGCAGCCAGAGGATAACTGGACGGGTTACACCGGCTTTATCCATAATGTTCTGTTGGAAAACTATCTGCGCAACCACCCTGCGCCGGAAGACTGCGAATTCTACATGTGCGGTCCGCCAATGATGAACGCCGCGGTGATCAAGATGCTGAAAGATCTGGGCGTCGAAGACGAAAATATCATGCTGGATGACTTTGGTGGCTAAATGCGCGTAGGGGCAATGAAGGGCTGGATGACGACGGTGGTGCTGAGCGCCACCCTGTTATTGACCGGTTGCGGGCCGGAGCAGGTGAATCTCGAGGGTAAAACCATGGGGACCTCCTATTCGATCCGCTACGTCACCGGCGACGACACGCCGTCCGCCGCCAAGATACAGGCGGAGATCGACAAACGGTTGGAGTTGGTGAACAACCAAATGTCCACCTATCGTCCTGGCTCGGAACTGAGCCGCTTCAACGCCAGTCGCGCAGTGGATAAACCCTTCCCGGTGTCGGCCGCGACGGCAGAAGTGGTGCTGGAGGCGCTGCGTATCAACCGCGTTACTGACGGCGCGCTGGACGTAACCGTCGGGCCGTTGGTTAACCTGTGGGGCTTCGGGCCTGAAGGGCGACCGGACAAGGTGCCGAGCGCCGCCGCACTGGAGCAGCGCCGCGCCTGGACTGGCATCGACAAGCTGTCGGTACAGGGCAACGCGTTGGTCAAACGCATTCCGGAGCTGTATGTCGATCTTTCCTCGATTGCCAAGGGGTACGGGGTGGATGTCATTGCTCAGTACCTGCAGTCGCAGCAGGTGAAAAACTACATGGTCGATATTGGCGGTGAGGTGCGCACTCGCGGCCACAACGGTGAGAATAAACCGTGGCGTATCGCCATTGAGCGGCCGACCGCCGGCATGGAGCAGAAAGCGCAATTGGTGATCCAACCCGGTGAGATGTCGATAGCTACCTCGGGGGATTACCGTAACTATTTCGAACAGGATGGCGTGCGGTATTCGCATACTATAGATCCGATCACCGGCCGGCCGATCCATCACCATCTGGTGTCGGTCACGGTGTTGAGCCCAACCTGCATGGCGGCAGACGGTTTGTCGACCGGATTAAACGTACTGGGGCCGGAACGCGGCATGGCATTGGCGAACCTGATGGGGATCCCGGTGTTCATGATTGTGAAAACTGCCACCGGTTTTGAAGAGCGCTACTCTGAGGCGTTTAAACCCTATTTGAACAAGCACTCGTGAGGTCGCTATGTTGACGGTATTTGTCGCCACCTTCGTGTTGTTTCTGCTGATTGTCGGCGGCATGTCCCTGGGCTACGTGTTTAAACGTAAAAGCCTGCAGGGCAGCTGCGGCGGCATTACGGCGCTGGGGATGGATAAGGTCTGCGACTGTCCGGAACCTTGCGATGCGCGGAAAAAACGCCTGGAGAAAGAGGCGTTGCGCCAGCAGCAGTTGGAAAAGCACCGGATTATCTGACTACAAGGGGCGCATGCAGCGCCCCTTTTTTTATCGGTTATTTGGCCTGGCGAAAGTTTTTCGCATCGGCCGGTGAGTTGACCATCACCCCGTCTACCCCAAGCGCCAGCGCCTGCTGGTAGTCTGCCGGGGTGTTGATACCAAACAGAATGATGTGCGCCGGGCCTTGTGAACGGAAGCAGTCGATCGATTCTTTATCCCAGGTCAGAAACGCCTTGGAGCGCCCCTCGCCCAAGGTAAATTTCTCCACCACTTCCACTTCCCGTTTCAGTTCCAACCCGTACCAGCGTGGCTTCTGGTTATCCGGCTTCAGTTCGCACAGGTGTGACAGGCTGATATTCGCCAGCAGGTCGCGGGTTTCATCGCGGGTTTCGAAACGCTTGATAGCCGGCGGTAGCGCCTGCAAATATTTGGCATCGGTGGAGTAAACGCGGGTGCGGTTCAGGCTGTCGGTTTTTTCCAGGGTTGCCAGCAAGGTTTTACCGAACTGGGCCGGATTGGCATCCGGTGACTTGATGTCCAGATAGAAATTGACCTTGGGGAAGTCGTTGAGTATTTCATCCAGCCGAGGAATGCCAATGCCTTTCCCCCGGAACGGGTGCGTTTCCCCTTTGGCGAATGACCAGCCGGCGTCAACTTTCGCCAGTTGTTCGGCGGTGTAAGCGGAGACCAGGCCCTGTTGGTTGGTCAGCGCTTTCAGGTCTGAGGGACGGTATAGCACGATAACGCCGTCTTTGGATTCCTGCAGCGTGATCCAAATGGCGTCGGCGCCGTTTTTCAGTGCGGTTTCAATTGCGACGCGAGTGTTTTCAGGTGCGTCGGCAGTGCCACCGCGGTGCGCAATAATGGCAGGGGCTGCGCTCGCGGCAAGGGATATCAGGGATAATGCTGAAGCGAATAAATAGACCGATAATGCTTTCATGTAGGGCACCTTCCTGTGCAAGGTTTATTGTTATCAATAACTGAGGCGATTAATTTGCCACAGCGTACTATTCAAAAATTACGCTTTTTTAACAAGTCGAAGATAATTGGGTGAAACCCTGTTTTATCCGAGCTGATCCGAGTTTTGCCGAGGCTTGAGCTTTCCATTATTGGCTGTATACTTATACAGTGTTATTGGAGGGGCGATGCGTAAAATCATTCATGTCGATATGGACTGCTTCTTCGCGGCGGTAGAAATGCGCGACGATCCCAGCCTGCGCGATATTCCGTTGGCGATTGGCGGCAGCGCCGACCGGCGTGGGGTGATCAGCACCGCCAACTATCCTGCACGTCGCTATGGCGTACACAGTGCCATGTCGACGGCGATGGCGCTCAAGCTTTGCCCGCACCTTAAGCTGCTGCCCGGCCGCATGGCGGCGTACAAGGAAGCCTCGCTGCATATCCGTGAAATTTTTGCCCGCTACACCCCGTTGATCGAACCGCTGTCTCTGGATGAAGCCTATCTGGACGTCACTGACTGCAGCCAGTGCAACGGCTCGGCGACGCTGATCGCCGAACAAATCCGCCAGGCGATAGCCGATGAACTGAACCTCACCGCGTCTGCCGGTGTCGCGCCCATCAAATTCCTCGCCAAAATCGCCTCGGAGCTGAATAAGCCGAACGGCCAATACGTCATTACCCCGGCGCAGGTTCCCGCGTTTTTACAGCAACTGCCGTTGAGTAAAATCCCAGGCGTGGGAAAAGTGACCGCCAAACGGTTGGAAGAAGTGGGATTGATCACCTGCGCCGACGTGCAGCAGTACGATCTGGCAGCGTTGTTAAAGCGCTTTGGCAAATTTGGCCGCGTACTTTGGGAACGCTGTCAGGGCATCGATCTGCGTGAGGTTTCGCCAGAGCGGCTGCGCAAGTCGGTGGGGGTAGAACGCACGCTGGCGGAGGACATTCATGCCTGGGAAGAGTGCGAAGCGCTGATCGTCGACAAACTGTATCCGGAGCTGGAAATGCGCTTGCGCAAGGTAAAACCGGATCTGCATATCGCCCGCCAAGGCGTAAAGCTGAAGTTTCAGGATTTCCAGCAAACAACCCAAGAACACGTTTGGCCAGTACTGAATAAAGAGGATTTGATCAATGTAGCGCGTCAGGCATGGAGCGAAAGGCGCGAAGGGCGTGGGGTGCGGCTGGTAGGCTTGCACGTGACGCTGCTGGATCCGCAGCTTGAGCGCCAGCTGTTGCTGCCGTGGGAATAACAAGGGCGCAATGCAATATTGCGCCCTTGCTTGCACAGCCCGGTATTTTTTAGGGTTCAGCACACCGAACCCGGCAAATTACGCGCGCTCTGGGATAGCCTTCAGCAGTGCCGTCAGCAGTTTCCAGTACAGGCCCACGCTTTCGATATGCACTTGCTCATCCGGCGAGTGTGGCCCGGTGATGGTCGGCCCAATCGACACCATATCCATATTCGGGTACGGCTTTTTAAACAGGCCGCATTCCAGCCCCGCGTGGATCACCATGATGTTTGGCGTCTTGTTGAACAGATCCTGATAGATCTCGCGTACCAAATGCATGACCGGTGAGTCAGCGTCCGGTTGCCAGCCAGGGTAGCCGCCTTTCGGGGCCACTTTGGCGTTGGCCAACTGGCCCAGCGCGGTCAGCATGCCGACCACGTAATCTTTACCGCTGTCGATCAACGAACGGATCAGGCAGATGATTTCTGCTTCGCTGTCGCTGGTGGTCACTACGCCCACGTTCAGTGAGGTTTCCACCACGCCTTTCACCGCGTCGCTCATGCGGATCACACCGTTTGGCGTGCCGTTGAGCAGTGCCAGGAAACGCTGTTGGCTGTCTGCGGTCATGGCCTGAGACGTGCTGGTGGTTGGCTCCAGCAGAACGGTGATGTTCTTTTCTTTAGCGGACAGCTCATTTTGCAGGGTGGCCAGGAACGCCTGGCTCAGTGCTTTGAGCTCATCGGCCTTAGCTGCCGGTACGGCAACCACGGCAGAAGCTTCACGCGGGATGGCGTTGCGCAGGGTGCCGCCGTTCAGGTCCAGTACGCGCAGATTCAACGCCGCGGCATTATCGAACAGGAAGCGCGCCAGCAGTTTGTTGGCGTTGCCCAGACCGACGTGAATATCCGCGCCGGAGTGGCCGCCTTTCAGGCCTTTGATCGTCAGCTTCAGGGTCTGGTAACCGGCCGGTACGGCTTCACGCTGCAGCGGCAGGGTGGTGATGAAATCAATACCGCCGGCGCAACCCATGTAGATCTCGCCTTCTTCTTCGGAATCGGTGTTGATCAGGATATCCGCCTGCAGCCAGTTAGCCTGCAGCCCGAATGCACCGTCCATGCCGGCTTCTTCGGTCATGGTCAGCAGCACTTCCAGCGGACCGTGCTCGACGCTGTCGTCTGCCAGCACAGCCAGCGCGGAGGCCATGCCGATGCCGTTGTCGGCGCCCAGCGTGGTGCCGCGCGCTTTGATCCACTCACCGTCGATATACGGCTGAATCGGATCCTTGGTGAAGTCGTGCACGGTGTCGTTATTTTTCTGCGGCACCATGTCCAGGTGCGCCTGCAGGGCAACCGGCTTGCGGTTTTCCATGCCTTTGGTGGCCGGCTTGCGCAGCAGGATATTGCCTACCTGGTCACGCTCGGCGTGGAGGTTTTTCTCTTTGGCCCATTCGAGGATGTGCTGCGCCAGCGCTTCTTCATGATAAGAAGGGTGTGGAATAGAGCAGATTTTGGCAAAAATATCCCACAGCGGCTGTGGCGAAAGTTGAGACAATTCAGACACAATAAGTCTCCTGTAACGGCATTCACGGCATAGCGGGAATACCGCTCGGTTAGGGTTAGGGGCATCTGTGCGGTTTTGGCACGATCTCCAGAGAATATCACTTTCTACCGGGCGGTGCCCGTCCCGAATTGTGCTGTTTAAGCGCTTGATCACACTAGTTTGCTGCGCTGCAGTTCATTTTTTCAGCATCAATCACCAGAGGAAATACTTATGATTTCCACGGTACAACTGGTATTCGGCGCGCCCAGTCTCTATAATCTCGCGCAACCTTTTTTCCCCTGATTACTGAATAAGCCACACCCTGGCTGGCTGGGACACCATTCTATGAGCGAAAAATACGTTGTTACCTGGGACATGCTGCAAATGCAAGCGCGCAAACTGGCTCACCGCCTGCTGCCCGTAGACCAATGGACAGGCATTATTGCCGTAAGCCGCGGCGGCCTGGTGCCGGCAGCCTTACTGGCGCGTGAACTGGGTATTCGCCATGTGGATACCGTGTGCATTTCCAGCTATGACCATGACAACCAACGCGAAATGAAAGTGCTCAAGCGCGCTGAAGGCGACGGTGAAGGCTTTATCGTCATCGACGATCTGGTGGATACCGGTGGTACTGCAAAAGCCATCCGCGAGATGTACCCGAAAGCGCATTTCGTCACCATCTTTGCCAAGCCGGCAGGCCGCCCGCTGGTGGACGATTATGTGGTTGATATCCCACAGGATACCTGGATCGAACAGCCATGGGACATGGCGGTGACCTTCGTACCACCGATCGGCGGTCGTTAAGTTCGACAGGCTGTTCCATTAAAACGCCCGGTTTCGCCGGGCGTTTTCGTTATTTTGGTTTATCGCCCCAGAGTTAGGTACACTACCTCCAGTTGATTAGGCTGTTTGCGGCCTATAGCCAGATTTACGGAGGCTGTTGTTACCATGGCACAAGCCAACCTTTCTGAAATTCTGTTCAAACCCTCATTTAAACATCCTGAGACCTCGACGCTGGTGATGCGCGCGCGCAACAAAGTCAGCGCCGATTTGCATTCCACGCTGGAAGGCAACACCGTCAGCAACTGGTATCGCATGCTTAACCCGCTGTTGTGGGCCTGGCGCGGCGTTGATCCGATCGAAATCAACGAAGTGCTGGCGCGCATCGCAGTCGCCGATGTGGAGCACACCAACGACAAATGGCTGGATACCGTGGTCGGTTACCGTAACGGCAACTGGATTTACGAATGGGTTCACCAGGGCATGCGCTGGCAACAGAGCGCGTTGGAACAGCAAGATCCTTTGATCGGCGGTCAGCACTGGCTCAACGCCGCCAATTTTTACAGCATCGCCGGCTACCCGCACCTGAAAGGGGACGAACTGGCCGAGCAGGCCGAAGCGCTCTCCTGTCGGGCTTACGAAGAAGCCGCGCTGTTGCTGCCTTATCAGTTGAAAGAGCTGGAGTTCCGCATTGAGGGCGGCAGCAGCATCAATGGCTTCCTGCACCTGCCGGAAAAGGGCGAGGCCCCGTTCCCGACGGTGTTGATGTGCGGCAGCCTGGACACGCTGCAAACTGACTATCACCGCCTGTTCCGCGATTATCTGGCACCGCACGGCATCGCCATGCTGACCATCGATATGCCCTCCATCGGCTCCTCATACAAGTGGAAGCTGACGCAAGATTCCAGCTTCCTGCATCAGCAGGTGCTGATCCAGCTGGCCTCGGTGCCGTGGGTCGATCATCAGCGCGTCACCGCGTTTGGCTTCCGTTTTGGTGCCAACGTGGCGGTACGTCTGGCCTATCTGGAGCCACAGCGGCTGCGTGGCGTGGCATGTCTGGGGCCGGTGGTGCATCGCCTGCTGTGCGACAGCAAAACGCAACAGCATGTGCCGGACATGTACATGGATGTGCTGGCCAGCCGGATGGGGATGGCCAACGCGTCGGATAACGTGCTGAAGGTGGAATTGAATAGCTATTCGCTGAAAACCCAAGGGCTGTTGGGCCGCCGTTGCCCGACGCCAATGCTGGCCGGTTACTGGGATCAGGATCCGCTCAGCCCGAAAGAAGAAGCGCAGCTGATCGCATCGTCGTCGCTGGACGGCAAACTGATCGCCATACCGCGCGCCCCTGTCTACAGCAGTTTCCACAAGGCGTTGCTGCAAATGACCCACTGGATGAAAGATAAAATGCGTTAATTAGTTGCTAAATTTTAACAGTTTGTTAAAAAGAGTGGTCTACATTGAGGAGGTTAAAGAATGACGTTACCGAGTGGTCACCCTAAAAGCCGACTAATGAAACGTTTCGCCAGCTTGGGGCCGTACCTGCGTGAAGGGCAGTGTGAGAACGACCGTTTTTTCTTTGATTGTTTAGCCGTGTGCGTCAATGTTAAGCCCGCTCCAGAGAAGCGCGAATTCTGGGGTTGGTGGATCGAACTGCATGCCGAAGATACGCGTTTCACCTACGCCTATCAGTTTGGCCTGTTTGATAAAGATGGGCACTGGACGCCGGAAAAGATTAAAGATGCTGAAGTGAAAACCAAGTTGGAAACCACCCTGCGTGATTTCCACCGTCGTCTGGGCGAGCTGCTGACCACCATGGAACTGACGCTTGAACCGGCCGAGAATTTCAAAGAGAAACTGATTAAACTTTCCGCCTGACCCCGTTAGACCACAAGTATTCTGCTGATTTCGCGTTGTGCCTGTTGGCATAACGCGTCTCTCCTGCTACAAAGACCTTTGCACTCTTATTCTCATCATATCCTATAGCTTTCGAGTTGCGGCTAGGCGGCAAGCGCAGGAATCCGCAGGAGCTTACCAAGGTAAGTGACTGGGGGGATTGCGAGTAGCCAACAACGCTGCAGCTTGAAAGATGACGGATAAATTACACGGCAGAAATACTATGAACGGCAGCCAGACACTGGTTGTGAAATTGGGCACCAGCGTGTTGACCGGCGGATCGCTGCGTCTTAACCGTGCTCACATTGTCGAACTGGTACGCCAGTGCGCACAACAGCATGCAGCGGGTCACCGCATCGTTATCGTCACCTCCGGCGCGATTGCCGCCGGGCGCGAACATTTGGGTTACCCCGAACTCCCCGCCACCATCGCCTCCAAGCAGCTGCTGGCGGCGGTCGGGCAGAGCCGGCTGATCCAATTGTGGGAGCAACTGTTTTCCATTTACGGCATCCACGTCGGGCAGATGTTGCTGACGCGCGCCGATCTGGAAGACCGTGAACGCTTCCTCAACGCGCGTGACACCATGACCGCGCTGCTGGACAACCGTATCGTGCCGGTAATCAATGAGAACGACGCGGTAGCGACCGCAGAAATCAAGGTGGGCGACAACGACAACCTGTCGGCGCTGGCGGCGATCCTGGCCGGGGCCGACAAATTGCTGTTGCTGACCGATCAGCAAGGCTTGTACACCGCCGATCCGCGCAATAACCCGCAGGCGGAACTGATCCGTGAAGTGCACGGCATCGACGATGCGCTGCGTGCCATCGCTGGCGACAGCGTTTCCGGCCTGGGCACCGGCGGCATGGGCACCAAGTTGCAAGCTGCCGACGTGGCTTGTCGCGCCGGCATCGACGTGATCATTGCCGCTGGCAGCAAGCCGGGCGTGGTGGCGGACGTTATTGAAGGTAAACCGGTGGGCACGCGTTTCCACGCGCTGGAAACCCCGTTGGAAAACCGCAAACGCTGGATCTTTGGCGCACCGCCGGCCGGTGAGATCACCGTCGACGACGGCGCGGTCGATGCGATTATGGCGCGCGGCAGTTCGCTGCTGCCGAAGGGCATTCGCGAAGTGAAAGGCGATTTCTCCCGCGGTGAAGTGATCCGCATCCGCAATCTGGCGGGGCGCGATTTGGCCCACGGCGTCAGCCGCTATAACAGCGACGCGATGCGTATGATTGCCGGTCATCACTCGCAGGAAATCAGCGAAATTCTCGGTTATGAATACGGCCCGGTGGCAGTGCACCGCGACGATATGATAGTCAGTTAAGGAGTGAGCATGCTAGAGCAAATGGGGAAAGCCGCCAAACAGGCTTCCTGGCAACTGGCGGTGCTGAGCACGGCGAAGAAAAACCAGGTGTTGTCGGTCATCGCCGACCGGTTGGAAGCCGAAAGCGAAGTGATTTTGCAGGCTAACGAGCAGGATATGGCGCAGGCACGCGCCAGCGGGATGAGCGAAGCGCTGCTCGATCGCCTGCTACTGACCCCGGCGCGACTGGCGGCGATCGCCAACGATGTGCGCCAGGTGTGTCGTTTAAACGACCCGGTCGGCCACGTGTTGGACGGTAGCTTGCTGGACAGCGGGCTGAAACTGGAACGCCGTCGCGTGCCGTTGGGCGTGATTGGCGTGATTTATGAAGCACGGCCAAACGTCACCATCGACGTTGCCAGCCTGTGCCTGAAAACCGGCAACGCGGTGATCCTGCGTGGCGGTAAAGAAACCCACCATACCAATCAGGCGACGGTGAAAGTGATCCAGCAGGCGCTGGAACAGTGCGGCCTACCGGCGGCGGCGGTACAGGCTATCGACAGCCCGGATCGCGCGTTGGTGAATGAACTGCTGCGCCTGGATCGCTACGTCGATATGCTGATCCCACGCGGTGGCGCGGGGCTGCACAAGCTGTGTCGTGAACAGTCGACCATCCCGGTGATCACTGGCGGTATCGGCGTTTGCCACACCTACGTTGATGACAGCGTTGATTTCGACAAGGCGCTGACGGTGATAGAGAACGCCAAAATTCAGCGCCCAAGCGCCTGTAACTCGCTGGAAACGCTGCTGGTGAACCGCAGCATCGCCGCAGAGTTCCTGCCGGCGCTGAGTGCCAGAATGGCGGCGGTGGGGGTTACCCTGCACGCGGCGGAGAATGCCATGCCGCTGCTGCAAGACGGCCCGGCAACGGTGGTGGCGGTGGCGGCAGAAGATTATGACGACGAATGGCTGTCGTTGGATCTGAACGTGGCGCTGGTGGACGATATCGATCAGGCCATCGACCATATCCGTACCCACGGCACCAGCCACTCCGACGCGATCCTCACCCGTTCACTGAGCAGCGCCGAGCACTTTGTGCGTGCGGTGGACTCCAGTGCGGTATATGTGAATGCCAGCACCCGCTTCACCGACGGCGGCCAGTTCGGTCTGGGTGCAGAAGTGGCGGTCAGCACGCAGAAACTGCATGCCCGCGGTCCAATGGGCCTGGACGCTCTGACCACCTACAAGTGGATCGGCTACGGCGACGATTTGGTTCGCAGTTAACGTTTAGTACGGCGTTGAGATTTCATGTAGGGGCGCAGCATGCTGCGCCCTTTTTGTATGCTGGTTCATACCAGAACTGGCATTGTTGCAGGCCCAAAGAAACCTACTCTGACAGTCGGCCTGGTGCCAAAAAGGGGCATAACGACTGGCGGCCAAGAGTAAAAAAACAGCCTAAGAATAATTTAAATATCAAGAAAATCAAATCGTGGTCGATAAGCTTATAACTCTTCATTTCTATTTTAATAGGAAATAAAATGGCTGAAAAACTTAGCGAAGGAAAAATAATGGTAGCCCTTAATTGGGCTTACGATAAAGCATTGGACGGTACTATTCCGGGAACGGATTCTTCTTATGAAATGGCTGAAAACTACCAAAAGGGTGAGGCGGACTTAGCTGATAAGGTTAATTCTCTCATCAGATGGCAAAACACCAAATCTGCGACTACCGGGTTTGTTTCCGGGCTTGGGGGGATAATTACTATGCCTGTTGCAATTCCAGCAAGCATTGCAACCGTGATTTATGTCCAAATCCGCATGATAACAGCAATTGCTATCATGGGAGGATATGATGTGAAAGATGATCGTGTCAAAGCTCTAGTGTACTCATGCTTAGCTGGTAATGCTGCAAAAGATATCCTTAAAGGAACAGGGATCATTATTGGCTCGAAGATGTCCACTCAGTTAATTAAAAGCATATCAAAGGAAACTATTTTCGCAATTAACAAACGGGTTGGTTTTAGACTGCTAACTAAATTTGGTGAAAAAGGTGCGATCAACTTAGGTAAAATGATTCCACTCGTGGGCGGCGTTATTGGTGGTACGTTTGATGGTATTTCGACCAATGTCGTTGGTAATGTTGCTAGGAAAACCTTCATTGAAGGTAGCGCTATAAATGAAGTGTAAGAATGTCTATGTATATCGATCTTGTGATATGCATTTAAGATGCTCATGATGCCTTAGGAATACTCACCTGCTGCAGTTTCTATCAACTCTTACGGACGTTACAGTCAGTCAACGTCCGCACTTCGTGCATTGTAGACGTCATGTTCTTCGGACCTGTCCGCTTTGTGCTAAAAGCCGACCCTTGGTTTATATTATTCAATATCGCCTTATGCCAGCAATCATATTGCATTTTTAGCGACCATCACGCCATCATATTATTGACGGCATGACTACCAATGTCATGCCGTCAACTTTGTCTCATCGAACGATGTTTCTGAGACGTAGCTCCTGAATAAAAAGAATAATAGCAACAATCATGACAATTGCAAAAAAAACAATGCCAGAGACATCGTAATTAAAAATAGTTTTAAGATTATCATTGTTATATAAATGATTGTGCCGATATGAATACGTTGTGTAAATATTACTGAAGATCTCGCAAAATGATCCAATTATTAAAAAAAACCATAATAATAGGCAGTTTGCAGTGATTTTATTACTTTTGCGTCTTTTGGTGAATATGAGTAAACCAATAATAGCGGGGGTTATAAATGAAACTAAATCGGTAAGAGTGAATGCTAATAGATTTTTCATTGATAAAAGTCCTTTTTTATTAAATTTAGGTGGGCAGTATTTGTGCCATCACTGAATGTTTCTATGATCTGTTTGATAATCATTATAATTCAATTTACACTCTGTGTCCTTCTTTTTATGAGCGGATTTTATCTTGTCGTTTGAACCAAAATTAGCGAACAGCACGCACAATGATGTCCGCTTTCACTATAGCGGCCATTCTTTAGTAGAACCCAGAGATGTTTATTAAGGATAATGAAAACAGAAGATAAAATAATGGGGCGGCGGTTAACCCTTCCCGCCGACCCCACTAATTTCTAATGAATATAAAAATTATTTTTTAACCATAAGATGACTGCGCTCTTCTTTACTCATCGCCTTGTTTGAGCTGGAAATAACGCAGTTATATTCTTTACCTTCATTAATAATCATAAAGGTGCTGACGGGGTTTTTAAAATCTTTGCCGATGGTGAAGTAAACATAATCCTTAGGCAACACATTGGGTTTGAAGGCACCAAATGCATAAACCCCTTCTATGCCGAGTGCTGATAAATCAACCGTAAGCTCCAGCGGCTGCGTGCCCATCGGCGATGGCAGCATGGATTTAGCCGACATCATCATCGAACTGGTATTGACGGTGTATTCGCTGGTGACTTTCATCCCGACATACTTGGAGGTTGGCATCGAAAGTTCTTTCATACAGGCGGCATCGTGCTGCGGGGCGGGGCTGCCGTTTTGTTGCACGGCGTGTACGTGTTCCAATGTCACCTGCACTTTGCCAGTCACCGGTTGTTTAGTGTCTGCCGCGTGAGCCATGCCGACCATCGTGATGGCAGCAATCGTAGGTAAAATAACGCCAGTCATTATTTTCATTACTCTTCTCCTGACTTTTAAGTTTGGAAAAGTCGGATTAACTTTTCCGTGTGTGTAGCCGATAGAATTGAATTAATGAAATCATGGGTAGCACTATGCGGCCCTGTGCCGTCATTGGGCATGGCATAGCGGATTTTAAAAACAACTGGCGTTTTTTAAGATAAATGCAATGAGTGGATAAGAGCTTTTTCTTACGGAACTCTGTCAGTCCATGGGCTTATATTTTGTATGAATAACCTTAGTCAAGATCCGGGATAGATACAACTCGGCGTATATAAATTTTTCTAACCGTTTGGCTCCTGGAAATTAATAAGCCAATGGACTATTTCCAATGACTTATATTCATATGCTTATTATTGCAATGTTGGGGTTGTCATTTCGGGCTAACGCCGATTCAACCAAGGCAGCATACGCACCAGCGCATTGTCCTTAACGATATAGTGATGGAACAGCGCTGCGGCGGCATGCAGCCCGATCAGCCAATAGCCGAAAGCCGCCAGCGTCTTATGCCAGCCGATAATCGTCCGCGCCTGCGGTCGGTCGGCAATCTCGGCGAAGGGCATCGGCAAGCCGAATAAAAACCATTCTTTCCCCCCCAAATAGCGGGAATAAACGCCCAGAATCGGCAACGTCAGCAGCAGCAGGTAAATCAGGCTGTGTACCAGATGGGCTACGCCAGTTTGCCATTTTGCCGGTTTCGGCTCGATAGCGGGGCTGGTGTGGCGCCAGCGCAGAAACAAGCGGGCGATCATCAGAACAAATACTGTCACTCCGCAACTGAAATGGGTCACCACCAGCACGTACCACACCGGGGTGCCCGGTACGGCAAGCCCTCTCAGCTCAATCGTCGTGCAGGTCACAACCAGCAGGATCGCCACCAGCCAGTGCAGACGGATCTGCATCGGCATATAAGAGTTCTGCACCGGGTTACCTTTTGATGTTAAATCACAGTGTTGATGAGAGTAACCAAATGTTACAGGAGAGGAAAGCGCCGGATGAGAATTTCATCCGGCGGATTGCCGGTGTGGCACCCAACGCGGGTGCCACACTTTCACTCAGTTGATCTTGGCCTTGGCAAAGTCGCTGCCGTTAACGTCAACCACATAGCCGCTGACGTTGCTGCGGGTGGCGTAGAACACCTTGCCGTTAGCCAGCGGCAGCAGCGGAGCCTGCTGGGCAAAAATCACCTGTGCCTGCTGATAAAGCTTGGCACGTTCGGCCGGGACGCTAACCTTAATCGCCTGCTGGATCAGCTTGTCGTAGCTGCTGTCGCACCAGCGTGCCGCGTTGGCACCGGTTTGCACGCCGGCGCAGTTGAGCAGGGTAGCGAAGTTGTCCGGGTCGCCGTTATCCGACATCCAGCCATACAGCGCGCTCTGCTGTTCCCCTTTGCGCAACCCGGCCAGATACTGGCCCCATTCCCAGGTGACGATTTTGGCTTTTACGCCCACTTTCGCCCAGTCGTTTTGGATCATCTGAGCGATGCGGCGTGAATTCGGGTTGTAAGGGCGGGCTACCGGCATCGACCAGATATCGGTCTCAAACCCTTTCTCCAGCCCGGCCTGCTTGAGCAGTTCACGCGCTTTTTCCGGGTTGTAAGCGTATTCGGGCAGTTTGTCGTTATAGCCCAGCATGCCCGGTGGCAGTATCGAATAGGCCGGCGTGCCGCTGTCTTTGAATACCGCCGCAACGATGGCCTTTTTGTCCACCGCATAGCTCAGAGCCTGGCGTACCAACACGTTGTCGAACGGCTTCTTCTGGGTGTTGAACGCCAGATAGCCGACGTTCAGGCCGTCGATGTTGTGCAACTGCAGGTTTTTGTCGCTCTTGATGGCGTCAAACTGCTCCGCCAGCGGGGCAGGGATAATCTGACACTCGTTGGTTTTCAGCTTGGCCAGCCGGGTTTCCGGGTTTGGCGTAATGGAGAAAATCAGGTGTTTGCTGGCCACTTCGCCCTGCCAGTAATGCGGGTTGGCGATGTAGCGGATCAGCGAGTCCTGTTTGTACTGCTGCAGCGCAAACGGACCGGTGCCGATCGGCCAGTTATCGACATATTCCGGGGTGCCTTTTTTCAGCATGGCATCGGCATATTCGGCGGAAAGGATCGAGGCGAAGTCCATCGTCCAGTCGGCGAGGAACGCGGCGTTAGGCTGGCTCAGCGTAAAGCGCACGTGGTCATTATCCACCGCCTCCACTTTGGTGATCAGCTTGTCCAGCCCGGTGTCGGTGAAGTACTCGTAGTTGCCGCCGGACACCTTGTGATACGGATGATTGGGGTCCTTTTGACGCATCACGGTGAACACCACGTCCTCGGCGTTGAAGTCGCGCGTCGGGGTGAAGTATTTGTTGCTGTTGAATTTCACACCCTTGCGCAGCGTAAAGGTGTAGGTTTTGCCATCCGGGCTGATGGTCCACTCGGTCGCCAGTGAGGGCGCCGGGGTTTTATCGCTTTCACGCAGCGTCAGCAGGCGGTTGTACAGCACCTGCGAGGTGGCGATAAAGGTGGTGCCGGAGCTGGAAAGCTGCGGGTTGAAAGATTCGGGCGAGGCTACGGTGCAGTAGACCAGGGTATCCGTGGCGGCCAGTGCGTTGCCCGTCGTCAACAGGCCGGTTCCTGCCAACAACAGACACGCAGTGCTTTGTTTTAAACGCATAAAATGGATGGCTCCCTCAGGTTGATTGAGGACACTGCCGCCGCGGTGGCATTCAGGCAGCCCTCAATTTAAATATAAGTGATTGATCGCGAATATGGGAACTGAGGAATGACGATTGTTCGACGGTCGCAGACCGGTCGGGCGTCAAGATAGCCGATGAAATTGTATGCTTAGGTAAATAACCCCGGTTTTTCGGTTGTCTGACAAAAATGTTATCGACGAGTCACTTTGGGGTCAGCAACCCCCACTTAGAATCACCTCACCAGGCAGAACCTGGTCTGGTCAATCTAATGAGGTGGTTATATGAAAGCGATTAAATATGTCATGGCGGCGTTTATCCTGGCGGTGGTGTCCACCAGCAGCTTTGCGGCCAACAGCGTCAGTTCCGAGCAGGGGCTGACTAAACTCGGCGTGGTCTCCGCCAGCGGAGCACTGACGCTCTCAGGTCTGGAAAAGCAATTGGCGAAGAAAGCCGATCAGGCCGGGGCCAGTTCATACCGCATTATTTCCGCCAGCGGAGGTAATAAACTGCACGGCGTAGCAGTAATTTACCAATAATGGCAGGTGCATGCCGTTAGACCGGGGCGGTACTTGTTTTTACCGCCCCAGAAGGTTCCTGTTTTGTTGGTTTGTAGCCCTCATCCTCCGCCACTTAACCCTCGGTCACTCCTCAGGCGCACTCTCCCCGTCAATTAAGTTTGCAGCATGAACAGGTTGTTCTATATTCATGAAAATGATAATAAGTGTTATTATCATTTTCATTTGTAACCAAACCGAAACATCTTCAGTGCGTTGCCCTGGCCTTGGAAAAGGTGGCTGCGCCGTCTCGCTTTACGTGCGCCAGGGAGGTCAAGCACGCCAACCACAACACAATAATAAGGATCACGCCGGGCAGCCCTTGGGCTGGTCATCCAACCGTGTCCGCCATTTACCCCGCTTTTGGCCGTTATCGGCGGCAGCGGGGTTTTCGCTTCCGTTGTTTCAACATTTGTTTATGGCTTATCAAAGGTAGGTAACATGTCGGAAACTGTTTTGGCTACTGAATGGCTGCCGCTGACACCGGCGCAGTTAGACTTCTGGGACGAATTTACCTTGCACCCCGGACAGCCTTTTTCCACCGTCGCTCACGTCACCGAACTACGCGGCGCGGTAGATGAAGAGGCGCTGTGTCGGGCTATCACTCAGACGATGGCGGAAACGCAGGCGTTTGCATTGCGTTTTCACGGCGGCACTGGCGAGAGCTTGCCGCAGCAGCGTTATGATCCCCAGGCAATACCGCAACTTAATCGCCTTGATCTTCAGGCACAGCCCGATCCTTACCAGACCGCGATGCGGCTGATGCAGGCGGATGTCGATCAACCACTGGATCTGTGCAGCCAGCCGGTGGCCGCGGTGTGGTTGATTAGGCTGGGGCCTTCGCATTTTATTTGGTACGTGCGCGCCCACCATATTGTGATTGATGGCTTTGGCATGGCGTTGGTTGAACATCGTTGTGCCGCGCTGTATACGCATTTCCTCGACGACAGCGCGGCGGGGCACGCACTGGGCGAGATTCATGCTTTTCAGCACCATGAACTGGCCTATGCGGCTTCTGAACGCTGCGCTAAAGACCGGTATTTTTGGCAGCGGTATTTGCCGCCGTCGCAGACCTTGCCAACGGTGCGCAAAGGCGGCAGGGAATATGGCGTTAAATCCCTGAGTACCAGCACGCCGTTGCCGGAGGAGATCCCGCAGCGGTTGCGTTGGCTGTCGGAACGTAGCGGTATCGGTTGGCCCGACCTGTTGCTTTCCCTGTCCGCCGCCTGGCTGTTCTTTACCTTGCCGCCGTTGCCGCATGACAAGGGCGATTCGCGCACCATGTGGATGCCGGTGATGAACCGCCGCAGCAGCCAGGCCACCAATACGCCGGCGCTGGCGGTCAATACGCTGCCGCTTTTGGTGTCGCTGCGTGCGGAAGAGACTTTGGGCCATTTTCTGTCGGGCATGGCGAAGATGCTGCGTGAGCTGCGCAGCCACGCAGGTTACCGTCTGCGGCACATTGCCGCAGATCGCGGTGTGACGCCGGCCTCTCGTTTGTTTATCTCGCCGTTTATCAACGTCCAGCCGTTTGATCCCGCCGGTTTCAGCGGCTGCACCTGTACGCGACGGGTACTGGCAGGAGGATCTGGCGACGGCGCTAACCTGACCTTCCGCGGGCGCACCGATGCTGGCGATCTGCACCTGGATATCGATGTTTACGTGCAGCAGTTTGCCTGCGATGGGATCGAAGACTATGGGCGTGACCTGCAGGCGTTTTTATTGCGTGCGTTGCGGGAAGAAGCGCTGGAGACGGCGCTCGGCGAACTGGTGGCGGTGCCCGCCTGATGGCCGAAAGGTCAGCGTAATGGTTGGGGCCATGCTCGACCCGATATAAGTTTGAATGAGGTGATAGGGGGCTGCATGCAGCCCCTTTTAGTTTGAACCGTTTAACGTGCCAACAACGCCGCCACTTCCCGCGCATTTTTGCAGGGGATTAACAGCGTTGGCGGCAGTTGGGTGCCAAAGGCCTGGTTAAGCTGCGCCGCCACCTGGCGAATGTGCGGCAGCTTCAACCCCATGCTGATAAAGGCCGTTTCTTCTCCCCATTCCGGGCGCGGCGTTGCGCCGATGGCCTGTAAATAGATCGACAGGATCTTGCCGCTGTGCGCCGGTGGCGCGCTCGGCAGCGGTGCCGCACAGGCATTCAGGCCCGGAGCGGCACGATCGGCGCTGAAGGCTGCGCGGATACGGTGACGGTCGGTCTTGCCGTTACCCGACAGCGGCAGCAACTCGGTATGAATAAAGCGTGTCGGGATATGGGTACAAGGAAGGTAGCCGGTCGAAAAAGCGCGGATCGCCGCCAGCGACAGCGGTTTGCCGTCGTGGGTGAGGTACATCGCCCCGAGCGTCGCTTCGCCATTGTCACCGCCAGGGTAATCCACTACCACGATATCGAGAATAGCCTCGTGTCCGCGCAACACATCTTCAATTTCCGGCAGCGAAACGCGCACGCCACGGATTTTCACGTAGCCGTTCACCCGGCTGGCGAAAAGGATATTGCCGTCCGGGCGATAGTACCCCTGATCGCCGGTACGGAAGGCCCGCAGCGGTTGCCCGTCGGGCCCCTCCAGCGTAACGAAATCATGTTGTTTTAAATCACCGTCCTCCAGATACCCCAGCGCCAGATTCACCCCGGAGGTGTGGATGCGGCCGACCACGCCGGTCGGGCAGTGGGTACCGTCATCATGGCAGATAAAGTATTGGTTAGCCGGCAGCGGCTGACCATAAGGCACGGTGCCGGTGTCCTGCGGCGCTATCGGGTGCCAGATGCTCCAGATGGTGGTTTCGGTCGGGCCACCGAGCGAGAACAGGCTGATGTCCGGACGCAGGCCGCGCAATTGCTGTACCGTCGCCGGTTTGATGTAATCGCCCCCCTGAGCCACCAGTCGCAGCGAACGCAGGCTATCGTCGGTTTTACAGGTAAGCAGCATTTCCAGAATGGCGGGGACCGAACACCACAGGCTGACGCCATGGCGCTCAACCAACTGGTTCCAACTGATGGCGTCCTTTTCCTGATGTGGTGCCGGTAACACCAGCGTGGCACCGGCGCTGAGCGAGCCGAACAGATCAAACATCGACATATCGTGGTGCGGCGGCGTGACCGAAATCATCACGTCGTCGGCGGTGACCGCCCAGCGCTGCAGGGTTTGGCCGATAACGTTGGCGGTGGCGCGGTTATTGAGCACCACGCATTTCGGTTTGCCGGTGGTACCGGAGGTATACAGATAATAACTGGCTTCGGTGCTGACGCTGCGCTCGGTCAGCGTCTGGCTGTCCGGCCGCTTGGCGGCGCCCGCCGTCGGGTCAAGCAGTTCCTCTGGCGTAACCCCGAACGAGGTGTCCAGCTCACCCTTGTGTACCACCAGATCCGGCCGGCAGTTGGTCAGCAGATAGGCGGTACGTTCCGGCGGTGAGTTGATGTCGATCGGCACCCAGATAATGCCCAACAGCGCACAGGCGAGTGAGATGGTTACATGCTCCGGACTGCGCGCCAGATACAAGGCCAGCACGCTGCCTGGCTTCAGGCCACGCTGTTGCAGATTTGCCATCACTGCGCTAACCCGTTGGCCCAATTCCGGGTACGTCAGGCTTAGTTGGTCGCAGATTAACGCGGGGCGCGGCTGCGGATCGTTAAACAACCTGTCGGCCAACTGCGCAAGATAAGGGTAAGCGCTGAATGACGTCTCGCTGTGGTTATGGCGGTAATGTTGGTAATCGATAAATTGCGCGGGGGGAATTTCCACATCGCCGTCCCGGCACATCAACATTACCCGCCGTTGCAATGCGTCCAGCATTGCCTGCACTTGCTCGCCATCCAACGCTTGCTCGGCGTAGTCGACGCACAGCAGCAGGTTCTTGTCGGCATCTTGTGTCAGGCGGATATCGATCGCCACCTGCGGCGTCTGGGTCACGCCGTCATGGTAGCGAACCGGCGCGTTGCCAGGCAGCGTCTCCCACCCCAGGCAGTTGGTGAGGATCACCGGCAGCGCCGGGGAACCCTGGCTGAGGTTTAGCAACTGCCGCGCCAGGTCAACGCCGGAAAATGCCAGATGGTCGAGCGCCCCCAGCACGTCGTCCTGCAAGGCCTGGGCGCGGCTGATAAAGGTGCCCCCCAGGCGGGAATAGCGTACCGCCACAAAGGTAGAGGCGTTGCTGAGCGCACCATTTGCCGCAGGAAACGCCACCGGCACGCCGACGCAGAGTTCGCCGTCGGTGGTCCACTGCGCCAGCGTATCGAGGATCAGAGCCGAAAGGCTGCTGTTGCGCAGCAGGGCATGGGAGGATCCCAGGCGCGAGAACTGTTTTAGAACCTCGCGCGGCAAAGTCAGGTTGGCGCGGCGATAGCGAGAGGATTTGATATTGGCCAGCGGGGTGCGCCACGGCAACGCCGACGGCGTGGTGACGTCCTGTAGCTTGGCTTGCCAGTAGGCGGCATCAATCTGACGCTGTTCCGCCGTGGCTGCAGCCGGTGGGCTTGGCGGCACGACAGGCGGCAGCGGGGCGTCGTCGAACAGCCGGGCGATGACGGTGGAGATACCCTGGCCGTCGAGGATCAGCGCGTCGAAGCTGGTGAAAATCACGGTGTCGTAGGGGTTGCCGGTGGCCTCCTGCGTCTCCGAGAGCTGAATGGCGGCAATACGCCACAACGGCTGCGCGGGATCGTGGCGCTGATGCGAATATTGCTCGCGCAAGTCAGCCAATTGGCGTTGCGCTGCCTGATGGTCGAGCGCACGCAGATCGTGCCGATCCAGATTCAGCGTGGCCTCTGCCCGCACGTGTTGGGTGAAACGCTGGGTATCGATGCAGGTGCGCAGCGCCGCATAGTGCTGCACCAGTTCGCTCAATCGGCTTTCCAGGCGGGCCAAATCCAGTCCCAGACCGCGATATTCGCGAAAGTCGTGCATCGCTACGCCGCCGAGCGGCCATTGTTCGCTGCGCCCGAGCAGGTAAGCCTGCTGCAGTGCGCTTAATGGTGTCTCCATGGTATTTCCCTATTGATTGTCACTAACCCACGAAATAGAAAGCAGGGCGCATGAGACCACGCGCCCGGATCGGTATCAGGCTTTAGGTGCCAGCACCTGCAATAACAGTTGAGCGCCCTCGGCGGCATTGGGGGCTCGCTCGCAGATCACTGCGGCAAGAGCGGCCGGAGTCGGGTTCGCCTCTATATCCTTCGGCGCCAGCGCCACCGGCAGGTATTTGTTAAGTACCGCCAATAGGGCCATCAGAGCGTCCTGCGGCAGTTGCAGGGTACGGATATCGTCATCGTCACCCAGCCTGGCGTCCGGCGCGACCCGTGCCAGCAGCCGGTGCAGCAGTTGGCGAACCGGCATCTGGCGTGCCTGGCCCGCTGGGGAGCATTGCGCCAACCACTGCGAAAGCGGCTGATTAAAGCTGTCCGGCCGGTTGGCGGCCCGTTTCAGCAAGGCGCCGTAAGTGGCGAACAGCTGCGGTAACAGCCGATCAGGGAAGGCGTCCAGGCGGACGTCCCAGTTGATCAGAATGCCGCCGTTGGCGTGTGCCACCTGCGCATCCAGCGCCACCTGTGGCCCCTGGGATATTACCCACTCCAGCGGGCCAAAGGTGCGGGTGACGTTGTCAGAAAACAACGCTTTGCCACGGATGCCAAACCCGGCGGTAAACACGACGGGTGAAGGCTGCATGCTGCCTTGCAGGCGCGACAAATCGCGCATCACGCTGACGCCGGGGTAATCGGCGTGAGCTATTAACTCCGCCAGCTGGGCCATCAGGCGGCGGCTGAAAGCCGGCAAGTTTTCAGCCGGGTTCAGCTCCACGCCCAGCAGCACCAGGTTAGAGAAGTCGCCAATGATCGTGGCGAGGTTGGCTTCATCCCGGTGGAACAGCGGCACGTTGAGCCTGAAGCGCGACATGTTCCAGCCATGGCCGACGGTAACGGCAAACAGCGCCAGAAACAGGGATGACAGCGTGATGCCGTGCGCTCTGGCGGCATCTTCCAGCGCTTTGGTTTCGCTCGCGCTCAGTTGCAGCGCCAGCCGATCGCTGCGGCAAATATCCGGTGTGCGCAACAGGTGTGGTGCCGGCGGCAGCTGAGGCAGGCGTTCGCGCCACCAGGCCTGAGCGCGGGTGCGACGTGCCTGCTGCGCGGTATCGGCATAGTGACGATCCAGATAGTCAAAGTAGGGTACGCCATTGTCGGCGGGGGATGCCGGACATTGGTGATAAAACCGCGCCAAATCCTCCATCAACACGCGGAAACCCATGGCATCGCCGGCGATCATATCCAGATCAACATGCAGCCTGCTGTGGCCGCCCGGCAGCAGGCTGAGGCTGATATCGCAGGGGATACCTTGTTCCAGCGGCAGTTTTTGGCTGCTTTTTTGCTGCCGTTTGGCTGTGAGCCGGTGGCTCGCTTCGGGGATATCGAACTGGCTGAAATCGTCCAGATGCAGGCCATGTTCAGGGCCGCAGGGGCTGATGGTCTGCTGGCCATCGGCCGTGATGCACAGGCGCAACATAGGGTGATGCAGGTAAAGGGCGGCAACGGCCTGTCTCAGTCGTTCGACGTCCAGGTCGCAGCAGTTAAATTCCGCATACAGGTGGGCGGATACGCCCCCCAGCGGCGCTTCGGATTGCCGACCTACCCAGTAGGCGGCCTGCATCGTGGTCAACGCTTTCATCGGGTTTCCATCAGTATTGAGAGACTGTAAGAATATATTGCAATGTTAATGGGAATGAAAATTATTACTATTTTTATTTGTTAGTATAAAACGTAAGGGTAATGTGGAAAGGGGAGGTTCTCGCTCGCTTATAGAAAATATTAATACCGATATAATTATGTTTTATATTCATTTTAATTGAAATTATTGGTTTTAAAGAACCTACAATAACTGCGTTTTATCGTTCAGCACTTTACCCGCTGCGCATCCTGTTTATTTGTTTAGTTGATAATGATTTGCATTAAAAAATGTAAAATATTATCATTATTAACATTTCTTTACGTTTCCAGACAAAAAATCTGCGTCCGCCCCCGGTTTATCTGGGGTGGGGCGGCTGTCTGCGGCAGGGATATGCAATAGCAAGGTCAGGAAGGCCGCAATGCCATTGTCAGTGTGAGAATCAGCGTCGTTACCTATGTGAAATAAAACATATTTTTGTGCATCTGGGATGAAAGGAGAATACATCTATGAGCAAGCATTCAGCGGCTCAAAGGCATAAAATCGTAGGAAACAAGGAAAAAGCAGGCTTGCAGGCCATTGGGGCATTTTCCTCACTCTTTCTGAGTCTTTGTTCTTTATCTGTGGGCAGCGTTAACGCCGCCGCAGTGGACGAAAAGGTGCAGGAAGCCGCCGACAGCAAACGTAACGATAATTGGCAGGACTCCGAAAGCCTGCTGGTGACTGGCGAAAAGATAAAGCGCAGCATTTTCGACACCGGCTCCAGCGTGCAGGTGTTCGACAGTGAGCGGATCGCCGCTATGCCCAACGCGTTGCAGATCCCCGATTTATTACGCATGACGGCCAACGTCATGGATGTCGGCATCGGTAACGATCTGCCCACCGTGCGCGGTATCGACGGCTCCGGCCCGAACACCGGCGCCAACGCCTTCCTCAGCGGCACCCGTCCGCGCCTCAATTTGTCTCTGGATGGTCGCTCCCTGACCTATAACGAGCAGGCCTATGGCCCGCAGTCGCTGTGGGATCTGGATCGCGTCGAAGTGTTCCTCGGCCCGCAGAGCTATATTCAGGGGCGTAACGCCATTGCCGGTGCGATCGTGATGGCCAGTAAGGATCCCACTTTCGATTGGGAGAGTGCCTTCAAGGGCGGTGCGGGCAACCAGCACTCTTCGCAATTGTCCGCTATGGTTTCAGGCCCGCTGGTGGAAGATCAACTGGCGTTCCGCGTCAGCGTCGATCGCCAGCGTCGCCGCAGCGATGTCGATCTTCCTGCTTATGAGCCGGTGGGCGATCCGCGTGAGGTTGAAGCCACTACCGCTCGTGCCAAACTGTTGTTCAATCCGGCAGGCCTGCGCGAGCTGACCACCAAGCTGACCTTTAACCACTTTGGCAGTACCTCGCCGCAAAACGAGAGCCTCAACCCGCTGGTTCACCCGACCAGCCTGCGCCACGATCCGCGCCGGGCGGTGTTTAAAAGCAACACCAACAGCGGCGTTTGGGATCTGTCCTGGGAGCAATCCGACAGCCTGACGCTGGAAAACCGCGTTATTTATACCGACTTCAATATTAACCGTCCTACGGCTTATGCCTTGCCGTACGCCGATATCGGCGGAAAAGAGGTGCACGTGGAGCCTGTGGCGCGCTTTGGTGGGCCAGACAGCCGCCTGCGCGGGCTGGCAGGGTTGCGTTATTTCCACTCCAAGCAGGATGAGTTCGTTAACATTTTCGGCGGTTCGACCTTCAAGGATAAAACCGACACCAACTCGGCCTTTGCCGAGCTGACCTACGCCATCACGCCGAAGGTGGATATCACCGCCGCCAGCCGTTTGGAACGCGAGCACCGTCAGCGTACCGGCGGCAGCAAGGCCGTGCGTATCGATTTCGATGAAACCTACGACGTATTCCTGCCGAAGCTGGATCTGGCCTGGAAACCGACGGATACCCAGACCTACGGTGCCAAGGTGGCGCGCGGCTATAACGCCGGTGGCGCAGGCATCACGATCGGCACGCCGGTAGTCAATTACACCTATGGTTCGGAATATGTCTGGAACTATGAGTTGTACACCCGTCACCACCTGAAAGATGCCAACGTCATCCTGACCAGCAACATCTTCTACAACGACTACAAGGACATGCAGCTGCCGTATTCCCTGGGGCCGAACTCCTCGGTGATCCGCAATGCCGACAAGGTAGAAACCTACGGCGCGGAAATGGGGGCGACCTGGCAGCCGCGTTGGGACTTCGAACTGTTCACGAACGTCGGTCTGTTGAAGACCAAGATCAAGAAGTTCTCGGGCAGCGGCGTAGATGGGCATGAACTGGCGCGTGCGCCGGCTTATACCGCCAACATGGGCGCCAAGTACCAGTTGATGGCCGGGTTGGAACTGAGCGGCAACGTGGCGTTCTCGGACTCCTACTACTCGCAGTACGACAACGACTCTCGCGGGCGCATCGGATCTTACTGGTCGGCGAATACTCAACTGGCGTACACCTTCGCCTATGGCCGCGCCACCCTGTATGCGCAGAACCTGTTTGACTCGGAACGTCGCGTGATGGTCAGCGGCAACGACGTCTACACCGCGACTCAGCAGCGTCCACGCATGATCGGTGCGGCGCTGGAGCTGACATTCTGATGCGATAGCAATCGGTCTGCAGCAGGGGCGTATTCACGCCTTGGATTGTTGGCGCTTGCGCGAGTTTGTCAGCGATCTGTGGTGGATACGTCCCTGTTTATGGCCCGCGTTCCCCCCGAGGTTCCGGTATGGCCGGGCACAAGGAGATAGAGCAGTGAGCGGTTATTTTGACAATATTCTCAGCGATGACGAGGCCCAGCGTCTGGACCTGGCGTTTCAGACGCTGGGCGAGCGGGCGGCGGATGCCTCACAGCCATTGAGCGAAGCGGAAGAACTGGCGTGGTTCATGCACCAGCAGCGCGGCGACGGCGGTTGCCAGCAGGCGATGGCCTGGCGGCTGGGCGGCGAGCCGGATATCGGCAGACTGGCCAGCGCGCTGGAGGCTCTGACCCGACTGATGCCGGAACTGGACGTTCGTTACGATTTCGACGATGAGCAAGGCTTACGCAAACTGCGCGGCAACGCAACGCTGAATCCGGTGAGCATTCAGCCTGTCGCGGACGAACAGCAGGCGGTAAGCCGTCTGTTGCAGGCGCAGGCGACGCCTCTTGAGTTGGCAAGCGAAGCACCAGTTCGTTTTCTGCTGTTTACCGGTGCCGGTTCGGTGCTGGGCGTCGTTGCCCACGATATTTTGGCTGAACGGCTGTCGTGTCGACAATTATTGACGATGCTGTCGGCGCTGTATAATCGCCATGATCCCCTGCCAGTCCCGGACACTCTGTCGCCGGTTGTACTGAATACGCCATTGCCGGAAGCGACGGAGCTGGTTCTGCCGTGGCCACGCCATGCGACAGCGCTGCGGGACTACCGACAATTGGCAGCACAGGACGAGCGTCTGGCGCAGGCCGGGGTACGTATAGCGACCCGCGTGGCGCGCAAGATTTTGCCCGTAACCGAGAACCCAACCACCTTACTGGCGGCGATCGCCGTTCGCTTTGGCCGCTTTATCGCCGCTCAGTCCGGCGGGCAACCGGTGCAGTTGTGCGTGCCGCTCGACGACGCACAACAGGCAAACGGCATGGACGGCTGGCAGGGCGCTAGCCGATTGAAACGCCTGACCTTGCAGCCTGCGGATCAGGAGGTGGAAAGCCGACTGCTGGCACAGCAAACGGCGGAAGCGCCCAACCCAGAATTAGCTCAGCTTCTGGTGAGCTGGCTGGCGGATCCTTCGGTGGCGCTGCAGTTGGATGGGGTTAGTGCTGAACGCCTGCTGTTACCGCCGCTGCATACGCCTTTTGAACTGATGCTGGCTTTGAGCCTGCCCGAGCCGGACTCGGTGGTGTTGGAGTTAGTGGCGGATCCGCGCCTGACTCCGCATGTCGCGCCGTTCCTGCTGGAGCAGTTCGTCGCTTATCTCGCCGGACGGACGATCACGACAGCCCTGCTGCCTGCCGCTGAGCAACCGTTGGCCCAGCCCGAAGCTGTTCTGGCGGGAGAGGATGCACAACAACAAGAAAATGATGAAATCGCCCAATTGATCCTGGCGGAATTCCGCGATGCCCTGGTGGCGCCGGACATGACCGTCGATGAAGATTTCTTCGATCGCGGCGGGCATTCGCTGGTCGCGACCCGCGTCATCGGTCGTTTGTTAAGCCTGCACCGTATCGAACTCAACATTAACGATCTGTTCAGTCACGCCACGGCCCGAGGGCTGTCGGCCTACGCCAAACGTCAGGCGGTTACGGCACCGGCGGTACAAGCGCCCAGTACACAGCTGCGGGATGAGGTCGTCCAGGCACCGCTGTCGCTGGCCCAGCACTCCCTGTGGAAAGTGTACGAGGCCTTCGGTCACGACGAGATCTTCAATCTGCCTTTCGCCATCAATTTCCTCGATCCGGTGGATGAAATGGCCCTGCGTCAGGCGTTTATCGACGTCATGACGCGCCACAGCGTATTGCGTTCACTGTTTATCGAACATCAGGGGGAGGTTCGCCAACAGGTCGTGCCTGCGGCTGAACTGCTCGATTACGAGTGGTTCCACTTCTCTCATGAAACACCGGCCGGTAACGCCAGCGAACTGTTGGCCAAGGCCGGCGACCACCGCTTTGATCTGACCCGCGAGCTGCCGCTGCGCGCCACCTTCCTGCGTGACGCGGCAACCGGCCGGCAACTGCTTTCGCTGCTGTTCCACCATGTGGTGCTGGATGAATGGTCGCTGAACCTGATGATGGACGAGCTGGGCATCGCCTACAGCCACCGTGTGGCGGGGCAGAAGCCGCAGTGGAAAGGTGAAGTGCCGCAGTTTTATGCCTTTGCCCGGCAGCAGCAGGCCGGCGGCGTCGCACAGCAACACCTGGACTATTGGCTCGATAACCTGCGCGATGCGCCGGTCGGTCAGCCGCTGTTCCAGCAGGAACCTTCGCACCATCCTGCAGTCCCGGCCGATGCAGACGTCAACGGCGGATGGCTGGAATTTGACGTCGAACCAACGGTGGCTGAGGGGTTGTACGCGCAGGCCAGGAAGAACAACGCCTCACTGTTCAACGTGGTCTACGCCGGTATCACTACGGCGCTGCGCCTGTTGGGCGGTTCGACGGATCTGCTGGTGGGGACTTCCACCTCCGGCCGTAACGACGCCGAGTTCTTTGACACCATCGGCTACTTCACCACGGTGGTGGTGCACCGGGTGCGCTTCACCGAACAGCTGACGGTCGCAGGGCTGATTGAGCAGGTGAAAAACACCATCAATGGTTCTATGCCTTACACCGATATTCCTATCGATCTGGTGGAAGAAGGGCTGTTTGGCGCTCATGCCGACCGCAAGAACCACATGTTCGAAGTGTTCATTCAGATCCACAGCCGTATCAAGCTGAACGGGGCATTTACCCTGCAGGACGGCAGCACGGTGGCCTATCGTCAGGTGGAGCCGGAGAAAACCGAATCGCTGCTCGGTTTGCAGTTTGAAGTGATGGAAGAAAACCTCGACGGCGTGAAATCCCTGCGCGTGATGATGACCTACCGTACCGATCATTACACCGCGCAACAGGCGGGGTTGATCGCTGCAACTATTCAGCACGTTTTCTCTCACTTTGCCCAACAGGCTGGTGGGGATATGCCACTGTCGGCCTTGCCGCCGGCGCCACAGCAATAACGTTGTTCACCCTAACTGACTTTATTACTTTCATGGAGATAAACGGATGTCTGGAACAATAGGAACACCCCGCGCTTTACTGTCGCTGTTGATTGCAACGTCGTTGGTGGTGGCCGGTGCGGCGCAGGCCCGTGACGCAGGGATCACTCAGCAGGATATCAAGCGCCAGCCATTGTCGTCGGCGCTGGTGGAAATGGCCTACAGCCCAAGCCAGAAGTCGCTGTTCGTCAGCGCACCGGACTGGAAGGAAGAGGCGAAATCCCGCGTGTTGCGTCTGGATCCGACCACGTTGGCGGTGCAGGCGGAGATCCCTCTGCAGGTGAAGGGGTTCGGCGTAGCCCTGGATGATGCCGGCCACCGGCTGTATCTGACTCAAGGGTTCAATGGCTCGGTCGGCGTGGTGGATACCACCACCAACCGTGCGCTGGACAGCATTCCGGTGACCGAAAAAACGATGCTGGAGCAGACCTACAAAGAGGCCGGTATCAGCGGCAAGCGCCTAGAGTTCCTGCTCAAGGAGCTTAAGCGCTTCAAGATCACCGAGGACTATCAGTACCGCATCCGCGAAATGAAGTATGACGCGCAGAGCGGCCGCCTGTTCTTGCCGGGGTTGGGTTTTGGGGTAGATAGCGTGCTGTTTGTGGTCAATACCCGGACTCAAAAGCTGGAGAAAATGATCCCCGGTTTCGGCTACAACGCGGTGGGCATCACTCTGGATGAGAAAGGACGGCGCGTATTTGTCTCTAACATGCAGGGGCAACTGATTACCCTGAATGCCGATACCCTGGCGATCACCTCTACCAAAGAGATTCAAGCGGATCAGCTGCTGAACCTGGTGTACGACGGGAAGAATAACCGTCTATTAGGGGTGGATCAGGGGATCGACCGCGACAACTACCGCAATACCCACCTTGAGCGCGACTACGTGAAGCGCAGCAGCGGTCACCGGGTGTTTGCGTTGGATGCGGACAGCGGCAAAGTGTTAGCCAGCGAACTGACCGATGAAGTGCCAATTGGCCTGCTGTTGGACGATCGCAACCAGCGTGTGTATGTCGCCAACCGCAAAGGGATCCGCGTCGATCATGGCGCAGGTACGTTGACGGTGTTTGATTCAAACAGCCTCAAGCGCCTGCAAACCGTAGAACTGCCGCCGCACCCTAACAGCCTGGCGCTGGACACCAGCAACAACGTGCTGTTCGTGACGGTGAAGAATGACGGAGCCAGCACCAAAGCCGGCAAACCGGAAAGCGTAGTCCGTATTCAACTGCCAAAAAACTAAGTGTGATCCCGCTGCGTCAGTGAAGGCTGACGCAGCGTATTCTTGGCATAAGTCTTCTTGCCCGCAGTGAATCCATACTCACCAATATTGTTATTAATTAACGGCATACTTATTTCGCTGCCGCCTCTTCTGAGGCGGTTGTGTAGCATGACGTCTGGGGCGCAGAACGCCACTGACGGCCCGCATGGCCCCTTGATGTGAGCCAATCCCACATAAATACAAGGTAATAAAAACTGGTCTTGTTCCGATAATTTGATTATAAACACCGCCGTTAGGGACAATGTTCTCATCTGAATTGGAGTAGTTATGTTGGCTAAAGTTAATCGGCTGTTCGCCGGTGCGCTCCTGGCGCTATTGCTTCCTGCTGTCGCCGTGGCGGCGGATTACCGTGCTGGCGAGCAATATTCTCGCCTGGATAAACCGGTGGCGTCAGCCCCTGCGGTGGTGGAGTTTTTCTCTTTTTATTGCGGCCCTTGTTATCAGTTTGCCGAAACCTACCATGTTGGCAGCACCGTCAGCCAGGCGCTGCCTGAGGGCACCAAGCTGACCAAATATCATGTCGGCCTGATGGGCAAATTGGGCAATGAGCTGACTGAAGCCTGGTCGGTAGCGATGGTGATGGGCATCGAGGATAAAATCGAAGGCCTGCTGTTCGACGAGCTGCAAAAAAAGCGCGCCATCAACAGTGAAGAGGATATTCAGCGGGTGTTTGCCGCCGCCGGCGTCGATGCCGCGGCCTATGAAAATGCGCGCCACAGCCTGTTGGTGAAGGGCTTGATTGCCAAGCAGAATGAAGCGGTGAAAGCGCTGGACGTACGGGCAACCCCATCGTTTTATGTCTCCGGCAAGTACAAAATCGATAATGCCGGAATGGCGAGCCAAAGCGTTGACGGCTATGCAAAAGAATACGCGGCCGTGGTGCGTTATCTGCTGGATAGCCAGCCTTAATCCTCCCGATTTTCCCGTTTTTATCAACCCGGCTACGGCCGGGTTTTTCATGTCTGGAGCCATAAGGCGCAATTTGTGATCCCAGCGCCAGATCCCACTGTCGGCATTGCTTGTATGTTACTGGGTTGTTATGTTGATTTTCTGTTCATTGCCGCTTGCGGTTCGAACGCGTCCATCGCTGATGTGTGAAGGGGGGATCCATGGCAATTTCCGTACCGGTCAGGGAGGTTGGCTTCGAGGAGTGGTTGGCGAAAATCAACTCCGCCTGCGGCCGGTTCTGCGCCCGAACTCTGGGGCCGGGATTTAGCGGCGCGATGCAGGAATTTCGTGCCCACGCGTTACGTATGAGCGTGGTGGATGCGACGCAAACCCGCCTGTATCGAACCCAAAAAGAAATTAACCGCAGCGACGGCTCGCATTTTTTCACGGTCTTTCAACTGCGCGGCAGTTCATTGATGGAGCAGGGTGACCGACAGGCAGTCTTGTCCGCCGGTGACGTCACGCTGATCGACGCTTCACGTACCAGCAGTTTTACCTTTCAACAGGACTCCCGCCAAATCTCATTACTGATGCCGCGCAGCTATTTCGAACGGTCGGCACGTTTTAGCGATCTGCAATTCGCACGACGGCTGGATGGGCAAAGCAGCATGGCGCGCCTCAGTCGGCAACTGGTCTTGGGCTGCATGCAGGACGCGCAGATGAGCGCACCGGAGAGCGAGGCGATACTGAGTGCTGTGGCAACTCTGTTGCGCCCGGCGCTGGTGGAACCTGAAGTGGGAGCGGAGGTTTTCCCGCAGGCTTTCACCCGTACGCTGGCGTTTATCGATACGCATATCCAGTCGCCGCAGTTGCGGCCTGAGTGGATCGCCGCTGAACTGGGCATTTCGGTACGCAGCCTGTACCGGATGTTTGCCCGTCAGGGACTGGTGGTGGCGCAATATATCAAGCACCGCCGTCTTGATTTGTGCGCTCAGGTGCTACGCACGGCGCCTGAGCGGCAAAAGTTGGTCACTATCGGCCATGACTGGGGTTTTGCCGATCACAGCCATTTCTCCACCGCCTTCAAAAGCCGTTTTGGCGTTTCGCCCAGCGAATACCGTAAGCAGTATCAGTAGCGCCCTGGAGGGCGCTACTGGCGATTAAGGCGCTGTTCAGTAACGAATGCACACCGATTTGGATTCGGTATAAGCATCCAGCCAGTCCGGGCCGAAATCACGGCCGCTACCCGATTGTTTGAAGCCGCCGAAAGGCATGTTGGCGTCGATCAGCGTATGGGTGTTGACCCACACCGTGCCAGCCTGAATTCGTGGCGTGAAGGCCATCGCCGCTTGCAGGCTGGTGGTCCACAGGCTGGCGGTCAGGCCGTAGTCGGTGTCGTTGGCTTTGCGCAACGCTTCTTCAGCATCAGCCACGCGGATCAGATTGACCACCGGGCCAAACACTTCTTCGCGCGTCAGGTTCAGCTTGTCGTCCGGGTTAATTACCAGCGTCGGCGGAATATAGAACCCTTGCGAGTCCGGCCCGGTCGCGCCGCTGATCAACTCAGCGTGCTTGGATCTGGCATCGTCCAGATAGGCCGCCACTTTATTGCGGTGGTCGCTGGAGACCAGTGGGTTGATCTGCGCACTGGCATCCATGCCCGGTCCGACGGACAGGGATTTCACCGCCTGCTCGAACCCGGCCACCAAGGTGTCGTAGATTGGCGCTTCAATATAAATCCGCGAGCTGGCGGCGCACACCTGTCCCTGGTTCAGGAAGCTGCCCGCCATCAGGCCTTCGATAACCTGCTGCGGGTCGGCATCTTTCAGCACGATGGCCGGGTTTTTACCGCCCAGTTCCAGCGTCACGCGTGTCAGCCGGTCCGCCGCCGCGCGGGCGATGCCTTTGCCGACCGGCGTGGAGCCGGTGAAGCTCACTTTGGCGATCAGCGGGTGTTCGGTCAGCGCTTTGCCGCAGCCGGTACCTTTACCCGTCACCACGTTGAATACCCCCGTTGGAATGCCGGCTTCGGTCGCCAATTCGGCCATGCGCAGCAGGGTGAGCGGCGTGGTCTCCGAGGGTTTGATCACGATGGAACAACCTGCGGCCAGCGCTGGCATCACTTTCCACATACCGATCATCAGTGGGAAGTTCCACGGCACAATGCCGGCCACCACGCCAATCGGCTCTTTACGGGTATACACCTGATATTTGGCCCCCGGCGGCATGGGGATCGATACGTCCAGGGTTTGGCCGGTGATCTTGGTGGTCAGCCCGGCGGTGTAGCGCATCCAGTTCAGCGTGCAGCCTACCTCGAACATGCGGGCAATATTGATCGACTTGCCCTGTTCCAGCGTTTCCAACTGGGCCAGTTCTTCGGTGTGCTGTTCAACCAAATCGGCATAGCGCAATAAAATACGCTCGCGCTCGGCAGGTAAACGTTGCGCCCAGACCCCAGAGGTAAACGCCTGATGGGCCGATTGTACGGCGCGAGCGACGTCTTGCGCGTTGGCGTCGGCGGTGGAGGAAATTTGTTGTCCATTGGCGGGGTTATACACCGCCAGCCGGCCTTCGGCGGTGGAACCACACCATTGGCCGTCGATATACAGCCCATGATGACGATCGAGAAAACGTGAAACGCTGTCCATCACTGCTACGTTATTGTCAGGCATACGCCCTCCTGTCAGACAAAAAAGGTCGCTATCGTTAACCTTAAAAGTCTATAGCAGGCAGAGAAGGAGGGCTTTTGTCTGTCTGACATTCGGTTTGTCGTGCGTGACAGAGTAGAGAAAACGGCTGAGGGGATCAGCCGTTAATGCGGAGAACTAGGAGCTGAGGGTGGCCAAACGAGTGGCGAAGCCGAGGAACAGCAGGCCGATCAGGCCATTACCCAGTTTTGCCAGGCCTTTCTTATGGTTAAAGAAGTGCGCCAGCATCGCGCCGGAGAAGATCAGCGTGGTCATGTAGATAAAACTGACCGATTCGAGGATCAGCGCCAGAATGGTGAACGACAGGCCGGTGTGCGCATAGTTGAAGTCGATAAACTGCACGAAGAACGACACGTAGAACAGGATCGCTTTCGGGTTGGTCAGGCTGAGCGTCAGCGATTTGCGCAGGATGCTGTGGCCGCCTTCAATCTGTTGTTGCTGCGCCGCATTTTTCTGGATAAAGGTGGCGTAGAGAATTTTCGCACCGAGGAACAGCAGGTAAATTGCGCCGAGAAAACGCACCAGGGTAAACAGGAACGGCGTGGTACGGATCAGTGAAGCCACGCCAATATAGGCGCAGAAAATCAGGATCGCATCGCCGATAAACACGCCCAGCGCGGCGGTATAACCGGCACGTACGCCACGTGTCACACCGGTCTTCAGTACGTACAGCGTATTCGGGCCTGGCAGAATGATGATAAATACCACCCCGGCCAGATAGGTCCAAAGATTCAGGACGCCAAAACTCTCTAACACAATAACCTCTCCATGCGCGGAACTGACAGCCAATAACACTGGCTACACCCGTAGCCGGGCGCGATCCTAACGCCGCAGCGGCGGGTTGGCAACGTATTAAACTTCATGTTGTTTGCCGTATTTTGCTACAGGTCGGCACCGGTCAATACTGTATCGAGCGGCGCCAATTGAAGGGATTTTAGGGTTTACGCGCCAGCAGCGTAGCAAAGCGCAGCGAAATGCGGTTACCGGCGGCGTCGGTTTTGTGCAGTTGGCCGACATCCTCGTTGTACTTCAGGATATCCCAGTCGGCGTAATACTCCTTCAGCTCGCCCGGTTTAAAGGTGAAGGGGAAGGGCAGACTGCAAGGGTAATCCGGAGTATCCATCGCGGCGACAATCAGGTTGTAACCGCCGTTCAGGGTGCTGTCCTGCATGTTTTTCACCAACCCTGGAATTCGCTCGCGGCTGAGGAACATAAACACCACGGTGGAAAGAATAAAGTCGTAATCGCCGCTGAAGGTGTGAGCATTGAGGTCTTGCACGCTGGCGCGAATGTGCGTCAGTCCTTCGCTATCAATGATGCTATTGAGGTTGTCGATCGACGGGCCATGTTTGTCCCAGGCGGTGACGTCAAAGCCTTTCAGATTGAGATAGAGCGAGTTGCGCCCGCCGCCGCAGCCCAGATCCAGCGCTTTGCCGGGTTTTATGCGCTGCACGGCTTCGATCACCTCGGAATGGGTGCGCGTCAGTTGGTGCTTTTTGTGGTAGTAATCTTCCGGTGAACAGTAGAAAGCCAGTTGGCAGGTCATATCATCGGAAAATGAAACGATGCGGTGCCATTGCTGTGGTTCGATAAACGGTGGCTGGCTCTCAGGGCTGAACTGCCAGGTTTCGGTAGTTTCGCCCTCTTCGGTCATCAACGCAAAGGTCAGGGTGCCGCTCAGCAGCGTGAGTTTGGCCCAGGTGCCGCTTTGGGTGTTGTGCTTTTGCTGGAAACTCTCCGGCAGCGTCACGCTGTTCCATACCGGCAGGGTTTTATAACAAAGCAGCTCATTCATGCGTCTCTCCTTAAATTTTGCGTTGCCCCGGTGTGGGCGAATAAAATGATTTTATATGTTGCATATAAAATACACCTTTATCAGCTCATTGAAAATGCCCGCGATCATGAAAGGTGTGATTAGAAGTGAGCAAGGCAAGATGCTTAACCCCACGGTCATTCCTTTAAGGTGTATTTCCTGGCAAACGCCTGCTCTCAGCTCCGGATCAACACATTTAGACTGGATCGGGGTCCGCTGCTGGGCTAACGTCACTGCAGTGTATGTCAAAACGATCAGGGAAAAGATGCCAATTCGCCGTTTTATCAACCCGATGACCTTGCGTCCGTTGAGCCTGGCCGCGCTGCTGGTGCTGGCCGGTTGTACCACGAAAACCACCACGACTTCACCGGTGCAACGCCCGGCTGACGTCAAAGCTCAACTGGTGCGTTTGATGCCGGCTAACACCGCCGATCGCCAGGGCTGGGCCACCGATATCACCGCCGCTTTTGCCGCACAGGGTATCGAGCCCAGCGACCAAAACCTGTGTTCAGTGCTGGCGGTAACCGAGCAGGAGTCGACCTTCCAGGCCAATCCGCCGGTGCCGGGGCTGCCCAAAATCGCCTGGAAAGAGATCGACCGCCGCGCTGATCAGTTACATATTCCCAACTTTCTGGTGCATACCGCTTTGCTGATCAAATCATCGAACGGCAAGAGCTACAGCGAGCGTTTGGATAAGGTTCGCACCGAAAAAGACCTGAGCGATATCTTTGACGATATGATTGATTCGGTGCCGATGGGGCAAAAGCTGTTTGGCAGCCTGAACCCGGTGCATACCGCCGGGCCGATGCAGGTCAGCATCGCCTTTGCCGAAGCGCATGCCAAAGGTTATCCGTATCCGATCGACGGCTCGATCCGCCGTGAAGTGTTCAGCCGCCGCGGCGGCATGTATTTCGGCATTGCCCACCTGTTGGGTTACCCGGCTGACTACAGCCAGCCGATCTACCGTTTCGCCGACTTCAATGCCGGTTGGTACGCCAGCCGCAACGCCGCTTTCCAAAGTGCGGTCAGCCGCACGACGGGCATTCCGTTGGCACTGGATGGCGACTTGATTAACTACGGCACCGACAAACCCGGCACCACCGAGCTGGCGGTGCGTACCCTCGGCAAGCGGCTCAATATGAGCGACTCGGCAATTCGCCGGGCGCTGGAGAAGGGGGACCTGCCCGAATTTGCCGATACCGACCTGTATGCGCGGGTGTATGCGCTGGCAGAGAAAACCACCGGCAAGAAACTGCCGCGGGAAATGCTGCCAGGCATTCAGTTGGAAAGCCCGAAAATCACCCGTAAGCTGACCACCGCCTGGTTTGCCAAACGGGTAGATGAGCGGCGCCAACGCTGCATGACGCGCGCTTCGGCAGGTTAAACCTGCGGAGTGCTGATAAACGCCGGGTGTTGTTCGGCCTGAGCAGCAAATGCCGCCAAAGTCGGGTGTTGCTGGTCGCTGATCTGCCCGGGCAGCATCAGTTGGGTGAAGCCCCAGGCCACCGCCACGCTGACCTCTGCGCTGCCCATAAATGGTGACACGGCGGACTGCGGCAACTGTTTTTCCAGTTCGGCGTAGGCCGCCTGCAGTTGGCCCTGGACACGATCCAGCCAGGGCTGATGCTGCTTTTCTTGCGGACGCAACTGCTGTTCATAAACGATTTGCACCGTTTTTTCGCAGGTGACCAATGCCAGCCCGTTCAACTGCAGGGCGTTCAGTCTCGCCGCGCCCTGATTTGGCAGTAAAGCTCTGCCGGAGGGGGCGATACCTGCGGCATATTCCAGAATAAGCGAAGAATCCATCAAGATCTGGCCGTCGGCCAGCACCAGCGTTGGGGCCTTTACCACCGGATTAATGGCTTTAAACCGGTCAAAACCGCTGAACACTGAAATTGCCTGGTGCTCAAACTCTATCTCCAACAATTTCAAACAAATAGCGACCCGGCGCACATAGGGTGAATCCAGCATGCCTATCAATTGCATTGTGTTCTCCTGAGCGCATTCGCCCGATTTAAAGTGAATGAATAAAGGTCTCCAGCTGTTGGGATACGGCTTCCGGTGCATCTTCCATAAGAAAATGCCCCGCCTGCGGGATCACCTGCAGCCTGGCGCCGGGAATGTCAGCTTGTAAACGGTAGGCGTAACTGACCGGCTGCCATTCATCGTTTTCTCCCCACAGGATTTGCACCGGTAGGCGCAGTTTTGGCAGACGCTGCGCGAAATCATCAGTATAGCGGGCATCATAATGGGCGATCTGTTGCTGATAAAAGGCCGGTTGACCGAGCACGCCAACGATCGGGGCCAGATAGCTCTGCAACAGCTCTCCCATCATCAGCGATTTGTTGAACACGGCCATTTGCAACTGACGCGTTAGGGTTTGTTGATGTTGTAAGGGGTCCATGACGGCGTACTGACGATAATTATCGCGGATGCTGCGCCAGGTGGGTGAAGGCCAGGAATCGTAGCTGCAAATGTCCGCAATGGTTAGCGAGCGAAAGCGATTAGCGTTCCCGAAGGCCGCGCGCAGTGATAACGCGCCACCAATATCGTGGCCAAATACGTGGGCGGAATCCAGTTGCCAGTGGTTCAGCAGGGCGATCAGTAAATCCGCCTGTGCGATAATCGAGGTCTCTGCGGACAATGGGCGTTCCGATGCGCCGTAGCCCAGCAGATCATAGTAATAAACCTGGAAGCCGGCCACCGTCAGGCGGGGCAGCAAATTTCGCCATATGATCGAATGGGCGGGGGTTCCGTGTACCAACACCAGTGGCACACCAGTCCCCTGTACGCCAGTGGCAATCCGATGCCCTTGAATAATGACCTGTTGATTAACCTGAGAAGTTAAGCCGCTCATGATGATTTCTCCCCATTACCGTGTTGAATATCACCCTACCCCTCGTCTTTTCATGACGCCAATGACAAGTTATGGTGATTCAATCCAACTTTTGTCATGAGGGCGTTTATGAACCAGCGTTTATCCATCGATGCATTGCGGGCGCTGCAGAGCGTAATCGACACCGGCAGCATGACGCGTGCGGCGAAACAGCTAAATCTCAGTCAGTCGGCAGTGAGTTGGAAAATCAAACGGTTGGAGGAACAGCTGGGCCGCACTCTGATCGATCGCCAGGGAGCCGCTTTGATCGCCACCGTGGACGGTGAGGCGCTGTTGATGCATGGACGACAGATTTTGCAGGCACACGATCGGGCATTGGCGCATTTTTCCCCCTCGTTATTGCAGGGGACAGTGCGTTTTGGCGCCACAGAGCAGATGTCGCTGTCCCGGTTGGCCACCTTGTTGGCGACCTTTACCCATCAACATCCGCAGGTTGACGTGCAGTTGGTCATCGATCAAAGCCAGGTATTGCGTAACGCTTTGGCTCAGGGAGAGTTGGACCTGGTACTGCATCAGCAGTTTTGCGATGCGTTAAGCACCGAAGATGTGGTGCTGGCAACGGAACAAATTCACTGGTGTGCGCCGCCAGGATGGCGTTTTCAGCCTGGTGACTGTGTGAAATTGGTCAGTTACGGCCCAGACTGCTTTTATCGCCGGCTGGCTGAAGAGCGCCTGAGTGCCGCGGGCATTGCCCACAAGGTCTCGGTGGAGTGTCCTTCGATATCCGGCATGTTGGCAGCGATTTCTGCCGGTATGGGGATTGGCCTGCTTAATCAGCAATCTGTCGATCGGCGGGTGGGGATCGAGACGGTATTTGAGCGTAAGTTACCCTTGCCGAAGGTGGCACATGCGTTGCGTTTGGGCCACCGGCGGCAACACCCGCTGCTGCAAAGTTTACAGCGGCAGGTGGTGCAAGGTCTGGAGGGGTCCGCCGCGCATTGAGCTACGGCGGATCTTGACGGGGTTAAGCGCGACGCGGGTTGGTCAAGCCGAAGTTAAAGTTATTGCAGCGGTTGCAGAATTCCTTCATCACCGGCGGGGTGTCCATCATCGGCACCTTAACTTCGATAAAGGCCAGCCGATCCTGACGCGAGGCGTGTTCCAGCGCCAATTCCAACTGGTGGGTAGTTTCTACCGCCACGCTGAACGGCTTCGCCTGGGTATTGAGCACCGCCGGCAGTTTGGCGTAGTCCCAGGGGCCGATATCGTTGTACGACGAGTTCTCGCCAAGAATATAACGTTCGATGGTGTAACCATCATTGTTAATCAAGAAGATAATCGGCTTCTGATCGTAGCGCAGCAGGGTGGAAACTTCCTGAGCGGTCAGTTGGAAAGAACCGTCGCCAATGAACAGCATATGTCGGCGGTCTGGTGCGGCCATCATGGTCCCCAGCAGCGCCGGCAGGGTATAGCCAATCGAGCCCCAGATCGGTTGATTGACCACCTGAACACCATCCGGCATACGCATGCCGCCAATCGCCGCGCCCGAGGTACCATTCTCCACCACAATTACGTCATCGGCGCGAATAAAGCGTTGTATGCGTTGCCATAAGTAAGCCTGATCGATAGGGGTATCGCTGGGCGTTGCCAACCGATGCCGCGCTTCAGGCAGGGGCGTCGGCGGGTGGCCTGTTACCTCTTCACCCAGTGCCAGCAGCGCCTGCAACAGGTCGGCGGTCGCCACTGCCGGGTAAGAGGTGGTGCCCAGCTTCACGGAGAACGGCTGAATATCAATTTGCGCGTCAGCCGGGATCTGGTGCGAAAAATACCCGGTTGTCGAGTCCACCAGGCGAACGCCAAAGCTCAGCACGCAGTCGGCGTGCGCCATATGTTCATAGAGTTCGGGGCGCGAAAGGTTGCCGCTGTAACCGCCCATCCAACCCGGCGTGGTTTCCGGAATGATGCATTTGGCCGTCGGCATATTGGTGAGGGGAATGGCAAATTTATGTGCGACCTCGATCACTAATTGCTGCAGTTGAAAGCGATCCACCATTTGGTCGACCAGAATAATCGATTTCTTTGCCTGTTTTATTCGCGCCAGCAATGCCATGGCCGCCAACTGGACATTATATTGGTCGCTGGCTGGCAATTGCGGCGCGACCATTGCCTGAGTGATTTCAATTTCCACATCACAAATATCAGAAGGTAACTGTAAATAAACCGGTTTCTTTTCCGTCCAGGCACGGGAAATAACGCGAGGGATCTCCATCGCCGCATTTTCTGGCGTGATCAACGCTTGGGCGACGGTGAATTGTTTAAAACAGTTCATGACGTTATCAAAATTGCCGTCCGCCAGCGTGTGGTGCAGCAGCTCATGATTTTTCATTGCGTGCAGCGGCGGGGTACCGGCCAGACAGACAACCGGTGCGGACTCGGCGTAAGCCCCGGCAATACCGGACAGCGCGGCCAGATCGCCGACGCCGTAGGTGGTGATCAGTGCCCCAGCCCCTTTTAACCGTGCATAACCGTCGGCCGCGTAGGACGCATTCAGCTCATTGCAGTTGCCAATAAATTCAATATTGCTGTCGTGCTCGATCAATTCCAGCAGCGCCAGATTATAGTCGCCGGGTACGCCATAAATACGATCGATGTTCAGGGTGCGGAGCTGTTGCAGGATGAATGCCCCGATAGTGATTTTCATGTGTTTCTCCGGATTTTTTATCTTTCTTTTATCAGGCAGAGAGCAGCAAATAACTTGCTGGCGATGTTGTGTTATGAGCAATTCAATAAACGTTCAGCCCTTGCAGACCGGGTCATGCTCGTTAGCTTTAACAATTATTTAAACTATCGGCTTGTTCAAGTTGAGTGGGGCGCATGAGAGGGTAGCTTGTTGTATTTGCGGGTTTACGTTGGGAGTGAGGGGGATTAACCGCAGCGATGTTGTGGGTGGTATTTTTCACCTAATGTAATAGATATGTGAAATATGGCAGCTGTGGCCGGAACATGGCGCGCGGGATGATCATCGGTACTTTTGCCTGCCGCTAAAAATGACGGTGGGAAGTCATCCGTTTTTGCCGTTGCAGGTCTCTAAAACAGCGTTGTAACTGCAAATTTACAGTCGTGTCGCCTGACAGGGCCTTGAGCTTATTGAGATTGCCGCAAAACGGGGGGAGAGAACCCACGAAAAGCGTGACGGCGATTACAGTTGCTCTTTGGGCAGCAGTAAAGATTTCGCTACGTTCAGAGCAGGAAAGAAGTTCTCTGGCAGGCTGGTGAGCCGCCGGGTTTTACTTCGGCAGCGGCATGATTGCGGAGTATTCCGACAGACGGTGCATAGGGAGCGCAGTAGCCTGAGCGCCCGGAGTCGACCCGCCGGGCGCGCTTCCCTTTACCTGCGGCTAAACTTAACCAAGTGACAACGAGGTAGGAGAAAGCAGTTGGATAAATAAGATACAGCTTGATCTTGATGGGTCGATCGGTAAGAATCGCCGGCCTTATTTTTTACAGGAGTTTGATGATGTTTTTTAAACGGACAATTTTGGCTTGCTCAGTGGCGCTGCTATTTCCTGCACTACCTTCTTACGCTGAGGTTGGTGCAGAAAATGGCAGCGCGGCGCAGGCTGAAAAACCTGGGTTGTGGCAGCGTTTCACCGATAACGTGGCGGAAACCTGGAACAACTCGCCGAATAAAGACATTTATCTGCCGGCCATCACCTGGCATAACCGCTGGACTTACGACGACGAACATATCGATAAGTACAACGAGCGCCCCTGGGGCGCCGGCTATGGTATTTCGCGTTACGACAGCGACGGTGACTGGCACGGTATCTATCTGATGGCATTCAAGGATTCATTCAATAAGTGGGAGCCGATCGGCGGTTACGCTTATGAGAAGATCTGGCGTCCTCTGGACGACAAGGACTTCCGACTGGGTCTGGGCTTCACCGCCAGTGTCACTGCGCGAGATAACTGGAATTACATTCCTATCCCGGCCCCGTTGCCTTTGGCTTCTATCGGTTATAAGCGTCTGACCTTCCAGGCCACTTATATTCCTGGCACCTATAATAACGGCAACGTGTTCTTCGCCTGGCTGCGTTGGCAGTTCTGATCCCCCGCGGGTCGCCCAGTTTGGCGGCCCATAGCGCCTAGCTGTACATTCCTCGCTCAAAAAATTACCTGAATTCTGAAAAAACGCCGTATTGCCGACTAAAAGGAACTTGTCGCCGTGGGTGACGTCCCAAGAGGTGACCCGGCGCATTGCGCTGATTGCACACGATTCGCCCATCCGCTTTCTCCTGTTGCCAATGGCAAGGGGGGATGCTGAAAGGATGGCGAGATAAACAGGAGCTTTACCCCATGAACACCAAGCATCGTTTACTGCTGGCGCTGACATTGACTTCCGCCATGACTTGCGGCGCCGCTCAGGCAGCCGGCCTGATGGACTCCCTCAGCAGCGCGGCCGGTGAACTGAGTAAATCGGGTGGCAGCACCAGTGGCACTTCACTGTCTTCCCTGACCGGTTTACTGAACGGTGGCGACAAAGCGCTGAGCTCCAGCAGCATGACCAACGCGGCCGGCATCTTGCAGTACTGCGTGAAAAATAACGTCCTGTCGGCCAACGGCACCGAAGCGGTGAAAGACCAACTGCTGAGTAAACTGGGCATCACCAGCACGGAGAACGCCAAAAGCCAGGACTACCAGCAAGGGCTGGGCGGTCTGCTGAAAACCGGCGAAGGCAAGAGTCTGGATCTGAACAGCCTGGGCACTTCGCAAATCACTGAAAAAGTGAAGCAAAAAGCCTGTGATTTGGTCCTGAAACAGGGCGCGTCCTTTATTTCCTGATAGCCTGAACGGCGGTATGCTCAGGCTGCCGCCGTTTTTAACTTTCCCCGCCGTATTTCAAACGGGCCGGCTATCTGCGACGTGAAATAGACCGGGAGTGGTAAGAGAAAAATGAAAAAAATTCTGATGGTTTCCCTGCTGGCAGGGATGGCGATATTACAGGGCTGCAGCATGAAATCTAACGATGCGCCACCGCCGCCGCAGGTAAAACCAATTGGCATGGCGAACCCGGCGGACGTGTATTGCACTAAGATCGGCGGCAAGCTGAACGCCAAGCAAAATGCTGACGGCCAGTATTCCACCTGTACCTTGCCGAACGGCCAGGAAATCGAAAGCTGGGAATTATTCCGCCGCGATCATCCGGTGAAGAAATAAGCCTCGCGATTAAAACTCGCGGTCGCTGATCGGCTGGTATTGCACACTGCCGTCCGTTTGCAGTTTCAGCGACAGCCGCCAATCCTGATGACGACTCAGGGTGAAAGGTTTGGAGCGGAAGTTACAGCCGGTTTTGATGTTTTTAATTTTCATCACGTATTCCCCGGCCGGGTTGGTTTTGATATTAAAACTGCCGGCTGCGGGAATAAAAACTTCCGCCAAACGCTGTGGCGCGCCCGGCGTCTCCAGTTTGACCAACACCGCAAAATTGTTGTTTTGATTATCCAGCGTCAGTTGTTGCAGTGGGTTGGCGGTTTTGCCTTCCGGCTGATGCAGGTAGCCGGCCGAAAGAGGCCAGGGTTGCCCGGCATTGTCATGCAGCGGGCCACCACACTGTTCGCGAGCTTCGCGCATCGGCATTTCACGCTGGATGGCCCGGTTGTAATCTGTGGTAGCCGTCGCGACAAACTCATCGTCATTTTGATCGGCTCGCAGATAGCGTTTGGCGCTGAAAACCCCAGCGGCAATCAGCATAAAGAAGATAAAAATCGTCAGGCGGCTCCTGAAAATGCCCCCAAACAGCCTGCCCGGCAATTGAAATAGCCACTTCGCAATTTTTGACAGCATCCTTTTCCCTTAGCGCCCAAGCCGTTACGTTCTGCGGTAACCTTGCTCGCCTCAGTATAGCCAAATCACTTGGGGTGAGGTAATAGCCCCGTAAAATTCCTGCGTGTTACCCCATCCCTTCTTCCAGCAGCAACAGCAGTAAAAAACCGACAAAAAACATCGCGGTGGCGAGCGGGGTATCTTTACCTCCTTCATGCGCCTCAACCAGCAACTCCTCCGTGACCAGATAGAGCAAGGCAATCAGGCCGAAGGCCAGAAACGCGGTTAGCCAGAATGCCCCCAGCATGGCAATCGGCGCACCCAGCATACCGCCTAGTGGCAACAGCAGAGCCAGGCCGCCAATCGCCAGCATGGCTTTTATCCGTCGGCCGAAAAAATCACGTAAATCGCCCACGATCGACAGCCCCAGAAACAGCACTTCCAACGTTAGCGCGAGCGTCAATAACAGGCCCGCTTTTGCACCGGCAGCGAAGGCGATGCCCAGCACCAGGCCATCGATAAAAATATCCACGCCGACGGTTGCCACAAAGCCCACCGGCCCCTGAGCTCGTTCGCCCAAACGCCTGACCAGCAGCATCATCAGCACACCTGCGGCACCACCGAGCAGCACTGCCCAGGGCGATTGTTGCTTGAGGTCGGGTAGAATTTCGGTCGCGGCCGCGGCAAAGACGATACCAGCGGTAAAGTGATGAATGATGCGCATGGCGGCATCGCCAGGGCGGCGGTACAGCGCGATGGCGGCGCCAATGACGGTTGCTGCGGCGGGGAATAAGGTATAAAGCACGGCTGAGGTCATCAATAGTCCTTTATTTGAGACGTAAAGTTTCAGTCTAGCCCAGCGCTGCCCTTTCGTAGCGTTGCATAAAAATTTGTACGTTTATGCACGTTTGTGTACATTTGTGATCACTTGTTCGCCATCGAGAAGCCGAATGTCCAAAATGTTGCCCAATCAGCGCCACGACGCGATCCTCGCTACCTTGCAGCAGCAGGGGCGAGTGCTGGCGGTTGAAATGGCGGAACGCCTGAACACCACCGAAGCCACCATTCGGCGCGATCTGCGCCAGTTGGCGGCACAAAACCTGTGTAAACGCATTTATGGCGGTGCGCTGGCACCCACGCCGGCAACCGGCCCTATCAGCGCAAGGCTGCAATTGAGCGGTGACGAGAAGCAGGCACTGGCGCTGGCTGCGCTGGCATTGGTCAAGGAAGGGCAAGTTATTTTCCTCGATGCCGGCAGTACGCACCTTTATTTGGCCGAGCTGTTGCCGCGTGATTTGCGGCTGACGGTGGTGACTAACGCATTGACTATTGCCGGCAAAATGCTGGAACAGCCGGGGATCCGCACGATTTTAATCGGCGGCGAGCTGGATGCCGACATTGGCGGCTGTGTGGACGCCAAGGCGGTACAGGAAATCGACGATTTTTACTTTGACCTCGCTTTCGTCGGCATTTGTGCTTATGACCCGGGCTGCGGTTTCTCGGCGCTGAATTATCAGGATGCCCAGTTCAAGAAGCGTCTGCTGGCGCGGTCAGGCAACTTGGCGGTGCTATGCACCGGCGACAAACTCAACACCTATGCCCCCTACAGCTTTTTGCCCGCCAATCGGGTCGATTATTTAGTCACGCCACCTGGCCGTCATCCGCAGCTCGAACAGCAGATCACGCACAGTGGCGGCAAAGTGTTGTACAGCGATTCACCCATTGGAGACTGAGATGAAAATAGCCCATGTTGCACTCTGGACCCGCGATATTGATGCCCAGGTGACGTTCTGGCAGCGGTATTTTGACGGCGTTGCCGGGGAACAATACGTTAGCCGGAACCGTCCGGGGTTTGTTTCCCGCTTTGTCAGCCTTGCGGCGGGGCCAACGCTGGAAATCATGAGTTTGCCGGATCTGCTGTCAGCGGAGCAGGCCAGTGAACGTGTGGGTTGGGCGCATATTGCTTTGTCGGTGGGAGAGGAAAGCCGTGTCGATCAGTTGGCGCAGCGCGCGCAGCAGGAGGGGATCCTGCAGGCGGCGCCACGCTGGACAGGGGACGGTTTTTATGAGGCGATCATCCGTGATCCGGACGGTAACGCCATCGAAATCACCGCCTGATCACTCCTCTTCGATGCTGGCGAACTGATGCCCCAAATAGTCAAGCAGCAGCCGCACCGCAGGCAGCAGGCCGCGGCGCGACGGGTAAACCGCATGCACCACGCCGCCCTGCGGTTGCCAACCCGGCAGCAACTGCACCAACTCACCGCGCAGCATATCGTCACGCATCATCATTGACGGCAATTGCACGATGCCTGCACCGGCAATCGCCGCAGTTCGCAGCATCAGCATATCGTCCGTCACCAGCCGTGGCCTGTGTTCCCATTCCATTTTTTCTCCCTGCGGCCCGGTCAACTGCCACAGGTGCTGTGCGCGTGCCGGACCGAGATCCAGGGTGGGGTATTTATGCAGCTCTTCCGGTTTTTCCACTGGGCCCAGGGTTCGAACCAGCGCCGGGCTGGCGGCGATGCACCAGGTGCGCTGCGCCAAAATTTTCAGTACCAGATCGCTGTCTTCCAGCGGCGGCGGCCGCACGCGGATGGCCAGATCCAGGCCTTCACCCACCACATCTACCCGGCGATTAGTCGCTTCCAGATGCACTGTGACCTTCGGGTAATCGGCCATAAAGGCCGCCACCATGCTACCGACCCGGGTGTGCAGAATGGCCACCGGGCAAGTCATGCGCACCGTGCCACAGGGTTCGGCGCGGGTTTGTTCGATGGCTTGCTGTGCGGCATCGGCTTCTACCAGCATGGCCTTGCAGTGCGCATAGTAATTCAGACCGACGTCGGTGACGGAAAACCGTCGCGTCGAGCGTTGGATCAGGCGTACGCCCAGGCGTTCTTCCAGTAGCGCTATGCGTCGACTCAGTTTGGACTTGGGGATACCCAGCGCCCGGCCGGCGGGGGCGAAGCCCTGATGGTCGACTACGCTGGCGAAATAAAACAGATCGTTCAAATCGGTGAACATTGCCTGCCCTTACCATCGTTCTATATCTAGAACACTGAGTGTACATCTTGCCTACTACTGCGGCAAACGCCGCAGGATTAAACTTCTGACATCAACTTAAGGTCGTGAGACCTGAAACAGGAGTTCAAGATGAAAAAGATCCTCGGTATTTACAACAGCCCTGAAGCCCACTGGGTCGGCAACGGTTTCCTGGTGAATTCGCTGTTCTCCTACAACGATTTGGGGGCAGAAATGAGCCCGTTCCTGCTGTTGGATCACGCTGCGCCAACCAAGTTCCGCTCTGCCTCCGGCACCCGCGGTGTGGGTCAGCATCCGCATCGTGGGTTTGAAACGGTCACCATCGTCTACCAAGGCGAAGTGGAGCACCGTGATTCCACCGGCAGCGGCGGGGTGATTGGTCCCGGTGACGTACAGTGGATGACCGCCGCCTCGGGTATTTTGCACGAAGAGTTCCATTCACGGGATTTCTCGCGCAACGGCGGCACCATGGAAATGGTTCAGCTGTGGGTAAACCTGCCGGCCAAGGACAAAATGGCTGAGCCGGGTTACCAGACGCTGCTGAATGCGGATATCCCGGTGGTTCCACTGGCGGATGGCGCAGGCCAGGTGCGGGTGATTGCCGGTAACTTCGGCGGCCACGCCGGTCCGGCGCGTACTTTTAGCCCGCTTAATGTCTGGGACATGAAGCTGAATGCCGGTCACACCACCACGTTGACGGTGGAAGAAGGGCATACGCTGGCGCTGGTGATACTGCATGGCGCGATTCATGTTAACGGTGAGGAAGTGGTGCGCGAAACCCAAATGGTCAGGTTTGACCGTGCAGGGGATTCAATCACCCTCGAAGCCAACAATGATGTCAGCTTGCTGGTACTGAGCGGCGAGCCGATCGATGAGCCTATCGTCGGTTATGGCCCGTTCGTGATGAACAGCGACGCGGAAATCCAGCAGGCTTTCCGTGACTTCAACGGCGGCAAGTTCGGCAGCATGACGGCAGAGAAGCACGCCGGCTAAGCCCTCACCGCATATCTTAGAGCCGATCCGGAAAAACACCTCCGGATCCGGTTCTACACTTAGGTAACCTCTGCACTTTGGCCTCTTGGCCAAGGCAACCTTTAACCGCAATAATCAACACCCCACAGGAGTAAACCATGACTGCAAATTACAAACGCCTCGATAAGGATCAGGCTGCCGTTTTGCTGGTGGATCATCAGGCAGGGCTGCTTTCACTGGTACGCGATATCGATCCCGATCGTTTTAAAAACAACGTACTGGCACTGGGTGATTTAGCGAAGTATTTTAACCTGCCGACTATTTTGACCACCAGCTTCGAAGACGGCCCCAACGGCCCGCTGGTCCCTGAACTCAAAGCTCAATTCCCCGATGCACCCTTTATTCCACGCCCTGGGCAGATAAATGCCTGGGATAACGACGACTTCGTCAAGGCAGTGAAAGCCACCGGCCGCAAACAGTTGATTATCGCCGGTGTCGTCACCGAAGTGTGCGTGGCCTTCCCGGCGTTGTCTGCCCTGAGCGAAGGTTTCGAAGTGTTCGTAGTCACCGATGCTTCCGGCACCTTCAACGAGCTGACGCGTCAATCGGCCTGGAGCCGTATGGAAGCCGAAGGCGCGCAACTGATGACCTGGTTTGGCGTCGCTTGTGAGCTGCACCGTGACTGGCGCAACGATGTCGAAGGGCTGGGGGCCTTGTTCTCCAACCACATTCCCGATTACCGCAACCTGATGACCAGCTACAGCACGCTGACCAAAGGCAAGTAATCAAAATAGATAGAAAGAAAAGCCGAACGACCTTTACACAATCCTTAACCTTTCATCACGTTAGCGGAGGGATGTAAGCAAAGATCATCGGGATGCAAAGGTCGTGAAAAGCGGCTTTCTCATCGGCCGGGGGCGGGGTAGGTTAGGTCCAATCCCGGCAAATGAGATCGACAACATGAAAAATGCAATCAAAGTACTGACGCTTCCTGTGCTGGCTGCCGTGACGCTGTTCAGCGTTAGCGCACTTTCCGCTCCGGCTCCGGTAGAAAAAAACGTCCCCCCTGCAGAACAGCAGTTCCGATTACCTCCTTTCCCTGGTGGGCATATGCCTAAACCGGGCTTCTGCCACGGCGGTGAGCTGTTCTGTGCGACTTCCGCCAGCGATAATCCCACTGAAACCATCAATAAGCTGACTTCGGTGATCCCCGCCGGTAACGCCAAGCATTACGAAGTACGAATCTCGGTAGTGGCATTGCCGGATACGCCACCTGCGTCCCCAGCGCCGTAAGCGGCCCCGCTGGTTCTGAAGGGGAATGCGCGTTAGTCTGGGGTAAACCTCAGGAGGCAGGATGAATCCGTCAACGCTCCCCCCTTATCTCCAGCCCGGTGACCGGGTGCTGTTATTCGATGGCGAATGTAATTTGTGTCACGGGCTGGTGAGATTTTTGATCCGTGCCGATCGGCAGGGCAAGATCCTGTTGGCCACGGTGCAATCCGAAGAAGGTCAGGCAATCCTGAATTGGCTGGCCTTGCCCACCGATCGTTTTGACTCCATCGTTTATCTTGAACCGGGCCGACAGTGGTTGCGTTCGGCGGCGTTTTTTCAGGCGTTGCGTCAGCTTGGCTGGCCATTTCGCCTGTTGGCGCTGGCGCGCTTTTTGCCGCAGCGGCTGGCGGATGGGTTTTACAATGCAGTGGCGAGCAATCGCTATAGGTTATTTGGCCGCAATGCTGGCACGGCGTTGCCTGGAGAGGTTTTGCCGGGGCGTTATCTGCGTCATCGTCGTGAGCAATCTCGCTGAGCTTTACGCTTCTTTACCCTTTAATCGATTGAATTATCATCATTCCGCCCCAATATAGTGGAACGTTCAGCTAAAAAGGAGCGCGTATGGGGATCAGTGAAGAAGAGTACATCCGCCGTTTGAGTCAGGAGAAGAATGCGGTGGGAAATACGGCAAAATGGGTGGCGATTGTCTCCGCTATTTATTTCGCCCTTATGGTGTTTTACGGCCACCCGATCGGCGTGCTGACCATGTCCGGGCTAATTTTTATTGTCTCAACCACCACCTGGTTGAAGAAGCGCCAAAAGGTTAAGTCCTACCGTCGGGCGCTGGCGAAGATCAATGATGAACCGCCGGTTCAGCAGCCCTGATACTCACTGCGCGTAATGCTGTAAACCAGGCTTGGCGTATCGCCGGGCACGTCATCCAGAGTATCGACCACACGTAACCCCGCTTTTTCCAGCACGCGGCATGAGGCCAGATTTTTTTCGCGCACAATAGCCGAAATTTCTGTCAACTGCAGATGCTTGAAACCATACTCCAGCGAGGCCTGCGCCAACTCAGTGGCCAAGCCGCTGCCCCAAACCTGCGTATCAAAACGATAGCCCAAGTTCACCGTGCGCTGTGCCCCTAGCGGCCGCCAGGACAACCCGCCAAAGCCAATGACCCACTCCGGCTGCTCACGCAGTGCAATTGCCCAGGATCCATAGCCGTGTTGCGCCCAATTTTCGATCCGCCCCGTCAGCGCCAATCGTGCCTGTTCTTCGCTGGCGATGGGGCCTGCGGGATTAAATCGCTGGGTGTCGGGATCGCCAAAAATGGCGTAAAAACGCGGCAAATCGTCGGCCACCGGCGGACGCATCAACAGGCGAGTGCTTGCATAGGGGGCGATAGGGTTCATCTTCGGCATAGCTTGCGTAACCTGCTGTGATTGGACAGGTTTAACTGTAGACCAGCGGTGCGGAAGAAGAAACAGAAACCCCCTCTCCGGGTGGAAAGGGGGGAAGGATCAGATAAACGAATCGTCGTCGCTGTAGTCGTCGTCGGCGAAATCGGTGTTATCGTCGTTTTGATAATCCGCGTTCTGGAAGCCGTTATCTTGGTTGAGGAAGCGGCTATCACCGCCGTTGTTAAAGGTATCGAGATTGTTGGACGCGTCGAAATTATTCATCGCGCTGTCATCCACCGGTGTTGCCGGCGTTTCATCGATAATATTAACAATTTCCTGTGGTTGTGAATGGCGGAACATACCGGTCAACATGTCGGCCAGCACCACACCGCCTGCCACGCCGGCGGCAGTCTGCAATGCCCCGCCGAGGAACCCGCCGGCACGTGAAGGTGCTGCCTGCTGCGGTTGGCTGTAGGCCGGTTGCTGCTGTTGAGCATAGCCTCCCTGCGGCTGGTTGTTCCATGCCGCGTTATTCTGCTGTTGCGCCTGATACTGCTCGCGCGGGCTTGGCGCGTTGCGATTACCGCCACCAAACAGCCCGGCCAGAAAGCCGCCGCTGTTTTGTTGGTTAGCGTTATTTTGCTGTTGTTGGGCAATCTGGCTCTCCAGATCCTTCACCCGCTGGTCGAGCTGTTTCAGCGCCGCTTCCTGAATGATCATCGCCTGAGCCATGTAATAAGGCGCGGAAGGCTGTTCGCGGATGTGTTGGTTGATTTGCTGCTCTGCCTGGAGATCCCTCTGGCCCGTCTTGGTCTCGGCTTCTTTCAAGCGGCCAAACAGACCATCGATAAGACGTTGTTCTTCGGATTGCATAGGATTACCTCTAGGAGATGAATAACGATACTGGATGATAGATATCATCGGTAACTGTCACCCTAGCGCGTTTAGATGAACCAATAAATAAATGGCAGGTAAACCTGTTTATGAATTTGTTACCCGTTACGTCAGAGGGATCAGCATCACCAGTTTCAGACCGCTATTTTCCGATGGGTTAAACGTCAGTTGACGATAGCGCAGCTCCCCGTGTTGCACATGAGAGAAGGTACGCTCGCCCCCCTCGCGTGCCAGTACGTCATGCTGTTTCCACCAGTGATGGAAGGCTTCGCTGTTGTGCGTCATGTTGCGGACGAAAGCGCGCATCTCTTCGGTATTTTGATGGTGGCTGGTTTCGGCACGAAACTCGGCGACCACGCGGCGTGCCCGTTCCTCCCAGTCGCTGACCAGCGTTTTGGCTAACGGGTGGAAAAACATAAAGTGCAGCAGATTGGGCGTAGCGGCTTGGCCCAGCCAACCACAGAACAGGCTTTCCGCCGCCGGGTTCCAGGCGACGACATTCCAGGTGATATCCAGCAGGTAGCAAGGCACCGTCACCTGGTTAACGCTTTGCAGCACCGCGCTGTTGTCGGCTTCGTGAGGCTGTTCCTGTTCGGGGTCTGCGACTCGCGCCAGGGTAAACAGGTAGTGGCGCTCGGCATGCCCTAACCGCAGTGCTTTGGCGATGCGCGCCAGCGTATGCGGCGAGATGGATACCTCGCGGCCTTGCTCGATCCAGGTATACCAGGTGGCGCTGATACCGCTGATTTGCGCCAGCTCTTCACGGCGCAGACCGCTGGTGCGGCGGCGTGGTGCGGTGGGTAAACCCAGCATTTCCGGCGTGATGCGTTCACGGTGCGCACGCAGGAAAGCGCCGAGGGCTTTGGGGCCGGATAAGGCTTCAGATTGCATAGGCTGGTATCTGCTCATACTAGGATAACTGCTCATATTGTACCCGTATATTAAGCTGATTATAGTAATAAAAAAGCCATCCGGCACCGGCGCAAGCCAGACAAAAAAGGAAGCACATATGAGCAACAGCAACAGCCATAAAAATGCGGTCGACCGTCAATTTGGTGAGCAGGCCAGCGCCTATCTGACCAGCGCAGTTCATGCACAGGGGAAGGATCTGCAGCGACTGGCTCAGTTGCTGGAGCCTTATCCCGATGCCAGGCTGCTGGATCTGGGGTGTGGGGCCGGGCATGCCAGCTTTAGCGCCGCAGCGAAAGTGGCTCAGGTTGTGGCCTACGATTTGTCGGCGCAAATGCTGGCGGTAGTGAGCCAGGCTGCGGTAGAGAAAGGTTTCAATAATATTCAGATGCAGCAGGGCGTCGCGGAATCACTGCCGTTTGAGGACGCCAGCTTCGATCTGGTGATTAGCCGTTATTCGGCCCACCATTGGCATGATGTCGGCCAGGCGCTGCGCGAAGTGCGCCGGGTGTTGAAACCGGGCGGCAGAGCGATCTTTATGGATGTGGTCTCACCGGGGCATCCGCTGCTGGATATCTATCTGCAAACCGTTGAGGTGCTGCGCGACACTTCGCATGTCCGCAATTATGCGCCGGGCGAATGGTTGGGGTTACTGACTGAATCAGGGCTGCTGGTACGGGAAGTGACGTCGGACAGGTTATACCTGGAATTCAGCAGTTGGGTCGCGCGTATGCGTACGCCGGAGCATTTCGTTACCGCGATCCGAGCGTTGCAAAAGGGGGTTTCTGAAGAGGTGCTGCAGCATTTTGCCATTCAGCCGGACGGCTCATTCACCAGCGATATTATGATGTTTGAGGCGGTCAGAGGATAAATAATTTCAGGGCAGCCTATATACCCTTTATCTTTACGATTACCGCGTGATTAGCGATAACCGGAAGTCCATTGGATATAGCGGCTGCCCTGACAGAACATTACCGGGTATAAATTACTTCTTGTCTTCCAACAGGCAGCGATAAATCAGGCCGCCGATAGCACCACCGACTAATGGCACCAGCCAGAATACCCAAAGCTGTTGCAATGCCCAGGTTCCCTGGAATATTGCAACACCGGTACTACGTGCCGGGTTAACAGAAGTATTGGTTACCGGAATACTGATCAGGTGGATCAGCGTTAATGTCAAACCAATGGCCAGCGGAGCAAATCCTGCCGGTGCACGTTTATCTGTCACGCCATGAATAACGATCAGGAAGAATGCGGTCAATACCAATTCAATAACAATTGCGGATTGCAGAGAATAACCGCCCGGTGAATGTTCACCGTAACCGTTGGAAGCAAAGCCGCCGCCGGTAGGATCAAAACCTGCTTTGCCGCTGGCGATCAAATACAACACCGCCGCTGCAGCAATCCCGCCAATCACTTGAGCAATCACGTAGGGAATAACGTCTTTCGCGGCGAAGCGACCACCGGCAAATAAACCTACGGTAACGGCCGGGTTAAAGTGCCCGCCAGAAATATGGCCAACGGCATAAGCCATAGTGACTACAGTCAGACCAAAAGCGAGTGCGACACCAAGAAAACCAATACCCAGTTGTGGGAATGCAGCTGCTAATACTGCGCTACCACAACCACCGAACACCAACCAAAATGTGCCAAAAAATTCGGCAAAAAGTCGCTTTGACATAGATTCCATCCCACGGAAAATACTAACGGGCGTTAGCACTAAAAACTATAGAACACCTTTTTAAATTAATGCAGGTTTCTATAAGTAATTTCTTAATGCACCTTGAGTAACAGCGGGTATTAAATCCCCGGGAATTAATTTTGTCTATGCGACTTCATCCCTATTCTTAGGTTTTTCGTGCGTTTGCTGTTTTTTTTATCGCTGTTATAAGAATTTACCCTAAGCTTAGGTGGTATAGGTATTTTTAGCGGAAAATAGCTATGGTTAAATTTGATTTTCTATCTGTTTTTTCCATTCGAATTGTCTGCGTTAATTGCTAATTCCTATTTGCCATATTTAATTATTGCTGCAATTCATAGCATTAGGTCCGTTTGTCATCAGGCTGTCATGTAAGACTAATACCTTAGCAAGCTGCCAACTCTACCCCCATAACACTGAGCCAACATCATGAAAATAAAATCAGTTTCGCTGTTAATCAGCGCGTTGTTCCCCCTGTTTTCTTATGCTGCCACCGACGTTGAAGTGGCTCGTTATATTGTCAGTTTTCCGGGTGGCGAGCATGTGAGTTATCAGGGAGCATTCGCCAAGAATTTCCCGCAAGGATTACCGGTGGGTATCGGATCGGGCCTGGTATTCAATGGGCGCGAGGGTAAGGACTTGCTGTTAACGACGTTGACCGATCGCGGCCCGAATGCCGACGCGCCTGCGGTAGGCGATCAGGAAGCGAAAATCTTCGCTAATCCGCAGTTTGTGCCGTTGCTGATGGATATTCGCGTTGGCGACGGCAAGGCGGTCGCCAGCAACTTGCGTCCGCTGCATGACCAGCAAGGCCCTATCAGCGGATTACCGCTACCGGCGGGGTTGATTGGTTCAACCAATGAAGTAGCGCTGAGCGACACGCTGAAAACGTTGGAAAGCGATCGACGTGGGCTGGATACCGAAGGCATCACGCCGGACGGTAAAGGCGGCTATTGGCTGTGTGATGAATATGGTCCATTCCTGATCCATATCGACAATCAGGGCAAGATCCTCGCCAAATACGGCCCGACCCCGGAGCAGGGGGAGCAAGCAGTGGCCAGCGGGTTACCGAATATCATCAAGTGGCGCCAGCCGAACCGGGGCTTCGAAGGGATCACTCGTTTGCCGGACGGCCGTATTCTGGCTGCGGTGCAGAGTACGCTCGACGTCGATGGCAAGAGTAAAAACAAGGCGCAGTTTACGCGGTTGGTCAGTTTTGATCCGGCCAGCGGCAAAACGGCCATGTACGGCTATCCGATCGATATCGACAGCTATAAAAAAGCCAAAGACGCCAAGGTGGGTGACATCGTGGCGGTGGACAACCAACATATCCTGCTGGTTGAGCAGGGCAGCGATAAAGACAAGCAGATGATCAATAAGATCTATCTGGTCGATCTCAGCCAGGCGAGCGATCTGACGGCTTTCGACGGCCAAGGCAAGGCGCTGGAGTTTGACGATGCCAAAGATCTCGCCAAGCGCGGCGTGAAGCTGGCGCAGAAACGTGAAGTGGTGGATCTGCGTAAATTGGGTTGGCAACAGGAGAAGGTAGAGGGCCTGTCGCTAATTGACGATCGCACCCTGGCGGTGATTAACGATAACGATTTTGGCCTGCAGGCCAAGCTGGTGGACGCACAACCCAAGGCCAAGAAAATCGGCGATTATCAGCTGGATAAACAGGGCAGCCTGAGCCTGGACGGCAAAGCGGTATCCACCCGTATCGAGCTGCAACCGCTGGAGAAACCGGAATCGCTTAGCGAGCTGTGGGTGCTGACGCTACCGCAACCGCTGAAGTAAATAAGGCAACAGGGGGCGACGTCTCAATAGCGCGCTGCCCCCTGTTTTCTGGTTTATCAGTGAACGCCGCCGGCCTGTGGCGTTCTGCCGCGTGAAATACTCTCCCACACCGCGACGGCCACCATAATCAGCGTGGTCAGGCCATTCACCATCAGTAAATCGGTGAGGTAAGCTATCGGCGCCAATACCGCCAAAGCGATCAATCCCACCAGGTGCGAAAGCGGGAACCGACGATACACCAACCGCTTGTAAAGTGCGTTGGCGAGCAGGTAAATCGCCGGGCCCAGCAGCAGCACTGCTGCCGTCACATTGTCGATATGGCCGTCAGGGTGGGCGATCACCAGTTCATTGGCAACGGCGCAGACGATGATCGCGCCAACCAGCACCACGTGTACGTAATGGAAGTTAGCGCCCAGTTGGCCGGGGTTTTCCGCCTGGCTGATAGCATGGCTGCCGGCTTTGCTGCTGGTATCAAAATAGACCCACCACATCGCCAGGCTGCCGAGAAACGCCACCAGTGAGGCAATCAGCACCGGTGCGCTCCAGGACTCCATTTCGCTGAGGGTCGAACCGGTAATCAGAATGGTTTCCCCCAACGCTACGATCACGAATAGTTGGCAGCGTTCCGCCAGATGATGGCCTTCGATAGTCCATTCGCTGCTGCTGTCGGAGCGACCCAGCACCGGTAAGCGGAAACCGAACATCGGCGAAACGTATTCGCACAATACGGCCAGGGCCCACAGCACCAGTCGGTTATGACCTTCCGCCAGGCCGCCAAGGATCCAGAACACCGCTGAAATACACATCCAGCCAAGAATACGGCGGAAGTTTTGTTTCAGTGGATGGTCGGCGGGCAGCAGGTTCAGCACCACGCACGATCGGCCCACCTGGATCGCCACGTAAAACAGCGCAAAAGTCAGCCCGCGTTCGCCAAAGGCCTGTGGCAGAGCAGAAGAAGCGAACAGGCCCAACAACATGATGCCAAACAGCAGAATACGGATAGGACGGGTATCCGGGTTAAACCAGTTGGTGACCCAGGCAGTGTATTGCCAGGCCAGCCAAACGGCGAACCACAGCAGCAGCGTTTCCACCGCGCCGGTCAGCGTCAGATGGTGCAGCAGGTAGTGGGAAAGTTGGGTAACGGCAAAAACGTAAATCAGATCGAACAGCAGTTCCGAAAACGAAACCGAAGCACCATGACCATCACGAACACGCAGTAAGGTTTGCGACATAGGGAGTCCTTCCATAATGATAACCTTCAGAAATAGCGTAGTTCAGTCGCGGTTGCGGGGAGAAGAATCTTAAAAGGGGCGGTTTTTATATTCCCTGGCCAAACGGACTTTAAATTGTCATCTCTCAGGGGTAGAGTGACGGTATAGACCCGCTTTGTCCTGTCAGAGACATACCTGCACGTACTTCCTCCTTATTTTCATCACAATGATTGATGTTCTTTACATTGGATTACGTCTGCTTTCATTGCCTGGTAGATAATTAACTCCACTGATACGAGAAAATAAACAAAAACATCTGGAGTTCATTATGAAACTATTACCTGGCATCGCAGCAGTTCTTTTGGCAGCCGCTTCATTCTCTTCCTTTGCAGCGCCGCTGTCATCGGTAAAACAGATCAATACAGAGCAGGCCAGCGGTATGCAAAGCCTTGGCGTAGTGTCGGTTTCCGGCGTTAGTGGTTCTCCGGGCGATGCGGTTCACGCACTGAAAGAAAAAGCTCAGGCGGACGGCGCCAGCAGCATTCGTATTATCGGGTTGGACACCCCGGGGGATTCCAGCAACTGGCGCGGTAATGCGGAAATATACCGTTAATCGTCTGCAGTAAATAAAATTCGGCCACTGTAACAGGTGGCCGATAAAATAAACGGGTGTGGATAATAATCTGACCGGTAATGCAATTACTTGATTACCCGATGATGATGTCCACACCCTTTTTTATCTGCGCTCGGTTGCATTTTATTACAACTGTGTCGGCGGTTTTAGGAAACATGTTAATGAATACTTAAGGAATTGGGGTCAGATTGGTGACTACTCAACCTAAGGAGGCCCCAATGTTAAACGCGACACGGCTGCAACTGAAAAACCACTTTTCCTACCTCCAGCAGTTTATGGCTTCGCCGCGCACCATTGGTACGCTGGCACCTTCCTCCCCCTGGCTATGTCAGGCGATGTTGAATCAGGTTGAATGGACCGGGGCGCTGTCGATCGCCGAACTGGGCGCGGCGGACGGCGTGCTGACCAAGCGGATATTAGGCCGGATGCGTGCAGATGCTTCGCTCGAGGCCTTTGAAATCCAATCTCATTTTGTTCATCAGCTGCGGAAAATTGACGATCGTCGCCTGCAGGTGATGGATCGCTCGGCTGAAGAGATGGCCGGCGATTATGACGTGGTGTTCTCTTGCCTGCCGTTGCTGTCGATCCCGCTAAAAATCAGCATGCGTATTTTGCAGCAGGCCCAGCAGCGTTTGCTCGCGCGCAACGGAACCTTGGTGCTGTTTCAGTACAGCCACCTGTCGGAAAAGCTGCTGTCCCGCTATTTTCACTGGAAGCGGCTGCGGGTGGTGCGCAACTTCCCGCCGGCGTTGGTTTACATTTGCACGCCGCGTTAGCCTAGCTTTTTTTCCATCACCACCACTTCGCCATCATATTGCCGTCGGCGTTCGATGGTCTGCCAGCCCCAACCCGCATACAGCGCCTCGGATTTATCAGTGATCAGGTGCAATACGGGGTGATTGCGCTGGCGTGCCAACAACACGATGGCCGCCTCAAGCCGCTGTGCAATGCCCTGGCGACGGTGATCCGGGTGGACGAATACGCCGGCCAGCCAGGGAGAAAGGTCCATCCGATGATGATCGTCGCTCGGCCACAGGCTGGCCATGCCCAGCGGGCGTTCGTCCTCGATCGCCAGCAGGGTGGTGTAATCTTCGCTCGGCTGCGCGCACTGGGCAAAGCGTTGGCGCGTGCGTTCCAGTGAACCGCCGCGTTGCGAACCCCATTGACCAAACGCCCATGCGGCGCAAACGTCGCTGAACTGTGGGCACTCCGCCAATGGAATAATACGTTGGGTCATCTCGGTACCTCCTGAATTATCTGTAATCTGGCTTGCCACAGATCGCATTATCGACCGATTTTTTAACTTTATAAAACGGCATTTATAGCGATTTTTCACGTATCAGCGCCGAAATAGCGTGATTCAGCGGATTTAACCGATCCGCCAAGCGTTGTGATTGAAAGTGTTAATGAGAGTGATTATCATGCGCGCATATTTTACCGATCCGGCTTACCCATGCGCAATTCCCTCATGTTACTGCTGTTTTCCTTGCTGCTTGGCGTTTTTAACGTTCAGGCGAAAATGGTCACCGACATCACTGGTCGCCAGGTTGAGGTGCCGGATAATCCGCAGCGCATCGTGGTAGGTGAAAGCCGCATGCTGTATACCCTGGCGTTGCTGGAGCCGGGTAATCCTGCGCAACGCATTGTCGGCTGGCCGGAAGACATGGCGCGTTTCGATGCGCAAAGCTGGCAGCTGTATACGCAGAAATTTCCTCAGATCAAAGCCATACCCTCTATCAGCAAGGGCAACTTCCGCCAGGTTAACATTGAAAATCTGATCCAGTTGAAACCGGATCTGGTGATCCTTGCCCGCTATGCGAAGGAGGAGGGCGACAGCGATTTGCTGCTAACGGCGCTGAGTAAGGCGGGTATTGCCGTTATCTACGTCGATTTACGGGTCGACTTGCTGCATAACACCGTACCCAGCGTTCGACTGCTGGGTGAGGTGCTCAACCGTCAGCAGCGTGCGGAGCAGTTTATCGACTTCTACCAGCAGCATATGGGGGTGATCCAGCAGCGCCTGGCTGGCTATCGGGGGCCAAAGCCCAAGGTCATGCTGCATTTGCACCTCGGGCGGCGTGAAACCTGCTGCACCACCGCGGCTCATGGCAATCTCGGCGATCTGCTGGCCTTTGCCGGCGGCGACAATATCGCCAGCGCCAGTATCAAAGGGGTTTATGGCGAACTGAACCCCGAAACCATTCTGACCGCCAATCCTGATATTTACATTGCCACCGGCATGGCCGGTCCACAGGGTAAGCGCTTTTCCGATTTGCGTCTGGGGCCGCTGGTTACCCAGCAGGAAGCGGATGAAAGCTTCCGTCAGATCATGCAAAAACAGCCGATGCTCGCCAACCTGAAAGCGATAAAAAATCATCAGGCCTGGAGTATCTGGCACAACTTCTATCTCAGCCCGTACCACGTCGTGGCGGTCGAAATGTTCGCCAAAGCGTTTTACCCGGATCTGTTTGCTGACATCAACCCGCAACAGACCTTTAAGCAACTCTATCAACAATTTTTGCCGTTACCTTTTTCAGGGACCTATTGGAGTCAGTTACAAAATGAATAATACCCAGCGCGGCTGGTGGTGCGCACTGCCTCTGGCGGCCTGTGCGTCTGCACCGGCGATCGGCGCCGACAAAACCGCCGAAAAAGAACCAGGGGAAACGCTGGTGGTGGTCGGCCAGGCCTCTGCGAAGGGCGTGCAAAGTTATCAGCCGCTGACCAGCGTGACCGGCACCCGAACCGAGACCAGCCTGCTGAACGTGCCGCAGGCAATCGACGTGGTGCCGCAGCAGGTGATTACCGATCAGGCGGTCAGCAGCCTGGATGAAGCGCTGTATAACGTCAGTGGCATTACCCAGGCGAACACCTTGGGCGGTACCCAGGACGCGGTGATGAAGCGCGGTTTTGGTGATAACCGCGACGGCTCCATTTTGCGTGACGGCGTTCGTTCGGTGCAGGCGCGTAATTTTACTCCGACCACTGAGCGGGTTGAGGTGCTGAAAGGCCCGGCTTCGATGCTTTACGGCATGGGGGAACCGGGCGGGATGATCAACATGATCACCAAAAAGCCGCAGCTGCAGCAGCACACCCATGTGGAAGGCTGGGGCAGCAGCTTCAAGGGCGGCGGCGGTCAGTTGGACGTCACCGGTCCGCTTGGTACCTCCGGGTTCGCCTACCGGATGATTGTCGATCACGATGAAACCGATTACTGGCGTAACTTTGGTCGTAACCGCCAAACGGTGATTGCGCCGTCGCTGATGTGGTATGGCGAGAGCACCACGGTACGCGTTGCCTACGAACATATGGAATATCTGGTGCCGTTCGACCGCGGCACCATCATTGATTCGCGCACCGGCAAACCGGTAAATACGCCGAGCGACCGCCGCTTCGACGAAAGTTATAACGCCACGCGGGGCGATCAGGACAGCGTCACCCTGCAGGTTGATCAGGTGCTGAATGAAAGCTGGAAAAGCTCTCTGACCTACGCCTATAGCCGTAACAGTTACAGTGACAATCAGGCGCGCGCGCTGGCTTTGGATCCTGAAACTGGCGTGCTGTCGCGCCAGGCCGACTCCACCGCCCATGCTGTCAGCCATGCCAACGCGGTACAGCTGACGCTCAACGGTGACGTTGACTGGGGCAGCATCAACCACCAGATGCTGTTTGGCTTTGATTTTGAAGATAACCGTACCTACCGCGGCGATATGATCCGTGGCAAGAAGAACAGCGATTTCAATATCTATGATCCGGTGTATGGCCTGATGCCAACCTCGAACGCCGTCAGTGCCAAAGACAGCGATCAGCGTGAAAACCTCACCAGCTACGGCTGGTTTATGCAGGACTCCGTTCAATTGACCGATAAATGGTTGGTGATGGGCGGGCTGCGTTATGACGCTTTTGACGTTTTTGCCGGTAAAGGGCGGCCGTTTGTCACCAACACCGACAGCTCCGACGGCAAATTAGTGCCGCGCGCCGGGGTGGTCTACAAACTGACGCCCTATGTGTCGCTGTACAGCAGTTACACCGAGTCCTTCAAGCCAAACTCGTCCATTGCCAGCCAGATTGGCTCATTGCCGCCGGAGCAGGGTAAGGCCTGGGAAGTCGGCAGCAAGGTCGAATTGCCCAACGGCGTTACCGGGACCCTGGCGTTGTTCGACATCACCAAACGTAACGTGATGGTCAGCGAACTGGTGGATGGTGAAACCGTCACCCGAACCGCCGGACGCGTACGCTCGCAGGGCGTGGAGTTGGATGTTGCCGGCAACATCACTGATTCGTTAAGCATGATCGGTTCTTACGCATACACCGACGCGCGGGTGGTAGATGACCCGGACAACAAGGGTAAGGAGATGACCAACGTGGCGCGCCATACCGCCTCGCTGTTCCTGACGCAGGATCTGGGTTCCCCAGGGCTGTATAGCGGCGACAACGTACGCATTGGCGCAGGGGCGCGTTATGTTGGCCGTCGTCCAGGCGACGCTGCCAACAGTTTCAGTCTTGATAATTACACCGTTGCCGATGCCTTCGCCGCTTACACCATGCCGGTGCAGGGTTATCGGGTGAAGTGGCAATTGAACGTGAAGAATCTGTTCGACAAAACCTATTACCCTTCCAGCGGCGGCAATTTGCGCGTGGCGGTAGGGGAACCGCGAGAAGTGGTGCTGCGCGCCAGTGTCGACTTCTGATTTTTCGTACAGGAATACGTCCCGGCGAGCAGGTATCTGCCGTCGGGGAAATCTGGTTAAATAGCCGGCCCCGTTGTTAAGGAGAACCCGATGAGCCTGCAAATCCGTTTGGCGCAGCCGCAGGATATCGCTCAACTGATAGCCGTTGAGCGCTCGGCGGCGCAGCTGTTCCATCAACAACCGGCCTGGCGTTTTATCGCTGAAGGTCCGGTGATGAGCGCAGAGCAGCATGCTGATTTTATTCAGCGACAGAATGAATGGCTGGCGGAAGGTGCGGCGGGGGAGGTTGCCGGCTTTATCGCCGTCGTGCCACAACAGCAGGATTGGCATATCGCCGAACTGTCTGTGGCTGCCAACTGGCAACGTCAGGGCATCGGGCGCCACCTGCTCGTTGAGGTTGCGGCACTGGCCGCGTTATCGGGCGCGCAGCGCCTGACGCTAACCACTTTTATTGACGTGCCCTGGAATGCGCCTTATTACCGGCGTCTGGGGTTCAGTCCGATAGCCGCCGAACGGCTCAGCCTGTCGTTGAGGGCAAGGTTGGCGGAAGAGGTGGCGCAGGGTTTTGCTGCAGGCAGCCGCTGTGCCATGGAATTTACACTATCGTAAATATTGAAATACAGGCTGATGGCGGTATGATGCAGCAACTACGCCATCGCACGATCTGCACGCTGGATTTTGGCGTGCTAACGCATTCAAGTCACCGTATAAGGGACAACCCGTAATGACACAAACCATTTTTATGGTGGGCGCGCGCGGCGCCGGTAAAACCACGGTGGGCAGTGCACTGGCGTTGGCGCTGGGCTATCAATTCACCGATACCGATCTGTTTATGCAACAGACCACGCAAATGAGCGTGGCGGAAATGGTCGCAAATGAAGGCTGGCTGGGATTTCGCCGCCGTGAAAGCATTGCTCTGCAAACCGTCACCCAACCGTCAACTGTAGTTGCCACCGGTGGCGGTGCGATCCTGGCGGAAGAGAACCGTCAATTTATGCGTCAGCACGGCACCGTCATTTATCTGCGCTCACCGGCCGAGGTGTTGGCGCAGCGGCTGGAAGAGTACCCGCAAGACGCGCAACGCCCCACGCTGACCGGTCGTCCGATCGCTGAGGAGATGCTGGAAGTGCTGGCCGCCCGCGAGGCCTTGTATCAGGAGACCGCGCACTACGTGATGGACGGTACCGGTAACCCACAGCAGGTGGTTGAAAAGATCCTCGCCGTACTGCAATTGGAAACGGTAAAGTAATCCCCTCTGACATTTTCGGGCACCGTGCCGCGTGCCCGAGCGCTTCGTATCTTCCCTTGGTTTTTGCCTTCGCCGCAGATTGCGCTTGCTTTTATAAATGATGAATGACATATATAAAATAATGATGACCATCATCTATTTTGATAAATGCAACGTAATCGTGAGGTTTTACCATGAAATACACCACCTTTGGCCGCAATACCGGCCTGCGCGTTTCTGAACTGGCATTAGGAACCGGCAACTTTGGCACCGGCTGGGGCTACGGTTCGGAAAAAGAACAGGCCAAACAGGTTTTCGATCGTTATGTCGACGCCGGCGGCAACTTTATCGACACGGCTGATACTTACCAATTCGGCCAGTCAGAACAGATGGTAGGGGATTTCATCGCCGCCGAACGCGACCGTTTCGTGGTCGCCACTAAATACACCTTGGGTGCTGCGCCGGACGCGGGTATTGCCTCTACCGGCAACAGCCGCAAAAACATGATTGCCTCGGTAGAGAGCAGCCTGAAGCGGCTGAAAACCGATCGTATCGATCTGCTGTGGGCGCATTTTTCCGACAACCTGACGCCGCTTGAAGAGATCGTTCGCAGCTTTGACGATCTTATCCGCGCCGGCAAGATCCAATATGCCGGGTTGTCCAACTTCCCAGCCTGGCGCATTGCCCGCGCAGATACGCTGGCAGAACTGCGTGGCTGGGCGCGCATTGCAGGTATACAGGTGGAATACAGCCTGGTAGAGCGGACCGCAGAACGTGAATTGCTGCCGATGGCCGAAGCGCTGGGGATGGCCGCCACCCTGTGGTCGCCGCTGGGCGGTGGTTTGTTGACCGGGAAGTATCGCCATAGCGATGCTGGTCGATTGAGTGAGTTGGGGCGCCTGGTGCATCGCGAAAAAGACACCGCGTTGCTGGATGAAGTGCTGGCGATTGCGCAAGAACACCAGGCCCTGCCGACCCACGTTGCTATCGCCTGGCTGCGCAACAGGGCCGCGCATTCCAGCACCAGTCTGATCCCTATTCTGGGTTCGCGCACGCTGGACCAGTTAGAGGATACGCTGGCGGCGCTTGATTTGACGTTGGACGAGCAGCAGATGGCGCGTCTGGATCGGGTCAGCGCGATTGAACCGGGCACGCCTCACCGGCAGATTGCCGACACGCTGGCGCGTGCGCAGGGCGGTGACAGTTCCCGCTTTGCCGCGCCGCGTACCCCGCGCGCCTGACTCTTTGGATGAAAGGCATCATCTATTGAGCGCTGTCGGTGGATAGCCTAAGATGATGCCTGATTGATAAGGAGAAAATGCCATGGCACGGGTTTCAAAGCAGCAGATGGAGCGCAATCGCGAGGCGATTGAGCAGGTGTCTTCACAGCTTTTCCGCGAACGCGGCCTGAATGGCGTCAGCGTTAACGATCTGATGGCGGCCGTGGGGCTGACGCACGGTGGTTTCTATGGCCATTTTGCTTCCAAGGACGAACTGGCGGCGGTGGCCAGCCGCAGGGCGGCAGAGGAATCTGCTCAGCGCTGGGAAGCAGCCAGCCGTCAGCCCGACCAGCACAATTTACAGACTCTGGTTGACGCCTATCTGAACGTCAGGCACCGCGACTGCCCGGGCGAAGGCTGCATGGTTGCCGCTCTGGCCGGTGACGTGGCGCGCGAAGAGGCGGATAAACCCGTGCATCAGGCTTACCTGAGCGGTGTGAAAGCCATGTTGGCGCGGCTGGAGTCGCTTTCGCCAGATGAACAACAACCCCAACGACAACAGCAGGCGCTGGTGCAGATGGCGATGCTGGTGGGGGCACTGACGTTGGCAAGGGCAACGCAGGGCGATGCGCTGTCAGAACAGTTTCTTAACGCGACGCGTCAGGCGCTGTTACCGACTGAGGCTGACTAAAATACAGCCCCGGCGTGGTGCCAAAACGCTGACGGAAGGCGGCAATATAGGCGCTGACATTGTCATAACCGTATTCGCCGGCGATTCGACCGACCGATTCACCACGCGAAAGCGGCTCCAGCGAGCGAATCACCCGTGCTTGCTGGCGCCAACGGGCGAAGGTCACACCGGTTTCGCTGATAAAACGGCGGCTGAGGGTGCGTACGCTCACCCCGGCCCAGGCGGCCCAGTCACTCTGGGTACGCGCGCTGGCGGGTTCATTCAGCAGGGCGCGGGCGATTTTCAACAACCTGGCGTCCTGCGGTAGCGGTAACTGCAGCGGTACGCTCTCTTCCACAGAAATCTCATCCAACAAGACCCGCAATAGGCGTTGTTGCGCCGGATCCAGCTCTTGTCCGGCAAAAGGAGCAATACGTTCCATTAACGCCTGAATCAACGCGGAGGCAGGGCTCAGATGCGGCTGCGCCGGCAGCGTCGCACAGTAGGACTCCGGCAGATACAGACTCCAGCCGACGACGTTGCCGCATGCCAGTGCCTGGTGCGCACAGTTGGGTGGCAGCCAGCCGATACTGCCGGCGGTCATTGCCCATTGGCGCTCCCGGGTTTCCAACGCCATCATGCCATGGGTCAACAGGTAGATCTGTCCGCTGGCATGCTGGTGCCAGGGCGTCAGGTGTTTTTTCTCATGCCAAAGTCGCTGGCTCTGCAGGATCATAATGATTGGCCGATTTGCAGTATTAAAAGTCCGAGTGTGGTTATTATGCCATGCCTTGTTCGTTTTATGATCTCCGCGTCATTCACTTCTGGAGATCAACCATGACCCCGAAAACCCCCACAGCCCTGGTGCTCGATGCCTTGCAAAAGGTTGTCGCCGCCCCGCAACATCAGCCGACGCTGATCGCTGAGCTTTTCAGTGCGGATTACCGTCAACAGGTGGACGGCAAGACGCTGGACTACATGCAGTTTGTGCAACACATGGCGTTGCTCAAGCAGTTGACTCGCAGCATGACGCTGGAGATGGTCGCCATTGCCGGACAGGACGATTCGGTGTTGACGCATCATAGGGTGCGGGTGGAAAAGCGCGATGGCAGCCTTAGTCTGGTTAAGGTGCTGGCGCATTTCACCGTACGTGACGGCAAAATCTGCGCCTGCGATGAACTGACGCAACTGCTGGAAGGCGATCACGCCGATCGCGATCTGGGGTCACGCATGTCGGTATAAATCGCGCTGCTATACTTAATCCTGTGGAATCACACGGGAGATCAACATGCGCGAAAATAACCGACCAGGCTATCCGAGAACCGCCCGAGTGGTCGCCGTTGACCGGGGCGATCCCAGCTTGCATATGCACCGTTTCGAGGTGCGCACCGACGATATAGAACCCAATACGCTGCTCAGCGAGCACGCAACCGAGCAGGAAGCGTTGGATGCCAAGCACCGCTATGAGGACCCTGCGTTGGAAGACTAACCGTTATCCCTCAGAAACCGGCGTAAAGCCGGTTTCTTGTTTTTACCGCTATAGTCTCTGTTTTCCAGTCTTTTATTGATCATCATTTTGTGATTTTTATCGCCCCTATGGGTGTTTCACTTCTGGGAAAAGAGATGTCCAATTCCGAGTTACAGGCGTTGTTTCAACGCCATATGCTGATGTTGTTGCAGCAGGCGTAGTCGTCTCAACCGCCTTAAACGTTACCCCAAAGACGCGTTTCGTTTTGCCTACGCTGCCGGGCGACACTTTCTATAACGGTGTGGTGGAGTTAATTGTGCCGATCGATTTCAGTCTGCATAACGCTCGCTTCTGATTCTGGGGCGGCAAAGCGTATTTTGTTTGCTCAGGTGAATGGCGTTTTCAGCAGCTTGTGCTGATATTTCCCCCAGCTTAAGTAGATGTGCAAATTAATTTCCCTCATGACTTTGGCGATCTTTCCGCTATTTTATTTTCAAAAGCATCATTCTCTTTAATTTTCCGCAGCGTAAAAAATAAACTGCTTGACGATAAGTTGTGCGAGTTTTAGTTTCTAATTATCGAACAGGAACTAAGTTCCATATAGTGGAACAAGGCGTGCCATGACAACCCTGGAAAATGCCGCAGCGGTATTAAAGTTATTTTCACAACAACGAATGATGCACGGACAACCCGGTATTTCATTCAGCGATGTGGTGAACCAACTGGCGCTGCCGAAAAGTACCGTATCGCGCCTGCTGCAGACCATGGAAACACAGGGCATGCTGGAGCGCGATCCCGACAGCAAGCTGTATAAAATCGGTCGCTTGCTGTTATCGGTTTCCAGCCATTATTTGTCGACACCGCTGGTGGACAGCGTGGCGGCCAGCATGGTGCAGCTCAGTCAACTGACTTGCTGCACGGGTTATGTTTCGGTGCTCGAGGGGCAGGAGATCATGGTGATGCGCATGTTCCCGGGCCGTCACTTCCTCCAGGTAGTGACGCCGGCGGGCAGCCGTTCACCGGCGGCGGAAACGTCGGTGGGCAGGGCAATTTTGGCGCGTGACAGCGATGAACAGGCTATTGCGCGCTATGCCGCGGGTTACCGTGTGGCTTCGCCCAATGCCCCGCAATCGCCGGATGCGTTGTTGAGCAAGCTGGCGCAGATTCGGCGGCAGGGCTGGTCCCTGGCGCGTAACGAAACCTTGCAGGGTATCAGTTCGTTGGCGACAGCGGTGACCAACAAACACCGCAATGAGACGGTGGGGCTCTGTTTATCCTTTGCCACCCAAGCGGACGAACAACCGTTTTCTCCTGCCGTATTAGAAGCGTTGATGACGGTATCTCGGCAATTAGCGGAAAAGTTCGGTGATGATTATTGGCAACAGATCAAATAACGCATCGAAATAGTTCTGCTAGCACGGAGTAATTAATGAAAGCCAACACCAGGGAATTCGTTAGTTATTTCACTTAAGGTTACGGGTCAAAAAATTATTAATTCAAATCGTAGTTCCAAATACCGGAACTACGACGGCAGCCTGACGCCGAAAAATGACCTTTGCCATGCGCCAGCGAATATTCAGGGAAATTGACTCTATGAAATCCAATACCACCATAAATCCGTTGAAAGATATCGGTACGCTGCTGGTGATGGTGATTCTGTCCATCGTTGGGGCGATCATCGGTGTGCAGCTAATCACTACGTTGGGCGTGACCCCCAATACGTCGATCATCGGGGCGCTGTTCGCGATGCTATTGGCGCGCATTCCGCTGCAAATGTTCCAGCGTTATCGATCGGTACATACGCAAAACCTGGCGCAAACGGTGATTTCCTCCGCCACCTTTGGCGCTGCCAATTCATTGCTGATGCCAATTGCCGTGCCTTATGTGATGGGGCAGCCGCAGCTGATCCTGCCGATGTTTTGCGGTGTGGCCGTGGCAATGTTGCTTGACGCCTATCTGCTGTATCGCATGTTTGACACCAAAATCTTTCCTGCCGCCAACGCCTGGCCGCCTGGCGTTGCGGCGGCGGAAGCCATCAAGGCCGGCGATCGGGGGGGCAAACAGGCCTGGTTACTGGTGGTGGGCGTGGCGGTGGGGATCGCCGGGTCGATGCTTAAAATCCCGATGGCGGCCTTCGGCACCGCATTTATCGGCAATATTTGGGCTTTGGGGATGTTTGGCGTCGGCCTGCTGCTGCGCGCCTACGCAGAACCTATGGCGGGTTTCGACATCAATGCGCATTTTATTCCTCATGGGGTAATGGTTGGCGCCGGATTGGTGGCGTTGATCCAGGTGGTGCAGGTGATCCGTAGCAAAAACGTCGACGCAGCCGGTTACAGCCAGGCAGATAGCGAAGTCAGCAAGGCGCTGGGGCTGGGAGCCGTTGGCTATATCGTTATCGCTGCGTTGCTGGCGTTGGCCGGCGGGCTGTATAGCGAGATGTCGCTGACCATGCTGGTGTTGTTTGTTATTTATGCCGCGTTCGCCGCCTTTGTGCATGAGTTGATCGTCGGTATCGCCGCCATGCACTCTGGCTGGTTCCCGGCCTTTGCGGTGGCGCTGATCACCCTGATCATCGGCATTTTGATTGGTTTTCCGCCGGTGGCACTGTGCGTGCTGACCGGGTTTACTGCCGCCACTGGCCCGGCGTTTGCCGACATGGGGTTTGATCTGAAAGCCGGCTTTATTCTGCGCGGCTACGGCAAAGATTTGCAGCAGGAGCTGTTGGGGCGTCGCATTCAACTGTTTGCCGCCTTGATCGCCTTTGTTATTGCCATCCCGGTGGTGTACTTCGCTTACAGCAGCTACTTCCTGCAGGACCTGATCCCACCGGTAGCGCGGGTGTACGCCAAAACCATCGAGGCGGGCGCTCAGCCGGGCATTGCCTTCAGCTTGCTGATCTGGGCCATTCCCGGGGCCATCGTGCAGCTGATTGGCGGGCCCAAACGCCAGCTCGGCGTGCTGTTAGCTACGGGCCTGCTGATCAACAACGCGTTGGCGGGGTGGGCGGTGCTCCTTGGCATTGCGCTGCGCATCCTGATTATCCGTCGCTGGGGCGACAAGGGCCGCACGCCGATGGAGATCATGGCGGCCGGTTTTATTGCCGGTGACGCGTTGTACAACTTTTTCAATTCGATTTTTTCCAGCAAAGGGAAATAACCCCCCGGTTAAATTGTGAGGTCAGCCGATTATGAGTTTGCAACAAACGCTGCAGGTTTTTGAATTAATAGATAATGCCTACGTGAGCGGTCAGGACGTCGTCGATCTGTTTGCGTCTTATCCCGGCATCCGGGCCAGTACGTTGCGTGCCAGCGGACCGAAAGGCGCCACCGATTTCGTGCGCATCGATATCCCCGGCAGCGCCGGTAAAAACCAGGGTGGGGATGCGCCAACCCTGGGCATTGTCGGCCGGTTGGGCGGCATCGGTGCGCGGCCTACGCGCATCGGCTTGGTGTCCGACGGCGACGGGGCAATTGCCGCGATTGCCAGCGCGTTGAAGCTGGCAGAAATGCAGCGTAAAGGGGACGTGTTGCCGGGGGATGTCATTATCACTACCCATATTTGCCCTGACGCGCCAACCCGCCCGCATGATCCGGTCGATTTTATGGATTCGCCAATCGACGACGTGACGATGAACGACAATGAAGTGGTGGCGGAAGCCGATGCAATCTTGTCTATCGACACTACCAAAGGCAACCGCATCATCAATCACAAAGGTTACGCGCTGTCGCCGACGGTGAAAGAAGGCTACATCCTGCGGGTGGCGGAAGACTTGCTGCGGATTATGGAGATGACCAGCGGTCGTCCGGCGGTGACGTTCCCGATCACCACGCAGGACATAACGCCGTACGGCAATGGGGTGCATCACCTGAACAGCATCCTGCAACCTTCCACCGCGACTTCTGCGCCGGTGGTTGGCGTAGCGATCTGTACCGAGTCGGTGGTGCCGGGCTGCGGTACCGGTGCCAGCCATGAAGTGGATATTGCGCTGACCGTGAAGTTTGCGGTGGAAGTGGCGAAAGAGTTCGGGCGCGGTACCTGCCAGTTTTACCAGGCCGATGAATACGCGCAGCTTCTGGCGTTGTACGGCAGCCTCAGCCACCTGCAAAAAAGGAAATAACCGGATGAATGCCTCATTTGCCACGCTGACTATCGGCCAGGCGCCGCGTAACGACATCATGCCGCTGCTGTCGGCTTTTCTGCCCGCGGATCAGGTGAGGCATGTCGGGCTGTTGGATGGACTGAGCTTCGGCCAGATTGACCAAGGCTACGCTCCTATGGCCGGTGAGAAGGTGCTGGTTTCACGATTGTTGGACGGTACGCAGGTGAGGCTGGGCGCCTCGCGGGTCGAAAAGGGATTGCAGCAGAAAATCCGTGAGCTGGAAGCCGAGGGCTGTGAAGTGATCCTGCCGCTATGCACCGGAGAATTTGGCCGACTGCACGCCGAACGCGCGCTGTTGCTGGAGCCGGATCGCATTATTCCGCCGCTGATTTCCGCCATTGTCAGCCAGCATCGGGTCGGCATTGTGGTGCCGGTAGCGGAGCAAATCAGCCAGCAAGCAGGCAAATGGCAACGGCTGGCGACGCCGCCCTGTTTCGCCGTGGCCAGTCCCTATCTGGCGGACGACGCGGTGCTGGAACGGGCGGCAAGTGAGTTGCAGCGACAAGGGGCGCAGGTGGTTGTGCTGGATTGCATCGGCTATCACCGCCAGCATCGCGATTTCCTGCAGGCGCGGCTTGAAAGACCGGTGCTGCTGTCCAACGTGCTGGTCGCCAAGTTGGCGGCTGAGCTAATTAACTGATTTAATATAGAATAAATCCTTAGTCTGGCGAATGACAGCGGCTGTCTGGCGCGTTTTTATCAGCGGATCCAGAGTGCCAGGCTGAGGAGCCATTGCCCGGCAGAATTTTACTCTGCGTCGCGATCGCATTTCGCGTGAAAAACCAGTGACAGATCAACCACAATCCCCCAATATGGATTTCCCATAAAGTTGATTACGCGGGTGCCAGTCTATGCTGAAAGTGAACGAGTATTTTGCCGGAAAAGTGAAGTCTATCGGTTTCGATAGTAGCAGCATCGGCCTTACCAGCGTCGGTGTGATGGAAGAGGGTGAGTACACCTTCACCACCGCCCAGCCGGAAGAAATGACCGTGATTACCGGGGCGTTGAAAGTCCTGCTGCCGGGCTCGCCGGACTGGCAGGTGTTTATGCCGGGTGAGAAGTTCTTCGTACCGGGCCACAGTGAGTTCAACCTGCAGGTTGCCGATGCAACCGCTTATCTGTGCCGTTATTTGAGCAAGTAATTCATACCCTTCTTACTTGAAGCTGCTGCGTTGTTGGCTGCATACGCACACCCCAGTCACTTACTTGAGTAAGCTCCTGGGGATTCCCGCACTTGCCGCCTAGCTGCAACTCCAATTAATTTGGGTATGCTATCTGTGTTGCGAAGCTACTCATGTGGAACAAAGGCGCAGCGATTTGCGCCTTTGTGTACTTAACGCTGGGCTTCGCCACCCAGAGCTTCGATGGTGTTTTTGATTAACGCCGCCAATTCGCTGGTCATCAGGATGAAATCGGCATCAAAACGCTGGGCGAAGTCGTCACGATCGATATCGTCATTCTGCTCACGCAGCGTATCGGCGAACTTCAGACGCTTCAACGAGCCGTCATCCGCCAGCACCAGCTGAATGCGCTCTTGCCAGTCCACTGCCAGCTTGGTTACCAGTTTGCCGGCTTCAATATGTACCGCAATTTCATCGCTGATCAGGTTCTGCTTTTTGCAGCGGATCACGCCGCCGTCTTCCAGAATCGCTTTCAGTTCCGCCTCGTCCTGAATAATAAAGCCGGCCGGCAGCTCACCTGAACGCACCCATTCGGTCAGCGTCAGCTCGATCGGGCTTTCCATGGTCAATGGCACTACCGGCAGAGAGCCCAGGCTTTTGCGCAGCAGCGCCAGGGTATCTTCCGCGCGCTTGGCGCTGGCGGCGTCAACCATGATCAGATCGTTAACGGTGTCGATCCACATAAAGGTTTGGTTAAAACGGCTAAAGGCGCGCGGCAGCAGGCTGTGCAGCACTTCGTCTTTCAGCGCGTCTTTTTCGGTTTTCTTCAGTTTACGGTGCTGCTCGCCTTCGAGGCGTTCAATTTTGGCCTGCAGCTCTTGCTTGATGACCGGCGACGGCAGGATTTTTTCTTCCTTACGTGCGCAGATGACGATCTGGCCGTTAACCGCATGCGTCAATGCGTCGCTGTGGGAGCCCATCGGGGAGACCCAGCCGGTTTTCGCCATGTCCTGGCTGCCGCACGGGGTGAAAGCAAAAGCGCTGAGCTGTTTTTCCATTTCATCCGCGTTTAGCGCAACTTCGCGGCTCAAACGGTAAACCATCAAATTCTTAAACCACAGCATAATGTTATCCCTGGCTGGGCGTGCACCTGGCACGCTTATTCATCAAAAGCAGGGCGGCATAATAACGAATCAGAGGCGAAAAATCGCCTCATTCCCTCCGAATTGCGTCGCCGTCCGCGTTTGAACGTCGTGCTCGTTGCAGCGCCAACGCCAGTTGCCTCTGGCTGAAAGGCTTACGCAGCAGTTCAACGTTTGGCAGATTTTCTTCGTGCTGACGGCGGATGTCCTGGCCGCTGATCAGCAAGGCGGTAAGCAGTGGGTTAATCTCTCGCGCCAGCCCAATCACCTGCACACCGTCCAGTTCGCCCGGCAGCATCAGGTCGCTGATCAGTATGTCTATATCCGGCGTCTGGCGCAGCAGCGCCAAAGCTTCCTGACTGTCCGCGCTGTCCAGCGTCAGGTAGCCGAGCTGGTGCAAGTGTTCGCACAGCGTATGGCGAACGTCATTTTCGTCTTCCAGTACCAGCACCAGATTATCCGTGTTCTTGCATTCTTCGAGCTGCGGGGCGGGAACTTCCTCTATCGCCGCCGTAGGCGCTCGCGGGAGCTGCAGGCGCACCAACGTGCCTTTGCCCGGCGCGGTTTCAATCTGGACCCGTCCACCGGACTGGCGGACAAAGCCGTAAACCATCGACAGCCCCAGGCCACTGCCGCTGCCTACCGCCTTGGTGGTGAAGAAGGGTTCGAACACCTGAGCCTTCACCTCTTCCGACATGCCGCAGCCGGTATCAATCACTTCCAGCGCCACCATGTCCTGCTTTTTGCCGCCGCTGCGCACCACCCGTTGGTTGTAGATGCGAATATTCACCACGCCGCTGCGGCCTTCCATCGCATCCCGCGCGTTGACCACCAGGTTGATGAGCGCGTTCTCCAACTGATTGGCATCGATCCAGGCAGGCCAGCCAGGGCGCTGTGCCTCGATGCTCAGCGAGAGCGTGCTGGGCAGTGAATGGCGCAACAGCTCCTGCAAATTTTCCACCAGCGATTGCAGCGTGATGGCCTGCGGGTGCAGCGCCTGTTTTCGGGAAAAGGCCAGCAGCCGCTGGGTAAGCTGTGCGCCGCGTTCGGCGGCCTTCAGTGCCCGAATAATGCGCTGTTCGGTCTGTGCGTCCTGCGTTTGTTGAGTGGTCAGTTCCAGGCTGCCGATAATCACCGCCAGCAGGTTGTTGAAATCATGCGCCAGGCCGCCGGTGAGCTGGCCGACCGCCTTCATTTTCTGGCTGTGCAGCAGCGCTTCTTCCAGCGCTTTGCGCTCGGTGCGTTCCAGCACCACGTTGACTACGCCACGGTTCGGTACCGGACTGAAGCGTAGCTCTACGGTACGACCATCGCTCAGGCGCAGTTCCTGCGGCTGTGGCAGTTCGCTAGACAGGTTGGCCAGCACCGCTTCCCAACGTTGACCCGCCGGTGGCGTAACCTGTTGCAGTAGCTCGCGGTAGTGCAAGCCGCGGTGCAGCTGGTGTTCGTTGAGCCCCAGCAGCACGGGGTATTGCGGGTTCCACACCACCAGTTGACCGTCGTTATCAAACAGCGCAAAACCGTCGCGCATCGCCAGAAAGGTGGTTTCCAACTGGGTGCTTTTTTCTTTCAGCAGGCGGGAGGTCTGCTCCAGCGAGGCGGTGTTACGGGCAAAGACGTTAAATGCCCGAGCCAGCTCGCCCAGTTCGTCGCGGCGTTGCAGCGCCGGTACGCTGACGTCACGTTCGCCACGCGCCAGCCTCGTCATGGCACCGGCGATCGCCGTCAGGTTGGAACCGAGATTGCGGTAGATATACAGTCCGGCGAAGCCGGTAATCACCAGTGCCAGCAATGCGAACAGGCCGATAAACCAGCTTATGGAACTGAGCTCATGATGGGTCTGGTGGGTGCGCAGCTCCGACTCGTTGGCCACCTTTTGCACGTAAAGGTTGATATCGTCGTTGAGCATCGCGACTAACGCTTTGATATGGTAGGTGTAATAGGCCAGGGCCAGGTCGCTTTGCTCCAGCTCCAGCGTTTCGGGCAGCAGGCGCTGTTCGCTGAGCCGAAACTGCCGCATTTTCTCGTCTACCAGGACATCCGGGCTGTGTTGCGGCCAGTAGGCCATAACGTTGTCGAGCTGCTGGGCTGCGGCCTTGGGAGTAGGGGTCTGTATGGCGATCGCCAGCAACCGGTCGATCTGGCTAAGCAGCGGCTGCGAGGGCTGGTTAAGGTTATTGCGCTGATTGAGGGTGGCGATATGCCGCAGCGTGCTCTGCGACTGATACAGCCCGCTGAGCAGGATATTGCGCTGCAGATGCCGTTGGTGTCCCAGATCCAGCATGCGCGTTACGCTGCTTTCCAGCGCGTTGCTGCGGCTGATGATGCGCTTGACCAGCGCCGGTTCGCTGTGGGCCAACGGGGCGTCTGCCAGCCGGCTGAGTGAGGTTTGCAGCACCAGTTGCGTTTGCTTCAGCCGGGCGGATTCGCTCTGGTATTCCAGCGCACCCACCACTTGCGAGAGTCGAATAGCCGCGGTCGCCACGTTGGAGGTATCCCGGCTCAGCGCCATGCTGCCGTTCATTTCTGCCAGGGTTTGCGCCTGCATCTGTTCCTGCAGCTTGCCCGCATGGTAGAAACCGAAGATCGCCACGCCGCTGACCATCAGCGTCACCGCCACCACCAGCAGATTGAACATCAACAGGCGCCCACGCGCGCCGGCAAGGAAAGGCAGTCTGCGCATCGAATCCCCCGTAACTGACTGTTCGCAGTATAAATCCCCGTCCCATTAACAATATGACAAAGATGAACGGGCGCTGACATTTTGCATTTATTTATGCGTGGTTAACTGCATGCCATCCGAACCGCAACCTGAGGTATGACGATGAGCGCGACCCCGATTCTGGAAATGCACAACATCGCCAAGAGTTTTGGTCAGTTCTATGCGCTGAAAGGCGTCAACCTGACGGTGTATCGCGGTGAGATCCACGCGCTAATGGGGGAAAACGGCGCGGGTAAAAGTACCTTAATGAAAATATTGGCCGGCGCTTATATCGCCAGCAGCGGGGAAATTTTTATCGATGGGCAGCCGTTCGCCATCAAGGGGCCAAAAGATGCCCTGGCGGCAGGCATCACGCTGATTTACCAGGAAATGAACTTGGCTCCGAATCTGACGGTGGCGGAAAACATTTTTCTGGGCAGCGAGATCCAGCGTGGCGGCCTGGTGAAGCGCGGGCAGATGTTGCTGGAAGCGCAGAAGGTGATCGATCGTTTGGGGGCGCAGTTCAGCGCCGGCGATCGCGTGATGAAATTAACCATCGCCGAGCAGCAACAGGTGGAAATCGCGCGTGCGCTGCACCGTAACAGCCGCATTCTGGTGATGGACGAACCTACAGCGGCGCTTTCTTCACGCGAAACGCATCGACTGTTCGAGCTGATCAAACGGCTGCGCGATGAAGGCATGGCAATCATTTATATCAGCCACCGCATGGCGGAGGTGTACGAGCTGTCGGATCGCGTCAGCGTGCTGCGCGACGGTCAGTATGTTGGCAGCCTGATGCGCGACAAGCTGTCCGCCAGCGAGTTGGTGCGCATGATGGTGGGCCGCCCGCTGAGCGACTTGTTCAATAAGGAACAGGGCATCCCGGTGGGGGAACCTCGCCTGACGCTGCACGGCCTGACTGACGGCAAAAAGGTGAAGCCGGTCAGCCTTCAGGTCCGCGCCGGTGAAATTGTCGGCCTTGCCGGGCTGGTGGGCGCCGGGCGTTCCGAACTGGCGCAGCTGATTTTCGGCGTGCGCAAGTCCAGTGGCGGTACGGTGGAAGTCGACGGCAAGCCGGCCAGTATCCACTCGCCGCGCGATGCCATTGCTCTGGGCATCGGCTTCCTCACCGAAAACCGCAAGGAGCAGGGGTTGTTTCTCGATCTGGCCGCGCATGAAAACATCGTGATGGCGACGCTGGAACGTGACGGTCGCTATGGCCTGCTCAATCGCCGCAAGGCGCAGCGTATTTCCAGTGACGCTATCGGCCTGCTGAATATCCGCGTGCCGCATGCTCAGGTGCGGGCCGGTGGTCTGTCCGGCGGTAATCAGCAAAAGCTGCTGATTTCACGCTGGGTAGCCATTGGCCCACGGATCCTGATCCTCGATGAACCGACACGCGGTGTGGACGTGGGGGCCAAGAGCGAGATCTATCGCATCATGAGCCAGATGGCACAGCAGGGCGTGGCCATCCTGATGATTTCCAGTGAATTGCCTGAGGTGGTCGGCATGAGCGACCGGGTTTACGTGATGCACGAAGGCAGCATTGTCGGGGAACTGGGCGGCGGTGAGATCAGCCAGGAAAACATCATGACGCTGGCCACCGGCGTTGACACCACCCAACCGCAGGCGACTACCGCATGAATAATTCCATCCCTACGCTCAAGGAGCCGACCATGACTTCGAATCCATTGCCGCCAGGCGCAAAAAATCCGACGCTGAAACGGGCACTGTTGGGCGATATGATGCAAACCGTCGGTATCTTGCCAATATTGATCCTGATCGTCGCGGTTTTCGGCTTTGTTGCCCCGAATTTCTTTACCGATGCCAACCTGCTGAATATCGCCCGGCAGGCGTCGATCAACATCGTGTTGGCGGCGGGCATGACCTTTATCATCCTGACCGGCGGCATCGATCTTTCGGTCGGTTCGATGCTGGGCACCACCGCGGTAGTAGCGATGGCGGTGTCACTGATGCCTGGCATGGCTGAAATGTCGATCCCGCTGGCGCTGTTGGCCGGTTTGGGCATGGGGCTGTTTAATGGTTTTCTGGTGGCTTACGCCAGCCTGCCGCCGTTTATCGTCACCCTCGGTACCTACACCGCACTGCGCGGTGCCGCTTACCTGTTGGCGGACGGCACCACCATCATCAATTCCAATATCAGTTTTGAATGGATCGGCAACGCCTACCTGGGGCCTATCCCCTGGTTGGTGATTATTGCCTTTGCGGTGATTGCCGTGTGCTGGTTCATTCTGCGCCGCACCACGCTGGGGGTTCATATCTACGCGGTAGGCGGCAACATGCAGGCGGCGCGCCTGACCGGGATCAAGGTCGGTGCCGTGCTGCTGTTCGTCTATGGCATGAGCGGCCTGCTGTCCGGGTTGGGTGGGGTGATGAGCGCCTCCCGGCTTTACAGCGCCAACGGCAACCTCGGCATGGGCTATGAGCTGGATGCGATCGCCGCAGTCATTCTTGGCGGCACCAGCTTTGTCGGCGGCATCGGTACCATTACCGGCACGCTGGTAGGGGCGTTGATTATCGCCACCCTGAACAACGGCATGACGTTAATGGGCGTTTCTTATTTTTGGCAGTTGGTGATCAAAGGGGCGGTGATCATCATCGCGGTGTTAATCGACAAGTACCGCACCCGCAATTATCAACACTGATCTACCCGTCCTCTTTCAAGCCGCAGCGTTGTGACTTGCACTCGCTGCCACTGGAAATCCATAGGGCAAGGTTGAGTGAGAAAGAAAGGTTGGTTGGCGCCCACCGGGGCAGGTTTTTCGTATCTCAGAAAATAATGAGGAAAACACTATGCGTTTCAAACCATTGATTACCGCTTTGCTGGTTACCGCCGCGCTCGGCAGTGCTTCGTTGGTGCAGGCGAAAGAGTTGAAATCGATAGGGGTGACGGTGGGCGATCTGGCCAACCCGTTCTTTGTGCAGATCACCAAAGGTGCGGAACTGAAAGCGCGCGAACTGGCCGGTGACAAGGTTAACGTGACGCTGGTGTCGAGCGGTTACGATCTCGGTCAACAGGTGGCGCAGATCGATAACTTTATCGCCGCCAAGGTTGATATGATCATCCTGAACGCCGCAGATTCCAAGGGTATCGGCCCGGCGGTGAAACGCGCCAAAGACGCCGGCATCGTGGTGGTGGCGGTTGACGTAGCGGCCGAAGGTGCCGATGCCACCATCACCTCGGACAACACCCAGGCCGGCGCCATGGCCTGTAAATACATCAGCGATCGCCTGAAAGAGAAAGGCAACGCGGTGATCATCAACGGCCCACCGGTGTCCGCGGTACAGAACCGGGTAGAAGGCTGCATGACCGAACTGAAGAAACACCCGGAGATCAAGCTGCTGTCCTATAACCAGAACGCCAAGGGCAGCCGTGAAGGCGGGCTGGAGATCATGACCGCGCTGTTGGCGGCCAATCCGAAGATCGACGGCGTATTCGCGATTAACGATCCTACGGCGATCGGTGCCGATCTGGCCGCCAAGCAGGCGCAGCGCAGCGAGTTCTTCATCGTTGGCGTAGACGGATCGCCAGATGGCGAAGAGGCGCTCAAGCGCGGCAACTCGCTGTTTGTGGCAACCCCGGCACAGGATCCGCAGGTGATGGCAGCCAAGGCGGTCGAGATCGGTTACGAAATCCTGCAGGGTAAACCCGCACCAACCGGGCCGGTGCTGATCCCGGTCACCATGATCGATAAAAACAATATCGGCAGCTACAAAGGCTGGACGGTGAAATAACCTGCTATCGGCGGGGTCTGCTACTCAGGCCCCTCATTTCATCCCCACTTTCGGAGGCGATATGAACCGTTCCGCCGTGAACCAGATTCTGCAACAAACCCAGCATTTTTTTGCCCGCTTCGACGTCCATCTGCCGCCCTTTGCGCACTTTAGCCCAACCGTTTGGCGTCAGCTCGATCGTCAGCCGTGGCAGGAGGTATTCGACCTGAAGCTGGGCTGGGACGTCACGGCGTTCGGCGGCGAGGATTTTGCTCACAAGGGGCTGACGCTGTTCACGTTGCGAAACGGTTCGCCCGGCGGTCAACCTTATGCCAAATGCTATGCGGAGAAAATCATGCATTGCCGCGAAGCACAGGTGACGCCGATGCATTTCCACTGGCGCAAGCGGGAAGACATCATCAATCGCGGTGGCGGCAACCTGATCGTCGAGCTGCATAACGCCGATCAGCAGGAAGGGCTGGCCGACAGCCCGGTGAGCGTGACCCTGGACGGTTGCCGACAGACTCATGCCCCCGGTTCACGCCTGCGGCTGGCACCGGGGGAAAGCATCTGCCTGACGCCGGGTATCTATCACAGCTTTTGGGGCGAGGAAGGTTTCGGCGACGTGTTGGTGGGTGAGGTTTCGACGGTGAATGACGACGACAACGATAACCGTTTCCTGACGCCGCTCAGCCGCTTTAGCCAAATCGAAGAGGATCAGCCGCCCCAGTGGTTGCTGTGTAACGAATACTTGCGCTTTATCGATTAAGGAGATGCACCATGGCATTGATTTCACTGGCACAGGGGTTAGCGCACGCGCGTCAACACGGCTATGCGCTGGGTGCGTTCAACGTGCTCGACAGCCATTTTCTGCGCGCGTTGTTTGCCGCGGCGCAGGCCGTGCGATCGCCCTTTATCATCAATATTGCCGAAGTCCACTTTAAGTACGTATCGCTGGAGTCTTTGGTCGCGGCGATCAAAAGTGAGGCGGCGCAGCACGACATTCCGGTGGTGTTGAACCTCGATCACGGTCTGCATTTTGAGGCGGTGGTGCAGGCATTGCGTCTCGGATTCAGCTCGGTGATGTTCGACGGTTCCGGCCTGAGTTATGAAGAAAATGTGCGCCAAACGCAGGAAGTGGTGCGCATGTGCCATGCGGTGGGCGTCTCGGTGGAGGCCGAACTGGGTGCCGTCGGCGGTGACGAAGGCGGTGCTCTGTATGGCGAGGCCGACAGCAATAAATTTACCGACCCGCAGCGGGCGCGCGAGTTTGTCGAATTGACCGACATCGATGCACTGGCGGTGGCGATCGGCAACGCGCACGGTAAATACAAGGGCGAACCTAAGCTCGATTTCGAACGTCTGGCGGCTATCCAGCAGCAGGCAGGCATTCCTTTGGTGCTGCACGGCGGTTCCGGCATCAGCGATGCAGACTTCAAGCGGGCCATCGGCCTGGGCATTCACAAAATCAACTTTTATACCGGCATGTCACAAGCGGCGCTGGGGGCGATTGAACAGCGGATGACGCAGCGTCACGCGATTTATGATGAGTTTGCCGAAGTGCTGTTGGCGGTGGAGCGGTCGATCAGCGAAGTGGTGCAGCAGCAGATGCATATTTTCGGCAGCGCCGGGCGGTTGTGATGAGCCGGTGTGGCATTGTTTCTGCCGGTAACATGCTGGTGGATCATGTCCATCAAATTGCGCATTGGCCTCAGCCGGGCTGGCTGGTGGAGATTGAACATAGCCAGCGTGCCACCGGCGGTGCGCCGCTTAATGTATTGCTGACGCTGGCGCGCATGGAAACCGGGTTGCCGCTGGCGGCGCTGGGGCTGATCGGCTGCGATGCCGATGGTGACTATATTTTGCAAATGCTGGCGCAGTACCAAGTCGACAGCGGCCGGGTGCGTCGCAGCGAAACGGCGATGACCTCGATGTCGCAGGTGATGACCGAGCCGGGTGGACAGCGGACCTTTTTCCATGCGCCGGGCGCGAATCGGTTGTTGGACCTCGGCGATTTTGACGCGCTGCACAGCAATCATAAAATTTTCCACCTGGGCTATCTGCTGCTGCTCGACAGCCTGGATTGTCCGGACGAGGAATTCGGCACCTGTAGCGCACGCCTGCTGGCGCAAATGCAGCAGCGTGGTTACCAGACTTCGTTGGATCTGGTGTCGCGCCAGGGCGATCCTCGCTATCGGCCTTTGGTGTTGCCAGCGCTGCGCTGGCTGGACTATCTGGTGATCAACGAGCTGGAGGCCGGTGAGTTTACCGGACTGGCGCTGCGTACGGCTAATGGCTCGTTACAGCAGTCACTGATGGCGCAGGCCGCAGAACAATTATTGCAGGCCGGTGTGCGGCGGCGGGTGGTGATCCATTGCCCGGAAGGGGCTTACGGGCTGGAGAGCGGTGGCGAAGCGCGTTGGCAACCCTCATGGCGGGTGAGGCAAGCTGAAATCGTCGGCAGCGTCGGCGCCGGTGATGCGTTCTGCGCCGGCGTGCTGTACGCCAGCCATGAAGACTGGCCTTTGGTGGAGACTCTGCAGTTGGCGCATGCCTGTGCGCGTTTCAACCTGCTGTGCGCCAATGCTATCGACGGTGCTCGGCCGCTGCCGGAACTGCAGGATTTTATCAGGCGGCAGCCACCGGCTGGCTGACGTCGGCGGCAAAGACGTAACCCAGCCCGCGAATGGTGCGGATCAGTTCGGGCTGGTGCGGATTGATTTCGATCTTGCGGCGCAGCCGCATGATCAGCACGTCGATAGTGCGATCGAAGACCTCCAGCGTTTCGCCGTGGGTCAGCTCCAGCAGGCGATCGCGGGTCAGTACTTTACGCGCATGTTGTACCAGCGCCAGCAACAAGCCGTATTCGCCCTGAGTCAGATCGACAGCCTGGCGCTGAGGGTTGTGCAGCGTGCAGCGGTTGGTGTCCAGACACCAGCCGTTGAACTGCCAGCCCTCCGCTCTGGTCTGGCCGACAGCGGCAGGTTCCAACGCCAGCGCACCGGTACGGCGCAAAACCGCCTTGGCGCGAGCGACCACCACGCGTGGATTAAAGGGTTTGGCGATGTAATCGTCGGCGCCCATTTCCAGGCCGACCACCACGTCGGACTCGGCGCCGAGACCAGTCAGCATCACCACCGGCAGATCCGGACGCAGGCGGTGGATCTGCTGCAAAACCAGCAGGCCGTTGGTGTCCGGCAGGATCAGATCCAGCAGCACCAGCGCAATATCCGGCTGCTGGCTGAGTAGCGTCAGCGCCTCGCTGCCCCGGTGGCAGGCATGTACGGTAAACACGTGCTCATTGAGCACGTCACAAAGCAGATCACAGATAGCGGGATCGTCGTCGACGATCAATATGGCAGGTTTCATCGCTGCTCTCCGAATTTTATGATGCGTAAAAATGTTATCAATAGGTTAACTGATAAAATCCAGTGTACCCGATGGCTAATTAATAAGCGGCAGCCGGTGCGGTTCTGATGCGGAAATTGCCATCGCCGTCACACTCGGCGTTAATGGGGTGATCCCGAAAGCCGGTTACATTAGGCTGTAGCAACGTTGTTGTGCATTGAGGAGAAAAATCGTGCGCATTGGTATCGACCTGGGTGGCACCAAAATTGAAGTGATCGCGTTGGCCAACGACGGACGGGAACTGTTCCGCCATCGTATTGCCACGCCGCGCCATGACTATCAGCAAACGCTGGAGGCCATCACCGGTCTGGTGAAACTGGCGGAAGAAAATACTGGGCAGCAGGGATCGGTCGGGGTGGGCATTCCCGGTACGCTGTCGCCTTATACCGGCTTGGTTAAAAACGCCAACTCGGTGTGGCTCAACGGCCAACCTCTGGACAAAGACCTGTCGGCGATGCTGGCGCGTGAAGTCCGTATCGCCAACGACGCCAACTGCCTGGCGGTTTCGGAAGCTACCGACGGCGCAGCCGCCGGCAAACAAACGGTGTTTGCGGTGATTATTGGCACCGGCTGCGGCGCAGGGGTGGCGATCAACGGCCAGGCGCATTCGGGCGGTAACGGCATCTCTGGCGAATGGGGGCATAACCCGCTGCCGTGGCTGGACGATGACGAACTGCGTTTTCGTGCAGAGGTTCCCTGCTACTGCGGCAAGCAGGGCTGTATCGAGACCTTTATCTCCGGCACCGGCTTTGCCACCGATTATGCGCGCCTGAGCGGTAATCCGCTAAAGGGGCATGAGATCATGGCGCTGGTGGCGCAGGGAGATACCCTGGCGGAGCAAGCCATTAGCCGCTATGAGCTGCGGTTGGCCAAATCGCTGGCGCACGTGATCAATATTTTTGATCCGGACGTGGTGGTGTTGGGCGGCGGTATGAGCAATGTGGACCGTCTTTATCAGCGTGTGCCGCAGTTGGTGAAATCCTGGGTTTTCGGTGGCGAGTGTGAAACCCCGATCCGTAAAGCCGTTCACGGTGACTCCAGCGGCGTACGCGGTGCAGCCTGGCTGTGGCCGCAAGTGTAACTGTTGCAAAAAAGCGCGGGCCTGCTCGCGCTTTAATCCATTCACCGTATAAAAACCAGACGCGCTCTATGCTTTAGCTAACTTAGCTGATGAATGAGGCGTCTGCTGCTGGATACCCATGCGCTGCTGTGGTGGCTGACAGACGATGCCTGCCTGGGGAAAAGGCCAGAAAGCAAATCGCCGACCCCGCTAATCTGGTGTTTGTCAGCGCGGCCAGCATTTGGGAGATTTCGATCGCATGCTGCTCGCCCAGGCACAGGCCGAAGGGTTGACGTTGGTTTCCGCCGTACGGCATTCGGGTGTTTGACGCCCGTCGCTAAACCTATCTTGCCTCGCTTTCGCTGCGCACCCGTTCGATATGAATGGTCAGAAACATCATCTCTTCCCGCGTGAGTTGATGCTGATAGTTTTTTTCGATGTGTTGATTGATCTTGCCTGCGCAGGCGAAGGAGTCAGGGTACTTTTCTTTGACCACCAGATAGAGTGAGTCGTCATCGCTGTCGACGTAGTTTTTACCCAGTAGACGCTGGGCGAAGAACTTCAGGTGAGTGATAAAGCGGTGATAGCTCAGGGCTTCTTCGTTGTAGTCAAAACGGAAATGGTATTTGACGATATTCAGGATTTCCTGCATGACGCGAGTGATATGCAGGGTGTTGTGCATTTCATCGTTCAACTGGGCGTTGACCAGGTGCAGGGCAATAAACCCGGCTTCGTCCTCCGGCAGCGTGGTGCCCAGCCGTTCGGCGATCAGCGTCAGTGCCTCCAGCCCGACGGCAAATTCGGCCGGGTAGAGCTTCTTGATTTCCCACAGCAGCACGTTTTTGATGTCCAGCCCCTGGGCATGGCGCTGCAGCGCAAAGTGGATGTGATCGGTCAGCGTGATATAAACGATGTTATGCAGCTTGCCCGGCAAGCGCTGGCGGGCGAGGGTGATGATTTTGTCGGCCGTGGTCACGCAGGCCAGGGGGATCTCCGACAGCAGCGTTTTAAAGCGCTCAGCCATTTCGCTGCCGTTAAGGGTGAAGACCTTCTCGATCAGGTTTTCGTCCAGCAGATCGCCAGCCTTCTTTTTAAAGCCGATACCTTTTCCCATAACCACCGTCTCTTCCTGACGGTCGTCCAGCGTAATCACCACGTTATTATTAAGTATTTTTGCGATCTTCATGGTTTTTCCCGGATGTTTCAGCATGCTGAAAACGAAAAAACCTGACGTCCAGGAGCGATCCCGTGCGTCAGGTTTTGCCTGTATATTTACAGTAACAATCCTGTTATCGATAGCATCATAAACCTTGTCAGCGGCGGCTCAATGTTTTTGACCGGGGAGTGACGCCACGGTCACATTTCCGAGCTCAGGGTCACGTTATTCCAGCCGGAACTGCGGCTCCAGCCGGCTGATACCCAGGCCGTTCACCTTTTTCACCTTAATCTGCACTGGAATACGATCTTTCATGGCTTCAACGTGGCTGATCACGCCGATGGTTTTGCCGGAGGCGTTCAGGCTGTCCAGTGCGTCCAGCGCGGTGTCCAGAGTTTCCGCATCCAGCGTACCGAAGCCCTCGTCAAGGAACAACGAATCGATACTGGTCTTGTGGCTGACCAGATCGGACAGCGCCAGCGCCAGCGCAAGGCTCACCAGGAAGCTTTCACCGCCGGACAGGGTTCGAGTGTCGCGCAGTGCGTCCGCCTGCCAGGTGTCCACCACCTGCAATTCCAGTGCATCACTGGTTTTGCGCTGCAGCAGATAGCGGCCGTGTAACCGGCCCAACTGGTTATTGGCCAGGTACACCAGATGATCGAGCGTCAGTCCTTGGGCAAACTTACGGAATTTATCCCCCTCTTTGGAGCCGATGAGCTGATTGAGGTAGCTCCAGTCGTCGTACTGTTGCTGACTTTGGCTGATTTGCTCAAACAGCGACTGCTGATTGAGACGGCGCGCGGCATCACTTTCCAACTGGTTGCGAACTTCACCCTGTCGGAGCTGCAGAGTTTTGAGCTGCTGCGCCAGCGCGGCCAGATCCTGGCCCAGGGTTTGGGGATCGGCCTGGCTTTCATCCAGCCCTTCCGGACGCTGTTGGCGTTGCTGTTCCAGATTGGCTACGGCCTGGGTCAGCAGGGCGCTGGCTTCAACCTGCCGTTGTTTCAGCTGCTCTTTGCGCCGTTGCAATTGTTGGCGCTGATCGTCATTCAATAGCGCTGCGTTGAAGGCCGCTTCGTCGTCGAATTCGCTGGTGGACAACGCTTGCAGCCAATCTTGCTCCGCCTGTTGCAGCCGTTCGGCCAGGTGCAACAGCTGTTGCTGCAACCCGGTGAGTTGCCCGCCAAGACGATCGCGTTGTTCCTGCGCCTTCTGCCAGTGCTCTGCGGCCAGTTGTATAGCCTCTTCGCAGGCCGTCTGCCGGGCACGCAGCTGTTCACGCACCTGCACGATTTGCTGTTCGCCAAACAGCGCCAGCCGCTGCGTACGTTGTTCGCCCAGAGCTCGCTCTGCTTCTTGACGCTGTTGCTGCAGGCGTTGCTGCTGCGATTGGGCCTCGGCGTGGCTTTTTTCCAGCAGTTTGAAACGCTCGTCCAGCAGTGCCTTTTCTTGCTGCGCCTGTTGCTGCTGTGTCTGCAGTGCGGCCAACCGGTCTTTAGCCTGCTGTACCGCCTGGGCTGCCTGCTCGTGTTGCAGCAGACCGGCCTGAGCCTGACGCTCCTCATTGTCGCAGTCGCTTAACCACTGGCTAAGGCGAGCGGTGTCCTGCAGATCAAAATCAAACGCCAGAGGCGTGCTGAGGGTTTGCCATTGCTGACGATGAGCGGCCAGCTGTTGTTCATCTTGGCCGATAAGATGTTGCTGGCGCTGCAGTTGCTCTTTCAGGCTTTCGCAGCGGGTGCGCAGCTCGGTGCCCTGGGTGTACAAAGCCTCGGTTTTGACGCGCATATCGGCCAGACGCAGTGCTGTCTCAGAGGGTTTTACCGCCTGATACTGTTCGATGGCCGGATGTTCGGCTGAGCCGCACAGTGGACAAGGTTCGCCAGTTTGCAGGCGAGCGCGTTCCGCCTCCAGGCTGACGATGCGTTGCTCCAGCTCAAGGGCTTTCTCTACGTCCGTCTGATGTGCTTTTTGCTGTTTGTACTGCTGGCGTGTTTCTTCAAGCTGCTTTTCAAGCTCGCTGAGCTGGGTCTGACGGGCCGTGAACTCCTTGCGTTGTTGTTCCAGACGTTCGCTGACCTGGCCAAACAGCGAGGAGAGGGTAAATAATTGCTGGCGCACCGGACGCAGCTCGGCCAGTTCGGTCTGACGTTGGCGCAGCGCTGTTAGGGGGGCTTGAGCTTCCAGCGCATTTTGCTGCTGTTGCTGCGCTGCCAGTGCGGCAGTGAGGCCGTTAAGCTGCTCCTGCTGCTGTCCGGCTTGGGCGGTGAGCCGGGCTCGTAAAACCTCAAGTTGTTCCAGCTCCGCTTGTTGCTGAGCGTACTGTTGCGTGGCGGCATCGCAGGCCTGTTGCAGTTCTGTCTGCGTTTTTTGCAACTGGGTTATCTGGTGGTCGAGCGGGACGATCTGCTCGTCGATCAGACGTTGTTGGATCTGCTGGTGTTCGACATGCGCCTGCAGTTGAGCACGTGCTTGTTCCACTGCCTGCTGCAACGGGGTCATCTGGGCAAGCTGTTGCTCCTGTTGCTGCGTCAACTGGGCAATCTGCTGTTGTAGCGCCTGTTGATCGCTGCGGTAGCGGTTGCGTTCGTTGAGCAGTGGGCGCAGTTTCTCTGCCGGCTCGCTGCGCGCCAACTGCTGAAGTTGCGGTTCTGCCTCAGCCTGCTCCTGTTGTACGGCGCTCAACTGACGCTGGTATTCCTGCTGTTTCTGCTGCGTCTGCTGCCATTGCTGTAGCCAGTTTAACGCCCGTTGCTGACGCTGGGTCTGTTCGCTGAGGGCATTTTCCTGCGAACTGAGCTCCACGAGCTGGCTTTCCAGCTGTTGGCGCTGTTCTTCGTTCAGCAACTCAATGCCGCTGGCGCGCTGATGCAACGCGTCCAGATCGGTTTTGGCCTGTTTGTGCTGCTCGAAAACGCGCTCGGAAAGCTGGCCGTAAATCTCGGTGCCGGTCAACTCTTCCAGCAGTTCGGCGCGATCATTGGCATCGGCATTCAGGAAGGCAGCGAACTGCCCCTGAGACAACATCATCGATTTGGTAAAACGACCGAAATCCAGCCCGGTGATCGCGGCGGTAAGATCCAGCTTGTCGCGGACTTTATCGGCCAGGATTTTGCCGTCATCGCGCAGCGCCAGTTCCACCTTCGGCGCCTGCAGGTTGCCGTCCGGGGAGTTTTTGGCACGGCGCTGGCTCCAGAACGCGCGGTAACCGACACCTTTAACCTCAAACTCGACCTCCGCCAGCGACTCGGCGGTGTGGCGGGTCATCAGCTCATTTTGGCTTGGCGTGACATTCAGGCGCGGCGTCTGGTGGTACAGTGCCAGACAGATGGCGTCCAGCAGGGTGGTTTTACCCGCGCCGGTGGGGCCGGTGATGGCAAATAATCCGTTGCTGGCGAAGGGCTCGGCGGTGAAGTCTATCTTCCATTCCCCCTGCAGCGAATTGAGGTTTTTTAATCTCAGGCTGAGAATTTTCATTGGTTCGGCTCCTGATCCTGGTGCCGTACGGCTTCGACCACCTGTTGGAACATCTGACTCATTCGCTGTTTGCGCGCTTCGGCCATCTCGGGTTCCTGCGCCAGCCGCCGCTCAAAGACCTCGGTGACGCTTAGTTCGTTGAGCGTTTCTTTGTCTTGTTGTTCAATGGCCTGGTGACGCTGCTCCTTACTGCGGCGCAGCAGCACGACCTCTACCGGCAGTTGATCGGCCAGCAGCTGAATGCGACGCTGAATGTCGCTAAGGTAATCCTGGGTCGCCACTTCGATATCCAGCCATACCGGTAATTCACCCTGATAATCGGCGAACAGCCGTAATTGCTGCTCGATCTGCGCCAAATCTCCCTTAATGAGCTGCATCGGTTGGAAGCTTGGGATCTCCAACGCGCTGACCTGTTGCAGGGCACCCGCCGCGAAATCCACCATAAACACGCTTTTGGCCTTGCCCAACTCGTCAAAACTGAGCGGGATAGGGGAGCCGCTGTAGCGAATATGTTCAGATTTGGCGACGTTTTGCGCGCGATGAATATGCCCCAGCGCGATGTAATCGGCCGGCGGGAACGCCTGTGCGGGGAAGGCGTCCAGCGTACCAATATAGATGTCGCGCACCGAGTCGGACGTGGTGACGCCGACGGTGGTCAGATGGCCGGTAGCGACGATGGGCAGCGGCAAGCCCAGCGCATCACGGCGCGCACAGGCGGCCTGGTACAGGGTGTGATAGTGGTCGGCGATAGACTCTTGCAGCGCCTGCTGTTTTTGCACCCCGGACTCACCGGCGCGGCTGGTGAGCAGATCGCGCGGGCGCAGAAAAGGAATGGCGCACAATACCGCACCCGGTTGGCCGTCGCGTTGATTCAGCACCAGCACCTGTTGTTCGATTTCGCTCTGCGCATTGGCGATCACGGTGGTATTCAGACAGGAAAGTAATTCACGCGATTCATTTAAGGTGGCCACGGAGTCGTGATTGCCGCCCAACACCACCAACTGGCAGCCGGTACGCTGCAGTTCCACCACGAAGCGGTTATACAGCTCGCGGGCGTAGCTTGGCGGCGAGCCGGTATCGAACAGATCCCCGGCGACAATCAGCGCATCCACCTGGTGTTGTTCAATCTGTTCGATCAGCCAGTGCAGAAATGCCTGATGCTCGGCGGCGCGGCTTTTGGTGAAAAAGTACTGGCCAAGATGCCAGTCAGAGGTGTGGATCAGGCGCATGACACTCCCGGGGCGATAGGGTAATGGCGGTGATTATAAAGGGCGTTGCGGCGGCTGTCGTGACGCAATCATTATGACAACTGAATGATTTTTCTTTGACGTTGGAAATAATCGCTATGCTTACTGCCTATAACAGCCCGCTTTTTTCATAAAAGTGTCACAAAACTGACGCATAATGGCGCCCGCAATCAACTGTGATCGCTAACACATTGGCAGGATTGACGATGGCAAGACGCATACTGGTGGTGGAAGACGAAGCGCCGATCCGTGAGATGGTGTGCTTTGTGTTGGAACAGAATGGTTACCAACCGTTGGAAGCTGAGGATTATGACAGCGCCGTGACGCGCCTGTCTGAGCCGTTCCCTGATTTAGTGTTGCTCGACTGGATGTTACCCGGGGGATCCGGCATTCAGTTTATTAAACATATGAAACGTGAAGCGCTGACCCGCGATATTCCGGTGATGATGTTGACCGCGCGCGGTGAAGAAGAAGACCGGGTGCGCGGCCTGGAAGTCGGGGCGGATGATTACATCACCAAACCCTTCTCACCGAAGGAACTGGTGGCGCGCATCAAGGCGGTAATGCGCCGTATTTCACCGATGGCGGTGGAAGAAGTGATTGAAATGCAAGGGCTGAGCCTGGACCCTTCCTCACACCGCGTGATGGCTAACGAACAAGCGCTGGATATGGGGCCGACCGAGTTCAAGCTGTTGCACTTCTTTATGACCCATCCTGAACGCGTTTATAGCCGTGAGCAGTTGCTTAATCACGTCTGGGGCACTAACGTTTATGTGGAAGACCGCACCGTTGACGTGCACATCCGTCGGCTCCGTAAGGCGTTAGAGACCAGTGGTCATGACAAAATGGTTCAAACCGTTCGGGGCACCGGCTACCGATTCTCAACGCGCTACTGATCGCGCCGCGCTGGAGAATATGCCGTGTTAGAACGTCTATCCTGGAAGAGGCTGGCCCTGGAGCTGGCCCTTTTCTGCCTGCCTGCCTTACTGTTGGGGCTGATTTTCGGTTATCTGCCCTGGCTGCTGCTGGCCTCCGTGCTGGCGGCGTTGGTATGGAATTTCTACAATCAACTCAAACTTTCCCACTGGCTGTGGGTTGACCGCAGCATGACGCCGCCGCCTGGCCGCTGGAGCTGGGAACCGCTGTTTTACGGCTTGTATCAGATGCAGCAACGGAACCGTCGTCGGCGCCGTGAGCTGGCGCTGTTGATCAAACGCTTCCGTAGCGGAGCGGAATCGCTGCCCGATGCGGTAGTGATGACTACCGTCGAAGGCAATATCTTTTGGTGCAACGGGCTGGCGCAGCATTTGCTGGGTTTCCGCTGGCCGGAAGACAATGGCCAGCACATTCTCAACCTGTTGCGTTATCCGGAGTTCAGTCACTATCTGCAACAGCAGGAGTTCTCCCGCCCTTTGACGCTGCAACTGAATAACGAGCATTACGTCGAGTTTCGTGTGATGCCCTACTCCGAAGGGCAATTATTGATGGTAGCCCGTGATGTGACCCAGATGCGTCAACTGGAAGGGGCTCGGCGCAACTTCTTCGCTAACGTCAGCCACGAGCTGCGCACGCCGCTGACGGTATTGCAGGGTTACCTGGAAATGATGAGCGACGAAGAGCTGGATGGTTCGCTGCGCGGTAAGGCGTTGGGCACCATGCAGGAGCAGACTCGCCGCATGGACGGACTGGTCAAGCAACTGCTGACGCTGTCGCGCATCGAGGCGGCGCCTAACGTTGAAATGAACGAGCGGGTTGATATCCCCCTGATGTTGCGGGTGTTACAACGTGAGGCGCAATCGCTGAGCGGCGGCAACCACGAAATCACCTTCCGGGTGAATGAGCAGTTGAAAGTGTTCGGTAACGATGACCAACTTCGCAGTGCGGTGTCGAATCTGGTGTATAACGCCGTCAATCATACGCCGAAAGGCACCAATATTGAGGTCAGCTGGCAGCAGACGCCAAACGGCGCGCAGTTTCAGGTCAGTGATAATGGGCCGGGTATCGCGGCCGAACATATTCCCCGTTTGACCGAACGCTTCTACCGCGTCGACAAAGCCCGTTCACGCCAGACCGGCGGCAGTGGGCTGGGGTTGGCGATCGTCAAGCATGCGCTCAGTCACCACGATGCGCGGCTGGAGATCCTTAGCGAGCAGGGCATCGGCACCCGATTTATCTTTACCTTGCCTAACCGGTTGATTGTTCCCGCAGCTTTGTCAGAGAATGCGGTGAAAAATTAACGCGAGAGGCTGGCATGATCCGAATCACCCGAGGGCTGTTGCTTTGCCTGGCGCTGTTGGCAAGCCGAGGCGCGCTGGCACAGCCGGATGGCATGTTGTCCGGCAACCTGTCTAGCGTCGGCTCCGATACGCTGGCGAACCTGATGGCGCTGTGGGCGCAGGACTTCAGCCAGCATTATCCCAACGTTAATCTGCAAATCCAGGCCGCCGGTTCCTCCACGGCGCCAACCGCATTGGCGGCTGGTGCAGCGCAGCTTGGCCCGATGAGTCGCCCGATGAAGGCCGCGGAAGTCTCTGCATTCGAGCATCGTTACGGTTATGCGCCGTTGGCGGTACCGGTCGCGGTCGATGCGCTGGTGGTGCTGGTGCATCAGGACAATCCGCTGCGCGGTCTTAATCTGCAGCAGCTCGACCGAATTTTCTCCGCGACTCTGCGCTGTGGCGAGAGCCAGCCTTTGACGAGGTGGGGGGAACTGGGGCTGACGGGTGATTGGCAACAGCGTGCGCTGCAACGTTTTGGACGTAATTCGGCCTCCGGCACCTACGGCTATTTCAAACTGCGTGCGCTGTGTGGCGGCGATTTTATGCCGCGCGTCAATGAGCTGCCGGGCTCGGCTTCAGTCGTGCAGGCGGTGGCCGGTTCGCTGAACAGTATCGGGTATGCCAGTATCGGTTTTCGCGCCAGCGGCGTACGGCTGTTGCCGTTAGCGGAGACCGGCCAAAACTATGTGACGCCAAATGACGCCAACGTGCGTAACGGCAGCTATCCGTTGTCTCGCTATCTGTATATTTACATTAATAAAGCGCCCAACCAGCCGCTGGAGCCGCTGACGGCGGCATTTCTCGATCGCGTGCTGTCGGACACCGGGCAAAATCTGGTCAATCACGACGGCTATCTGCCACTGCCGCCACAGACTCTGCAGAAAACCCGGCTGGCGCTGGGCCTGCAATAAGCCTGCCTCTGGGCACCTTGGGTGCCCAACATGAATTTCTTTCATCCCCTGTGAAAATTCTTCCGTTGCCGCCCGTCAGTCGACGTGACAGCATGCTGATTATAAGTCATCTAGACGTCTGGAAGTCTATTTAATAACCCGGCGTAATAGTTCACACTGTAAATCACTGAGGCAAAGGCCCGAGCTTTTGCCGGCTAGCGGGAGTCATATTATGTGCGATTGCAATTCTGCCTTTCACGCTGACGTTGTCGGCAGTCTGTTACGCCCTGCGGCGCTGAAAACCGCTCGCCAACAGTTTCTGCAGGGCGAGATTGATGCCCTTCAGTTACGGGAAGTTGAAGACCAACAGATCCGTCTGGCGGTGGCAAAACAGAAAGATCTCGGTTTGGCGGTCGTGACGGATGGAGAGTTTCGTCGAGCGTGGTGGCACTTCGACTTTTTGGAAGGGCTGGACGGCGTGGAAGGTTATGACGCGGAGCAGGGGATCCAGTTTAACGGCGTACAGACGCGGGCGCGCAGTATCAAGGTGGTCGGCAAATTGGGCTTCAACCCGCAGCATCCGATGCTGGAGGACTTTCGTTTTCTGAAGGCCATCGCCGGTGATGCGGTGCCGAAGATGACCATTCCAAGCCCGAGTGTGCTGCACTTTCGCGGTGGGCGTAAGGCCATCGACAGCCAGGTTTACCCGGATCTGAACGCCTATTTTGACGATCTGGCGCAGACCTACCGCGAGGCGATCAAGGCGTTTTATGATGCCGGTTGCCGCTATCTGCAACTGGATGACACCGTGTGGGCCTACCTGTGCTCTGACGATCAACGGCGACAGATCCGCGAGCGTGGAGAGGATCCGGATCTTCTGGCGCGCATATACGCGGATGTGCTGAATGCGGCGATCGCTGACAAGCCGGAGGATCTGATCATCGGGTTGCACGTTTGCCGCGGTAATTTCCGCTCCACCTGGATCTCCGAGGGCGGTTATGAGCCTGTGGCGGAGATCCTGTTTGGTCAGGTGAATATCGACGCTTTCTTCCTGGAATACGATAATGAGCGTTCCGGTGGTTTCGAGCCGCTGCGTTTTATCAAGCCGGGCAAACAGCAGGTGGTGCTGGGCCTGATTACCACCAAAAACGGGGAACTGGAAAACCCTGAGCAGGTGAAACAAAGGCTTGAAGAGGCGGCGCAGTTTGTCGATCGTCGACAGCTTTGCCTCAGCACCCAGTGCGGTTTCGCTTCGACTGAAGAGGGCAACAGCCTGAGTGAGCAGCAGCAGTGGAATAAACTGCAAAGCGTGGTGAATATTGCCGAGCAGGTTTGGTAGGGCAAAAAATCGGTTCAGACCGCGCGGAAACTGGTGGTTTATTGGCGGTTTCGCGCGGTCATGAGGCATCTTCTTCACGTTTTGTGAATGCGTTGCTCAAAAATGATACAAATCATGTATTGTATATTTATTGATAGCCCCTATGATCGACTGGTGTCGAAAGATAATCTGGTCGATAGCTCTGCTTTTTGTCATGCGACTTGCCTTTCAACGCTATAAACGTTTAACTTAGCCTCCGTTGTCGGACTAAACCTCCATTTATAACTCCTAAAACTCTGCCCATCATCATGAGTGGTCACTTTCGAATAAGGACAAAACGCCGGACGTTATGCGTTTTCTGCTCTTATTGGTCTCGCGATGAAATGGCAAGCCGGCAACCGGATGGGGCTTAACGCTACCTCCATATCGGGCATTTTTTTTCATTTGAACAGGCAACACGACATCGTATGAGTCATCGTTTAACGTCAAAAGATATTATCGCATTGGGTTTTATGACCTTTGCCTTATTCGTCGGCGCCGGGAATATCATTTTCCCGCCGATGGTCGGTTTACAGTCCGGTGAACACGTCTGGACCGCAGCTATCGGCTTTCTGATCACCGCCGTCGGTCTGCCGGTGATGACCGTGATCGCCCTGGCGCGCGTCGGTGGCGGCATTGACGCCCTGAGCTCGCCGATTGGCCGTCGCGCCGGTCTGCTGCTGGCTACCGTCTGCTATCTGGCCGTAGGCCCGCTGTTCGCCACGCCGCGTACCGCGACCGTCTCCTTTGAAGTGGGCATTGCACCGCTGACCGGTGATGGCGCCATGCCGCTGTTTATTTACAGCCTGGTGTACTTCGCGTTGGTGATCGGCATCTCGCTGTATCCGGGCCGCCTGCTCGATACCGTGGGTCACGTGCTGGCACCGTTGAAAATTGTTGCGCTGGGCGCGCTCGGCATCGCCGCGCTGGTTTGGCCGGCAGGTACGCCTATCCCGGCGACCGACATTTATCAGAACGTTCCTTTCTCTTCCGGCTTCGTCAACGGCTATCTGACCATGGATACGCTGGGCGCGCTGGTATTCGGCATCGTCATCGTTAATGCTGCGCGTTCCCGCGGCGTCAAAGATGCCGGTTTGCTGACGCGTTACACCATCCTGGCCGGGCTGATTGCCGGTGTGGGCCTGACGCTGGTTTATCTGAGCCTGTTTAAACTGGGCTCCGGCAGCGGCGTGTTGGTACCCGACGCGACCAACGGCGCGGTGATCCTGCATGCTTACGTGCAAAACACCTTCGGTGGGCTGGGCAGCTTCTTCCTGGCGGCGCTGATTTTCATCGCCTGTATGGTGACTGCGGTTGGCCTGACCTGCGCTTGCGCCGAGTTCTTTGCCCAATATCTGCCGTTCTCCTACAAGACGCTGGTGTTTATTCTGGGGCTGTTCTCGATGGTGGTGTCCAACCTGGGCCTGAGCCATCTGATCCAAATTTCCATTCCGGTGCTGACCGCGATTTACCCGCCGTGTATCGTGCTGGTGGTGCTGAGCTTCACCCTGCGTTGGTGGAACAGCGCGCCGCGTATTATCGCGCCGGTGATGTTAGTCAGCCTGTTGTTTGGTATCCTTGACGCGGTGAAAGCGTCCGCCTTCCAGCAAGTGCTGCCGGATTGGACCAATCACCTGCCGCTGGCAGAACAGGGTCTGGCATGGTTGTCGCCTTCGCTGTTGATGCTGGTGCTGGTCGCGATTTATGACCGGGTTTGTACGCGTTCCGAAGTGACCGCGCACTCCTAATCCCCCGGCTAAATTTTGGGCCACGGACTTGTCCGTGGCTTTTTTACGTTTAAAAAACACGGGTTATTTTCATGCAACAACAGTCACCCACCGCTCCCACGCCCAATAAGCTAAAACGCGGTCTCAGCACCCGTCACATTCGCTTTATGGCTTTGGGTTCGGCTATCGGCACCGGCCTGTTCTACGGTTCGGCGGACGCGATTAAAATGGCCGGCCCTAGCGTTTTGCTGGCGTACCTGATCGGCGGCATCGTCGCTTTTATCATCATGCGTGCGCTGGGCGAGATGTCGGTCAACAACCCGCAGGCCAGTTCGTTCTCGCGTTATGCACAGGACTACCTGGGCCCGATGGCCGGATATATCACCGGTTGGACCTACTGTTTTGAAATCCTGATCGTCGCGATTGCCGACGTGACCGCTTTCGGCATCTATATGGGCGTGTGGTTCCCCGAGGTGCCGCACTGGATTTGGGTGCTGAGCGTGGTGCTGGTGATAGGCGCCATCAACCTGATGAGCGTGAAGGTGTTCGGCGAGCTGGAGTTTTGGTTCTCCTTCTTTAAAGTTGCCACCATCATCATCATGATTGCCGCCGGTATCGGTATCATCATCTGGGGGATTGGCAACGGTGGGCAGCCGACCGGCATCCATAACCTGTGGTCTAACGGCGGCTTCTTCAGCAACGGCTTTATCGGCATGATCCTGTCGCTACAGTTGGTGATGTTCGCCTACGGCGGTATCGAGATTATCGGTATCACTGCCGGTGAAGCCAAAGACCCGAAAACCTCCATTCCCAAGGCCATCAACTCGGTACCGTGGCGTATTCTGGTGTTCTACGTCGGTACGCTGTTTGTCATTATGTCAATCTACCCGTGGAATCAGGTGGGTACCAACGGCAGTCCGTTCGTGCTGACTTTCCAGCATATGGGCATTACCGTGGCGGCGGGCATCCTTAACTTTGTGGTGATCACCGCGTCGCTGTCGGCGATTAACAGCGATGTGTTTGGCGTTGGCCGCATGCTGCACGGCATGGCGGAGCAGGGCCATGCGCCGAAGATGTTCAGCAAGGTGTCCAAACGTGGGATCCCGTGGGTCACAGTGGTGGTGATGATGCTGGCGCTGTTGCTGGCGGTGTATCTCAACTACATCATGCCGGAAAACGTGTTCCTGGTGATTGCTTCACTGGCGACCTTCGCCACCGTGTGGGTGTGGATCATGATCCTGTTCTCGCAGATTGCCTTCCGTCGCAGTCTGAGCAGAGAGCAGGTGAAAGGCCTGGCGTTCCCACTGCGCGGCGGGGTGTTTACCTCGGTGGTGGCGATCATCTTCCTGGTGTTTATCATCGGTCTGATTGGTTACTTCCCAACGACTCGCGTATCGCTGTACGCCGGGCTGGTGTGGGTGGCGGTGCTGCTGGCGGGGTATTACTTCAAGGTCAACCGCCAGAAGAAGCTGGCGACGCTGGCGCAGCAACAGGATTGAAGATGAAAACACCGGCCATGAGCCGGTGTTTTTTTAATGCTTTTCCTCAGGTTCGTCGTCACCGGAGGCGCGCGCTTCGATACGCAGGCTGCTGTCGCTCAGCCTTTCCTCTTTCCCCTCGCCGGCACAGCGTGCCAGCACTTCGCGAATATCCTGCATGTTGCTGCTCAGGGCGCTAAGCGACGGTTGCAGAGTACGGCTCATGCGGCTTTCATCCAGCGAAGCGCTGTGCAGACAGCCGATGAACAACAGCGTGGCCAGCAGGGTAAACAGCCGATGTTTTACCTGTTTCAGCAATGGCATCTCTTCTTTCCGGTGGCTGGGTGAGCGTATTAACACCGCTTTAGGTGGGCAAGAAAAGAGGCTGGAGATATCTGCTGGCAATTGGCGGAGAATAATTACCAGCAGAAACAGTTACGTCAGCCTGCGTCAGGAAATGTCTGCCGCCTGTCGCAGGGGGTTTAGCATGCTGCGCATGTCGTTACCGGTCGGCGTTTGATGCACCCGCAAATCGAATTCGTTAATCACCGCCAGGATATGGTCAAAGATATCCGACTGAATGCTCTCGTATTCAGCCCAAACCGTGGTGTTGGTGAAGGCGTAAATCTCCAGCGGTAAACCTTCTGGCAGTGGTGCCAACTGACGCACCATCAGCGTCATATTCTGGTGAATGCCGGGGTGAGCGCGCAGATAGGCCACCAGGTAAGCGCGCAGCGTGCCAAGGTTGGTCAGGCGGCGGCCGTTGAGCGGTGAACTGAGATCTACGCCAGTCTGCTGATTATGCTGGCTCAGCTCCTGCGTTTTATCGTTCAGATAGCGTTGCAGCAGCGGGTTACGGTTCAGGCGCTGTTGTTCTTCCTCCGACAGGAAATGCACACTGGTGGTGTCGATATTGATACTGCGCTTGATGCGACGGCCACCGGATTCCGACATGGAGCGCCAGTTTTTGAAGGAGTCGGAGATCAGCGCGTAAGTCGGGATGGTGGTCACGGTATTGTCCCAGTTGCGCACTTTCACCGTGGTCAGGCCAATGTCGGTCACCGCGCCATCGGCGCCGTATTTCGGCATTTCCAGCCAGTCGCCGATGCTCAGCATGTCGTTAGCGGAAAGCTGGATGCCGGCCACCAGGCCGAGGATCGGGTCCTTAAAGACCAGCATCAGCACCGCAGTCATCGCCCCCAGGCCGCTGAGCAGCAGCAAGGGTGATTTTCCCATCAGCAGTGAAACGATCATGATGCCGATCAGGATCGCCGCGACCAGCTTCAGGCCCTGGAAAATACCGCGCAGCGGCAACTGATTGGAGATCGGGCTTTGGCGCAGCATTGCCAGCAGCGTGTCCAGTAAGGAAAACAGCGACAGCAGGGCGAAGCCCATGATCCACACCTGAGCGGCGGTGACAATAATCGCCTGGGTCTCACTGCCGGCGTGCAGCCACAGCACCGCCTGCAGATTAATGATCACCCCTTGCAGCAACAGCGCCATGCGCTGGAACAGCTTGTACTGGGTGATCGCCTGCTGCCAGACACGCTGCGACCGTTGGCCACGGCGTTGGATTGCTGCCAACACCACGCGGTGCAACACCAGGTGGATCACTACCGAAATCAGGACGATCAGTCCCAGCACCATCAGCAGGGACATGACTCCGCTAAATTCCAGTCCGAATTTTTCCAGCCACAGGGTTATCTGTTGTTGCATTGCCGCTCCTTTAAAAAATGCGCAAAAAATATCCAATACACTCAAAAGACGTTAGCCTAATGGTTACGGGTCATAATGTGCGGCTGTTTACCCTTTTTTACATAGGGTTAGCGCTGACTGCTTATCTCCACCCCCCGGCTCCTCCCCGAGTTTACCGGCCAGAGAGGAGGGGGACTGACACTCAACGTGGCATTGTTCGTGGCATTGAATAACGTCGTCGATTTCGTTTTGTACAGCTGGAGGAAAGTCATGCTTAACGCCTGGCATCAACCGGTCCCGCCTTTTGTGGTGAGGAAGGGACAACGCCTGGATATCACGCTGTGGTTACAGGGCAATGAACTGCCTGAACAGGTTTTTTTACGCGCCGAGCCGGACAATGAAGAATGGCTGCTGATCATGAAAGGGCAGCAGGTTGGCGGGTTGCAGCGATATCAGGCCAGCCTGACCCTGAATGAAGGCGAGGCAACCCGCCGTTACTGCTTCAAACTGGTCTGGGCCGACCACCAGCAATGGTTCGGTCCACAGGGAGAGTCTCTGACGCCACCGGGACAATTGGCGCAATTTGCCGTCGACGTGCCCGACAGCAGCCCGCAATGGGTGGCCGACCAGATTTTCTATCAAATCTTTCCCGATCGCTTTGCCAGCAGCGGCGGCGAACACGGCATTCAGAGCGGCAGCTATCGTCACCATGCCGCCGGCTGCGATGTCGTTCGCTGTGACTGGCAGCAGCCGCTGGAGGACCGACACGCCGCGTCCACCTTCTATGGCGGCGACCTGGACGGCATCAGCCAAAAATTGCCTTACTTGCAGCAGTTGGGCGTGACGGCGCTCTATCTGAACCCGATCTTTACCGCACCCAGCGTGCATAAATACGATACCGAAGACTATTATCAGGTCGATCCCTATTTGGGCGGCAACGTCGCCTTGCAACGTTTGCGAGTGAGCACTCACAAGGTGGGGATGAAACTGGTACTCGACGGAGTGTTTAACCATACCGGCGATTCCCACCCGTGGTTTGATCGTCACCAGCAAGGCGACAGCGGCGCTTGCCACCACCCGGATTCTCCCTATCGTGGCTGGTTTAATTTCTACCCGGATGGCCGTGCGCTTGACTGGAAGGGCAACGCCAGCCTGCCGAAGCTCAACTTTGCCGAACCCCAGGTGGCGGAGGCAATTTATCGCGGTGAGGGCAGCGTAGTGCGCCATTGGTTACGCCCGCCCTACAGCATTGACGGCTGGCGGCTGGACGTGGTGCATATGCTGGGTGAAAACGGCGGGGCCACCGGCAACCTGCGGCATCTGGCAGGCATTTATCACGCGGTTAAGCAGGAAAATCCGCAGGCCTATGTACTGGGCGAGCATTTTGGCGATGCGCGGCGCTGGCTGCATGCCGGCGTTGAAGATGCGGCAATGAACTACATGGGCTTTGCCCTGCCGGTGAGGGGGTTCCTCGCCGGATTGGACGTCGCGCATCACCCGGTGCGGATGTCGGCGGCGGAGTGTGCACAATGGATGGACGGCTACCGGGCGGGCTTGCCGCATGGCCGCCAGTTGATTCAGTTCAATCAACTCGATAGCCACGATACCGCGCGCTTTCTGACGCTACTGCAGGGCAACCGGGCGCGGATGCAGATGGCGGCAGTGTGGCTGATGAGTTGGATCGGTGTGCCCTGTTTATATTATGGCGATGAAATTGGCCTGGATGGTGCCAACGATCCGTTCTGTCGTAAACCCTTCCCGTGGGATGAGAGCCACTGGGATCGGCCCCTGCTGGCTTTGTTCCAGCGAATGGCGGCGCTACGCAAACAGAGCCTGGCGCTGCGTCGCGGTGGCTGTCAGGTGCTGCACGCGGTCGGAGAGACCTTGGTATTTGTGCGTCTCTATCAACAAGAACAGGTGTTAGTGGCATTGCAGCGTGCTGGCAGCGGTGCAGTGACGTTGCCGTACACGCCGTTGCTGGCCGCAGGCCAATGGCAGCGGCTGGAAGGAAAGGGCGAAATGGAAGAAACGCAGAATGCGATGACGCTGCAGCTGGGTGAAGAGTCCGTGACCCTGTGGCGGCGGCTGGGTTAAGGCAGGAAGGGCCGATATTCTGCAATGCTGTTCACTTAAGCCTGACGGGCATTTTTTATTCGGTCCCTGAAGGCTCAGTGCAGGCGGAGTTGCCGTCAATATCCCGCATTTCTCTGCCACCGCAATGAACGGCAATGGGAGGGGCCGTAGGCGCGGCCCCTCCACCCGCGCCCTCGCTTAACACCCTCTGTCCGCTACGCGGATACCCTCGCTGCACCCGCGTTGTCGGGCGGGTCGGCTACGACAAACCTCCCTGTTAGTCTCGCCTCAACCG
>NZ_JBXALM010000013.1:0-123139 GCF_058799445.1 Serratia sp. GW822-FHT06E05
CGCCGATGGTAGTGTGGGGTCTCCCCATGCGAGAGTAGGACACTGCCAGGCATCAATTAAGCCAAGAGGCCATCCGCGAGGATGGCCTTTTTGCTATGTGCGAAAGAAAAAGGCGCAGCTAGGCTGCGCTTTTTAACCAGTCCCCGATAAAGTCAGCGATGCACTCTGGGTCATTAAGATCCAACAGTGGGGCATTGCCAGTGATTGATCGATCGCTGGCAATGGCGATCACAAACTCGTCCAGCATATCCTCCAGTGGTTTACCCACCTCTTCACGATAGAGAATGATTTTACTGATGGGCTCATGCTTGAATCCTTCGACTAAAATGATATCCACCTTGCCAGTATCAAAACGACTCGCCAAATATTGCAGATCCAGTGGGGGTTGTTCCGGCGTTTCTGTCATTAATGCCCAGCGGTTATTGCTGGCGACCAACGTTTGGTCGGCACCGGCTTTGCGCAGTTCATAACTGTCTTTGCCGGGGGTATCGACATCCATATCATGGTGAGTATGTTTGATCAGCCCTACGCGGATTTGCCGCTGCTTTAATAAAGGAATCATTTGTTTAAGCAGAGTGGTTTTGCCCGTGCCGCTATAGGCAGCAATGGCCAGTAGAGGGGGTTGGGAAGGGCTATTCATGGATAATTCCTTTTTCTTTTACCCAACGTTGGCAGTCCTCAAGGGTATTAAGATTGTGGAAGGCCGATTGTTGCCCTTTGAACTCCACCTGCTGTGCACCCGCAGCGTCCAGGAACAGCATCAGCTTGCGTTCCCCGCGGGCCAGATAATCTTCCAACGGAGTCGCCAGACTGGTGTGCAATAGCGCTAGCGTTGGGTGAGCCCGTTCCCCATCACTGGCATAGGCGGCTATCGCACTTCCTTTTTGTTGCCAGAGTTTCTCGATAAGCGTTGCAGGAAAGTCAGGAACATCACAGGGGACAAAGGCCACCCACTCGGTCGTTGCGTATTTCAGGCCGGCCAGCATACCGGCGAGCGGGCCTGAAAAGTCAGGGATCAGATCGCCAATTATCGGCAGGCCACTTTCCCTATACCGTGCTTGATTGCGATTGGCGTTGATGGCTATCGGCCCGACCTGCGGCCGTAGCCGGGCAAGCACGTACTGATACAGGGGGATGCCGGCAACGGGAACCAGACCTTTATCTTCCCCGCCCATGCGAGTGGCACGCCCTCCGGCCAGAATAATGCCGGTAATCTCTTCATGCATATTTCAAATTCCGCATTGTGACTAACGCCATGATTGTAGCGCTAAAGCAGGTATGGCATCAGGATTTACCTTTATTGACAAGCTGCTTCTTTCACTGCGTTGGCAAGCCTGTTACTTTGTGTGTTTATTGATTCTATTGGACAATATTGCGATGAAAACGCACCGCGTAAACGAGCTGATTGAGCTTCTGCACCCGGCCTGGCAGGAAGATCCGGATCTTAATCTGATCCAGTTTTTACAGAAGTTGGCGCAAGAAGCTGGCTTTCAGGGCAATCTGACTGAACTGAGCGATGATATTCTGATCTACCATTTGAAAATGCGCGGCAGCGCCGGCAACGAACAGATCCCTGGTCTGAAAAAGGATTATGAGGAAGATTTCAAAACGGCACTGCTACGCGCCCGTGGCGTGATCAAGGATTAGCATTCGTGCGTTAGGGGTAAGCCGTTGCTCGTGCAACCCGTCATTAATGCTACTATTTCTCAATCCCGGCATTGTGATGTCGCCCAACCGAAACCGAATGTTGTTATGAACAACTCAGCTTTTAATTTTCAGACCCTGTCGCCCGACCTGATTATGGACGCGCTGGAAGGGGTTGGCCTGCGTGTAGACTCCGGGCTAACGGCGCTTAACAGTTATGAAAACCGCGTCTATCAGTTTATGGACGAGGATCGTAAGCGTTATGTGGTGAAGTTTTATCGGCCAGAACGTTGGAGCGCGAAACAAATTGGTGAAGAACACCAGTTCTCCCATGATCTTGCTCTGGCGGAGATCCCTGCAGTTGCCCCATTAGTTCTGCAGGGCAATACGCTGCATACGCACAACGGTTTCTTTTTTACGGTTTTTCCCAGCGTTGGCGGACGGCAGTATGAGATCGACAATCTCGATCAACTGGAGTGGGTTGGCCGTTTCCTGGGGCGCATTCATCAGGTGGGCAGCGAAAGCCTGTTTGTTGAACGTCCGACGATGGGCATCGAGGAGTACCTCACTTTACCGCGTCAGGTCTTGGCGGGCTGCGCGCTGTTGCCCAAAGCGCAGCGTGACAGCTTTCTTGCAGCGACTGACAAGCTGATTGAGGCGATCAAACAGCATTGGCATCAGGATTGGCAGCCGCGGCGTTTGCACGGTGACTGCCATCCGGGCAATATTCTGTGGCGTGATGGCCCACTGTTTGTTGATCTTGATGACGCGCGTAACGGGCCGGCGATACAGGATCTGTGGATGTTGTTGCACGGTGAGCGTCGCGATCGTTTGATGCAGTTAGATATTTTGTTGGAAGCGTACTCAGAGTTTGCTGAGTTTGATCAAAATGAGTTGGCGTTGATCGAGCCGCTGCGTGCTATGCGTATGGTTTACTACCTGGCATGGGTTGCTCGCCGCTGGCAAGATCCTGCGTTCCCTAAAAGTTTTCCGTGGATGGCGGAGTCTGATTTTTGGTTATCTCAGACGGCGGCATTCACCGAACAGGTTAAGCTGTTGCAGGAGCCCCCTCTGCAGCTGATGCCAATGTATTGAAGCTTTAACACAATGGAGAGTTTAGTCTTATGAAGAAAATTTGGTTGGCGCTCGTTGGCATGGTAATGGCATTCAGTGCCTCGGCTGCGCAGTTTAGCGATGGTACCCAGTATGTCACCCTGGACAAGCCAGTGACGGGTGAACCTCAGGTCCTGGAGTTCTTCTCCTTCTATTGCCCACACTGCTATCAGTTCGAGCAGGTTTATCACGTTTCCGAAAATGTGAAAAAAGCGCTGCCTGCGGGCACTAAAATGACCAAGTACCACGTTGAGTTCCTGGGGCCGTTGGGTAAACAACTGACTCAGGCATGGGCTGTTGCAATGGCGCTGGGTGTGGAAGATAAAGTCAGCCCGCTGATGTTCGAAGCGGTGCAGAAAACCCAGACCGTACAAACGCCTGATGATATCCGCAACGTGTTTGTGAAAGCAGGCGTGAGCGCGGCTGATTATGACGGGGCTCTGAACAGCTTCGTAGTTAAATCCCTGGTGGTTCAACAGGAGAAAGCTGCAGAAGATCTGCAGCTGCGTGGCGTACCGGCGGTATTTGTTAATGGCAAATACATGGTCAAAAATGACGGCCTGGACACCAGTTCGATGGATGCTTACGTGAAGCAATTCGCCGACGTGGTTAAATTCCTCAGCGAGCAGAAGTAACCGAAATTTAAAGTAAAAAAGCCGGCTTAGCCGGCTTTTTTTTAACTTCTATTGCCGTTTCAATCGATCCAGCAATCTGTCTTTATCCTGCCACAGCGTGTTCAGCCAAAGCTGGAAACGTCGCTTGAACTGCTTATCGTTAAAGTAATCGCCATGCATGCTTTCGTCGATTGGCAGCAATTCAACCCTTACCACAATGCGTTTTAACCGGCCGCACAGCATATCCATAAAAGGCCGCTCAGTATTATCTGGATAAAGCAGGGTGACGTTTAACACCTTATCGAACTGCTTACCTAATGCACTGAGTGTAAAAGCAATACCGGCAGCTTTAGGGGCTAATAAATTGCGGTAGGGCGAACGAGTTTTAATTTTCTTGGCTTCGGTAAAGCGCGAGCCCTCTACAAAATTAACGATGGTGGTCGGGCGTTTACGAAACTTCTCGCAGGAACGGCGTGTGGTCTCGATATCATTACCGCGCTTTTCAGGGTGTTTGAGCAAATAGGCGCGCGAATAGCGTTTCATGAAGGGCATATCCAGCGCCCAGCAGGCCAGACCGACAAAAGGGACCCAGGCCAATTGCTGTTTAAGAAAGTACTTATTCATTGGAATATGGTTACGGAACAATACGCACAGCACCACAATATCCGACCAGCTTTCGTGATTACTGATCAGCAGATACCAGTTTTTTCGATCCAGGCCTTCCAACCCTTCTATATCCCAGCGCAGTTGGCCGTTAATACGTAATAGCAGCGATAACCCCAGGCACCAGCACCACATCATAAAGTCGGCGAAGGCGGAGATACGTCGCCATACGGCAGGAAAGGGCACCAGTAACTTAATGACGCCGGCGATCGTAATGGGGATCGAACACAGTACGGTGACCAAAATGGCGAGCAGGCTGGAAACGATAAAAATAACAGGGGATAGCAATCTTGGCATGGTTATAGGCTGACGGTTGGTGAGAACAGCGTTACATGCCAGTATGCATGAACAAAAAATATTTTAGCGACATTATAGGGGGAAAATGCCTGCCAACAGTAGCTGTTTTAGAGGGGAAGAAATAGGCATTTGCTGCGTTTTCGTGCAACTTGCTCACCTTGTGCTATGGTAATTGAGGCGCCAAATTTGATTAATAGTGCGATTAAAATCGGGCGCAAGTTATATCCACAAATTGTGTAAAAGTCGATAATAACCTTCAGTTAAAACAGCTCTGTTTAACACAGTGATTTCAATAGGATTTTTATTTTCCATTATAACGATAAACTCATCGTTATAATTTGTTGTCTTTTCTATGCACAAAGTTATCCACAGGCAGGATCTTGCGGATCGCTTTGCAGAATCACATGATTTTCGCCCTTAATGCACGCTAAGGTTCGTCTCAGGCGGCCAGCTATGGCATGCTTACCGTCATGTCCGATCACGATAAAGAAACGCTATGGCCCAGATTGCAGAAAACCCATTAATCCTGGTTGACGGTTCCTCGTACCTCTACCGCGCTTATCATGCCTTCCCTCCGCTGACCAACTCTGCGGGTGAACCTACTGGGGCAATGTATGGCGTGCTGAACATGCTGCGCAGTCTATTGCTGCAGTACCAGCCAAGCCATGTTGCGGTGGTGTTTGATGCCAAAGGAAAAACCTTCCGCGATGAGCTGTTCGCAGAATACAAATCGCACCGGCCGCCGATGCCGGACGACCTGCGTGCGCAAATCGAACCGTTGCACAAAATGGTCAAGGCGATGGGGTTGCCGCTGCTGGTCACGCCTGGCGTAGAAGCCGACGATGTGATTGGCACTTTGGCACTGGAGGCAGAAAAAGCCGGCCATGCGGTGCTGATCAGCACCGGCGATAAAGACATGGCGCAGTTGGTCACACCGAACGTCACCCTGATCAACACCATGAACAACACCATCCTTGGTCCACAGGAAGTGTGCGACAAGTACGGCATTCCGCCGGAGCTGATTATCGACTTCCTGGCGCTGATGGGTGATTCCTCGGATAACATCCCTGGCGTACCTGGTGTTGGCGAGAAAACCGCGCAGGCGCTGTTACAGGGGCTTGGGGGGCTGGATGCGCTCTATGCCAACCTCGATAGCATCGCCACGCTCAGCTTCCGCGGCGCCAAGACCATGGCGGCCAAGCTGGAACAGAACAAAGAGGTGGCTTACCTCTCCTACAAGCTGGCGACCATCAAAACCGACGTCGAACTGGATCTTACCTGCGCCGATCTCGAAGTATCAGCGCTGGATGTCGATGTGCTGCAGCAGTTGTTTAAACAATACGAATTTAAACGCTGGCTGGCGGATGTTGAAGCCGGTATTTGGCTGGAAGGTAAAAAGGGTACCGGCGTGAAAGCTGCCAGTGCGCCAAAGGCGACGGCGGTAGCAGACAAAGCACCTGCCGAAGCGACGTTATCGCAAGAAGGTTATGTCACCATCCTGGATGAAGATACTTTCGTGCAGTGGCTGGAAAAGCTGAAAAAAGCCGAGGTATTTGCGTTTGATACCGAAACCGACGGTTTGGACACCCTGACCGCCAATCTGATCGGCCTGTCGTTTGCCATTGCACCGGGCGAAGCCGCCTATTTGCCGGTAGCGCATGACTATCTAGATGCCCCGGCACAGCTGGATCGCGATTATGTGCTGGCCACCTTGAAGCCGCTGCTGGAAGACGAGAAAGCGCTCAAGGTCGGGCAAAATCTGAAGTTCGATATGGGCCTGCTGGCGCGTTACGACATTACCCTGCGTGGCATTGCCTTCGACACCATGCTGGAATCTTATGTGCTGGACAGCGTGGGCGGTCGTCACGATATGGACAGCTTGTCCGATCGTTACCTCGGCCATAAAACCGTGACCTTCGAAGAGATAGCCGGCAAGGGGAAAAAGCAGCTCACCTTCAACCAGATTGCACTGGAGCAGGCGGCTCCTTACGCTGCCGAAGATGCCGACGTTACCTTGCAATTGCATTTGGCGATGTGGCCGCAATTGAAGGAAAGCGCCGAGCTGCTGAAAGTATTCAATGAGATTGAAATGCCGCTGTTGCCGGTGTTGTCGCACATCGAACGCACCGGGGTGCTGATTGATCAAAGCATTCTGGCCACGCACTCCATCGAATTGACCAAACGCCTGGCCGAGCTGGAAATTCAGGCCCATGAACTCGCGGAAGAGCCTTTCAATCTGGCGTCAACCAAACAGCTGCAGGCGATCCTGTACGAAAAGCAGAAGCTGCCGGTACTGAAGAAAACGCCGGGTGGAGCCCCATCTACTAACGAAGAAGTGTTGGCCGAACTGGCGTTGGATTACCCGTTGCCTAAGGTGATCCTGGAATACCGTGGCTTGGCGAAGCTGAAGACGACCTACACCGACAAGCTGCCGCTGATGATCAATCCGGTCAGTGGCCGGGTGCATACCTCTTATCATCAGGCGGTGACGGCTACTGGACGTCTCTCCTCGAGCGATCCTAACCTGCAGAATATCCCGGTGCGTAACGACGAAGGGCGCCGGATCCGCCAGGCCTTTATTGCTCCTGAGGGTTACCGCATCGTTGCGGCCGACTATTCGCAAATCGAACTGCGCATTATGGCCCATCTGTCACAAGATGAAGGGTTACTGAAGGCCTTTGCGGCCGGTGAGGATATCCACCGTGCCACCGCAGCCGAGGTATTTGGCCTGCCGCTTGATAAAGTGACCAACGAACAGCGTCGCAGCGCCAAGGCAATTAACTTTGGCCTGATTTATGGCATGAGCGCGTTTGGTCTGGCACGCCAATTGGGCATTCCGCGTGGTGAAGCGCAGCGCTACATGGATCTCTACTTCGAGCGCTACCCGGGCGTATTGGAATATATGGAGCGTACCCGCCAGCAGGCTGCCAGTCAGGGCTATGTAAGCACGCTGGACGGCCGCCGTCTCTATCTGCCGGATGTCAGCTCCAGTAACGGCATGCGTCGCAAGGCGGCCGAGCGCGCGGCGATTAACGCCCCTATGCAAGGGACTGCCGCCGATATCATCAAACGTGCGATGATCGAGGTGGACGCCTGGTTGCAAGCTCAGGAAGAGCCGCTGGTGCGTATGATCATGCAGGTACACGATGAATTGGTGTTCGAGGTGCATGAATCGGTGCTGGAAACCTCTAACCAACGCATTCGCGAGCTGATGGAAAATAGCATGACGCTGGCTGTCCCACTGAAAGTGGATGTCGGCGTGGGAGCCAACTGGGACGAAGCCCACTGATTGCGTGGCCGTTCGCTGGCCTCGTTCTTAAAGGATGGGCTAACTGGCGATAACCTAAGCAGTTTTTGTAATTAAGCTACAGGATACGGCGATTGTTTCCCCAACCTCGCCGTTATTACGCGCCAAACTGTGTAAGTAAACTACAAAAAATTCTTTTGCACTGCGAAAAAATCATGTAGAGTTACTGGCGTAGGGTACAGAGGTAAGATGTTCTATCTTTCAGACCTTTTACTTCACGTAATCGGATTTGGCTGAATATTTAGCCGCCCCAGTCAGTATTGACTGGGGCGTTTTTTATTGTAAAAACAAAGCCAAACCATAGGTTCTTCTTATTCGTCCCGCGACCTCTTTCCTTCAGATTTTCCCCCGAAATGGCCTGCTCATCGGATTCTCAATACCAAGTCATCATAAGTATTTATGATGGATTTCAGTCAGAACTGTAATTAGATAACGAAAATAGCCTGGCGCCCGAATAACGCACATAAAAAAGCCGATGCGTTTCCACATCGGCTGTTGCAGCACAGCGGCTTTTTATTCGCTGGCGGCTTCATCATCTTCCGGTAGCACTTCCGGCGGGATCTCGTTAAACCAGGTGTTCAGTTTCTGGCTCAGTTTGTCGACGCCCATTTTTTTCGGTGAGGAGAAGGCCTCAACCTGGATATCACCCATAAACGGCACTACCGCTTCACGCACCATATTCAGTTGCGCCTTACGTGCGCCGGATGCCAGTTTGTCCGCTTTGGTCAGCAGAACCAGAACCGGCGTGCCGACATCGACAGCCCATTGGATCATCTGCTGGTCGAGATCTTTCAACGGATGGCGGATGTCCATCAGCACCACCAGGCCTTTCAGGCAGTTGCGCATTTGCAGGTATTCACCCAGCGCCCGCTGCCATTTGCGTTTCATCTCTTCAGGCACTTCGGCGTAGCCATAACCCGGCAGGTCGACTAGGCGAATGCCTTCTTCCACTTCAAACAGGTTGATAAGCTGGGTACGCCCCGGCGTTTTACTGGTACGCGCCAGGCTTTTCTGGTTGGTCAGGGTATTTAACGCGCTGGACTTACCGGCGTTAGAACGGCCGGCGAACGCAACTTCAATACCTTCATCCCCCGGCAGATGGCGAATATCGGGCGCACTGGTGACGAAATGGGTCACATGATAATTGTAATTCTTGCTGGTCAAAATTTTTCGTCTCCGTGAGGATGGCTAACTGGTTGGCGATTATAACTGCATCAGCGCTAAAAATGGTGTGTTTCTCTGTTTTTAAGCGCCGGGCCAGTTGGGTGTGGCAATTTATGTGGGGCAGGCTTGTGAGACATTTGCCATTCGAATAGGGGGTAATGTCGCTTTTATTCGAAAGTTGTTTTTATTCTTTTTATTATAAAACATGATGTTAATTCTCCGATGTGTATTTTTATCAGCCTATTACGCAGCGGGTGCCTTGAGCCTGACCCCTGATAGCGTAAAGTAAGTTGCAGCACAGGACTGTGCAGGATTAAGGAACATCCGGGAAGGGTGATAAATCTCAGGGAGAGCACGGGACGTGCTAATGAGTGCCAGGACGAATAACCGAAGGAATGGGTCTATTTGCATCGGAATTTGCAAATAGCACAGGGATGGTGAAGTTACCGCAATTGGGATGCCGGCAGGAAGCAAACTCAGGAAGAGTGGACACGAACGGATTTCGCCATGGATGATTTTCCCTTCAGGATGAAGGAAGTAGTGCGGCAGGGAATGCGCTTACAGCAAAAGGAAAAACCTGGATGTTGAGTGTGCGCACGGAATGCGTAGCAGGAATATCCTTCGAAAGAGGGTGCAAAAAGGCGGCGGGTTTAACCTGCCGCCTTTTTTCTTTGTTCGCTTTCTGCTAGATTCCGCCGCAATCGTATAGCATCTATCTCTATACTGAATCTACATACCTAAGAGCATACGCTATGAACCAGCCATCAAAAGCACCTCGCGCCCCACGCAGCAGCGCGGCGACGTCGAAAACCAAAAAGAAAAGCCGTGTGGAGCTCGATCAGGAAGCCCGTGAGCGCAAGCGTCTGAAAAAGCGCCGTGGTCTTGCCTCCGGTTCTCGCACCCAGGTTGAGTCTGCCAATCAAAAGAACAAGGCCGACGCGCAGACCAAAGATCCGCGTATTGGCAGCAAAGTGCCGGTAGCGCTGGTGGTCGAAGCCAAGCCAAAAGCCAAGCCGCAGCCAAAACCTAAGGCCGAAGCCAAACCACGTCTGTCCCCGGAAGAAGAGCTGGCGAAGCTGGAAAATGATGAGCGTCTGGACGCACTGCTGGATCGTATTGACGACGGCGAGACGCTGAGCGCAGAAGATCAGAGTTATGTTGACCAGACTCTGGATCGCATTGATGCCCTGATGGAGCAACTGGGCATTGAGCTGGGCGACGATGAAGACGACGAAGAAGAAGAGAAAAAGGAAGATATCCTGAAACTGCTGAAAGGCGGTAACCCGAAAGACGTAATTTAACGCGTCATGTGGCTGATCCCGTCAATAGCCCTACTCTTGATGTGTTATCTGCTGTGGTTATTCGGTAAACTATGGCGGCTGTCTAAACGCAAAAAGCGTTTTCGCAGCGCTTCCGCGGCCAGACAGCGTAGACAACTGCCCATCTCCCGGCCCGGTAGGAAAAAATATCGGAAGGAGTGAGCATGTCAGAGCAGGCAATTGTCTGGGATCTGGCCCTGATCCAGAAATATAACTATTCAGGGCCGCGTTACACCTCATACCCCACAGCGCTGGAATTCAACCAGAGCTACGACGAAGCGGCGTTTCAACGCGCCGCGGCGCGTTATCCTGGGCGCCCTTTATCGCTGTACGTGCATATCCCTTTCTGCCACAAGCTCTGCTATTTCTGTGGTTGTAACAAGCTGGTGACGCGTCAAACGCACAAGGCCGATGAATATCTGGCGGTGCTGGCGCAAGAGATTGCTCAACGTGCACCGTTGTTTGCCGGGCGTAAGGTCGGCCAGATGCACTGGGGCGGCGGTACGCCAACCTATCTGAGCAAGGCACAAATCAGCCAACTGGTAACGATGCTGCGCCAACACTTTGATTTCCTTCCCGATGCCGAAATGTCGATCGAAGTCGATCCGCGTGAGATTGAGCTGGATGTGCTCGATCATTTACGCAGCGAAGGTTTTAATCGCCTGAGCATGGGGGTGCAGGACTTCAATAAAGAGGTGCAGCGGCTGGTGAACCGCGAGCAGGATGAAGCCTTCATCTTTGCCCTGATTGCTCGCGCTAAAGCGCTTGGCTTTAATTCCACCAATATCGATCTAATCTACGGCTTGCCAAAGCAAACGCCGGAGAGCTTTGCCTACACTCTGCAGCGGGTGGCAGAGCTAAGCCCCGATCGCCTGAGCGTATTTAACTATGCCCATATGCCGAACCTGTTTGCTGCCCAGCGCAAAATCAAAGATGCAGATCTGCCGAGCGCGCAGCAGAAACTGGATATCTTGCAGCACACCATAGCCTCCCTGACCGAATCGGGTTATCAGTTTATCGGCATGGATCATTTCGCACGACCGGACGATGAGTTGGCGGTGGCACAGCGCGAAGGAAAACTTCATCGTAACTTCCAGGGGTACACCACCCAGGGCGACAGTGATTTGCTGGGGCTGGGTGTCTCCGCCATCAGCATGCTGGGGGACAGCTATGCGCAGAACCAGAAAGAGCTGAAGGTTTATTACAGCAGCGTCGAAGTACAAGGTCATGCACTGTGGCGCGGCCTGGCGATGACCGAAGACGACTGCTTGCGGCGTGAGGTGATCAAAACGCTGATCTGCAATTTCAAACTGGACTATCTGGCCATAGAACGTCAGTTCGGCATCAACTTTGCCGATTATTTTGCCGAGGATTTGCAATTGTTGGCGCCGTTTGAACGCGATGGGCTGGTGGAGCGTGATGAGCAGGGCATTCAGGTTACGCCGCGTGGCCGGTTACTGATCCGCAATATTTGCATGTGCTTTGATATCTACCTGCGTCAACAGGCCCGCACTCAGCAATTCTCTCGGGTTATTTAATGAGTAAAACATCGGCCGCTTTCGCGGCCGTTGTTTTAACTGAAGAAATTAATCAGTGCGGCGCACAATACCGCAGCAACGGCTGCCTGCGGCGTGTGGCTGGCGGCAGAACCAAGTTCTGCGCCTTGAGAAATGAATGCGATTAACGAATCCAGCATGGAAGCCTCCAGGGTGTGCGCCCCGATCATACTGCGGCCTCTTCGGCTGTAAAGCCTGAAATAGCCGTTTTTTTGTGCGCTTGATTGTATTTTCTATAATCAATTCCGCAAACTATTCCATTCCCAATTCTTTCAACTTACGCGTTAACGTATTGCGCCCCCACCCCAGCAAACGGGCGGCTTCCTGCTTATGCCCCTGGGTATGACGCAGTGCAGTGGTGAGCAAGGTGCGCTCCATCTCCGGTTGCGCTTCCGACAGCAGGTTTTGATGACCGGAACGCAGCGCGCGGTCTGCCCACTGTGCCAGCAGCGTGGCCCAACTGTCGGGCAGGCTATGCCCGGTCGTTTCCGGCGCAGAGGTTTCAAACAGCTCGCTCGGCAGATCCTGAATCAGCACCTCCTGACCAGCGGCCATCACGGTTAACCAACGGCAGGTGTTCTCCAACTGGCGAACGTTACCTGGCCATGGCAGGCGCGTCAGTGCAGTTTCAGTCTCCGGGTGCAGGTTTTTCGCTTCCACACCCAGCTCCTTTGCCGCCACCTGCAGGAAGTAACGCGCCAGACGCGGAATATCCTCACGGCGTTCACGCAACGGCGGAAGGTGCACGCGGATCACATTCAGGCGGTGGAACAAATCCTCACGGAATTTACCTTCCTGTACCCGCATTTCCAGGTTCTGGTGGGTGGCGGCGATGATGCGTACGTCAACCTTCACCGGGGCATAACCACCGACCCGATAGAATTGGCCATCTGCCAGCACCCGCAGCAAGCGGGTTTGCACATCCAGCGGCATATCGCCGATTTCATCCAGGAACAAGGTCCCGCCGTCGGCCTGCTCAAAGCGACCCTGACGGATTTGGTTGGCGCCGGTAAAGGCCCCTTTTTCATGCCCGAAAAGTTCGGACTCGATCAGGTCTTTGGGGATCGCCGCCATATTCAGCGCGATAAAAGGCGATTTGGCGCGCGGACTGTGACGGTGCAGGGCATGGGCAACCAGCTCTTTACCGGTACCTGATTCGCCGTTGATCAGTACGCTGATCGACGAACGCGACAGGCGTCCGATGATGCGGAACACGTCCTGCATCGCCGGGGCTTCACCGATGATGTCTGCCACCGGATCGTTGGCCGGTTGGCTGCGTGCAGGCTGCTGCTGCTCCTGATAATGGCTGATGGCGCGTTCTACCAGCGCTACGGCTTCATCGATATCAAAGGGTTTCGGCAGGTAATCGAACGCCCCTTGCTGGTAGGCGCTGACGGCGGCGTCGAGATCCGAATGTGCGGTCATTATGATGACCGGAAGCATCGGATGACGCTGTTTGATCTGCTTGAGCAACGCAAGGCCATCCATACCCGGCATGCGGATGTCAGACAGCAACACGTCAGGAGTTTGCGTGGCCAGGGCTTCGAGCACCGCATTGCCACTGTCGAAGGTCACGCAGCTCACACCGGCTCCAGTGAGCGCACGTTCAAGCACCCAGCGGATGGAGCTATCGTCATCGACGATCCAGACTATCCCTCGTTGCATAGAAAACCTCACTGGCGAATAGGCAGGTAAACCGAGAATTCGGTATGTCCTGGCCAACTGTTAAATTCAATTTTTCCGCAATGCTGATCGATAAGATTACGGGCGATGGATAACCCCAGGCCGGTCCCGCCTTCGCGGCCGCTGACCATCGGGTAAAATAGCGTGTCCTGCAACTGCGCCGGCACACCGGGGCCGTCATCTTCTACGTCGATACGTGCCGCTAACCGGTAGCGGGTGCCGTGCAGGGTGATCTGGAAAGCGGTACGAGTGCGCAGCGTGATGGTGCCGCCCGTTTCTCCCAGCGCCTGCAGTGCATTGCGGGTGATGTTCAGCAATACCTGTTCGATTTGATCCGGGTCGTGCGCCATTTCAGGCAGGCTCGGGTCGTAGTCCCGCACCAGCGTCACGTTATCCGGCTTCTCCAGCGACACCAGTTGGCACACTCGCTCTGCCACCTGATGAATGCTTTGGGTTATGTGCTGGCCCGGCCGCTGCGGGCCGAGCAGGCGATCGACCAGGTTGCGCAGGCGATCGGCCTGCTCAATGATCACCTTGGTGTATTCGGTCAGCGACGGATCGGGCAGCGCTTTGGCCAGTAGCTGTGCCGCGCCGCGCAGTCCGCCAAGCGGGTTTTTAATTTCATGCGCCAGGCCACGGACCAGATCGCGGGCTGCCACCTGCTGGGCGTGCTGAAGTTGTTCCTGGCTCAAACGGCGTTGGTTATCCATTGGCGCCAGCTCGATCAGGATATAGCCATCAGGCAGCGCCTGTGCGGTCAGGGAGAGGATATGCGCACGCCCGTCAACCACCAGGGTCACTTCGTTATCGGTAAAACCCTGACCGGCATGCAGGCTCTCACGCATCAGATCGACGTTCAGTGAGAAATAACCGAGCAAATCGGGTAACGGTGTACCGAAAAGTTTACGAGAACTTTGTGCCAGCAGTTGTTGTGCTGCCGGATTGGCGTAATGAACCGCCAGTGAGTCATCCAACAGCAGGATGCTGTTGATGAGAGAATTGAGGATCTGCCCTGCGTCGGGCAGCTTGCCAGTTGCCATATATGCCCTTTATCTTTCAAGACGCAGCGTTGTTGGCTGCTCTTACTCACACCAGTCACTTGGCAGACCAAGCTCCTGTCGGTTCGCTCGGTTGCCGCCTAGCTGCACCGTGAAATCTCTTGGGCATAGCAGACGACTGCACCTTTTTAGTGCATTTATCCTACTCCATCCGTTATGCACGCGGTATGGAATAGTTTTGCAGAAAATACGGTGGAGAAAAAAACCCATCCGAAGATGGGCTGAAAGTTTCCACGGCAACAAAAAAAGACAACTAAATCTGGGCGCCGCCCGCAGACGGCGCGGTAAAACTTAAACGCTGTAGTACAGTTCGAATTCAACCGGGTGTGGCGTCATGCGAACGCGGTCCATCTCTTCTTTGCGCAGATCGATGTAAGCATCGATAGCGTCGTCGGTGAATACGCCGCCACGGGTCAGGAACTCGCGGTCTTCGCTCAGTGCTGCCAGCGCTTCATCCAGGGAGCCTGCAACTTTTGGAATTTCAGCTTCTTCTTCCGGTGGCAGGTCATACAGGTTTTTGTCCATGGCGTCGCCAGGGTGGATTTTGTTAATCACACCGTCCAGGCCTGCCATCAGCAGGGCCGCGAAGCACAGGTACGGGTTAGCCGCTGGATCCGGGAAACGGGCTTCGATACGGCGCGCTTTCGGGCTGGCAACCACTGGGATACGGATGGAAGCGGAACGGTTACGGGCAGAATAAGCCAGCATGACCGGAGCTTCGTAGCCTGGGACCAGACGCTTGTAAGAGTTGGTGGTCGGGTTGGCCAGGGCGTTGATCGCTTTAGCGTGCTTGATGATACCGCCGATGTAGAACAGGGCAGTCTCAGACAGGCCGCCGTATTTGTCGCCGGCGAACAGGTTAGTCCCGTTCTTGGACAGCGACATGTGGCAGTGCATGCCGGAACCGTTATCACCGAACATTGGTTTCGGCATGAAGGTCGCGGTTTTGCCAAATGCGTGAGCCACGTTGTGAACCACGTATTTGTAGATTTGGATTTCGTCGGCTTTCTTGGTCATGGTGTTGAAGCGGGTTGCCACTTCGTTCTGACCTGCGGTTGCCACTTCGTGGTGGTGCGCTTCAACGACCAGGCCCATTTCTTCCATGGTCAGACACATGGTAGAACGGATGTCCTGTGAAGAATCGACCGGAGGAACCGGGAAGTAACCGCCTTTGACTGCCGGACGGTGGCCTTTGTTGCCGCCATCGTATTGGGTGCCGGAGTTCCATGCGCCTTCGATATCGTCGATGGCCACGTGGGAACCGCGGATGCTGCTGCCGAAACGAATGTCGTCAAACAGGAAGAATTCTGGCTCTGGCCCGAACAGAACGGTGTCCGCGATGCCGGAAGAGCGCAGGAAATCTTCTGCACGCTTGGAGATGGAGCGTGGGTCACGATCGTAGCCCTGCATGGTGCCTGGCTCGAGGATGTCGCAGCGAATGATCAGGGTAGATTCTTCGAAGAACGGATCCAGTACCGCAGTGCTGGCGTCTGGCATCAGCACCATGTCAGATTCGTTGATGCCCTTCCAACCGCCGATCGAGGAACCGTCAAACATTTTACCTTCTTCGAAGAAGTCGGCATTTACCTGATGAGCAGGGATGGTGACGTGTTGTTCTTTACCCTTGGTGTCAGTGAAACGCAGGTCTACGAATTTCACTTCATGCTCATTCAGCATCGTCAAAACGTGTTCAGCGGACATACTTAACTCTCCCGGATTTATCATTGTCGTCGTCGTGGAACGAATCTGTGAAACTGGCTTTTTTTGCCTTGAAAAGACTAAAGCGAAAACTGTGCCAACTTTGCTAAAGCGCTTTAATCGCCTTTCTGAGTGGGTTTTGCACAGAATCAGTATGCACCATCAGTGACGTTTTGCACTTAAATGGTGCAATCGGTGCGGGGTGGGGCACTGTAATGGTGCAAAAGTGCACCGGATGCTGCTTTTTGCACCGTGAAAGGGATCACATACTGACCTGTACACAGTTGTTTATAAGAGACTGTTGTGATCTTGTTTAGTCCCTCGCTTAATACGTGTACAATAGCGCGCTATTTCTAATGCCTGAGGCAAAGCTGTGATCGAAAATTTGCGTAACATCGCCATTATTGCCCACGTTGACCATGGTAAGACCACCCTGGTTGATAAGCTGCTGCAACAATCCGGTACTTTCGGAGAGCGTGTAGAAGCCACCGAACGCGTAATGGACTCCAACGATTTGGAGAAAGAGCGTGGGATTACCATCCTCGCAAAAAACACCGCCATTAATTGGAAAGACTACCGCATCAACATCGTGGATACCCCAGGACACGCCGACTTCGGCGGTGAGGTTGAGCGTGTGATGTCAATGGTTGACTCGGTGCTGCTGGTTGTGGATGCAATGGATGGCCCAATGCCGCAAACCCGCTTCGTGACCAAAAAAGCCTTCGCTAATGGTCTGAAGCCGATCGTGGTAATCAACAAGGTTGACCGTCCGGGCGCACGTCCTGATTGGGTTGTTGATCAGGTCTTCGACCTGTTCGTTAACCTCGACGCAACCGACGAGCAGCTCGACTTCCCAATCATCTATGCTTCTGCATTGATGGGGATCGCCGGTACTGACCACAATGAGATGGCGGAAGACATGACCCCGCTGTATCAAGCGATCGTAGACCACGTGTCTGCACCGCAGGTTGAGCTCGAAGCGCCATTCCAGATGCAAATCTCCCAGTTGGACTACAACAACTACCTGGGCGTGATCGGTATCGGCCGTATCAAGCGCGGTAAAGTGAAGCCAAACCAGCAGGTCACCATCATCGATAGCGAAGGTAAAACTCGCAACGGTAAAGTGGGCAAAGTGCTGGGCCACATGGGTCTGGAGCGTATCGAGTCTACCCTGGCTGAAGCGGGCGACATCATCGCTATCACCGGTCTGGGCGAGCTGAACATTTCCGACACCATCTGTGACACCTCTGCAGTGGAAGCACTGCCGGCGCTGTCTGTAGATGAGCCGACCGTAACCATGTTCTTCAACGTCAACACCTCACCTTTCTGCGGTAAAGAAGGTAAGTTTGTGACTTCGCGTCAAATCCTTGAGCGTCTGAACAAGGAACTGGTGCACAACGTGGCACTGCGCGTTGAAGAAACTGAAGATGCTGATGCATTCCGCGTATCTGGCCGTGGTGAACTTCACCTGTCGGTTCTGATCGAAAACATGCGTCGTGAAGGTTTCGAACTGGCGGTATCCCGTCCGAAAGTAATCTTCCGTGAAATCGATGGTCGTAAACAAGAGCCGTTCGAAAACGTGACCTTGGACATCGAAGAACAGCACCAGGGTTCAGTCATGCAAGCCATGGGTGAGCGTAAAGCTGACCTGAAAAACATGGATCCAGACGGTAAAGGCCGTGTGCGTCTCGACTACGTGATCCCAAGCCGCGGCTTGATTGGCTTCCGTAACGAGTTCATGACCATGACTTCCGGTACCGGTCTGCTGTACTCCACCTTCAGCCACTACGACGACGTGCGTCCGGGTGAAGTTGGCCAGCGCCAGAACGGCGTGCTGATCTCTAACGGCCAGGGTAAAGCGGTAGCGTTCGCCCTGTTCGGTCTGCAAGATCGCGGCAAGCTGTTCCTGGGTCACGGTGCGGAAGTGTATGAAGGCCAGATCATCGGTATTCACTCACGTTCCAACGACCTGACCGTGAACTGCCTGACCGGTAAGAAGCTGACCAACATGCGTGCTTCCGGTACTGACGAAGCCACTACCCTGGTTCCGGCTATCAAAATGACTCTGGAGCAAGCTCTGGAATTCATCGATGATGACGAACTGGTAGAAGTCACGCCAACCTCGATCCGTATCCGTAAGCGTCACCTGACGGAAAACGATCGTAAGCGTGCAAGCCGCGGTCCTAAAGAAGCCTAATCGCCGATTTAGTCTGCAACACTTAGGGCGCGCCAGCGCCCTGAGTTTTTTCCTCTGTCTTTTCTCATTTCTGCCGCGTGCTATACGCTTTTCCATCCGCTCTCTATTCAGCCTCTGCTTTTCCCGCTACAGTAAAATCTCACCGGCCCATCAGGAGAGGACTATGCTGTATATCTTTGATTTAGGTAATGTGATCGTCGATATCGATTTCAAACGTGTACTGGGTGTATGGAGCAGTTTGAGCGGTACGCCATTGGCGGTCTTGTCCGAACGTTTTGCTATGGGCGAATTGTTTCAGCAGCACGAGCGCGGTGAAATCAGCGATGAAGACTTTGCCGAAGGGCTGAGTGCCGAAATGGGGATTGCCCTCAGTTTCGAGCAGTTCGCTACCGGTTGGCAGGCGGTGTTTGTTGCCCTGCGTCCAGAAGTGATCGACATCATGAAGCGCCTGCGCAGCGAAGGTCACCGGGTGGTGGTGTTATCGAACACCAACCGATTGCACTGCAATTACTGGCCGCAGCACTACCCGCAGGTGGCCGAAGCCGCCGATCATCTCTATTTGTCGCAGGATCTTGGCATGCGTAAGCCGGACGCCAACATTTATCTGCACGTACTGGATGCAGAAAATACTTCGCCGGATGACGCGGTGTTCTTTGACGATCACCCGGATAACGTCGCCGCGGCACAGGCGCTTGGCATCAAAACGGTTCACGTGACCGACCGCGACGTAGTACCGGCTTATTTTGCCCAATGACCGCAAAGGGTTAAGCTTAAGGCGTACAAACTGACATCAAGGAGTGGCCATGTCGTTTTTCCGCCGCAAGAAGCTGCCCGCTTCGATCAAACCCAGCGTCACCTTTTTACGACTGCTGATTAAACGCGTCGACAGCGATGGCCTGACCATGTTGGCGGGCCACCTGGCCTACGTATCACTGCTGTCACTGGTACCTCTGGTGACCGTGGTGTTTGCGCTGTTTGCCGCGTTCCCGATGTTCTCCGACATCAGCGTTCAACTGAAAAGCTTTATCTTTTCCAACTTCATGCCGGCCGCCGGCAACGTGATCCAAAGTTATCTGGAGCAGTTTGTCGCCAACTCCAACAAGATGACCGCCGTCGGGACCTGCGGCCTGATAGTCACTGCGCTGTTGCTGATCTCGTCGGTGGACAGCGTGCTCAACACCATCTGGCGCAGCAAGAATCAGCGTCCTATCGTGTTTTCTTTCGCCGTGTACTGGATGGTGCTGACCCTGGGGCCGCTGTTGGTGGGGGCCAGTATGGCGATCAGTTCCTATCTGCTGTCGCTTAACTGGCTGGCGCAGACCGGCGTCAACAGCCTGGTGGATCAGGTGCTGCGTATTTTCCCGCTGATCCTGTCGTGGATATCGTTCTGGCTGCTGTATTGCATCGTGCCGACGGTTAGGGTGCCACCCAAGGATGCGTTGATTGGCGCACTGGTGGCCGGTTTGCTGTTTGAGCTGGGCAAGAAGGGGTTTGCGCTGTATGTCACCATGTTCCCGTCTTATCAGCTGATTTACGGCGTGTTGGCGGTGATCCCCATTTTATTCCTTTGGGTCTACTGGAGCTGGTGTATCGTGTTACTCGGTGCGGAAATCACGGTTACCATTGGGGAATACCGCGACTACCGACAGCAAAAGGCACAACAACAGGAACAGTCATCAGAAGGGCAGTTATGATTGCGTTAATTCAACGGGTATTAAATGCCAGCGTCACGGTGGAAGGCCAGACGGTAGGCAACATAGGCCCCGGTTTGTTAGTGTTATTGGGCGTGGAGCAGGACGATAACGAACAGAAGGCCGAGCGCCTGTGTGAGCGCGTATTGGGGTACCGCATCTTTGGCGATGAGAACGACAAAATGAATCTCAACGTCCAACAGGCAGGGGGCAGTTTGCTGGTGGTCTCGCAGTTCACGCTGGTGGCCGACACGCAAAAAGGTATGCGTCCGAGTTTTTCTCGCGGTGCGGTACCGCAAGAGGCCGATCGGTTATACCAATATTTTGTTGGCCAGTGCCGCGAACGCGGTATCGAAACCCAAACCGGTGAGTTTGCGGCCGACATGAAAGTCGCGCTGGTGAACGACGGGCCGGTGACGTTTTGGCTTCAAGTCTAAGATTCTGAGAGAGAAGGCGTCTATGTATCACCTACGAGTACCGGTAACAGAGCAAGAACTGAAAGAGTATTACCAGTTCCGCTGGGAAATGCTGCGCAAGCCGTTGCACCAGCCGGTGGGGTCGGAAAAGGATGCCTACGACGCCATGGCGCACCACCAAATGGTGGTGGACGAGAGCGGAAAAATTGTCGCCATTGGGCGGCTGTACATCAATGCCGATAACGAAGCCGCGATTCGTTTTCTGGCGGTAGACCCGACGGTGCAGGACAAAGGCCTGGGGACGCTGGTAGCTATGACGCTGGAATCCGTGGCGCGCCAGGAGGGCGTGAAGCGCGTAGTCTGTAGCGCCCGTGAAGACGCGGTAGATTTCTTTGCCAAGCTGGGTTTCATTAATCAGGGTGAGATCACCGCGCCGCAAACCACGCCGATTCGCCATTTCCTGATGATCAAACCGGTAGCGACGCTGGACGACATCCTGCATCGGCCCGACTGGTGCGGTCAGCTGCAGCAAGCCTGGTACGATCACATTCCGCTCAGCGAGAAGATGGGGGTGCGCATCAGCCAATATACCGGCCAGCGTTTTGTCACCACCATGCCGGAAATTGGCAACCAGAACCCGCACCACACGTTGTTTGCCGGCAGCCTGTTCTCTCTGGCCACTTTGACCGCTTGGGGCCTGATCTGGCTATTGCTGCGTGAGCGCCATCTCGGTGGCACGATCATTTTGGCCGATGCCCATATTCGTTACAGCAAGCCCATCACAGGCCGACCGCGTGCAGTGGCGGATCTCAGCTCGTTGAGCGGCGATCTGGCCCGTTTGGCCCGTGGCCGCCGCGCTCGTGTGCAGGCGGAAGTCCATCTGTTCGGTGACGACGACAAAGGTGCGGTATTTGAAGGCACTTATATGGTGTTGCCGGCCGAGCCGGAAGTGCCCCTGGATCAGGGCGGCTGTGAGGCGATAGACAGTTAACACCCAGGCCCTCTCTATGCGGAGAGGGCCTATCCAGGATTAAGGCAGTTGCTGGCTGACCGTTTGGCCATCGGCGGCAGTGGCCTGCAACCTGCCCTGCAATGAAGCCTTAAATGGCCCATCGCTGTTCAACAAACCTTTCAACTGTAATTGCAGATTACCGTCGCCTTCCAGCGGCACTGCTTGCCATCCCCATTGTTGTAGCGTATTCAGCGGTACCGAACGCCCATTCAGCGACAGCGTAAAAGGCTTGCCTGGCAGCTGCTCGACGGTGGCTTTGGCATCCAATAACCCCTGTGGCATAAAGGCGCTGAGCTCGGTGACGTTGATCTGCCCGTCATTGGCGTTCAGCGCCAGCGATGGTCGGCGCACGTCAATCTTGTTGAAGGTAGCTTCACTGCCGTTCAAATTCAGCGTGCCGGACCAGATGCCCCACTGGTGGTCGCGCGCCAGCAGCAGGTTGCTGCCATAACCGTCCAGTGCCGTGATTTGGAAAGGGAAGACCGGGTTGATATCGATGATCAGGTTACGGTTGGTGGTCAGTTTATTGACATACACCTCCGCCAGCCAGTTCGGCAGCGGTTGTAACCACAATGCGCGCCAGTCTATAGGCAACGTATATTCCAACGCAGCGACAGCGACCTCATCCAGCTGCAGGCGGTTGTTGGCACGCAGCCAGTTGCCCGAGGTGCGCAATAGCCCACCTTCCCAGCGGGTGGTGAACTGCTGAATGGCGATGCCGGCCGGCGACAGTCGCATATTCATGATCGGATCAATCAGATGGAAACTGCCATTAATCAGGTCGCTGGCATTAAAGTTCAGCGAACCGTCCTGGCTGCTCCAGTCGCCCTGTTGGAAGGTGACATTTTGCAGCGACAGGTCGAGATCGTTAAATGCCCACTCCTTGCCTTCCAGCCGTGCATCTATCAGATCAAAACGCTTGAGCGTAACGGGGGGCAGAGCGGTAAAACGTTGCCAGAACTGTTCCAGTGTCAGGGGAGTTTGCATGCGCACGCCGCTGAGCCTCAGTCGCTCTACCTGCCAACTGCCGTCGGCGGCGCGAGTGGCTACGCCGGTCAAATCCCCCTGCGCCAGGTCGGCGCCGAAATTGCTGAGCAGCAGCTGATTTTGTTTCAGCTCGCCCTGAACCAGCACCTGAGAGGCCGGGATGCCATTGAGCGTCATCGAACCGGCGCTGAACTGGAACTGATTGTTATCACCAAATGGATGGCCGGCTTTGGGTTGCCATGGCGTGATGCCGGCGTTGACCTGCTGCGCGTTGAGCTGCCAGGTTTCATCATTGGATTGCAGCGCCATATTGCTCAGTTGCAGCACGTCGGCCTGTATTGGCATTGCCGCGTCCTGCTGCTGCAGATTCAGCGTGCCGTCACGCAGCGTGACGCTATGGAAATGACGAGGTTCGGTAATTTGGCGCAGGCTGAGGCCGAGGTCCAGCCGTTTGGCCGCCAGCGCTTGCGGTTGATTTTTTTTGGCTAACTGAACGTCTTCCAGACTGATTTGGCCCGGCTGGTTCCATGAGTGCGAGATTGCCGCGACCGACAGACGGTAGTCGCTGTTATCGCTGACCCAGCGGCTGACCCAGCCCGCGGCCCACCGGGTTTGCCCTATGACGTACAACAGTGCAACGGCCAGCACGACCAGCAGCAGCAACGTCAGCAACAGTTTTCCGATAAATTTCATCGTCTACATCCGCGTCGGTCAAAAAAGATACCCTGTTTATGCCGCAATTGGCCGGGCATCTCAAGTGCAATGGTCTGATAGGCAATAAAAAACGGCCGCAAGCGGCCGTTTGTCACAAGGCAGTTCGATGGATTATTGTTTCTCGTGTTCCTGCGGGAACAGCAGGTTCAGAGCGATGGCAGTGATGCCACCGGCAGCAATGCCTGAGGAGAGCAATGTTTTCAGCCAGTCCGGTGCGAACTGCAAGATCAACGGTTGCTGGGAAACGCCCATCCCCACGGCCAACGACAGCGCCATGATCATGATTGCACGGCGGTTCAGACGCTCTCGCGACACGATGCGCACACCGGATGCGGCGATGGTGCCGAACATCACCAGGGTGGCGCCACCCAATACCGGCTCAGGAATGTGTTGTACGAAGCCGGCCACCGCCGGGAACAGCCCCAGCGCGATCAGCATCAGTGCCACCACGAAGCCGACGTAGCGGCTGGCGACGCCGGTCAGTTGGATCACGCCATTGTTTTGGCCGAAGCAGGAGTTAGGGAAGGTATTAAACACCGCCGACAGCATGGAGTTCAGGCCGTTGGCCAGTACGCCGCCCTTAAGGCGCTTCATATACAGTGGGCCACTGACAGGTTGTTCCGACACGTCAGAGGTCGCGGTGATATCGCCGATTGTTTCCAGCGAGGTGACCATAAATATCAACATCAGCGGCAGCAGCAGATTCCAGTCAAAACCCAGACCGTAATACAGCGGGGTCGGGATGATGATCGCCGCCGTCTCGGGGGTGGGCTGGCTTTCTGGCAGCATGCCCATGGCCCAGGCCAGCAGATAACCCACCGCCATGGCAATCACCAGTGAGGCGACGCGCAGGTAGGGATTGCGCTGACGGTTAAGCAGGATAATGACCAGTAATACCGCGCCGGCCAGCAGCAGATTTTTGGGGGCACCGAAGGTACCTCCGTTCATCGCAGCATAGCCGCCGCCGATGGAAGTCAAACCGACCTGAATCAGAGACAAACCGATAATCATCACCACAATGCCGGAGACCAGCGGGGTGATGATGCGCCGTGCCAAGTGCAACACGCGTGACAGCAGGATCTCGGTGCAGGAGGCGACCATCAGCGTACCGAACAGCGCAGCCATCATGGTGGGAACGTCCGCGCCGCCATTTTTCAGCGCCAGCCCGCCCATGATCAGCGGCGAAACAAAGTTAAAGCTGGTGCCCTGAATAGACAGCAAGCCCGAGCCGACGGGTCCCCAGGTTTTGATTTGTAAAATCGAGGCCAGGCCGGAGGCGAACAGCGACATGCTGATAATGTGCTGAGTGTCCTGCGCCGGCAGACCCAGTGCCTGACAAATCAACAGAGCCGGTGTGATCACGGCAACGAACATCGCCAACAGGTGCTGACCGGCGGCAAACAGCGTTTGCGGCAGCGGTGGGCGATCTTCCAGGCGATAAATCAGTTCACTGTTGCGGGGAGTGGCGGATGCTTTTTGCGCAGCATCGAGCTCGGCGGATGGCTGGGTCATGGTGTGGCATTTCCAGAAACGGCAAAGCAGGCATTTTAATGATTTGGCCCATAAAAGCAAACGGTTGCGCGTTAATGCTTTGTTAGCAGTATCGTCACTTATGTCGCATTTTCGTTCATTTTTTCTTGTGTTATCAGCGTTTTTTACTTCTAATCCTGCACTCATCAAGTTTTAAAAACTAAGCGGTTTTCTCTAACTTATTATTTATTAATTGGATCTTTTCCCTTACATGGAGTAACTGGATGTTTCATCTTGATACTTATGGCACGTTAGTCGCAGCAACATTGGTTCTGCTCCTTGGGGGCAAATGCGTCACCAGCATCCCCCTGTTGAGGAAATACACCATTCCCGCTCCTGTCGCCGGTGGTTTACTGGTGGCACTCCTGTTGTTAGCCCTGAAAAAGTTCGTTAACTGGGAAATCAGCTTCGATATGTCGCTGAAAGACCCGTTAATGTTGGCCTTCTTCGCCACCATCGGTTTGAACGCCAACCTGTCGCGGTTGCGCGCGGGTGGCAAGGCATTAATGGTATTTCTGTTTGTGGTGCTGGGCCTGCTGCTGGTGCAGAACGCTATCGGCATCGGCATGGCGAAAATGCTGGGTCTGGACCCGTTGATGGGCCTGATCGCCGGCTCGATTACCCTGTCCGGCGGTCATGGTACCGGGGCTGCCTGGAGCAAGCTGTTTATCGAACGCTACGGCTTTGAAAACGCCACGGAAGTGGCGATGGCCTGTGCTACCTTCGGTCTGGTTCTGGGTGGCCTGATCGGCGGTCCGGTGGCGCGTTACCTGGTGAAGCACTCTTCCACCCCGGAAGGCTCGCCGGATGACAGCGTCCAGCCAAGCGGTTTTGAAAAACCGGAGAGCGGCCGTTTGATCACCTCGCTGATCATGATTGAAACCATCGCGATGATCGCCATCTGCCTGAGCCTGGGGCAGTTTATCTCCGGCTTGCTGAGCGGTACGGTATTTGAATTACCCAACTTTGTTTGCGTGCTGTTCGTTGGGGTGATCCTCAGCAACACCCTGGCCTTCACCGGGTTCTATACCGTGTTTGAGCGTGCGGTGTCGGTGCTGGGCAACGTTAGCCTGTCGCTGTTCCTGGCGATGGCGTTGATGAGCCTGCGTTTGTGGGAGCTGGCTTCTCTGGCGCTGCCAATGCTGGCGATCCTGGCCGTACAGACGCTGGTGATGGCGCTGTACGCAATCTTCGTTACTTATCGGGTGATGGGTAAAAATTACGATGCAGCGGTGTTGGCTGCGGGCCACTGCGGTTTCGGCATGGGAGCCACGCCTACGGCGATCGCCAACATGCAGGCTATTACCGATCGCTTCGGTCCATCGCACCTGGCGTTTCTGGTGGTGCCTATGGTGGGGGCGTTCTTTATCGATATCGCCAACGCGATTGTGATTAAGCTGTATCTGCTGTTGCCGGTGTTTCCGGCGATTGGCTGATTAACCGGTCGTAATAACGAAAAAGGCGCCTATCTGGCGCCTTTTCTCTGCCTGAAAATCAGGCATTGGAGTAACGTGCTTTCTCCGGTAGCCAGCGTTCAATCAGGGCTCTGGCATGCTCCGGGTACTGCTGGTGAATATGGCGGGCGACGCGTTGTACTTCCGGGATCATCGCCTGATCGCGCAGCAAATCCGCCACTTTGAACTCAGCACTGCCGGTTTGGCGCGTGCCCAACAGTTCACCGGGACCGCGGATTTCCAGATCGCGTTGGGCAATAACGAAACCGTCATTACTGTCGCGCAGCACCTGCAGGCGCTTTTGCGCCGTTTTGCTCAGCGGGGTTTTGTACAACAACACGCAGTGAGACGCTACGGCGCCACGACCCACGCGGCCCCGCAACTGGTGCAGTTGCGCCAGCCCCAGTCGCTCGGGGTTTTCGATAATCATCAGGCTGGCGTTGGGCACGTCGACCCCCACCTCGATCACCGTCGTCGCCACCAACAGCTGCAGCTCACCCTGTTTAAAGGCCTGCATTACCGCCTGCTTCTCTTGTGCTTTCATGCGACCGTGCACCAGCGCCACTTTTAGCTCCGGGAGTGCGATTTTCAATTCTTCCCAGGTGGCTTCGGCTGCCTGGGCTTCCAGCAGTTCGGATTCTTCGATCAGGGTACAAACCCAGTACGCCTGGCGACCTTCTTCCATACAGGCGCTTTTCACCCGCTGAATAATATCGGCGCGCCGGGTGTCTGGAATGGCAACGGTAGTGACGGGCGTTCTGCCCGGTGGCAGTTCATCGATCACCGAAGTGTCGAGATCGGCATAGGCGGTCATTGCCAGCGTGCGTGGGATTGGCGTGGCGGTCATGATCAACTGATGGGCATGGAAGCCTTGTTCTTCGCCTTTCTCCCACAGTGCCAGCCGCTGGTGTACGCCAAAACGGTGCTGTTCATCGATGATCACCAGCGCCAGACCGGAAAATTGCACCTGTTCCTGGAAGATGGCGTGGGTACCGACCACCATGGAGACCTGCCCGCTGGCAATTGCCTCTTGCTGTGCGATACGTGCCTTGCCTTTTTGCTTACCAGCTAGCCAGCCAACTTCTAACCCCAGCGGCTCAAACCACTGACGGAAGTTATTGGCGTGCTGTTCGGCCAGCAGTTCCGTCGGGGCCATTAACGCCACCTGCTTGCCGTGAGCGATAGCGCGCAGTGCTGCCAGCGCGGCCACCAGCGTTTTGCCGGAACCGACGTCTCCTTGCACCAGGCGCATCATCGGGAAGCCTTTTTGCATATCGGCTTCGATATCGGCCACTACGCGATCTTGCGCGCCGGTGGGGGCAAAGGGCAACTGGGCGAGGAATTGCTTTTTAAGCCGGTCGTCGGGCATTAACGGCAGGGCCTGATAGCTCTGCGCACCGGCTCGTACCGCCAGCATGCTGAGGTTATGCGCCAACAGCTCTTCCAGGATCAGGCGTTTTTGCGCCGGATGCTTGCCCTGTTCCAAATCCGCCAATTGGATATCCGGTGGCGGGCGGTGCAGGGTATGCAGCGCCTGTGGCAGGCTCATCAGACCGCCGCTCAGTTCCGGCGGCAGCAGTTCGGCAATAGCGCAGGTATCCAGCAACTCCAGCGCCTGATCGGTCAGTTTGCGCAGCGTGGCCTGGCGTATGCCTTCGGTGGTGGGATAAACCGGTGTCAATGACTCTTGCAGCTCAACTTCGCTGCTTTCCCCTTGAATGCGATATTCAGGGTGAATAATTTCGGCGCCGTGGTTACCGCGTTTGACTTCACCGTAGGCGGTCACGCGACGGCCGGTGGCCAGGCTGTTTTTCATCGCGGCGTTGAAATTGAAGAAACGCAGGGTGAGCAGGCCGGTACCGTCGCTGATCTGGCAGGTTAGCATCCGCCGGCGTCCAAAACTGATGTCGGTACGCAGCACTTCGCCTTCCACCGTGGCAAAAATGCCAGGCTGCAGATCGTTTATCGGGTAGAGGCGGGTGCGGTCTTCATAGCGCAGCGGCAGGTGCAGCAGCAGATCTTGAATGGTTTCCAGGCCAATCTTGGCCAGTTTGCCCGCCTGGCTGGCGCCAACTCCGGAAAGCGTAGTGAGTGGGACAGCATCCAGCAGACGGCCTTTCATTTGCGTACCGTCGCCTGCATGGCCGCCCACCATTCGGCATCGGCGACCACCTGGCCCTGTTGATCGATATGAGGACGCGGCAGCTTTTTACGCTTGGCCACATTGGCCAGCACCGGGTAGCCACCTTCAAACAGCAGACGTTGTTGTTCTTCTGCGTCGAGCATACTGTGCTCACGGCGATACAGGCCGGCATTTTGCCGCTGGCGTTGCGCTTCGTACAGGATCAAGGCTGAGGCAACCGACACGTTGAGTGACTGCACCATACCGATCATCGGAATAATGATGTCCTGATCGGCAAGCGCCAGCGCTTCTTCGGTAATGCCGGTTTTTTCCTGGCCCAGCAGGACGCAGGTAGGGCGAGTGTAATCCACTTCGCGAAAGTCTACCGCCCGGGCGGAAAGGTTAGTCGCCAGGATCTGCATGCCCTGGCCTTTCAGATGAGTGACGGCGTCGCCGATAGTGCGATGGGTTTGAACATTGACCCAGCTGTTGCTGCCGGCGGCGGAGGAAACCAGGGTTCGCATGCGTGTAGTTGGCCACACGGCATGCACCTGATGCACGCCGACAGCGTCGGCGGTGCGGATAATGGCGGAGACGTTATGCGGTTTGTGAACCTGTTCCAGGCAGACGGTTAAATCCGGCTGCCGGGCGGCCAGCATTTCACAAATCCGCGCATAGCGTTCAGGGCTCATAAGCGCTAATTTCGGTTACGGTTAACTTTGATGACATCCGGCATGATACGGATTTTACGCATAATATTTGCCAGATGGATGCGATCGCGGGTGGTCAAGCGGATAAAGGCGCTATAAACCCGGCCGTCTTTCTCTTCGGTATTCAGGCTTTGAATATTGGACTCAGCTGCATTGATGGCTGCCGTCAGGTTGGCCAGCGCCCCCTGATGGTTAAACATGTCCACTTTGATCTCGGCAATGAATTCCTGCTCGATGTCTTTATCCCACTCTACCGCCATGAACTTTTCAGGTTCTTTCTGGTAGCCGCGGATATTGCGACAGGATTCATGGTGGATCACCAGGCCTTTACCTGGGCTGACGTGGGCGATAATCGGGTCACCCGGAATAGGTCGGCAGCATTTGGCAAAGGTGATCAGCACGCCGTCTGCGCCCTTGATCGCCAGATTACGAACGCCGGAAGAGGTGCCCAGATTGGACTGATCGCCCTGCAGGTTTTTCGCGACCACGACGCTCATGGCATTGCCCAGGCCGATTTCAGCCAGCAGATCGTCCAGCGTCGCCAGCTTCATGCGATCCAACTCGTGTTGGATATTTTCCGGCGGGATCTCGGCCAGTTTGCGACTGCCGCCCAACGCATGGTTTAACAAACGGCGGCCGAGGCCAACCGAATCATCGCGCTTGAGGTTTTTCAACATCTGGCGAATTTTAGCGCGCGCTTTGGAGCTGACGACAAAGTTCAGCCAGGCGGCGTTTGGCCGTGCGCCCGGAGCGGTGATGATTTCGACCGTCTGGCCGCTGGTCAGTGACTGCGACAGCGGGTATGGCTGACGATCAACCCGTGCGCCAACGCAAGCGTGGCCGATATCGGTATGCACCGCGTAGGCGAAATCGACCGGGGTGGCGCCCGCAGGCAATTCAACGATGCGGCCTTCCGGGGTGAAAACGTAAATCTCATCCGGGAACAGATCGGATTTGACGCTCTCAATAAATTCAAACGAGCTACCGGCGCTCTGTTGCAGCTCCAGCAGGCTCTGCATCCAGCGCTGGGCTCGGATTTGCGCGGTGGTGCCGGTTTCACCCTGTTCTTTTTCTTTATAAGCCCAGTGCGCGGCGACCCCCATTTCGGCCATCTGATCCATATCTTCGGTACGGATCTGCACCTCTACCGGAACGCCATGCGGGCCGATAAGTGAAGTGTGCAGCGATTGATAGCCGTTGGCCTTGGGAATGGCGATATAGTCTTTGACCCTGCCAGGGCGCGGTTTATACAGGCTGTGAGCCTGACCCAGCACGCGGTAGCAGGTATCCACCTCTTTCACGATCACCCGGAACGCATAGATATCCATAATCGAATGGAAGCGCTGTTCTTTCAGGTGCATCTTGAGGTAAATGGAATACAGATGTTTTTCTCGCCCGCTGACGCGGCAGGGGATGCCGGCTTCGGTCAATCGCCCCTCGATTTCGGCGAGAATCTTCTGGATCATCTCTTTACGGTTACCGCGGGCGGCTTTCACCACTTCTTTGATTACGCGATAACGGTTCGGATACAACGCCTCGAAACCCAGCTCTTCCAGCTCGGTTTTCAGGTGGTGAATACCCAGACGATGGGCCAGTGGGCTGTAGATTTCCAGGGTTTCACGCGCAATACGCCGCCGTTTGTCGGGGCGCAGCGAACCTAAGGTACGCATGTTGTGCGTGCGGTCGGCCAGTTTAATCAACACGACGCGGATATCCTGCACCATCGCCATGATCATCTTGCGGAAGTTTTCCGCCTGGGCTTCTTTTTTGTCCTGGAATTTCAGCTTGTCGAGCTTGGATACGCCCTCAACCAATTCGGCGACGCTTTTGCCGAACAGCTGTTCCATATCCTGATAGGTGGCTGGGGTGTCTTCGATGACGTCATGCAGCAGGGCTGCCATCAGCGTCTCATGATCGAGACGCATTTCCGCCAGAATACAGGCCACAGCAACCGGGTGAGTAATGTAGGGCTCACCGCTGGAGCGTGTCTGTCCCTCGTGAGCATCACGTGCAACGAGGTATGCCTGTTTGAGGCGCTTAATCTGCTCCTCAGGCAGGTAACGTTGAATCAGCAGATTCAGGCTTTCAAACAGGTACAAGGCAGGCTCGCAGTCTAATTAATTAACGACGACCTTCAGCAATCGCGGTAACCGCTTGAATTTCTGCGGCTTCCTGCTCTTGCTGCTCCTGACGATCGCGAACATCGAGGATCTGGCTGGTGATCAGGCCTTCTTCGATTTCGCGCAGTGCGATAACGGTGTACTTGTCGTTTTCTTCCGGAACAAGTGCATCTTTACCGCCAGTCTGGATTTGACGTGCCCGACGAGCAGCGACCAACACCAGGTCAAAACGGTTACCAATTTTCTCTACAGCGTCTTGAACAGTTACGCGTGCCATATTTGTGCTACTCCACAGGTGACGAAAAGACTGGGCATAATACTGAAACTGTCTTCAGTCTGCCAATAGTTTGCTGATTAAAGCGTCATGCCGCAGTAATTGGCGGCCTAAACGCAGGCGTTCGGCGCGAATTATGGTTTTCAGATCGGACAGTGCCAGATCGAAATCATCGTTCACGATTAAATAGTCATACTCCGCGTAGTGCGTCATTTCCGCCACGGCTTGCGCCATGCGTTTGGCGATCACTTCATCAGAGTCTTGTCCGCGTCCACGAAGGCGACGGCCAAGTTCTTCCTTCGACGGCGGCAATATAAAGATGCTACGCGCCTGGGGCATTTTGGCACGAATTTGTTGCGCGCCCTGCCAGTCGATATCCAGGAAAACGTCTACCCCGGTCGACAGCACCTGCTCAATGGCAGCACGTGAGGTACCGTAATAGTTGCCGAACACTTCGGCGTGCTCAAGAAACGCATCCTGCTCAATCATTCGGCAGAATTCTTCTTTTGAGACGAAGAAATAATGATCGCCATGCTGTTCACCCGGGCGGCTGTCGCGCGTGGTGTGCGAAACCGAAACCTGCGTGTCGTACAGCGGTTGCGTCTTTAACAAAGCCTGAATCAGACTTGATTTCCCTGCGCCACTAGGGGCAGAGACAATATAAAGCGTGCCTTGAGCCATGATGATATTCGTTGATATGCCAATAACAGCGGATGTGTATTTTCTCCGCACAGTATACACGGCTAACGTGCCGGATGCAGCGTTAGCTCGCATTTTGCCCGCCGCTTTATGCTGAAAAAACCTCAAACAGGGTGGTTTGCGCAGCGTATCGCCAAATTTTGACGGTTTTCTGCAATGCCGGCAGGCGTTAATCGAACCGCTGCGCAGAACGCCTCATGGGCCATTGTCTTGCTTTCCTCTTCCGGCTTTACTGCCGGTTATCAGGGAGGTGAAAGATGCGCAAAAGTGTCATGAGAATAGGGATGATGCTGCTGGTCGGTTTGCTGTGCAGTGAGACTGTTCGGGCGCAAGCCTGTCCGGCGTGGCGCCCGGTGCGGATGCAACTGGAGATAACCGCCTTAAAAAACCAGCTTGAACGCTGGGACGTAGCTTATTACCAGCAGGGCAGCAGTTTAATTGAAGATGAAGTCTACGACAGCCTGCGCGAAAAGCTGCGGTTATGGCAGCGTTGCGCCGGGGTAGCGCCGGAGGAGGGGGCTGGCCCGCTTTTACCCGAAGGCAAGGTGCCGCACCCGGTGGCGCATACCGGGTTGCGGAAATTGCCGGATCTTGCCGCCGTCGACCAATGGTTAAAGGGGCGTAGTGATGTCTGGGTTCAACCCAAAGTGGACGGTGTCGCCATCACGCTGGTTTATCACGACGGAAAACTGACGTCGGCGATCAGCCGAGGGAACGGGCTGAAAGGCGAGAACTGGCTGGAAAAAGTGCGGACTATTCCTGCGGTGCCGGTCAGTATTAAGGGGGCCCCGCCAACGTTGATTCTGCAGGGCGAGCTGTTTCTGATGGTGAACGGTCATCAACAAAAGGTCAGCGGCGGCATCAACGCCCGTGCCAAGGTCGCCGGTGCGCTGATGAAAAATAAACCCTCGCTGCTACTCCAACAGATTGGGCTGTTTGTCTGGGCCTGGCCCAACGGTCCGCAGGAGATGGCGCAGCGTTTACGCCAGCTTGCTGAAATGGGTTTTCCTCTTGCCCTGACTTTTTCGCAGCCGGTGAACTCCTCGGCGGAGGTGCAACAATGGCGAGAGCATTGGCATAAAACTGCTTTGCCTTTCGTCACTGATGGTGTGGTGATCCATCAGGCACACTCACCCCAGGGGCTCTACTGGCAAGCCAGGCCCGGTGATTGGGCCGTTGCCTGGAAGTATCCGCCCGCGCAGCAGGTGGCGCGAGTAAATGGCATTGATTTCAATATTGGCCGCACCGGAAAAATCGCCGTGGTACTGCGGCTTGACCCCGTCAGGATGGACGATAAATGGGTAATGCGGGTTAACCTCGGCTCGCTACCACGTTGGCGAAAATGGGCGGTTGTGCCCGGCGATCAGGTTGCAATCAGCCTGATGGGACACGGCATTCCACATCTTAATAACGTGGTCTGGCGCGTAACGGACCGGTCGCTGCCCAGTGCGCCGTCTGCTGAACGTTATCACGCGTTGAGTTGTTTCAGTTGGCGGCCGGATTGCCGTCAGCAGTTTCTTGCCCGACTGGTGTGGTTGAGCGGCCCGCAGGGGTTAAGTTTGCACGGCGTCAGTGAATCCACCTGGCAGACGCTGATCGATCAGGGGTTAGTGCGGAATTTGCTGGATTGGCTGTTGCTGACGCCGGAACAACTGATGGCCGCGCCCGGGATCGGCGGTAAGCGAGGGCAAAGCATTCACCGGCAATTTCAGCAGGCGCGACAACAACCGTTCGCGCGTTGGCTGCTCGCTTTAGGTATACCGCTCTCCCCGCAGCAAACGATGGCGCTGACAAACTGGCATCAGGTCCAGCAAATGTCTCCCGTGGCGTGGCGGAAAATCGTCGGTATTGGTGCAAAAAGGGCACAACAGATTGCCGATTTTCTCCAGCACCAGCCAGTCTTGGCGCTGGCCAGCACCCTGGGCTCACAAGGGATTGTGGGTTTTGCCAGCTCGCCTTGATGTGATGTTCCTCTTGGAGTCCATCAACAACGGGATTGCCTATGCTGTTATGGTGCCCTTATTAATGATCCGGATGCTGATAGTTAAACACCGGCAGACCCAGCCGAAAGCGCAGAGCAATCAGTCGGGCGCTGAGGCCGGCCACCAAAGTGATGATCACCACCATATTATGTGGCAGGCTGAAGTGTTGCAGACCGATGTACAGCCAGGCGGCGGCGAAGGAGATCCCGGCGTAGATTTCTTTCTGGAATACCAACGGAATGCGGTTGCAGAGCATATCGCGCAGAACGCCGCCGAATACGCCGGTGATCACCGCGGCAATCGCGGCAATGATGGCACCGTGGCCCATGTCCAGCGCGACCTGCGCGCCGATGATTGAAAATACAATCAGCCCAACGGCGTCCAACACCAGAAACAGACGACGCAGGTGGCGCATCAAGGGGGCCAGCCAGGTGGTGACGATCGCGGCAATGGCAACGATAACGATATATTCAGGATGTTTGACCCACCCCAGGGGGAAATGCCCGAGCAACATGTCGCGTACCGAACCGCCACCGATTGCTGTGGCAGAGGCAATAATAATGACGCCAAACATGTCCATTTGGCGGCGGCCGGCAGCCAGTGCGCCAGTCATGGCTTCGGCAGTAATACCGATGATATAAAGAATGCTCAATAACATAAGATATTCACAGGGTAGGCGGGAATGAGTGTCATGGTGGCAGGGTAATGGCCGCGAGGACATAGCACCACTGAGTTTTTCTAACCGATGGCAATTCGGATTACTTTAGTTAATCCATTTTTTGTTTTATTTGCTTATCCATTGCCTTTTTTAACCTTATTCTTTTCAAGAATGGATTAGATATTTCGCATTGGTTTCTATTGCTGACTATGCTTTTTGCATGCGATCCCGAGACCGCTTGGCGGTGAGGGATCTCTGGCTGATGATGGTGTTTACTGAGGAACATGAAGATAAATGAAAGCAACTTCCCTGCTGGCGGCGGCTGCCGCTGTGACCATCCTGTTGAGCGGTTGCGTTGCGCCGGTTCAGAACGCTGGGCCGCAAAAATCGGCGACCTGCCAGGTTGGCGATCCTATGGTCCAAACTACGCTTTATTTTGGCCTTAATCGCCCTGCGGGGCCGGCGATCGGTGCTGCCGAATGGCAGAATTTTGTCGATCGGCAAGTGACGCCGCGTTTTAAAGATGGGTTATCGGTATTTGATGCCAAAGGACAGTGGTTGGGTAATGACGGCAAGCTGGTGCGCGAAAACAGCAAAGCGCTGATGCTGATTCATGCGCCGGGCAAGGAAAGTGAAACCCATATTGAGGCATTACGCAGCAGCTATAAACAACAGTTTGCACAGGATTCCGTGATGCGGGTTGATGCGCCCGTGTGCGTCGCGTTTTGATAAGCTCCCGGCCCGCAGGCCGGGATAGTGTTTACAGTACCAGTCCGGCGATGGCTGCCGAAAGCAGGCTGACCAGCGTGGAACCATAGACCAGCTTCAAACCAAAACGAGAAACCACGTTACCTTGTCGCTCGTTAAGCCCTTTGATTGCCCCGGCGACGATGCCGATAGAGGCAAAGTTGGCGAAAGACACCAGGAATACCGACAGAATGCCCAGGCCGCGCGGTGACAGCTCCGTAGCGATTTTCTTCAGTTCGATCATTGCCACAAACTCATTGGCCACCAGTTTGGTCGCCATAATGCTGCCCGCTCGTAGCGCATCCGGTGCCGGGATACCGATCAGCCAGGCCAGTGGATAGAATACATAGCCCAGGATTTGCTGGAAGCTGATGCCGAACACGGCGGAGAACAGAGCATTTACCGCAGAAATCAGTGCAATAAAGCCAATCAGCATGGCGGCGATAATCATCGCGATTTTGAAGCCCGCCAGGATGTACTCGCCCAGCATTTCAAAGAAGCTTTGGTCTTCATGCAGCTTGCTCAGTTTCAGTTCGGGTTCATCGTCCAACTGATAAGGGTTGATGATCGACAATATGATAAAGGTGCTGAACATATTGAGGATCAGCGCGGCTACCACGTATTGCGCATCGATCATCGACATGTAGGCACCGACGATGGACATGGATACCGTCGACATGGCGGTGGCTGCCATGGTGTACATGCGACGCGGCGAGATATCGCCGATGATGCCCTTGTAGGCGATAAAGTTTTCAGACTGGCCGAGCACCAGCGTGCTGACGGCGTTGAAAGATTCCAGTTTGCCCATGCCGTTAACCTTGGACAGCAGGGTGCCGACCAGACGGATAATCAGCGGCAGAATGCGGAAATGCTGCAAAATACCGATCAGCGCGGAAATAAAGATAATCGGGCATAACACGCCCAGGAAGATAAACGCCAGCCCATCCTTACTCATGCCACCAAACACAAAGTCGGAACCCTGTGCGGCGTAGGTCAGCAGCGTTTCAAAGAAACCGGCAACGTGCTTGATGACGCTCAGGCCGCTTTCTGAATGCAGGAAGAAATAGGCGAGTGCGCCTTCAATGACTAAAAGCTGAATAATATAACGCAGGCGGATTTTCTTGCGGTCATTACTGACCAGTAGTGCCAGGGCGATGATCACCACCAGGGCAAAAATAAATTGCAGAATTTGCGGCATAAAGAGTCCGTACGGCTTAACGGGCAGGAAAAAACACATTTAGCCACAGCTCTCCCGGCCTTTCATTACATTACGTGATAATTAGAACAAAATACTTTCGGTAAGCCGGGTAAGTTGCCGATTGTCATCCTCTCTTACTTATCGGCAGTTTTTCATAAATAAATTCAACGCGAATTTCACGGCGAGAGTCGCTTGTGACCCGGTTTTTACGGCTGTACTATACTTCAGCCTTTGCGATGACTTATAAATCGCAGGGTTATTTTTGGCTTCACGACACATCGCGACATCCGGTTCTATAACGGAGGCTTTATGGCCTTTTTGCTGAGGAGAACTGTATGAACCAGATTTCAGGCAAGGTTGTGATTATTACCGGCGCCAGTAGCGGATTGGGCGAGGCGACAGCTCGCCATCTCGCCGCTCGGGGCGCAACGTTGGTATTGGCAGCGCGTCGCAAAACGCGTCTTGATGCATTGGCGAATGAAATCATCGAGGCCGGGGGTAAAGCGCTCGCGGTAGCGGTAGATGTCACTCGCCGTAACGACGTGGAGGCAATGGTCGATGCCGCAATAACGGAATTTGGGCGCGTTGATGTGTTGGTGAACAACGCAGGGTTAATGGCGATAGCCCCGCTGAGCGCCACCCGGGTCGACGAATGGGAACGGATGATCGATATCAACCTCAAAGGCGTGCTGTATGGCATTGCCGCTTCGCTACCGGTGTTCGAGCAACAGCAGAGCGGTCACTTTATCAATGTCGCCTCCGTCGCCGGTCTGAAGGTGCTTAGCCCGGGCGGCGCCGTTTACAGCGGCACCAAGTTTGCGGTACGCGCTATCTCTGAAGGTTTGCGTTATGAGGTGGGGGCACATATTCGCACCACCATTATCTGTCCGGGAGCCGTGGATTCCGAACTGAAGCTTGGCACCTCGGACCGTGAAAGCGTGAAATTCGTTGAGGAGTTTTATCAACAGGCCATCCCGGCGGATTCCGTAGCGCGTGCCATCGCTTATGCCATCGAGCAACCGGCGGAGGTGGATATCAACGAAATTGTTTTGCGGCCAACCCAAGAGCTGTATTAAGCCGCATACCACCGCCGCCCGTTTCAGTTGCGGTCTTCTGCGCCATAAAAAAAGCCCGCGGGTGCGGGCTTAAGCGAATGAAGCAATGTATTACTCGATGTTCTGGATCTGTTCGCGCATCTGCTCGATCAACACTTTCAGCTCGATGGCTGAAGTGGTCACTTCGGCATTGATGGACTTGGATGCCAGCGTGTTGGATTCGCGGTTGAACTCCTGCATCATAAAGTCGAGGCGACGGCCCACGGCTTCTTTCTTCTTCAGGATGTTGTGCGTTTCTTTTACGTGAGCTTCCAGGCGATCCAGCTCTTCGGCAACGTCAATACGCTGCGCCATCAGCACCAGCTCTTGCTCCAGGCGGGTGTTTTCCAGCTGCACCTGGGCTTCTTCCAGTTTGCTGACCAGACGCTCACGCTGCCATTGCAGAATGTTGGGCATTTGGGCGCGAACCTTGATTACTTCAGCGCTCACGCCTTCCAGACGCTGTTCGATCAGCGCTTTCAGTGCGGTGCCTTCGCTTTCGCGAGCCACAATGAAGTCATCGAGTGCACCATCCAGCGCTTGCATCAGTTGTGCACTGATGGCGTCCAGATCCTGCTCTTGAGCAGACATCACGCCAGGCCAACGCAGGACGTCGATAGGATCGATTTCCCCTTCGTCGCTCTGCATTTTTACCCAGTTGGCGGCTTCAACCAGCTGCTTGGCCAGTTTTTCGTTCAGGATCATCGAGCTTTGCGCGCTCGGATCCAGCTCAAAGCGCAGGTTGCACTCCACTTTGCCGCGGGTCAAACGACCACGAATGCGTTCGCGGATCACCGGTTCCAGGCTGCGGAATTGTTCCGGCAGACGGATGTAGGTTTCCAGATAGCGTTGGTTAACGGAACGCAGCTCCCAAGCTGCGCTGCCCCATTCACCCTTGATTTCTCGCCGAGCGTAGGCTGTCATGCTGCGGATCATTGATGCGTACCCGTAATAGGAAAAGATGGAGCGATTATAGCGTTGGACCTTCGGGCAGGATAGGCATTACGTCACGAAGCCCGTATAATGCGCAGCCAATCGTTGATAAGAAGCCGGAGAGAGCCCATGCGTCCTGCAGGCAGAGCACCACAACAAGTTCGCCCACTGACACTGACCCGTCATTATACCAAACACGCAGAAGGCTCAGTGCTGGTTGAGTTTGGCGATACCAAAGTTTTGTGCACCGCCACGGTAGAAGAGGGTGTGCCGCGCTTCCTGAAAGGTCAGGGCCAGGGTTGGATCACCGCTGAGTACGGCATGTTGCCGCGTTCCACCCACAGCCGTAACGCCCGCGAGGCCGCAAAAGGCAAACAGGGTGGCCGTACGCTGGAGATCCAGCGCCTGATTGCCCGTTCGCTCCGTGCCGCGGTAGATCTGAAAAAACTCGGTGAGTTCACCATCACTCTCGACTGTGACGTATTGCAGGCTGATGGCGGTACCCGTACCGCGTCCATTTCCGGCGCCTGCGTTGCGCTGGCCGATGCGTTAAATGCGCTGGTAGCCAACGGCAAGCTGAAAGCCAACCCGATGAAAGGGATGGTGGCGGCGGTTTCCGTCGGTATCGTTAACGGCGAAGCTCTGTGCGATTTGGAGTACGTTGAAGACTCTGCAGCAGAAACCGACATGAACGTGGTGATGATGGAAGATGGCCGTATGATCGAGGTGCAGGGCACCGCCGAGGGCGAGCCGTTCAGCCATGATGAACTGTTGGCGTTATTGGCGCTGGCCCGAGGGGGCATCGATACCATCTTCCAGGCGCAGAAAGCGGCGCTGGCAGACTAATTTTTTAAGGCGACTCAAGAGTCGCCTTTTTTACGCCCGGCGATCGGGCGGCAGTATTAACAGATCTAACCGACCAGACGAGGAGAAGCAGTAATGAAAGCCTATCAGCGCCAGTTTATCGAGTTCGCGCTTAACAAGCAGGTATTGAAATTCGGCGAGTTCACCCTGAAATCCGGCCGCACCAGCCCATATTTCTTTAATGCCGGCCTGTTTAATACCGGGCGTGATCTTGCGCTACTCGGGCGTTTCTACGCTGAAGCTCTGATGGATTCCGGTATTGAGTTTGATCTGCTGTTTGGTCCTGCTTACAAAGGTATCCCGATTGCCACCACCACGGCGGTGGCTTTGGCAGAGCACCATGAGCGCGACGTGCCTTACTGCTTTAACCGTAAGGAAGCCAAGACCCACGGCGAAGGCGGCACGCTGGTAGGCAGCCCGCTACAGGGCCGCGTGATGCTGGTGGATGATGTGATCACTGCCGGTACGGCTATCCGTGAATCCATGGAAATCATCGGTGCCAGCGGCGCAACGTTGGCCGGCGTGCTGATTTCACTCGATCGTCAGGAACGAGGTCGTGCGGATATTTCGGCCATTCAGGAAGTTGAGCGTGACTATCACTGCAAGGTGATTTCCATCGTGACGCTGAAGGATTTGATTGTTTATCTCGAAGAAAAGCCAGAAATGGCGGATCACCTGGCGGCGGTGCGCGCCTATCGTGAGCAGTACGGGGTCTAACTCAGTATCTACGTTACCGGGCGCGTAGAATGCGCCCGGTAACGGGTTTATTGCAGCTGTGCCGCCAGCAGTGGCCAGCGGCCATCGAACTCTTGGGTTGGGCGATAGCGGAATTCAGATCGCACGTAGCGCGACAGCATCCCCTCGCAGAACGCCAGCAGCTGGCTTGCCAGCAGCGTTTCGTCCACGATAAAGCCTTTGCCTTCCCGCAGTTTTCGCTCTTTCAGTACCTGACGCAATTGCGCTTCAATGCGTTCAAACAGCTGGTTGATTCGGCCTTGCAGGCGATCCTGTTCAAACATCAGCGCATGGCCGGTCATGATTCGTGTCAGGCCAGGGTTGCGTTCGGCGAACCCCAATACCAGCAGCAAAATCAGGCGCAGGCGGTTAAAGGTCTCTTTTTCATCCTGCAAAATCAGGTTGATGCGCGTGATCAGGCTGTCTTCAATAAACTCGATCAGGCTGTCGAACATCCGTGTTTTGCTGGGAAAGTGCCGGTACAGTGCAGCTTCGGAGACTCCGACGTTAGCGGCAAGTTTAGCGGTGGTAATACGCTGGCTACCGTCGCTGGACTCCAGCATCTGTGCTAATGCCTGCAGTATTTCCTCGCGCCGATTCCTTTTGATATTTTCTTTTTCTGCCATGTCTGATTAGACCCTTGCTAAAACTGCTTAGACTTTCGGAAACCCGGGCACCGGCCGTTGCAGAGAAAGCTCTGTGCGGCTTATGTGATAGCTTTTTTACGATGCTGGGGTCAGCGGCCTTAACGACCTGTATTCTCCGTGCGCCCTGGTGTGCGCTGTAATCGTAGTCGGCCAAATCTTGCCATGGAGCTGTCCTTCTCTCCGGGGTAGCAAGATTTAAGGCGACAATTCCTTGTCGTCGGTCAGGTATCAGGCAGCGCTTAGTGGCGGCCTGAGTGGCCAAAGCCACCGGCACCGCGTTCGCTGCTGTCGAACTCTTCTACCAGATTGAATTCAGCCTGAACTACCGGCACGAACACCATCTGCGCGATACGTTCACCTGGCTCAATAGTGAAGGATTTCTGACCACGGTTCCAGACGGAAACCATCAGCTGGCCCTGGTAGTCGGAGTCGATCAGGCCGACCAGATTGCCCAGTACCACACCGTGTTTATGGCCCAGACCGGAACGCGGCAGGATCACTGCGGCAAGATCGGTGTCGGCAATATGAATAGCCAGGCCCGTTGGCAGCAGCGTGGTTTCACCCGGCGCCAACTCGACAGCGCTGTCCAGGCAGGCACGTAGATCAAGGCCTGCGGAACCTGGGGTGGCGTAGGTCGGTAAAGGGAAGTCCTTCCCGATACGCGGGTCGAGGATTTTAACGTCGATTTTTTTCATCATAACGGCTGACTATCTCGTCTATTAAACGTTGGCCAAGGAGTGCCTTGTCGCTCAGCGGCAGGCGCTTTTCTCCATTCTGCCAAAAAAGGTGCAAGGCATTGGTGTCACTGTTAAACCCATGCTCTGCAAGCGATACATCGTTAGCGCAAATTAAATCCAGTTTCTTACGCGCCAGTTTTTGTCGCGCGTATTCTTCCACATTCTGGGTTTCGGCAGCAAACCCCACGACAAAAGGCCGATTTTTGGTCATCGCGGCGACGCCGGCAACGATATCGGGGTTTTTTACCATTTTGAGGATGATTTCATCACCCTGTTTTTTTATTTTTTCATCGGAAATCTGCTCGGCACGGTAATCGGCCACGGCGGCACAGGAAATAAAAATATCCTGTTGGCCGGCGCTTTGCTGGACCGCCTGCTCCATTTCCAATGCGCTGATCACGTCTACCCGGGTGACCGATGGCGGTGTCGGCAGAGTGACCGGCCCCGCGATCAGCGTGACCTGCGCACCGCGTGCGGCGGCGGCGGCGGCGATGGCAAAGCCCATCTTGCCGGAGCTGTGGTTGCTGATGAAACGAACCGGATCCAGCGCTTCGCGCGTGGGGCCGGCGGTGAGCATAATCTTTAAATGTTTCAGATCTTGCGGTGCGGAGAAATGGCTGTTCGCCAGTTCGACGATTTCCAGCGGATCGAGCATGCGGCCTGGGCCGACGTCGCCACAGGCTTGGCTGCCGCTGTCAGGTCCCCAGAGCAGCATACCGCGCGCTTGTAGCGTCTGCAGATTGGCCTGGGTGGCGACGGCGCGGTACATCTGCTGGTTCATGGCGGGTGCGGCAGCGATCGGTGCCGCCGTGGCCAGGCAGACGGTGGTCAGCAGATCGTTGGCCATTCCGGCGGCGACGCGCGCCAGCAGATCGGCGGTAGCCGGCGCCAGAATCACCAGGTCCGCCCATTTGCCGAGCTCAATATGGCCCATGGCAGCTTCGGCGGCGGGATCCAGCAGATCGTCCGAGACCGGGTAGCCGGAAACGGCCTGCAGCGTCAGCGGCGTGATAAAGGCTTTCGCCGCGCCTGTCATTATCACACGCACTTCCGCGCCTCTGTCACGCAGGCGGCGTACCAGTTCTGGGCATTTGTATGCGGCGATACCGCCACTGATGCCAAGCACAATATGTTTGCCGGAAAGTCCCGTCATCATGATTGTCCGATTGAATCCGAAAGATGTGCCATTTTAGCATAACCGCCCGACAGGTGAGTGATTCCGCTGCGCCTGCAACGCGTTACATTGTGCTTTGCGCAGCACTTCGCAATGTTATCAAACACCTGTCGTGAGCTGCTTCGCTGCGTGGCATGCTGTGGCGTTTTCGGGAGGGTGTTAATGAGCAGTCAGGTAATCACCCTGTGGCAGGATACATTGGCGCCACGGGAAAAATTGTTGCGTTACGGGGCGTCGGCATTGTCCGATGCGGAGCTGCTGGCCATTTTCCTGCGCACCGGCTTTCCCGGCGTGCACGTTATGCAACTGGCAGAGCAATTATTGGCGCAGTTTGGCTCGCTGTATCACCTGATGTCGGCAGACCATTCGGTTTTTTGCAGTCACAAGGGGCTGGGTAATTCCAGTTATGCCCAACTGCAGGCGATTTCGGAGCTGGCGTTCCGCTTCTTTTCCAGTCATCTGGCACAGGAAAATGCCATGCTCAACCCCAGGATGACCCAGCATTATCTGCAAAGTTTGCTGGCGCACCATGAACGGGAAGTGTTTTTGGTATTGTTTTTAGACAATCAGCACCGTGTTATTCGCCATCAGGAGATGTTTGCTGGTACCATCAGCAGCGTCGTCGTACACCCGAGAGAAATTGTGCGTGAAGCGTTGAAGGCTAATGCGGCCGCCATTATTCTGGCGCATAATCATCCTTCGGGTAAGGCTGAACCCAGCCACGCCGACCGTTTGATAACTGAGCAAGTGGTTAATGCCTGCCTGTTATTGGAGATCCGAGTGCTCGATCATTTGGTTATAGGTCGGGGTGAATGCGTCTCTTTTGCCGAACGCGGATGGCTTTAAGCGATTTTTTCGCGATCCTTATGGGATCTTTAGCTGTTCGGGACTTGAGCACTTACGCTTCAGAGCGTATACTACGCCACCTTTGAGAATCTTGGGTTTGGCGCAAGAGCCTATCTCAGCAGGTTTCTAACCTGATGTGTGGTTTCTGACCTGATGACGAGAGTCTCCTCAGTATGAAGTTTGCTGAGATGGGCTCTAAAAGCCTGACGAGGCGGCCATACCCTATACGAAGCTCGAGCTGATTTGATTTTTGGAGAATAGACATGTCCCGAGTCTGCCAAGTTACTGGCAAGCGCCCGGTGAGCGGTAACAACCGTTCCCACGCAATGAACGCGACCAAACGCCGTTTTCTGCCGAACCTGCACTCACACCGTTTTTGGGTTGAGGCTGAGAAGCGCTTTGTAACTCTGCGTGTATCTGCTAAAGGTATGCGTGTTATCGATAAGAAGGGTATTGAGACGGTCTTGGCCGATCTGCGTGCCCGTGGTGAGAAGTATTAAGGAACTGAATCATGGCTAAAGGTGTTCGCGAGAAGATCAAGCTGGTTTCTTCTGCTGGTACTGGTCACTTCTATACCACCACGAAGAACAAGCGTACTAAGCCGGAAAAATTGGAACTGAAGAAATTCGATCCAGTTGTCCGTCAACACGTACTGTACAAAGAAGCTAAAATTAAATAATTTTAGTGGATTAATAAAAACCCGGCCTCGGCCGGGTTTTTTGTTTTATAAAGGTAGGAAATCAACGGGAGAGCGCCAGATGCCTGAATTACCAGAAGTTGAAACCAGCCGACGCGGGATTGAACCTTATCTTGTCGGTCACAGCATTCAATATGCGGTGGTGCGTAATGCCCGCCTGCGCTGGCCGGTTTCCGAGCAAATTCTGGCGCTGAGCGACCAACCGGTGCGCAGCGTGCAACGCCGTGCCAAGTATCTGCTGATTGAACTGGACCACGGTTGGATTATTGTTCACCTGGGCATGTCCGGCAGCCTGCGCATGCTGGCTGAGGAAACCGAAGCCGGCAAGCACGACCACGTCGATCTGGTGATCAGCAATGGCATGACCCTGCGCTATACCGATCCCCGCCGTTTTGGCGCCTGGTTATGGTGCGAGGATCTGGCGGCCAGCAACGTGCTGGCGCACCTGGGGCCGGAACCGCTAAGCGAAGCCTTTAACGGCGCTTACCTGTACGAAAAGTCACGCAACAAGCGCACGCTGATCAAACCCTGGTTGATGGATAACAAGTTGGTGGTCGGGGTAGGCAACATCTACGCCAGTGAATCGCTGTTTACCGCCGGGATCTTGCCAGACCGTCCAGCGGGCTCGCTGAGCAAAGCGGAGGCGGAGTTATTGGCGGAGACCATCAAGGCGGTGTTGCTGCGTTCAATCGAACAAGGGGGCACCACGCTGCGCGATTTCCTGCAGTCAGACGGTAAACCGGGTTATTTCGCGCAGGAGTTGCAGGTGTACGGCCGTGCGGGGGAGCCTTGTCGCGCATGCGGCACGCCGATTGAGTCTGCGAAACACGGGCAGCGCAGCACATTTTTCTGCCGTCGCTGCCAGCGCTGATTAGTGTTCGGCGAGCTTTTCGAACAGTGCCTGAGTGACTACGGCCGGCAGGAAAGGTGAGATATCGCCGCCGTGCCGTGCGACTTCCTTCACCAGGGTGGAGGAGATGAACGACCACTCTTCGGAAGGCATCAGAAACACGCTTTCCAATGTCGGCATTAAATGGCGGTTCATGTTCGCCAACTGCAATTCATATTCAAAATCAGAGACCGCACGCAAGCCGCGTACCAGAATATTGGCATTCTGATGGGCGGCAAAGTGTGCCATCAGTTCACTGAACCCCAGCACTTCCACGTTATCCAGGTGCGACGTCACCTGGCTGGCCAAGGCTACGCGCTCATCCAGCGTGAACAGCGGCTTTTTGCTCGGGCTGGCGGCGATGGCCAGGATGACGTGATCGAACATCAAAGATGCGCGTGTCACCAAATCCAGGTGGCCGTTAGTCATGGGATCGAAAGTACCGGGATAAATGGCTTTACGGGTCATGATTCACTTCTCTGAATAGTTGCGGCCCAATGCCCAGAGTGCGGCATATTTATTGAAGGTATATTGCGCGTTGACCACGGCTAACAGCAACCCCTGTTTACCGTCCAGGAAGCCGGCACGCAGCAGCCAGGTTTTGCAAAAGGCGCCAAGGGTGTGGGTCAGTATCGACAGATAGCTGCAGCGCTTGCCGGCCTGGTGGCGTTGAATGGCCCACTCTTCGGCATAACGCAGCTGTTTGCGTTGAAAGGCAAAGAAGTCACGGCAGGTCAGGTGCAGCAGATCGCCGCTAAGGGGCACCACTTTCGCCCCGTCAGTATTGAGCGACTCGTGCACCAGATTGTCGTTATAGCGATAACGCCGATTGGCATACAGGCGGTTGACGCGATCGGGATACCAGCCGCTGTGGCGCATAAAGCGCCCCAGGAACAGGTTGCGGCGTGCGCAGCTGTAGACCTTATTCTCATCCGGCGTGACCAGCGCTTGTTCAATCGACTGGCGCAATTCCGGCGTAACGCGTTCGTCGGCGTCAATCATCAGAATATAGTCGTGGCTGGCGTAACTTTGAGCCAGTTGCCGCTGTTTGCCGAAGCCCTGCCAGTCGGTATGGGTGAATACTTTGGCACCCAGGCTTTCGGCAACGGCGACGCTGTCATCCTGGCTGCCAGAATCGAGCATGATGATTTCGTCTGCCCAGGCAACGGAGTGCAGGCAATCCGGCAGCAGCCCGGCCTCGTTCTTGGCGATAATCACCACCGACAGGCTTTTACGGTCGCTCATTTAATGGCTCCGAGGCGGCAGGTGCGGTTCCAACAGTTGCAGCAGGCGTTGCAGCGCTCCCTGATTTTGATACAGCACTTCCACCGCGTGGCGGCCGTAATAGCGACGATAGTCTTCGTCGGTGAGCAATGTAGCCACTTCCTTGACCAGTGATTCCTCGTCGGTCACGGTGATCAACCCTTCCGCTTGCGACAGTTTGGCGCAAATGTCCTTGAAGTTGAAGGTATGGGGACCCATCAGTACCGGAATGGCATGTGCCGCGGCTTCCAGCGGGTTGTGTCCGCCACGTTCCACCAGGCTGCCGCCAACGAAGGCCAGATCGGCAATGCCGTACAGCAGCATCAATTCGCCCATAGTATCGCCGATCACCACCTGAGTACCGCCGGAAGGGATTTCACCGCTGCTGCGCAGGGTGTAACTGAAACCAGCTTTTTGTACCAGATCTTTAGCGGTAGCGAAGCGTTCCGGGTGGCGAGGCACCAGGATCAACAGCAGGTCAGGGTGTTTCTCCAGCAGTTTTCGGTGTGCAGCCAGCAGAATGCTTTCTTCACCTTCATGGGTGCTGGTGGCGATCCACACCGGGCGACGCGGCGCCCATTGACGGCGTAAAGTGACCGCGCGTGCGGCCAGTTCTGGAGTAACGGAAATATCGAATTTCAGGCTACCGGTAACGGTAAGCTGTGAGCGTTTCAGGCCAAGTTCGATAAAGCGCTCGCCATCTTCCTGATTTTGCGCGGCGATCAGCGTAATGCGGCGCAGCATATCGCGGACAAAACCGCCGATTTTTTTATAACCGGCGGCTGAGCGGGCAGAGAGACGGGCGTTGGCGATCACCAGCGGAATTTGGCGCTGATGCAATGCGTTAATCAGGTTGGGCCACAGCTCGGTTTCCATGATGATGACCAGCTTGGGATTCACCTGATCCAGGAAACGGCGCATCGAGCCAGGCAGATCGTAAGGCAGATAAACGTGGTGAACGTCTTTACCGAAGGCGGACTGCACGCGTTCTGAACCTGTCGGGGTCATCGTGGTCACAGTAATCGGTAAATAGGGGTAGCGGTGGCGTAGCGCGCGGACCAAGGGGATGGCGGCCAGCGTTTCACCCACGGAGACGGAATGCAGCATAATCCCGCCCGGCGCGACTTTACCGGCGCAGAAGCCATAGCGTTCTGCCCAGCGTTTACGGTAGGCTGGAGCTTTGCGGCTGCGCAACAGTAAGCGGAGCCAGATCAGGGGTTGGATAAGGTAGAGTAGTACCTGATATAAACGCAGCAACATTCTATCAATTTCATTTATATGGGTTATTCAGAATAGTACCATAACTGGAAGGGAAAGGCGCTAATTTGGTAACCTTGGGTGTCAGTTTCAGACAACAGGCGAGAGATTTCGCTGATAGGCTTGGAATGAAGAATATTTTAATTATTCGCCGTGACAATATTGGCGATCTTGTTTGTACAACCCCGTTGATCGAAGGGGTGAAAATTGCCTATCCGGACGCCAAACTTTATCTGTTAATCAATAAAGTTAGCCAGGATGTCGTTAAAAATAACCCGCATCTGGAAAAAGTCTTTGTCTATAAAAAAGCAAAGCATAAGGCGAAAAATGAAACCACGCTGGGGGTTTATTTCGAACGGCTGATGATTTTTCTTCAGCTGCGTAAAATAAAATTCGACGCGGCCATACTGGCCAATCCGGTACCCTGCAAGTACAGCCTGCGATTGGCAAAAATGGCCGGGGTCAGCAATATCATTGGTGCAGATTTAGGCACGCCTGATATTCATCATCCTTTCCGCAAGGCGAATTTCAGCGGAAAACATCAGGTTGAACATACCTTCAGCTACCTCTCGGCTATTACCGAACAACCCATCCCTATCCCGCCGGTGCGGGTGTTTCTGACCGCGGAAGAGCGTCAACAGGCTGCGCAGCGGTTGCAAGCCAGCTTACCGTCGGTCGAGCGGATTTGTGCCGTTCATATCAGCAGCCGCAGCCCTAAGCGGCGCTGGCCGATCGAACGCTATGCTGAAATTATCAATCGCTTAGTTGCTGAACCCAACACGGGAGTCCTGATTTTTTGGTCGCCTCAGGGTACGCTGACGCCGGATGATATTGGCGATCAGAAACGGGCAGAGCAGCTGTTGGCGCTGTGCCAGAACGAGCGTGTGGCGCTGTACCCAACGGCGTCGGTGCGGGAATTACTGGCCGGTTTTGATTTATGCGACAGGGTGTTGTGCAGCGATGGTGGGCAGATGCATCTGGCTGCCGCGTTGAATAAAGATATGGTGGTGTTCTTTGGCGATACGGATAAAGAATCCTGGCATCCCTGGTCCGGCCGCTATCACATTTTGCAGACCGAATCGGGTGACTGTATTGATGTGCCCGTTGATGATGTGTGGGAAAAAATACAGGCGTTCAATTAATTAAAAATAAGGCAGGGTTTCCCCTGCCTTAATTATTTTTTGAGCGATAAATATTGCTGACAAATAGGCTGTAACCCATAGCTCAGCAGCTGTTGGTGATTAATCTCCGGGGGCGAGGCATACATTTCCGCCATTTTTTCCGCCAGCGATTTTTCATTGAGATCCGCCAATGCGTTTTCCATTCCCGCTTTTTCCAGAATTTCCGCAGGACCGCCCGGGCAACGGGTGCTGACCACCGGCGTATCGCACAGCAGCGCTTCAACCAGTACGTTGCCAAAGCCCTCACTGTCGGAGCTCAGCACCAACAGTGATGCGTGGCGAATAAATGGGTAGGGATTGGCCTGGAAACCGAGAAACAGCACGCGTTCGGCAATGCCCAACTGGTTCGCCAGTTGCTTCACCTGCGCGATATGGGATTCGCTGCCGGTGCCGATCAGCGCCAACGGCGCCTGTATACCCGATTGGGCATAGGCTTTCAGCAGGCGATCGTGCCGTTTGTGCGGATGAAAACGCCCAACGTGCACCAGGTAATCTTTGCCCGCCAACTCGCAGGGCTCTGCCGCCTGCTGCTCTATGCTGGCAATGTCGAACGGATTATTGATCACTTCCAGTCTGCTTGGCTGGATCGGCAGGTTCCGCTGTAAATCGTCCCCGACGGCCTTTGATACCGCAACGATATTTCTGCCTTGGTAAACCGCCGCGATTTTTCGCTGTTTCAACCAGCGATCCAGCCCCTTGCGGTGGCCCAGATAAGAGGTTGAAAGGATGCCGTGAATGCAAAACCACAGGCGATCTGACGAGAGCAGTTTGCTGCGGCTGACGATGCGATCGGTTTTATGCAGGTTGGAGAACACCAGATCATAGGCGCCCTGTTGGCGTTCGTTATCTGCGATGGCCTTGTCCAACGCGGCGGCGCGGCGAGACAGTTCGGTCAGTTTACGCCATGGCGAACGGCTGCTGTCCGCCACCACCTGGTAGTGAATGCCGGTAGGGATAGGGTAGTTACAGACATCGCGCAATGAAATCAGACTGACGTCATTGCCCATTTGCTGCATGCCCTGGCACAGCGTCAGCACCACTTTTTCTGCGCCGCCGCCAGGCAGACCGTCGATAATCATCAGAATACGCATAGTTAATCCAGCAGCCGGTTATAAAGGGATATCAGCTGTTCCGACAGGTGTGCCGGGGTAGCCGACATGATACGTAATCTTGCGGCTTCACCCATGGTGGAACCCTGAGCCTGACGTGGCAACGCGGTGATCGCCTCGATCAGCGCCGGTACGTCGAGGGCATCGGTCACAAACCCATTTTGCCCCTGAGTGATAAACTCGGCACCGCCACAGGTGGTGCTGGTGATCACCGGAAGGCCACAGGACATGGCTTCCAGAATCACATTGGGGAACGGGTCGTACAACGTCGGTAATAACAGCGCATCGGCAGCCTGGTAGAAGGGCAGCGTTTGTTTCTGCACTCCCATAAACCGCACCCGTTCGCTGCAACCGAGCGACTGCGCCAACGCCTGATAGCGTTTTTCGGCCTTATCCTTGCCTACTACCAGCAGATAGCTGTCGGTGGCCGCGACGGCGCGAATGGCGGCGGCCAGCCCTTTGCGTTCAAAACCTGAGCCGACAAAAATCAGGCAGTGCGCCTGTTGCGGGATCTGGTATTGCTGACGTAGCTGCTGTCGCTGTTCGGCATTGGCGGGCAGAAATTTTTGATTATCAATGGCGTTGTAGATCACCGTAATTTTATCGGCGGGAACGCCGAAATCATCGATGATTTCCTGTTTAATCATTTCGGCGTTGCAGATGACCGCTTTCAGCTCCGGAGCGGCGTACATCGCCCGTTCCGCACACATAACGTAGCGGTGGTAGCGGTTGGAGAACAGCCACTTGCGGCGCCATTCCGGCAGCAGGCGCGCCCGCTGCAATAACCAGCGGCGATGCACGCCATCGCCGGCGCGATAAATATCGCAGCCCGGAATGCGCTCATGGCTTTGCACCAAATCGAAGCGTTCCTTTTGCCACAGGGCTCTGGCCGCGTCGGCAAAGCCGCGTTCACGGCTGATGCGGCCAAATTTCATCGGATTGCACAGGTGAATGTGCCAGTTCGGGTTGGCATCACCCTGCCATTCGCGGGTGATGACGTTAAGATCCAGGTCCTGCTGTTCCAGCGCCTCCAGGGCGCGTGAGACGAAACGCTCAGCTCCACCGTCCGGGCGGTATTTTTGGCGAACGATCGCCAAACGAAATGCTTTCATGCCAGCGTGCTCCGCGCGGCTGCAATCACCGCGTCTGTAGGAATAAGGTCCAGATAACGTTCATCGGTGCCGGTATCAATGGCGTCTGGATCGGGCAAGGTGCCATAATCACCGGCCCATATCACATGGCCAATGACCTGCCATGGACGCCAGAACACCAGCTTGGAAGGGCCAAATAGCGCGACGCAAGGGGTCTGCAGCGCGGCGGCCATGTGCATAGGCACCGAATCTACGCCGATAAACAGTTTAGCGTGGTCGATCAGGGCGGCCAGTTGCCGCAGCGTCAGTTGCCCAGCCAGGGACACTACGCCCTGTGGCGGACAGAGCGCCAGAATGCGTGCCACCATTTCGCGTTCTTTTTGATCCGGGCCAGAGGTGATCACCAATGAGTGACCGTCGGCCTGCAACGCGCTGATGGTGGCGGCCATTTTTTCTTCGCTCCAGCATTTGAAGAACCAGCGGGAAGTGGGTTGCACCACAATGTAATCGCCGGTAATGCCCTGTTGCTGCAACAGCTGCTCGCAGGCTTGCCAGTCCTGAGATGGATAGCTCATGGTAACCTGCTGACTGACGCCTGGCAGGCCAAGCGGCTGTAACAGCGACAGGTTTTGTTCAACGGTATGCAACCGGGCATGATCGCTGACCGGTACCAAATGCGTGTGGCAGTAGCGCCATAAAAAGCCCTGACGCTTGGGGAAATCAAATCCCAGCCGGATACGTGCGCCGGTCAGCCGGGCGAGAATAGCGCTGCGCCACTGATCGGCCAGGTTGACCACCAGATCGTAATGCCGGGCCTTAAGCTGTCGGATCAGATTCAGTTCATGACTCAGGTGCGCTTTCGTACCCTGTTTTTTCCATTGACGATCGATCACGAAGACGTTCGACAAGGCCGGATGGCTGGCCAGCATTTCCTGGGTTTCTTTATACAGCAGTACGTCGATCTGCGCCTGCGGGTAGTTTTGCTGCAGGGTATTGATGACCGGCGTGATCAGCAACATGTCGCCGTGGTGGCGAAGTTTAACGATCAAAATACGCTGTATCGAGGTATCAGGAGCAAGGGCTGGCGCGTCGTTCATCATGAGTCGCTTTCAGGGAAACCAATCTTTGATTCTAAATGACCCGATCGCATGTGGCTACTGTTGCACGGTTTTCTTGCCGTGAAGAGAAAAAATCGCCTTGGGAAGTGACAAATTGCCTTCAACGTTGTCAAAACCAGGCACTAAAGTCGTTTGCCCTGGCGAAACGCCCTGCGTAACATAATGCATTCTGTTGATATCAGGCTCGATATTTATGACCAAACCGGCATTTCTCATCACCATTGATACCGAAGGCGACAATCTGTGGCAAAACCACGATCGCATTTCGACCGATAACACGCGCTTTTTGCCGCGCTTTCAGGCGTTGTGTGAGAAATATGGCTTTAAGCCGGTGTACCTCACCAACTATGAAATGGCGATGGATGCAGAATATGTCGAGTTCGCTCGCGATGTGATTGCCCGCGGCACCGGCGAAGTGGGAATGCATCTGCATGCCTGGAACAGCCCACCGCTGACGCCGTTGACCGAAGATGACTGGCGACACAAACCTTATCTGATCGAATACCCGGCCGAACAAATCCGCGCCAAGGTCGATCACATGACCAAACTGTTGGAAGACAGCTTCCAGACAAAAATGCTCAGCCATCGCGCCGGGCGTTGGGCGTTTAACGAATACTATGCCGCCTTGCTGCTGGAGTATGGTTATCAGGTGGATTGCTCGGTTACGCCGCGCGTTAACTGGCAGTACTCACCGGGCAACCCGCAGGGCAACGGCGGCACGGACTATCGCCATTTCCCATCGCAAGCCTATTTTATCGATCCGGAAAATATCGCCAAAGCGGGCGCGTCCTCGCTGCTGGAAGTGCCGATGAGCATTCAATATAAGCATTCTGCGCTGATGAATACGCTGAAGCAGGGTTACGATCGGCTGCGTGGCAAACAACGTTCGCCGTCGGTCAACTGGCTGCGCCCAAGCGGCGGCAACCTGGAAAAAATGAAGCGGGTAGCTGAGCGCTGTTTGGCACAGGGGCATGATTACGTGGAATTTATGCTCCACTCTTCCGAGTTTATGCCTGGGGGCAGCCCAACGTTTAAGACTGAGCAGGATATTGAAGTGTTGTACCGTGATTTAGAGCAGCTGTTCGTCTGGCTGCAGCAGCGTACGGTTGGTATGACGCTGGCCGAGTATTATCAACTTAAAGTGAACTGAGATGTCGAAAAAATGGAAAATTAAGGTCGCGGATTGGTTTTTGCGACGTTATACCGCAAAGTCCGGCCGTTTCCAGGATAAGGCGACTTTCGACAGTCGGCTTCAATTTGACAATATCGTCATCTATTCCACGACGGCGTTGGGCGACTTTATGTTTAACACGCCTGCGCTGCGGGCGATGCGTGAACGCTATCCGAACGCGCATATTACTCTGGTGGTTCACAAGAAGAATCAGGAGCTGGTGGAAAACGGCCGCTACTACGATCGCGTGGTGTATTGGGACAGCAAAATCAAAAGTCTACGTCCGCTGTTGAAATCGCTGCGCGAACATCAGCCGGATTTGGCGCTGATCCTGCACTCACATCTGCCGTACGACATTATCAGCGCCGTCTTATCCGGGGCTAAATACATTATCCGGGATAACTACAGCTCTGGAATTTGCGGGCTGGAACCTTGGTTGACCAACTATATCTTCCATTACTACGGCCATTTTATTCGCCGCAAGTTGGAGCTGATTTCCATTTTGGGTTGCCGCAGCGACGATCCCACCATGGAAATTCCCGCGCCGTATCAACCGGGCGTCAAAAGCAGCGAGCACTGTACGATAGGCTTTCAGTTGGGCGCTTCTACCGAATCGCGCTGTTGGCCGGTATCGCATTTTGCCCGGTTGGCCGATGAACTGGTGGCCAAGCATGCCAATGTGCGCATCGTACTGATTGGCGGGCCTTTCGACGAAGGGAAAGCGCAGCAGTTTCTGAGCCAGGTTAGCTCTCAAACCCGGGAGTGTGTAGACAACCGCATCGGCAAAACGGGGTTGCAGGCGTTGCTGACGCTGATCGACAGCTTCCATGTGTTGGTCACCGGCGATACCGGCCCACTGCATTTAGCCGTGGCGCTGAAGGTAAAAACCATCAGCCTGTTTGTCACCGCGGATTCGCGTTCTACCGGACCGATTCAGGATCCGGAGCTGCATCGGATCATTCAGGTTTCCCGTACCGGCTATACTATGCCGCTGGAGGCTGAAAGCCCGATGGGCGTGATCCAACCACAGCGTATTTACGCTGAAGTGGTGGATCATTTATCGCTGAATAAAGAGTGAGTTAGCGCTTTTTCAGTTGCCAGCGCATTTTTGACAGCCAGGTGTCCACACGTGCGTACCGCATTTGCCGGATCTTTTTTCGCGGTACGCCGCTGTTGCTGCAGACTTCAGCCAGGCGTTTGAAGGTACGTAGTGTTTCCGGCTCATAGTGATAGTAACCGTACAGCGCTTTCGACATCGCTCTGATTTCTGAAAAACAGTTCCCGAGCATCAGAGCCGCCAGCTGTCGCAGTGGCTCGTCATCTCGGTGATGTTCGACAAAACTCAACATTTTCCCCGTCGCAAAAAGCATGTCCTCAATATCCTTGGGTTTGATATTGCGGGTGATCCCCTGACTGTTATCTCGATAGAAATAGAGCACGTGGTCGAGATGAGTAATTTTGCGCGTTTTGAAATATTGAAAAGGCGTGAAAATGACATCTTCATAGCGTCGGCCGTCTTCGAATCGGTCACCTTCCAACAATGAGCGTCGATAGACACGGCTCCACAGGTGCCACATTGAGTGGGAAAATAACGGGGTAAGACAGGCCAGGCCCTGGCCAGCAAAGTCATAAGTGCTGCTGCGGATCGCGATGCCAACAGGCTGTTCCGGCGGACTGTCAGCAAACTTCTGATAATTAAAATCGATCAGGTCGTCTTCGTTTGCCAGCAGCAGTGGCCGCAGAATGGACAGATAGTCGCTGCTCAGCAAGTCGTCGCCGTCGAGGAAGGTGACATAGCGCCCGGTAGCCAGCTGCAAGCCGACGTTGCGGGCGTGGGCGATACCGCTATTTTCTTGCGAAATAAAGACCACCTGGGGATGCCGGCGTTCGGCTAACAGTTGGCGCACCAGCGAGGAGGAATTGTCGGTCGATCCGTCATCAATGATGACCACCTCGATATCATCGCCGATCTGGTTAAACAGCGAGCTCAGGCTGGCAACGACGAAATTTTCGTTGTTGTAAAATGGCACGATAACGCTGAGCAGAGGCGGCGATGAGTTCATGAGGTTAATCCTGAGTGACCGACGTTTTTTTCACTGAAAGCACGCTGGCAACGATCGCCAGGCAAAAAATCGCCGTACCTTCAGTACTAAAGAATATGACGTCACTGAGCCCATAAACAAACAGGCTGAAGGTCACACCCAGCAACAGTGCATTGCGGTGAGGCTTTAATGAGGAAACAAATAGGCTGATGTAGAGCGCCAGTAAAAACAGGGCACCCCAGACGCCTTTGAGCGAGTAGGTCTCCAGCAGCTCATTGTGCATATGAACATTGATATAAGGTATGACGCCGGCCAAATGAGGTTCGTGCATGACCATGGCACGAATTTCCTCTCCACGTTGCTCGGCGGATTGGCCCAAAGGCGCTGTTGAACCTGAACGTATCGCGGCAATCTGCATTGAAATGCGGGAAATAATTGAGTTCTCGGTTTGAGGTTGATCGATCAATCGCAGGTCGGTTTGAAATGCGGCAATCCGCTGTTCAATCTGTGATTTGAAGACCAGACCACTGGCGAGCAGCAGCAGTGGAACCGAGGTTATCAGCAGGATTTTGTGCTTATGGGAAATCAGGTTTTTCGTCGCCAGTATCGACAGGCCTACCGCGACCGGGTAGACCAGCATCGCCGCCCGGGTGCCGGTCAGCACCAGCGTGGAGAAGGTGACCAGAAAGCCGATGATATACAGCGGAATGCGGTATTTCGTTCGCAGCATCAGAATCGCCTGCAGCATGGTCAAGTTGATGGCGGTAATCAAATAGGCGGCGACGGTGGCACGATCGAAGTTAATCTCTATGCGGCCAATATCCAGCCACAATCCCTGATAGAGGGAATAACCGTTGACCGCAATACCTGCCACCAACGCAATAACAATAAAGGCACGTTGCATGCAAAGGCGTTCATTTAACGCAATCAGCAGAATAAAGGCGGTGGCGATCTGCAACTTGCCGGTCGACATGTATGAGCGGTAAATATTGATGTACTCGCCTGGTTGTTTGAAGTGCTGCAGCCAGAAAATGCTCCCCATGCCTACGCAGAAAAACAGAACGGGCACGATAAGGTTTTTTTTGTTTTTAAAGTAATATTTCAGGTTTAAACAGACGGCGATAAATGAGATATAGCTGGCGACATAAAAAAGATTGCGCCCGGTGTCGGAACCGAAGGGGATAGTACAAAACGCGATAGCGCATCCCAAATAGATCAGATAACTGAAGACAGGGTGCGGTGTGGTTTCTTTGAGTAGTTGCATGGGGCTGGGTTTCCGGCTCGCATTAATGTTAAGCAGTAAATGATTTCAGCGCGTCGTCAAATTCTGTTTTGAACATAGCGTAGCTGAAATGTTCAACCGGGTAACGCTGCGCATTTTGACTCATACTTTGATATGTTTCCGGCACTATCAGCTTTTCCACTGCATCTGCGCACTCAATATGTGACAGCAGTTTCGGCATGACCAAGGTATCGCTGAGCGGATCATAGACATCGTGAGGAAAATCCACCTTGATACCCGTTAGCCGTTGATGTTCTTCAATCGTTACCGAGGGGAGCAAGCCAATACCGCAGTGCCCATCTTTAATCACCTCAGGCTGGCCATCGACCTGCGGGAATATGACCGGCACGCCGAAATACAACGCTTCCATACAGGATAAGCCGAAGGGTTCGGTGATCGGCGTACTCATATAGATATGTGTGCGGTTGAAGAAATCCGCAACGTTATCCTGAAAACCGCTGAAGATGACCCGGTCGCCCAGCTCGAGCTTTTCCGCCAAGGCTTCAAATTCAGCCCTGTCGGGTCCCTTGCCTGCAATTTCCAGAGTGACATCATGCCCGCGGCGCAGCAGTTCCTGCATCATCAGTAACGACACGCTGATGCCTTTCAGGCTGACCAGGCGCGAGGCGGTGCCTATTCTGATCGGCTTGCTGAGTGGTTTCAGGCTATCGCTGATACCGGAGGGCGTTTTCAGTCGGTTGATCACCACGTGATTTGGGCAGGGCAAATTAAAGCGCAGTTCCATCACCCGTTTTGAGGCAAATGAGGCCGAGATCACCCCGTCCAGCATGGCGAGAAAACGCAAGGTTTTGTGATTCTTCGGGTAGCGCCATGAACAACCGTGATCGTAGTAAACCAGCTTACCGCGTTTCGGTTTGGCGGCCAGACCGGGTACCAGGTCCCAAACGATGACCACGTCGGCATTGGCCTTTTCGATTTTGCTTTTCAGCAGGTATTTGCGTAAAAACTGCGGGCAGCGCAGTGGCAAAGCGTTCACCAGCCGGTTGGCAAAGGTAACTTTTTGGTCAGGCATTTGCCGGCGGATCTCTTCACCGACCTCGCTACTGATGCAAATCACCTCGTTACTGCCGTCGGTAGTGTCGTTGATATACTGCAGGAACAGGCGTTCGACGCCACCCATCTTCCCTAAATTGATAACGTGCAGCTTTTTCATCCAATAACCTTTTGCAACTCGGCCCAGACTGAACCAGCGGAGAGCGTCGCCATGCTTTTTTCTGGGGAAATCAGAGAGTGTTGATTCTGACCGTAACCACCGATCAATCCTGGATCGGTGGGACCAAACAGCGTGATATTCGGCCTGTCTAGCGCGGCGGTCAGGTGGCTGAGGCCGGTATCAACCGAGACCACGCATTTCGCACCGGCCAGCACTTCGGCCACCTGCTGCAGACTGAGCTTGGGTAAAACCTCGACGTGCGGGAAACCTTCCGCCAGACGCAGTGCGCGTTGACGCTCGTGCTCTGCGCCCCACGGTAGTTTGATCTTCAAACCGGTTGGCTCAGTTAACGCAATCAGATCGCGCCAGTGTGTTTCCGGCCAGTGTTTCTCATCGCGCGTGGTAGCATGTAAAAACACCAGATACTGGCCGGCATCGGCCGGCAGATGGCTGAGAAAGCGGGCCGCAATGGCGTAATCGCCGACGCTGTCGGGTTTTTCATAGCCCAGGCTTTTGGCAAACAGCTCGCGCGTACGCTCAACGGCATGTTGCTGTTTGTCGATATCGTAGCGGTGGTTGTAGAACCAGCTGGCGAAGGGCTCACGGGCGCTTTTGCTGTCCTGACCGTGTTTGCTGCCTTTGGCGATGCGAGTGATCAGCGCGGCGCTTTTGATTAGCCCCTGGGCGTCGATCACCGCGTCGTAATTTCGCTCCTGCACCACGCGTTTAAAGTCGCAGCGTTGTTGGCGAGTTTCGCTGCCAAACCAGTTTTTACGCCAGCGGCGTATCGCCACTGGGATCACACGGTCTACCGCCGGATGCCAGGTGGGGATTTGGCTGAAGCTTTCCTCAACCACCCAATCAAAGCGAATACCGGGAATGGCCTGCATGGCGTCGGTGAGCGCAGGTAGCGTGTGGAGCACATCTCCCATGGAAGAGGTTTTTACAATCAACACCTGCATGCTTATTCCTCGCTGGCGGCAAGTAACGGCGTCAGCGCGTCCAACACCTGCTGTGGCTGAATATCGATCAGGCTCTGATGGTAACCCTGATCGGCATCGCCTTTGCGTATCTTATGGTAACCACTAATTAAGCGGATCACTTTGGCCTTGTCGGACAGCGGCGGCGTGAAGTCCGGGCTGCTCGGGCCGTACAAGGCTATCAGCGGTTTATTCAACGCCGCCGCAACGTGCATCAAACCTGAGTCGTTACTGACCACGGCCGAACAGGAGGCCAACAGGATCACCGCTTGCTCCAGCTGAGTTTCCCCAGCCAGGTTCATGCAAAAGCCGCGGGCGTCGTCATCCAGCGCAGCGCGGATCTGTTCGCCCGCCTCATTATCCTTGGCGGAACCGAACAGGGCGATTTGATAACCCTGATCGATCAGCTTCTGTGCCAGAGCGGCATAGTGATAATGCGGCCAGCGTTTGGCCGGACCGAACTCGGCGCCGGGGCAAAAGCCGATGATCGGCCGATGATCGGTCAGGTTGAAGGCGGCGGTAGTTTCGGCAATCTCTTCGTCGCTGACCTGCAGTTGCGGCCACAGTAGCGGCTGCGGCAGATCTTCTGCGCGTTGAATGCGTTGTTTGTCATAGGCTAGCGCGACATAACGCTGCACCATCAGCGGGAAGGCGACCTTGTCCAGTACGCGAATATCATTCAGCAGGCCATAGCGCATTTCCCCGCGCCAACCAACGCGCCGTGGCACCTGGGCAAAGAAGGGCACCAGCGCAGATTTGAAGGAGTTCGGCAGCACATAAGCGCGATCGTATCCGTTAGCGCGCAGGGCATGCCCGAGACGTCGACGCTCACCGAGTGCCAACGCGCCGTGGCCTAACGGCATCGACAGGGCCTGGTTGACCTCCGGCATACGCGCCAGCAATGGACGGCACCAGGCCGGCGCCATCACATCAATTTCTGCCGTCGGGTGCTCGGCCTTCAGGGTGCGGTAGAGACTTTGCGACATCATCATATCGCCAACCCATGAAGGGCCGATAACCAGTATTTTCATACCCTACGTTTGTTCCTTCAGCTTAGGCGGTGCGGTTCAACCAGGCCATGTACTCTTTCACGCCTTCGGCGACCGTTTTAAACGGTGCGTCATAGCCGGCGGCGCGCAGCTTGGTCAGGTCGGCCTGGGTAAACGCCTGATAACGACCTTTGAGTTTTTCCGGGAACGGGATGTTTTCCACTGCGCCTTTCTGATGGAAGTCGACTACCGCGTCGGCCACCGCCTGGAAGGTTTCCGCACGGCCGGTGCCGCAGTTGAAGATGCCGGAGACGCCGCTTTTCCAGAACCACAGGTTCACTGCCGCTACGTCGCCGACGTAGATGAAGTCACGCTTGAAGTTTTGGCTGCCGTCGAACAGTTTCGGGTTCTCGCCGCGGTTGATCTGGCTGTTCAGGTGGAATGCCACGCTGGCCATGCTGCCCTTGTGGCCTTCGCGCGGGCCGTAGACGTTGAAGTAACGGAAGCCGCAGATCTGCGAGTCTGCCTCCGGCAGAATTTCACGTACGTACTGGTCGAACAGGAATTTCGAGTAGCCGTAAACGTTCAGCGGCTCTTCAAACTGGCGCTCTTCGATAAACTCTTCACGACCGCCGTAGGTGGCTGCAGAAGAGGCGTACAGGAACGGAATTTCGCGATCCAGGCAGTAGTGCAGCAGATCTTTAGAGTACTGATAGTTGTTGTCCATCATGTACTTGCCGTCCCACTCGGTGGTGGACGAGCAGGCACCTTCGTGGAAAACCGCGTCGATTTCACCCAGATCGTCACCGGCCACGATATTGGCGATGAAATCTTCTTTGTCGATATAGTCGGCGATGTCGAGATCGACCAGGTTGGCGAATTTGGTGCCATCTTTCAGGTTATCTACCACCAGGATATCGCGATACCCTGTGTCATTCAGCGCTTTAATGATATTGCTGCCGATCATGCCGGCGCCACCAGTGACGATAATCATTGGGTTACCCCTGTTATTCTGCCCGGTGGGACACGGTGTCCCACGCTCAATGCCGCTTATAATAGCATTTCATGCCGCTGCAAACATCGGACGGGCTCTGAATATCCCGTGATGTCGAGCACTGCAGTACTTTGCCGTGATATCTGCTGCAATTTTCATATTCTCTCCCGCTGATTCTCGTCAGTTTGGTTACAAATCAGTAAAATATGTTGAAAACAGCCCAATCCTGGAGATAACCGAATGTCCGCGTCTTTTTATCAGCAGTTGGAACAACAACTTGAGACCACCCGTAGCGAGGGATTGTTCAAAGAAGAGCGCATTATTACTACCGCTCAGCAGGCTGATATCGCCGTAGCCGACGGCAGCCATGTGATCAATTTCTGCGCCAACAACTACCTGGGCCTGGCTAACCACCCGGCGATGATCGCGGCGGCCAAGGCCGGTATGGACAGCCATGGTTTCGGCATGGCGTCGGTGCGCTTTATTTGTGGCACCCAGGATAGCCATAAACAGCTGGAAAAAAAGCTGGCCGATTTCCTCGGGATGGAAGACGCCATCCTGTATTCCTCTTGTTTTGACGCCAACGGTGGTCTGTTCGAAACCCTGCTGGGTCCGGAAGACGCCATTATTTCTGATGCGTTGAACCATGCTTCGATCATCGACGGTGTCCGCTTGTGCAAGGCGAAGCGCTATCGCTACGCCAACAACGATATGACTGAATTGGCTGCACAGCTGAAGCAGGCCAAGGCTGATGGCGCACGGCACATCATGATCGCCACCGACGGCGTGTTCTCAATGGACGGCGTGATCGCCAACCTGAAAGGCGTGTGCGATCTGGCGGACCAATATCAGGCGTTGGTGATGGTGGATGACTCCCACGCGGTTGGTTTCGTTGGCGCCAACGGGCGTGGCACCCACGAGTATTGCGAAGTGATGGGGCGCGTCGACATCATTACCGGTACCTTAGGCAAGGCGTTGGGCGGCGCTTCCGGCGGCTATACCGCGGCGAAGAAAGAGGTGGTGGAGTGGCTGCGTCAGCGGTCGCGCCCTTATCTGTTCTCCAACTCGCTGGCGCCGGCGATTGTTGCCGCGTCGATCAAAGTATTGGAATTGCTGGAAGAGGGCGATGCACTGCGCGATCGCCTGTGGGCTAATGCGAGTCTGTTCCGTGAAAAAATGACTGCGGCGGGCTTTGAGCTGGCCGGGGCCGATCACGCCATCATCCCGGTGATGTTGGGTGAAGCAAAACTGGCGCAGGAATTCGCCAATGCGTTGCTCAAGGAAGGCATCTATGTAACAGGTTTCTTCTATCCGGTGGTGCCGAAAGGCCAGGCACGCATCCGTACCCAGATGTCTGCCGATCATACCCCGGAGCAAATTGAGCGTGCTGTTGCGGCGTTCATTCGTATCGGTAAAGATCTTGGCGTTATTGCATAAGGTAAAACCATGAAAGCATTGTCAAAACTGAAAGCGGAAGAAGGGATTTGGATGACCGATGTGCCTCAGCCGGAGCTGGGTCATAACGACATCATGATTAAAATCCGTAAAACCGCGATCTGCGGTACCGATGTTCATATCTATAACTGGGATGAATGGTCGCAGAAAACCATCCCGGTGCCTATGGTCGTCGGCCACGAATACGTGGGTGAAGTGGTTGCCATCGGCCAGGAAGTCAAAGGGTTCAACGTCGGCGACCGCGTTTCAGGCGAAGGTCATATCACCTGCGGCCATTGCCGCAACTGCCGGGGTGGCCGCACGCACCTGTGTCGCAATACCACCGGTGTGGGCGTGAACCGTCCAGGGTCGTTTGCTGAGTATCTGGTGATCCCGGCGTTCAATGCCTTCAAGATCCCGGACAATATCTCCGATGAACTGGCGTCAATCTTCGACCCGTTCGGCAATGCGGTGCACACCGCGCTGTCGTTTGATTTAGTGGGCGAAGACGTGCTGGTTTCCGGCGCCGGCCCGATTGGCATCATGGCCGCAGCGGTATGTAAGCACGTTGGCGCTCGCCATGTGGTGATTACCGACGTCAATGAATACCGTTTGGATCTGGCGCGTAAAATGGGCGTGACCCGTGCGGTGAACGTCAGCAAAGAAAACCTGAACGACGTGATGGCCGAGTTGGGCATGACCGAAGGGTTTGACGTTGGGCTGGAAATGTCCGGTGCGCCACCGGCGTTTCGTTCGTTGCTCAATGCGATGAACCACGGTGGGCGTATTGCCATGCTGGGTATTCCACCGTCGGATATGTCGATCGACTGGAATCAGGTGATCTTCAAAGGGCTGTTTATCAAAGGGATTTACGGTCGTGAGATGTTTGAAACCTGGTATAAGATGGCGGCGCTGATTCAGTCTGGTTTGGATCTGACGCCTATCATTACTCACCGTTTCTCGATCGACCAATTCCAGCAGGGCTTTGATGCCATGCGTTCCGGCCAGTCCGGGAAAGTGATTTTGAGCTGGGATTAACAGTAAAAAGGGCCGGAATTCCGGCCCTGATTTTATGCTTTAGGTTTGTCTGGCGTTGAGTCCGTCCAGCGTTGCCACTGACGTTTAATGAAGGTCACGGCCGGCGACTGGGTCACGCTTTCGCCGATCACACTCATGACCTTGCCCGCGTTGACTTTTTCCTTCGGCAACTTGACCTTACACTGCTTGATCCCGCCATTGAACGGGTTCTTCGGCTGCGGTTTCTGCGGTTTGACCGGTGGTGGAACATAGCTGCCGCCACTACCGCCGCCCTGTGGTTCGTTCAGCAGCGAGCTGGGTTTCACCAACACGATGTCGCTTGGCAGCGTAGGCAGCATCTGCTGCAGCACTTTCACCGTTGCCGGCCGCGGGTGGCCAATGGCAATAGCGGAACCGTTGCGCTGTGCCAATTCGACCGCCCGGTTGAACTGGCGGCGAATATCGGCTTCGCTGGCCGTATCGTCCAGGAACACCTTACGCTTGATCACCTTCACATGGGTGCCGGCCGCCGCTCGGGTGGCCTGGCTGTTGCCGATGGTCATGCTGTCGAGGAAATAGAGCTGATAGCTGTCGAGCGCCTGCATGACTTTCTGCATACCTGGCAGGCTGGAGGTCATGGCGCTGCCCATGTGGTTATTCATACCTACCGCATAGGGCACATTATTGACCGCATTGCGGATAATGCGCTGGATTTCTTCGCTGCTCATGGAAGGCTGCAGCGTGTCACGCTCCAGCGGTTGCTTACTGAGCGGCGCCATCGGCATATGGATCAGTACTTCCCGGCCCTGACTGTGGGCGCGGGTGGCCATTAAGCGGGCATGGGGGGCATTGGGCAGCACTGCAACGGAGATGGCCGTCGGCATTTGCAGCACCGCACCCTCTTCGTGCGGGCGATAACCCACGTCATCGATGACGATGGAGAGTTTCCCTGCCTGTGCGGCGCAGACCTGCAGCAGACAGCCAATCAAGACGGCAGTACGGATTTTGTTATAGCGCAAATCTATCTTCCCAACCACGGTAGTGGGTTAACGGCCTGACCCTGGCGACGAATTTCGAAATAGAGCGATGGCGTTCCCTGGCCTCCGCTGGTACCCACCAAGGCTATCGGTTGGCCGGCGCGCACCTGTGCCCCGACGTTAACCAGTGCACTTTGGTTGTAGCCGTACAGGCTCATGTCACCCTTACCGTGTTCGATGACGACAACCAGGCCATAGCCCTGCAGCCAGTCGGCCAGCAGCACGCGACCGTCGGCGATAGCTTTCACTTCGCTGCCTTCGGCGGCGGAGATCACCATGCCTTTCCAGCGTAGTTCACCTTGCAGCTGTTCACCGAAACCATGCAACGTGCGGCCGCGGACCGGCCATATTGCCTGCCCACCCGGTCTGCCAAGGCCGCCGGTACGGGCCATAAGTGAACGGTCGGCTTCGCTTGGCTTATAGCTGGTGCCGGTTTTCTTCGCCTGCTGTTCTTTGACGCGAACCTGCTCGCGAACCTTGGCGGCCTCACGCGCTTCGCGTTCCGCTCGGGCACGGGCTTCTCGTTCGGCCCGGGCAATCTTGTCGCGCATGCGGGTTTCGTTCTGGCGCAGTTCCACCAGACGCTGCTGATCTTTTTCCAGCGAGGCTTCCAGCGCGGTCAGCGTTTTCTTACGTGCACCGCGTGCCTGCTCCAGCTTCTGCTGCTGCGTTTGTTGTTCGCCTAGCAGCGATTTCTGTTGGCCCTGCTTGGCCACCAGCGTGGTTTTTTGCTTTGCCAGCTCGGCGCGGGTTTGCTTCAGTTCTTCAATGGTTTGCTGACGCGCGTCGTTCAGGTAGCCGAAGTAAGCCAAAATACGCTCGCTACGCTGGCTCTCTTCACCGCTGAGGATCAATTGCACGGCGCTGTGCTGGCCCTGGCGGAAGGCGGCATCGAGCTGTTTGGCGAGGATTTCCTGCTGGGTGGATTGCTGCTTTTGCAGCTTGGCGATTGAGGCATTCAGGCCGGAGATATCTTTCCCCAGTTGACTCAATGTGCTTTGGGTGTCACGCAGCAGGCGGCTGGCCTGCGCGATGGTTTTTTCTTGCTGCTTAAGCTGATCCTGCAATGAGCTGCGCTGTTGTTGCTGCTGCTTAACCGCCTTTTCTTTCTCGGCGATGCTTTGCTGGATGTCTTTGAGCTGGGATTTATTGTCTTCCGCCGCCTGGCTGGCTAACGGCAACAACAAGACGCCAGCGTAAAATACGCTGGCGCACAGGGTGGTAAACTTCCTTGGCGCGGTGCGTTCAGGCAGCGGCTGGCTGCCTGGGTTTGCGCTTCGGGTTACCCTTGATAGTGCAAAAAACGCCTTTTCCCTCATAGGGAAGGATTATTCCACGATGAACAGCGGCTTACCAGTCATCTCTTGCGGGATTTCCATTCCCATCAGCGTCAGCATGGTCGGCGCAATGTCCGAAAGCTTGCCGCCGTTGACTGCGCGGGCAGGCTTGCCGATGTAAATCAGCGGTACCGGAAGGCTGGTGTGGGCGGTGTGCGCCTGACCGGTCGCCGGATCGCGCATTTGCTCGGCATTACCGTGGTCGGCGGTGATCAGCAGTTGTCCATCGACGGCTTTCACCGCTTCGACGACCTGGGCGATGCAGCCGTCCAGCGTTTCCACCGCTTTCACTGCCGCGTCGTAAACCCCGGTATGACCCACCATATCGCCATTTGGATAATTGCAGATGATGGCGTCGTACTTGCCGCTGTTAATGGCGGTCAGCAGTTTGTCGGTCAGTTCGGCGGCGCTCATTTCTGGCTGCAGATCGTAGGTCGCGACCTTCGGTGAGTTGATCAGCACACGTTCTTCCCCGGCAAACGGCTCTTCAACGCCGCCATTATAGAAGAAGGTGACGTGGGCGTATTTTTCGGTTTCCGAAATGCGCAGCTGGGTTTTGTCGTGCTTCATTAACCATTCGCCGAAGGTGTTGTTCAACGATGCCGGTGGATAGGCGCAGGGAACTTTGATGTCGGCAGCGTATTCGGTCAGCATCACGAAATCTCCAAAGTTGATGACTTTGGCACGTGGGAAGCCGTCGAAATCCGCATTTACGAAGGCACGAACGATCTGGCGTGCGCGATCGGCGCGGAAGTTCATGAAAATCAGTGCGTCGCCGTCGTGCAGTTCGGCAGTGGCCTCCCCGGCAGTCTGGAGAACGGTCGGCTTGACGAACTCGTCGTTCTCGCCACGCTGGTAAGCGGCCTGCAGGGCAGCAACGGCGTTGTCGGCGACAAAGTCGCCCTTGGCCTGGGTCAGTAAATCATAAGCCAGTTGAACGCGATCCCAGCGGTTGTCGCGGTCCATGGCGTAGTAACGGCCGATCAGCGATGCGATACGCCCGCAGCCGAGGCTGGCAAAGGTATCGCTAAAGCGTTGCAAGGAGGGTTCAGCACTGCGAGGCGGGGTATCGCGACCGTCGAGGAAGGCATGCAGGTAAACGGCTTTGGCACCGCGTTGCGCGGCCAGTTCAATCATGGCCAGAATATGGTCTTCGTGGCTGTGCACGCCGCCCGGCGACAGCAACCCCATGATATGCACTGCTTTGCCGGCCTGCACGGCCTTGTCGACCGCCGCCGTCAGCGTTGGGTTAACGAAGAAATCGCCTTCTTTGATTTCTTTATCCAACCGGGTCAGATCCTGATAAACGATGCGCCCGGCCCCCAGGTTGACGTGCCCGACTTCCGAGTTGCCCATCTGACCGTCAGGCAGGCCGACATCCAGCCCGGATGCGGCGATAAGAGTATGCGGCTGTTGTTGCCACAGGCGATCCATCACCGGCGTTTTGGCGTTCATAATGGCGTTGTCCTGTTGCTCCTCACGGTGGCCGTAGCCGTCCAGGATCACCAGTACCATCGGTTTTTTGTTGCTCGACATTGCATTAACCTCGTTATGAATTTTAAGTTGTGAATAGCCATCAGCCCGTGCCCGGAGTGATGGCTATTCACCCTAAAAACCGGCCGATTTTACAACGCCGACGGTTAAAAAGAGCCCAGAGAGATCAAAGTTGCGGTCAACAAGGTCGGCTTTTAGGCTGTGGCGCAGTGAATTTCTCAGCGTAGCCCGCAGTTTCTGCAATAGCGCTTGCTTATTGGCTGTATTTGCTGCACTCGGCAGGTATACTCTGGAACCTTGAGTTATTTTTTCCTTAAACTGACGGGAGTTGTTACACCCCATGCTGCAAGAAATTATGCAATTCGTTAGCAAGCATCCCATACTGAGCCTGGCCTGGATCGCCCTGCTGGTTGCGGTGATCGTCATGACCTTCAAGAGCAGTTTCTCCAAGGTGAAAGAGATCACCCGTGGTGAAGCCACCCGACTGATTAATAAAGAAGATGCCGTTGTGGTGGATACCCGCAGCCGTGATGATTTCCGCAGAGGCCACTTGGCCAACGCCATTAACCTGACCGCCAGCGAAATCAAAAGCGGCAGCCTGGGCGAGCTGGAAAAACACAAGGCTCAGCCGATCATCGTGGTGTGTGCCAACGGCACCACTTCCCGCGAGCCGGCAGAAAACCTGCACAAGGCGGGCTTTGAAAACGTCACTACGCTGAAGGACGGGATTGCCGGCTGGAGCGGGGAAAACCTGCCGTTAGTGCGCGGTAAGTAATTGTTTAACGTAGTTGAGGTGGTAATCCATGGCTAACATTGATATCTACACCAAAGCGACCTGCCCGTTCTGCCATCGCGCTAAAGCGCTGCTGAACAGCAAGGGCGCCGCGTTTAACGAAATCGCCATCGATGGCGATAATGAAAAACGCGAAGCGATGATTGCGCGCAGTGGGCGCACCACCGTGCCTCAGATTTTCATCGATGGCCAACATATCGGCGGCTGCGATGATTTATATGAACTCGATGCTCGTGGTGGTCTGGATCCGCTGCTTTAAGCGGGCCGCTACCGGTTACTGAGTGTCAATAAGGACGTTTAACCAAGGGTATTACACACATGTCAGAACAAAACAGCACAGAGATGGCTTTCCAGATTCAGCGTATTTACACCAAGGATATTTCCTTCGAAGCGCCAAAAGCGCCGCAGGTTTTCCAGCAGGAATGGCAGCCAGAAGTTAAACTGGATCTAGATACCGCTTCCAGCCAGTTGGCTGACGAAGTGTATGAGGTTGTACTGCGCGTAACCGTGACGGCGTCTCTGGGCGAAGAAACTGCGTTCCTGTGTGAAGTGCAGCAGGCGGGCATCTTCTCCGTAGCGGGTATAGACGGCACGCAGCTGGCGCATTGCCTGGGTGCATACTGCCCGAACATTCTGTTCCCGTATGCGCGTGAGTGCATCACCAGCCTGGTTTCTCGCGGTACATTCCCGCAGCTGAACCTGGCACCGGTTAACTTTGACGCGCTGTTCATGAACTATCTGCAGCAGCAGGCGGAAGGCGAAGGTGCCGCACCACATCAGGATGCCTGATGAACAGCGTCAATGCTTCAATGACAGTGATCGGTGCCGGCTCGTACGGCACCGCATTAGCTATTACGCTGGCGCGTAACGGCCACTCCGTGGTGCTCTGGGGCCATAACCCCGAGCAGATTCAAAAAATGCAGCACGATCGCTGCAATCAGGCCTTTCTTCCCGACGTCACCTTCCCCGATACGCTGTTGCTTGAAGCCGATTTGGCCCGTGCGCTGGCGGCTAGCCGCGACGTGCTGGTGGTGGTGCCAAGCCATGTATTCGGTGATGTGCTACGCCAGTTGAAACCGCATTTGCGGCCGGATGCCCGTATCGTTTGGGCAACCAAAGGGCTGGAGGCAGAAACTGGTCGGCTGTTGCAGGACGTGGCGCGCGAAGCACTGGGCGAAGCCATTCCGCTGGCGGTGGTCTCCGGACCGACGTTCGCCAAAGAGCTGGCTGCAGGGCTGCCTACCGCCATTGCGTTGGCCTCTACCGATGCGCAGTTCGCCGATGACTTGCAGCAGTTGCTGCACTGCGGCAAAAGTTTCCGCGTCTACAGCAACCCCGATTTTATCGGCGTGCAGTTGGGCGGGGCGGTGAAAAACGTGATTGCCATTGGCGCTGGGATGTCAGACGGTATCGGGTTTGGTGCTAATGCCCGTACCGCATTGATTACCCGCGGCTTGACGGAAATGACACGCCTTGGCTCTGCGCTGGGTGCCGATCCCTCGACCTTCATGGGCATGGCCGGGCTGGGCGATCTGGTGTTAACCTGCACCGATAACCAATCGCGCAACCGCCGCTTCGGTATTATGCTGGGGCAGGGAAAAGGCGTGCAGGAAGCGCAGGACAGTATAGGTCAGGTGGTCGAAGGCTATCGCAATACCAAAGAGGTATTGGCGTTGGCGCAGCGGCACGGCGTTGAAATGCCGATTACCGAACAAATTTACCAGGTGCTGTACTGCCATAAAGATGCCCGCGAGGCTGCGCTAAGCCTGTTGGGGCGGACCAGAAAAGACGAAAAACACAACGCTTGACCTATAAAATAGAATGCGGGGCGGCATGCTGACCCCGGCAACTGAATTGGGCTGCCTGATTGCTTTGCGATGAGGCAGCCTGTTTTGCAAGGCGGAGAGGAACCTGATGTCGTCAGAAGAGTTAGAGCAGGTCTGGAATAGCATTAAATCAGAGGCGAGAGAGCTGGCTGAGTGTGAACCGATGCTGGCTAGCTTTTATCATGCGACGTTGCTCAAGCACGATAACCTGGGCGGTGCGCTCAGCTATATTCTGGCAAACAAGCTGGCAAATCCCATTATGCCGGCCATTGCGGTGCGTGAAGTGGTGGAAGACGCCTACTTAGCCGACCAGCAAATGATCGCTTCGGCCGCCCGTGACATCCTGGCCGTGCGCCTGCGAGACCCGGCGGTAGATAAATATTCAACGCCGCTGCTGTACCTGAAAGGTTTTCATGCGCTGCAGGCCTACCGTATCGGCCACTGGCTGTGGCTGCAGGGGCGGCAGGCGCTGGCGATTTACCTGCAGAATCAGATTTCGGTCGCTTTCGGCGTGGATATCCACCCGGCGGCCACGATTGGCTGCGGCATTATGCTTGACCACGCTACTGGTATCGTGATCGGTGAAACTGCCGTAGTAGAAAATAACGTGTCTATTCTGCAGTCGGTTACCCTTGGTGGTACCGGAAAGACCAGCGGCGACCGCCATCCGAAGATCCGTGAGGGCGTAATGATTGGCGCCGGGGCTAAAATTCTCGGCAATATCGAAGTGGGTAAAGGCGCTAAAATCGGTGCTGGCTCTGTGGTGCTGCAGTCTGTACCTGCGCATACGACCGCCGCGGGCGTGCCTGCACGCCTCGTCGGCCGGCCAGAAAGCGATACGCCGTCGATGGATATGGACCAGTACTTCAACGGTACCAATCACGGTTTTGAATACGGTGATGGGATTTAATCCGGTGAGTTGACGAATAAAATCGGGGGAGCTTTGGCTACCCCGATTTGTTTCTTCGCAGGGTTAACCCTGTTTAGGGAAGTTGGTGATGTCTTTAACCATGTCGTCGATCGCTGCTTTGACGTCTTCCGCTGTTACCGGTGAGCTGTCGTTGCTGACGGTTTTACCATAGGCTTTACGAGCAACTTCCAGCACCGTTTTGCCGGTATCCTGATCGATCAATTCACCTTCGATATACAGCGTGGTGTTTTGGGTTCTGTGACCGCTGGCCGCCATGGTGCTGGCAACCACAGCCGCGACCGGTACCACCTCATAGAATTTCATATCTTCGTTTTCTGCAGACACTGCCGTGATGGCGAGTTTAGCCACCAGCACGCGTGACCCGGCCGGACTATTGAGTACGGTAAAGCGATCTTGAAGCGCGGTTTTAATCCGCTGAGAAGCGTAAGCCTTTATTTTATTCAGCGTATCTTGGCTAACGCGCGTCGTCGGTTTTTCAGCAGGGAAATAGACTACTGGCTCAAAATACAGGCCGCGGTAGTTGGACTCTTTGTAGCTTGGGTCGATCCAGCGCAGCGTTTTGTGGCCGCTTGGTGATGTGGTTTCCTGCAATTTGCTGTAGTCAGACAGGAATCCCGAGTACTGATCCGTTTTGGTTACTTTGGACGAACAGCCCGCCAGTAACAGGCCCGCTGCCAAAACCGCCATGGCAACGCCCAAACGTTGTTTTTTCATACGATTTCCTATGATGAATGTCGATTACCCTTACAAAACATAGCTTATTATCCTCCGGGGCAGTGAATGTTTTCGGCGCTCGCCGTGCCCTGTTTCTGCATTCTTTTGACAGTATCGTGATACGCCGCTGGTTTTAGGCACTCAGCGTTCGCGAAAGTGAAAGCAGTGCCTTTTCTGCTTGCTTCCGCGTCGTCTCCAGCGCCATTTGCCACTGCGGCAACAGCGGCCAGAGATCTTGCTGGTTTTCGGCCTGCTGGCACCAGACAAAACGATCGTGCCAATCTCCGAGTGCGCTTTGTGCCGTTTTCAGGCTGGCGACGGTTTCAGGCGTGATGAGGGAGAGTTGAGAATAGGCTTCGGCAACATAACGCAGACGCTTAACCAGCAGGCGCAGTTGGTGCCGATCGTAATGTATGTCAGCCAATGCCAGGCGTAGCTGTTTTACCTGGAGGCGCAGGCGGAGGGCAACACGACGTTTGATGTGTCGGGGTTGAGTTCGGCGGAAGGTTTTTGGCCAGATATGTAGCAGAGTGGGAAAGTGGGTCAGCAACGGCTGTGACATCAGCGCGAGTTTGCGGCGGTACAGCTCGGTTTTGCGCGTATTGGCCTGCCATGCCAACTGATGCAGTTCCAGTTCGGCGATCAGCACTTCCAGATCGCGTATCGGCGTAGTGATTTTTCCCAAGTCGGCAGCAGCGCTGCTGAGGCCAGTTACGCCGGGGATACCGCGTAATGGTCGCAGCAGACTTCTGATACGCTGCAGGTTGATGCGTACGTCGTGCAAGGCCTCAACGTCTGAGGTGTGCTGCAAACGCAGCAGCGCCTGATTCAGCGCGCGCTCGAGCCTGCGTAGCTGCGCAATAATACTCTTAGCCAAAGCCATGCGATGTCCCCGGAGAGGCAACCTTTCAGTATTATCGTCTCCGCAGGAACGGTTGTCATTGATTAAGACTTAATCAGCGCGCCCGCGTAGTCCAACTGCCGCCAGGCTTCGTACACGACTACCGCGACAGCATTGGACAGGTTCATGCTGCGGCTTTGTGCCTGCATAGGGATGCGGATTTTCTGTTGTGCCGGCAAGGCGTCAAGGATCTCGGCGGGCAGACCGCGAGTTTCCGGTCCGAACAACAGGTAGTCGCCGGCCTGGTAGCTGACTGCGCTGTGTGCCGGGGTGCCTTTGGTGGTCAGGGCAAACAGACGCTGCGGATTTTCGCTGGCGATAAAGGCGGCGTAGTCGGCATGACGTCGGATACTGGCGAATTCATGGTAGTCCAGCCCCGCGCGGCGCAGGCGTTTATCATCCCACGGGAAGCCCATTGGCTCTATCAGATGCAGTTGAAAACCGGTATTGGCGCACAGACGGATGATATTGCCGGTATTGGGTGGAATTTCAGGTTCGAATAAAACGATGTTCAGCATGTAAAAAGCCCCTCATGACGAGGGGCGCAGAATAGCAAAATCTTACCGGCCTGTCTTAGGCTATCAGCGTTGGTGGAGCGGTAACCACAGCACCAGACGCAGGCCGCCGAGCGGACTGTCTTCCGCTTTCACCCAGCCACGATGCTGGTTAACCGCCGCCTCTACGATGGCCAGGCCCAGACCTGTCCCGCCGGATGCGCGATCGCGTGCTTCATCGGTTCGATAGAACGGTCGGAATATTTGCTCGCGATCTTCCGCGCTGACACCGGGACCGTCGTCGTCGACAACAATGGTGATGCCTTGGTTGTCTGCGCTGAACGCCACGGCAATATGGGTGTTCGAATAACGCAGGGCATTACGCACGATATTTTCCAGCGCGCTATCCAGCGCACCGGCGTTACCGTACAGGGTCCACGGGCCGGGAGGGGAGGTGATCTCCAGCTGTTTGCCCATTTGTTCTGCTTCGAAGCTGGCGTCGTCCAGCACGTCGGCCCACAGTTCGTTGGCCAGCAAGCGCTCACGCACCAACTCACTTTTCTGTTGCCCACGCGACAACACCAGTAAATCGTTAATCATCGAGTCCAGGCGCTGTGCTTCGGTTTCGATACGTGCCAGCTCGTGCCCTTCGCCGTGGCGACGGCGCATTAATGCCGTGGCCAGCTGCAAACGGGTTAGCGGTGTGCGCAACTCATGCGAAATATCGGATATCAGCCGTTGCTGAGCGGTCATCATGCGTTCCAACGCGCTGACCATTTGGTTAAAACTGGCGCCGGTCGCCAGGAACTCTTGTGGCCCGGCCTCCAGCTCAGGATGCTGTTTCAGGTTGCCACGTGCGACATCGTCCGCCGCATTCTTCAGCTTGCGCGCCGGTTTTGCCAGGCTCCAGGCCAGCCATAGCAGCAAGGGGGCGCTGATCAGCATAGTGACGATCAGCAGCAGCAGCGGCCGGTCGAACATCAGGTTGATAAAATCGGATTGTGGGCTGTTGGCAGGGCGGATCAGGTACAGCTGGTAGTTGTCTTCACCATCCCGCACCGAGAAAGGGCCGACCAGTTCGACACGGCCATATTTCTTCTTCTTCGGATGATCGGCGTTATCGGATTGGCCGATAAAATTGCGCACCAACTGCATTTCGTTGCGCTGCATGTTGCCAATCACCCGGCCTTCGCTGGTGACCAGCAGCAGGCGCTGCCCTGGCGGGGCCCATTTTTCAATGGCGCGGAATAAGCGCCGCCACCACATCAGATCGTTGGCCGGATCGTTTTGCAACTCGGCTTCGACGTGTTGTTCCAGCATCAGCCCCTGCCGCTGTTCGCTGTCCAGCAGCGAGGTCATTTGGCGGGAGTCTAACTTGGGCACCATCAACACCAACATCAGCACCAGAGCTAATGTGAACCAGAAAATGGCGAAGATGCGTGCCGTCAAACTGTTGATCATGTTGCAGATACCATTAAGTAACCCCGACCACGCAGCGTTTTGAACCACGGATGACCGTCTTTGCGGTTCGGCAGCTTACGTCGCAGGTTGGAGATGTGCATATCGATAGCGCGATCAAAAGGCGTCAGCCGTTTACCCAGTACTTCCTGGCTCAGCAGTTCGCGTGACACCACTTGACCAAGGTGCTGCGCCAGCAGGTACAGCAGGGTAAATTCGGTGCCGGTGAGGTCCAGCGTTTGGCCGTCGAAGCTGGCTTCCTGGCGACCCGGATTGAGCTGCAGGCCGTCTACATCCAGCGTTGGTGCGCCGGTATCGACATTCTGCTGTTGTTCGCTCCAGTTGGAACGGCGCAGAATTGCGCGGATACGTGCCACCAGTTCGCGATCGTTAAAGGGTTTTGGCAGGTAGTCATCGGCGCCCAGTTCCAGGCCCAAAACGCGGTCAAGTTCACTGCCGCGAGCGGTCAGCATGATGACCGGCGTCTGGTGATGTTGACGCAGCTCTTTCAACGTATCGATACCGTTTTTCTTCGGCATCATGATATCGAGCAGCAGCAGATCGATGGAGCTGTCCAGTAGCGACAACGCCTGTTCGCCATCGTAAGCAACCACGATGGTAAAGCCTTCCATTTCAAGCAGTTCTTTTAACAGCGAGGTCAGCTCGCGGTCGTCGTCAACTAACAGAATTTTATTCATTATGTTTTACCTCCTGACGCAAAATACGTCATCAACTGTTGGCATTCCATGACTTTACGTAGTTTTACATGCACTGACGCATGTTTGCAGGTGCAGCAGTACACTGCTCCTCGTTGATTCGCAAAGTGAGAAAGCACGAGGAGTTGAAATGCGTAAGGTGACCGCATTAGTTATGGCATCAATGCTGGCAATAGGTTCTACCGCTGCGTTCGCTGCCGACACTACATCGGAAACTGTACCGACTCCCGGAAACGATGCGACCACCAGAACACCTGGCCAACACCACATGTTTGACGGTGTCAGCCTGACTGAGCAACAGCGCCAGCAAATGCGCGATTTAATGCGCCAGGCGCGCCACGATCTGCCAGGTGTCAATGTAGCTGAAATGGAAGCCATGCATAAGCTGGTGACCGCAGACAAATTTGATGAAGCCGCCGTGTATGCCCAGGCGGAACAGATGGCCCAGCAGCAGGTTAAGCGTCAGGTCGAAATGGCCCGGGTACGCAACCAAATGTATAACCTACTGACGCCACAGCAAAAAAGCGTTTTAGACCAGAAACATCAGCAGCGCATGCAGCAGATGGAGCAACAGATTTCTGGTTTGCAGCAAACTTCTGCCCAGAAGTTAAGTACGACTGAGTAGTCCCCTGTTTTTTCCTTGCCATAGACACCATCCCTGTCTTCCCCCGCCATGATGGCGGGGTTTTTTTTATCCATCAATTACAGCTTGATAGCCCGCCAGGCAACTCTGCAAGGTTAAACCACAGAGTATGGACCATGACGACGTTTAGCGCCGGTCGCACGGATTGTTTGCATCGATATGGCGACATCCCTTCGCGATATGTACTGCGTTGGCGGCGGTTATCTGAAGGGCTTTTTTGCTCATCATTCCGTTATACTGACCCTCTGAACGTTTAACCGGGATGGGTTATGGAACCGCAATATGCGCGTTTGGTGAAATCCGCCGCGTTAGCGGCCACCGTTTTGGCCTCAACGCTGTTACTGATCAAAATTGTCGCCTGGTACCGCACCGGTTCGGTGAGCCTGTTGGCCGCGCTGGTGGATTCGCTGGTGGATATTGCCGCGTCGCTGACCAACCTGCTGGTGGTACGTTACTCGCTGCAGCCGGCCGATGAGGAACATACCTTCGGGCACGGCAAGGCCGAATCGTTGGCGGCGCTGGCACAAAGCATGTTCATTTCTGGCTCGGCGTTGTTTTTATTTCTGACCGGTTTTCAGCATCTGTACTCACCGGAAACCTTGCGTGACCCTGGCATCGGTATTGCCGTGACGATAGTGGCGTTGGTCAGCACCCTGCTGTTGGTCACCTATCAGCGTTGGGTGGTAAGAAAAACTCGCAGTCAGGCCGTCCGAGCAGATATGCTGCATTATCAGTCAGATGTCATGATGAATGGTGCTATTCTTATAGCGCTTGCGCTAAGCTGGTACGGTTTTCACCGGGCAGATGCGCTGTTTGCACTGGGAATAGGCGTCTACATTCTTTATAGCGCGCTGCGAATGGGCAATGAAGCCGTGCAATCGCTGCTGGATCGGGCATTGCCGGACGACGAGCGCCAGGCGATTATTGATGTGATCTCCTCATGGCCTGGGGTCAAAGGCGCGCACGATCTACGCACTCGCCAGTCCGGTCCGACGCGTTTTATTCAGCTGCATCTGGAGATGGACGATGCGTTACCGCTGATGCAGGCGCATATTCTGGCTGAACAGGTGGAACAGGCGCTGTTGCACCGTTTCCCGGGGGCTGATGTTCTTATCCATCAGGATCCTTGTTCTGTAGTGCCCGCGGGCCGACAGGGGCGTTGGGAGCTATAATTAATGCAGGACAACGGGAACTCGCACAGCGGATAAATAATGGCATTAGCTCCGCGTGCCATGACGCTTTTTTACCGCAATATTGCGTGACTTGAATCAATTCAGCTGGGTGTTTTTGCTATAATATCCAGCAATAAAGCCGTAAAGCTGGTTTTCTGCAGCCGGAGAGGTTTCAAGACAATCGGCGAATACAGAATTCTTAAGAAATTGCATCTACAGTTCAGAGGTAGTCATGATCAAGAAAATCGGTGTACTGACGAGTGGCGGTGATTCGCCGGGTATGAACGCTGCTATCCGCGGCGTTGTGCGTGCTGCACTTTCGGAAGGTCTGGAAGTTTTTGGTATTTACGATGGCTACCTTGGCTTGTACGAAGATCGCATGGAACAATTGGACCGCTATAGCGTGTCCGATATGATCAATCGCGGCGGCACTTTCCTCGGTTCAGCCCGCTTCCCTGAGTTCAGAGACGACAGCGTACGCGCCAAGGCAATTGAGAATCTGAAAAACCGCGGTATTGACGCGCTGGTGGTGATCGGCGGCGACGGTTCCTATATGGGCGCCAAACGCCTGACGGAGGAAGGTTTCCCTTGTATCGGCCTGCCAGGCACCATCGATAACGATGTGGCCGGTACCGACTACACCATCGGCTTCTTCACCGCGCTAGAAACCGTCGTGGAAGCTATTGACCGTCTGCGCGATACCTCATCTTCTCATCAGCGTATTTCCATCGTTGAAGTGATGGGGCGCTACTGTGGCGATCTGACCCTGGCGGCGGCGATTGCCGGTGGTTGTGAATTTATCGTATTGCCTGAAACCGAGTTCAACCGCGAAGACCTGGTCTGCGAAATCAAGGCCGGTATTGCCAAAGGCAAAAAACACGCGATTGTGGCGATCACCGAACACATCTGCGATATCGATGAGTTGGCTCGCCATATCGAACAAGAAACCAAGCGTGAAACCCGCGCGACCGTGCTGGGCCACATTCAGCGCGGCGGCTCGCCGGTAGCTTATGACCGTATTCTGGCTTCCCGCATGGGCGCTTACGCGATTGAGTTGCTGCTGCAGGGCTACGGCGGTCGTTGCGTCGGTATCCAGAACGAGAAGATGGTGCACCACGACATCATCGATGCGATCGAAAACATGAAGCGTCCGTTCAAGGGCGACTGGCTGGATACAGCGAAAAAGCTGTACTGATCCCGCATTAATTCAGCTCGAGAAGCCTCCGCACGCGGAGGCTTTTTTTATGCCCGTGGTAGTTATATTCCAGAATCGTCTAGCCCAACATTTTTTATTCTTTAATTGGCGGGAAAGTTTCTGGCAGGCTCTGATGCTAAATCAACCGATTGAGGTTGTGATTAATTTTCCTGGGAGAGCGAGTCGATGCGTATGCGTAAATGGGGTGTAGGTCTGACAATAATGCTGCTGGCGTCCGGCGCCATGGCGAAAGATATCCAACTGCTGAACGTTTCGTACGACCCGACACGCGAGTTCTATCAGGAATATAACACCACATTCGGTAAATATTGGCAGCAGCAGACCGGCGATAAAGTGACGGTACGTCAGTCACATGGTGGCTCCGGCAAGCAGGCGACCTCGGTGATTAACGGCATTGAAGCCGATGTGGTCACGCTGGCGCTGGCCTATGACGTGGATGCCATTGCCGAACGCGGACGCATCGATAAAGATTGGATCAAACGCCTGCCGGACAACTCGGCACCTTACACCTCGACCATTGTATTTCTGGTGCGTAAAGGCAACCCAAAACAAATTCACGACTGGCCAGATCTGATTAAGCCGGGCGTCTCGGTGATCACCCCGAACCCGAAAACTTCCGGGGGCGCACGCTGGAACTATCTGGCGGCCTGGGGTTACGCACTACACCAGAACAATAACGATCAGGCCAAAGCGCAGGAGTTCGTTAAAAACCTGTATAAGAATGTCGAAGTGCTGGATTCCGGCGCACGCGGTTCAACCAATACCTTCGTTGAGCGTGGTATTGGCGATGTGCTAATTGCCTGGGAAAACGAAGCTTTGCTGGCGGAGAAAGAGCTGGGTAAAGACAAGTTTGAAATTATCACCCCAAGCGAATCGATTTTGGCGGAGCCGACCGTCTCGGTGGTGGATAAAGTGGTTGATAAGCGCGGTACCCGTGATGTGGCGACGGCTTACCTGAAATATCTGTATACGCCGGAAGGACAAACCATCGCGGCGAAAAACTACTACCGTCCGCGTGACGCGGCTGTGGCGGCCAAGTTTGCCGAGCAATTCCCGAAACTGAAGCTGTTCACGGTGGATGATACCTTCGGCGGCTGGACTCAGGCACAGAAGGTACACTTCGCCACCGGCGGTGTGTTCGACGAAATCAGCAAACGCTGATGCCTTGATGACAATAATAAAAAACCCCGGCAAGCCGGGGTTTTTTATTTAGCAGCCAGAGAAAGAAATCAGGCTTTTTTAGCAGCGGCAGCGGCTTTGACGATCACAGCGAAAGCATCGGCTTTCAGTGAGGCGCCGCCAACCAGCGCGCCGTCGATGTCCGGCTGAGTGAACAGCTCGGCGGCATTTTTATCGTTCACAGAACCGCCGTACTGGATGATCACTTCTGCAGCTACAGCAGCGTCCTGTTTGGCGATGTGATCGCGGATAAATTTGTGTACTGCCTGAGCCTGCGCAGGGGTGGCGGATTTACCGGTACCGATAGCCCAGATTGGCTCATAAGCGATAACCGCGCCTTTGAAGGCTTCTGCGCCCTGAGTTTTCAGCACGGCGTCGATCTGGCGTGCACAAACTTCTTCGGTTTTACCCGCTTCGTTTTCTGCGTCGGTTTCACCGATGCACAGCACTGGGATCAGGCCGGCTTTTTTCAGCACGGCAAATTTCTCGGCGATCGCTGCATCGGTTTCTTTGTGGTAAGTACGACGCTCGGAATGGCCGATGATGATGTATTGCGCACCGATATCTTTCAGCATGTCGGCGGAAACTTCACCGGTGAATGCGCCGGACAGGTTCACGTCTACGTTTTGAGCGCCCAGAGCAATGCGGCTGCCGGCCAGTGCGTGTTTCGCCTGGTCCAGGTACATCACAGGCGGTGCGATAGCGACGCCACAGCCGTCAACGCTGCTCAGCTCATTGCGCAGAGCGGCGATCAGTTCGTTAACCATGTGAGTGCTGCCGTTAAGCTTCCAGTTACCCATAACTAATGGATGACGCATGTTTTTTCCTCCAACAAGGGAACGCGAGAGTCGAAATAACCACTGCCGGACCGGCAGTTTACCTGCCCAACAGTATAGAGATGATTAAGCGCGAAGGCTTTGCTTTTCGTCATTAAATAGCCTGCCGTTACGGCTCGGATAACGTCAGCTTAACCGGTTCAACAGCGAAAGTTACTCCTTTATCGCCGTTGTCTGCCACTACATAGCGGATCGCACCGACCTGCTGTTGGTAAAAGCGCTGGCCTTTGCCTTTTTCCAGCAGGTTGGCCACTTTACTCAGGCTTTTTTCCACCGTCAGCGTCGGTTCAAACTGGCGCATCAACGCGGCCATATAGCTGACGGCAATGGTGCGAGCGGCTTTTTCTTCGTTGCTCTGCTGTAGCGGCAGGTGGGTAATTTGCAGCGTTTTGATTTTTCCGGTGCCTTTTTCCAGCGCGGTTGAGGCATAGAGATTTTCGTTTAGCTTGCTGGCAGCGCGCGTCAACAGCGGCGTATCGTCTTCGGTCGTGGCAATAGCGCGGAATTCGCCGATCGGTAGCGTCGGGTTATCGCGGTTATATTTTTCGCGGAACTTCACCACCGTCAGATCAAACGTTGGCGCTCCGGCCAGCAGGTAGGGCGCGGTAGGCGAAGCGTTAGCGGGGGCATCCGGCGGATCGGCCCAGGCGCTGCCGATGCCCAGCAACAGGCAGGCAATGGCGATGGTTTTTCTCAGCATGGTATACACGGCATCAATGACAAAGATGGCTCCGATTAAAGCGAGAACAGAGGGGGGTGTCAAAGATCCCGCGCCATTATCGCTCGCTGACAAGAAAGCTGTGCGTTACTCCGCGTAATGCAGGGCAGAAATCTTCGCCCGGCAGCGCCTATGTTACACTGCACGGCAGAATATGGGCAGGCAAACAACGCAGGATTCAATGACAATACAACAGTGGTGTTTTTCGTTTAAGGGCCGAATTGGGCGGCGTGATTTCTGGATTTGGATGGTGCTGTGGGTAGTGCTGATGGCGGTGGCTTTTTCACTCGCCAGCAATAAGCTGGTGGATATCCAAACCATCGCCTTTTTTATCGTTGGGCTGCTGTGGCCAACGGCGGCGGTGCTGGTGAAGCGTTTGCATGACCGCAATAAAGCCGGTTGGTGGGCGTTGTTACTGATTGTGGCTTGGCTGCTGGCGGCGGGTAACTGGCAAATGCTGGCGCCGGTTTGGCAGTGGGGCGTGGGGCGTTTTATCCCGACGCTGATCATTGTGATGATGATGATCGATTTGGGCGCGTTTGTCGGCACGCCCGAGGATAATCGTTTTGGTCCGCCGGCCAAACCCGTCAAGTTCGGCGCGGATTAAAACCAGAGGCTATCAATTACCAATAGTGTTCGCTGGTGATATGGCCCGGTTTGCGGCGCAGGTGCTTGCGCATCTGGCGCTGATCTTTCAGCGTTTGCTGGGTATCGCGCACCATTTGCGGGTTACCGCACAGCATGACGTGGTCAGTTTCGGCATCGAGGGGCAAGCCTACCGCCGCTTCCAGCCGGCCATCCTCAATCAGCGCGGGTACGCGTCCCGTCAGCGAGCCGGGGATTTCTTCACGGCTGACGATGGTTTGAATGCGCAGTTTACCATTGTAACGCTGTTGCAACTGCTGCATCAGCGGCAGGTAGCTGAGGTCACGGGCAAAGCGTGCGGCATGCACCAGCACCAGGTTTTTGAAGCGCTCCAGGCCTTTGCCTTCCTGCAGAATCGACAGGTAAGGGCCGATGGCGGTACCGGTGGCCAACATCCACAGGGTGTCGCATTCCGGCACCTCGTCCAGCACGAAAAATCCGGCGGCCTCTTTGGTCACCATCACGTCCGAACCCGGCCGTAGCTGATTGAGCCGTGGGCTCAGTTTGCCTTCCGGCACGGTAACCAGGTAAAACTCCAGATTCGGATCGCTGGGGGCGTTGACGTAAGAATAGGCGCGCTGCACGCGTTCGCCGTCAACTTCCAGCGCCAGCTTGGCAAACTGCCCGGCAATAAAGGGATCTATGGGGGCGTCGACGATAATGCTGAACAGCCCGTCGGTCCATTGTTTGACTTGCGTAACCTTGCCATTAACCCAATCAGCCATACTCTAAAGCTCCAATGGTCGAATCAAATAAGCGCAATGTCGTGAGCCGGAAATAGCATGCGCAGTACGCTCTATACGATAGCCGTGGCCAAACAGGCGGTGAAACAGCTGCAGCTCCGAGTTGCACAGGCTGCTGCAGGCGGTGGCCGCTACGCCGATAGGGCAGTGGTTTTCCACCAGCAATGTGCCCTCCGGATGCTCAAGCAGTTCGGCCATATAACCATCCTGCTGCCGCAGACGCACCAGCCGGGCAAGCTTGGCTTGATGACAGGTCTCTTCCGACAGCTCTTCGGCATAGCGCTGATAAAGCTTTTCTTCGCGCTCGCCGAGTAACTGTTCCACCCCTTCAGCGCTAAACAGCGGGTGAGCGGATCCCAATAACGCCGTCGCTAACGTATCGTGGCCATCGGCAAACCGGCTATGGCCTTCATGGGTCAGTGACCAGTAGCGCGTCGGGCGGCCCACTTTGGTTCGTGCTTCCTCGTAACAAACCAGCTCACGTTTTTCCAGGGATTGCAGATGCTGACGAATGCCCATGGGGGTGATATCCAGATGCTCGGCCAGCATTTTGGCAGAGTGTGGCCCCAGGGTTTTTAACTGCAACAAAATCAGCTCTGGTGTCTTCATAATCCAAATCCCTATGGTGTTATTTTATTTCAAGATGATGAAAATAATTATCGATTAAATGCTAAAGCTAAACTACTGAAAATTTACCCTTTTTAACCCTTAAGCGGTAGACGTACAGTTTAATTTACGAGGCTGGTTGCCTTTGCTGCCACTGTGACGTGGATCAATATCTGCCTGAAACTCGCTAAAAAAATCAGATTTGTTAGCTTATGCCGCCATAGAGGGCTGCTCGCCGTTCTGGCTGAAAGTGGGGCCATACCGGGACGCTGTGACGAGTTAAAACGTTAACGAAGATAATGAGAAAAATAGAAAACTTTCACCTGCTGGTGATGCTTATCCTGTTGGTGGCCGTCGGTCAGATGGCACAAACCATTTATGTTCCTGTTATTGCTGATATCGCCAAGGATCTGTCGGTGCGCTCCGGCGCAGTGCAGCGCGTGATGGCGGCGTATCTGATGACCTACGGGTTCTCGCAGTTGATTTACGGCCCGTTGTCTGACCGCATTGGCCGCCGTCCGGTGATCCTGGCCGGGATGATGATCTTCCTGATGGGGGCCCTGGGCGCGCTGTTGTCCAACAGCCTGACGATGCTGGTTGCTGCCAGCGCCATTCAGGGGATGGGCACCGGCGTGGCGGGGGTGATGGCGCGTACCATGCCGCGCGACCTGTATGCCGGCACTTCGTTGCGGTATGCCAATAGCTTGCTGAATATGGGCATCCTGGTGAGTCCGCTGCTGGCGCCGATCATCGGCGGTGCGTTGGCGATGCTCTTTGGTTGGCGCGCCTGTTATGCCTTCCTGTTGGTATTGTGCGCCGGTGTAGCCTTCTCCATGTTCCGCTGGCTGCCGGAAACCCGGCCGCCGCAAACCGAAAAACGGCGCATGTTGGCGAGTTTCCGCAAGCTGCTGGCTGACGGCACGTTCAGTTGTTATCTGGTCATGCTGATTGGTGCGCTGGCGGGGATCGCCGTATTTGAAGCCAGCTGTGGCGTGTTGATGGGTGGCGTGCTGGGTCTGAGTGGCCTGACCGTCAGTCTGCTGTTTATTCTGCCGATCCCGGCGGCGTTCTTTGGCGCCTGGTATGCCGGTCGCGACGGTAAAACATTCCATACTCTGGTGTGGCATTCGGTTATCAGCTGCCTGTTGGCGGGTCTGATGATGTGGATCCCGGGCTGGTTTGGGGTGATGAACATCTGGACGCTGATTGTGCCGGCTGCGCTATTCTTCTTCGGCGCGGGGATGATGTTCCCGTTGGCCACCACCGGTGCGATGGAGCCGTTCCCCTATCTGGCCGGCGCGGCGGGGGCATTGGTCGGTGGTATGCAGAATATGGGGTCTGGTTTGGCGACCTGGCTTTCCGCCATGCTGCCGCAAACCGGGCAGTTCAGCCTCGGTCTGCTGATGTTTGCCATGGCGCTGCTGATATTGCTGTGCTGGTGGCCGCTGTCGAATCGAATGCAGCATCAGGGCCATACCGCATAAAACGTGTAGGGAGTTTGATGACAAAGTGGTCTGTGGACCCGAGATACTCGGGCCTAGCGCACCGAGGGGCCATTATGGGACACATCCCTGTGTCCCACCCTACGGGCCGACTGGAAGTCGTTCCCATTTGCTCCCGGCAAATGGGTCGGCGGGCAAGCCGCTACGACCCCATCGGCACGCTCTCCCTAATAACGGGCTTTGTCAGCAGTCTGAGGGCGCCAATCGGTGCCCTGTTTCATTACAGCAGGAACTCGTGCAGCGCCGGGTCTTTGCGATCCAGATAATGGGTCGAACGAATGCGGCGGATAGTGCGTGATTTACCGCGGATCAGCAGGGTTTCCGTGGTGGCCATATTTCCCTGGCGGCTGATGCCTTCCAACAGATCGCCCTTGGTGATGCCGGTTGCGGAGAAAATAACGTTGTCGTTGCGCGCCATGTCATCCAACACCAGCACTTTGCCGGCTTCGATGCCCATCGCTTTGCAGCGTGCCAACTCTTCTTCGCCAATATGGCGATTTTCGGCGCTGTCGCCTTTCACCTGATGGCGTGGCAGCAGGCGAGCCTGCATATCGCCATCCAATGCGCGGATCACCGCGGCAGAAATCACCCCTTCAGGCGCGCCGCCGATGCCGTACATCACGTCGACTTCGCTGTCCGGCATACAGGTCAGAATAGAAGCCGCCACGTCACCGTCAGGAATGGCAAATACGCGAACCCCGAGTTGTTGCATCTGGGCGATAACGCCGTCGTGACGCGGCTTGGCCAGAATGACCACGGTCAGTTGAGTCAGCGGTTTGCCCAGGCAGGCCGCCACCTTATTCAGATTTTCCGCCAGCGGCAGGTTAAGATCGATAGCGCCGTGTGCCGCCGGGCCAACCACCAGTTTTTCCATATACATGTCCGGCGCGTGCAGGAAGGTGCCGCGATCGCCGACCGCCAGCACCGCCAATGCATTGGGCTGGCCCATGGCGGTCATGCGGGTACCTTCAATCGGGTCGACCGCGATATCCACTGCATCGCCCTGACCGCTGCCGACCTGCTCGCCGATATACAGCATTGGTGCTTCATCAATTTCGCCTTCGCCGATCACGATGCGGCCATCGATATCCACTTTGTTGAGCATAATGCGCATTGCGTTGACCGCGGCGCCGTCGGCGGCATTCTTGTCGCCGCGTCCCAGCCATTTGTAGCCCGCCAGTGCGGCGGCTTCGGTAACACGGGAAAATTCGATGGCTAATTCACGTTTCATGGCAAAACCTGTCTGTGAGAAAGGAAGAAAATATCGGCAAAGTTTATCACAGCGGGCGACGGCGGGGGCGGGGCAAAAAAAACGCGCCGCCCGAAGGCAGCGCGTGATCAGGTTAACCAAGCAAAACAGCGTTAGTCGTGCTCTTCCCACGCTTGTGCGCGGGCAACCGCTTTTTTCCAGCCGCTGTAACGGAAGTTACGCTCGGTGGTTTCAATGCTTGGACGGAACTCGCGTTCGATAACCGCCTTGCTCTTCACCTCATCCAGGTCATTCCAGTAGCCGATAGCCAGGCCTGCCAGGAATGCGGCACCCAGCGCAGTCGATTCACGCACTTCAGGACGCTCGACACGGGTACCGAGGATGTCAGACTGGAACTGCATCAGGAAGTTGTTGGCGACCGCGCCACCGTCCACACGCAGCGATTGCAGACGGGTATTGGAGTCTGCCTGCATGGCATCCAGCACGTCGCGCGTCTGATACGCAATGGATTCCAGCGTTGCACGGATGATGTGGTTGCTGTTCGCGCCGCGGGTCAGGCCGAAGATCGCGCCACGGGCATACGGGTCCCAGTAAGGAGCGCCCAGGCCGGTGAAGGCCGGGACCACATACACGCCGTTGCTGTCTTTCACCTTGGTGGCGAAGTACTCGGAGTCGGCCGCATCGCTGATCAGTTTCAGTTCGTCGCGCAACCACTGGATAGAAGCACCGCCGATGAACACAGCACCTTCCAGCGCGTAATTCACTTCGCCGCGTGGGCCGCAGGCGATGGTGGTCAACAGGCCGTGGCTGGAGCGTACCGCTTCTTTGCCGGTGTTCATCAGCAGGAAGCAGCCGGTGCCGTAGGTGTTTTTCGCCATGCCCGGTTGAACGCACAGCTGGCCGTACAGCGCCGCCTGCTGGTCACCGGCGATACCGGCGATAGGAATACGCGTACCGCCTTTACCACCGATGTTGGTCTGGCCATACACTTCAGAAGAAGGACGGACTTTAGGCAGCATGGCGCGTGGGATATCCAGCGCTTCCAGCATGCGGTCATCCCAATCCAGCTCATGGATGTTGAACATCATGGTACGTGAGGCGTTGGTGTAATCGGTCACATGCACCCGCCCTTGGGTCATTTTCCATACCAGCCAGGTATCGACGGTACCGAACAGCAGCTCGCCGCGTTTGGCGCGTTCGCGGGCGCCTTCGACGTTGTCGAGGATCCATTTTACCTTGGTGCCGGAGAAGTACGGGTCAACCACCAGGCCGGTGTTGTGACGGATGTACTCTTCCAGGCCGTCACGCTTGAGCTTTTCGCAGATGTCGGCGGTGCGGCGGCATTGCCAGACGATGGCGTTGTAAATCGGTTTGCCGGTCTCTTTTTCCCAGACGATGGTGGTTTCACGCTGGTTGGTGATGCCGATACCGGCGATCTGATCGGAATTGATATCGGCTTTCGCTAGCACTTCCACCAGCGTGGAGCTCTGTGATGACCAGATCTCCATAGGATCATGCTCAACCCAGCCGGCTTTTGGGTAAATCTGCGTGAACTCGCGCTGGGATACCGCAACAATGTTGGCATCGTGGTCGAGCACTACGGCACGTGAACTGGTGGTACCCTGGTCGAGAGCGACAATGTATTTTTTTTCTACAGTCATGATCTTAGTCCTGCTGTTGTTAACCGTTTTAAAACTGTGCCAATCACGCTTTACGCTGCTGGGCCTTGGCGGCGGGTTGTTCTTCGTCTACACAAACGTCACACGGCAGATTGCGGCCAATGAGCATGCGGTAGCCGAAGGCACCCAGGCAGGCACCGATGATTGGACCAAAGATTGGCACCAGGAAGTACGGAATATCACGCGCACCGGTGAAGGCCACTTTGCCCCAGCCGGCCAGATAAGCGAACATTTTCGGACCGAAGTCACGCGCCGGGTTCAGCGCAAAGCCGGTTAATGGTCCCATAGAGGCGCCGATCACGGCAATCAGAATACCGATCAACAGCGGGGCCAGCGGGCCGCGCGGGATGCCGTTGCCGTCATCGGTCAGTGCCAGGATCAGGCACATCAGGATTGCGGTAATGACCGTTTCAACCAGGAACGCCTGGCCAACGGAAATATGCGCATTCGGGTAGGTAGAGAAGATGCCGGCCAGGGCCAGGCTTTCGTCGCTGCCGCGTACCATATGATTGGCCGCTTCGAAATCGAAGAACAGGTTGTAGTACAACCCGTAGACCAGGGCTGCTGCACAGAAGGCTCCGGCGATCTGCGCGACAATGTAAGGCAGTACTTTGCGTCCGTCAAAGCAGGCGAACAACCACAGCGCAATGGTCACGGCCGGGTTGAGGTGCGCGCCGGAGATGGCAGCGGTCAGATAGATGGCCATGGCGACGCCCAGGCCCCAAATGATACTGATTTCCCATTGGCCGAAGCTGGCGCCTGCCAGTTTCAGCGCGGCAACGCAGCCTACGCCAAAAAAGATCAACAGACCGGTGCCGAGGAACTCAGCGATGCACTGGCCTTTTAGGGTCGGACTGGTGGTTTGGCTCATAATGTTGTTGTCCTGCAAAACGGCGGTTATAGGTTTATAGGCTCGGAAGGTGTATCGATCCGTCCTAGGGGTACAGTTTTTTTCATCTCGTCCAATTATTAATTGAGGACGTGATGTAAATTTATCGTTAACGAACATAAACGAGAAATAGCGAAATCAAAATGTGTGTGCTTCGTCATAAAATTGAGCGAATTCGCGTCGTTTTGTGTTCTTTCTGCTCCATAAAACTGTGATCTGACCAGTGCTTTTATCCCCGACTGTTAACAAATCAATTTATGACCAAGAGGCTTTTTCGGTTTTTGCTGATGGTGGGGGCAGGAAAATTGCAACAGACTGCGCGATGAGCCGGATGTTGCTAGACAGCCGGGGACAGGCTACTTACAATCGTTTTTATCGAAAGAAGCGTTTTATCGAGACAGGCGCGTTATTTTCAATAAAAGCGTGTGTCACTTGGCGCGATGCATATTCGCAGCAGTTGCAACCTGAGTTGCGGCCGTTACCTATAGATGTACGCCTTGCTATCATGAGGGGACTGAAGAATGTCATTTGAAGTATTTGAGAAATTGGAATCAAAAGTTCAGCAGGCGATCGATACCATCACCCTGCTGCAGATGGAAATTGAAGAGCTGAAAGAAAAAAACAATACTCTGTCTCAGGAAGTTCAGGCTGCCTCCGGCAACCAGGAATCGCTGGTACGCGAGAACCAGCAACTGAAAGAAGAGCAGCACGTATGGCAAGACCGCCTGCGCGCGCTGTTGGGCAAAATGGAAGAAGTCTGATTCCGTATTGCACGATCGAAAAGGGCGCCTGAGGCGCCCTTTTTCATGTCGGAAGATTACTCGATATCGAGCGGGTCTTCGGACAGAATAATACCGGTGTTGTCGGCATACAGATGATCGCCGGAGAAGAAGGTCACGCCGCCAAAGTTTACGCGGATGTCGCTTTCGCCGATGCTTTCACTGGCTGCGCCGACCGGAATGGCCGCCATCGCCTGAATGCCGATGTCCAGTTCTTCCAGATCGTCCACCTGGCGTACCGCACCGTAAACCACGATGCCTTCCCATTCGTTCTGGGTAGCCAGGCGCGCCAGTTCTGCGTTGATCAGGGCACGGCGAACCGAACCACCGCCATCAATCACCAGAACACGGCCGCGACCGTTTTCTTCAAGCAGCTCGAATAACAGGCCGTTATCCTCAAAGCATTTCACCGTAGTGATTTGCCCGCCAAATGAAGTACGCCCGCCAAAATTGGAGAATAGAGGTTCAACAACGTTTACCTCTTCATGATAGATGTCGCAAAGTTCGGAAGTATCGTATTTCATAGGATTTTACGTCTGTTTGCCGCTGGAATAACCAGTATATCCCTTTATCCGCCCTGTTGGCAAAATCATCAGTTCGATGGCTAACTGAGCACCACGCCAATCGCGAACAACACATTGGCCAACAGCGCCGCTTTGACCATATGTTCCAGCATCGGGCGCATGCCTGCCGGCGTTGGATCGCGTAACACGCGCAGGCCGTGGCGCACCAGTAACGGGATAGCCAGGACAAACAGCCAGCCCCACGGACTATGCAGGTTAAGCAGCGTGAACAGCGCGAAGCAGGCTACTGCGCCGATCAGCAGCGCCACGTGGTAATAGCGTGCATTCTGTGGCCCAAGGCGTACCGCCAGCGTATTTTTGCCGTTGGCGCGGTCGCTTTCGATATCGCGCAAATTATTGATGTTCAGCACCGCGGTGGCCAGCAGGCCGCAGGCCGTGGCCGGCAACATCACGATACTGTCGAACGCATGGGTTTGCAGGTAGTAGGTGCCCGCTACGCTCAGCCAGCCGAAGAACACCAGCACCGAAATATCGCCCAGCCCCAGATAGCCATAGGGTTTGGTGCCGACGGTATAGGTAATGGCGGCGACGATAGACAGCCCGCCCAGCACCAGGAAGCCCACCACGTCGCTGGGTTGTTCGCAGGCCACGGCGATCAATGAACAGCCGGCAATCGCGATCAATACTACCGTCACCACCAGCGCGCGCTTCATTTGTGCCTGGGTGATCATGCCTTTCTGCATGCCGCGCAACGGCCCGATGCGATCTTCTTTATCGCTGCCTTTTACCGCATCGCCATAGTCGTTCGCCAGGTTGGAGAGGATTTGCAGCAGGCCAGCAGTCAGGAGTGCCAGCAGCGCCACGCCGGGTTTCAGGCTGCCTTGCCAGGCGGCAATGGCGGAACCGACGACGATCGAGGCAAAGGCCAGCGGCAGGGTGCGCGGTCGTAAACTTTCAAGCCAGGCTCTGGCCGGGGAGGTGGTAGTTGATGAGCTCATTTTTCGCTTCAGAGTTAGTGGCTGTGTCCGTTAGAAATAATTGTGGGAGGCAATGCCTCCCACAGATGACTGACTGGACATGATTGAGCGATTATAGGATAAAACGACTCAAATCTTCATCCGCTACCAGTTCATCCAGATGATTACGTACGTAATCCGCATCAATTGTAATGGATTGACCATTAATTTCACTCGCATCATAGGAAATATCTTCCATCAGACGCTCAAGCACGGTGTGCAAACGACGCGCGCCGATGTTTTCGGTGCTTTCGTTAACCTGCCATGCGGCTTCTGCGATGCGGCGGATGCCATCGGCGGTGAAGTCGATATTGACGCCTTCGGTGCCCATCAGCGCTTTGTACTGCTCGGTCAGCGACGCGCTTGGCTCGGTCAGGATGCGCTCGAAATCTTCGGTGGTCAGCGCCTGCAATTCAACGCGGATTGGCAGGCGGCCCTGCAGTTCCGGGATCAAATCTGACGGGCTGGCGGTCTGGAATGCGCCGGAGGCGATAAACAGAATGTGATCGGTTTTCACCATGCCGTGCTTGGTGGAGACGGTACAGCCTTCCACCAGCGGCAGCAGATCGCGCTGCACGCCTTCACGTGACACGTCCGGGCCGGAGCTCTGGCCACCGCGCTTACAGATTTTGTCGATCTCGTCGATAAACACGATGCCGTGCTGTTCAACCGCTTCAATCGCCTGTTCTTTCAGCTCTTCCGGGTTCACCAGTTTGGCCGCTTCTTCTTCCACCAGCAGTTTGAAGGCTTCTTTAATCTTCAGCTTGCGTGGTTTCTGCTTTTGGCCGCCGAGGTTCTGGAACATCGACTGCAGCTGGTTGGTCATCTCTTCCATGCCCGGAGGAGCCATGATCTCCACGCCCATCGGCGCGGCAGCCAGATCGATCTCGATTTCTTTATCGTCCAACTGGCCTTCACGCAGTTTCTTGCGGAATGCCTGACGTGCAGCAGAAGGCTCTTGATGCTCTTCCGCCTGGCCCCAGTTGTTCTTGGCCGGCGGGATCAGCACATCGAGGATACGCTCTTCGGCCAGCTCTTCGGCACGGGTGCGGTTCTTGTCGATTGACTGCAGGCGCACCATTTTGATCGCGGCATCGGTCAGATCGCGGATGATGGAATCCACTTCTTTACCGACGTAGCCCACTTCGGTGAACTTGGTGGCTTCAACCTTGATGAACGGCGCGTTGGCCAGCTTCGCCAGACGGCGGGCGATTTCGGTTTTACCGACGCCGGTCGGGCCGATCATCAGAATGTTCTTTGGCGTGACTTCATGGCGCAGCATCTCGTTGAGCTGCATCCGGCGCCAGCGGTTACGCAGGGCGATGGCAACGGCACGTTTGGCTTTGTTCTGGCCAATAATGTAGCTGTCCAGTTCGCTGACGATCTCGCGCGGGGTCATTTCAGACATAGTATTCGATCCTTACGCTTTGGAAGGCAATTCTTCAATGGTGTGGAAATGGTTGGTGTAAATACAGATGTCACCGGCGATGTTGAGGGATTTATCAACAATTTCGCGGGCGCTCAGCTCGGTATTTTCCAACATCGCACGAGCGGCTGCCTGGGCGTACGGACCGCCGGAGCCAATCGCAATCAAATCGTTTTCAGGCTGGATCACGTCACCGTTACCGGTGATGATCAGCGATGAGTTTTCATCCGCGACGGCCAGCAGCGCTTCGAGCTTGCGCAGCATGCGGTCGGTACGCCAGTCTTTCGCCAATTCAACGGCTGCTTTCACCAGGTGACCCTGGTGCATTTCCAGCTTGCGCTCGAACAGCTCAAATAGCGTGAAGGCATCCGCGGTGCCACCGGCAAAACCGGCAATCACTTTATCGTTATACAGGCGACGTACTTTCTTGACGTTGCCCTTCATTACCGTATTGCCCAAGGTGGCCTGGCCATCGCCACCGATCACTACCTGGCCGTTGCGGCGTACGCTTACAATTGTTGTCACGAGCAGACCCTCGTTGAAGACGGAAAGAAGCCCTCGCAGCATCTGCTTGCGCAGACACTACGAGGCATATTGAGAGTATAGATGGGGGGGGATTGACGCTTTTCAACCCCCAACGGAGAGGGGAATGCAACTTGACATGCCTACGCCCTTCAGGCGCGACAGGGTTTTGTCCGCAGCAGCCCGGCTGCTGTATGGGCCAAGAACCACGCGATTCCAGCCTCCGCCGGCGGTGATACGGCTTTCGATGCCTTCAAACGCCAGGCGCGCACGTACGGATTCTGCCTGATCGGTGGCGCGGAACGAGCCGCACTGGACCATCCACTTCTGCTTCGATTCTGGCTTGGTTTCCGTTTCCTGCTTGGCCGTTTCCTGTTTCACTTCCGGCTTCGGCTGCGGTTTTGGCTCAGGATGCTTAACCTGCGCAGGCGGCGGTGTGACCGGCTGCGGTTTGGGTTGCGGCTTAGGCTGTTGCTGCACCGGCTGTGTCGTCGCACCGTTGTTAAATGGATTACGCGGCTGAGTCACCTGCGGCTGCTGTTGGACCTGTTGCTGCTGGATTGGCTGCTGTTGCATCTGCTGTTGCTGCTGGCGGTTGTTACGCGCAGCGGCCTGTGAAGGGTCGTTATACGGCACTTCATTGAGCTGCGTCGGGCGCTGTTGCATATCCGCCTGCATTTGATCCAGCAGTTGGCGCTGCTCGGCGGTCAGCTGAGTCTTGGAGTTGGCTTCGCCGCCGGCCGTCGGTTCGGTCGGGGTTTGTACGCCAATCTGGCGATTCTCCAGCTCTTTGATATAACGCCAACGTTCTTCCGGCTTCGGCGGTAGGCCGTTGCCCGGACGATTGGTGTGCGCAGGCAGCAGCGGCACGTCATCCGGCTTGTTGTGCGTAATGAAATAGAGGCCACCGACAAATATCACCAGAAGTGCGACGGCCAGCGCCAACACGGTTTTGGAGACCTTCGGAGAACTGCGTTTTTTACGGCTGGGGGTTTTTCGCTTAGCTCCTGCTGCGCGCCCACGGCTTACATAGTCTTTTTGTGCCACTATTATTCCGCTGTGTCCTGATGAGGGGATAAGTCCGTCATGTTACTGAACCCTAAAATGTTTGACTAGCGTTTAGGGGCAGCCGTGCTGCCTCTGATAATCAATTCACTGTCCAAAAGCCGGGAGCCGCTGGCCACGTTCTGTCCGTGCAGCTGCTCCAACAGCAACAGCATTGCCTGCTGGCCAATCTGGTAGCGCGGTTGAGCCACCGTGGTTAACGGCGGATCGCAATACTGCGCCAGTTTAATGTCGTCAAAGCCGACGATGGAGAGGTCCTGCGGTACCCGCAGCCCCATTTTTTTCGCCTGCGACAGCACGCCAATCGCCATTACGTCGCTATGGCAGAAGACTGCCGTCGGTGGTTTTGGTTGCGCCATCAGCGCCGCTAGCGCCTGCGCGCCAGCTTCGTAGGTGAAATCACCTCGGGTAATATAGCTGCTTTCGACGCTAATGCCATTACGACGTAGCGCTTGAATGTAACCTTGCAGCCGATAATGGCTCAACGGCATCTGTTCAGGCCCGGCGACACAGGCGATTTGCTTGTGTCCGAGCTGATGTAAATAATGCACGGCCTCGAAGGCGGCGGTCAGGTTATCGATGTGTACCGTCGGCAGTTCCAGCTCCGGGGCAAACTCGTTGGCCATCACCATCGGCGGCAGATTGCGTTGTTCTTCCTTGCTGGCGTCGAACGGCAGGTTGGAGCCGAGCAGCAGCATGCCATCGATTTGCTTGGTGATAATCAAATTGACGAAGGTGCGTTCCTGTTGGTTTTGCTGCGCGCAGTCGCCAATCAGCACCAGATAACCCTGTTGTGCCGCGGTCTGCTCGATCCCCTGGATCACATCGGCGAAAAAGGGATCGCAAATGTCGGGGACGATCACCAGGATGGTGCGGGATTCGTTGCGTTTGATATTACGTGAGAGGGCATGAGGAGAATAGCCTACGGCCAGCACGGCCTGTTCCACTTTCTGACGCGTCGGCGTTGACACCTTTTCCGGATTCATCAACGCACGCGACACGGTTGCCGTTGAAACGCCCGCCATTTCGGCAACGTCTTTCATGGTTGCCATGGATAATTCTTTCTTGTGTTCCAACGCCTTTCTCCTTGCGTTAGCCCCATGCCAACGCGACTACTTCAGTTTGCTCACAAATTCTGGCGTGCGGTGGAGTTGTTATGATTTAGCGCCATCCGCGCTTAAACATTCGGTCACGGTAGTGCAGCGGTGACAAAATTGCCTTCACAGACATTCTAAACAGAATATGTCCTGCCTTTGTTACCTAATTTGCATAAAAAGTGTGACCTGAGGAGGTTTTTTAGCGTTCGCTCGCAATTTCAAGGGTAAACGTTTGCCTGGCAGGAACTGAATCAGACTTTTCTGGGTTCAGCTGTCTATCGGGTCGATGTCCAGCGTCCATTTCACCTTGCGTGCCTGGGGCAAGGTACCGACTAACGGCAAGGTGCTCTTCATCAACCGTTGTAACACCTGTCGTGAAGGGTGCTGCAACAGCAACTGCCAACGAAAACGGCCGCCGCGTTTTGACTGCAGCGCGGGAACCGGCCCCATCACCCACAGTGAATCGTCCTTCAGCGGGCTGGCCTCCAGCAGATTGCGCAATTGCTGCAGGAATTGCGGAGCCTGTTGGTTATCGTGATCTTCCGAACGGACAATGATGTGGCTGGTATAGGGTGGCAGGAATACGCTGTTGCGCTCTGCCAGCGTCTGTTTGGCAAAGGCGTCGTAGCCCTGTTGCAACAGAATTTGCAGCAGCGGATGTTCCGGATGATGGGTTTGCAGCAACACTTCGCCGGCTTTACCTGCCCGGCCGGCACGACCGGAAACCTGGGTATACAACTGGGCAAAACGCTCGGCGGAACGGAAGTCGGCCGAGAACAGCGCACCGTCAACGTCCAGCAAGGCCACCAGCGTGACATCCGGGAAATGGTGCCCTTTTGCCAGCATCTGGGTACCGATCAAAATACGCGCACCGCCGCGGTGAATATCCGCCAGGTGCTGTTCCAGCGAGCCCTTGCGGCTGGTGGTGTCGCGATCGATGCGGGTGATGGGCGTTTCCGGGAACAGCGGCGCCAGTTCGTTTTCCAACTGTTCGGTGCCGACGCCCACCGACACCAGGTGCGTCGAACCGCACTGCGGACACTGGTGCGGTACCGGGCGCTGGCTGTCGCAGTGGTGGCAGCGCAGTTGACGTTGGTTTTGGTGGAAGGTGTAGTAATGATCGCAGCGCTGGCATTCGGCAATCCAGCCGCATTCGTGACACAGCAACGCCGGGGCGTAGCCACGACGGTTAAGGAACAGCATCACCTGGTTACCGGCCTTCAAATGGTGCTGCATGCTTTTCAGCAACGGCTGCGACAACCCCACCTTCAGCGGCAGGCCTTTCAGATCGATCAGGTGCTGAGCCGCCGGTTTGGCGTTGCCCGCACGCTGGGTGAGTTTCAACTGGCGATATTTGCCCAATTGCACGTTATGCAACGTTTCCAGCGCCGGCGTCGCGGAGCCCATCACCATCGGGATGTTTTCCTCGCGGGCGCGAAACACCGCCAGATCGCGTGCGTGGTAGCGCCAGCCTTCCTGCTGTTTATAAGAGCTGTCGTGCTCTTCGTCGATGATGATCACGCCCAGGCGTGCAAACGGGGTAAACAGCGCCGAGCGGGTGCCGATGACAATCGCCGCTTCGCCGCTGCGGGCGCGCAACCACACCGACAGCCGTTCGCTGTCGTTAAGACCGGAGTGCAGCACCTCTACCGGCGCATTGAAGCGTTCGCGAAAGCGGGCGATGGTTTGCGGCGTCAGGCCGATTTCCGGCACCAGCACCAGCGCCTGTTTGCCGGCAGCCAGAATGTTTTCCAGCACGCTGAGATAGACCTCGGTTTTGCCGGAGCCGGTGACCCCGGCCAGCAGCCAGGCGGCGAACTGAGTATCTTCGCTGCGGATGGCGCCCACGGCGGTTGCCTGCTCGGTGTTCAATCGTAACCGTTCGCCCAGCACTTCAAAGCCGGGCCGCCAGTCTTGCGTTGCTACCGTCTGGGCCCGTAAATCGACCAGCCCCTTGGTGCGCAAGGCCTGCAAGGCGCTCTCGGTTAACGCCAGTTCATTGACCTGGTGGCGATAAACCGGGCGTTGCAGCAATGCCGCCAGCGCCTGCTGTTGTTTGGGGGCGCGCTTCAGGCTTTCCGGCGGCGTGGCGCGGCCCTGTTCGGTCGCGAACCATTGCCACAGCGGGGCCGTTTCCGCCGCTTTCCCCTGACGCAGCAGGATGGGCAGCGCGTGGAACAGCACTTCGCCGATCGGGTAATGGTAATAGTCGCTGGCCCAGCGAAGAATACGCCACAGGCTGGAGGAAAATAAGGAGGCGTCGTCGATCACGCTGTCGATCGGTTTGAGCTTATCCAGCGGCAATTCGCTGGTTTCGCTGCAGCCGGTGACGATACCGATCGCCCGCTGCTTGCCCCAGGGAACGCCTACGCGCGCGCCGACCGCAGGCTGCAGGCCTTGCGGCAGCAGATAGTCGAAGGTGCGGGCGAGGGGTACCGGCAAAGCAACGTGAACAACAGGCATTGAGGTCATCCAGAGTAAAAAAACAGTCCATCAGTTTACACGGCGCATCGGCAAATGTACGGTTCCGATTGCGTGGTACTTTTAATTCTGTATAATTTGCCGCCTTTGGTATAATTCGATACCAAATTTTATTATCAACCACGTGTGGTGTCTGGCGAAACAGGGCTGGATAGCGACACGGCCTTAACTGAGGTTTCCCATGAAACAAGGTATCCACCCAAAATACGAAGAAGTTACTGCTAACTGCTCTTGCGGTAACGTGATCAAAATCCGCTCTACCGTGGGTCACGATCTGAACCTGGACGTTTGTGGCGAATGCCACCCGTTCTACACTGGCAAGCAGCGTGACGTTGCTACCGGTGGCCGCGTTGACCGCTTCAACAAGCGTTTCAGCGTGCCAGGCGCTAAGAAATAAGATTTCTTATCGTCAGATGAAAAAGGCGCCTTCGGCGCCTTTTTTCGTTTCTACCGTCTGCTTTCGCAGACCGGCGCTTAGTATTCCCAGGTATCGGGATCCACACCCAATTCACGCATCAACAGCTTCGCGGCTTCCGGGATTTCATCGCTGCGTTCTTTGCGCAGGTCTTCGTCGTTCGGCAGCGGCTGGCCGGTAAAGGCGTGCAGAAACGCTTCACACAGCAATTCGCTGTTGGTGGCGTGTCGCAGGTTATTGACCTGGCGACGGGTCCGTTCATCGGTGAGGATTTTCAGGACCTTCAGCGGAATGGATACCGTGATCTTTTTGACTTGCTCGCTTTTTTTACCGTGTTCAGCGTAAGGGCTGACATACTCGCCGTTCCACTCAGCCATGGGACACCTTAAATTTGTCAGAAAAATTACAAAATTCTAAAAACCGGCCAATTATGCCCGATCTTCACTGTTCTCACTAAATAAATGTCAATTATACGCGACCAGGGTCACTGAATGCGGACGATCAATAGGTGTCGCCTATGCATTCCGGGTTAACATCGTATCGTCATATCAAACCGGCATAATTTTAGCGGGTATTAGGGCATTGCTCAATCTATACGCAAAGAAGTTTAGATGTCCAGATGTATTGACGTCTATCCTCGCTGCGATTAATCTTTAGGCCTCATTCATCCGAATCCCGAGAGCCGAGCGACCCTATGACGCGTAAACCTGCCACGATTGCCGTACGTAGCGGCCTGAACGATGACGAACAGTACGGCTGCGTTGTTCCGCCGATCCACCTTTCCAGCACCTATAATTTTACCGACTTCAATCAGCCTCGCGCTCATGACTACTCGCGCCGCGGTAACCCGACGCGTGACGTGGTCCAGCGTGCGCTGGCGGAACTGGAAGGCGGTGCCGGTGCGGTGATGACCAGCAGCGGGATGTCGGCGATCCATCTGGTGACCACCGTATTGCTGCAGCCCGGCGATCTGCTGGTGGCGCCGCATGATTGCTACGGCGGCAGCTACCGGTTGTTCGATAGCCTCAGTAAGCGTGGCGCTTACCGCGTGCTGTTTGTCGATCAGGGGAATGAAGAGGCGCTGCAGCAGGCATTGGCGCAAAAGCCCAAGCTGGTGCTGATTGAAAGTCCAAGTAACCCGCTGCTGCGCGTGGTGGATATTGCGGCGATATGCGATGCAGCGCACGCAGTGGGGGCCTTGACGGTGGTGGACAACACCTTCCTCAGCCCGGCGCTGCAGCAGCCCATCGGGCTGGGTGCCGATCTGGTGGTGCATTCCTGCACCAAATATCTTAACGGCCATTCCGACGTGGTCGCCGGTGCGGTGATCGCCAAAGATAAAGATCTGGCGGTGGAGCTGGCGTGGTGGGCCAATAATATCGGCGTGACCGGCGGCGCGTTCGACAGCTATTTGTTGCTGCGCGGCATGCGTACCCTGTCGCCGCGTATCAAGGCGGCGCAACAAAACGCCGAAGCTATTGTCAGTTATTTACAGCAGCAACCCTTGGTGAAAAAGCTGTATCATCCTTCTCTGCCACAGAACCCTGGGCACGAGATTGCACGTCGTCAGCAACGCGGTTTTGGCGCGATGCTCAGCTTTGAACTGGACGGTGATGAAGCGCTATTGCGCCGTTTTCTGTCTGCCCTTGAGCTGTTTACTCTGGCAGAATCGTTGGGCGGCGTAGAAAGCCTGATCTCGCATGCAGCGACCATGACCCATGCAGGTATGGCGGCAGAAGCCCGTGCGGCGGCCGGTATTTCCGAGAGCCTGCTGCGTATCTCCGTGGGTATTGAAGACAGTGAAGATTTGATTGCCGATCTGGAACGTGCCTTCCAGGCGGCGGCAACGAGGTAAGCATGAATGCAATTGCGGTAGCAGGGCCGGTGAGCGGGCGTCAACTGCACAAGTTTGGCGGCAGCAGCCTGGCGGACGTGAAGTGTTATCTGCGGGTGGCCGGGATCATGGCCGAATACAGCCAGCCAGGCGACATGATGGTGGTGTCGGCTGCCGGCAGCACCACCAACCAACTGATTAGCTGGCTGAAGCTTAGTCAGAGCGATCGCCTTTCTGCGCATCAGGTTCAGCAGACGCTGCGTCGTTATCACAGCGATTTGATTAGCGGTCTGTTACCGCCGGAAACCGCTGAACCCTTGATCGCCGAGTTTATTCAGGATCTGGAGCGTCTGGCCGTGTTGCTGGACGAAAAGCTCGACGACGTCATCTATGCCGAGGTGGTTGGCCACGGCGAGATCTGGTCGGCGCGCCTGATGGCGGCGGTACTGAACAAGCTGGATATGCAGGCGGCCTGGTTGGACGCGCGCGATTTCCTGCGGGCGGAACGTGCTGCCCAGCCGCAGGTTGATGAAGGCCGTTCTTATCCTCTGCTGCAACAATTGCTGGCACAGCATCCGGGCAAACGCCTGGTGGTGACCGGTTTTATTTCACGTAATGACGCCGGTGAAACCGTGCTGTTAGGGCGTAACGGCAGTGACTATTCCGCCACGCAGGTCGGTGCGTTGGCCGGTGCGGAGCGCGTGACCATCTGGAGCGACGTGGCTGGGGTCTACAGCGCCGATCCCCGCAAGGTGAAAGACGCCTGCCTGCTGCCGCTGCTGCGCCTGGACGAAGCCAGTGAACTGGCGCGTTTGGCGGCTCCGGTGCTGCACACCCGTACTTTGCAGCCGGTATCCGGCAGCGATATCGATCTTCAACTGCGTTGCAGTTATCAGCCGGAACAGGGTTCAACGCGTATCGAACGCGTGCTGGCCTCGGGCACCGGTGCGAAGATCGTCACCAGCCATGACGACGTGTGTTTGATTGAGCTGCAGGTTGCCAGTCAGCATGATTTTAAACTGGCACAGCAAGAGTTGGATTTGGTGCTTAAGCGCGCGCAGATCAAACCGCTGGCGGTAGGGGTTCATCCGGACCGCAGTCTGGTTCAGCTGTGCTACACCTCCGAAGTGGTGAACAGCGTCCTGCACACGCTGCAAAACGCGGGGCTGCCGGGTGAGCTGCAACTGCGCGAAGGCTTGGCGCTGGTAGCGCTGGTAGGTGCCGGCGTTTGTAAAAACCCGCTGCACAGCCATCGCTTCTATCAGCAACTGAAAGACCAGCCGGTAGAGTTTATCTGGCAGGCTGAAGACGGCATCAGCATGGTGGCGGTGCTGCGTCAGGGGCCAACCGCGCTGCTGATTCAGGGCCTGCATCAGACCCTGTTCCGCGCTGAAAAACGTATTGGTCTGGTGCTGTTCGGCAAAGGCAATATCGGCGCACGCTGGCTGGAGTTGTTTGCCCGCGAGCAGAAAAACATCTCCGCCCGCAGCGGCTTCGAATTCAGCCTGGCGGGCGTGGTGGACAGTCGCCGCAGCCTGCTCAATTACGACGGGCTGGACGCCAGCCGCGTATTGGCCTTCTTCGAGGACGAAGCGCAGGAACTGGACGAGGAGTCGTTGTTCTTGTGGATGCGCGCGCACCCGTTTGACGATCTGGTGGTGCTGGACGTGACCGCCAGTGAAAATCTGGCCGAGCAGTATCTGGACTTCGCCAGCTACGGTTTCCATGTGATCAGCGCCAACAAACTGGCGGGAGCGTCGTGCAGCGCCAACTATCGCCAAATTCGTGATGCCTTTGCCAAGACCGGCCGTCACTGGCTGTATAACGCTACCGTCGGTGCCGGTCTGCCGGTCAACCATACGGTACGCGATCTGCGCGACAGTGGTGACAGCATTCTGGCCATTAGCGGCATCTTCTCCGGTACGCTGTCCTGGCTGTTCCTGCAGTTCGACGGCACGGTGCCGTTCACCGACCTGGTGGATCAGGCCTGGCAACAGGGGCTGACAGAACCGGATCCCCGCGTCGATCTCTCCGGTCAGGATGTGATGCGTAAGCTGGTGATCCTGGCACGCGAAGCGGGCTACGACATTGAGCCGAATCAGGTGCGGGTGGAGTCGCTGGTGCCTGCGGGCGCAGAGCTTGGCTCCGTGGATCAGTTCTTTGAAAATGGTGATGCGTTGAACCAACAGATGCTGCAGCGCTTTGAGGCCGCCAGTGAAATGGGGCTGGTGCTGCGCCATGTAGCGCGTTTCGATGCCAACGGCAAGGCGCGGGTCGGTGTTGAAGCGGTCCGCCCTGAGCACCCGCTGGCGTCGCTGCTACCTTGCGATAACGTATTCGCTATCGAAAGCCGCTGGTATCGTGACAATCCGCTGGTGATCCGTGGACCCGGGGCCGGGCGCGACGTCACTGCCGGCGCGATCCAGTCAGACCTTAACCGTTTGGCGCAGCTGCTTTAATTTTCTTGTGGGCGCGCATCCGTCGCGCCCCTCGTTTTTCCTGCCATAATTCTCTGTGTTGCGAACATGAAATTCCTTCTCTTAACGGGTGAGGATTAATCATCGTATTCCCCTCACTTTCCTGTTGACTCTTTAGCCAACATGCGGCATTTTCTATCTAGACGTCTAAACGTATAGACGCTTATCAAAACAAGCAGAACAGCGATCGATAAGAGGCGGGCAGGGTATGAGTTTTTTCCACGCAAACCAGCGGGAAGCGCTGAATCAGAGTCTGGCGGAGTTAAACGGCCAGATTAACGTATCATTTGAATTCTTCCCGCCGCGCACCAGCGAGATGGAAGACACCCTGTGGCAATCCATTGACCGCCTGAGCAGCCTGAAGCCAAAATTTGTTTCCGTGACCTATGGCGCTAACTCCGGCGAGCGCGATCGCACCCACAGCATCATCAAAGGGATTAAGGATCGCACCGGTCTGGATGCGGCCCCACACCTGACCTGCATCGACGCCAGCCCGGCTCAGCTGCGTGAGATTGCGACCGATTACTGGAACAGCGGCATCCGGCATATAGTGGCACTGCGTGGCGACTTGCCACCGGGCAGCGGCAAGCCGGACATGTACGCGACCGATTTGGTGGCCTTGCTGAAGGAGGTCGGCGATTTCGATATCTCGGTTGCCGCTTACCCTGAAGTGCATCCGGAAGCGAAAAGCCCGCAGGCGGACCTGATTAACCTGAAACGTAAAATCGATGCCGGCGCCAACCGGGCGATTACCCAGTTCTTTTTCGATGTGGAAAGCTACCTGCGCTTCCGCGATCGTTGCGTCGCTACCGGCATTGATGTGGAAATCGTCCCGGGCATTCTGCCGGTATCCAACTTCAAGCAGCTGCAGCGTTTTGCCACCATGACCAACGTACGCGTACCGAGCTGGATGACCAGCATGTTTGAAGGGCTGGATGACGACGCGGAAACCCGCAAAATGGTCGGCGCCAATATCGCAATGGATATGGTGAAGATCCTCAGCCGCGAAGGGGTAAAGGATTTCCACTTCTATACGCTCAACCGTGCAGAGATGAGCTACGCCATTTGCCATACGCTGGGTGTGCGTCCGGTCGCGGCCTGATTCACTCTATTCATCATCATCGGGAAGGGCGCTGGGTCAATGCAGCGCCCTTTTTGTTGGGCGCAATTTCTTCCAATACCGCTACCGCTGCTGGGCAACCCGTCGAGATGCAGCATCCGTCAGCGAGGGATAAAAAAAAGGCCCCTGCAAGCAGGAGCCGTGCTTTTGGCGCTTAACCTAGCCGGTATTGCGCATCCCGGCGGCAACGCCGGCAATGGTGACCATCAGCGCCTGCTCAACGCGGGCGTCCGGGTGCTCCTGCTGGCGCGAACGGTGCAGCAGCTCAGCCTGCAGGACGTTCAACGGGTCGGTGTACACGTTACGCAGCGCAATGGATTCGGCGATCCACGGCAGGTCTTCCATCAGGTGCGCGTCATTGGCGATGGTCAGCACCACCTTGATGTCGCTTTCCAACTGATCGCGCAGCTGCTGGCCCAGTGGCCACAGCGATTTGTCCACCAGGCGTTGGTCGTAATATTCCGCCAGCCACAGGTCGGCCTTGGCGAACACCATTTCCAGCATCGCAATACGGGTGGAGAAGAACGGCCAGTCGCGGCACATGGCTTCCAGCTGATCCTGCTTGCCGGCTTTTACCGCTTCCTGCAAACCGGCACCGGCGCCCAGCCAGGCCGGTAACATCAGACGGTTCTGCGTCCAGGCGAAGATCCACGGAATGGCGCGCAGGCTCTCTACGCCGCCGTTTGGCTTGCGCTTGGCAGGGCGGGAGCCCAGCGGCAGTTTGCCCAGCTCCAGTTCCGGCGTGGCGGCGCGGAAATAAGGCACAAAATCCGGGTTTTCGCGCACGTAGCCACGGTACATTTTGCATGAGGTGTCTGACAGCTCATCCATCAGCGTACGCCACTCTTTTTTCGGCTCTGGCGGCGGCAGCAGGTTGGCTTCCAGGATGGCACCGGCATACAGCGCCAGGCTGCTGATGGTGACTTCCGGCAGACCGAATTTGAAGCGGATCATCTCGCCTTGCTCGGTCACGCGCAGGCCGCCTTTCAGGCTGCCCGGCGGTTGCGACAGCAGTGCCGCATGCGCAGGTGCGCCGCCGCGGCCAATCGAACCGCCACGGCCGTGGAACAGAGTCAGCGCTACGCCGGCCTTTTCGCAGGTTTTGATCAGTGCGTCTTGAGCGCGGTATTGCGCCCAGGAGGCGGCCATCACCCCGGCGTCTTTCGCCGAGTCGGAATAGCCGATCATCACCATCTGTTTGCCCTGGATAAAGCCGCGATACCAGTCAATATTCAGCAACTGGGTCATCACGTCGTCGGCGTTATTCAGGTCGTCGAGAGTTTCGAACAGCGGCGCGACCGGCAGCGGGAACGGACAACCGGCTTCTTTCAGCAGCAGGTGAACCGCCAGCACGTCCGAAGGCGTGCGCGCCATGGAGATCACGTAGGCGGCAATCGAGCCTTCTGGCGCCTCGGCGATCACCCGGCAGGTTTCCAGCACTTCCTGGGTGTCGGCGCTCGGTTCCCACTTCAACGGCACCAGCGGGCGTTTGGAATTCAGTTCACGGATCAGGAACGCCTGCTTGTCGGCTTCTGACCAGCTTTCGTAGTCGCCAAGGCCCAGGTAGCGGGTCAGTTCGGCGATGGCTTCGGTGTGGCGGGTGCTTTCCTGGCGAACGTCGATGCGTACCAGCGGCACACCAAAGCAGCGCACGCGACGCAGGGTATCCAGTAATTGGCCGTTGGCGATGATGCTCATGCCGCAGGCCTGCAGCGACTGGTAACAGGCGAACAGCGGTTCCCACAGCTGTTCGTTATTCACCAGCAGATCGTGCGGCTTCAGTACGCGCTCGCCTTTCAGGCGGCCTTCCAGATAAGCCTGAGAGCTCATCAACTGGCTGCGTAGCTGCTTCATGATTTCGCGGTACGGCTCTTGAACCTCGTCACCACCGGCCCGGGCGCGCAGTTCCGGAGTACATTCGGTCATCGACAGTTCGGACACCAGCACCTGAATATCGCGGGTGAACAGATCGCAGGCTTTCCAGCGGCTCAGCAGCAGCACGTGGCGGGTGATCTCGGCCGTGACGTTCGGGTTGCCGTCGCGGTCACCGCCCATCCAGGACGTGAAACGCACCGGCACCGCTTCCGCCGGCAGGCTGTAATCGATGGAGTTTTCCAACTGTTCGTTGAATTCGCGCAGGAAGGCAGGCACTCCTTCCCACAGGCTGTTTTCCACCACCGCAAAGCCCCACTTGGCTTCGTCAACCGGGGACGGACGGTGTTTGCGGATCTCGTCGGTATGCCACGATTGAGCCACCAACTGACGCAGGCGGCGCATGATCTTGTTGCGCTCGTAGTCGGCCAGATCGTTATGGTCGAGCTGGCTGAGGCAGGTGTTCACCTCTACCAGTTTGTGGATCAGGGTGCGGCGGGTGATTTCCGTCGGGTGCGCAGTCAGCACCAGCTCGATAGAAAGTTGAGACACCGCATTCTGCAGCTCTTTGGTGCTGAGCTTTTTGTCTTTCAGTCGGGTGAACAGTTGAGCCAGCGCTTCCGGGTTGCTGGCGGCTTCACCGTTGGGTGAAATGCTGTGGTACTGCTCGGCGGTATTGGTCAGATTGAGAAACTGACTGAAGGCGCGTGCGACCGGCAGCAACTCGTCGTTGGACAGGTTTTGCAAGGTGGAAAGCAGCTCCTGGCGGTGCGCTTCATTGCCTGCACGTGAAGATTTGGAAAGCTTACGGATAGTTTCAACGCGATCGAGAATATGCTCGCCCAGCGCTTCTTTGATGGTATCGCCGAGCAATTTGCCGAGCATACTGACATTACTTCGCATTGCCGAATATTGTTCGTTCATATAACCCCTGACCCAGTTCTGTATTTACCCTTCATCTTTCAAGCCACAGCGGTGTTGGCTTCGCGCTCTCACCCCGTTCACTTGGTTGATCCAAGCTCCCGGGGATTCAAGCGTTCGCCGCCTAGCTGCAACTTGAAATCTATTGGGTAGATGATTTTTATCTTGTAAGTAAATTTCACGTGTCAGGCGAAGAGCGCCTGTTTCATCTCGCCACGTTCCTGTCCAATCGTCAATTGACACTATTTTTAGCAAAAAAACATCAAAATCGGCGCATTTTCTGAAATTTAATTACGGCACGCCGGTTATCAGTCTGGCTTATTTCATTGGTTTAATACGTATTTTGAGGTAGGGGGAATGATAAATCATAACCCCTACTTTGTATCAGGTTTATTGACGGCAGAAATGATTGACCAGTTGGCCCAGCAGTTTGCGCGTGGGTTCGATAAAGCCGGTATCGATGTATTCATCCGGCTGATGCGCCTGGTCGATAGAGCCGGGGCCCAGCACCAGGGTCGGACAGACCTGCTGGACGAACGGCGCCTCGGTGCAATAGTTGACCACCTGTGTACGGGTGCCCAGCAGTTTCTCAATCACCGCCACCATCTGATGATCGGTCGGACACTCGTAGCCCGGTACCGAGGCATGCAGTTCTTCAATGCTCAGGCGGCCCGGCCAGCGTTGGCTGATGGGTTCCAGCGTTTGGTGCATCAGTTCGTTGATATTGTCGAGCGTCATGCCCGGCAGCGGACGGATATCCAGATGCAGTTCACAGCAGGCGCAGATGCGGTTAGCGGCATCGCCGCCGCTGATATGGCCGAAGTTCATGGTGGGATAAGGCACGGCGAATGCCGGGTTGTTGTAGCGCTCCTGCAGCGTTTTACGCAGCTCCATCAAACGGCCGATGGTGTCATGCATCAGATCGATGGCGTTCACGCCGCGCGCCGGGTCGCTCGAATGGCCGGATTGGCCGACAATGCGAATGGCGTTGGCCATATGGCCTTTGTGCGCACGCACCGGCTGCAATGAGGTCGGTTCGCCGATAATCGCGAAGTCAGGGCGGATGCTGGTCGAGGCGGCGAAGTAACGTGCGCCGGCCATCGTCGTTTCTTCATCTGCGGTGGCCAAAATGTACAGCGGCTTGGTCAGCTGGCTGGCATCGATGTCACGCACCGCATCCAAAATAAAGGCAAAGAAGCCCTTCATGTCGGCGGTACCCAGTCCATACAGCTTATTGTCGTGCTCGGTCAGGGTGAAAGGATCGCGTGTCCAACGGCCTTCATCATAAGGCACGGTATCGGTGTGGCCCGCCAGCAGCAGGCCGCCACTGCCTTCGCCAATGCTTGCCAGCAGGTTGAATTTGTTGCGGCTGTCCGGCACCGGCTGCACGTCGACGCGGAAACCCAAATCGGCAAACCAGCCGGCCAGCAAGTTGATTAACGCTTCATTACTCTGATCGAGGGCACCATCGGTGGCGCTGATCGACGGAGTGGCGATCAACGCCCGGTACAGCTCAATAAATGGAGGTAATTTCATCTTCACTGTTGACAGCCTTTGGTTAGGTTGGTATCAATATTCATGCAGTTATTGTGAATAAAAATACAGTAAGCTGGAGCGTAAGGGAACCCGATTCCCGGATGATTATAAAAACATCAACGCTCGACCTCGTGGGTGAACGGCAAAACAACGCTGGTGAGCCTGGAAACCTGAGTCGAATACGACCAAACGCAAGTCAAGAAGGTGAAAGGCCCCATGTTGAATACGCTGATTGTCGGTGCCAGCGGTTATGCCGGAGCGGAGCTCACGGCGTACCTTAATCGTCACCCACACATGAACATAACCGCTTTAGCGGTTTCAGCGCAAAGTGCAGATGCAGGAAAAATGCTTTCCGATTTGCACCCTCAGTTAAAAGGCATCGTCGATCTGCCGTTGCAACCACTGGTTGACGTTGCGAAAGCGGCTGAAGGTATCGACGTGGTGTTTTTGGCCACGGCGCATGAGGTCAGCCACGATATCGCGCCGGCGTTCCTGGCCGCCGGTTGCGTGGTGTTCGATCTTTCCGGTGCATTCCGCGTAAAAGATACCGCTTTCTACAGCCAGTACTACGGTTTTGAACATCAGCATGCCGAGCTGCTGGAGCAGGCGGTATATGGCCTGGCGGAGTGGCAGAGCGACGAAATCAAACGGGCGCAGCTGATAGCCGTGCCAGGCTGTTACCCAACGGCAGCGCAGCTGGCACTGAAACCGCTGATCGACCAAGGTTTGCTGAACCTCGACCAGTGGCCGGTCATCAACGCCACCAGCGGCGTTAGCGGCGCGGGCCGCAAGGCCAGCGTCACCACCAGCTTCTGTGAGGTGAGCCTGCAGCCGTATGGGATTTTCAACCACCGTCATCATCCGGAAATCGTCGCGCATCTAGGGGCTCCGGTCATTTTTACGCCACATTTGGGTAATTTCCCGCGTGGTATTCTCGAAACCATCACCTGTCGCCTTAAAGCCGGCGTGACCGCGCAGGACGTGGCCGCCGTTTATCACGCTGCCTATGACGACAAACCGCTGGTGCGGCTGTACGACAAAGGCGTGCCGGCGCTGAAGTCAGTGGTTGGGTTGCCGTTTTGCGATATCGGCTTTGCCGTGCAGGGCGAACACCTGATTGCCGTGGCGGTGGAAGACAACCTGTTGAAAGGCGCAGCCGCTCAGGCGGTGCAATGCCTGAATATCCGTTTTGGGTTCCCGGAAACCCAGTCATTACTTTAATAAATCACCAGCGTGGGATGTAAACAGCGATGAACCCGTTAATTATCAAGTTAGGTGGCGTGTTATTAGACAGTGAAGAAGCGCTGGAGCGTTTGTTTACCGCGCTGGACAGCTACCGCCAGCAGCATCAGCGCCCACTGGTTATCGTCCACGGCGGCGGTTGCGTGGTGGATGAACTGATGAAGCAGCTTTCCCTGCCGGTGGTGAAGAAAAATGGGCTGCGGGTCACCCCGGCCGATCAGATCGACATTATCACCGGCGCACTGGCCGGTACGGCCAACAAAACCTTGCTGGCATGGGCGATCAAACACCAGATTAATGCCGTAGGCCTGAGCCTGGCGGACGGCGGCAGCGTCACCGTCACCCCGCTCGATCCGGCGCTTGGCCACGTAGGCAACGCGCAGCCGGGGTCGCCGGCGTTGCTCAATACCCTGCTGGATGCCGGCTACCTGCCGGTGATCAGCTCTATCGGTATTACCGCCGATGGGAAGTTAATGAATGTCAACGCCGATCAGGCGGCGACCGCGTTGGCCGCCACGCTGGGTGCGGATCTGATCCTGCTGTCGGATGTCAGTGGCATCCTCGACGGAAAAGGGCAGCGCATCGCAGAAATGACGGCGCAAAAAGCGGAACAACTGATTGCCCAGGGCATCATCACTGATGGTATGGTGGTGAAGGTGAATGCGGCGCTCGATGCGGCCCGCACCCTCGGTCGCCCGGTAGATATCGCCAGTTGGCGCCATGCCGATCAGCTTCCTGCACTGTTTAACGGCGTGTCGATTGGCACCCGGATCCTCGCTTAAATTTAGAATTAAAAAGGAAAAGACCATGCAAAACCAAGGCATCAAAAAAATCGTTCTGGCGTACTCTGGCGGCCTGGATACTTCGGCCATCATTCCCTGGCTGAAAGAAAACTACGGCGGCTGCGAAGTGGTGGCGTTCGTGGCAGATATCGGCCAGGAGCGCAGCGATCTGGAAGGCGTGGAGCAAAAAGCCCTGCAATCCGGTGCCTCTGAGTGTCACGTTGTTGATCTGCGTGAAGAATTCATCAGTGATTATGTTTACCCCGTGCTGCAAACCGGTGCCCTGTATGAAGGCAGCTACCTGCTGGGGACCTCAATGGCCCGTCCGATCATCGCCAAGGCGCAGGTTGAGCTGGCGTTGAAGGTCGGTGCTGACGCACTGTGCCACGGCGCAACCGGTAAAGGTAACGACCAGGTGCGTTTCGAAACCACCTATACCGCACTGGCGCCGCACCTGAAAGTGGTAGCCCCTTGGCGCGAGTGGAACCTGCGTTCCCGTGAAGCGCTGCTGGACTACCTGAAAGAGCGCAACATCCCGACCACGGCGTCGCTGGAAAAAATCTACAGCCGTGACGAAAACGCCTGGCATATCTCTACCGAAGGCGGCGTGCTGGAAAGCCCGTGGAATGCACCGAATAAAGACTGCTGGGTCTGGACCGTCGATCCGCAGGAAGCTCCGGATCAGCCAGAGCAGGTGACTGTCACCGTCGAGAAAGGTCGGGTAGTGGCGGTAAACGGCGAAGCGTTGAGCCCGTACAAATGCCTGGAAACCCTGAACGTGCTGGGCGCCAAACATGGTGTGGGCCGTATCGATATCGTGGAAAACCGTTTGGTGGGTATCAAATCCCGCGGTTGCTACGAAACCCCGGGCGGCACCATCATGGTGGCGGCACTGCGTGGCGTTGAGCAGCTGGTTCTGGATCGCGATAGCTTCAAATGGCGTGAGCAGCTGGGCCTGGAAATGGCTTACGTAGTGTACGATGGCCGTTGGTTCGCGCCGCTGCGTCGTTCACTGCAAGCATCTGCTGAGGCACTGGCCGAAGAAGTGAACGGCGAAGTGGTGCTGCAGCTGTACAAAGGCCAGGTAACGGCAATTCAGAAGAAATCTGCCAATAGCCTGTACTCTGAAGAGTTCGCCACCTTTGGCGAAGACGAAGTTTACGATCACAGCCATGCCGGTGGCTTTATCCGCCTGTTCTCGCTCTCTTCACGCATCCGTGCGCTGAACGAGAAAAAGAACAAGTAACTTTATTGATTATTCGGCGTGACTTGATAAGGGCGCAGCGTGCTGTGCCCTTATTCGCATAAAATTCAGGAGTAAGGTATGGCACTTTGGGGCGGACGGTTCAGTCAGGCGGCAGATCAGCGGTTCAAGCAGTTAAATGATTCTTTGCGCTTCGATTATCGCCTGGCGGAACAGGACATCGTAGGGTCAGTGGCCTGGTCGAAAGCGCTGGTGACCGTCAACGTATTGACGGCGACCGAGCAGCAACTGCTGGAACAGGCGTTGAGCGTGCTGTTGGAAGAGGTACAGGCCGATCCGCAGGCGATTGTCAGCAGCGATGCGGAAGATATTCACAGCTGGGTGGAGCAAAAGCTGATCGACAAGGTCGGCGATCTCGGTAAAAAGCTGCACACCGGCCGTAGCCGTAACGATCAGGTCGCGACCGATCTGAAATTGTGGTGCAAACACCAAATTGGTGAACTGCATCAGGCCATCGTGCAACTGCAACAGGCGCTGGTGGAAACCGCCGAAGCCAACCAGGATGCGGTGATGCCGGGTTATACCCACCTGCAGCGTGCGCAGCCGGTGACCTTCGCGCACTGGTGTCTGGCCTATGTTGAAATGCTGGCGCGTGATGAAAGCCGCCTGCAGGATACGCTGAAACGCCTGGACGTCAGCCCGCTGGGCAGTGGCGCACTGGCCGGCACTGCGTACCCGATCGACCGTGAGCAATTGGCCGGTTGGCTGGGCTTTGCGTCGGCAACCCGTAATAGCCTGGACAGCGTTTCGGATCGTGACCACGTGCTTGAACTGTTGTCTAACGCCTCCATCAGCATGGTTCATCTGTCGCGCTTTGCCGAAGACCTGATCTTCTTCAACAGCGGCGAAGCGGCCTTTGTCGATCTGTCCGACCGCGTGACTTCCGGCTCCTCGCTGATGCCGCAGAAGAAAAACCCGGATGCGCTGGAGCTGATCCGCGGTAAATGCGGGCGTGTACAGGGCGCATTGACGGGCATGATGATGACGCTGAAAGGCCTGCCGCTGGCGTACAACAAAGATATGCAGGAAGACAAGGAAGGGCTGTTCGACGCGTTGGATACCTGGATGGACTGTCTGCAGATGGCGGCGCTGGTGCTGGATGGCATCCAGGTGAAACGTCCGCGTTGTAAGGAAGCGGCAGAGCAGGGCTACGCCAACTCGACCGAACTGGCGGATTATCTGGTCGCCAAAGGCGTGCCATTCCGTGAGGCGCACCATATCGTCGGTGAGGCGGTCGTAGAGGCGATCCGCCAGGGTAAGGCGTTGGAAGCCCTGCCGTTGGCTGATTTGCAGAAATTCAGCGCGGTGATTGGCGACGACGTATACCCAATTCTGGCACTTCAATCATGCCTGGATAAACGTTCCGCCAAGGGGGGCGTATCTCCTCAACAGGTCGCCAGTGCGATCGCCGCAGCGAAACAGCGTTTGGCTTGAGTGGCGTAAGGGCAGCCCGGTGCTGCCCTTTATCGATTATCCCGCCAGCCGTGCGCAAAGATAGCGGTTCAGGCTGACACCTTCCTCTATAGCGTTGATCGCCAGACGTCGATGTTGTTCCGGTGTCATACGCAATACCAGTTTGCCGCTGAAAACTCTCTCGGCCAGCGCCTGTGGCGGTGTTTCACCCTGTGCCAACAGGTCATTGATCACCTCGCTAACCAGTTTTTCAATACCTTCAAGAGCTGCGGTACGCGTTGCGGCCAGCCACGACAGGGAAGGGAATTCTGTGCAGAGGCCGACATATTCGTTGTCCTCTTCCGACCAGGTGATGCGATAAGTGTAATGCTCATGCTTTTCCATGTTCATCCTCCATTTTGACCAATGCGGCAATGACCTGTTTAACCTGATATACCTTTGCCGTGCCTCCATTTCCGCGTTGTATATTAATCCGGGGATCGCCTTGCCAGGGCATGCGGTAAACGTGATGACTGCCGCCGTTCAAACGCGGTGGGCCGAACCAGCGCGTACAAATTGTTACCAACTCAGTGAATCTGATGCTGTTCTGCCGTTGTTGCAGATCTTCAATGGCACTCCTGATTCCTTTCATGCATGCACCTTATTTTAGTATCATTATTGATATCATTTCAATGTGGCGACGTAAAAATGACCTGACATGTGCTGAGCGGCAAGCAGCAAACGACAAGAGTGGAATTCGATGTGCAAAAAAAACCGGGCACGAAGGCCCGGTGGGGATAGATAGCAGGGGGAAGAACTACTCGCCCGGACAGCGTTGGCAGCGTTCCGCCTCGGCTTCGCCCAGTTTCAGTTTTGACTGTAAGTCACGCAGTGCGGTACGCAGGCCTTCTTCGATCACCGGGTGATAGAACGGCATGTCCAGCATCTGGTTGATGGTCATTTTCTGCTGATGTGCCCAGGCTAACAGGTGAGCAATGTGCTCGACATCCGGCCCCATCATTTCTGCGCCGAGGAAACGCCCGGTACCTTGTTCGCCGTAGACGTGCAGGATGCCTTTATTACGCAGCATCACTCGTGAACGGCCTTGATTTTCGAATGACACTTCACCGATTTCGAAACAGCCGCAGGCGCTGAATTTTTCATTCAGCTCGCGGAAGGTGGAACCGACCATGGCGATCTGCGGATCGGAAAATACCACGGAGATCGCACTGCGGCGCAGGCCCGGGGTCCCTTCCGGGAAGCTTCCGGCGTTGGTGCCGGCAATGCGCGCCTGATCGCTGGCTTCGTGCAATAACGGCAGCTGGTTGCTGGCGTCACCGGCGATAAAGATATGCGGCACGTTGGTTTGCATCGTCAGGCGATCGGCCTGAGGCACGCCCCTGGCATCGAGCACCAGACGGGTGTTCTCAAGACCCAGATTATCGACGTTCGGTCGACGACCGGTGGCAGCCAGGACGTAATCCACCATGATCTCCTGCGGTAAGCCGTTCAGACCCTGATAGCGGATAAAGACCTTGTCGCCTTCGCGCTGCATCATGTCCACTTTCACATCGGCATCAAGATAGAACTCTTCGCCCAACGCTTTGGCGGCATAATTGCGTACCGTACTGTCGGTTAGCGGCCCGACGGCACCACCAACGCCAAATACTTTGGTTTCGACGCCAAGGCGATGCAGCGCCTGCCCCAGCTCCAGGCCAATTACGCCGGGCCCGAACACGGCCACCGAGTCTGGCAAATCAGTCCAGTTGAACACGTCATCATTGACAATCAAGCGGTCGCCCAGCGCATTCCATGCTGCCGGCCAGCTTGGGCGAGAACCGGTGGCGATAACGATGCGTTGCGCCACAATGCGGGTGTGATCGTCCACCTGCAAAGTATTGTCGTCGATGAAACGGGCATAACCCTGAATTTTGTCGGTGGCCGGGATTTCGTCGACACCTTCCAGTACGAAGCCGACGAAACGGTCGCGCTCGCGTTTAACACGGTCCATGACTTCACGGCCGTTAATGGTAGTTTTTCCGGCGGGATACACGCCAAAACCCGGTGCCCGCTCGATTTGATGCACCGCCTCGGCGGCGGCAATCAGCAATTTTGATGGCATGCAGCCAACGCGGGCACAGGTGGTGCCATAAGCTCCGCCTTCGATCATCACCACGCTTGGGGTGGCAAGCTTGGCGGCGCGATAGGCGCCCAGACCGGCGGTGCCGCCGCCGATGACCGCGACGTCAACATTCAACTGTTTCATATCCGCTCCTGAAAGCTAAAAAAAGGGCGGGCCGAAGCCCGCCAAAAGTTCACGTTGGCTTTGTTATTACTTATAAATCAGGCTGACAGGAAGGTTTCCAGGTCATCGCTGCCGCCGATATGACGGCCGCCGATGAAGACCTGAGGTACGGTTGCACGGCCGGTGACGGCGCGCAGGCTAACGGTGGTGGCGTCCTGACCCAGTACGATCTCTTCATACTGGATGCCACGTTCCTGCAGCATTTGTTTGGCTTTGGCGCAGAATGGGCAGCCCGGTTTGGTGAACAGGGAAACCGACTCCTGCACTTTGAATTCCGGAGCCAGGTATTTCAGCATGGTGTCGGCGTCAGACACTTCAAACGGGTCGCCCGGCTTGTTAGGTTCGACGAACATTTTTTCCACCACGCCGTTGCGCACCAGCATGGAATAACGCCATGAGCGCGGGCCAAAGCCCAGATCCGCTTTCTCGACCAGCATGTCCATGCCTTTGGTGAACTCGCCGTTGCCGTCTGGAATGAAGGTGATGTTCTCTGCGTGCTGATCGGCCTTCCAGGCGTTCATAACGAAGGTGTCGTTCACTGAAACGCACAGAATGCTGTCAACGCCGTGTTGTTTGAATACGCTGGACAGTTCGTTGTAGCGTGGCAGATGACTGGAAGAACAGGTTGGGGTAAACGCGCCCGGCAGTGAAAACACGATGACGGTTTTGTCTTTGAACAGGTCGTCGGTGGTGACGTCAATCCATTGGTCGCCCTGACGGGTGTGGAAGGTAACCTGAGGGACTTTTTTGCCTTCTTGACTGGTAAACATGAATTAACCCCTTAATTAGGAAAAATAATTTTTAGCTGTTAGCGCGGTATCGCTTCGTTGGGTGACATTATTGACGTCGGGGCTTGATAGATCTAATCGCTCATTGCTATCTTATCTATCGCCATGAGCTATCGTGGTCTGGAGGGAAACAATGAATATTCGTGATTTAGAGTACCTGGTCGCTTTGGCCGAGCACCGGCATTTCCGCCGTGCCGCCGATTCTTGCCATGTTAGCCAACCCACGCTGAGTGGGCAGATCCGTAAGCTGGAAGACGAACTGGGTGTGATGCTGCTCGAACGTACCAGTCGCAAGGTGTTATTCACCCAGGCGGGCCTGTTGCTGGTGGAACAGGCGCGTACCGTGCTGCGCGAAGTCAAAGTTCTGAAAGAGATGGCCAGCCAGCAAGGTGAAGCCATGTCGGGGCCGCTGCATATCGGCCTGATCCCCACCGTCGGGCCTTATCTGCTGCCGCAGATCATTCCTACACTGCACAAAACCTTTCCCAAGCTGGAAATGTACCTGCATGAAGCGCAAACCCAACAGCTGTTGGCACAGCTCGACAGCGGTAAACTTGACTGCGCCATTCTGGCGCTGGTGAAAGAAACAGAAGCCTTTATTGAAGTGCCGCTGTTTGACGAACCGATGAAGCTGGCGGTGTATTCCGATCACCCATGGTCGCAGCGTGACCGCGTGGCGATGCCGGATCTGGCCGGTGAAAAGTTGTTGATGCTGGAAGATGGCCACTGTCTGCGCGATCAGGCGATGGGCTTTTGTTTCCAGGCCGGGGCTGACGAAGATACTCATTTCCGGGCGACCAGCCTGGAAACGCTGCGTAATATGGTTGCAGCGGGTAGTGGGATCACTTTGCTGCCTTCACTGGCGGTACCGCCGCAGCGTGAGCGCGACGGCGTGTGTTACCTGGACTGCTTCAAACCTGAACCCAAGCGCACCATTGCGCTGGTGTACCGCCCCGGCTCCCCATTGCGCAGTCGTTATGAGCAATTGGCCGAGGCGATCCGCGAGCACATGCAAAGCTACATGGGCACCACGTTAAAACAGGCGGTTTAAGCCGTTCAGCGCTGCCACCCGGTAGGCTTCGGCCATGGTCGGATAGTTGAAGGTCGTATTAACGAAGTATTCGATAGTATTGCCTTCACCTTTCTGTTCCATGATCGCCTGGCCGATGTGGATGATCTCTGCCGCACGCTCGCCGAAGCAGTGGATCCCAAGGATCTGCAGGGTGTCGCGATGGAATAGGATCTTCAGGCTGCCGACGTTCATGCCGGCAATCTGCGCGCGGGCCAGATGCTTGAACTGTGCACGACCCACTTCATACGGCACTTTCATCGCCGTCAATTCCTGCTCGGTTTTACCGACGGAGCTGATTTCCGGAATGGTGTAGATACCGGTCGGGATATCTTCAATCAAATGTCCGCTGGCTTCGCCGGAGGAAATCGCCTGTGCGGCAATGCGGCCCTGATCGTAGGCGGCAGATGCCAGACTCGGGTAGCCAATCACGTCACCCACGGCATAAATGTGCGGCAGCGCGGTCTGGTACATGCTGTTCACTTTCAGCAGGCCACGGCTGTCTGATTCCAGACCGACGTTCTCCAGCCCCAGCGAGTCGGTATTACCGGTGCGGCCGTTGGCGTACAGCAGGCAATCGGCCTTCACTTTCTTGCCGGATTTCAGGTGAACAATCACGCCGTCTTCAGTGCCTTCGATCTTCTCGAACTCTTCGTTGTGGCGGATCACCACGCCGTTGTTCCAGAAGTGATATGACAGCGAGTCCGACATTTCCTGGTCGAGGAACGCCAGCAGACGATCGCGGGTGTTGATCAGATCCACCTTCACGTTCAAACCGCGGAAGATAGATGCATATTCACAGCCGATCACCCCGGCGCCATAGATGATGACGTGGCGCGGTTCGTGGTTCAGTTCGAGAATGGAATCACTGTTATAAATACGCGGATGGTTAAAATCGACGCTCGACGGGTTGTACGGGCGTGAGCCGCAGGCAATAACGATGTGATCGGCGCGGATGGTGTCCTGGGTGCCGTCCATATAGCTGACGCTAACGGTGTTGGCGTCGATAAAGCGCGCATCGCCGGCAAACAGCTTGCACTGGTTGCGCTCATAGAATCCCTGACGCATCCGGGTTTGCTGATTAATGACGTTATCGGCGTGGCGTAAAATGTCAGGGAATGTCGCGCTGAGCGTGCGTGAATTGTTATAAAGCGGGTTCTGGTTGAATTCGATAATGCGGCTAACGGCGTGGCGGAGGGCTTTGGATGGGATGGTGCCCCAATGGGTACATCCACCGCCTACGTTATTGTACCGTTCTATCACGGCCACGCGGGCGCCCTGCTTCACCAACCCCATAGCGGCACCTTCACCACCTGGGCCCGAGCCAATGACTATGGCATCAAATTGATAGTGCTGTTGCATAGGGGAGAGACCTGTCTTATACAAAATTACAACGGTATCTTAACATCATAGCGCTGAGTGCCCAATCACCATTAGGCTTTTTGAGGCAAAGCACAAATGGTGCAGGCTGAAACTGTGACAGGGCGCGTTTGTATAAATGCTGTTGCAATAAAATTTGCTATATTGCCGGGTCTACGGCGTTAGACTGAGAAAATGGATCTTATCTGGATATGCATATGGGCGTCAGAGCACAACAAAAAGAACGGACTCGTCGTTCCCTCATCGAAGCGGCCTTCAGCCAGCTGAGCGCTGAACGCAGCTTTGCCAGTCTGAGCCTGCGCGAGGTCTCGCGTGAAGCGGGCATCGCGCCGACGTCATTTTATCGCCACTTCCGTGATGTGGACGAGCTGGGGTTAACCATGGTGGATGAGAGCGGCCTGATGCTGCGTCAACTGATGCGGCAGGCGCGGCAGCGTATCGCCAAGGGGGGCAGCGTGATCCGCACCTCGGTCTCCACCTTTATGGAGTTTATCGGCAATAATCCCAACGCCTTCCGCCTGCTGTTGCGTGAACGCTCCGGGACCTCGGCGGCCTTTCGTGCGGCGGTGGCGCGTGAGATCCAACATTTTATCGCCGAACTGGCGGATTACCTCGAGCTGGAAAACCATATGCCGCGCAGTTTCACCGAAGCGCAGGCGGAAGCTATGGTCACCATCGTCTTCAGCGCCGGTGCTGAAGCGCTGGATATCGACATCGATCAACGGCGTCGGCTTGAGGAGCGCTTAGTGTTGCAACTGCGGATGATTTCCAAAGGCGCTTATTATTGGTATCGCCGCGAACAAGAAAAAACTTCTGTATCCCACGTATAAAAAGGTAGAAAGCGATGGAAAAACCAGGCCGTGAGAATGGCACCTTACTGCTGGCGTTGATTGCCGGCCTTTCAATCAACGGTTCGTTCGCCGCGCTGTTCAGCTCGGTGGTGCCGTTTTCGATTTTCCCGATTATTGCTTTGGTGTTGGCGGTATATTGCCTGCATCAACGGTATCTGCACCGCGCGATGCCGGATGGCATACCTAAGCTGGCGGCGGCGACCTTCCTGCTTGGGGTGCTGCTGTACAGTGCGATAGTGCGTGCCGAATACCCGCAGATCGGTTCTAACTTCCTGCCGGCGATTATTTCCGTGGCGCTGGTGTTCTGGATTGGCATGAAGCTGAAGGCGCGCAAGGCGCTGGATGAGAATACCCCGGCGTAAGGGGAAAACCAGGGGCGCAGCAAGCGCGGCGCCCCTGTGAGATTAAACGCGTTTTTCCAACAGTACGCCGCATTCCATGTGATGGGTATACGGGAACTGATCGAACAATGCCAGACGGCTGATTTGATGAGTTTCCTGCAACGTCTCCAGATTGGCGCACAGCGTTTCCGGGTTGCATGAGATATACAAAATTCGCGGATAAGCCTGCACCATTTTTACCGTTTCATCATCCAGTCCGCTGCGCGGCGGATCGACAAAAATGGTTTCGCAGTTATAGCTGCTCAGATCGATACCCTTCAAACGATTAAACTCGCGTACTCCGTTCATCGCCTGGGTAAAGTCTTCCGCCGCCATACGGATAATCTGTACGTTGTCGATATGATTGGCGGCAATGTTGTACTGCGCCGCGGCAACGGAAGGCTTGGCGATTTCAGTGGCCAGCACCCGCTCGAAGTTACGCGCCAGCGCCAGGGAGAAGTTGCCGTTGCCGCAATACAGCTCCAGCAGATCGCCTTTAGAGCCGGCGGTCACGTCCAGCGCCCATTCCAGCATCTGTATGTTCATCGCCGCATTCGGCTGGGTGAAGCTGTTTTCCACCTGACGGTAAATCATGTCGCGGCCGGCGACCGGCAGGACTTCATCGACGTAATCCTGATCCAGCATGATTTTCATCTTCGACGCGCGACCAATCAACTGCAGGTCAAAGCCCTGGGCGCGGAGATCATCCCGCAGCTTTTCTGCCTGCTGCTGCCAGGCGTCGTCCAGCTTACGGTGATACAGCAGCGAGGCGATGATTTTGCCGCTGCGAGTCGACAGGTAATCAATCTGGAACAGCTTGCGGCGCAAAATAGGATCCGGCTTGATGGCGGCGATCAGTGCGCTCATCAGGCGGTTAATCAATTCGCTGGCGGCAGGAAACTGCTCGACGCGGATGCGTTGCTTGGTCTGCTGGTCAAACATGATGTGGTACATCTCGTCTTCATCATGCCAGATGCGGAATTCTGCGCGCATGCGGTAGTGTTCGACTTGCGAGCGGAACACTTCCGGCTCGGGTGCCGTGAACGGTGACATCAGCGTCTTCAGCCGGGCAGTTTTTTCCGCCAGTTGGTCATCGTAACGTTCAATAGGCAAATTCTCGGGCGTCATGTTTCTTCTCGTCAGGCAAATTTGATCAGCGGGGATTGTAGGGAATCAGTCCGTGAAGTCCAGTTTTGTCGTGTTTATTATTTGTAACATTGATAGCAGTCTAGACATCTATTTACATTGATCGTAGCATTGTCGTCCGGCCTCAAGCAGTGAGTGAAAAGGGAATCCGGTGTGAATCCGGAGCTGACGCGCAGCGGTAAGGGGAAGTCACGGCGATAGCGTTTTACGCAGACACTGTCCATTGCAGGACGGGAAGTCATCGCCCGGTGCTGGTAGCTAAGAGGCCGCCCGCAACTCCCAAGCCCGAAGACCTGCCGGTGTTACGTCGCAATGTCCGTGGCCGTCGCGAAATACCGGCCATGATCCTGCGGCATCCGCCAATTAAGTTTGGATGCTTTTTCATGACAATTACAAAAAATACGCTGCTGGCGGTGGTTTCCTCCGTCACGGCTTTTTCTGGCTGGGCGCAAGACAACACCACAGCGAATAACAGCGAAAATCTGGTGGTTTCCGCCAACCGCTTCCCGCAGCCGGTTTCTTCCGTGCTGGCACCCACTTCCGTCGTCACCCGTGATGAAATCGACCGCTGGCAGGCAAAAAGCCTGACCGATGTGATGCGCCGCCTGCCGGGTGTAGACGTTGGGCAGAACGGTGGCCTGGGGCAAAAAAGCTCGCTGTTCATTCGCGGCACCAATTCCAGCCATGTGCTGGTGCTGATCGACGGTATCCGTCTTAATCAGGCCGGTATCAGCGGCTCTTCCGATCTCAGCCAGATCCCGATTTCGCTGGTGCAGAAAGTTGAATATATTCGTGGCCCACGTTCGGCGGTTTATGGCTCCGATGCCATCGGCGGCGTGGTTAACATTATTACCACCCGCGAAAAGAACGGCACTACGCTTTCCGCCGGTGTGGGGTCTAACGGCTACCAGGCCTATGACGCGTCTACTCAACAACAGCTGGGCGACAGCACGGTTGCCACGGTCGCCGGTAACTACATCTATACCAAAGGTTATGATGTGGTGGCCTACGGCAGCACCGGCATGCAAAGCCAGCAGGATCGCGACGGCTTTATGAGCAAGTCGTTGTACGGCGCTGTTGATCATCAGTTCAACGAGGCTATCAGCGGTTTTGTTCGTGGTTACGGTTACGATAACCGCACGGCTTACGACAGTTTCTCTGACGTCGATACCCGCAAGTTGTACAGTCAAAGCTGGGATACCGGCCTGCGTTATAAGGAAGGCATCTACGCGACGCAGTTGATTGGCAGCTACAGCCACAGCAAGGATTATGATTACGATCCTCGTCGCGGCATGTATGACAGCTCAGCCAGCCTGGTGGACTCCGAGCAGTACAACCTGCAATGGGGAAATACTCTTCAGGTAGGTCAGGGTACGGTCAGTTCGGGGATTGACTGGCAGCATCAGCAAATCAAGCCAGACTCCACCACGGTTAACGGTGAAAAAACCCAACGCAACGCCGGTGTTTATCTGACTGCGCAGCAGTTGGTCGGGCCGGTGACTCTGGAAGGAGCGGTTCGCGGCGACGATCATTCCGAATTTGGCTGGCATGGCACCTGGCAAACCAGCGCGGGCTGGGAGTTTATAGAAGGGTACCGTTTCATCGCCTCCTACGGCACGGCATTCAAAGCCCCTAATATGGGTCAGCTGTATGGCAACTTCGGCAATAATACCGATCTGAAACCGGAAGAAAGCAAACAGTGGGAAGGGGGCTTTGAAGGTTTGACCGGGCCGGTAACCTGGCGCGTGTCCGGCTACCGCAACGATATTGATAACCTGATTGATTCCACCGGCGAGACCAACTACGTCTATTACAATGTTGGCAAGGCCACTATTAAAGGTATTGAAGCTACAGCTTCATTCGACACGGGTCCGTTAACCCATCACATTGGTTACGACTATGTCGATCCGCGTAATGCCAAAACCAATGAAGTGCTGCTGCGCCGTGCCAAACAGCAGGTGAAGTATGAGCTGGATTGGCAGGTCTATGATTTTGACTGGGCAGTGACCTATCAATACCTGGGTGAGCGTTATGATAAAGACTACAGCACCTATCCAGAGCAAAGCGTCAAACTTGGCGGTGTCAGCCTGTGGGATCTCGCAGTTTCGTATCCGGTCACATCTCATCTGACAGTTCGTGGTAGAATCGCCAACCTGTTTGATAAAGATTATGAGACGGCTTATGGCTACGCTACTCCAGGAAGAGAATACTACCTCACTGGAAGCTATACCTTCTAACACCCCTGCTATGGCCCGTCCGACGGTGCTGGTATTTGATTCCGGCGTCGGCGGGTTATCGGTGTATCAAGAGGTTCGGCAACTGCTGCCGGACCTCCACTATATATACGCCTTCGATAATGTGGCGTTTCCCTACGGCGAGAAATCCGAAGAGTTTATTGTTGAGCGCGTGCTGGAGATTGTCAGCGCGGTGCAGCAACGGCATCCTCTGGCGATAGTCATCATCGCTTGTAACACGGCCAGTACGGTCTCCCTGCCGGCCCTGCGCGAACGCTTTACCTTCCCGGTTGTCGGCGTGGTGCCTGCCATCAAGCCTGCTGCCCGCCTGACTGCCAATGGTGTGGTGGGCCTGCTGGCTACCCGCGGTACCGTACAGCGTACTTATACCCATGAGCTGATCGCCCGTTTCGCTACCGATTGCAAGATCGAGCTGCTTGGCTCCTCTGAGCTGGTGGAACTGGCAGAAGCCAAGCTGCATGGTGAAGCCGTACCGCTGCCAGCGCTGAAGAAAATTCTCCATCCATGGCTGAGCATGCGCGAGCCACCGGATACCGTGGTACTCGGTTGCACCCATTTCCCTTTATTAGCAGAAGAGCTAATGCAGGTGTTGCCTGAGGGAACCCGACTGATCGATTCCGGCGCGGCGATTGCCCGTCGTACCGCATGGCTGATTTCGACGCAGGAAAATCTGGTGTCGACTCAGGAAGAGAATCTGGCGTATTGCATAGCGTTAAATGAAGATACTGACGCTTTATTGCCCGTTCTACAGGGATATGGCTTTAAATCGTTGAAAAAACTGCCTCTTTAAGGCTGTTTTGGTTAAATGTTCAACGGTCGGAAAAAATATTGAAATTAGGGGTTGCGGCCTTCTGAGAACTCCCTATAATGCGCCTCCACTGACCGGGAACAACGACTCCTCTAACGAGAACCAGTCGCCCAGCCAGGAAGAAGCAAGCCGGTGAAAACACCGTTTCTTAATAAGAAAAAAGCTTGACTCTTCAGCGGGAAAGCGTAATATGCACCTCCCGCGTTACCGAGAAACATCTTAGTAACGAACGCTCTTTAACAATTTATCAGACAATCTGTGTGGGCACTCCACAAGACGATATCCAGAACCTTCGGGTTCAAAAAAAT
>NZ_JBXALM010000014.1:0-72981 GCF_058799445.1 Serratia sp. GW822-FHT06E05
TCGGCGATGTCCGCCATGCCCATAGGTGCACCCGGGTGGCCGGAATTTGCTTTTTGTACGGCGTCCATGCTGAGTGCGCGGATGGCGTTGGCAAGCTCTTTACGAGAGGACATGTTTTACTCCAGAGTGATTACAGTTCAGCGGACAGCATGTCTTCCAGCTTTTGCTGGTCAACGGCGAACAGACGAATACCTTCGGCCAGTTTTTCAACGGCCATGGCGTCCTGATTATGCAGCCAGCGGAATTCGGCTTCGGCCAGCGGGGCAGGTTGGTGGAAGGCTTCGGTGGATGGCGTCAGTTTGCGTTCTACCGGTTGCTCGCTTTGTTTGAGCTGCTCCAGCAGGTTCGGCGCAATAGTCAGACGATCGCAACCGGCCAAAGCCAGGATCTGCTCAACCTTGCGGAAGCTGGCACCCATAATCACGGTCTGATAGCGGTGCTGTTTGTAGTATTCATAAATGTTGCGCACCGATTTGACGCCCGGATCCTGCTCGGCGTCATAGTCTGCAGCAGGCTGTTTGGCCTGGTACCAGTCATAAATACGCCCCACGAACGGGGAAATCAGGAACACGCCGGCTTCGGCACAGGCACGGGCCTGGGCAAAAGAGAACAGCAGCGTCAGGTTGGTGTTGATGCCTTCTTTTTCCAGTTCTTCGGCGGCTTTGATGCCTTCCCAGGTGGAGGCCAGCTTGATCAGAATACGCGACTTATCAATACCCTGTTCCTGATACATGCCGATCAGCTTACGCGCCTTGGCCACGCACATGCCGCGGTCGAAGGACAGGCGTGCGTCCACTTCGGTGGAAATGCGGCCCGGCACGCTTTTGAGAATTTCGACGCCGATGTTCACCGCCAGCTTGTCGCTGGCGTTGATCAGTTGGGTTTCTTTATTGCCACCTTGCTGGCGGGCATAGTTCAGAGCTTCGATGATCAGTGGCTTATATTGAGGCAGCGCAGCGGCTTTCAGAATCAATGAAGGGTTAGTGGTGGCATCCTGCGGTTCGAACTGGCGGATGGATTCGATATCGCCGCTGTCGGCTACCACCGTGGTGAGCTGCTTGAGTGCGTCTAATTGGTTCATTAATAAGCTCCTTGACCAAACGTCAATGTAGGGAAATGAGAACGTTTTTCATCGTAGGCTGAACACACTGCATCAGAAGCCCGATGATTAAAATGCGCTTTTTCTGATTGTTGCGATGGATAAGAACAATGGATCCCGAAACGAGCCAGGTAGGGCGCGGTTTTGCAGCCGCTTACCGCTCCTGCGAAGGCGGTGTCAGTATGGGCTGACCGAGGGGAAAAAGATGTGGCATAGCGCACTCGCAATAAAAAAGGGTTCAGCACCCGGCTGAACCCTGTGGTATTTCCCTTCCTTATTATTTGGTCAAGTTAACGTCAATCGCCTGATAGAAGGCATTGGTCGTATCTGCTACATCCCACACGGCGAGGATGACGTGCGAACCGCTGCGGTCTGCAGGTATGTTGCACTGGTGGGTGACCTGCGCGGCTGGAATCGCACCGCCGTCGTTCTGTTGACAGAACGGCGTCAGGTCAAAGGACGCACGGGTCAGTGGCTGTGACGCATCCCAGTTCGGCTTGGTAATGAAATAACGCCAGCTGGTGGTGCTGTGGCGAGCGGTCAGTCTCCAGGTGAAGGAGTTGGCGCCGGTGTGCAGATTGATCTTGTTCCAACGGGTTGGCGTTTGCTGATCCAGTTCGAAGAAGGTGGATTTGTCGGCACTGGCGATATGCCCGTCAGCCGGACCCGCCTGTGGGAAGCCTTTCAAGCCTTCAACGCTCTGTGGCTCATATTGCACACTGCCGCATTGGGTATTGAGCTGCAGTTTGCACTGATAGGAGCGGCTGGCCGGCGTTTCGACGTAACCGTGGGCGGCGGCCTGTTGTGATACGCCGAACAACGCGGCGCTCAGCAGGCCAAGGGACATAAGGGTACGGGAAGTATTGTTCATAAGTCACTCCTGACTGAAGTTGTATTGTAAGTTGGGTTTATTTTCACCGACAAAAAGAGAGGTTATTAAAAAATTAAAAACATCATTCTTGGCGGCTTGTTTTATTTTTACCCTTAGACTCAGCTGTCAGGGTGGAATGTTTTATAGGCTATTAACTAAAATTATTATGATGATTGTCTTTTATTTCTTGATTGAATTTATTTAAACGCTGCTGTCTAAAAAAACGGCGTCATGATGAATTTTATTTAAAGTGTTGATGAATAGTCTTTCAGATGACGTGCTGCAATATAGAGTATATTGCTTGTGGTTTTGCTTACTCTTGTGTGACTTGAACGACTTTTACGCGCCAACCACTTGGGAATTTAGTGTCATTTTTTTCTTATTTTATGTCAAAGAGGAATTTGTATGACTAGATTATCCCTGGATGCGATTAAAATAATCAGCACCATCAAAAGTACCGGCTCTTTCTCAATGGCGGCGGAGGCGTTGCATAAAACCCCTTCGGCAATATCTTACCGGGTTTCCAATATAGAAAGTAAACTCTGCGTGAAACTTTTTCATCGTAATGGCCCGATGATTACCCTGACGGATGAAGGGGAATTCCTGCTGCAGGAAGGTGGCTGGATTTTAAATGCGGTACAGGATCTGGAAAGTAGGGTAAGAAACATCCCAAAGTTCGATAATAATATCCGCATCGTGGTTGATAATTTCTTTCCGCTGGAAACGCTCACCCAGGATATCCGCGACTATATCCAGCACAGCCCAAACGCCAACATATCCGTGCAGCGTGAAGCGCTGAATGGCACCTGGGATGCGTTGAAGAACAACCGGGCGGATTTGATTATTGCCATCGGCCAGATCCCGGACAGCGTGCAGGCCAAGACGCTGATGCTCGGCAAGCTGAATTTTGTCCTGTGCGTTTCTCCTTCTCATCCCTTTGCGGCGCAGAAAAAGCCGGTGGATAAAAACCAGCGGCTGAACGATATCGTGGTGGGCATTGCCGACAGCAGCCACGAGCTGCCCAAGCGTAACCATGGCGCCATGCCGTTGCAGCGCCAACTGATGGTATGCGACGTCGAGAGCAAATTGGCGCTGTTGAAGCGGGGTATTGGGCACGGCTTCTTGCCGCCGGCGCTGATAGAAAAAGAGCTGGCCAGCGGCGAGTTGGTGACGGTACCGGTCGATATGCAAAAAGGCGATGAAATGATTTGGCTGGCCTGGCATCCGGCCAGCAAAGGGGCCGGTTTTAGCTGGTGGCATGAGCGGCTGACGCGCAAAAGCGACGTCTTCAGTCTGCTGGGGCGGGAAGTAATACGTGATGGGGGTTATCCTTGGTGTAACAACTGAGGGAGTGACCACGAAGGGATGCGAAAATTAAACGTTTAAAGCAGTAAAAACCCCGTCGCCATCAGCCCCGGGGTTTTTTTATGTCGTCGCTGACCGTTACGCCACGCGACCCACTTTCAGCCAGGCGGTATCGGAACCCGGCACGGCAGTGATATAGCCCCACTTGGCCTGCCAGACATAGCCCTGATACGACACCAATGCTCCTTGGTTATAGGTGGTACCGGCAACGTAGGCCGGGGCGCTCATGATTGGCAGATTACCTGGGCCAACGCCGGTATAGCGCAAGCCGGTGCCCATATCCAACTGGCTGTCGTCATAGTCCGGTGCGTTGAAGTAGCGGTCGAGTGAGGCCAACAGATCGCCATTGCGGTTGTCCTGGCCCAGGTGCCAGAACATCACGCCGCCCAGTTGCTGCTGTTTGATGTACTTCGCCTTGTACTTGAAGCTTTCAGCATCGTCATAGGTGACGAACAGGCCATTGGCCGCGTGGTACAGATACGGCGTTTTGGTTTTATCGTTCCACAGGCGCTGATAGCCGTAGTTGCCCAACAGCATTTGCTCCAGCTGGCGGTAAGAGGCGATGCGGGGATCCTTGTCGCGGACGCACTCTTCACAGCCGACCAACCAGTAATCGGTGCCAGGGAAGGGATCTTCCCCCGGCGTGCTGTGGCTGCTGTACTGGCCGCCGTTAGTGGCGCTGACGCCTTTGAACGCCCGGCCGTAGAACGGCACGCCCATGACGATCTTGCTGCTCGGCACGCCTTCCAGCATCAGATGTTGCTGTACGGCGGCGTCTACCGTCAGGCTGAACGGGCTGGGGAAGGCGCGAGTCAGCTCTTCCCAGCTCCAGCCGAGATTGGCTTCACGCAGCGCGTTATAGAAGGTTGGCCCGGCGCTGTCGCCGAACAAGCCTGCCTGGTGGTTGGTGATTTTTTCCCATGGACCGGCCAGATCGTAGGTCATCAGGTTGATGTAATCGAGTGAGGCGACGATCTGCGGCAGTTTGCTGTAGTAGCGCGACAGGAAAAACGCGCCACCTGCACCGGCGATGGTCAGTTGGTAAGGCAGCGCCTGACGGCCGTCGGCCTGGGTTTGCTGATTGAGCAGGGTGCGGATTTCCTGCAGCGCGGCGACAAAACCGTCGACCTCGCTGCTCTGTGGGTATTCCCAGTCAATGTCTACGCCGTCAAAGCCATAGTCTTTCATGATGCGGACGCAGGATTGCGCAAATTTGGTGCGTGCCGCTGGGGTTTTGACCGCGTTGACATAGTTGGCATGGGACACCCCCAGATCGTTGGAGTAATACCAGCCGCCGATAGAGAACATGATGCGCAGATTCGGGTTATGCGCCTTCAGCGCAGTCAAACGGCTAACCACATCACGCGCCTTGGCGTCGTTGGTTTCCGGATCCCAGGCGCACTCCAGATTGCTGTTAATGTCGAGGAACGAGAAATTAATGTGGGTCAGTTGCCTGGCCTTGGCCGGTGTAATATTGGACACCGGGAAAGGTACGATTGAAGTATCGGACTCGGTATAGTGATTAATTTGGTTAGTAGGAATGAAATAATAACCAATAACGGCTTTACGTTCTGACATGGTATTTCTCCAGAGTTAAGGTTTTTGTCATTGAGAGTGAATCTCCCGCCGCTATTAATGTTTATTTATCGGATAAAGAGAAGTCGAAATAAATCACAATAAAGATGAATTTTTTATCGGCTTGCCCAGTTATTTGTCAGGGTGGTGTTGTGCCATGGGTGAGCATGAATGAATTTGACTTTAGAGGCTGTATTTATTCATTTGCTTTGTTATAGCATCCTTAACTAGATTCTGATGGTACCGATATTCCACCGGCCGTGATTGGCGTTTAATTAAAATAAAATAGGAGTGTAGCTATGTCCAGCTTAGAGCCAGACGCTGTTGGCTTAATTATTCAGCGAGCATGTGAATATCTTCAGCCGGTGATGAATGCCATTTTGGCAGGGCTCATGGCGCTATTGCACGGGGCTTATCGCAATGTCGGTATGCGGCGCCGTTTATTAAATGCAGGCATGTGCGCGTTATTGGCCTGGACGGTGCGCGACGCCTTGGCGCTGACCGGGCTGGAATTAAAGTGGGCGAACCTTGCCAGCGTGCTGATTGGTTTTCTTGGGGCTGATTATATCAGCGCATTAATTAAAAGATTTATTGGCAAAAAAACGGGGTTTAAAGATGATAAATGAAATTGAAGACATTCGTTTTACCGCACGCAGCGAGACCAATTTAATGGACGTGCATCCGGATCTGGTGCGGGTGATGCGGCTGGCGCTGCATTATTCGCTGGTGCCTTTTTCCATCACCGAAGGGCGTCGCAGCATGGCGCGTCAGCGTGACCTGGTGCGCGGTGGGCAAAGCCAGACGCTGAAAAGCCGCCATTTGACCGGCCACGCGGTGGACGTGGTGGCCATGCCGGCAGGCGTAGTGTCCTGGGAGTGGGACTATTATGCGCAAATCGCGGTGGCGGTCCGTCGTGCCGCGCGAGAGTGTGCGGTTGCCGTTGAGTGGGGCGGGGAATGGAAGACGCTGAAGGACGGGCCGCACTTCCAGCTTTCCTTTAAGGATTACCCGGCATGAGCGGTTGGCTGAGCAGGCTGGCGCAGGGCGGATTGCTGCTGTTGTTGTTGGTAGCCATCTGCCTTGGCGGCTACAGCTCGCTGTTGTCGCACCGGCTGGAGCTGGCGCGGCAGCAGGCGTTAGAGCAGCAAAAGACCCTGGCGCAGCAGGCGGGGTTGATTGCCACGCTGCAAACTCAGGATGCACAGAATCGTGCGCTGATGGCGGCTCAGCAGCAACAGGAGCAGCAGCTGCGGCAGCAAAGCGATGTTTATCAGAGGAAATACCGTGAAGCGATTAAAAATGACGCCTGCGCTGGGCAGCCTATGCCTGGCGCTGTTATTGAGCTCCTGCGCCCAACCGCCGCAGCCGGCAGTGCCGGTGGTACTGTTGCCCCCTGAAACGGTGTTTATTCCGTGCGAGCAGCCGCAACTGCTGGGCAATACCTGGGGCGATGCGCTGAGTTATACCCTGGCGCTACAAACCTCGTTACAAATCTGCGCAGGCCGGGTGGCCACGCTGAATGCCTGGCGCGCCCAACTGCCAGCGCACTGATGGCAGTGTTTTTCTTCTTCGTCCTGTGGTACTTCTTTTTTTACTTTTATAAAACTATTTCGATCAAGGTTTTGGCCCGCTTCAAAGTTTGTGACGTTTCTCTCACTATACTACAAGGCTGCGTCCTGCCATTGTACGTGAGCGCCAACCCTTCGGGCCGCGCCCCAAAAAACCGTACTTAGCGTTGTCGGGTTTGAACATAGGCACGCTATGTCCAGCATCCTCCGCCTTGATTACGGGCTTTTGGGTCTGCGACGCTGGCACGAAAAATGGCAGGACACAGCTTAATAGCCTTACCTCAACATAAAAGCAAAAAGCATAGGAACCTACAATGGACGAACAGCTCAAACAGAGTGCGCTTGATTTCCACCAATATCCGGTCCCAGGGAAGATCCAGGTATCCCCCACCAAGCCGCTGGCAACGCAACGCGATCTGGCGCTGGCCTATTCGCCGGGCGTCGCGGCACCTTGTCTGGAAATCGCTGCCGATCCGCTGGCGGCCTACAAATATACCGCGCGTGGCAACCTGGTGGCGGTCATTTCCAACGGCACGGCCGTGCTGGGCCTGGGCAATATCGGTGCGCTGGCCGGTAAACCAGTGATGGAAGGGAAGGGCGTCCTGTTCAAGAAATTTTCCGGTATCGACGTGTTTGATATCGAAGTCGATGAGCTAAACCCTGACAAGCTGATCGACATCATCGCCGCGCTGGAGCCGACCTTCGGCGGCATTAACCTGGAAGACATCAAAGCGCCGGAGTGTTTCTACATCGAGCAGAAACTGCGCGAGCGCATGAAGATCCCGGTGTTCCACGACGATCAGCACGGTACCGCGATCATCACGACCGCCGCAGTGTTGAACGGCCTGCGTGTAGTGAAAAAGAATATTTCCGACGTGCGGCTGGTGGTTTCCGGAGCCGGCGCCGCGTCGATCGCCTGCCTGAACCTGCTGGTGGCCCTGGGGCTGCGCCAGCAGAACATTACCGTCTGCGACTCCAAAGGGGTTATCTACAAAGGCCGTGACGCCAATATGGAGCAGACCAAGGCGGCTTATGCGATTGAAGATAACGGCCAGCGTACGCTGGGTGACGCTATCCCTAACGCCGACATCTTCCTCGGTTGTTCCGGCCCGGGTGTCTTGACTCAGGATATGGTGAAAACCATGGCCAGGGATCCGTTGATCATGGCGCTGGCCAACCCGGAGCCGGAAATCCTGCCGCCGCTGGCGAAAGCCGTGCGCCCGGACGCCATTATCTGTACCGGCCGCTCCGATTACCCGAACCAGGTAAACAACGTGCTGTGCTTCCCGTTCATCTTCCGCGGTGCGCTGGACGTGGGGGCGACCACCATTAACGAAGAGATGAAGCTGGCCTGCGTGCATGCGATTGCCGATCTGGCGCTGGCAGAGCAAAGCGACGTGGTGGCGTCGGCCTATGGTGATCAGGATCTGTCATTTGGCCCTGAATACATCATTCCCAAACCTTTCGATCCGCGCCTGATTGTTAAAATCGCTCCGGCAGTGGCCAAGGCGGCGATGGAGTCTGGCGTGGCGACGCGGCCGATCGAAGACTTTGATGCGTATGTCGAAAAGCTGTCTGAATTCGTTTACAAAACCAACCTGTTCATGAAACCGATCTTTGCCCAGGCGAAGAAGGAAATGAAGCGGGTGGTGATGGCGGAAGGCGAAGAAGAAAGGGTACTGCACGCCACTCAGGAATTGGTGTCGCAAGGCTTGGCCTATCCGATTCTGGTGGGGCGCCCGAGCGTGATCGAAATGCGACTGAAAAAACTCGGCCTGCAGCTGACGCCGGGTAAAGACTTTGAAGTGGTGAACAACGAGTCCGATCCGCGTTTCAATGAATACTGGGGCGAGTACTACCAGATCATGAAACGCCGCGGCGTTTCGCAGGAGCAGGCGCGCCGTGCGGTGATCGGCAACCCGACGCTGATTGCCGCCATCATGCTGCATCGTGGCGAGGCGGATGCGATGATCTGCGGCACCATCGGCAGCTATCACGAGCATTACGACGTGGTTGAAAAAGTATTTGGCTTCCGTGAGGGCGCCCATGTCGCCGGGGCGATGAATGCGCTGCTGCTGCCAAGCGGCAACACCTTTATCGCCGACACCTATGTCAATGACGATCCGACGCCGGAGCAACTGGCGGAAATCACCCTGATGGCGGCGGAAACCGTGCGTCGTTTCGGCATTGAGCCGAAGGTCGCGTTGCTGTCCCATTCCAGCTTTGGTTCTTCCGATAACCCGGCAGCCTGCAAGATGCGTAAAACGCTCGAGTTGGTGAATCAGATGGCGCCGGAGCTGGAAATCGACGGCGAGATGCACGGCGATGCCGCGTTGGTTGAGAGCATTCGTAATGATCTGATGCCGGACAGCCCGCTGAAAGGCTCGGCCAACGTGCTGATTATGCCGAACATGGAAGCGGCGCGTATCAGCTACAACCTGCTGCGTGTGTCGTCTTCGGAAGGGGTTACCGTGGGGCCGGTGCTGATGGGAGTAGCGAAACCGGTACACATCCTGACGCCAATCGCCTCGGTGCGCCGCATCGTCAACATGGTGGCGCTGGCGGTTGTGGAAGCGCAGACCGAACCGTTATAAGCCCTCGGCATTAAACCGCCCCCTGACGCCTTGGCGCAGGGGGCTTTTTTATGCCTTGCAGAGTGCCGCGATCTGGCGAATATCCTTTGGCGTAGTCCGGCAGCAGCCGCCAATCAGCCGTGCGCCGATGCGTTGCCATTCTCCTACCTGATCAATCAGGCTGCCGTGCTCGCCGCCGCAGGCGTGCCAGGTTTTGCTCACCGCGTCGTAATGTTCGCCGGAGTTTGGATAGACCAACAGCGGTTTATCGGTCAGCACGGCAAATTGGCGCAGCGCCGGGGCCACATTTTCCAGCGCAATGCAGTTGATGCCAATCGCCAACGCCTGCGGATTGCCGTGCAGCGCTGCCAGCACCTGCGTCAGCGGCGTGCCGTCGCTGAGGTGTTGGCTGTCGCGCAGGGTGAAGGCAAACCAGGCGCCGAGCGTCGGGAATTCTTGCAACAGCGTGAGCAACGCCTGCAGCTCACTGAACGAGGGCAGGGTTTCACAGGCCAACAGATCTACGCCGGCCTCGGCCAACGCACGGATGCGTGGGCGGTGGAAGGCGATCATTTCTTCCTGCGGTAATGCGTAATCGCCGCGATATTCAGAGCCGTCGGCCAGATAAGCGCCATAGGGGCCGACCGAGCCGGCGATCGGCAAGGGGGTTGCCTGCGGGTGCTGAGCCAGAAAGTCGCTGCGCGCCTGTTGCGCCAGGTGCACGCTTTTGGCGATCAGCGCCAGTGACTGCTCGGGATCCAGCCCCCGGCGCAAAAAGCCCTGTGGCGTGGCCTGATAGCTGGCGGTGATGGCGCACTGCGCTCCCGCGTTGAAATAGTCGAGATGAACCTGATAAATCAGCTCGGGGTTTTCGATCAGCACCTTGGCCGACCACAGGGGATCACTGAGGTCACAGCCGCGAGCCTCCAGTTCGGTCGCCAGTGCGCCGTCAAGAATCAGCGTGTTGTGGGTGGCCAACAGCGTGGCGACGGGGTTGTTAACCGACATGATTTTCTCCCAAAGATGTTTTTTGCCCGCTGCGGCGGGTCAGATAATAGGCGGCGTAGCACAGTGCGACGAACGGCAGCCCGCAGTAAAGCGCGATGCGCTGCTCCGGATCGAACGCCAGTCCGATACAGGCCAGCAGGCACAGGGAAAAACCGACGATCGGCGTTAACGGATAGCCCGGCGCGCGGTATTTCAGGCCAGCGATCGGCTGGCCGCTGCGCAGATAGTGGCGGCGGAAAGCGTAGTGTGAGGCGCAGATGCTCAACCAAACCGCCACCACGGCAAAGCCGGAAATGGCCGACAGGGCAACAAACACCGTGTCCGGCGCAATCACGCTGGTTAACAGCGCCAGTACGCCGCCAAGCATGCTGAAGGTCAGCGCATTGATCGGAATGCCTCGTTTATTGACGCGAGAAAAATAGGCCGGCAGGGTGCGCTGGTTGGCCAGCGACCACAGCATGCGGCCCGAAGCGTACAGGCCTGAGTTGGCAGCAGACAGGATGGCGGTCAGGATGACGAAATTAAAAATATCGGCGGCATAGGGCACGCCGATGCGTTCAAACACCAACACAAACGGGCTTTTGACAATCCCGGCCTGATCCATCGGGATCAGCGCAGCCAGAATAAACACCGTGCCGACAAAGAACAGCATCAGGCGGATCACCGTGGTGCGTATCGCCCAGGGCACCACCTTTTCCGGATTTTCGGTTTCGCCTGCGGCAATGCCGATAAGCTCCGTGCCGGAGAAAGCGAAGTTGACCGCCACCATCGTCATCAGGATCGGCAGGGTGCCGTTGGGCAGCCAGCCGGAGGCGGTCAGGTTATGCAGAAAGGGAGCCGGGGTGCCGTCTTTCATCGGCAGCAGGCCAAACATGGCTGCTCCGCCGAGGATGATAAACGCCAAAATAGTGATCACCTTGATCAACGAGAACCAGAATTCGCTCTCCGCGAAGAAGCGAGTGGTGACTACGTTGAGCAGGAAAATGGCCGCGCAGAAAATCAAACACCACAGCCAAACCGGTGACTGTGGGAACCAATACTGCATGCAGAAACCGGCGGCGGTCAGGCTGGAACCGAGTGCGACGGTCCAGGTGAGCCAATAGAGCCAGGCCACGGTATAACCGGTCGCCGGACCAAGATAGCGGGAGGCGTAAACGTGGAAGGCGCCGGTTTCCGGCATCGCCACGGAAAGCTCGCCCAGGCACAGCATGACCAGATAGACCACCAGTGCGCCAATCAGATAGGCCAGCAGGGTACCCAGGGCGCCGGTGGTGGAAATGATATAGCCGGTGTTGAAAAACAACCCGGTACCGATCACGCCACCCAGCGACAGCATCACCAGGTGCCGGGCCTTCATGGTGCGTTTGAATTGCCCTTCGGCGGGGACAGGTGAATGCATGGTATTTTACCCGTATAGACGTCTAAGCTGCTAAATGGCTATTGGTTATACCCGCAATACTTCATGAAATCAATGCGTAGTCAGGGATCCAAAAGTAAAAAAATAGTTATCGATGTCGCAGGAAAGGGGGTTGTCTATATGCAAATGATAATTATTATCTATAATGTCGCCACTTTTTATGACAGGGCAGCATCATGAGACTTTTGATTTTATTGGCCGCGCTGGCGCTCGCCGCCTGTAACCAAACCCCGGTTTCCTCGCCAAAAACTACCCTTGATAGTTTGGGCAAAATTACGGATTTGCGCAGTGGAGAAAGCCTGTCACCTGACCAGCTTCTGGCCCGTTTGGCCGCTCAACCGCGGGTCATTGTCGGCGAAAAACACGATAACCCCTATCACCATCAGATTGAGCTGTGGCTGGTGCAAAACCTGCCGCAGCAGCGTCCCCAGGGTAGCGTGCTGATGGAAATGATTAACCCGAATCAGCAAGACAAGGTTAACCAGGTGAAACAGTGGCTGCAGGGGAACCCCAGCGTTCGCGACGGACGCGTAGCGGAGTTGATCGGCTGGCAGTCGGGGTGGAAATGGTCGCTGTACGGCGATGTGGTAATGGCGGCGATGCGTGCACCCTATCCGCTGTGGTCGGCTAACCTGGATCGCGATGAAATCATGGCTTTTTATCAGCAGCCAAGTTTCCCGCAGGGCCAACTGTCGGTGCGTCCGGTGGTGCAGAAAGCGCTGGAGGAAACTATTCGCACTTCGCACGGCGGCAAGATTGAACCTCAACAATTGCATGCGATGCTGGCGATCCAACAGCAGCGTGACCGCCGCATGGCTGAACGCCTGCTGGCCGCGCCCACTCCCGCGCTGTTGATTGCCGGTGGCTACCATGCCGCCAAATCCGTAGGAGTGCCACTGCACGTGCAGGATTTGCAACCGGCTGCGTTGCCAACGGTACTGATGCTGGCGGAACCCGGGGTGCAGGTCGACAAACAGGTGGCCGATTACCTGTGGATCACCCCGGCCGTAAAATGAATCTGTTAAGGCAGTGAAAAGGACTGTTAATAGTAATTACAAATGATTATCATTAGCAAATGTGATCTGCAATCATTCGCAATTAAGTAATCTAATGTCCCTATGCTAAGTCAGTCTTTCTCATTTTCGGCCCCTGCGATGCCGCAACCACGCTGGGCGCGCGGTTTTGTGTGCGCTATCGCGGCACATGTGGCGCTGGTACTGTTGTTTTACTGGCCGCCACGCTCGCTGCCGCCGATGCAATTGCCGCCTCCGGCGGTAATGATGAGCTGGGCCGCGCAGATTGAAGCGCCGGAAAGTCCCGAACCCTTACCGCTAGGCGTACAGCAGGCGCAGTCGTCTGCTGCACAACCGGCTGAACAGCAAGAACAACCCGACTTACCAAAGCTGGCAAGGGCTGAAAAAACCAAGATTGCCGTGGCCGAAAAGAAGCGAACTGAACAGCGGCCGCCGCAGAAAACTCAGCCGAAGCCCGAGGAGCAGGCAAAAGAGACCAAACACGCTGCGGCCTCCAGCGCCGCGGCACCTAAAGCGTTGAATGTTGCCCGGCAGGCGGCGGCACCGCTGAACAGTGATTCCGCCAGTCAACTGCAGGCCAAGCTGTCGTGGGAAAGTCAGGTTAAGGGGCTGCTGAACCGCATCAAACGCTATCCGTCGGATGCACAGCGCCGCCGCCGTACAGGCATGCCGCAGGTGGTCTTTACGGTGGATGCGCAGGGCCGGGTGTCTGATTTGAGATTGCAGGCGTCGTCAGGCACCGCCTCGCTGGATCGGGAGGCACTGGCGGTGGTGATTCGGGCGCAGCCTTTGCCGCAACCGCCGGTGGAGATGCTTCAGCAGGACAAGGTTCGGGTGACGATGCCCATCGATTTTAATCTGGCGGCGTTGCACGCCGTCCAATAGTTTATGCCGACGGCAGCGGCCTTTTGTTTGCTGAAACAAAAGCAGGCGTTGCCGATGTCAAACCATCGTGAGGGACTATGAAATATCCACTTTTGCCGGGTCGTTGTTGGCGTGCGGCAACCTCTGTCGTGATCTCATTAAGCTTAATGGGCCAGGCCGTTCAGGCGGCACCGCAGGCTCCCAGCGCGGAAATCATCCCGAAAAAGTTGACCGCCCAGGGTGAAACCCGGGTAGATGATTACTATTGGTTGCGCGACGACAGCCGCCAGAATAAAAAGATGCTGGATTATTTGACGGCGGAAAACCGTTATACCGAACAGATGATGCAGCCGTACAAAAAACTGCGCGATACGCTGTACCAGGAAATGCTCGGCCGCATGAGCCCGGAAGATCGCTCGGTACCTTATCAACTGAACGGTTACCGCTATCAGGAAAGCTATGCGGCGGGCAAGGATTTTGCCCTGTACCAGCGTCAGGCCCTTACCGCCGATGCGCCATGGCAAACCTTGCTGGATGCTAACCAGCGCGCGACAGGGCAGGCTTATTACCGTGTTGGCGGTCTGGAGATCAGCCAGGACAATCAGCGGATGGCGATCGCCGAAGATTATCAGGGGCGCAGGCAGTACCGTATTTCGTTGCGTAATGTCGACAGCGAGAAATGGGCCGCGGAAGTGATTGAAAACACCTCTGGCGACATGGTGTGGGCCAACGATGGCAAGACGCTGTTTTATATTCGCAACCATCCGCAAACGCTATTGCCGTATCAGGTTTATCGCCATCAGTTCGGTACGCCGGTCACGGACGATAAACTGGTGTATCAGGAAGATGACGCGGCGTTTTATCTGAGCCTGGCTCATTCCTCTTCCCGCGACTACGTCATTATTACCATCAGCGGCAACACTACCTCTGAGGCGCGGCTGATCGATGCCAACCAACCGCTGAAAGCGCCGGTGCTGTTTGCCGCCCGTAGGAACGGCCATGAATATTACCTCGACCATTATCGCGGCGAGTTCTATTTACGCTCCAATCACCAAAGCCCGCATTTTGGTCTCTATCACACCGCGGCGCTCGATAAACCGTGGCAGACGCTGATTGCGCCGCAGGAAAAGCGCGAGGTCGAAGGTTTCACCTTATTCCGCGACTGGCTGGTGGTGAAAGAGCGTGGCGATGGCCTGGTACAGCTACGGCAAATCAGTTGGGACGGCAAAACCCAGCGCAGCATTCCGTTCGATGATGCCAGCTACATGGCCTGGCTGGGCTATAACCCCGATCCGGACAATCAGCACCTGCGCTACGGCTATTCGGCGATGACCACGCCGACCAGCACCTACGAATGGGATCTTGATAAAGGCACTCGTACCCTGTTGAAACAGCAGGAAGTGAAAGGGGTTGATCCCAGCCAGTACCACAGCGAACGGGTGTGGATCAGCGCGCGTGACGGTGTGAAGGTACCCGTCTCGCTGGTTTACAACCGTGCGATGTTCAAACCGGGGCACAGCCCGCTGCTGGTGTACGGCTATGGCGCCTATGGCATGAGTATGGATCCGGCCTTCAGCGCCAACCGCATCAGTTTACTGGATCGCGGTTTTGTTTATGCGCTGATCCACGTGCGTGGCGGCGGTGAATTGGGGCAGAACTGGTATCAGCAGGGCAAACTGAGCCATAAACCCAACACCTTCAGCGACTTTATCGATGCAACCCAGGCGTTAATCAAACAGGGTTACGGCCAGCCGGGGCGTATCTATGCCATGGGGGGCAGCGCCGGCGGCTTGCTGATGGGCGCGGTGATCAATCAGGCGCCGCAGCTGTATAACGCGGTGGTGGCGCAGGTGCCTTTCGTGGATGTTTTGACCACCATGCTCGACGACAGCATTCCACTGACTGTCGGCGAATATGAAGAGTGGGGTAACCCAAATCAACCAGAAGCCTATGCGCTGATGAAGTCTTATAGCCCCTACGACAACGTACGCAAGCAGGCGTACCCGAACCTGTTGGTGACCAGCGGCCTGTATGATTCGCAGGTGCAATATTGGGAACCGGCAAAATGGGTGGCCAAACTGCGTCGCTTTAAACAGGGCGATTCGCTGCTGCTGCTGGCCACCGATATGACGGCCGGGCACGGCGGAAAATCGGGCCGACTGACGCGGCTGGAAAATAGCGCCTTGGAATACAGCTTTATTTTGGCGGTGGATCAGAAAACGCGGAAATAACCCTTCTGGCCGCCAGGAAATAACCTGGCGGCTTATTAAAACGATAAAGCGTTAATTTTACCGTCGATTTCGGCGGGCTTTGTGCTGGGCATTGTCGGCCATAACATCTTTTTGGTCATTTCTGGGGAACTATGAAAATTAAATTACTGGTAAGCCTGATCGGTGCGGGAATAGCGCTGAGCGGGACGGCGACGGCTGCGCAAGACGGGGCAGACAATGGCAAGGGCAACGTGGTGTTTAGCCCGTTGAACGTTTCGGCTGCGACAGAAAGCGACCGTAGCGAAAAGGAGGCGTTGGAAAAACCGGGTGCCTTCAGCTCACGAGGGGAAAATAAGAATCTCGAATCGGTAGACAGCATTTTGCGCAGCATGCCGGGCACCTATACCCAAATCGATCCGGGCCAGGGATCGGTTAGCGTCAATATCCGCGGCATGAGCGGCTTTGGCCGCGTTAATACCATGGTGGACGGTATTACCCAGAACTACTACGGCAGTTCGCCGAGCGATGCAGCCCATGGCGGGTTACCCACCAGCCAGTTCGGTGCGCTGATCGACCCCAATTTTATCGTCGGCGTTGATGTAGCGCGCGGCAATGCGACGGGCTCCGCCGGAGTGAATGCGTTGGCAGGCAGCGCCAACTTCCGCACCCTGGGTGTGGATGACGTGGTGTTTTCCGATAATCCCTTTGGCGTGCGCACCAAATTTTCCGTGGGCAATAACGGCATTGGCCGCAGCGGCATGATTGCCGTGGGTGGGAAAACCGGCGCCTTTGGTGAAGGCGGCAGCCTGGGCGCGATGGCAGCCATCAGCGGCAGTTCCATCACGTCTAATTACAAAAACGGCTCCGGTTTTGACAGTGAAGAGTTTAACGTTGATAAAACTTATCGACAGAACCCTAAATCCCAGTTATTCAAAGTCGATATTAAGCCAGACGCTTTTAATAGCATCGAATTGTCGGCCAGGACCTACCAGAATAAAATAACCCGCCGTCATATCGACAGTAATGACTTCTATATTAAATATCACTATGCGCCTTTCTCCGAGCTGATTGATTTTAATCTGACAGCCAGTACCAGCCGCGGTGAGCAGAAATTCATGTCTGACAATATGGCAGGGTTTAGCGACAGCAAGGCGAAAAATATCTCGGACGCGCTGGACGTCAATAACACCAGCCGTTTCAGCCTGCAGGAAGTCGATTTTGCCTTCAGCTATGGTGGCAAGCTGATCCGTAACGAATACAAGAAGCACGCATCCGGGCTGGTAACCGACGATAACCAGGCGGAAAGTTCGCCGGTGGGGATCGCGGGTAAACAAAATATCGCCAGCCTTTACAGTGGGCTGCAGCTTAACTACGGCATCTGGCAGAGCAACTTTGATCTGAACTACAGTTCCTATGATATTTCCGGTTATAAACCTGCCTGTGATGAGCGAGTGGCCTGCTTCCCGCAGGGGGCCAGCAATATCAATTTGAAAGAGCACGGTTTTAATCCGTCGGTGCTGTTATCAGCGCAGGTGACGCCATGGTTGCAGCCGTTTGTCAGCTACAGCAAGTCGATGCGCGGGCCGAATATTCAGGAGGTATTCTTCGCCAACAGCGGCGGGCAGTCGATGAACCCGTTCCTGAAGGGCGAAACCGCTGAAACCTACCAGGCCGGCTTCAACGCCAATGCTCATGACCTGTTGTTCAAGCAGGACAGCTTCCATCTGAAGGCGGTGTATTTTGAATCAAAGATCAAAAATTACATTTCCAGCCAAAACTACATGGTGTGCAGCAATCGTCGCAAGTGCAACCGAGCTCAGTCGACGCAGGAAGAGTGGGATAACGCCAATGAGAATGTCGTGATGACCATGTACAGCAATGCTTATGAGCCGGTCAGAATGCGTGGGGTGGAAGTAGAGGCAATGTATGATGCCGGTTTCGCCTACACCAAACTCTCCCTGAGCAAAGAGCACACCAGCCAACCGACCAATCAGGCCAGCAACGAATTCGGTGCCGGTGACATCAGCGAACTGCCGGAATTTTATTTTACTTTAGATTCTGGGGTTCGTTTGCTGGACGAGAAACTGACGCTGGGCGGATTGGTCAAATACACGGGTAAAGCGGTTCGCCTGTCGCCAAATTCGGATCGGGACGAAAATGAGCAATTGCTGAAAGAGCCTGCGCCGCACATCCCGACGATTATCGATCTGTACAGCACCTATCAGTTCAACCGTAACCTGCTGTTGAAATTCAGCGTGCAGAACCTGATGGACAGAGACTATTCCGATGCGTTGAACAAGATGAACTCGATGCCGTCCCAGTCACAGGACTTCACACCGACCAACACCGCCCGCGGCCGAACCTATATCTTCGGCGGGGAGGTGCGATTCTAAGCTGAGTACGGGCGCAATCACTGCGCCCGTTTTGCCTGCTGCAACCACTTGTCCAGCTCGTTGGCGAACTGCTGACGGTCGCGCTGGTTCAGCGTATTCGGGCCGCCGGTCTGGATACCGCTGGAGCGCAGGGTGTCCATAAAGTCGCGCATGTTCAGGCGCTCACGAATGGTGTCCGGCGTATAGCGTTCCCCGCGCGGATTCAGCGCCACCGCGCCTTTTTCGATCACCTCGGCAGCCAGCGGGATATCGGCGGTGATCACCAGATCGCCTTTCTCGCAGCGGCGCACGATTTCGTTATCCGCCACGTCAAAACCGGCCGCCACCTGCAGAGTGTGGATATGCCTGGAAGGCGGCGTTCTCAGCGGTTGGTTGGCGACCAGCGTTACCGACATGGCGGTACGATCCGCCGCGCGGAACAGTACTTCTTTGATCACGTTGGGACAGGCGTCCGCATCGACCCAAATCTGCATTATTCCGGCTCCTTCAACCAATCGCGCACCGGCAGGAAATCACGGTACAGCGCCGCTTCCGGGCTGTCTTCCGCCGGTTGATAGTTGTATTCCCAGCGTACCAGCGGCGGCATCGACATCAGGATGGATTCGGTACGTCCGCCGGTTTGCAAGCCAAACAACGTGCCGCGATCCCAGACTAAATTGAACTCGACGTAGCGGCCACGGCGATACAGCTGGAACTGACGTTGGTTATCGCCCCAACTCAGCGCCTTGCGTTTTTCCACGATCGGCAAATAGGCATCGAGGAAGCCTTCGCCCACCGCTTGGGTAAACGCGAAGCAGGTAGCGAAGTCGGGCGTGTTGAGATCGTCAAAGAACAGGCCGCCGATGCCGCGCGCTTCGTTGCGGTGCTTGATAAAGAAATAGTCATCGCACCACTTTTTGTATTTGGGATACACCTGCTCGCCGAAGGGGGCGCACAGCTGTTCGGCGGTGCGGTGCCAATGAATGGCATCTTCTTCAAAGCCGTAGAAGGGGGTCAGATCAAAGCCGCCGCCAAACCACCACACCGGTTCTTCTCCCGGCTTTTCCGCAATGAAAAACCGCACGTTGGCGTGGCTGGTCGGGATATAAGGGCTGCGCGGGTGGATCACCAACGACACGCCCATCGCCTGGAAGCTGCGGCCGGCCAACTCGGGGCGGTGCGCGGTAGCGGAGGCGGGCAGGGTGGCACCTGAGACGTGTGAGAAGTTGACGCCCGCTTGTTCGAACACCGCGCCGTCGGTCAATACCCGGCTGCGGCCACCGCCGCCTTCTTCCCGCGTCCAGCGGTCTTCGTTGAAAACGGCGCCGCCGTCGGCCTGAGCCAGCTGCGTGCAGATGCGGTCCTGCAGTGCCAGCAGGAAGGATTTTACTTCTGCGATGGTCGATAAACTCATACGGATTAATTCACAGCGTCTGACTGAACAAGCCGCAGAGTATACCTTTATTCACCGTGGCTGGCAGTATCAGCCGGGTTTTCGTTGGTGTGAATCGTAATAGCTGAAGAAACTGATCACGCCGTCGGCGATGGCGCGGGCGATTTTCTCGCGGAATGCGGTGGTGCCAAGCAGGCGTTCTTCCGCCGGATTGGTGATAAACGAGGTTTCGACCAGTACCGATGGAATCGACGGGGATTTCAGCACCGCGAACGCCGCTTGTTCGGTGCTGTTGCTGTGCAGATGATGTACCGGACGGATCTGGCCGAGCACGTGGCGGCCGAGCGTCAGGCTGTTGTTGATGGTATCGGTTTGCACCAGGTCGAACAGCACCTGCTGCAGATAGTTGTCCTGATTTTTGTATTTGCCGCCGGCCACGTCATCGGCGGCATTTTCGCGGTTGGACAGATAACGCGCCATGGCGCTGCTGGCACCGCGATTGGACAGGGCAAACACCGAGGCGCCGGAGGCTTCCGGGCTGGTAAAACCGTCGGCATGGATAGAGATAAACAGATCGGCCTGATGCTGGTGGGCAATCTCCACCCGCTGAAACAGGGGGATAAACTCGTCTTCTTCCCGCGTCAGGCGCACTTCAACGTGTTCCTGTTCGTGCAGAATGCGACGCACGTGGTTGGCAATCTCCAGCACCACGTGTTTTTCCTGCGAACCTTCTCTGCCGACGGCGCCCGAATCGATGCCGCCGTGACCGGGATCGATCATCACCAGCCTTTTGCTGCCGCTGGGTTTGGGCGCCGTTTTAGCGGGTTGCTTGCGCAGCATGCCGCCGGTTTCGGCTTGGGCCGTTTGGCTCTTGCTGCCGAGCAGCACCAGCGCCAGACCCGAAAGCAGTAATTGACGTCGCGTGGGGGAAACGGGGAGCGGTTTAAAATTGAGGAAGGGTTTAACCTGCTTTTTCATAACGCTACGCTCCATCGACAAATTCTATTTTGCGACGTTATATCGTATTGATAATCATTAATCGACCGGATAACTATGTCCATTTATTACGCGAGTTACCGGGGATTTCTGCATTATTGCCCGGGGAAATCGCAGTTTGATATTGCGTAAGTGAATAATCCCGCGATAATCAGATAAACATCTTAATTAACAGCGGCGAACATCGATGGAAATTCGCGTATTTCGACAAGACGACTTTGAAGAAGTCATTACCCTGTGGGAGCGTTGCGATCTGCTGCGGCCGTGGAACGATCCTGAGATGGATATTGAGCGCAAACTGAATCACGATCCGGATCTGTTTCTGGTCGCGGAAGTGGGCGGGGAAGTCGTGGGATCGGTGATGGGGGGATACGACGGTCATCGTGGCTCGGCGTATTATCTCGGGGTGCATCCGGATTATCGCGGACGCGGTATCGCCAATGCGTTGATCAGCCGGTTAGAGAAAAAATTGATCGCGCGCGGTTGCCCGAAGATCCAACTGATGGTGCGGGAAGATAACGACACGGTGATCGAGATGTACGAGAAACTCGGTTACGAGATCCAGAGCATTACCAGCCTGGGCAAGCGGCTGATCGAAGATCAGGAATATTGAGCGATATTTTGGGCGGTGAGGCTTCACCGCCCAAACTGCGCGTTAGGGCAGTTTTTTGATGGTTTTCACGTCGACTTCCACGTTGCTCCAGTCTTTATCCACTTTCCCTTCCAACTGCACTTTATCTTTCGGGGTGATGGTCTGACCGTTCCAGCGTTTTTTGTCGATCTCGACCGTCAGCGTGCCGCTGGCGTCGCGGAAGGTATAGGTCTCGTCGCCGACGCGTTGCTCAATGTTGCCTTGCAGCATCACCCAGGTGTCATCACTCATTGATTTGACCTTGTCGACGGTGGTCAACGCGGCGCTAGGGCCGGAAAATCCGCCTTGCTGCGTGTTTTGGGTGTGCGTTTGCGGTGCCGCAGGATCGAGGAACCCGCCTTGCTGAGCCAGAACCGGTGCGCTGCACAGAGCAATTAATGCTGCCAGGGTATATTTTTTCATCTGAAGCTTCCTTATCTCAATCTAGAATCAAAGCCCTGCCAATCAGGACTGCTGGTTTGATGGGGTTAAGTAAAGCATGAAAATCTTAAGGGGTTCTTAAGCGCGCGCATTGAAAACAATAAACACGGCACCCATTTGAAAAATCATCATGATATTGGCAAGGAATCGATGTTGAAGCCACTTCCACCCCGTTTTTCCCCCGACGATTACGATCAGCACGGTGCGTTGCGTTTGCCGCTGTGGTTTTGGGGCGTACTGATTTTACAGGCCCGTACCTGGATCCTGTTTGTGATGGCCGGGGTTTCGCGCCAGCAGGGGGAAGGCCTGCTATCGCTGTTTTACCCGGACACCCAATGGTTCTGGTATGGCATCGTGCTGGGGCTGCCGGCGGCGTTGGCATTTTTGATTGCTCCGCGTCGTCACCAGTGGCCACGGCTATGGCGTGCCTGGCGCTGGGTATTGATTGCTTCGCTGCTGGCCGCGCTGGGTGGTTCCCTGTTTAGCCTGTGGCAGCAAGACGACAATCCTTCGGCGTTGGACATCGTGCTGGCGTTGCTCGATGCGTTGGCGCTGGCTTACTTGCTGCTGAGTGCGCGTCTTAAGGCCTGTTTCGTGGTACAGGATGAGGCGGGTTAATTGCCGCACAGTGCGGCACTTTTCTCATTTTCCGCACTCCAAGCTCGCAACCGATGGCGATGCGTGGACAGTTGTGAGAGGCTGACACGCAACAAAACGCCAAGTGCGGCAGGGCAGAGCAGGCTGTGCCCCGTCATTGATGTTAAGGAGCTAAAAATGAATGTTCGCCCACTGTTGTTAGGGCTTCCGCTGTTACTGACCGGCTGTTCGACGATGTCCAATTTCTCTTGGTCCAGCCTGTCGCCATTTAACTGGTTTGGCAGCAGCCTCGAAGTCAGCGCCAAGGGCGTTGGCGACCTCAACGCCGGTACCCCGATGTCGGAAAGCGCTATTAACGACGGGTTGAACGGCGATTACCGCCTGCGCGGTGGCATGGCCACCAGCCAGGGCAAGATAGTTTCCTACTACCAGGCGATGGACGGCAACGACGTGAAGCTGGTGATCACCGGGGAACCCAAGGGCCACGTGCAGCGCGTGGACGTGATGGACAGCAAAGTCGCGACCGAGTGGGGCAGCAAGCTGGGCACGCCGTTCAGTGACCTGTACAGCAAGGCGTTCGGTGCCTGTAAACCGGCCGACGGCGACGATGCCGGCAAGGTCGAGTGCGTCGCACAGCAGAGCAAGTACGTCACCTATATCTTCGACGGCAAGTGGGCCGGCCCGCAAGATATCATCCCACCGGATGACACGCTGAAAAGCTGGACGGTCAGCAAGATTATCTGGCACGCCAAACCGCAATAAAGCTTCCCCCCTGGGCGCCCGATCCGCGGCGCCCCTGATTTATCTGGTTTCCATCCCCGCTGAACGTTAAATCACCGCTACTTTTGGGCGAGATTGCCCGGTTATGGGTAACCCTATTTTCTTTGCGCTGATGCAAGGCAATCCCGTTTTCATCGGGTATGATACTGCGCATTCGTAACAGGAAATCTAGACATATACCCTATGGCTTTAAAGTTGCAGCCAGGCTGCCAGCTCGCTCACCCCAGGCGCTTACTTGAGTAAGTAACCGGGGTGAGCGACAAATCTGTCGGGAACAGATTTGAACGCTGCTTGCAGCGGCCCCGAAGGGGCAAGACCTACGGAGGGGTCTTGTAAGCAGGTAACAACGCTGCGACTTTAAAGACGACGGGTATACAGCAGCCTGTTACTCGATTTCGATTTTGAGGATAACGATAATGACCCAGGTTCAGAGCGGTATTTTACTGGAACACTGCCGCTTCGCCATTTTTATGGAAGCCACCGTGCAGGGCGAATTCGCCGATTTGCGCCAGGGCTGCAAGCAGTTTTGCCAGACGTTGACCGAGCTGCAACAGCAGTTTCCCGATGCGCATTTGGGCGCGGTGATCGCCTTTGGCTATGACGTCTGGCACGACCTTTCCAGCGGTCAGGGCGCAAAAGAGCTGAAGCCATTCACCCCGCTGGGCAAAGGGTTGGCCCCGGCCACCCAGCGCGATCTGTTGATCCACATCCAATCCTTGCGTCATGACGTTAACTTTACGCTGGCGCAGGCGGCGCTGGCAGCGTTCGGCAACGCCATCAAGATTGAAGAAGAAACCCACGGATTCCGCTGGGTGGAAGAGCGCGATCTGAGCGGCTTTATCGACGGCACTGAAAATCCGCAGGGCGACAAACGTCCTGAAGTGGCGGTCATCGCCGAAGGTGAAGAAGACGCAGGTGGCAGCTACGTGCTGGTGCAGCGTTATGAACATAACCTGCGTCAGTGGCAGCGCTTTACCACCGAGCAGCAGGAACAGATTATCGGCCGCACCAAGTACGACAGCGAAGAGTTGCCGCCGGAGCAGCGTCCTGACACCTCGCATGTCAGCCGTGTCGATCTGAAAGAAGACGGCAAAGGCCTGAAGATTTTGCGTCAGAGCCTGCCTTACGGTACTGCCAGCGGTAAACACGGGCTGTATTTCATCGCCTATTGCGCCCGCCTGCATAACATCGAAAAACAGCTGCTGAGCATGTTTGGCGATTTGGACGGCAAACGTGATGCGATGCTGCGTTTCAGCCGTGCGGTGACCGGCAGCTATTACTTTGCGCCTTCGCTGACGCGCCTGCTGTCGCTTTAACCTTTCCTCCGGGGTCGGCCATGCCGGCTCCGGATTAACTTCCTCCTCTGCCACACCGCTCTGCCCCTGCCTTATAGCGTTTGATGCTTGAAAATCACTAAACGGTATATAAAAGCGTTACAGCTCCGCACCTAGTTATAAATACACTGGTCAACATCAGGGCGAAAGCCCGGCGGATTGATTCAGCTATAAGGTGCACAATGAAACAAACACGGGTTAAAAATTTCATGCTGAAAGGATGGTTGGCGGCGGCGCTGTTAGCCAGCGGTACCGTTTCGGCCGCTGAGCTGCTGAACAGCTCCTATGACGTTTCCCGTGAGTTGTTTACCGCGCTGAACCCGGGTTTTGAACAGCAGTGGAACCAGCAGCATCCGGGCGACAAGCTGACCATCAAACAATCTCACGCCGGCTCTTCCAAGCAGGCGCTAGCCATATTGCAGGGGTTACGTGCCGACGTCGTGACCTACAACCAGGTGACCGATGTGCAGATCCTGCACGATCGCGGCCAACTGATCCCGGCTGACTGGCAGGCTCGTTTACCGAACAACAGCTCCCCTTTCTATTCCACCATGGCTTTCCTGGTGCGCAAGGACAACCCAAAAGGCATCCATAGCTGGAACGATTTGGTGCGCGACGATGTGAAGCTGGTGTTCCCGAACCCGAAAACCTCCGGCAACGGCCGTTATACCTATCTGGCTGCCTGGGGAGCCGCCAGCCAGGCTGACGGCAACGATCAGGCCAAAACCCGTGCCTTTATGACCCGTTTCCTGAAAAACGTGCTGGTGTTTGACACCGGCGGTCGCGGTGCGACCACTACCTTTGTGGAACGCGGCCTGGGTGACGTGCTGATCAGTTTTGAGTCGGAAGTGAACAATATCCGCAAGCAGTATGGCGAAGACAAGTATCAGGTGATCGTGCCGCCGGTCGATATTCTGGCGGAGTTCCCGGTCGCCTGGGTCGACAAAAACGTGGAAAGAAACGGCACTGAACAGGCCGCCAAAGATTATTTGAATTACCTCTACAGCCCGGCTGCGCAGCAGGTGATCACCAGCTTCTACTATCGCGTGTATGACAAGCAGGCGATGGCGGCCGCGAAGGGCCAGTTCCCGCAGACCAAACTGTTCCGTGTAGAAGATCAGTTTGGTGGCTGGCCACAGGTGATGAAGACGCATTTCTCTACCGGTGGCGAGTTGGATCAACTGTTAGCGGCAGGGCATAAGTAATGTTGTTGTCCAGCAAACGGGTTCTGCCTGGGTTTGGTCTCAGTCTGGGAAGCAGCCTGTTTTACACTTGCCTGATCCTGCTGCTGCCGCTCAGCGCACTGGTGATGCAGCTGGCGCAGATGAGCCTGGCGCAATATTGGGAAGTGGTTTCCAACCCGCAGGTGGTTGCCGCCTATAAGGTCACGTTGCTGGCGGCGGGCGTCGCCAGCTTGTTCAACGCGGTGTTCGGCATGCTGATGGCCTGGATCCTGACTCGCTATCGTTTTCCGGGGCGCACGCTGCTGGACGGCCTGATCGACCTGCCGTTTGCGCTGCCGACGGCGGTGGCTGGTTTGACGCTGGCGGGGCTGTTCTCCACCACCGGGTGGTATGGCCAATGGTTGGCGCATTTTGACATCAAGGTGACGTTCACCTGGCTCGGTATCGCGGTGGCGATGGCCTTCACCAGCTTGCCCTTCGTGGTGCGTACCGTTCAACCGGTGCTGGAAGAGCTGGGGCCCGAATATGAAGAGGCCGCAGAGACCCTGGGCGCAACCCGCTGGCAGAGTTTTCGCCGCGTGGTGATGCCGGAGCTGGCACCGGCGCTGCTGGCCGGTACGGCCATTTCCTTTACCCGCAGCCTGGGCGAGTTTGGTGCGGTGATTTTCATCGCCGGCAACATCGCCTGGAAGACGGAAGTGACCTCGCTGATGATTTTCGTTCGTCTGCAGGAGTTCGATTATCCGGCGGCCAGTGCGATTGCCTCGGTGATCCTGGCGGCTTCGCTGCTGTTGCTGTTCAGCATTAACGTTCTGCAAAGCCGCTTTGGCCGACGCATCGGGGGGCACTGATGGCGGATATCTCTGAGTTCAACGGCGTCGAACGCCCGCGCGTCAATTGGGGCAAGTGGACGCTGATCGGTATCGGCGTGCTGTTTTCGGTATTGCTGCTGGTGGTGCCGATCATTTCGATTTTCGCCGAAGCCTTTTCCAAGGGCGCTGGCGCGATGTGGAGCAACCTGGTCGATCGCGACATGTTGCACGCTATCTGGCTGACGGTGCTGATTGCCCTGATTACCGTGCCGTTCAACCTGGTGTTCGGCACCTTGCTGGCCTGGCTGGTGACGCGGTTCACTTTCCCGGGCCGCCAGCTGCTGCTGACGTTGATCGACATCCCGTTTGCCGTTTCACCGGTGGTGGCGGGGCTGATTTACCTGCTGTTTTACGGCAGCAATGGCCTGCTGGGCGGTTGGCTGGATGCGCACAATATCCAGATCATGTTTTCCTGGCCGGGCATGGTGTTGGTGACCATTTTCGTGACCTGTCCGTTCGTGGTGCGTGAGCTGGTGCCGATGATGCTGAGCCAGGGTAGCCAGGAAGACGAGGCCGCCATTTTACTGGGCGCTTCCGGCTGGCAGATGTTCCGCCGGGTGACGTTGCCGAACATTCGCTGGGCGCTGCTGTACGGCGTGGTGCTGACCAACGCGCGCGCCATTGGCGAATTCGGCGCGGTGTCGGTGGTGTCCGGTTCTATTCGCGGCGAGACCTTTAGCCTGCCGCTGCAGGTCGAGTTATTGCAACAGGATTACAACACTGTTGGCTCCTTTACCGCCGCCGGGTTACTGACCCTGATGGCGATAGTGACCCTATTTTTGAAGAGTGGCCTGCAATGGCGTCTGGAACGTCAGAATGCACGTCTCGAGCGGGAGGAAAGTCATGAGCATTGAGATTAACGGTATCAACAAGTTCTTCGGTCGTACCAAGGTATTGAACGATATCTCGCTCGATATTGCCTCCGGTGAGATGGTGGCGTTGTTGGGGCCGTCGGGCTCCGGCAAAACCACGCTGCTGCGCATTATCGCCGGGCTGGAAAACCAGAGCGGCGGCAAGCTGGGCTTCCACGGCACCGACGTCAGCCATGTGCATGCGCGCGATCGCCGGGTGGGTTTCGTGTTCCAGCATTACGCGCTGTTCCGCCATATGACGGTGTTCGACAACATTGCCTTTGGCCTGAGCGTGCTGCCGCGTCGTGAGCGCCCGAATGCCGCGGCGATCAAACAAAAAGTGACCCAACTGCTGGAGATGGTGCAGCTGGGTCATTTGGCCAACCGCTATCCCTCACAGCTTTCCGGCGGCCAGAAGCAACGCGTAGCTTTGGCTCGTGCACTGGCTGTAGAGCCGCAGATTCTGCTGCTGGACGAACCTTTTGGTGCGCTGGATGCCCAGGTGCGTAAAGAACTGCGCCGTTGGTTGCGTCAGTTGCATGAAGAGCTGAAGTTTACCAGCGTATTCGTCACCCACGATCAGGAAGAGGCGATGGAAGTGGCCGACCGCATCGTGGTGATGAGCCAGGGCAATATTGAGCAGGTAGGTTCGCCGGAAGAAATTGTCCGCGAACCGGCCAGCCGCTTTGTGCTGGAGTTCATGGGCGAAGTGAACCGCCTGAGCGGCGAAATCCGCGGCTCGCAGCTGTTCGTCGGTGCGCACCAGTGGCCACTGTCGTTCCAGCCGATGCATCAGGGCAGCGTGGATCTGTTCCTGCGGCCTTGGGAGATGGAAGTGGGCACCGAGAGCAGCGAACGCTGCCCGTTGCCGGTGCAGGTGCTGGAGGTTAGCCCGCGTGGCCACTTCTGGCAGATGACCGTTCAGCCGATCGGTTGGCACCAGGAACCTATCAGCGTGGTGTTGCCTGACGGCAACGAGCCGCCGGTTCGCGGTGGCCGTTATTACGTCGGCAGCCTGAATGCGCGCCTGTACGCTGGCGATCGGCTGCTACAACCAGTTGCGTTAGCTAAAAGCGCCTGATAGTTTTTACCTCCCAACATCATTTTAAAGGCAACCCTGGGGTTGCCTTTTTACATTACGCACTTCAACACACAGGCAAAGCACGTGACAACGCTCGAACAATGCATCGGCAATACCCCGCTGGTAAAATTACAACGTCTGGCCGCAGGACTGGGCAGCGAGGTTTGGGTCAAGCTGGAAGGCAATAATCCGGCGGGCTCGGTGAAGGACCGCGCCGCGCTGGCGATGATCCAGCAGGCGGAATTGCGCGGTGAGATTAAACCCGGTGACCGGCTGATTGAGGCCACCAGCGGCAATACCGGCATTGCGCTGGCGATGATCGCGGCGTTGAAAGGCTACGCTTTGACGCTGCTGATGCCGGAAAACATGAGTCTGGAACGCCAGGCGGCGATGCGCGCCTACGGGGCCGAGCTGATCCTGGTCAGCCGGGAAGTGGGCATGGAAGGGGCGCGTGACCTGGCGTTGGACATGCAGAATCAGGGGCAGGGCAAGGTGCTGGATCAGTTCAACAATCTGGACAATCCCTACGCCCACTTCACCACCACCGGCCCGGAAATCTGGCAGCAGAGCCAGCAGCGGGTCACCCATTTCGTCTCCAGCATGGGCACCACCGGCACCATTACCGGGGTGGGAGGCTACCTGAAGAGCCAAAATTCGCAGGTGCAGATCATTGGCCTGCAACCGGCGGAAGGCAGCAATATTCCCGGTATTCGCCGCTGGGCACCGGCCTATCTGCCGGGTATTTTCCGCCCGGATCTGGTGGATCAGGTATTGGATATCGAGCAAACCGACGCCGAGCAGACCATGCGTCAGCTGGCGCAGCGCGAAGGCATTTTCTGCGGCGTCAGCTCCGGCGGTGCGGTAGCCGGTGCGTTGCGGATCGCAGCGGCGAACCCGGGCAGCGTGATTGTGGCGATCATCTGCGATCGCGGCGATCGCTACCTCTCCACCGGCGTTTTCGGTTGAGGGTTACTCCCTTTCCAACGCATGTATCGGATCCATCCCGGCAGCGCGTCTTGCCGGGAAGAAGCCAAAAATCACCCCGATCAGCGTCGAACAGATAAACGCGGCGATAATGGACTCGGTGGAATACACCATCGTGAAATTGTCGCTGAATTGACTGAACACCACGCCAATCCCCAGCGACAGCAGAACCCCCAATGTGCCGCCCAGCAGGCACACCAGTACCGCCTCAATTAAAAATTGTTGCATGATGTCGCTGGCGCGGGCACCGACCGCCATACGCACGCCGATTTCGCGGGTGCGTTCGGTCACCGACACCAGCATGATATTCATTACCCCAATGCCACCCACCACCAGAGAAATCAATGCGATCATCGACACCAGCAGCGTCAGGGTGGCGGTGGTTTTCTCAATGGTTTGGCGAATGCTGTCGGTATTCATCACAAAGAAGTCCTTGCCGCCATGGCGCTGGCTCAGCAGACGGGTGACGCCGTCTTCGGCGCTGGTGAGATCGATATCGTCGTTCACCCGCACGGTGATGCTTTTCAGGTAGCTCTGGCCCAGCATGCGTTTCATGGCAGTGGTGTAGGGGATCCAGACGTTCAGATTCTCGTCGCTGCCGAAACCGCTCTGTTTTTTGGCGGCGACGCCGATAATGCGACACGGCAGCGAGCCGAGCAGGATCACTTCGCCAAGCGGGTTGGCGCCGTGAGGAAACAGTTTGTTGCGGGTGTTTTCGTCAATCACCGCTTCCTGCATCAACTGGTCGACGCTATGGCGGTTAAACGCCATGCCGCTGTCGATGCTGTAACCGCGCACCAGAAAATACTGCTCACCGACGCCATTGACCGTGCCGCTGACCGACTGATTGCCATAGCGGAAGGTGGTGCTGCTTGAAACGGTCGGCGTGACGCTGTGCACGTAGCCCTGCTGCGCCAGCGCATCGGCGTCGGTGGCCCGCAGCGTCTGTACTGCAGCAGAACGCATATCGCCGAAATCTTTGCCCGGATAGACCTCCAGCGTGCTGGTGCCCATGGCGTTGATGTTGGCCAGCACCTGCTGCTGAGAGCCTTTGCCCAGCGCCACCACCGATACCACCGAGGCGATACCGATGATAATGCCGAGCATGGTCAGCAGGGTGCGCAGGCGTTGGGAGGCCATCGCCAGCAGCGCCATTTTGAATGCCTCGTACAGGCGATCGCGTTGCGATTGCCAGCGGCTGACGGCGTTATCCAGCGATATCGGTAGGCGTGCCACGGTGTGGGGCGTTGTTTTCCGTCGGTCGGCGACAATCTCGCCGTCGCTAAGCTCAATGATGCGCTGAGCATGTTCGGCAACCTGCATATCGTGAGTGACAATCACCACCGTATGGCCGCGAGCGTGCAGGTCTTTCAGGATGCTCATCACTTCTTGCCCGCTGTGGCTGTCCAGCGCGCCGGTGGGTTCGTCTGCCAAGATTACCTCGCCACCGTTCATCAATGCGCGAGCGATACTGACGCGTTGCTGCTGGCCACCGGAGAGCTGGCTGGGACGATAATTCAACCGTTGCGCCAGGCCGAGCCTTTGCAGCAGATCTGCGGCGTGTTGTTGGCGTGCGCTGCGGGCATGGCCGGCATACACCGCAGGGACTTCCACGTTGCCGTGGGCGCTAAGATCTCCCAGCAAATGATAGCGTTGGAAGATAAAACCGAAATGTTCGCGGCGCAGTTCGGCCAGGCTGTCGCGATCCAGCCGTGCGGTACTGCGGCCGGCCACCTGATAATCCCCTTCGCTTGGGCGATCGAGGCAGCCGAGAATGTTCATCAAGGTTGATTTACCCGAGCCGGAGGCGCCCACGATGGCCACCATCTCGCCTTGGGCAATGCTGAGATTGATCTCCTTGAGCACGGTGACGTTTTGGTCACCGGCCTGAAAACGGCGGCTGATATCGTGCAGTTGCAGTAGGGGTTGTGGGGTCATCATCACATCCCCATCGGTGGCGGGCCCATACGACGGGCGGGGCTTTGGCTCGTGGCATTGGCCTGGCTGACGATCACTTTCTCACCGGCCAACACGCCGCTGATAATCTGTGCGTCGACGTTATTATTGATACCGACCTTGACCGGACGGCGGGCGATATTGCCCTGCTTATCCACCACCTGTACCCAGTCGCCTTCCAGCGCGGTAGCCGGGATCACCACTGCATTTTCCGCTTTGGCCAACACGATATACACCTGCGCAGTCATTGAGATGCGCAGCGCGCCGTCCGGGTTTGCCACATCAAACAGGCCGTTGTAGTAAATTGCGGTGCTGGAGCTGGAAGTGTTGCTGGACGTGCTGGTGCTGGTCGAAGTGGTTTCGTCGTTGATCGAGTCTGGTGCCGGTTCTATGGCCCGCAGCTGGGTGCTATAACGCTTGCCCGGTTCGCCGAGGATGGTGAAATAGACCGGCATGCCGGTTTTCACCTTGACCACATCGGCTTCGGATATTTGCGCTTCGACAGTCATGGTCGCCAACTGAGCGACTTTGACGATGGTGGGGGCGCTTTGGACGGCGTTCACCGTTTGGCCTTCTTCGACCGGTAACGCGACGATGGTGCCGTCGATCGGCGAGGTGATTTTGGTGTAACCGAGGTTAACCTGCGCGGTGTTGACCGCGATTTGCGCCTGAATGATCTGCGCATCCAGCGCGTTGATATCGGCGCGGGTGGCAATCAACGTGGCCTGAGCGCTGTCCAAATCTGCGCGGACCCCGACGCCACGCGCCACTATGGTCTGCTGGCGCTGATAAACCAGTTGATTGTTGTGCAGCGCCGCCATTTTGGACGCGCGCTGTGCCTGAACGTTCTTCAATGCCGCTTCCGCGTCCCTCAGGGCGTTCTGCTGGGTTAAGTCATCAATCTCAGCCACTCGCTGGCCTTTATGCACTTTGTCGCCCAGCGACACGTACAGGGCCTTAATCTGGCCCGATACCTGAGCGCCGACGCTAACCTGTTTTTGCGCTTCTATCGTACCGTCGGCCAACACCGTTTGTTCCAGGTCACGGGTTTGTGCTACCGCTGTGATATACCGGGGCGTTTCTGTAGCGTCGTGGGATCGGAAGTAGAGAAATAGGGCGATAGCGGCCACAATAACAGTGGGCGGCAGATAGCGTTTTAAGCGTTGAAACGATGGCATGAGGAGAAGCTTCCCTGGCATAAAGCGTGGCGAAAATCTGTTGGCACTAATTTAACGCGCCGTCGGCCGGGCTGCGGTTAAGTGGCATTCAGGAATATGTAAGGATTGAGTAAAACCGGCTGCGAAGCAGGCAAATAGGCGTGAAAATGACGAAAATCCGCGAAGGAGTAAGGCATGAAAATTTTATTGGTCGATGATGACCTCGAGCTCGGCACCATGCTGAGTGAATATCTGACTGGCGAAGGTTTCAATGCCACGCTGGTGTTGACCGGCAAAGCGGGCGTGGAAGGCGCGCTGTCTGGCGATTACACCGCAATGATCCTCGACATCATGCTGCCGGACATGAGCGGCATCGACGTGCTGCGCGACGTGCGTAAAAAGAGCCGTATGCCAATCATTATGCTGACGGCCAAAGGCGACAATATCGACCGGGTCATCGGGTTGGAGATGGGGGCCGACGACTACATGCCCAAGCCATGCTATCCCCGCGAACTGGTAGCGCGCCTGCGTGCGGTGCTGCGTCGTTTCGACGAGCGCCCGGAAGAAGTGGACGACGAAATTGCCATTAACTTCGGTGAGCTGACCCTCAATCCATCGACCCGCAGCAGCGAATGGCGCGGTAAACCTTTCGATCTGACCGCTTCCGAATTCAACTTGCTGGAGCTGTTGCTGCGCGCGCCTGAACGCGTGGTATCAAAAGACGAGCTATCGGAAAAAGGGTTAGGGCGCCCGCGCGAAGCCTATGACCGCAGCGTTGACGTTCACATCAGCAACATTCGCCAGAAGTTGGGGGCGTTGACGGATAACGCGCTCAGCATTGAAACGGTGCGCAGCATCGGCTACCGCATTCGGTAATGGCCATGCGCGGAAGACTATTCTGGAAAATCCTGCTCGGTTTCTGGCTGACCTTTATCATCATGACCCAGGCGCTGTGGGTCGCTTTTTCTTTGTATGGCGATCGCTATGAGCCGCCGGAAAACGCGATGGCCCGGCGTGCGGTTACGCTGCAACTGACTTCGGCCGCCACCCAATTGCGCGAGGGCGGACTGCCGGCATTGAATGCCATGCTGAAAGACTGGTCGGATGATGACCGACGCTTGCTGTCCGTAACGCCGATGGCGCAGCCGCCTGCAGCGGAGGAACCGGTATTTGAGGGGCGCCGCAGGTTAAAGGAGGTGACTGCGTGGGTGAAAGATTCGGGTGGCACGGGCTATCTGTTGAGTTACGACATGCGGGCCCTGCGGGAAGAATATAGCCCGAACCGGCGTCCGCACGTGTTCAATATCCCTATGCCGATGCTTTGGGTGGGGGGGCTGGCGGGGCTGCTGTTCAGTACGGTGCTGGCCTGGAACCTGACCCGGCCGATGCGTAAGCTGCGCGATGGTTTTGACCGCGTAGCCCAGGGCGACTTATCGGTGCGTTTGTTCCCGGCGATGCGCCGGCGGCATGATGAACTGTCCGAGGTAGCGCGCGATTTTGACAGCATGGCCGAACGGCTGGAGCTGTTGGTCAGCGCCCGCGAACAGTTGCTGCACGACGTTTCGCACGAGCTTCGTTCACCGTTAGCCCGGTTGCAGTTGGCCATTGGCCTGGCGCGGCAAAATGCAGGCAACGTCGAGAGCTCGCTGCAACGCATTGAGCATGAAGCGGGGCGGCTGGATAAAATGATTGGCGAACTGTTGGCGCTGTCACGTGCCGAGAGCAACAGTCTGCCGGACGAAGAGTATTTCGATCTGTACGGGCTGGTGGATGCGGTAGTGAGCGACGCGCGTTACGAAGCGCAAATCCCTGGCGTCGAGATTGTGCTGCAGGCCAGTTCGGACGTGGAGTACACCGTTAAGGGCAATGCCGAGCTGATGCGGCGCGCGGTGGATAATATCGTGCGCAACGCGTTACGTTTCTCCAGCCATGGTCAGCGGGTGACGGTGGTGTTGACGCGAATCGACCAACTGTTCCAAATAGAGGTCAGCGATCAGGGGCCTGGGGTGGAAGAGACGAAGCTTTCCAGCATCTTTGATCCGTTCGTCAGGGTAAAATCGGCGATGTCGGGCAAGGGTTACGGACTGGGACTGGCGATCACCCGCAAGGTGGTGCTGGCACATGGCGGACAGGTTGAGGCGCGCAACGGCGAACAGGAAGGATTGGTGATTACTCTGCGCATTCCGCGTTGGCAGTAATAATACCCTTCGCCTTTAGAACCGCCGCGTTGTTGGCTGCTTGTGCGCACACCAGTCACTTACTTGAGTAAGCTCCTGGGGATTCACCCGCTTACCGCCTGGCTGCAATTCGAAATTCGTTGGGTATTCTCAGTTGTGCAATAGGCGTTATCGGCGCATGCAGTTTGAAAATGCCTCGGAGCGTACGTGCAGTACGTACTGGTTCAGCCTGGTGACATAAAAAAACGGCGCCAAGGGCGCCGTTCTTATTTCATTCGCAATTACTTCTTGATGCGGATGATTGGGGTCTCACCAACGGTTACGTTACCGGTCAGTTTGATCAGCTCTTTGATCTCGTCCATGTTGGAGATAACCACCGGCGTCAGGATAGACTTGGCTTTCTCTTCCAGCAGGGCCAGGTTGAACTCGATAACGACGTCACCTTTCTTGACGCGCTGGCCTTCTTCAGCGATGCGTTTGAAGCCTTCGCCTTTCAGTTCAACGGTGTCGATACCGAAGTGGACAAACAGCTCGATGCCGCTGTCGGATTCGATAGAGAAAGCATGGTTGGTTTCGAAAATTTTACCGATAGTACCGTCAACCGGGGCAACCATTTTGTTGCCGGTAGGTTTGATGGCAATACCGTCGCCAACGATTTTTTCAGCAAATACTACGTCAGGCACATCTTCGATATTAACGATTTCGCCAGAAAGTGGAGCTACGATCTCGATAGTGCCCGTGTCTTTCTTGTCATCAGAAACCAGAGATTTCAGTTTATCGAACAAACCCATGATCTTCTCCTAAGCATTAAATTGGGCGGCGTTCCAGTGTCGTGGAAGTTTAGCAGAGCGTCTTTTCTTCGATGAATTTATTCACGCAATTCATCAGATCTTGCGCCGTTGGCTGTGCCAAGGCTTGCGCTGCCAACGCCTTCACATCTTCGAAATTAGTATTACGAATAATTTTCTTGATGCGCGGGATTGAAATCGCACTCATGCTGAACTCATCCAGCCCCATGCCCAATAACAACAGTGTAGCACGCTCATCGCCAGCCAGTTCACCGCACATACCGGTCCACTTGCCTTCTGCATGAGATGCATCAATAACCTGTTTGATCAGGCCAAGCACTGATGGGGACATCGGGTTATAGAGATGAGAAATCAGCTCATTGCCGCGATCTACCGCCAGAGTATACTGGGTTAGATCGTTTGTCCCAATACTAAAGAAGTCGACTTCTTTCGCCAGGTGATGAGCAATCACTGCCGCGGCCGGTGTTTCCACCATTACGCCCACTTCAATGGTCTCGTCAAAGGCCTTGGATTCTTCACGCAGCTGCGCCTTAAGCGTCTCGATTTCACCTTTCAGATCGCGGACTTCTTCCACGGAAATGATCATCGGGAACATGATGCGCAGTTTGCCGAACGCGGAAGCGCGCAGGATGGCGCGCAGTTGCGCGTGCAGGATTTCTCTGCGGTCCATGGCGATACGAATCGCGCGCCAGCCGAGGAACGGGTTCTCTTCTTTCGGCAGGTTCATGTACGGCAGGTCTTTGTCGCCGCCGATGTCCATGGTACGGACGATCACGGCCTGTGAGCCCATGGCTTCCGCAACGGCTTTGTAAGCCTGGAACTGCTCGTCTTCAGTCGGCAGTGAATCGCGGTCCATGAACAGGAATTCGGTACGATACAGGCCAACACCTTCTGCGCCGTTGCGCTCTGCACCGGCGACGTCGCGCACGGTACCGATGTTGGCACAGACTTCAACCTGATGACCGTCCAGCGTAATCGCCGGCAGATCTTTCAGCTTGGCCAGATCGTTTTTCTCGGTGACGTACTGGTTCTGTTCGGCTTTCAGCTGATCGATAACGTCAGCGGTCGGGTTAACGTAAATTTTGTTGTTAACCGCATCCAGAATCAGATAGTCGTCGTTCTTCACCTGCTTGGTCACGTCGCTGGTGCCTACGATTGCCGGCAATTCCAGGGAGCGAGCCATGATGGAGGTGTGGGAAGTCCGGCCGCCGAGATCGGTAATGAAGCCCAGCACTTTGTCCAGGTTCAACTGTGCGGTCTCAGACGGGGTCAAATCGGTAGCGACCAGGATAACTTCGTCCTGGATGGCGCTCAGATCGACGATAGCCAGGCCCAGAATATTCTGCAGCAGGCGTTTACCGATGTCGCGTACGTCAGCCGCACGCTCTTTCAGGTATTCATCGTCGAGTTCTTCCAGTGCTTTCGCCTGGCCTTCGATGATGGTGTAGGCCGCAGCGTCTGCAGAAGCCAACTCATCTTTGATTAGGGCTATGATTTCCTGCTCAAGCTCTTCGTCTTCCAACAGCATGATGTGGCCTTCGAAGATAGCTTCTTTCTCTTCGCCGAAGGTTTCGCCAGCTTTGGTCTTGATCGCTTCCAACTGCTCGGACGCTTTGGCGCGGCCGGCAAGAAAACGTGAGACTTCCTGCTCTACATCATCTGCAGAGATTTTCTTCCGGTTGATGACAATTTCATCTTCTTTCAGTAGGAGAGCCTTACCAAAAGCGATACCCGGTGATACTAAAATGCCTGAAATCATAACCCTACCTTACTCTTGACTGGTGTTAACTAAGAAGACGGGCCGATTACTCAAGCTCTGCCATCAGTTTTACCAAGTGCTCAACGGCTTTCTGCTCGTCTTCACCTTCAGCGGAGATGGTCACTACGGTCCCTTGAGTCAGCCCCAGAGTTTGCAGTTTGAACAGGCTTTTGGCGCTGGCGCTTTTCCCGTTAGAGGTCACGGTGATGTCAGAAGTGAAGCCTTTGGCTTCTTTAACGAACTGAGCGGCAGGGCGAGTGTGCAGACCATTCGGAGCGGTAATAGTAACTTCTTGCTGGAACATTGATGTTTCCCCAACTTATTGGTGTGTCGTGGAGCTAAAGTTTAGCCCAAGGGTATGACTTTAGCTTGTCTGGTTAGCGCCTGACTATGGTACAGGGGCGAGCATTGATGCAACAGAAAACGACGAGTTTGGCACTTCAGATCAAAAAATTTGGCTTCCGCCGTCGTTTCAATCCGCGCTTCATTATGCCGTGTTTAACGCATCAGCGACAAATGAGTAAATCGATTCAGCCTAAACAAGAAATGAAGGGCGATTAATTTTGCGCATCGAAATAATGCACCGTTAAATACTAAAGCTGACGGGTAAAATCAATCTTTGACTGCTATAAACTTTGATCCAGCCCACAAAAAAGCACCCCGAAAGGTGCTTTTTTAGCGATTTATGCGCGGCTGGCACTACTGTTGCAATTCTTGCTCGGTGAACAAATCGGCGAACAGGGCGGTGCTCAAATAACGTTCGCCGGAAGACGGCAAAATCACCACGATGGTTTTGTCGGCGAACGCCGGTTCTTCGGCCAATTTCACCGCTGCGGCTACCGCGGCACCGGAGGAAATGCCCGCCAAGATGCCTTCTTCGTCCATCAGGCGGCGCGCCATGCTGATGGCCTCGTCGTTGGTGATTTGTTCCACGCGGTCCACCAGATCGAGATCCAGGTTGCCGGGGATAAAGCCTGCGCCGATGCCCTGAATTTTGTGCGGGCCCGGTTTGATTTCTTCACCCGCCAGCGCCTGGGTGATGACCGGTGAATCGGTTGGCTCCACCGCCACGGTGGTGATCGCCTTGCCCTTAGTGTTTTTGATGTAGCGGCTGACACCGGTCAGCGTGCCGCCGGTACCGACGCCGGAGATGAATACGTCAACTTCGCCATCGGTGTCGTCCCAGATTTCCGGGCCGGTAGTTTGTTCGTGGATCGCCGGGTTAGCCGGGTTGCTGAACTGCTGCAGGATAATGTAGCGGTTCGGATCGGTGGCGACGATTTCTTCCGCCTTGGCGATCGCGCCCTTCATGCCTTTTGCGCCTTCGGTCAGCACCAGGTTGGCGCCCAGCGCTTTAAGCAGCTTGCGGCGTTCGATGCTCATGGTTTCCGGCATGGTCAGCGTCAGCTTGTAGCCACGCGCCGCGGCGACAAACGCCAGCGCGATGCCGGTGTTGCCGCTGGTCGGCTCCACCAGTTCTTTACCGGCGACCAAAATGCCACGTTTTTCTGCGTCCCAAATCATATTGGCACCGATGCGGCATTTAACGCTAAAGCTGGGGTTGCGTGATTCAACCTTGGCCAGAATGCGTCCGTTGCCGATACGGTTCAGACGAACCAGCGGCGTATGGCCGATTGTTAATGAGTTGTCTTCATATATCTTGCTCATAGCCCGTCCTTTAACTCTATGAAAAATGTGGGGAACGTCGAAAGCATACGCTAACAGTACCGGCAGGGAAGTAAAGAATTGGTATATCTATATGTTATTAGGAAATAAGTTTTAAGCACAAGGATAAGGGCGCAAATTGCGCGCCCTGTCGAAGAATTAATCGTAATGCGGCCAATAAAACGGCTCAGGAACGGACGAATTGTGGGCGATAACGATCGACCCACATGGCGGTGGCACCGCAAACCGCGACCGGCAGGATCACCAGATTAAGGATGGGGATCATGGTGAACAGGCTGACCATGGCGCCAAACTGCAGGTTGTCGGTTTTATGCTGGCGCAGCGCGCGACGCATATCGGCGAAGCTTACCTTATGGTTATCGAACGGGTAGTCGCAATACTGGATGGCCAACATCCAGGCGCTGAACAGGAACCACAGCACCGGCGCCACCGTTTGGCCGATGCCCGGGATGAAATAGAGTATCAACAGCACCAGCGCGCGCGGCAGGTAGTAGGCCAGCTTGCGCCATTCGCGCGCCATAATGCGCGGCAGATCTTTCACAATGCCAAAAATGCCGGTATCAGGCAGCGGTTTGCCGGTCAGGCTGCCTTCCAACTGTTCGGCCAGCAAGCCACAGAACGGGGCGGCAATCAGGTTGGTAATGGTGCTGAACAGATAGCTGAACACCAACAGGACGGAGATCACCGCCAGCGGCCACAAAACGTAGCTTAGCCACTGCAACCAGGTCGGCACATGGCTCATCATGCTGGGGATCCAGTCACCAAGCTGACTGAACAGCCACCAGAAGGCGGATCCCATCAACAGCACGTTGACCAGTAACGGCAAGACGACATAGCGTTTAATCCCCGGGCGTGAAATCAGGCGCCAGCCTTCGGCAAAATAATGAAGGCCGCTGGTGGAGTGAGAAGGTGACTGCGAATAGGACATATCTTAAGTTATCTCTTTGTCTGAACAGGCATCGCTATCATATCGGGATGATTTTCTACTGGCTAGGGTGACATTGGCTGAAAAAACAGCAAAAAAAGGCAGAATAATCATCTTTATTGGCATAAAGTTCAGCACGGACTTGCACTTGTGTGCTTGGGCAAATAGAGTTAAAGAGTGAATGTTTGCCGCGGTGGCAATGTATTGGAACAACAGAGATAGCAATGATGCAGGATTTGCGTCTGATATTAATCGTTGTTGGCGCGATCGCCATAATAGCGTTGTTATTGCACGGTCTTTGGACCAGTCGTAAGGAACGCTCATCGCTTTTTCGCGATCGCCCAGCCAAACGTTCCAAAAAGGAACGTGAACAATCCCCGATCGACGATCTCGATGAAGGCGTGGGAGAGGTGCGTGTACGCTCCGCTCACCCGCAAGATGAGCCGTCCTTTGGTCATTTTGATGCCGCTCGCGAAGAACCCGTGGTTGCGCCCAAGCCCGCTCCGGCGGCTGAGCCAGCACCGCGTGCCGTTCAACCGGCTGCTCATCAGTCTCCGCCACCGCTGTCTCAGCGACCGGATTATGATGACATCCTGCTGGACAACTACGCGCAGGATGAAGACGACGAGCCGCAGCAGCCTGCGCCGCGCCGTGAACCGCGCGTTGACGATCTGCCGCCAGTGGCGCATGCAGCGGAGCCGGCGTTCCACGCCGAACCTGCTCATCAGCCACAGCCGGAAGAGAAGCCAGCGGTGGTGCACGAGCCTCAGCCTGCACCTGCTGCCGTCAAACCGGCAAAACTGAAAGAAACCGTACTGGTGCTGCACGTTACCGCACATCAGGGTGGCGTAATCGGCGGCGAAGTTCTGCTGCAGAGCGTGCTGCAGGCGGGCTTCCAGTTTGGCGAAATGGGCATCTTCCATCGCCATATCAGTCCGGCAGGCAGCGGTCCTGTGCTGTTTAGCCTGGCGAATATGGTTAAACCAGGGTCCTTTGATCCTGAGATGATGTCCGATTTCTCGACGCCGGGCGTATCGATGTTCATGATGGTGCCGTCGTATGGCGACGCTAATCAGAACTTCAAGCTGATGCTGCAGTCGGCACAGCGGATCGCCGACGACGTGGGTGGTGTGGTGCTGGACGACGAGCGCCGCATGATGACCCCGCAGAAGCTGGAAACCTACAAAGCGCGCATTCGTGAAGTGTTGGATAACAACGACTAAACGGCTGCTACGCGCACTGAACATCCGTAACAACAAAGCCCCCGCCTGCCGGGGGTTTTTTATCTTTGATGGTGAGCCATGGAATCGATAATCCAACAAATCAATCAACTACGAACCTCACTGCGCCATCACGAATATCAATATCATGTGCTCGACGCGCCGGAAGTGCCGGATGCGGAATACGATCGCCTGATGCGTGAACTGCGCGACCTGGAAAGCGCACATCCTGAGTTGATCACCGCCGACTCTCCCACCCAGCGCGTGGGCGCGGCTCCTTTGGCGGCGTTCGATCAGGTACGCCATGAAGTGCCGATGCTGTCATTGGACAACGTTTTTGACGAAGAGAGCTTCCTGGCGTTCTACAAGCGGGTGCAGGATCGCCTGAAGAGCAGCGAGCCGCTGACCTTCTGCTGTGAACTGAAACTGGACGGCCTGGCGGTCAGTTTGCTGTACGAAGACGGCGAGCTGGTGCGCGCTGCCACGCGCGGCGACGGCACCACCGGTGAAAACATTACCTCCAACGTGCGTACCATCCGCGCCATTCCGCTGCGTCTGACCGGTGACAACATCCCGCGTCGGCTGGAAGTGCGTGGCGAAGTCTTTATGCCGCAGGCCGGTTTCGAGCAGATGAACGAAGAGGCGCGTCGCAAAGACGGCAAAATCTTTGCCAATCCGCGTAACGCCGCCGCCGGGTCGATCCGTCAGCTTGATCCACGCATCACCGCCAAGCGTCCACTGACCTTCTTCTGCTATGGCGTTGGCCTGCTGGAAGGGGGCGAATTGCCGCGCAGCCACTGGCAGCGGCTGATGCAGTTCAAAGCGTGGGGCTTGCCGGTTAGCGATCGCGCCAAATGTTGTACCGGCAGTGACGAGGTATTGGCATTCTATCGTCAGGTTGAGCAAGACCGTGCGCAGCTCGGCTTTGATATCGACGGCGTGGTGGTGAAGATCGACGATATCGATCTGCAAGAAACGCTCGGCTTTGTGGCGCGTGCGCCACGTTGGGCAACGGCGTTCAAATTCCCGGCGCAGGAACAGATTACCCTGGTGCGCGAGGTGGAATTCCAGGTTGGTCGTACCGGGGCGATTACTCCCGTGGCGCGCCTGGAGCCGGTGCTGGTTGCCGGGGTGATTGTCAGCAACGCCACGCTGCACAATGCCGACGAAATTGAACGTTTGGGCCTGCGCATTGGCGACACGGTGATCGTGCGCCGCGCGGGTGACGTGATCCCGCAGGTGGTTGGGGTGATGACCGATCGCCGCCCTGCAGACGCGCGTGAAGTTGTATTCCCGCAACACTGTCCGGTATGCGGTTCCGATGTCGAAAGAGTCGAAGGCGAAGCGGTGGCACGCTGCACCGGCGGGCTCATTTGCGCCGCACAGCGTAAAGAAGCACTGAAGCATTTCGTTTCCCGCAGAGCGTTGGACGTCGACGGCATGGGTGACAAAATCATCGAACAGCTGGTGGAAAAAGAGTACGTCAAGAACCCGGCCGATCTGTTCCGCCTGTCCGCCGGCATTCTCACCGGGTTGGATCGCATGGGGCCGAAATCAGCGCAGAATCTGGTCAACGCGCTGGAGAAGTCCAAGCAAACCACCTTCGCCCGTTTCCTGTATGCGTTGGGCATCCGTGAGGTCGGTGAAGCCACGGCCGCCAATCTGGCCGCGCATTTTGGCACGCTGGAGAAGCTGTTTGCGGCTGACATCGAGGCTTTAAAAGAAGTGCCGGACGTCGGTGAAGTGGTGGCGAAACACACGCGGCATTTCCTGGACGAGGAGCTTAACCAGAAGGTTATCAATGAACTGATCAGCGACGAAATAGGCATCAACTGGCCGGCGCCGGTGGTGATAGTGGCAGACGAAATCGACAGCCCGTTTGCCGGTAAAACCGTGGTGCTGACGGGCTCGTTGAGCCAGCTTTCACGCGATGAGGCCAAAGATCGCCTGACGGCATTGGGCGCCAAGGTCAGCGGCAGCGTCTCGAAGAAAACCGATTTGGTGATTGCCGGGGAAGCCGCCGGTTCCAAGCTGGTGAAGGCGCAAGAACTGGGCATTGCGGTGATCGACGAAGCGGAAATGATCCGCCTGTTGGGTGCCTGATGGAAAAAGAAAACCTGCTGGAAATCGCCAACACCGTGATGCCGTTCGGCAAATACCAGGGGCGGGTGCTGATTGACCTGCCCGAGGAGTACCTGCTGTGGTTTGCTCGCAAGGGGGAGTTCCCGAACGGCAAACTCGGCATGCTGATGGAAATGACGCTGGCGATTAAAATCGAAGGGCTCGACCACCTGGTCAAGCCGCTGAAGAAAAGTTGAGTAGTCGGGCGCGGCAATCGTCGCGCCCGTTTGATTATCCCCGCGCCGTTTCGGCGTTTGGCACCGCCTGTTTTTCCTGCTGTTTCTTTTGATAGCGCCGCGCCAGCACGGCGCAGGTCATCAGCTGTACCTGGTGGAACACCATCAGCGGCAGCACCATAATCCCCACGGTAGCGGCCGGGAACAGGATATTGGCCATCGGGATACCGTTCGCCAGGCTTTTCTTCGAGCCGCAGAACACGATGGTGATCTCATCGGCTTTACTAAAGCCCAGCCAGCGCGCCATGTAAGTGTTCACCACCAGCACGATCGTCAGCAGCACCAGGCTGCCGACGATGATAAACACCAGCGAACCCAACCCGACCTGATGCCAGATACCGTGGGTGACGGCTTCGCTGAAGGCCGCGTAAACCACCAACAGGATCGAAGTCTGATCGGTCTTGCCAATCAGCTTGCGGTTGCGTTCAATCCATTTGCCAATCAGCGGGCGCGACAGGTGACCGGCCACAAAGGGCACTAACAGCTGCAGGACGATGGAACCCACCTGCTGCAGGCTGCCGGTTTCACCGTGAACGTTCATCAGCAGCCCCACAAGCAGCGGCGAAACGAAAATCCCCAACAGGCTTGACGCTGAAGCGCTGCATACCGCCGCCGCCACGTTGCCGCCTGCCAGCGAAGTAAAGGCGATGGCCGATTGCACGGTGGCGGGCAGAATGCACAGATAAATAAAGCCGGAATACAGCTCGGGGCTGACGTTGACCGGCGACCACCATTTAAACAGCACGCCCAGCGCCGGGAAAATAATGAAGGTGCTGAACATCACCCACAGATGCAGCCGCCAGTTGTTGCTGCCAGCCAGAATGGCTTCGCGCGACAGCTTGGCGCCGTGCATAAAGAACAGCAGGGCGATGGCGGCGATGGTCAGTGCATTCAGCCAGCCGACGAACTCGCCGCGCGCAGGCAGGAACGAAGCCAGCAGCACGGTGGCGATCAACGTCAGGGTAAAGCGATCGGGCAAGAATCTCATGGCGGCGTACTCGGATGAAAAATCAATGCGCCCATTGTCGCGCGGCGGGATATAATAATTAAATTGATTTATTTAATTAATTTATGAATAAAAAACATGAATTACTCGATTAAGCAGCTCAAGGTGTTTGTCGCCATTGCCCGCCACCGCAGCTTCAGCCGGGCCGGTGAGGCCATTGGTCTGACGCAGTCGGCGGTCAGCCACAGCGTGAAAGAGCTGGAAGCGGAGGTCGGCGTTCGCCTGCTCGATCGCACCACTCGCGAAGTGGTGCTGACCGACGCCGGGCAGCGGCTGGCCAACCGCGTTGAGCGCTTGCTGGATGAGCTGCAGTCGTCATTGCTGGATGCGCGCAGCTTCGGCGTGCAGCGCAGCGGTACGGTACGGGTGGCGTCCAGCCAAACCATCTCCGCACACCTGATGCCGCAGTGCATTGCGGCAGGGGAAAAGCAGTATCCGGATATTCGCATTATGCTGCGCGATCAGGCCCAGCAACAGGTCCTGCACAGCATTCGCAACGCCGAAGTGGATTTTGGCATCGTGGTGGATCCGGTCCAGGCGGTGGATCTGGACTGCGAACCCATCCTGCACGAACCCTTCCTGCTGCTGTGCCGTAACGATCACCCCTTCGCCGGGCTGGCCGAGGTGCACTGGTCGGCGCTGAACGGCAGTCGTCTGGTATTGCAGGACTATGCGTCCGGTAGCCGGCCGCTGATTGACAGCGCGTTGCGCCAGCAAGGCGTGGAAGCGCAGGTGGTACAAGAGATAGGCCACCCGGCAACGTTGTTCCCGATGGTGGCGGCAGGTATCGGCATCAGTATTTTTCCTGCGCTGGCGTTACCGCTGCCGGAAGGAGGGCAATTAAAGGTGCGTCGGCTGATGCCGGAAATCAACCGCGCGCTGATGCTGGTGCGGCGTAAAAACCGTTCGCTGACACCCGCGGCGGAAGCCATCTGGCAAGTGGTTGGCCAGCAGGCGGCATTGTTGCAGCACCAACGCCGACAACAGGCGGACTACTGAGTCAGATATACACGTCCACGGCGTTGGCCGCCGTCGGGCGGTTGATGCCATCGCCCTTGGCAGGGACAATGCTCTCATTGGCCTTGGCCATCTGCTCGGCCTGCTGTTTTTCCATCTCTTCTTTTTGAATCCGCGCGATCTCGGCCTGCAGCATCTTGATCTGCGCCTGGATCAGCTGTTTCTGTTTTTCGATCTCTTTGGGATCGCTGTCTGAATCTTTCAGATCCACCAGTTTTTGCTGCAGAGCCTGAATCTGTTTGTTCAGCACTTTGATGCGTGCTGAAGCGCTGCTGTCGGAAACGCTAATCCGGTCGCTACCGCCCGCCGCTTTGGTTTCATTAGACTTGTCGCCTTCAGGTTGCTGATGTACCGGCTTGGCCATCAGCACCTGGCCTGTATTACCGGGGGCGCTAAAAACGTTGCTGACGCCGGGTACGGTATTTTTCACCGGAACAATCATGGTAATGCTGATCGACATAATGCTCTCCCTGAGTCTTGATATGGCTACTCAGGGTATCGGCAGCCTGGGGAAAAACTTTACCCGCGAATTTGCCGCAGGCGCGGCCAGCGTTGTAACCAGCCCTTGCCGACAACCCGCTGTTCATAGGCATCGAGGTCGCCGTTTTTGGCATTGAAGGTAATAGTGTCGGCAAACAGCCCCTCGAGACCGAACGGCGCGACCAGCGTAATGCTGTCATCTGCATTCAGGCGTGCACCCACGGCTGTTTCCACCTCGGTCCAAAAGCTGATGGCGTCTTCGCTATTGCGATAAGGGGCTCGACCGCTACGCAAATGCATACGCGCCTGGTTTTTCACCGACCAGGGCTGTGGCAGCCACTCTTGCAGCCGCGTTTCCAGCATGTGGTCACGTTCCGCTTCCGGGCGCTGTGGGTCGAAATGGATCACGTCGATGTCGTTGAGCGGCGTTGGCGTAGCGTAACCGTGGCGCTGATCCCACACCAGATTGCGCACAAAACCGGCCCCCAGGCACCAGTCATTCAGCCCGAGTCGTCGCGCGGTGCGCAATGCCATCATTCTTTCGTTATCTTGCTGTAACCATTGGATAATTTTCTGCTGCAGACTCATTACCGCTCCTTAGTTGCGGCTACTGTAACCCGAAGCGACCGCAGGCGGAATGCCGTGCATGATTTTAGTGCACGCCACTGCAGCGTGGATAGCCCGAGATATGGGGACAATAGGCTGATTTCCGGCAAAAAATAATTTCACACGCCCACTGACTACACTTGGTACAGGGTTTGCAACTTCCACCGACCATTCAGGGCAGAACAGGGGGCGCTATGTATCAGGCCACGCTTAGCCGGCGCAGCTACCTTTTCAACGATTTACGCCAGTTGTTGGCCAAGGCATCACCGGCACGTTCCGGCGATTATCTGGCGGAGGTGGCGGCGGACAGCGCAGAAGAACGCATGGCGGCGCGCATCGCGTTGGCGGATGTGCCGCTGAAAACCTTTCTTCAGCAACTGCTGGTGCCTTATGAACATGACGAGGTCACACGGCTGATTGTCGATAGCCACGATGCGTTGGCCTTTGCGCCGATATCGCACCTGACGGTGGGGGATTTCCGCGATTGGCTCTTGAGCGAGCAGGCGGACAGCGCGATGTTGGCACGGGTAGCAGCAGGCATTACGCCGGAAATGGCGGCGGCAGTGAGTAAATTGATGCGCAATCAGGATCTGATCCTGGTGGCGAAGAAGTGCCGGGTCATCACGCGTTTTCGCAATACCCTCGGCCTGCCGGGGCGGCTCAGCGTGCGATTGCAACCGAATCACCCTACCGACAGTCTGCAGGGCATTGCCGCCAGCATGCTCGACGGCCTGCTGTATGGTTGCGGGGATGCGGTCGTCGGCATCAACCCGGCCAGCGATAGCCTGCCGCTGCTGGAAAAGCTCAACTACATGCTGGACGACGTGATCCAGCGCTTCGCCATTCCGACGCAATCCTGCGTGCTGACCCATGTGACCAATACGCTACGGTTGATGGAGCGTGGCGTCCCTGTGGATTTGGTGTTCCAGTCGATCGCGGGTACCGAAGCGGCCAATCAGGGGTTCGGCATCAATCTGGCGCTGCTGGCGGAAGCGCAGCAGGCGGCATTGAGCCTTAACCGTGGCACTTTGGGCAATAACGTGATGTATTTCGAAACCGGGCAGGGCAGCTGTTTGTCGTCCAACGCACATCATGGCGTCGATCAGCAAACCTGCGAAGCGCGCGCCTATGCGGTGGCGCGTCATTTCTCCCCGTTGTTGATCAACACCGTGGTCGGCTTTATCGGCCCGGAATATCTGTACGATGGTAAACAAATTATCCGCGCCGGCTTGGAGGATCATTTTTGCGGCAAGCTACTCGGTCTGCCGCTAGGGTGCGACGTGTGTTACACCAATCACGCGGAGGTGGATCAGGACGACATGGACACGCTGCTGACGCTGTTGGCCACCGCCGGGCTGACTTTCCTGATTGGCGTGCCGGGTGCCGACGACATCATGCTCAATTATCAAAGCACCTCATTCCACGACGCGCTCTATATCCGCGAGCTGCTGGGGTTGAAGCACGCACCAGAGTTTGCCGACTGGCTGACTAAAATGCAGATTACCGATGAACGGGGTCAACTGCGCGATACCGCCGCCAATCACCCTTTGCTACTGGCCTTGCAGGGAGAGAAACGATGAGCAAACCGGTGCACGTTAACCGTTGGGACGCGCTGCGCGCCTTTACCGATGCGCGCATTGCATTGGGGCGTACCGGCTCCAGCCTGCCTACGGCGGAGTTGCTTAAATTCGGTCTGGCGCATGCGCAGGCGCGTGATGCGGTACATCAGCCGTTTGATAGCGACACGCTGGCCGGGACATTGCAGGAGCAAGGTTGGCAAACCCTGACGGTGCACAGTCAGGCCGCCGATCGCACCGCCTATCTCCGTCGGCCGGACCTCGGGCGGCGTTTGGCTCCTGACAGCCGCAGCCTGCTGCTGGGCCTGCCGGAAAAACCGGCCGATCTGCTGCTGGTGGTGGCGGACGGTTTATCCTCCAAGGCGGTGCACCGTCAGGCGCTACCGTTGTTGCAGGCGCTGCGACCTTATCTCGATGGACTGGGGCTTTCGGTTGCCCCTGTGGTAATGGCACACCAATCGCGGGTCGCGCTGGGGGATGATATCGGCGAGTGTTTGCAGGCCAGAGCGGTGGCGATGTTGATCGGCGAGCGGCCGGGCTTATCGTCGCCGGACAGCCTTGGTATCTACCTTACCTGGGGGCCGAACACCCGGCGGCGTGAGTCGGAGCGCAACTGCATCTCCAACGTGCGTCCGGAAGGGCTGGATTATCCGCAGGCGGCGTTCAAACTGGCCTGGCTGCTGGAGCAGGCTTTCCAGCGTCGGCTGACCGGGGTGGAGCTGAAAGATGAAAGCGACAACCCGGCGCTGCAAGGACAGGTTTCCCCGCGTTACTCCCAGCTCGGCGGCTGACCGATGCTTTGTTTTAGCAGGGTAATAAACAGGTTCAGCCGCGCGGATACCTTCGCCACCGGCCGTAACAGGTAAATGCCCTGTTGCTCCTGGCGCGGGTCTTCCAGCACCTGCAGCAAGCGGCCGGCCTGAATATCCGGCCCGACCACCCAGTTGGGCAAAAAGGTGAGCCCCAACCCCAGCAGCGCCGCCTGGCGTTGAGCGGTAAAGTCGTCACAGCGCAGCACCATGCTGCAGCGGCTCATCAGAGGAACGCTGAGGATCTGCGCCCAACAGGCCGGTTGTTGCTTATGGTAGCGGGCAATCAGTCGATGCTGCGGCAATGCATTGAGGTCGGCCGGCTGTCCGTAACGAGCGATATAATCAGGGCTGGCGCACATCACCCAGCGCTGGGTCGCGATGCGGCTGGCGTACAGCCCGCTGTCTTTTTGCTCGCCGATACGAATGGCGGCATCCAACAGTTCCTGGGTCGGATCGGTTTGGCGTTCGGTCAAATCCAGGTCGACAAACAGTTGCGGATAGCGTTCGGCCAGCGTCGGTAACAGCGGCAGGATATAGGTTTTGCCGAAGGTGGGCAGACAACTGATACGCAGCGTGCCTTGCGGCATATCGTTCCACGAAGCCAGTTCGGCACGGATGTCGGTGATATCCGTCAGCAGCGTACTTGCTCGCGCCTGCAGCCTTTCGCCCGCATCCGTCAGCATCAAACCCCGCGTAGAGCGGATAAACAGCGTGGCGTCCAGCGCGTTTTCCAGCGCATCAATGTGGCGTACCAGCGAAGAAGGCACCATTCCCAGCTTGCGAGCGGCGGCGGAGAAGCTGCCCAACAGGGCGACCTCGAGAAATATCGGCAGATGTTCAACATAGCGGGCGTCATTCATCTTTGCATTATATGCAAAAGTGTTTCTTATGAATACCAGGTTCTCCGGCCGTCGCAATGCGGCTACTCTTTTTTCGGGCTTACGGAAAGCGATGGCATGCCGTGAACCCCGCCGCACAGAGAGAAAATGCATAAAACTCGCGGTTTTTAGAACTTTAAATACAGAATTTCCCCCAGGTTCCAGCGTGTGCCTGCGGTATTGATGATGACTTCAACACCAGATTAACCGTTCAAATTGATGCCCTGTTTACCAACAATGATTAGTGAATCTAAACCGTTGTTGACATTGGGCATCGCCGGCCTGCCGTGCCGGTTTTTTTGTCGCCGTTGGCTGAATCGTTCCAACTGAACGCGTTGCCGGCGACATCTTTGTTCACCTACGGGTGGGCATTTTTGAACGCGCGGAGCATTTCACTCCGCGCTGGTGGAGGAGTAGTTATGAACGAAGACCATGGGTGTTCCTGCGCGCAGCATTTGGCGCAAGGGTTTGCCAGGCAGTCGCTGAGCGTTGGGGAGGGCGAGATCTATCAAATCTCGCTGATGAGCGCACTGATCAGCGGCGTTTACGAAGGGGAGGTCACCATTGCCGAATTGCTCAAGCACGGCAACTTTGGCCTGGGAACGTTCAATCACCTCGACGGCGAACTGATCGCCTTCGACCAGGAAATTCACCAGTTGCGCGCCGACGGCAGCGCACGACCGGCCAGTTTGCAGCAGAAAACCCCGTTTGCCGTTGTCACCTTTTTCCAACCTAGCGTTACCCAACACTTCGACAGTCCGATCACCAAGGCGCAGTTGCACCAGTGCATCGATGAGCAGGTGGCTTCGCCGAACCTGTTCTGCGCGCTGCGCGTCGACGGCGAGTTCAGCCATGTGGAAACCCGCACCGTGCCGCGTCAAGAGCGGCCTTATCGTCCGATGCTGGAGGCGATAGAAGAGCAGCCGACCTTTGCCTTCCATCGACGTCAGGGCACCCTGGTCGGCTTCCGTTCGCCTGATTATATGCAGGGCGTTGGCGTGGCCGGTTATCACGAGCACTTTGTCACCGACGATCGCAACGGTGGCGGTCACGTGCTGGATTACCAACTTGACCACGGTCGCCTGCAATTTGGCGTGATCACCCGCCTCAATCTTCAATTGCCGCATGATGCGGATTTTCTGCGCGCCGACCTCTGTCCCGAGGATTTGGATAGCGCAATTCGTTCTGCCGAGGGTTAATTCCGCGACAGTCCTGGGTGTATTTTCAGGAGGTATTCCATGAACAAGGCAAAAACAGACAATAACTGGGCATGTGGCGCAGATTTGGTGGTGAAAAATCTGGAGGCGCAGGGGGTTAAACACGTATTCGGTATTCCGGGCGCCAAGATTGACCGGGTATTCGATTCGCTGGAAGACGCGCCGTCGATAGAAACGGTGGTGGTGCGCCACGAGGCCAACGCGGCGTTTATGGCGGCGGCGGTGGGGCGTTTGACCGGCAAGGCCGGGGTGGCGTTGGTGACCTCCGGGCCGGGCAGTTCCAATTTGATCACCGGGCTGGCGACCGCCACCTCGGAAGGGGATGCGGTCGTGGCGTTCGGCGGGGCGGTGAAGCGTGCCGACAACCTCAAACAGACCCACCAGAGCATGGATACCGTCAGTATGTTTCGGCCAGTGACCAAGTATTGTGCCGAAGTGCATGCCGGTTCGGCGATTTCTGAAGTGATTGCCAACGCTTTCCGCCACGCCGAATTCGGCCGTCCGGGGGCGTCTTTTGTCAGCCTGCCGATGGACATCGTCAATGAGCCGGTCAGCGCCCCGGTGCTGGCGGGATGTCGGTTGCCGCGAATGGGGGCCGCCGCTGCCGAGGATATTCGCGCCGCGGTTAAGCTGATCCAACAGGCGAAGTGCCCGGTGTTGTTGCTGGGGCTGCAGGCCAGCCGCCCGGAAAACAGCGAGGCGGTGCGCCAACTGCTGCATCGCACTCATATGCCGGTAGTGGGGACCTACCAGGCGGCAGGGGTGATCGACGTTAATCACTTTGCACGCTTTGCCGGCCGCGTCGGCTTGTTCAACAACCAACCGGCCGACCAGCTGCTGCAGAAAGCCGATTTGGTGGTCAGCGTCGGCTATGGCCCGATCGAATACGATCCCTGCATGTGGAACAGCCAGGGGCGATTGAAACTGGTGCATATCGACGTGCTGCCGGCCGACATCGATACCTGCTATCGTCCGGACGTCGAGCTGGTGGGCAATATCAGCGCCACGCTCGACATGATGACCGAAGCCTTTAACAGCGTGGTGAGCGTGCCGGCCGAAGTGGAATCGATCCTCAGCGATCTTGGTCGCCAGCGTACCGAACTGGCGGAACGTGCCGCACGGCGCGGTGGTATGCCAATCCACCCGCTGCGCATCGTCAAAGAGCTGCAGGATATTGTCAGCGACGACGTGACGTTGTGTGTGGACATGGGCAGTTTCCACATTTGGATTGCGCGTTACCTTTACAGCTTCCGTGCGCGCCAACTGCTGATTTCCAACGGCCAGCAGACCATGGGGGTGGCGCTGCCGTGGGCCATCGGCGCGGCGCTGGTGCGGCCGGGCGACAAAGTGGTGTCGATTTCCGGCGACGGCGGTTTTATGCAGTCGAGCATGGAACTGGAAACCGCCGTGCGGCTGAAAAATAACATCGTGCACGTGATTTGGGTGGATAACGCCTACAACATGGTGGAAATGCAGGAGGTGAACAAATACCGCCGCAAATCCGGGGTGGAATTCGGCCCTATCGATTTTAAAGCCTATGCCGAGGCGTGCGGGGCGGTCGGGTTTGCGGTGCAGTCGGTGGATGACCTGCGGCCCATGTTACGCAGGGCGATGGAAATCCAGGGGCCGGTCGTGGTGGCCATTCCGGTCGATTACGCCGACAACTACAAGTTGATGGCGCAGATGAACTTCAGCCAGATGATTTAATTTCATCAGGCGTAAAAACCACGGGGAATGCCGTACGCGGCGCTCCCCGTTTTTTATGCCTAAAATTTGTTCTTTACATCCCTAACTTCATGATTTATTGGTATCCATCGAGTCTATTTTCTATACCGGGGATGGCAGGATGAAAACAAAAACACTCACAATGACGCTGGGATTATTGGCTTTGGCAGTGATGGGCGGTGCGCGCGCCAGTACGCTGGTTTATTGTTCTGAAAGCTCACCGGAAGGGTTTAACCCGCAGTTGTTTACCTCGGGCCCGACGGTGGACGCCAGTTCGGCGACGATCTACAACCGATTGGTGGACTTCAAAACCGGCACCGTTGAGCTGCAGCCCAGCCTGGCCGAAAGCTGGCAGGTGAGCGAAGACGGCAAAAATTACACTTTTCACCTGCGCAAGGGGGTGAAATTCCAGAGCAATAAATACTTTACCCCCACCCGCGATTTCAACGCCGACGACGTCATCTTCTCCTTCATGCGGCAAAAAGACGCCAATAACCCTTATCACAAGGTTTCCAACGGCGCTTACACCAACTTTGAGTCGATGGAGTTCGGCACGTTGATCAACAACATTGTCAAAGTGGACGATAATACCGTGCGCTTTGAACTTTCGCGCGCAGAAGCGCCATTCGTGGCCGATCTCGGCATGTATTTCGCCACCATTCTCTCCGCCGAATATGCCGATGCGATGCTAAAGGCCGGTACCCCGCAGCGGGTGGACAACGACCCGATCGGCACCGGTCCCTTCCAGTTGGTGCAGTACCAGAAGGATGCGAAGATCCTCTATAAGGCGTTCGACCACTATTGGGAAGGCAAACCCAAGGTTGACCGCCTGGTGTTCTCAATTACCCCGGATGCGGCGGTGCGTTATGCCAAACTGCAAAAAAATGAGTGCCAGGTCATGCCGTTTCCTAACCCGGCGGATCTGACACGCATGCGTCAGGATCCCAATATCCAGGTCATGGAGAAGTCCGGTCTGAATATCGGTTTCCTGGCGTTCAATACCCAGAAAAAACCGCTGGATAACGTCAAGGTTCGGCAGGCGCTGGCGCTGGCGGTGAACAAACCGGCGATCCTCGAAGCGGTGTTCCACGGCGCGGGCCAGCCGGCGAAGAACCTGTTGCCGCCGACCCAGTGGGGCAGCAATGACAAGATTGAGGATTACCCGTATTCCCCGGAGAAAGCCAAAAAGTTACTGCAAGAGGCAGGGCTGGGGCAGGGCTTTGCGATAGATCTGTGGGCGATGCCGGTACAGCGGCCCTACAACCCGAATGCCAAGCGCATGGCGGAGATGATCCAGTCCGACTGGGCGAAGATTGGCGTGAAGGCCAAGATTGTCACCTTCGAGTGGGGCGAGTATCTGCAGCGGATAAAAAATGGCGAGCATCAAACGGCATTGATGGGCTGGACTACGGCCAATGGCGATCCGGATAACTTCTTTGGCCCGTTGTTTACCTGCGTGTCGGCCAACGGCGGTTCGAACTCGGCCAAGTGGTGCTATCCGCCGTTCGACAAGTTGATTTCGCAAGCGCGTGAGGAAAACGATCACGCCAAGCGGGTGGCAATGTATGAACAGGCACAGGTGATGATGCATGATCAGATGCCGGCGTTGATGATTGCCCATTCGACCATTTTTGAACCGGTGCGCAAAGAGGTGAAAGGCTACGAGATCGATCCCTTCGGCAAACACATCTTCAAACAGGTTTCGCTGGAGAAATAATAAAAAAGGGGCTGCATGGCAGCCCCTTAGGTCGTTGGCAATCGGCTCTGCTTTTTTATGGTAGGGGCGCTGCATGCTGCGCCCAGTTGCATAAACACTGGATTTAATCGGGTCGAACATGTTCGACCCCTACCGGTTTAGCCCCTTAGTGGGGGTTAGCAGTCTTGATTAAGCTGGCCGTTTAGAAATGGGTATTCACGCTCATATAGTAAGTACGACCCGGTTCGTTGTAGGTGGCGGCACCTGCACCGGCAATGTTAATGGCACCGGTGGTTGGGTCACCCACGTTCTGCGAGTTACCTTCGCGGAACTGACGTTTGTCGAACAGGTTGTCGATACCCGCCGTCAGGCTGATGTTTTTGGTCACATCATAGGTCGCGCTGGCACCTACCACGGCGTAAGGGCTGACTTCCTTGGTTTCAGTACCGCTGACCGGTTTACCCTGGTAGTTGTACTTCTTCGGTTTCTGACGGCCGTACCAGGTCAGGGTCGATTGCATCGACAGATCCTGGGTCGCTTGCCAGCTCAGCGTCGAGTTGATGGTGAACTTGGGGATCACCGACAGGTAGTCGCCGGTGCTCTTGTTCTTGTTCTCGATCATATAGGTGGCGTTGTTGCTCCAGGAGACGGTCTCGCTGACCGGCACGTTCAACGTGCCTTCCAGGCCCTGGACTACCGCTTTCGGCACGTTTTCCCATTGGTACACGGCTGTGCCGGTGCTGCTGGTGCCGATACGGCTATTGCCCGCTTCGATTTTATTGTGGTAATCGTTGCGGAAATAAGTCACGCCGGCCAGCCAGCCTTCATTGTGGAATTCCAACCCGACTTCTTTATTGACGCTGGTTTCTGCCTTCAGGTCGTCGTTACCCAGCAGATAGCAGCCATTTTTGACATCGCTGGACGAACAACCCTGACCTTTGCTGTACAGCAAATAGTTCTGGTTGGTCTGGTACAGGTTAGGCGCTTTGTAGGCGCGGGCGATGCCCATTTTCAGGGTGAAGTTGTCGCCCAGTTCCTGTGACAGGTTCAGCGACGGGCTCCAGTTGTTACCGGCTTCGGAGTGCAGATCGTAACGCAGGCCCGGCGTCAGCATGGTGCTGTCGGTCAGCTCCATGTTGTCTTCGGCAAACAGCGAGAAGATATGGGCGGATGCGTAAGGGCTACGAGTACCGCTACCTTGACCGGGAATGGTGCCCCCCATCATCGTTTGGCTGGTGGATGAACCGTCCTTCATGCGTTGCTGGTTCCATTCGGTACCCAGGGTGGCGGTTTGCGTCACACCCAGTTCAAATGGCACGCTGACTTCGCTGTGCGCCAGGAAATCGTCCAGCTTGGTGGTGCCGAAGCCTTCGTTTTTAGCGTCGAAGATACCTTCGGTACCGCCGGCCAACCCTTCGTTCAGGCGGGTATTGCGGGTGCGCTCGAACTGAACGTAGTTATTGGTGCTGACGCCATTGTCCCAGGCACCGCGGTGGTTAAGGCCGAAGGTCTCGCGATAGATACGGTTGGTTTCTTTGCCGTAGTTGCTCTGTACCAGCGCATTGGTGTTGGTGTTCTGAGTGTCACCGGCGTACAGGTTGCCCTGACGGCCATAGGAATACTCAAACTCCAGCGACTGCAGGTGCGCGAAGTCCCAGTGCAGCAAGGCGTCGATATTTTTATCTACCACCCCTTCACGGCCGGAAGGAATGCTGCTGGCGTAGGCACCCACTCGCTCGGATTTATGCGATTCGTTAATGTCCCAGGCATCGGCCTGAGTTTTGCTGTAACCCCCGAACAGGCGGAAGCTCAACTGGTCGGTCAGCGGGCCGGACAGGCTGAAGTCGGTACGCTTGGTGGAGCCTTCCTGCTTGTGCTCCGGCACGTCGAAATAGGTGTTCAGCGAGCCGTGCAGCTCTTTGGTGTTCTTCTTGGTGATGATGTTGACCACGCCGCCGGCGGCGCCGTTACCGTAACGGGCTGCCGCGGGGCCGCGCAGCACTTCGATACGTTCAATCATTTCCGGCGGGACCCAGGCGGTATCGCCGCGGGTATCACGCTCACCGCGCCAGCCCTGACGCACCGAGTTGCGGCTGCTGGCCGGTTTGCCGTCAATCAGGATCAGGGTATTTTCCGGGCCCATGCCGCGGATATCGATCTGGCGGTTGTTGCCGCGCTGGCCGCTGGTGGAGTTACCGGTCAGGTTAACGCCGGGCATGGTGCGGATCAGCTCGCTGATATCACGGGCAGGTGGGCGCTTTTTGATTTCGTCGGCGGTAATGGTAGAAACCCCAGGTGCCTGCAAGTTTTGCTTGGCGGCAGTGACGACAATAGTGTCTTCGGCGGCTTCTTTTTTACTTTTGGCGACCTTGTCTGTTTCTGGGCTGGTGTCAGTTTGCTGTGCGGCGTGTGCAAAAGCGGACGCGCCTAACCCTAACCCGATGAGTGTGGCTAAGGAATAACGTGATAATTTGCTGTTCATCTGAGAGTTCCTACCTTGCTGCCTTTCTCCGGGCACCGAAGCAGTAGCTCTCCGGCTATGAGAAGGGCGGTTGTAGTTTTTTGTTTTCGGAAAGAGAAACCCAATCGGCCAAGACGCAGCGGCCACGACATTGGATTCAGCGCTTAAATTCGGCATCCGTCCCTGTTGAAGAATACCTGCCCTGTTTACGAGCCTACACACACTATTGCAAACGCAAATAATTATCAATAGTATTCGACTTACCGTTTTCTTGGGCAGCGCCTCGCGCCGCGAAATTACCGGCTTTCCTGAAGCTGCCAGCTAAATAGTGAATAGGCGTTTGAAAACAAAATCCGAGTCAGAAAGCAGCAGATTATTATCAAGCAAGCACGCCGGGCGCCATGGATGGTGGCTGAATATCGCCAAACGCGGCACGCCGCTGGTGGAGCTGCAAGGGGATGGACGCGGGAAGGTCACCTTTTTATGGCGTGACCCCCAGGGATGTGAACTCACTTCAGCCTATCGACGCGTCTGGATCCACATCAATTGTCTGACCGACCATCATCAGTCGTCGCCGCCGCAGAGCCTGCAACGGCTGGAAGGGACCGACGTTTGGTACTGGCAGACCGAGCTCAGCGCCGACTGGCGCGGCAGCTACTGCTTTATCCCCTGTATGGACGACCGGCCACTGGCCCCCAGTGATGAGGATGCGCACGTTAATATGCATTCGGTCCGCCATTGGTGGCATCAGGTGTTTGCCGGTGCGACCCAGGACCTGCTGAATCCCCATCGTTCCTGGGCTGGTGTCGGCGGCCATGTATTGTCAGGTCTGCATATGCCGGAAGCGCTGCCGCAACCGGCCTGGCAGGATTTCGATCGCTATGCGGTCGCCAGCGGGCGTTGTACTCCAGCCCCCCCGGCGAAACTGCAGCGCCACAGCTGGCACAGCGAGCGTCTGGGCAATACCCGTAATGTCTGGGTTTATACCACCGGCGAAGGCGATCCAACACAACGTCCGCTGGCGATATTGCTGGACGGTCAATTCTGGGCGAGCAACATGCCGGTCTGGGATCCGCTGATGCAGTTGACCCGCGAGGGCAAGCTGCCGGAAGCGGTTTATCTGTTGATTGACATTATCGATCTTAAACACCGCTCCCAGGAGCTGGCCTGCAATGCAGATTTCTGGCTGGCGGTACAAGAAGAATTGCTGCCGCAGGTCGCCGAATGGGCGCCGTACCAGCGCGATCCTGCCCGTACTCTGGTGTGCGGCCAAAGTTTTGGCGGCTTGTCATCGCTGTATGCCGGGCTGCACTGGCCGCAGAGCTTCGGCGGGGTGATTTGCCAGTCCAGCTCTTTCTGGTGGCCACGTCGCGACATGTATCAGCTTGCGGAAATCCCGGCCGATGCCGGTTGGTTACTGCATCAGGTTGAGCAGGGCGTTGGCAAAGGCAAGCTGAAGGTGTTTATGGAAGCCGGCGTGCATGAAAAAGTGGCGCGCCGGGTCAACGATCGGATGGCGGACTTGCTGCGTGATGCCGGTCACCGGGTGCAATACCGGGTGGTGGCCGGGGGACACGATCATTTGTGCTGGCGTGGCGGCCTGATAGACGGTCTGCAGGCACTGTGGGCGGACCAATCTTCTGCCACCTCGATCAAGCTAACCTTCACTGCCCAAGGAGTCCGCGATGGAAACTCTGAACCCGTTCGATGACGAGCAACAAAGCTGCCTGATTGTGCAGAATGATGAATTGCAATACAGCCTGTGGCCAGACTTTAGCGCAGTGCCGGCGGGGTGGACGCCGGTGTTTGGCCCGGCGGCACGTCCGCTGTGCGTGATTTGGCTGGAACAGCATTGGCAGGATATGCGGCCCGCCTCGCTGCGTAAGGCGTGATGGCGCCAATACCGATAACAGGAGTCAGTACCTTGTCAGACCGGAATTTATTACCGACCGAACGGCCGTTCGCCACTGAACTGCCGTTGGTCGCCGCGCAACCCGGGATCTGGGTTGCCGATCAGATTTCACCGCATGCCAACGCCTATGCGGTTTCCCACTATATTGAGCTGAATGGCCCGCTGGATCAGGCGTGCCTGTTGCGTGCGATTGAGCAGGGGCTGTCGGAAGTAGATACCCTGCAGTTCCGCTTTGAAGAGCGTGACGGGGTGCCGATGCAGTGGCATGACCCCGAGCTGGCGATCCTGCCGGTAGAATACATCGATCTCAGCGAATCCCCCGATGCCGCTGCAGCGGCGCGTGCCCTCATGCAGTTGGATATGTCCGGTGATTTGCGCATCGGTAGCGGCAATGCGTTATATCGTCATATGCTGATCCGCCTGTCGGAACAGCGCTGGTTTTGGTATCAGCGTTATCATCATATTCTGGTAGATGGCTTCAGTTTTACCGCCATTGCCCGCAGAATTGCCCATATTTACACCCGGACGTTGCACAATGAACGGCCGGATCCGACGCCCTTCAGCGCATTCAGCGAAGTGGTCGAGGAATATCAGCGTTATGCGCAATCGCCCACCTCTCAGCGCGACGCTGCCTTCTGGTTGAACAAGGCACAGCAATTGCCGACGCCTGCCACCCTTTGCCCGCAACCGTTGGCCGGGCAGACGCCAACCACCCGTATTCACCGCTTGTCACAGCTGTGCGACCGACAAGATTTCACGCAGTTGGTGAACGCCGGTCAGCAGCAGTTCAGCGTGGCAGATATGGCACTGGCGCTGGTTGCGTTGTGGGTTTCACGCCTGAGCGGACATGCCAGCTTCAGCGCCGGTTTTATCTTTATGCGCCGTACCGGTTCGGCCGCGCTCTGTGCCAACGGACCGGTGATTAACGTCTTGCCGATCGAAATGCACCTCGACCCTCAGGCTACGCTGAGCGAGGTCGCCGGTAATATTGGTCGTGAGTTAAAAACCGTTCGCCGCCATCAGCGCTACGAGGCGGAGCAGGTGCAGCGCGATCTGGGGCGAATTGGCGATGCCCAACCGCTGTACGGCACGGTATTCAACTTTAAGATGTTCGATTTCCAGTTGGACTTCGGCGGTATCGAAGGCATCACCCATGAGCTGGCCTCCGGGCCGGTCCGTGATCTGGAGATTGCGTTGTACCTCGACGAGGCCGGTACGCTGAAGGTCGATCTGTTGGCTAATGCCGAACGTTATCAGCGCGATGAGCTGGCGGCGCATCTGCAACGCCTGCCTCTGTTGTTGCGTCAGTTTGCCGCACAGCCTCAGATGCCGATTGGCGATGCCGATTTGCTCACCGAGCAAGACCGCCAACTGTTGGCCCGGGTTAATGACACGGCACATCCGGTGAAGGCGCAAACCCTCAGCGGGCTGCTGGCGGAGCAGGCGCAGAAAACCCCTGACGCCCCGGCGCTGGCCGATGCGCAGTACCAATTTACCTATCGCGAAACTCGTGAGCAGGTTGCCGCGCTGGCGCGTCAGTTGACGGAGCAGGGCGTACAACCGGGTGATATCGTTGCCGTCGCCTTACCGCGCTCGGTCTTTTTGTCTCTGGCGTTAATGGCCATCGTCGAAGCCGGGGCGGCCTATTTGCCGCTGGATACCGGTTATCCTGACGAGCGTCTTGGCATGATGCTGGAGGACGCTGCGCCGCGCCTGATTATCACCGAACCGACCCAGCAGGCACGTTTTGCCGGCAAGGGTGAGATCTTGCTGTATGACGCGCCGTTGCCGATAGACAGCGCAGCCAACGTCACGCTCAATGGACCGACGCCGCATCACCCGGCCTATATTATCTTTACCTCCGGCTCGACCGGACGACCGAAAGGCGTGTTGGTGGGGCATCAGGCGATCGCCAACCGGTTGCTGTGGATGCAACATCAGTATCCTATGGCGGCAGGCGATGTGGTGCTGCAGAAAACGCCTTGCAGTTTTGACGTTTCGGTATGGGAATTCTTCTGGCCGCTGATAGTGGGGGCCCAGTTAGTGATGGCCCCGCCTGAAGCGCATCGCGATCCGGAACAGTTGCTCCAGTTGATTGATCAACATCGTGTCACCACCATGCACTTTGTCCCTTCGATGCTGGCGGCCTTCGTCAGCGCGTTGGATAGCCCGCAGGCGGTGGCGTGTTGTGCGCCGTTACGCCAGGTATTTTGCAGTGGTGAAGCCTTGCCGGCGGAACTGTGCCGCCTGTGGCAAAGCCGCACTGCGGTGCCGTTGCATAACCTGTACGGGCCGACCGAAGCGGCGGTGGACGTCAGCTGGCATCCGGCCTGGGGCGAAGCCTTGGCAGCCGTCACTGGCGCCAATGTGCCGATTGGTTTACCGGTTTGGAACACCGGTTTACGCATCCTCGATACGCGCCTGCGGCCAGTGCCGCCGGGCGTCGCCGGTGATTTGTACCTTACCGGTGTGCAACTGGCGCACGGCTATCTGGGACGACCGGAACTGACCGCCAGCCGCTTTGTGGCCGATCCTGACGGCGATGGCGGGCGGATGTATCGCACGGGTGACGTCGCCCGTTGGCTGCCGGGAGGCGAGGTGGAATACCTTGGCCGCAGTGACGATCAGTTAAAAATACGTGGGCAACGTATTGAGTTGAGTGAAATCGACCATGCTTTGCTGTCGCTGCCGGGGATTAAACAGGCGGTGACTCACGCGCTGGTGCTGGAAAATACGCCAACCGATCCTGGCGGCGGCGATGCTCGTCAACTGGTGGGCTATCTGGTGGCGCAGCCCGGTGTGCGCCTTGATCTTGACGCGCTCCGCGCAGCGTTGGCCGATCGCCTGCCGCCGCATATGGTGCCGGTGGCGCTGGTCGAGATGGATACTCTGCCGCTGAGTGCCAATGGCAAGCTGGATCGTAAAGCGTTGCCGCAACCGCAGGGCGCTGCCCGCGCCGCAGGGCGTGAGCCGCAAGCGGGGCTGGAGACGGCGATCGCTGCGGTGTTCGCCCGCCTGCTGCAACGCGAAACCGTGTTTGCCGACGATGACTTCTTTGCCCTCGGCGGGCACTCGCTGTTGGCGATGCGTTTGGCGGCGGAGCTGCGGCGTGAACTGGGCAAGGCGGTGTCGGTAGGCCAGGTGATGGTGGCTTCCCGCGTGGAACAGCTGGCGCAGCTGTTGGCCGAAGAACGCACCCAGGAAGAAGCTGACAAAACCGGTTTTGACCGCGTTCTGCCGCTGCGCACCACCGAAGGACCAACGCTGTTCTGCCTGCATCCGGCATCCGGCTTCTCATGGCAGTTCAGCGTGTTGCCGCGCTATATCGATCAGCACTGGTCGCTGGTGGGTATTCAGTCACCACGGCCGGATGGCCCGTTGGCGCTGAGCGAAAATATGGACCAGGTATGCGACGCGCATCTGGAGACGGTGTTGCAAGTGCAACCGCACGGCCCGTATCACTTTATCGGTTACTCGCTGGGCGGCACTCTGGCACAAGGCATTGCCGCGCGCTTACAGGCAAAGGGTGAAGAAGTGGCTTTCCTTGGGCTGCTGGATACCTATCCGCCGGAAACGCAAAACTGGGACGTGATGTTGGATGACAACGTGTTGAAAGAAGTTCAGCGCGAACGTCAGCAGTTCCTGGCGGTGTCTGAAGATGCGCTGGATCCGGCATTGGGCGAAACCCGCGTAGCCATGTTCGATAATATCGAAGCCAACTATGCCGATTCGGTTCGTCTGCTTTCAGCCACCCATACGGCGAACTTCAAAGGACAGGCGACGCTGTTTGTCGCGCGCCAGACGTTGCAGGAGGGGATGGATGTTCAGCAGACCTGGTCGCAATATGTGGACGCGCTACAGGTTCATGAACTGGACTGCGCGCACGTGGATATCGTTTCACCAACGTCGTTCAAGGTATTAGGACCGTTGTTGAACCGCATACTTCGCGCTTTATAATACCCAGTGATGGTAGGGGACGAATACATTCGTCCCGATTAACGCGGGCCCAGCATGCTGGGCCCCTACAATCTCGATTACTTACCCAGCGGTACCACCAACGGCGTGTGCGAGACGGGATCGTCAATGATCATGCAGCGCAGACCGTAGACCTTTTCGATCAATTCCGGCGTCACAATATCCTTCGGTGCCCCCTCGGCCACCACTTTACCGTCGCGCATGGCAATCAGATGCGTAGCGTAACGGCAGGCATGGTTGAGATCGTGCAGCACCACCACCAGCGTATGGCCATTTTCACGGTTTAACTGGCGCATCAGTTCCAGCAAGTCGATCTGATGGCTGATATCCAGCCAGGTGGTCGGCTCATCCAACAGCAGCAACGGCGTTTGCTGCGCCAATACCATGGCAATCCAGACCCGCTGACGCTGTCCGCCGGAAAGCGTATCAACCGGCTGTTCAGCCAGTTCAAACACGCCGGTGGAGCGCATGGCCTGTTCGACCGCCTGCTGGTCTTCTTCACGCCAGCGGCTGAACAGGCGCTGATGCGGATAGCGACCGCGTGCCACCAGATCAAACACGGTAATGTCACCCGGCGCGGTCGAGCTTTGTGGCAACAGCCCCAACTGGCGAGCCACCTCTTTGGTGGCATAGTCGCTAATGTGTTTGCCGTTGAGCCAGATGGCACCGGCCTGCGGCTGCATCAGGCGGCTAAGAGTGCGCAGCAAGGTCGATTTTCCGCAGGCATTCGGCCCGATAATGACCGTCAGTTCACCGTGCGGAATAGAAACGGAAAGGTCGCGCGCGACGATTTTTTTGTCATAGCCGAGCGTCAGGTTTTCGGCGCGTAACGGCGCGGGCTGTAAGAGTTCAGCATTCATTTTTTTCGTGACTCACGGATTAATAGCCAAATCAGATAAATGCCGCCCAGGCTGACGGTCAATACCCCGACCGGCAACTGATAAGGCATAAACAGGCGTTGCGCCGCGACATCGGCGAGCAGCAGCAACAGGGCACCCGTCAGGGCTGTCAGCAACAGGACGCTGCGGTTGGCGCACAGGCGTCGCGCAATCTGGGGGGCCACCAACGCAATAAAGGAGATCGGCCCGGCGACGGCGGTGGCGGCGGCAGTCAGGGTAACGCCGACCAATAACAGCAGCACGCGTGAGCGCTCCACCGGCACACCGAGTGCGCAGGCGGTGTCATCGCCCATCTCCAGCAGCCGCATGCGGCGGGCCAGCATCAACAGCAACAGGCAGCACAGCGCAATCACCGCCAGCACCGGCAAACTTTTCGCCCAGGTCACGCCGTTGAGCGAACCGGCGCTCCACAGTCCGGCGGTCATGGCGGACTCCAGCGAAGCGCTGATGATCAGCCAGGTATTGCCGGCCACCAGCAGGGCGCGAACGGCAATACCGACGATAATCAAACGGAATGACTCGACGCCGTTGCGCCATGCCAGCAGATAAATCAGCGCGGCGGTCAGCAAGCCACCGGCCAGTGCCCCGGAGGTGATGCCGAGAATGCCGCCGTTAAACAGCACTATTGCCACCAGTACGCCGCTGTAAGCGCCGGTATTAAAACCGATGACGTCCGGGCTGCCGAGCGGGTTACGCAGCAGCGATTGGAAGATGGCGCCGCTGATACCGAGCGCGGCACCTAACAACAGCGCCATTATCACGCGAGGCAAACGCCACTGGGTAACGATCACCGACAGGTTGGCCGGGCCTTCACCGCGTAAGGCATCGATCACCTGCAGAGCGCTGAGCGACAGAGCGCCGGAACCCAGGGCATAAATCGCCAGTGCCAGAGCGGCAAGCAACAGCAGCAGCGCGGTTAGCGCCGGGCGCGACAAGGCGCGCATTTTGTGGTTGGCCATCAGACGGGCTGCGGACATCGACATTAGCGCTGCCTCCTGAACATATGGCGTTGACGAACCAGCATAATCAGCAGCGGTGCGCCAATAAGCGCGGTGACGATGGAAACGCGCAGTTCACCGGCGACCAGGAAGCGGCCGATCAGATCGGCGCTCAGCAGCAGGATAGGGGTCAATACCAAGGTCCACGGCAGCATCCAGTGCAACTCGGAGCCGGCCAGTCGCCGGGCAATGTGCGGCATCATCAGCCCGACAAAGGCTATCGGACCAACGGCGGCGGTGGCGCCACCGCACAGCAATGTGATCGCCAGCAACCCCAGCAACTGGGTGCGGACGATACCGGTGCCCAGCGCGGTGGCTAACTCATTGCCCATACTCAGGCTGTTCAGCGATTTGCTCATCCACAGCGTGATTGCTGTGCCCAGCAGGATCGGCAGGGCAACGGTGCGCACCACCTGCATATTTTGAATATCCAGCGAACCGGCCTGCCAAAAACGCAGCTGATCGAAGACCAGCGGGTTCAACAGGGAAATGCCGGAGGTCATGCCTTCCAGCACCGCCGCCAGCGCAACGCCGGCCAGCGTCAGGCGAACCGGGTTCAGGCTGCTGCCACCCAATGCGCCGATCAGCGCCACCAGCAGGGCGGCAAACATTGCGCCGGCAAAGGCGAACCACAGATATTCGCCGACGTGGGCGGCACCAAAGAAAGTGATGCCCAATACCACGGCAAACCCCGCGCCGGCGTTAACGCCGAGAATGCCGGGGTCGGCCAGCGGATTGCGGGTGAGGGTTTGCATCAGCACGCCGGACAGGCCAAGGGCGATACCCGCGAGCACGCCGATCAGCGTGCGCGGCAGCCTGGCGTTGGTAATGATGGTGCAGTCGGCGCCGCTACATTGGCCGTTGAGCGCCTGGATAACCGTGTCGAAGGGGATAGATTTGGCACCGAGCGACAGGCTGAGCAGCATGACGACCAACAGGGCGCAAACGGCAATCAGCAAGCCAAGCAGCTTGCGACGAAATGAGCGGGGAGTGCCACCCGTAAGACGGTCCCTGGACAGCGGAATGGACGGTGTGCAATTGCGTGTAATCCGTAACATAACAATCCATTATTTTATTGAATATGAATGATATTTATTATCATTATTGATTGTTTTCATCTATGGTACCATGAGTCCCTTCGCTATTGCAGCACAGACGCTGCCCCTTTTCTTTAGTTGTGGTGAGAAAGCTAATGAGTAAGCCCTCTATTTTGCTTGATTTTGGCCTGCTTAAGACCAATAGCGCCTTTCGCGCTGTGTTCTGCGCGCGTTTTATTTCCATTCTGGCGCTCGGGCTGATGGCCATTGCCATCCCGGTGCAGATCCAGGCCCTGACCGGGTCGACGTTGCTGGTCGGGTTGTCCGTGACGCTGGCCGGCAGCGGCATGTTTGCCGGTTTGCTGATGGGGGGCGTACTGGCTGACCGCTACGAGCGCCGCCGTCTGATCCTCTTCGCTCGTTCCACCTGTGGTATTGGGTTTATCGGTCTTTGTTTAAACGCCGCTTTACCTGCGCCGTCATTAACGCTGATTTATCTGCTGGCGGTTTGGGACGGGTTCTTCGGGGCGGTAGGCGTGACGGCGTTGCTGGCGGCGACGCCTGCGCTGGTTGGGCGTGAAAATATCGTTCAGGCCGGTGCCATCAGCATGCTGACGGTGCGTTTTGGCTCCATTCTTTCCCCGGCGATCGGCGGGTTGGTGATTGCCAACGCCGGCGTGACCTGGAACTACGCTTTGGCGGCCTTCGGCACCTTGCTGACGTTGATCCCTTTATTGCAGCTGCCACAGTTGTTGCCACCCCCTCAGCCGCGTGAGCATCCGCTGCGCGCACTGGCCGGGGGATTTGGCTTCCTGTTTCGTAACCGGGTGATTGGCATGGTGGCGCTGATCGGCGCGTTGCTGACCATGGCCAGCGCGGTGCGAGTGCTGTACCCGGCGATGTCCGGCATGTGGCAGGTCAGTGCGGCGCAGCTGGGCTTTATGTATTCCGCCGTGCCGCTGGGCGCGGCAATTGGCGCCTTTACCAGTGGCCGGGTGGCGCACGTGGCGCGGCCGGGCTGGATGATGCTGATGACGGCGATTGGCGCGTTTGTCGCTATCGGCCTGTTCGGCCTGATGCCCTGGTACGGTCTGGCACTGTTCTTCCTGGTGGTGTTTGGCTACCTGAGCGCATTGAACTCATTACTGCAGTACGGGCTGATTCAGAACCTGACGCCGGATGCTTTCCTGGGGCGCATTAATGGCCTGTGGACGGCGCAAAACGTGGTGGGGGACGCATTGGGTGCCCTGCTGCTGGGGGCGATGGGGGCGTTTATGTTGCCGGCCATGACTTCAACCAGCTTCGGTTTTGGCGTGGCGGTACTGGGTGTGGTACTGGCGTTCGCGATGAAAGGTCTGCGTCAGGTGAGCCTTGGCGGGCAGGAAAGCGATCTCCAGCCCGCCGCGGGATCTACTGAGAAATAAACTGTTTTTCCAACAGCGTCAGCAGGTTGCTGGCGCTGTAGTAGTCCAGTCGGAAGGTGTCATTGCCCAGCGCATAAACCCGCTTATGCTGCACCGCCGGCAGGTGAGCGAGGAAAGGATTGGCCATCAGCCGCTGCGCATCGCTTTCGTTGTTGGCAAACAGCATCAGCGTCTGGCCGTTCAGCCCTTCCGCCAGGTTTTCCCCGGCGAGCTGAATGATGTCCTTACGCATACCCATGCTGCGGCTGTTGTTCAACTTGTCAGACGGAACCGCCAGGGTGAAACCCAGCTGCTTGAGCATTTGCCCCTGGGAAGATTCGGCGGTCCACAGGTTGGCTGACTTGCCGTCGGCGCTGAAGACCAGAGCGGAGGTCGGTTGTTCCGGCAGCGTCATACGCTGTTTGAGCGACTTTTCGCGGCTATCGAAATCATCAACGATTTTTTGCGCCTTGGCTTCGTGCCCGGTGGCCTGGCCCAGCTCTATCGCCAGCGCCTGCCAGCTTTTGTCGTCGTAATTGACCACCAGCACCGGGGCAATGGCGGACAGCTGATCGTACAGGCGTACGGCGGAGTCGGCGCCGGTAGCGGAGATGATGATCAGGTCAGGCGCTTCACCGGCAATGGCTTCTGCGTTGGGTTCACCAATGTATAGGCGCTTTACGCCGCGCTGCGTTGCGATAGCGCTCCATTGGTGGAAAAAACCTTGTGAGTCCGCCAGACGGCTGCCGGGCGTGGTGGCGCCGCTGGCGATCACTGGCGCATCAATCGCCAGCAGGGTGCCGGTGACGGTTACGCTGGTGGAAACGATGCGGGTAGGGGGCTGCTGCAGGGTCACTACGCCGTGAGAGGTTTCGATTTTACGCGGCCAACAGGCCTCTGTGGCATGGGCTGCACCCATGGCTAACATGCCAAACAGTGCGAAGCCGAAGAACAGGTTCTTCTTCATAAAGCATTCCTTAGAATTTAAATAGTAATACTTATCATTTATATAATTAAAACTGCTGGTTTTATAGCACGATAATGAATAGAAGAACTGTTTACATTTATTGACATAGCATATTCACGAGGGTAATTTAACGCGATTCAATACAAATGATAATCATTATTATACGGGTTATTGTTCATGATACGAAAGGGAGAACCGATGAGCGTGACAGTAAAGGGTACCGGGCAGAAGAAGCCGCACAGCAAGGAGAGCGAGTCGTCCGTAGCAGGCGTGTCGCCGACCTCCGGCTTTTTCTTTACCTCTCCTTTCCGTAGCCTGAGCACCCAGGGCTGCTTCGCTAAAATCACGCTGCCGGCCCAGGGCGGGGATCAGCTTAACGGCGAGTTCCAGCAGGCGGTACGGCATGCTTTTGCCGAAGCCAAACTGGCGGGGGTGAAAAACCCGGTTCTGTGCGGCGCGATCCCGTTCGATACTCATCAACCCTCTGCGCTTTTTATTCCCCAGCACACCCAGTGGTTTGAGCGCGATGCCTTTTTGGCTGGCGTAACCTCACCACAGGAAGCCCTGCCGGAAATTATCAGCCAAAATGAAGTGCCGGCACAACAGCCTTTCATGCAGATGGTGGCAGATGCGGTGGAAGCAACCCGTGGTGACCAACTGGATAAAGTGGTGCTGTCACGCCTGCTGGAGATTGAAACACGCGAACCGGTAGACAGTCAGGCATTGATGGCGCGTATCATCGCGCAAAACCCGCATGGCTTCCATTTCCATGTGCCGTTGGAACAGGGAGCATTGCTGGGCGCGAGCCCTGAACTGCTACTGCGTAAATCCGGCGCACAATTTTATTCCAACCCGCTGGCAGGCTCCGCCCGTCGTGACGCCGACCCGCAGCGGGATCGTGAAGTCAGCCAACAGCTGTTGGTTTCCGAGAAAGATCTCTACGAGCACCAGTTTGTTACCGAAGGTATGCGGCAGGTGCTGGCCGATCGCTGCAGTTATTTGAATATCCCCACCTCGCCTGAATTATTGAGCACCACCACGCTGTGGCACTTGTCTACGCCAATCGACGGCGAGGCCGCCAGCCGGGCGGAAAACGCGTTGTCGTTGGCCTGCTTGCTGCATCCGACACCGGCGCTGTGCGGTACGCCAACGGCGCTGGCGCATCAGGTGATCAAGCAACTGGAGCCTTTTGATCGCGGCCTGTTTGGCGGCATCGTCGGCTGGTGTGATGCCGAAGGCAACGGGGAGTGGGTAGTGACCATCCGTTGTGGCACGGTGCAGGGCAACCAGGTGCGACTCTTTGCCGGAGCCGGCATTGTGCAAGACTCTTCGCCGGAATCTGAATGGCACGAAACCGGCACCAAACTCAGTACCATTTCGCGGGCGTTTGGCCTGAACCAAGGATAGACATTTCCATGAGCATTGCTTTTACTCCCTGGCCTGAGGCATTAGCCCGTCGCTATCGCGAACGGGGATATTGGACCGACCGGCCATTGACCGACATCATCACCCGCCAGGCTAAAAATGACGCCATCGCGCTGATCGACCCGCAACGCAGCCTGAGCTATCGCCAGCTTAATCAACTCTCCGATCGACTGGCTGCGGCCTTGCTGCGTCGGGGCATACACAGCGGCGATACCGCGCTGGTGCAGTTGGGTAACGTGGTCGAGTTCTACGTGACTTTCTTTGCGCTGTTGAAAATTGGCGTGGTGCCGGTAAATGCGCTGTTTAGCCACCAACGCAATGAGCTGAACGCCTATGCGGCACAGATCAAACCGGCGTTGCTGATTGCCGATCGTCAGCATGGCCTGTTCGGTAACGACGAATTCCTGACGACGTTTCGCGCTGAACATCCTTCATTGCGCCTGGTCGCTTTGCGCAGTGAGGAACAGGGTGAGCAGTCGCTGGCGAGCTGGCTGGAAGAGGATTGCGGCGATTTCGTGGCTGCGCCAACCGCGGCCGATCAGGTAGCGTTCTTCCAACTCTCCGGTGGCAGTACCGGCACGCCGAAGCTGATCCCACGTACCCACAACGACTACTACTACAGCATTCGCCGCAGCGTGGAGATTTGTCATTTTGATGACGAAACCCGTTATCTGTGCGCACTGCCGGTAGCACACAACTATCCGATGAGCTCGCCTGGCGTGTTGGGCGTGTTTTACGGTGGTGGGCTGGTGGTGTTCGCCAGCGATCCGGATGCCGGGCAATGCTTCCGTTTGATCGACCAGCATCAGATCAACGTGACTGCGCTGGTGCCGCCGGCGGTAACGCTGTGGCTGCAGGCCATTGAGGAATGGGGCGGTTGCCAGCAGTTGGCCAGCCTGAAGCTGCTGCAGGTGGGCGGTGCCAAGCTGGGGGAAACCCTGGCCGCGCGCATTCCGGCCGAAATCGGCTGTCAGCTGCAGCAGGTGTTCGGCATGGCGGAAGGCCTGGTGAACTACACCCGGCTGGATGATGACGAGCAGCATATTTTGACTACTCAGGGCTGCCCGATGTCGCCGGATGACGAACTTTGGGTGGCCGATGACGACGGTAATCCGCTGCCTGTCGGCGAGACCGGGCGTCTGATGACCCGTGGCCCCTATACCTTCCGCGGTTATTACCAAAGCCCGGAACATAATGCCGCCGCCTTCGATAAAGACGGTTTCTACTGCTCCGGCGACTTGATTAGCCTGACTGAAGACGGCTACGTGAAGGTTGAAGGGCGGCAGAAAGACCAAATCAACCGCGGTGGTGAGAAGATTGCCGCCGAGGAGATCGAAAACCTGCTGCTGCGTCATCCGGAAGTGATCAATGCGGCGTTGGTTTCGATGCCGGACGAGTTGATGGGCGAAAAAAGCTGCGCCTACATTATCGCCACCAGCCCATTGAAACCGGTCGTTTTGCGTCGCCATTTACGCGCCGAGGGCGTGGCCGAATTCAAATTACCCGACCGCTTTATACAGGTTGAGACGCTGCCGCTCACCCCGGTTGGCAAAGTGGATAAAAAACTGTTGCGCCAACGCCTGGAGGCGCAACAACTGACTCAGGTCCAGGGAGAATAAGTCATGGCCATTCCAAAACTTAATGATTACGCGTTGCCGACTCAGGCTGAACTGCCGACCAACAAAGTGAGCTGGACGGTGGAACCGCAGCGCGCTGCACTGTTGATCCACGACATGCAGCAGTATTTTCTGAATTTCTGGGGTGAAGACAGCCCGTTGATCAAACAGGTAGTGGAGAACATCGCCAACCTGCGCCGCTACTGCAAGTCCCAGGGCATCCCGGTGTTTTACACCGCGCAGCCTAATCAGCAGAGCGATGAAGATCGGGCGTTGCTCAATGATATGTGGGGGCCTGGATTGAACAAGCACCCGGAGCAACAGGCGGTAGTCGCCGCGCTGGCGCCGGAAGAAGACGACACTGTGCTGGTCAAATGGCGTTACAGCGCCTTTCACCGTTCACCGCTGCAGGAAATTCTGCAGGAGTCAGGCCGCGATCAACTGATCATCTGTGGTGTTTACGCCCATATCGGCTGTATGACCACGGCGCTAGATGCCTTTATGCGTAACATTCAGCCGTTTATGGTTGCTGATGGTCTGGCCGACTTCTCTCGCGAAGAGCACCTGATGGCGCTGCGTTACACGGCCGGCCGCTGTGGCCGCGTGGTCACCACCGCCGAACTGCTGCCAGGGATCACCAGCAAAGCGGCGTTGCGTCAGCAAATCATGCCTTTCCTCGACGAAGACAGCGAGGACATGGGTGACGACGAGAACCTGATCGACTACGGTCTGGATTCAGTGCGGATCATGGAGCTGGCGGCGCGCTGGCGTAAGATCCGCGGCGATATCGATTTTATCGCCCTGGCAAAGAACCCGACCATTGATGGTTGGTGGGCGCTGTTGTCAGAGGGGAAAGCCTGATGAGTCAACAGGGCGATTTTGCCGGCAAACGAGTCTGGGTTACCGGCGCGGGCGCCGGGATTGGCCTGGAGACCGCATTGGCGTTTGTGCGGGCCGGTGCCGAGGTAATTGGTTTCGATAAGCACTTTGGCGAACCGGAATATGCGTTTCGCACCGAAGTGCTGGATATCGCCGACAGCGATGCGGTAGATGCCCTGTGCGGGCGTTTGCTGGCGGAGCAGGGTGAGTTGGACGTGTTGGTCAACGGCGCCGGTATTCTGCGCATGGGGCTGGCGGACGAAACCAGCACCGCAGACTGGTTGGCCTGCATGGCGGTTAATGCCGGGGGTGCATTCAATATGTTCCGCCATGCCCTGCCGGTATTCCGTCGCCAGAGACGCGGCGCTATTGTCAGCGTGGCATCCAATGCGGCGCATGTGCCGCGTGTTGGCATGGCGGCCTATTGCGCTTCCAAAGCGGCATTGCGTAGCCTGTGCCAAACCGTGGGGTTGGAAATGGCGCCTTATGGCGTACGTTGCAACCTGGTTTCGCCCGGCTCGACCAATACCCCGATGCAGCGCGGCATGTGGCAGGACGAAACGGGGGAACAGAACACCATCAACGGTTTCCCGGAACAGTTCAAGCTGGGTATTCCGCTGGGTAAAATTGCCCAACCGCAGGAAATCGCCGATGCCATTTTGTTCCTGGCTTCCGATCGCGCCAGCCATATCACCATGCAGGATATCGTGATTGACGGCGGGGCGACGCTGGCGGCCTGATAATCCGCTCGACAACGCCAGGATAGCCCAAGGGCGCTGCTTGCAGCGCCTTTTCTATTGGCGGCGCAGGGGCATGATTATTTTCAGGGGCAGGGCGGACGTGGTGAGGCTTATAGAGATTATCAGGGCGCAGATGCGAAAAAAGCGCCAAAAGGCGCTTTTTCTGTATTGGTGGGTCGTGCAGGATTGACTCGGCCTTGGGCCTCGCCCTGCGGGCAACGCTGTGCGTTGTCGTCTCGCTTCGCTCGGCTCGAACCTGAACGCAGGTTCTCATCCAGCACGATACGGCGGAGTATGTGATCAAGGAGTTTGCGGGAATAAGGTAGCGCAGATGCGAAAAAAGCGCCTAAAGGCGCTTTTTCTGTATTGGTGGGTCGTGCAGGATTGACTCGGCCTTGGGCCTCGCCCTGCGGGCAACGCTGTGCGTTGTCATCTCGCTTCGCTCGGCTCGAACCTGAACGCAGGTTCTCATCCAGCACGATACGGCGGAGTATGTGATCAAGGAGTTT
>NZ_JBXALM010000014.1:73081-73212 GCF_058799445.1 Serratia sp. GW822-FHT06E05
GCGGGAATAAGGTAGCGCAGATGCGAAAAAAGCGCCTAAAGGCGCTTTTTCTGTATTGGTGGGTCGTGCAGGATTCGAACCTGCGACCAATTGATTAAAAGTCAACTGCTCTACCAACTGAGCTAACGACC
>NZ_JBXALM010000015.1:0-49800 GCF_058799445.1 Serratia sp. GW822-FHT06E05
TCCCCATGCGAGAGTAGGACACTGCCAGGCATCAATTAAGCCAAGAGGCCATCCGCAAGGATGGCCTTTTTGCTATGCGCGAAAGAAAAAGGCGCAGCCAGGCTGGGTCTTGTATTCCTCGTCGTCAAATCCCTTTTGCAGCAACACCGTTAATCATCTTTATCCAAGAGAAAAGGCCCCAAAGGGCCTTTGATTAGGGTGTGTTTGCTTTTTTCACTTATTATTCGTTTAGTGCGAACTGCCCTGGGAGATCCCCAGCCCAGTTTGTGAACGTACAAATTGAGAACGGAAGCGCTCACGCTCTTGTTGCCCTGCCAAAGAGCTGTCGGTAACCGAGAATAGCCAGGTGCCAACGAACGCGACAATCATCGAGAACAGCGCCGGATATTCATACGGATAGATGGGTTTCTCGTGCCCCAAAATCTGCACCCAAATCGTCGGGCCGAGGATCATCAGGATCACCGCAGTGAGCAGACCTAACCATCCGCCGATCATGGCACCACGGGTTGTCAGACGTGACCAATACATCGAAAGAATAATAATCGGGAAGTTACAGCTGGCAGCGATAGAGAAAGCCAAGCCGACCATAAAGGCGATATTCTGTTTCTCAAACAAAATCCCCAGAGCTATCGCCACGATACCCAGGATCACCACGGTAATCTTGGAGACGCGCAGTTCGTCACGCTCAGTCGCTTTGCCATTCTTAATCACGCTGGCGTACAAATCGTGAGATACCGCTGAAGCACCCGCCAACGTCAGGCCCGCCACTACGGCCAAAATGGTGGCAAAGGCGACAGCAGAGATAAAGCCGAGGAAGAAGTTGCCGCCCACGGCGTTGGCTAAATGCACCGCCGCCATATTGGTACCGCCCAGCAGCGCCCCGGTGGCATCTTTGAACGCCGGGTTAGGGCTGACCAACAAGATGGCGCCGAAGCCGATAATAAAGGTCAGGATATAGAAGTAACCGATAAAACCGGTGGCGTAGAACACGCTCTTGCGGGCCTCTTTAGCGTCGCTCACGGTAAAGAAACGCATCAGAATATGTGGCAGACCAGCGGTACCGAACATCAGTGCCAACCCCAGGGAGAGCGCAGAAATAGGGTCGGAGACCAAACCGCCTGGGCTCATGATGGCGAGGCCTTTTGGATGTACCTTCACAGCTTCGGCAAACAGGGTGTTGAAGTCGAAATTGACCGATTTCATCACCATCAACGCCATAAAGCTGGCGCCGGCCAGTAACAGAACCGCCTTGATAATCTGCACCCAGGTGGTGGCTAACATCCCGCCGAACAAGACGTACAGCACCATCAGAATGCCGACCAGAATGACCGCCACGTGGTAATTGAGGCCGAACAGCAGCTGAATCAGCTTGCCGGCACCGACCATTTGGGCAATCAGATACAGTGCGACCACCACCAGAGAGCCACAGGCGGAGAGCGTACGGATTGGCTTTTGTTTTAACCGGTAGGAAGCCACGTCGGCAAAGGTGTAACGGCCCAGGTTACGCAGGCGTTCTGCAATCAGGAACAAAATGATCGGCCAACCGATCAGGAAACCGATGGAGTAAATCAGTCCGTCATAGCCGGAGGTATACACCAGGGCAGAAATACCCAGGAAAGAGGCCGCCGACATAAAATCGCCGGCAATCGCCAGACCGTTCTGCAGACCGGTAATTTTCCCGCCGGCGGTGTAATAGTCCTGACGTGAGCGAGTGCGTTTTGAGGCCCAATAGGTGATATACAGCGTGGCGCCGACAAACAGGATGAACATGACGATGGCCTGAATGTTCAACGGTTGGCGCTTCACTTCACCGCCAATGGCATCGGCAAAGGCCAGGCCCGGTAGCATCATCAGAGCGGCGGCGGACAGTAAACGCTTCATTTCTTCACCTCACGCAGGATTTCTGCAGTCAGGCGATCGAATTCGCCGTTGGCGCGGAATACGTAGATCCCGGTGAGCACAAAAGAGATCACGATCAGGCCAACGCCTACAGGGATCCCGCGGGTAATAGTAGATCCTTCAGCGATCGGGGTGCCCAACCACTGAGGATAGAAGGCGATCAATAAAATAAAGCCAACGTAGAGCGCCAGTGTAATCAGCGACAGCAGCCAGGCAAATCGGCTGCGTTTTCGCACCAGCTCTATAAAGCGCGGGTTTTCCTCAATCCCTTGATAAATGGTGTCATTCATCAGAGTATCTCCAGTAGGTATTGAACGAATACGCCGCGCTTGAAGCCGATCATTGGGTTATCTTCCCGCCGATCGGCCAGAGGCGGCGTAAATTATGACGGCACTTTCATTGATTGTTTTTCTTCCAACAGCTTGTCGACTACGGCCGGATCCGCCAGCGTTGAGGTATCCCCCAGGTTGCTGGTATCGCCGGCGGCAATTTTGCGCAAGATACGACGCATGATCTTGCCGGAGCGCGTTTTGGGCAGGGAATCTGTCCAGTGCAGCACGTCCGGGGTAGCGATCGGCCCTATTTCTTTACGTACCCAGTTGCGGACTTCGGTATAAAGCTCAGGCGAAGGTTCCTCGCCGTGATTGAGCGTGATATAGGCGTAAATTGCCTGGCCTTTAATGTTATGCGGAATGCCGACTACCGCCGCTTCGGCGATTTTCGGGTGAGAGACCAGGGCGGATTCGATTTCGGCGGTGCCCAGACGGTGGCCGGACACGTTCAGTACGTCGTCGACGCGGCCAGTGATCCAGTAGTATCCGTCTTCGTCACGGCGCGCGCCGTCACCGCTGAAATACATGCCTTTAAAGGTGGAGAAGTAGGTTTGCTCGAAGCGATCGTGATCGCCGAACAGGGTTCGCGCCTGGCCAGGCCAGGAGTCGGTGATCACCAGATTGCCTTCGCAGGCACCTTCTTGCGGCGTGCCGACATTATCGACCAGCGCTGGCTGTACGCCGAAGAACGGACGCGTTGCCGAGCCGGCTTTCAGCTCGGTAGCGCCCGGTAGTGGGGTGATCATAAAGCCGCCGGTTTCGGTCTGCCACCAGGTGTCTACGATGGGGCATTTGCCGTTGCCGATTTTATTGTAATACCACTCCCAGGCTTCCGGGTTGATTGGCTCACCCACCGATCCCATGATACGCAGCGAGTCGCGTTTGGTGCCTTCGATCGCTTTGTCGCCTTCAGCCATCAGGGCACGAATGGCGGTGGGCGCGGTGTACAGAATATTGACCTGATGCTTGTCGATCACCTGTGACAGACGGTTGACGCCAGGGTAGTTCGGCACACCTTCAAACATCAGGGTAATGGCGCCACAGGCCAGTGGGCCGTACAGCAGATAGCTGTGGCCGGTGACCCAACCGACGTCGGCGGTACACCAGTACACGTCGCCATCGTGGTAGTCGAACACGTACTTAAAGGTCAGGGCGGCATAAACCAGGTAGCCGCCTGTGGTGTGCAGCACACCCTTGGGTTTGCCGGTTGAACCTGAGGTATAAAGGATAAACAACGGATCTTCCGCATTCATCTCTTCCGGCGGGCAGTCGGCTGAGACGCCTTCGGTCAGCTCATGCCACCACAGATCGCGGCCTTCCTGCCAGTAGCCCGGTTTGCCGGTGCGCTGGAACACCACAACGTTGGCGACGCTTTTCACTCCAGGATTCTTCAGCGCATCATCGACGTTTTTCTTCAAGGGTACGGCACGTCCGGCACGCAGGCCTTCGTCAGCGGTAATAACCAGTTTTGAGTTGGAATCGATAATGCGTCCGGCGACTGCTTCCGGTGAGAAACCGCCAAAGATGACCGAATGCACGGCCCCGATGCGGGCGCAGGCCAGCATGGCCACCGCGGCTTCCGGTACCATCGGCATATAGATAGCCACGACGTCGCCTTTTTTAACGCCCAGCTTTTTCAGCACGTTGGCGAACTGGCAGACATCGTGGTGCAGTTGTTTGTAGGTCACTTTTTTTGACTGGGTGGGATCGTCACCTTCCCAGATGATGGCGGTTTGGTCACCACGTTCGGCCAGGTGGCGATCGAGGCAGTTGGCCGCCAGGTTCAGGGTACCGTCTTCAAACCAGCGAATGCTGATATGGCCTGGATCAAACGAGGTGTTTTTTACCCGGCTATAAGGCTTTATCCAGTCGAGAATTTTCCCCTGCTCGTCCCAGAACGTTTCTGGGTCTTGCACAGATTGTTGATAATATTGTTGATATTGTGTCGGACTGATCAGGGCGTGTTCTGCAATTGCAGAAGGAATAGCGTGTTTATGCACTTGGCTCATAGCTTTTCTCCTTGAAGTTGTTAATGATATGTCAACTGAAGGTTAAGTATAGTTTGCTCCGATTCTTTGTTTCTTTTTTGCGCGGCAGATCACGCAACGAAGATATTGATTTGTAATAGTTCTGCCCTATTTGTGTGAGGCATCTATCTGCTTGGCAGGAAAAAATGGTCAAATACCAAGTTTTCACCAGAAAACGCTATCTAAAGAACCAAAAAGAATAACCAATCCGCACATATGTCCGCCTTTTATCACTATTAGATAATGTAAAACACGGTGGTTAAAAATCTCATTTAAATCTTTTCGGAACATCGCCGGCCTTTAATATTCTATGTCGATATTAATAGCGGAGCTGTCAGTCGACCTTGCTAATAAGAGAAATACATAGGAAGTATCCCAATAAATAGATGGGTTAATGCATTCATCGATGCCTTTTTATTTTCATTTCTAAAACTTTATTTTAACAAAATAAAAACATCGACATCGGACTAAATATGCAAGATTAACGAAAATAAACGCACTTTTACGCGGTTTGAAAAGCAAAGTCTCTGGCTCTTAAGTCGTGCTCATCGCATAAAATTATGCTTTTAATAACAATAAATTATGCGTGATTAAATTAAATACTGAATTCATTGTTGATTATATTTTACACAAAGCGTAGGTAAAACAAGGCTTGCAGAGCATGCCTTTCAGATGGTACAGATTTAAATAGCGTCGCACTAAGGGCAGGTGAACGCTGCTTTGTCATCAACATAAGCCTGTATTAAATGATTAAGTATTCTTTTCGGTATATGGCCTTAAATATGCAGAAAAGAGTCTTTGAGGACTTTTTGGGTATGAAAAGTGTAAAAATCAGTCTTGCGTGGCAGATTCTTATTGCGTTAGCGCTGGGTATTATCGTTGGAGCGGTGCTTCATAATCAGACAGAATCAAGAGAGTGGTTAGTCAGTAATATTCTTAGTCCGGCGGGAGATATATTCATTCGCCTGATTAAGATGATTGTCGTGCCGATCGTTATATCTACACTGGTTGTCGGTATCGCCGGGGTAGGGGATGCGAAGAAGTTGGGTCAGCTCGGATTGAAAACCATTATTTACTTCGAAGTGATCACCACTATCGCCATCGTGGTGGGGCTGACGCTAGCTAATGTTTTTCAACCCGGTCACGGCATCGACATGTCGACGCTGACCGCGGTCGATATCTCGCAGTATGAAAAAACCACGGAGCAAGTACAAACGGGTTCGCATAGCCTGGTTGCCACTATCCTGTCGCTGATCCCGTCGAACATCTTCGCTTCGATGGCGAAGGGCGACATGCTGCCGATTATCTTCTTCTCGGTACTCTTTGGTCTTGGCCTGTCGTCATTGCCGAAAGAAACCAAAGAGCCTTTGTTGAAGGTGTTTAAAGCCGTTTCCGAAAGCATGTTCAAAGTCACTCATATGATCATGCGCTATGCACCGATCGGGGTATTTGGTCTGATTTCAGTGACGGTCGCCAACTTCGGCTTCGCCTCGTTGTTGCCTTTGGCCAAATTGGTAGCGCTGGTTTACTTCGCGATCGCCTTTTTCGCTTTGGTGGTGCTGGGTGCCGTTGCCCGCATCTGCAATCTGCGTATATGGACGTTGATTCGTATTTTGAAGGATGAACTGATCCTGGCCTTCTCCACAGCCAGTTCAGAAACGGTACTGCCGCGCATCATTGAAAAAATGGAAGTCTACGGCGCACCGAAGGCGATCACCAGTTTTGTGGTGCCGACGGGTTATTCCTTTAATCTGGACGGCTCGACGCTGTATCAGAGCATCGCCGCCATCTTTATTGCGCAGTTGTACGGTATTGAGCTGTCTCTGGGGCAGGAGATTGTCCTGGTGGTGACGCTGATGCTGACCTCTAAGGGCATTGCCGGCGTGCCGGGCGTTTCCTTTGTGGTGCTGTTGGCGACGCTGGGCAGCGTCGGGATCCCGTTGGAAGGTCTGGCGTTTATCGCCGGGGTTGACCGTATTCTGGATATGGCGCGTACCGCGCTGAACGTGGTGGGTAATGCGTTAGCGGTACTGGTGGTTGCGAAATGGGAGCACCAGTTCGACAGCAAAAAGGCGCGGGCTTACGAACAAGCGTTCTTGTCCGGCAAGGTAAAGCAGGTCAACGAGTCTTAACGGCTATTGCGCTTGCTTATGAAAAAACCCGCCTTGTGCGGGTTTTTTTTCGTTCATTTTCCACAGAGGAATTAACAGGAAGGTGCGGAACCTTGCGGTGGCAAGAAGCGCAGCGGATCCAGAGCGGTAGCGCGATAGCGTATTTGGAAGTGCAGCATGACCTTATCGGTACCTGTGCTGCCCATGGTGGCGATTTTTTGCCCGGCTTTCACTTCTTGCGCGTTGCGCACCAGCAGGGTGTTGTTATGCGCGTAGGCGCTGATGTACTCGTCATTGTGTTTGATCATAATCAGGTTGCCGTAGCCCCGCAGCTGGTTCCCCACGTACACCACTCGCCCTTTGGCTGCGGCAAATACCGGCTGCCCGCGGTTACCGGCGATATCAATGCCTTTATTGCCACCGTCAGCGGTAGAATACTTGCTGACGATATTGCCCTGAGTTGGCCAACGCCAGCATTTGATGCTGCTGCGGATCGGTGGCGCAACGGCTGCAAGTTGGCCTGTAGATTTCGTTTTACGCGTTTTACCTTTCTGCGCCGTCGTATTATTCAATGCCAACTTTTGGCCAATCTCGAGATTGTAAGGTTTGGGGATCTTGTTGCGTCGCGCCAGCTCGCTGACTTCGCTATTAGTGATCCAGGCAATATAGAACAGAGTATCACCGCGTTTAACGGTATAGGTGCTGCCGCTATAGCTGCCTCTGGCCAGGCTATCGTAATCGCGGTCATAGGTGTTGGACTTTTTCCCTGAACCACAGCCCATCAACCCAAGACAGACTATGCACACGGCAATCAGCCGCCATACAGCGAATGTGCTTCCCATACTCAAATGTCGTCCTTAAACGTCGTCGCTCTTATTAGTTATGCAGCCAGGCCGAGCCTGTGCGGCGGCATAGTGATCTTCGTATAGTAACATCAACGGCTATGTGGTCAAAAACGCTGCCTGGCAACACCAAGGCGCGTCGCAGAACAGTGTCTGCCTTACAGCTTTTTTTATGAGATATAATAAACCAATAATTTTCACAGCCTTGGTAACTTCGCCATGCTCATCTTCTCCGCCCGATATTTATTACCAACAGCCGCGTTATTGCTGATTGCATTGCTGATTTACAGCGGTGTTAACCCTTATGATCGAGTGACCTGGCTGATGGAAGTCATGCCGGTTGTGGTAGCGCTGATAGTATTGTGGCTGACCCGGCGTCGTTATCCGCTCACTCCATTGTTGTATCAGCTGATTTTTCTCCACGCGTTAATTTTGATTTTTGGTGGCATGTATAGCTATGCGCGCGTGCCTGCCGGGTTTTATGTGCAGGAATGGCTGGGGTTGGGGCGTAACCCGTACGACAAGCTCGGGCACTTTTTCCAGGGGCTGGTTCCAGCGCTGGTGGCGCGGGAAATCCTGTTGCGTGGGGGCTATGTCCAGGGCCGGAAAATGTTGGGTTTCGTGGTGTGCTGCATTGCGTTGGCTATCAGCGCGGTTTATGAACTGATCGAATGGTGGGCCGCATTGGCGTTGGGACAAGGCGCTGATGAGTTTCTGGGAACACAGGGCGACCCATGGGATACCCAGTCTGACATGTTCTGTGCCCTGTTGGGGGCGGCATGTGGACTGTTGCTGTTCGGCCGTCGACAGGATCGGCAACTTGCTGGTTTAAGCGCGAAATAGCGTTCCTCCGTTTATCAACTAAAGTATTAGGTTTTAGCCTGCAGCTCGCTTCAGGGTAATGGAGTAGGCGGAAATAGATATGCAAGAAACCTTAACGCTCTCAAGCTATCTGGTACTGGCCGCCACCTTGCTGGTGGCCTATGTCATTTTCGGCATTGCCGGTTTTGGCTCGGCGTTGGTCGCCAGTCCGGTGATGGCGCTTTATATTCCGGTAGCGAAAATTGTTCCTTTGCTGGCGCTGCTGGACATGTGCGCGGCCATTGTTAACGTCAGCCGTGATGGCCGCAATGCACAATGGGCAGAATTAAAACGGCTGATCCCGGTGATGATTATCGGCAGCCTTGTGGGCGCGGCGATCCTGCTGAAAACCCGGCCGGATATTCTCTTGTTGGCGTTGGGTATTTTTGTGGTGCTCTATGCTCTCTATTCGCTCAGCGGTTTAAAACCCGATCGGCAATTTTCGCCCAAGGCTTCGGTGCCTTTTGGCCTGGTGGGCGGGATTTTCAGCGCATTATTCGGCAGTGGCGGCTTTATCTATGCCATCTATCTCAGCGGTCGCATTGAGAAGAAAGAGGCTTTCCGGATGACTCAAACCACACTTATCGGCATGAGTACGCTGACGCGGGTGGTTATTTTCACCTTTGCCGGTGTTTATCTGGACATTGATTTATTGCTACTGGCATTGGTGCTGCTGCCGGGGATGTTGGTGGGGATTACCCTGGGGCGTCATTTCACTTTGAAAATGTCACGTGAGCAATTCATGAAGCTAATCAATGTGATTTTGTTAGCCTCGGGTACCGTGCTGATGGTTAAGTACTTCAGTTGACATGCTGCCGGGGCGAGTGGCGACCGATCCCGCCTGCCATGTGGGCATTTTGCTCTGATTTTAGAGGATTAATTCAAATTTATAGGCTTTGTGTTCCAGGTTAGCGCTACCCTCGCTTAACTTAGCGTTTTCCTCTTGTTTAGATTAACTCTGCGATGCAAGGCGTCGCAATATTAATTTATTTCTTTTATTGCAGGTTTATTCGTGTGAATTGACGCCATTATGAATAATTTTCTTTTTTCGCGGTTATCTGTGATGTAATATTTTCTGGTGATTTTGAGTAGGGGTAGGGTTTTTATTTAAGTGAATGGGTGTGTGCGATTTTTTATTTTTTCGATAAATCACCTTTCTAATGATTCTTTAAGAGGTGTGTTCTTTCTTTTTTCATGATTTCTCATCCTGTCTTTCGTTAAATACCTATTTAAAATATACGAAACAATTCAACTATTGAATTTATGAGGGCGATTATTTTTTTCCCCTTTATCGGGTTGCGAGCGCGATGGTTCACTGATGACTAAGGATGGAGCTTCATGAATAAACAGGCAATGTGGGAGAGGATATGGTCGGCTGAATGCATGTCCAAATGTACCCGAGCCTTGCACCTGACCTTGGGGGGAGCGCTGCTGGTAGCCTGCGGTCTGTTTTTCTCCCCGCCGACGTTGGCCAAAATGGATGCGACCGACGTCAAAATCAATATCACCGGAACCGTGGTCGCCAATGGCCGCTGTAATTTCGCGGGTGGCAGCCCGATAACTGTGGAATACGGCGATGTATTTATCAGCGAAATTGTCGGCGACAAATATCGCCAACCATTGAATTACAACATCTCTTGTTCCGGAGATGCCGGTGGTAAAACCATCCAATTGCAACTGGACGGCTCCGGTGCGGATTTTGACGGCACCTTGTTAAGTACCAATGCGAAAGGCTTGGGTATCAAACTGCTACGGGACAACAACCCGATGGTGCCGGGACGTTGGTATGACCTTAACCCCTCTTCACCACCAAAGCTGGAAGGGGTTCTGGTGAAGCAAGGTGGTGCCGAATTTAATAACGGTCAGGAGTTCAGTGCCTCTGCCACCCTCAAGGTAGCTTACAACTAAGGATGCCTGGGATGACAACCAAACGATTACCGATTAGCGGCAAAATGTCCGCACTTTCTATGGCGGTGGTACTCCTCTTGAACAGCGCGATTATGACCGCGGCGAAGGCGGCCCAAACAGGCGACAGTAAACGAGTGAACTTTCACGGCACATTAAAGAAGAAGCCTTGCCATATCGCCAACGATCAGAACATTGACGTGTACTTCGAAAAAGTAGGGGTCAAGCGGGTGGATGGCCAACGCTATATGCAGCCGGTGCCCTATACCCTGAGCTGCGATGAGGTTGACCCATCCTGGATGTTAATGCTGTCAGTGCGGGGGATACCCACGGGGTTTGAGGACACCGCGCTGCAGACCAATGCGAATGGGCTGGGGATCCGTATCTTACAGGACGGCAAACCGATGCAGATTAATAAACCGATTGCCATTAGCTACGGCAGCCCGCCGATGCTGCAGGCAGTACCGGTACAGCAGAGTGGGGTGAGGTTGTCGGAGCAGAATTTCAGCGCTACGGCCACCCTGATGGCGGAGTATCAGTGAGAGACGGTTTTGAAAGTATCACACTGGCTGGCAAGGGATTCTTAAAGTGTAGCAGGCAGGTAATCAATTATGATCACAGCACAGGCAGAGAAAAGCATTGTCCATGGTATGCAACCCGCTTTCCGGTACGGGCGGAAATTATCTCCATTTGTAGGTTTTTTGGTTTGCATTTTGTGGAGTGGTAGCACGAGTGCATTTACCTGTTTTGGACCTGCTGGGCAATTAGGGTGGTCTGGTGGGGTTTCGAATATCAACGTGATAGTCGGGCCTAAACTTCATGAAGGGAAAAATACGATTGTTAATTTGGATGGGCAAGTTGCATGTCAAAATGATGTGCGCGATCCAAATTGGATCGATTATTTATGGGTAGACCCGGGCAAAGTCTCGTTAAACCCGGCCATTTTTAATGATCTAGCTGGTGGGATTACAGTATATGGTCGGGATTACGCCTTACCGACACCTGAGATAAAAATTTTTGAGCAAATAGGATGGTTAGGCGCAGGTGTAACAAGGAAAGCAGTACCTGTTTCAATGTACTTCAACTTAAAAAGCGCTGGTTCGCAGTTGTATATCAAAAAAGGTGATTATCTTGGAGAGATAGGCTTGATTCAAGGACAAAATCAAAACTCAAATAGAGTACGTTATATCTGGCGCCTTTATGCATTGAATCAGATAGAAATTAACACCTCAAGCTGCTCTGTGAGCACCGGCGATCCCATCAATATCAGCTTTGGTGAGGTGGAACGTATGGATTTGAAAGTGTCCGGGACTGGAAACAACACAATAAAGAGATCTTTCGGTATTTCATGTACCGGCTCCGTTCCCGTGAACTTTAATATACGGATGAATTCTTCTCCGGCTACGTGGAACGGCGATGCGGTTCAGACCAGCAATAGCAATGTAGGTGTAGTCGTCCTTTGGGGAACGAATGTTATGACTAATGGCAGCACCCAGAGTTTAAGAGTCAATGGCAGTGCGACTACTACACTGAGTTTTACCCCGGTACGTCCAGCAAGTATATTACCAGAAAAAATATCTACAGGTGCTTTCACTGCTTCAGCTACCTTGATTTTATCCCAGCAATAATTTATATCATTGCGATATACCATCGTTTTAATTTTTAAATACCAAATAATTTCTATAAAAAAGGCCCGCAAGGGTTTTTTTTATAGGAACATCTGTCTACATATTCTTATGAATATGGTGTGTCAAACCTTACTCATCCCCGCTGATTAAAACTCGAAAAATTTCATCCTATATAGGTGCGATGACTTTCGTCAATGCTTTAAATGTATCACAGCAAAGTTCTCTAAGTTCGCCACGTTGCTGATTGTTAATTTAACTTGCGAGTTGTTACGATCTTAACTGTGGCTAATGCTGCTTGATGTGGCATTATCATCTTTGTTTTTAATGTATTGCGACGATAATAGTCGCAATATAAGAATGTATCTATCCTTGCAGGTCTATTAATTTGAATAGCTTTCAATGTGGGTAATTTTCTTTTGTTATCTTTATCTGCAATGTAGTATTCATAAGTGATATGGGTAGTTTGGCAATGGCTCTTGTTTTTATTTTCATTAAATTGATTTGATACGTCGTGTAGGTGAGGGTTCTGTATGCGTATTTAATAGATAACTATAAATTTTTACCCATATCGAGAACACCGTCGTTTGCAGTGTGTGGACTGGAACTAAGGGAAATAAGCTAACAATGAATACATGGAGAACGGTCATGTTGGGCTGCGCTGTCGCGTCGCTAATCATCCTATGCAGTTTTTATGTAAATGCGAGCCCATTGCTTGCACGCTGTACTGGCCCAGGTGGATATTGCAGCGCCGGTAGTGATGTCATTATTACCTATAACAATGGTGGTAACCTTTTAATAAACAAAAATCGGCGCTTTCCTGTCGTCCCTTCAATGGTTGTTGTTGGTTACTGTAATAAAAGTTCCGGCGGGCTGGCTGGTCATTGTGATTATATGAAAAGTACGGATATCGGAAGCAATATGGTAGACGGTAGCCACCCGTGGATAGAAACAGTTTCTATGGCTACTGGGACATTTCGTATGCCAGCCGTCACGGTGCCTGACCTAGGATACGGATATTGTGTGAGCGCGTGGGTCCGTCGCTCAGCAGGAACAGGAGATGCGCTCTCTTGGGGAGATAACTATTACTCTAACACTGATTACGCACTCTGTTCCGGAGATGCTCCCCCGCCTCCGCCGCCTAATCTTTGTTATGTTAATAGCGGAAACCCGGTTGAGGTAGCATTTGGCAATGTGGAGCGGATGGATATAGGCACTTCGCCTGGGGGCGCTTATGACAGACAAAAAGCCTTAACCGTAAATTGTATGGGGACAGGCACTCATGGCATCAACGTCAGGCTTAATATGTCGCCGACTAACTGGTCGTCGTCGCAGATTGCTACAAGCAACGGTGCTCTGGGCGTGAGTGTATCGGCAGATGGCAAGACACTGAGTAATAATGACAGTTTTAACCTGTCGGTTAACGGCAGCACCACTTCAACGCTGACATTCTCACTGCTGCGCGATCCCAACAAAACGGCGGCCGAGATTGCCACCGGTGCATTTAATGCGTCAGCATCGCTGATTGTGACGGAACCTTAGAAAGATTTAGGGTGGATATGATAAGGCGCTAACTGCGCCCGATTAAGAAAAGCAGCATCTGTGAAACGTCTTTCTGGCCGATGACGGCGGTGGCGCGGTTGGCCCTCAATGATGAGGGCCGGGTCGTGATTTACTGCATAGGCGTGCTGGCATCAAGGCGCATTAGTGCGAGCAGTAAGCCGCTGAGCGCGGCATAGAAACCAAAGTTATCGTTACTGCTGCAGCGTTGAGTAAACTCCGGCAGCCAACTCATGCAATGCACTAATGCTTCGCTACGTAGCTCTAGTAGCTCCCTGCGTTCATCCTCAGCTTCTGTTAACGCGAAATTAAGGTGACTTAACAGTTCAACAGCCAGAGCTAAATGGTCTTCCGGTTCGCCAAAGGAACTCGCCACCGCCATGCCCGATTGTGCCAACAGCGCTTTCATTTGCGCGCTGGGTTCCTGCTTAAAACGCGAAGATTCCAACTGATAACAAGAGGAAAAGGGTAACGCAGCGGATTTCTCCGTCATTAAGAACAGCCCGGCAAAGTCGGCGGCCAGTTCCAACCGGGCATCGGGCCGCTGCTGCAGAGTTTGGACTGCCTGTTTGAACTGGACTACCGGTGTCGTAAGCGCCGGGATGGGTTCAAGTACCGCCAACCAAGCAACCAGCTCAGGGCTGGTCAGTTCTGCAATCTGCACGTCGCTCAGCTCGCGGGCGAAACTGCCGGATAGCCAGGCATAGAGGCATGCGTAATGCGGGCTTTCCAACCCTGGAACCTGATCTTGCATAGAGCCTTCTCCTTACTGCGGCATGTTTGCTGGCGTCATCGATACATAGTCGCATCGAGCGACCATTTCGAACGGGCCATCAAACGCGGTAACGGGTTCGATTTTGCCATTAAAGCGTTCAATCTCAACGAGGGCCGTATGGGCGCTGGTCGCCTGAGCCAGTTCGGATGAGCCGATGTCCAACGTCAACACGTTTGGATTACCGTATTTGCACAGTGTGCCTGCCACGCCACCGCGTTCAGGATCGTACCAGGCACCTTCATGGATGCGGATCACGCCCGGCGAATAGCGATCTGAAACTACAGCGCCGGCTAAAACCTGGCCACGTGCGTTAAATACTCGTACAACATCGCCATTATTGATGCCGCGAGCAATAGCGTCCTGTGGGCTGATAAATACCGGCTCCTTGCCCGCGACGCTGTACTGCGCACGCAAGGTTTCAGATTCACACAGCTGTGAGTGCAGTCGGAAATCGGGATGCACCGACTGCAAATGCAGTGGATAGCTCGCTGAAAGCGGTCCGCCGTGTGAGCGTTCTGCTTTTTCAAACCACATTGGGTAACCTTTGCAATTCTTATAATTCATATCGGCAATGCTCTTTGAGTAAATCTCGATCAGGCCGCTTGGGGTACCTAAAGGCTCCAGGTCTGGATCTTGACGAAACGCTTGGTGACGCACGAACATTTCGGGATGATGGAACTCGACGTAGCCGTCACCATCCCAAAATTCATCGAATGCAGGCAAAGCCACACCGCGTCCTTTGCCCTGGCGTGCGCCGTCCTGGTAGATACGTTTGATCCACCCCATTTCATCCAGGCCTTCGGTGAAATCACGTTCGCGATCGAACAGTTTGCAAAGTTCGCGCAGGATATCGAAGTCATTACGTGCCTCAAATTGCGGCGGTACCAGCTGTTTCATCGCGATAATGCCGCGATTGGAGTGGTTGCCAAACTGATCGAGATCGTTGCGTTCGAATTGCGTGGTGGCTGGCAGAACGATATCGGCAAAACGACAGGTTGAGGTCCACTGATTATCGATAGAAATGACGGTTTCCAGCTTCTGCCAGCCGGCAATCATCCGGTTAACCTGCTGGTGGCGATGGAACGGGTTGGTACCTGCAAATACGCACATTTTCAGCATTGGCAGCTTGACGCGTTTGCCATTCCAATCGATCTCCTTGCCCGGGTCTAGCATGGCATCGATAAAGCGCGCGATCGGAATGGTACTGCTGTAACCTTTGAAATCCCCTTTGGCATAGCGTGCCGGTGTGTTGGTGGATCCCGAGAAACCGCTCAGGATCACTCCTTTACGGCTTGGTGTGCCTGCGCCGTTGTAGTGCCAACCAAAACCGAACCCGCCGCCAGGTAAGCCTATTTGGCCAAGCATCGCCGCCACCACTACCGTCATCCATGCCCATTGTTCACCGTGTTGCATGCGTTGCACACACCAGCCTGCAATGATTTGCGTACGGTTGGCTGCCATTTGGCGAGCCAGTGCCCGGATGATTTCGGCATCAATACCACACAGCGCCGATGCCCATTTGGCATCTTTGGGCTGGCTGTCCGTTTGGCCCAACAAGTAAGGGAGAAACTGATCGAAGCCAACGCAATAGGTTTTGAGGAAGTGGGCATCATGCAGATTCTCGCTGTACAGTGTGTGCGCCAGCGCTAATTGCAAGGGCACATCCGTTTGCGGGTTTATTGCTATATGCTGCACATGTTCGCGACCTAAAAACTCATGGGTAGATGACACCACAGGGTCAATGCTGACGACGTTGATTTCACCTTTGGCCGCCTTGGCCTTTAGCTCGGCGTAATATTCATAGACATCATGATCTGGGCACCACCAGTTGGCCTGCTGATTTTTGACCAGATCCGAGCCCCAGAGCACCAGCGTTTTGCTGTTTTTCAGCACCAACGGCCAGGAGGTTTGCTGTTCATACACTTCCATTGATCCCACGACCCGCGGCAAAATCACCTGAGCGGCACCGGTTGAATAGTCACCGCCGGTACCGACAGAATCCCCGTGCAGGGCCAGCGCACGTGCCAGCATGCCGGCGGCATTGTGGAACATGCCGGTCGATTGCCAACCGGTGCCGGATAACAAAGCCGACGGGCCGTAGGTTTTTTGCACCCGCTCAAGCTCTTGATAGAACAGGTTCAGTGCTTCATCCCAACTTACCCGCACAAAGCGGTTATCGCCGCGCTGGGTGGTATCACTCAAATGGCGTTTGCGCAGCCAGTCAATTCTCACCATCGGGTAACGGATGCGTGCTGTGCCATGAACGTGATCGGGCAGGCCCGCAATCATTTTTGAGGGATATTTATCCATTTCAAAGGGTTTGGCGGCGATAAACCGCCCGTCCATCACGGTGGCACGGATAGCCCCCCAGTGGGAGCCGGTCAGTATGCCTTCTTGCAGGCCACCCTGGGCCAGTGCGTTTTTGGGCACTAACAGCGAAGGACCAATCATGCCAATGGCCGTTAATCCGCCAAGCTGAGCCAGAAAGCGACGGCGGGACAAGCTGATATTCTGTGATGATTTCATGTGCATTCTCCCTTAGTGTTTCTGGTCTGCGCCGCCGGTATCGGAAGCATTCATCTGCAAATACTTCAGCAAGGTGCGTTCTTCGCGCTTATCAAGGCTGGTAAAGCCCACCATGCCGTTCAGCGTTCCGATCCAACCGTTGGCATCAAAGTGCGCAATGTCAGGAGCACCGTGGCACTGGTTACAGGTGCCGGTGTACAGCGCGCTGGTGTAGGCCCAGATAGGCTTGATATCGTTGACCAGATCGCCTTTTTGTACCCATGCGGTAGTTTGCAATTTGCTCCATTCCGCACCGGTGGCGGCTACCGTGGTTTTTTCAAGCGTTTGGGCGTGTTTTTGCACTTCATCACGAATGGACGACACAAAAATGCGTTTGCCAGGCAGCAGCGACAGTACGCGTTGGCGCCCCTCGGTTTCTGTCCAACCCACGATTTGCACTTCGAGCCAATCGCCGTCACGTTTTAAGACCTTAACTTCTGAGGCCGGCAGCAGTGAGCCAGCCGGTTCTTTATCGCCTTTGGCCGCGTAGATAGGTTTCATGTCCAACGTATACAGCGTGTTGCCGTCGCTGTTTTCGTCGGCGCGCAGGCGCATATCTTCAAACTGTTTGCGGAAACCGCTACTCATGTCCGGTAGTTGGTGAGCAATCCCCTTGTGACAATCAACGCAAGACTGATTGTCTTTCGCTGCGATGCTCATCTGTTTGGCCGCTTCCGGGTGCTGCTTGCTGTGCTCCATGGCCTCGTAGTTATGGCAGGAACGGCAGCCGACGGAGTTGTTGTCTTTCATGCGCTTCCATTCGCGCTTGGCCAGCTCGGCACGTTTCGCTTCGAATTTTTCCGGCGTATCGATCGAATGAGCAATAAAGTTTTGATAGAGATCGTTGGCCGCTTCCAATTTGCGCCACAGCATGCCCGGAACATCCGGTGGGATATGGCAGTCACGGCATTCTGCGCGTACGCCAGACGCATTTTTAAAGTGAACGGACTGTTTATATTCTTGATATACCGGCTGCATCGCATGACAACTGACGCAAAATTCCGTATTGCTGGTCAGCTTAATGCCAGCGTGCGGCACGATGATGATGGCCAATCCGAGAATACAACCGATCCCTAACAGTGCCAGCACTGACCACTTGGCACTGGGCCGTGTCAGTTTTCGCCAAAGTTTGCTCATAAATAAACCTTCTCGTTATTATGGGTACTCCTTTAGTAGGATATTGAGTAAATATGAACGGGGTCACGGGTCTGGATGAATGGAATAAGTCAGAATATGAATGGATATGAACAGACTGGGGCGGGAGTGAAATCATGAGCCATCACATTGTTATCGTTGAGGACGATCCGGTTACGCAAGCGCGCTTACGTGATTATTTTGTTCATGAGGGCTATCAGGTTTCTGTGGCTGAAAGTGGCGCGGGGCTGAAGGAAATTATGCTGCTTCAGCCGGTGGATTTGGTGCTGCTGGATATCAACCTGCCCAATGAAAATGGTTTGTTGTTGACACGAGCCCTGCGTGAACGTTCAAACGTCGGCATTATTCTCGTTACTGGGCGTTGCGATCAGATTGATCGGATTGTAGGGCTGGAGATGGGAGCGGATGACTATGTGACCAAACCACTGGAGTTGCGTGAGCTGGTGGTGCGGGTTAAAAACCTTCTGTGGCGCATCGATCTTGCCAAAATGCCTGCCAGGCAGGGGCAGCAGGAGAACTGCTATCTGTTCGCCGGGTATTGCCTTAATCCTTCCCGGCATACGCTGGAGTGTGAGGGGGAGCAAATTCGCCTGACTCGGGCTGAATATGAAATGCTGTTGGCCTTTATCACCAACCCGGGCACGGTATTGAGCCGTGAGCGGCTGTTACGGATGTTGTCATCCCAGCGGGTGGAACAGCCGGATCTCCGTACCGTGGATGTCCTAATTCGCAGATTGAGAAACAAACTGAGTCACGAACTCTTTGTCACTCGGCACGGGGAGGGTTACTTCCTGGCGGCCGAGGTCAGCTGACGGAAACAGGTACACCGGACGAAAACCCAGGGGAGAAAGGGACAACTTTACCTTCTCTGGGGTGATATTCGCCGGCGTCAGCAGCAGGATTTGCGGGCTGATATTATTTTCCACGCTTTGTTGCTGCAAAACTCTGATGGCTTGATCGATAGCCAGCTCACCCTGAAGCACCATCTGGTCACTGACCGCCATGATTATTCTGTTTCGTTTAAGTCCCCGATACACCTGATGTGACAGATAAAAAGAGACAATCCCCAAGGGATGAGGGCGATTGCGCGCCTCCCCCATGGCCACTTGCGCGGCGATGGCGTTCCCCGCGACCAGATTGATTTCAGGGTGTTTTTCCAACATGTCCTGCAACAAATTACGTTGGATCTCTACGTCATTATCGCCATAAACCACATCGACGATCTGTATCGAACTGCCTTCAACTGCGGTGCGAAACCCGTCGATCATTTCCTGGCTACCGCCTGCATCTTTTGGCCCAGGCATTAGCAGCACGTTGAGTGAAGGGTGAGGGGGATGATCGATCAGGTATCGGCCGGGTTGGTAACCCATTTGAAACCAGGGTACGCCCACCCGGGAGCGGGTAGTCGCAAAGTTCAGCTCATTCACTACGGCAATCACCGGCGTGTCGCCAACGGAAGCCGCCAGATCGGGGAATTGAGCCAGGCTGCTGCCAAGCAAAATCGCATCGGCCTGCCATTGGCGACAGAGCGTTAATTGCTCGCGCTGGGCTTCAAGCTGCGAATACCCGCCGGCTTCAAATATCTTCAGCGTCACATTGGTGCGTTGGGCTTCCTGCACCATGCCGTAGTTGATGGAGAGCCAGTAAGCGTCTTTCAGACTGGGATAGAGGGCGCACAGTTTCCAACGACGTTCCGCCTGCAATACTGGCGTGGCGGCAGCTGGCTCAGATTGACGCTCGTTTAGCCAGCGCACCAGAGGGGCCGGTGAGACCGCCAATGCCGAACAGGTTATCGTGCCGCAGAAAAACGATACAAGAAAACGGAAAATCGCGTTGCGCATAATAGCCTCATAATTAATAAGCCTTTATGCTAGAGGTTTCGTCACTGATAAAACAACTTTAATTTCATCATCAGGATACCTATGGGGCACCCTTCGTTAACACGGCGACTTTGGTTGGCTTTTTTGCTGATGGCAGGGTTAGCGTTGATCAGTTCGTTGATAGGCTGGTTGGGCTTTCGCTTTATTGGCGAAGTCGAACAAAACAATACCCGGTCAGTGATCCCAACGATGAATATAGCTCGTCAACTCAGCGAGGCCAGTGCTTACGAATTGTTTTCCGCTCAAAGCCTGACGAATGCCGATACGCACGCAGATTGGATCGAGCAAGGGAAAATGCTCACGGTACAAAGTTTGCGTATCAGCCGGCTCTTGGAACGTTTACGCAGTCAAGGATTTGATACGGCGGCGATAGAACAACAGGAGTCCGACATTACACACAGTTTAGGCCTGCAGGGCGAATTGGTGGGCCGGCGCCTGGCATTGCGCAAGCAGCAACGCGATCTTTCCCGTGAAATTATGGATGCGGCGGCCCGCATTGCCGAGTTGGCCAAAGGGCAGTTAAACAATGCCGCAACGGCCGCAGGCGTCACGCAGGCAGGGATTTACGATTTGATTGAGCAGCATCGCAATCATGCCGCAGAGCAGGCATTGGATCGCCTGATTGATATCGATTTTGAATACCAAAACCAAATGGCGGAGCTGCGGCTCAATGCAATACAAATTGAGCATCTGATTTTGCTGCTGGAGAAGGAGCTGGCCGAGCGTGCGCCAGCAGAATTAATCTCCCGTATCGGCAACTACGTTCGTATTCTCCAGCGCAGGCAGGAGCGAGTCGAAGATCCCCTTACAAGCGAAAAGATAGCGCGTGAATTACAGACTCTGACACGTTATCAACAGCTTGCGGCACTGTATCAGCGGGAAAGGGATATCCGCGCGCAGCTTCAGGCATTGTCACAAAACAACCTGGATATGTTTACTCGTTTCAGTACCGAAATCAGTCGTCAGGTCGGTGATATTGAACGGCGCAATAGTCAGGCGTTAGAGACCCTTCGACAGGCTCGAGAAACGGGTAAGTTCTGGCTGATTATCTTGAGTTTTTTTTCGTTGGTGGCACTGTCGCTAATTTTGTGGCGCGTGGTTTGGCATTCGGTGACGTTGCCATTGGCGAAGCAAACCGCAGCTTTGCAAAGGTTATTGGAGGGCGATCTCAACTCTCCCTTCCCCGCAACATCCGGCGTGCGTGAATTAAATACCATGGGGCAGTTGATGGAGGCTTTCCGCGCAAATGCCGACGCCCTACAAAATCAGCGGCAATATCTTGCGGCACAAGTTGAATTACGTACGGCCGAATTGGAAGCAATGGTGGTAGAGCACCATCAGGCTCGTGCTGAGGCGGAAAAGGCCAACCGGGCTAAGTCGGCCTTTTTGGCCGCAATGAGCCATGAAATTCGAACCCCGTTGCACGGTATTCTGGGCACGGCTCAGCTGTTGTCGGAACAGCCGCTGTCGCTAAAGAACCTTTCCTACGTACAGGCGATCAATGACTCCGGTGAGAGTCTATTGGCGATCCTCAACGATATTCTGGATTATTCAGCGCTAGAGGCGGGTAAGGGCAGCGTGACGCTCAACGACGAGGCATTCGACCCACGTCAGTTACTGGCGAGTATCATGAGGTTAATCTCCGGGCGGGTACGTCATCGTGAGATTACATTGGCTCTCACTTGTGCTGACGAATTGCCGCAATGGCTGAAGGGTGATCCGCGGCGTATTCGCCAAATTGTGATGAATTTGCTGGCTAACGCCCTGCGTTTCACCGATCAAGGCCGGGTGGATATTCGCTGCCATATTGATGGGCCGCGCTGGCAAATTGACGTTGCAGATACGGGGTGTGGCATTGCCGGTGAAGCACTGGCACAGATTTTCAAACCCTTTGTACAGCTGACGGCCAAGCGCGGTGGCACCGGGCTGGGATTGGCGATCAGCCGGGGGCTGGCGGAGGCACTGCAAGGCAGCTTAAGCGTCAACAGCACGCCGGGAAGCGGCAGTTGCTTTTCACTGAATCTGCCGCTGGTTGTTGCAGCCACACCAATACAGCATCGGGCAGAAGAACGAACGGATCTTTCGGGTTACCGTCTGCTGCTGGTGGAAGATAACCTGGTCACCCAGCGTATTACTGCCGAAATGTTGCTGTCTTGCCATGCCATGGTTGAGGTGGTTGGCGATGGCCAAAGCGCATTGAACCTATTGGCAGTTGATGGCGCATTCAGCGGTGTACTGGTGGATTTGGATCTGCCGGATATGGACGGTGTGACGCTCTCTGGGCTGATTGCTGCGTTGCAGCCACAGTTACCCCTTATTGGTTTCAGCGCCCATGTTGCCGACGAAATGTTAAGGCTCCGCGTCGGCGAAATATTCTGCGGATTGATACAAAAGCCTATCGCCTGTGCAGCATTAAGCCGACTGATTGAGCACTATTTAACAGCAGAAAAACGCCCGATACGGCTCGCTCCCAGTTTGGATTTCGTTCAGCTAACGCAGGATATGGCGGTGTTCGGTAAAGAGAAAATCAGCGAGTGGCGAGACTTGTTCGTAGAACATGCCTTGTTATGGGTTACTGAGCTTGAACAGGCCAGCGAAGCGGGCGATGAGCGCAAGGTTGCGCATTTGGCACATAAACTAAAAAGCAGCTGTGCCAGTTTGGGCCTGCAGCGTGCGGTTGAGGCCTGTTCCGAGCTGGAGCAGACACCGGATAAATTGATTCCGCTGCGGCAAATCCTCACGGAGGAATTGCAGCAGCTTTCGGCCTGGATCGATGCGCAATAAGGTCGTGCCTTATCCCAGAAAGCAAAAAATCCAGCTATAGGCAGTTTTTTAAAAGAGGGGGCATGATTATACGTTATCAAGTTTGAGTAATAATCTGTACTGGCTAGCTGAAGGTTCAACTTTCGGCCAGACTTCTATTCCATACCAGATATCTGCACGGGGTCGCCAGCGGCAGGGTTTCGAGGGGGCTGGATAATATAAAGGATTCACAGCACTTGCTATCATGTTATTGATAATTTACAGCATCTGTAATTAAAAGACGATTAAATCGGTGTTTTGCTGCCAATGTGATCCTCGATAGCTATTTGTGCTAACCGATTTTGATAAAAAGAATGTTTTTAAGTGGAATAATTGTTGTAAGCATATGAATCACAAATTAATTTATTGGATTTAAAAACGTAATGTATTAGGTTCGTTTAGTCGATGACAAGGTGTTTTTTGATCCGCATACCTGCGGACGGTTTATCCACAAAAAATGTTGCGCATCCAGAAGCTTGAACGGCGGTTTAAATAATTAATAAATAATCGGTTAGCCATTTACAGTGGGTTCATCGTTTTTATCGTAAGTTTCATACTGCCCCAGAATAAGGCACTAAAGAGTGAATGTCCGATAGCTATCATAATATTTTATCTCATTTCGGATTTCCCCACTATCTATTGTTTTTGAGCTGGTTTATTAATAACAATCAGGCTGAAAATTATGAATGTTCATTACGCCTTTTCCCCAGGCGAACTGAATTATCCACGTTAATACTTTATAAGGACTATTTCAACGACATGTATCGTCACCTTTCCCCCCGTTTGTTATTTGTTGCCAGCCTGGCTGTGCTGCTCAGTGCCTGCTACTCCGATGGCGAGTCAGCCGGTCAAATGCAACAACCGAAAGTCCCTGCCCCGCAACCATTTAACAGCGCCATATGTGTCAACGACAGTTGTGCCGTGATAGACCAGACTGCTGCGTTGGTGGTGCCATTTAATAGCGATCAGTACGACGCATACGCCTCATTCCCCATGAACGACACCATGCTGCTGCAACAAGGCAACACATGGCAGTTGGCCGACGTCAAGGCTAAGACGCCGATCAAGACGCTGGGTGAGAACATATATGACCTTGCACCCGGTTACTTCGCCTTCACCCATGACGGCAAGGTCGGGGCCATGGACTATCACGGCAACGAAGTGCAGCCCGCGCGTTACGACGATATGTTTTCCGTCCGCGACGGCCAGTACATTGGTTATGAGTTGAACGGCAAGAATGGCATCCTCGATGTTCACGGCAAGCACCTCACCGATGCGATCTATGACTCCTTGACTTTACGCCAGGATTTCTCCAAACGTGGAGGTCTCGTCATAGGCACGCGTGGAAACCAGAACTGGATCATTAACCTCAAAGACGGTTCGCAGAAAAAGGCCGATTACAGTGAAATAGGCGAGATGCGGGACGGCCATATGGTAGTGACTTCGCCCGATTTCAAGAGCAAAGGGCTTATCGATGCTAGCGGTACACTCACTATACCTGCCAAGTACAACTGGTTAGGTATACCCAGCGAAGGCCTTGTGAGCTTTCGCGAAAAGTACGACAGCTCCTGCGGTTACATGGATTACACCGGCAAGATAGTGATCGAGCCACGCTTTGCCGACTGTATGCCTTTCAGCAAGAAAGGTGCGTTCGCCAAGGCCAGCGGGGGTGTCAACCGGGACAACTCCAAGTATGGCGTGATCGATCGTAGCGGCGCATGGATGATGCAACCCACCTATGACTATGCGCAGGAGGCAGGCCTCGGCACGTTGGGCATGATCAACTACGTACCGGGCTATGCCTCTGTGTTCAAGAAAGAGTCGACGTTCTCGTACACCGCTGGCATCTATGACCTGAACAACGGTCGCGAGTTGGTGCCCACTACCTACAAGCAGGTGGGCGTGCTTACGCCGGATCGTTTCGTGTTCAGCCGCGTTGATACACCGATGATCACCGTGACCATGTTGGGTCAGAACGAATTGATTCCCGCCGTAGGTGTAATGGATGCCGCTGGTAAAGTGCTGGCTAAGCCGGAGCACTTCATAAATATCAAACTCGATGAGAGCGGCCACTACTTGCGCGCGATTGACGGCCTGGACAAGAAGAGTCACGTAGCACTATTGAATCTGGATGGTAAGCAGTTGATTGCCCCTGAGTGGCAGGAACTCGTCATCGACAAAGATCGCAATGTTGTATTTGGGTACGACCAAGTGGGTGAAGGCGACAACGCCGTGAGCATGCTGCGTGCTGCCTACGACCTTCAGGGTAGGCCACTATTCGCTATCAAGCATACCCATTGTGGCGCGGAACAATTGGTAGCCGGCAACGGTAAAGTGATCTGGCCAGTCGATCCTACACCTTATTGCCCGGTGGAGGAAACACAGGCCCAGGCTTCGAAGGGCGACTGAGTCCACGCGAGGTCGCTCTGCGTGGGGGCATGGCGGTACTGGCGCCGGGCAACATCGATTGTTCAACCGGCGCCAACTTAAACGCTCACGGGGATTTACAAAACTCGTTTTTAAATTGGTCAGAATTAAAATAATTTATGGTTGATTTTTCGTGCTTTCTCGCGACTTTCAAACATTTATTTCGGCGTTGAGATAAAAACTGAAAGTGTGTGTATCCATTGTCCCGAGCTCTCCAAGTCGCAGTCACGAAACTTCAACCTTTTGATCTATCAGTTCAAATGATGGTATTTCCATATTATTAACTCGGTGGACTACCAAAATAGTGTTGATGAGGTTTGCTGGTTTTTATTAAGTCGTGGGATCGAAAACAGGCGAATCATCTCCATTAAAGATCAGACATATCACTCCCGTGGCTAAGATTAGTGAACCAGGTTCCTTGTGCCATACCGAGTACATACTCAAAAATCTGGATAAAGCATCAATTCCGGAAATTCGTTTTAAAGTATCGCGACACATGGTTGATATTGCCCCTAAGACAAGCCGCTTTAGCAACTTCCGCTCTTGGCACATGCAACGGTCATAGTTTTCTTTAGGTGCAGGAGATGTGTCAATGCACGCACATACTGTTTACCCGAAGTGGGTGCGACTATGCAAATAAAGCTCAGGTAAATGCAGAAGATGGCCTGGCCAGATTCACTTGTTTCACATATCTGAAAGGGAGAGATGAAGCGTGTTTCCTAAGGCCGGACAAAGATCGGATGCAGCCTGTCTTGATGAATTTACCCTAAATATATACATCATGATGGGAATAATGGTTATTGGCAGTTTATAGCCGACCAGCTAAAGCCATAGAGACCGCAGGGGGAGGGGCACTAAAGAGAAATGCTCAGGCTGGATGGAAGAAGCAGGGTAGTGACTTCAGCGATCAACGCGACCAGAGATCTATCGAAACCCCAGAAAGCAAAAAAACCGCCATAGGCGAGTTCTTCTAAAGATGGTGCCCGGACCCGGACCCGGACAACCGCCGCTTGCGCCGGATTGAACAACGCTTTAGCGTTGGCCCGCAGGGTGAGGCCTCTGGCCGAATAATCGAACGTGTTCGATGAAGAGTCTCACTCCAGAAAAGCAAAAACCCAGCCATTGGCTGGGTTCTCTAAATATGGTGCCCGGACTCGGAATCGAACCAAGGACACGGGGATTTTCAATCCCCTGCTCTACCGACTGAGCTATCCGGGCAACGCGCAGCATTAAACCGTATTGGCCGAAGTCAGTCAACGGCTTTGTGAACGAAATAAGGCAAAACGCGTCCGGTTGCTGGCTTTTCAGTCAAAGGGAGCAAAAAAAGCGCGAGATGGGCGTAAAGTACCGTGGTTGCGCTCGCCGCCACGGTGTCATTCAGCTTAATGCGCCATTTCTGCGGCACTGAGCGACCTGCAAGATGTCTTCAGCCAAGCGCTTGGCAACGGATACGTCCTGGAGCTGACGTTTTATCAGCAGTTTGCTGAGGCAGCCCTCTTGGATCAGTTCCATCTGCTGCGCCACCATATCCGCATCGTCGGCGTCCATTTCTCGCAGCAGGTCGCGCGTCAGTTCCAGCGAAGTTAGCTTCTGCTGCTCGGCCAGCTGGTGGATAGGGTGATCCACTTCCGGGAAGAAGCTACAGGCGGCAATAAACAGGCAGCCGGGATAGCGATCGTGTTGTACGTACTCTGCCAGCACGTCGTAGCGTGCCAGCAATTTTTGCTGTGGGCTCAGGGCTTCGTCCAGCAGCAACTGACGACGCCAGGTGTCAATTTGCTGGCCGTGATAGCGCAGGCAGTCATACAGCAGCGCTTCGCGATCCGGCCAGAAGCGTTTAAGATCGCTCGGCTGTACGTCGAGTTTTTCTGCCAGCATTTCTAATGTGGTGGTTGCCAGGCCCTGTTGTTCCAACAGACCCAGTGCCGTATCAAGAACTTGTTCGCGTTGCACTTTTGCTCCCTCCAAATTCGGTTCTGAACTTCAGTGTTATTTATTGCACTACTTTCTGCAAATGCGCGTTGAACGTTGGAGCATCCATAAATCCAGTCACCCGCTGGGCCGTCAACTCTTGCCCTGCGCCGTTAAAAAATAGAATTGTCGGCAAACCCAGGACTTTCAAGTGCTTGAGCAATGCTGCCTGTTCGGCATTGTTGGCGGTCACATCCGCCTGCAGCAGCACGGCATTGGCCAGCTTAGCCTGAACGACCGCATCACTAAAGGTATACTTTTCGAACTCTTTGCAGGCGACGCACCAATCGGCATACAGATCCAGCATCACTGGTTTACCCTGTGCTTGCTGCAGCGCCAGGTTGAGCTGCTCCACATTACTGATCTGCGTAAAGTTCAGATGTGGTGCTGCCTGCTGAGTGCTGTTAACGCCAAAAGCCCAGTCTTGCAACGGCCGTGCGGCAATCACCGCCGCTGCCAGTAATAGCATCTGTAAAACACGGGCCCAGCCGCGGGAGGTTTTCAGGCTAAGGGCAAATGCCCAGCCGAAGAACGCCAGGCCCAGCAGGCTCCACAGCCGCAGCCCCCACAGATCGCCGATCACACGCTCCAGCAGAAATACCGGCAGGGCGAGGATCACAAAGCCGAAAGCCTCTTTGACATACTGCATCCATGGGCCGCTACGCGGCAGCAGGCGGTTGCCGAACAGGGTGACGAGCACCAGCGGGATCCCCATGCCTAATGCGTAAAGGTACAAGGTACCGCCGCCGGCCCACATATTACCGCTCTGGGCAATGTAGAGCAGGATCGCGCTGAGTGGTGCGGTGGTACAAGGGGAACAGATCAATCCAGCCAGAGCCCCCATCAGGAACACGCCGGGCAGCGAGCCTCCTTTTTGGGTATTGCTCCAGCCCGCTAAACGCGTTTGCAGCGATGCCGGCAATTGCAATGAATAGAGGCCAAACATCGACAATGCCAAGGCGATAAACAGCACTGAGAGGCCGATCAACACGTACGGATGTTGCAGTGCCGCTTGAAACTGCAGCCCGGCGGCAGCGACCACCAAACCCAGCAAGGTATAGGTCAGCGCCATACCCTGCACGTAAACCACGGCCAACGCCAAAATTCGACCGCTGCTATGCGGTTTTTCACGGCCCAGAATGATGCCGGAAATCAGAGGGTACATCGGCAAAACGCAGGGAGTGAAAGCGATACCGATACCGATCAGCAATGCCCACAGCGGTGAAAACGGCAGATCATTGGGAGCCGGTACCGGCTCTGCCGCAGTAGGGAGTATCGGAGCGGCGGAGGCGCTCACGGCATTCAACGGGATCACGCGCGTTTCCGGCGGGTAGCAGAAACCGGCTTCCGCGCAGCCCTGGTAGGTCACGCTCAGGCTGGCATCTGCCGTTGCTTGTTGCAGCGGAATCTTCAGATTCAGCTGTTGCTTGAAAATGGCGACCTCGCCAAAAAATTCGTCTTTGTGGCTCAGCCCGGCGGGCAGTTCAAAGGCGCCCAGCGTGGCCTGCTTTGGCACCAGTTTGATCTGCTGGCGATAGAGGTAATAACCGGGACGAATTTGCCAGTCCAGCGACAGCTGATTGCCTTGCTGTTTGAAATCAAAGGCGAAGGCCTGATCGACAGGCACGAACTGGCTACCGCCGTTTTGGCCGAACAGCGAAGCCTGGGCCGCCTGCGGCAGAAAGAACAGGCTGCAAAGCAGAAAAATCAGTTTAATGAGGCGTTGATCCATAACAGGTAGTCTTTATCTCCGGCCATCACCGGCAACACCAACAGTTCTGGCGTCTGGTAGGGGTGATGTTGTTTCAGGTAGCTGAGCAGGGCATCTTGATGGTGGCAATCGCTTTTGAACAGCATCTGCACTTCATATTCCTGTTCCAGTTTCCCTTCCCAGTAATATAACGACGTTGCGCCGGGTAACAGCGTGGCGCAGGCCGCCAGCTTTTCCCCCAGAACCCGGGCCGCCAGGTCTTGTGCCGTGGCCTCATCGGGTGCGGTGCAGAGTATGACGACAGCTTCGCAATCAGACATCTTCAGCCCTCTCATCCAGATTATCAGTGGGCACTATACCTTGAAGGGCGGTCAGCTAGAAGGCGAGTTTATCGCCAGTGGGGCAGGAGAGGGGAAACCGGGGCCGCAGCCCCGGGGTGAGGCATTACAGCATCACGCTGCCCAGCAGGAAGCCAAACAGCACCGCCAATATCACGCCGATGGTGCCGGGGATAAAGAACGGGTGGTTAAACACAAAACGCCCGATGCGGGTGGTGCCGGTATCATCCATTTGTACCGCGGCGACCAGCGTTGGGTAGGTTGGCAGGATAAACAGGCCGGAAACGGCGGCGAAGGAAGCCACTGCGGTCAATGGCGATACGTTCAACGCCAGCGCCATCGGCATCAGCGCCTTGGCGGTGGCGGCCTGAGAATACAGCAGCGCCGAGCAGAAGAAGAAAATCACGGCCAACAGCCACGGATGCGATTGAATCACCGTGCCAGCAGTCTCTTTGATCCAGTCAATGTTGGCTTGAACAAAGGTATCACCCAACCAGGCTACCCCCAGAATACAGATACAGGCGCTCATGCCAGCCTTAAAGGTGCTGGAATTAAGCACCATATCGGTATCGACGCGGCACAGCAGGGTGGTCAGGGTAGCGACGCTAAGCATGATGATCAGAATGGCGTTGGTGGTGTTCATCAGCGGTTTTGCTACCAGGCCCAAGCCCGGGCTGTTGATGATGGCGTAGGCCACTACGCACAGCACGCCAAGCAGGAACAGCAGCACCGACACTTTGGCGCGGGGTTTGATTTCCATGATCTTGTTGCCGCGCAGGGTCACCAAACCTTCTTCCAGGCGCTTCAGGTAAACCGGATCGTCCGACAATTTGGAGTCGAACAGCCAGCTTACCAGCAGCGACATCACCAGTACGGCGCAGAAGGTAGACGGCATCACGACCATCAGCAGGTGCAGATAGCTGACGCCGTGCCCTTCCATCACTGAAGACATGTACACCACCGCGGCAGAAATTGGCGAGGCGGTGATGGCAATCTGGGCGGATACCACAGCGGTAGACAGCGGACGGCAAGGCTTGATGCCCTGTTCTTTCGCGACTTCAGCGATCACCGGCAGCGCGGAAAGCGAAATGTTGCCGGTACCGGCGAAGATAGTCAGAAAATAGGTGACGATCGGTGCCAGAATGGTGATGTGCTTGGGGTTCTTGCGCAGCAGTTTTTCCGTTTGCTGCACCAGATAGTCCATACCGCCGGCGACCTGCATCGCCGAGATCGCGGCAATCACCGCCATGATGATGGAAATGACGTCGAACGGAATACTGCCCGGTTTCACGCCAATTAACGCCAGGACCAAAACCCCCAGCCCGCCTGCAAATCCAATCCCGATACCGCCCAGCCTGGCCCCTAAAAAAATGGCCAGCAGAACGATAACCAATTCTACGGCTAACATAGTGTCTACTCCTTAAAATAAGTTTTTTTGAAAACGAAAAGTTAAAATTTTGTGGGCGATGGAAAGTAAAAAGGCACGCTATCCAGGGGGATTTAGCGTGCCTTTTTGGGCTACCGGGTGTGTCTATTATTGTTCATTTTCATCCGTATAGCGTTTGGCTTTATAGGCCGGGTGCATCAGGTTCTCCACGGAGAAGATGTCATCCAGCTCGGCTTCGGTCAGCAGACCGCGTTCCAGCACGACTTCACGTACGCTCTTGCCGGTTTCGGCGCAGATCTTCCCGACGATGTCACCGTTGTGGTGGCCAATGAACGGGTTCAGATAGGTGACGATACCGATAGAATTGAAGACGTAGTGCTCGCACACTTCTTTATTCGCGGTGATGCCGTTAATGCATTTTTCCAGCAGGTTATAGCAGGCGTTGGTCAGGATGTGAATGGACTCGAACATCGCCTGGCCAATCACCGGCTCCATGACGTTCAACTGCAGTTGGCCCGCTTCGGCCGCCATGGTAACGCAAGTGTCGTTGCCAATCACCTTGAAACATACCTGATTGACCACTTCCGGTACGACCGGGTTGACCTTGGCCGGCATGATGGATGAGCCCGCTTGCAGTTCAGGCAGGTTAATTTCGTTCAGACCGGCGCGTGGGCCTGAAGACAGCAGGCGCAGGTCGTTGCAAATTTTAGACAGTTTAACTGCGAGGCGTTTCAGCGCGCTGTGCACCATTACGTAGGCGCCGCAGTCGGAGGTGGCTTCGATCAAGTCTTCGGCCGGCACGACAGGCAGGTTGCTGACTTCTGCCAATTTTTGAACCGCCAGTTGCGGGTAGCCTTCCGGGGTGTTCAGCGCCGTCCCGATTGCTGTCGCACCCAGGTTCACTTCCAGCAGCAGCTCGGCGGTGCGATGCAGGTTGCGGGTTTCTTCTTTCAGCAACACGCTGAACGCATGGAATTCCTGGCCCAACGTCATTGGCACCGCATCCTGCAACTGGGTGCGCCCCATTTTCAGGATGGTTTCAAACTCTTTTGCCTTGCGGTCAAACCCTTCGCGCAGCTGGTTGATGGCGTCGATAAGCTTCTGATTAGAGGCGTAAACCGCAATGCGGAAACCGGTTGGGTAGGCGTCGTTGGTAGACTGGCACTTGTTGAGATGATCGTTAGGGTTCAGGTATTGGTATTCGCCTTTCTGGTGGCCCATCAGCTCCAGACCAATATTCGCCAGCACTTCGTTGGTGTTCATGTTCAATGAAGTGCCCGCGCCGCCCTGGAACACATCCACCGGGAACTGGTCCATGCATTTGCCTTTATCCAGCACTTCGTCACAGGCCTGGATGATGACATCAGCGATTTTACGTGGAATGGTTTTGAGTTCTTTGTTCGCCATCGCTGCGGCTTTTTTTACCATTACCATGCCGCGAACAAACTCGGGCACATCGCTGATTTTGCTGTTGCTGATATAAAAGTTTTCAATCGCACGCAGAGTGTGAACACCGTAATAGGCTTCTGCGGGGACTTCACGTGTTCCTAACAGGTCTTCTTCGATACGAATGTTATTTGACATGTGAACCTTCTTTGTATTGCTGCCGAATTAATTAATTGTCAGGGAACCAAATTATGTTGCCGAAGGCTTCAGGCATGAAACGATTAACCACTGTGCCCGTTGCTGCCCAGATCATATGCTGGTTAGTAATAAATGACTGAATCCAGATCACCTTCTGAGCCTTCTTAAATTGCCTGTTTCTGGTTCTGTGATCCCTTTCACGTTTATTAACTTTAGCAATAAAAAAGGGCCTTTGGTTGAAATGCACGCCGGCAGACCCCATTGTATTTAGGTCGGCCGTTTACCGGCCCCCTTTTCGCGCCGTCGCCAACGTGCGGTTGCGCAGATCTACCAGAGGAGAACCAGGTGCGCTGGTTACCGTTACTGCTGATATTTCTGTTGGCTTACATAGAGATATCCCTATTTATTAAAGTCGCCGCCGTATTGGGCGTGGCGATTACCCTGTTGCTGGTGGTGTTCACCTCCTGCGTCGGTATTTCGCTGGTGCGCAACCAGGGCATGAAGACCTTCATGCAGATGCAACAAAAGCTGGCCGCAGGTGAAAGCCCTGCGTCGGAAATGGTGAAAAGTGTTTCACTGGTGTTAGCGGGCTTCTTGCTGCTGGTGCCGGGATTCTTTACCGATTTCCTCGGCCTGTTGTTGTTACTGCCCCCGGTGCAAAAATCGCTGACGTTGAAGTTGATGCCTCATCTTTCCGTTTACCGCCCCGGCGGTTGGAGCCAGGGCGGTAATGCTGCCAACGGCAACACCTTCGACGGCGAGTTCCAGCGTAAAAACGACGATCGCTATACGCTGGATCATCAGCCCGACGATCATGACAAACGCAACGATCGTTGAAAAAACGCGGCCCAGGCCGCGTTTTTCGCATCAGTAGCTCAGTATTGCCATCAAAAGCGAAAATTTTTTTGGCCGCCCCCTTGAAGGGGGATGGAATGCCCCCATTTCAAATCCCACAAGCCGGTATTCACAATCCGGTGACAACCCTAAATCTGATAGAGACCTTCTTACAGGAGAGCGTTCAATGAGTATTCGTCCATTGCATGACCGCGTTATCGTCAAGCGCAAAGAAGTTGAATCAAAATCTGCTGGCGGCATCGTCCTGACTGGCTCTGCAGCGGGTAAATCTACTCGTGGCGAAGTTGTCGCGGTGGGTAAAGGGCGTGTTCTGGAAAGCGGCAACATCCAGCCGCTGGATGTGAAAGTTGGCGATATCGTGATTTTCAACGACGGTTACGGCGTGAAAGCAGAGAAGATCGACAATGAAGAAGTGTTGATCATGTCCGAAAGCGACATTCTGGCAATTGTTGAAGCGTAAGTGCGCTTTATCTTCTGAACTGAACGAGTTGAAGGGAAATACCAATGGCAGCTAAAGACGTAAAATTCGGCAATGACGCTCGCGTGAAAATGCTCCGCGGCGTGAATGTTCTCGCTGATGCAGTAAAAGTGACCCTGGGCCCGAAAGGCCGTAACGTAGTGCTGGATAAGTCCTTCGGCGCTCCTACCATCACTAAAGATGGCGTATCTGTTGCTCGTGAAATCGAACTGGAAGACAAGTTTGAAAACATGGGCGCGCAAATGGTGAAAGAAGTTGCCTCTAAAGCGAACGACGCTGCGGGCGACGGTACCACCACTGCAACCGTACTGGCTCAATCCATCATCACCGAAGGCCTGAAAGCTGTGGCTGCCGGCATGAACCCAATGGATCTGAAGCGCGGTATCGACAAAGCGGTTATCGCCGCTGTTGAAGAACTGAAAAAACTGTCCGTACCTTGCTCTGACTCCAAAGCTATCGCTCAGGTAGGCACCATCTCTGCAAACTCCGACGAAACCGTGGGTAAACTGATTGCAGAAGCGATGGAGAAAGTGGGCAAAGAAGGCGTTATCACCGTTGAAGAAGGCACTGGCCTGCAAGACGAGCTGGACGTTGTTGAAGGTATGCAGTTCGACCGCGGTTACCTGTCTCCATACTTCATCAACAAGCCAGAAACCGGTTCTATCGAACTGGAAAGCCCGTTCATCCTGCTGGCTGACAAGAAAATCTCCAACATCCGTGAAATGCTGCCAGTACTGGAAGCCGTAGCGAAAGCCGGCAAACCACTGCTGATCATTGCTGAAGATGTTGAAGGCGAAGCGCTGGCTACTCTGGTGGTTAACACCATGCGCGGCATCGTGAAAGTGGCTGCGGTTAAAGCACCTGGTTTCGGCGACCGTCGTAAAGCCATGCTGCAGGACATCGCTACCCTGACTGCCGGTACCGTTATCTCTGAAGAGATTGGTCTGGAGCTGGAAAAAGCGACCCTGGAAGATCTGGGCCAGGCTAAGCGCGTTGTGATCAACAAAGACACCACCATCATCATCGATGGCGTGGGCGACGAAGCGACTATCCAAGGCCGCGTTACCCAGATCCGTCAGCAGATCGAAGAAGCGACCTCTGACTACGATCGTGAAAAACTGCAGGAGCGTGTCGCTAAACTGGCTGGCGGCGTTGCCGTTATCAAAGTGGGCGCAGCAACTGAAGTTGAAATGAAAGAGAAGAAAGCCCGCGTTGAAGATGCCCTGCACGCGACCCGTGCTGCGGTTGAAGAAGGCGTGGTTGCCGGCGGTGGTGTTGCACTGATCCGCGTAGCAAGCAAAATCGCTAACCTGAAAGGCGACAACGAAGACCAGAACGTCGGTATCAAGGTTGCTCTGCGCGCGATGGAATCTCCACTGCGTCAGATCGTAATCAACGCCGGTGAAGAAGCTTCCGTGATTGCCAACAACGTGAAAGCAGGCGAAGGCAGCTACGGCTACAACGCTTACACCGAAGAATACGGCGACATGATCGCGATGGGTATCCTGGATCCAACCAAAGTAACCCGTTCTGCTCTGCAGTACGCGGCTTCTGTGGCTGGCCTGATGATCACCACCGAGTGCATGGTGACCGACCTGCCAAAAAGCGACGCACCTGATTTAGGTGGCGCTGGCGGTATGGGTGGCATGGGCGGCATGGGCGGCATGATGTAATCATCCCCCACGTTCGCGTGTGCAAAAGCCCCGGCCAATTGGTCGGGGTTTTTTTTTGCGTGCTTTGTCTCACTGCTTTTGATGATATTTATGCAGACCGGGCTGATTTAGCTGGTAAACTGATCTTTCATCAGCTGTCGCTCAAGACGTTGGCCAGCACCAGTGGCAACGGATGCTTAAGAGATAGCAACGCTTTCTGATAAGCTTTTGCGAAACTCTCAATATAGATGGGGAACAAGATGCGGATTAAAGCCTTACTGGGTCTTTCGACAGCCTTGCTGCTGGCAGGTTGCAGCAGCACCAATGAACTTTCCGCCGCAGGTCAGCAGGTTAAATTTACCGATACCAAACCGGCGGCAGAATGCCAGCTGGTGGGCGAAGTGACTGGCACCCAGAGCAACTGGTTGTCCGGTAACGGTGGTGAAGGCAGCTCCATGCGCGGCGCGGCAAACGATCTGCGCAACAAGGCAGCGGCAATGGGCGGCAACGTGATTTATGGTGCTACCAGCCCAAGCCAGAACCTGCTTTCAAGCTTTGCCCCGCTGGACAGCAAAATGGCCGGCCAGGTTTATAAGTGCCCGTAACGCAAGATTAATGCGTACGTCATAGCATAAAAAAGAGGCATGCCCAGGCATGCCTCTTTTGTTTTTGTCATTCCGTCGGTCAGTCAATCTTGCATCAGGCGCAGGTCGAGCGGCGTTTTGCTTGGCTTGCCGCCGACTTCACGGGTCAGACGCGGCACCATATATCCGGAAACCTTGCTCAGCAGCGCCTGCATAATGGCGCGCGCTTCATCGTCGCTGACCATAAAGTGTGCCGCGCCTTGTACCTTATCCAGCACGTGGATGTAATAGGGCAGGATACCGGCGTCAAACAGCGCATTGCTCAGCGCCGCCAACGTGTCGGCGTTGTCGTTGATGCCGCGCAGCAACACACTTTGGTTCAGCAAGGTGACGCCGGCCAGACGCAGTTGCGCCATGGCTCCCTGCAGTTCACGGTCAATCTCATTGGCATGATTGATGTGCGTGACCATCAGCACCTGTAGGCGTGAGGCCGACAGCCTGCGGCACAGTTCTGGCGTGATACGTGCCGGGATCACCACTGGCAAACGGGTGTGGATGCGCAGGCGTTTTACGTGCTCAATGGCTTCCAGTTCCCCGATCAGCCAGTCCAGCTCGTGATCTTTGGCCATCAGCGGATCGCCACCGGAGAAAATAATCTCATCCAGTTCCGGGTGTTGGCGGATATAATCCAACGCCTGACGCCAGTTGGCTTTATTGCCCTGGTTGTCCTGATACGGAAAATGGCGACGGAAGCAGTAGCGGCAGTTAACCGCACAGCCGCCTTTAACCAACAGCAAAGCACGATTACGGTATTTGTGCAGCAGGCCTGGCACCACGCTACGCTGTTCGTCCAGCGGATCGGTCGTGAAGCCGGGTGCATTGATGAATTCTTCGCTGGCGGTCAGAACCTGACGCAATAGCGGGTCATTGGCGTCGCCGGGACGCATGCGTGCGGCGAAGGCGCGGGGTACGCGCAATGCAAACAGCCGACGGGCTTCACGGCCCTGCGGCAGGTCCGGATGCGTATTCAGTGACAAAAGCTGCAGTAATTCATCGGGATCGGTAATAACATCGGCGAGTTGATGCAACCAATCTTCTCTATATGCCGTACTTTGGGTTATAATGTGTGCCATTTTTTTGGCTAAGCTACCAGTTTAAATATTCAGAGGGCCATCATGGCGACTTATTCTAGCAACGATTTCCGTCCGGGTCTTAAAATCATGTTCGAGGGCGAACCTTACGCTATCGAATCCAGTGAGTTCGTTAAACCGGGCAAAGGCCAGGCATTTGCGCGCGTTAAAATGCGTCGTCTGCTGACCGGCACTCGCGTTGAGAAAACCTTCAAATCTACCGACTCTTGCGAAGGCGCGGACGTGGTAGATACCAACATGAACTACCTGTACAACGACGGTGAGTTCTACCACTTCATGCACCCTGAGACTTTCGAGCAACACGGTGTTGAAGAAAAAACCGTTTCTGATGCGGCAAAATGGCTGCAAGACAACGCAGAATGTATCGTTACCCTGTGGGACGGTCGTCCAATCGCGGTTCAGCCACCGAACTTTATCGAAGCAGAAATCACTGACACCGATCCAGGTCTGAAAGGTGATACTGCCGGTACCGGCGGCAAGCCTGCAACCCTGAGCACTGGCGCCGTGGTTAAGGTTCCATTGTTCGTACAGATTGGTGAAGTTGTTCGCGTTGACACCCGCTCTGGCGAATACGTTTCACGCGTAAAATAAGTTTCAAAAGAAAGGGGCCCTGCGTGGCTCCTTTGCTTTATCCCCTTCCGCATACCTTGGCAGAATCAGCATGATAAAGAAAGCTCTGTTGGTCGTTGTCTCCCTGTTAATACTGATGTCCCTTAGCGGCTGTAATACTTTCCGTGGTTTCGGTGAGGACGTTCAGCATCTCGGCGGCGCTATTTCGCGTACTGCCAGCTAATAACCATTAATGCCTCTAATGTAATCGTGCGAAATAAAACCATTTTAAACAGCAACTCTCGCTAATATTTACTACGCTTAGAAAGCCGTACTTTTTCATCACTGACAAATAAGGACTTTCCTATGCTGAAGAAAAGTATTATCGCGATTTTCTCTTTGATGATCTTGACCTCATTGACCGCATGCAACACCACTCAGGGCGTGGGCGAGGACATCCAGGCTGGCGGCAAGGCTATCCAGCGTAGCGCGGAATAACTCCCTTTACTGACTTGCGGTATTCCGCGAAAAGCTGCCCAAAGGCATCGTTGTGGGATACCGCTTCCCCTCTTGACTATCTCCTGCCGAAAGCTTTGTACTGTTATCCTCCCCGGCAGTGGGTATAATCCCCTGGCATATCACAACGCTAAATGGGACGACCCGTTTACGCATCTGCATTCGGGGACGACCCCACCGTTATGGAGCCTGTTTCATGGCTTGGATTATTCTGCTTATTGCCGGTTTGTTGGAAGTCGTATGGGCTGTTGGCCTGAAATACACCCATGGTTTTACTCGTTTGACCCCCAGCATTATTACTGTTGCCGCCATGGTGGTCAGCATGCTGCTGTTGGCACATGCGATGAAAACGCTGCCCGCCGGCACGGCTTATGCCGTTTGGACAGGCATTGGTGCGGTAGGCGCGGCAATTATGGGGATGGTGTTACTTGGTGAATCAACCAATATCGCACGCATCCTCAGCCTGTGCCTGATTGTTGTCGGCATACTTGGGTTGAAGTTCAGCAGTCACTGATGCTGCGTTTGTTTCACCCAGATTAGCTTATCCGTATCAAAGCCGTTGTGTTTCGCGGTTTGCACTAATCTGTCGCGCGTGGCGGCGTCCAGCGTCGGCGTGCGCGACAGTATCCACAAATACCCTCGGTTTGGGCCGCAAACCAGCGCGTAGCGATAATCTGCATCCAACTCAATCACGTTATACCCACCGTAGAAAGGCCCAAAAAAGGACACCTTGAGTGCGGCTACCTGCGGTGAGCCGGTAAAATAGGCCTTGCCCGTGCTTTCCTGCCATTGTTGTTTTTGCGTATTAAAACCCCGGTTCACCACTTTGAGGCCGCCGTCTTCGCGTGGGCTGTAGTTGGCGGTGACCTGTTCGAGGCCGCGTTCAAAACGGTGATCAAAACGCGCGATTTCATACCAGGTGCCGAGATAGCGCTGGCTGTCGAAATCATTCACTACTTTGATATTCTTCGGCGGGGAAACGCTGCAAGCGGCGGAAAGGAAGGCGGGAATGATCGCGCATAGCTTTGACCGAAAACGCATTGGTTACTCCTGTTTACCGGGTTGGAATAAACAGTGTAGCCGAAAGGCAAAGCAGACGGCCAACGGGAGTTGGCCGCCAGAAGTGTTTTACAGCGTTACCACGCCGATAACGGTGACGACGCTGAGGATGGCCGCCAGGCCATAGAAGACCCATTTACCGGCCGGCACGTGGATTTTCAAATCGTGCATCGCATGGTGAATACGGTGCAGACCGCACCACAGCGGCAGAATAATCATCAGCAGCAGGAACAACCGGCCAATCAGGCTCTGGCAGAAAGCCAACACGCGGTCATAGCCCAGCGCATCGCCTGGGAACCACCCCAGCGGCAGCAGAATGCCGACCAGCAGCACGATAGCGGGCGCGATGATCGCGCCCCACATGCCGCCAGCGCCGAATAATCCCCAGAAAACCGGTTCGTCTGAGCGTTTAGGTGCTTGATTTATCATGTTTCCTCCGGATTACAGCAGGGCCACGGCCAGGATGACCACGCTGGCGACCAGCGTTACCGCCCACAGCGCTTTGACGATAGGCCCTGGCCCCATTTTTTCGCTGTTGACCACGATATTGGCGGCTTTCGGTGCCAAATCGAACCAGGTTTTGGTGTGCAGCAGCGCCGCCAGCAGGGCGACTACGTTAATCAGCAGCACCAGCGGGTTTTGCAGAAAACCGACGAACCCTGCCCAGCTCTCCGCACCGCCTTTCAGCGCAAAAACGCCGTAGATCAGCACGATGCTGAACCACACGGCCGGCACCGAGGTCCCTTCACGCAGCATATAGAAACGATAGAAGCCGAGCTTTTGCCACCAGGTTGGCGTCATGGTGCGCACATAGGGCTTACGTTGTGTTGTCATTGCGGTTTCTCTCCCTTATTGCGGCTTCAGCATGGCGATCATGAAGTCTTTGGCACTTTCCACCTTGCCCTGCTGGATAGCAGCGGCCGGGTCGACGTGCTTCGGACACACTTCAGAGCAGTAGCCGACAAAGGTACAGCTCCACACGCCGTTTTGGCCGTTGAGTTGCGCCATGCGCTGTTTCTGGCCGTGGTCGCGATTATCCAGGTTGTAGCGGTGCGCCAGGGTGATTGCCGCCGGGCCGATGAACTCTGGGTTCAAACCGAACTGCGGGCAAGCGGCGTAACACAGCCCGCAGTTGATACAGCCGGAGAACTGGTGGTACTTGGCCATCTGCGACGGTGTTTGCACGTTAGGGCCGTCTTCCGGTTTGCGGTTATTGCCGATGATGTAAGGCTTAATCGCCTCCAGGCTTTCGATAAAGTGGGTCATATCGACCACCAGATCGCGTTCAATCGGGAAGTTACCCAGTGCCTCTACCTTCATGCCGTCGGTGTATTCGCGCAGGAAGGTCTTGCAGGCCAGCTTCGGTACCCGGTTGACCATCATGCCGCACGAGCCGCAGATGGCCATGCGGCATGACCAGCGGTAGGAAAGGTCAGGCGCCAGGTTATCCTTAATGTAACCCAGCGCGTCGAGCAGCGAGGTTTGTTCATCGTAAGGCACCGCGAAGGTCTCGAAATGTGGCTCTGCGTCGCATTCCGGGTTATAGCGCATGACCTCGATTTTCAGGGTGTTCATCTCAGCCATTTGCCTGCTCCTTATCCTTTTTGTCCTGCGCTTCGGCTTCAGCGCCGTACACACGTTTGGCCGGTGGCAGTTTGGTGATCTTCACGTCGCTGTATTCCAGGCGCGGTGCGCCGTTCGGGTTATGGAACGCCAGCGTATGCTTCAGGAAATTCACGTCGTCACGTTCGGTGCAGCCTTCATCCAGACGCTGGTGGGCGCCGCGGGATTCTTTGCGGTTGAAGGCGGAGTGCGCCATGCACTCGGCGACGTCCAGGCCGTAGCCCAGCTCGATGGTGTACAACAGGTCGGTATTGAACACGCTGGAGTTATCGGTGATTTTGACGCGCTTGAAGCGTTCTTTCAGCTCAGCCAGTTTATCGATGGTTTTTTGCATCAGTTCTGGCGTACGGTAGATACCGCAGCCTTCTTCCATCGACAGCCCCATTTCATCGCGGATCTTCGACCAGTTTTCGCTGCCTTCCTGCTTCATCAAATTGCTGAGTCGGGTTTCGACGTCACGCCCTTGCGCATCAAGGGCACTGCCATTGGCCGGGCCAGATTCCAGCGAGCGACGAGCTGCATGCTCACCGGCCACCCGGCCGAACACCACCAGTTCCGCCAGCGAGTTGGATCCCAGACGGTTGGCACCGTGCAGACCGACTGAAGAGCATTCGCCGACGGCAAACAGCCCCTTGATGCGGGTTTCGCAGTTTTGATCGGTTTCAATGCCGCCCATGGTGTAATGCGCCGTTGGGCGTACCGGGATGGGGTCTTTTACCGGATCGACGCCGACGTAGGCCTTGGCCAGTTCACAGATGAACGGCAGGCGTTCGAGCAGCTTCTTTTCCCCCAGATGGCGCAGGTCGAGATAGACCACGTCGCCGCGCGGGGTGGCGATGGTGCGACCGGCACGCCATTCGTGCCAGAAGGCCTGCGAAACTTTATCGCGCGGGCCCAGCTCCATGTATTTGTTCTTCGGCTCGCCCAGCGGGGTTTCCGGGCCCATGCCGTAGTCCTGCAAATAACGGTAGCCGTCCTTGTTCACCAGAATACCGCCTTCGCCGCGGCAGCCTTCGGTCATCAGGATGCCGGAACCCGGCAGGCCGGTAGGGTGATATTGGACGAACTCCATATCGCGCAGTGGGATGCCGTGATGGAACGCCATGCCCATGCCATCACCGGTGACGATGCCGCCATTGGTGTTGTAGCGGTACACGCGTCCGGCACCGCCGGTGGCCATGATCACCGCATTGGCGCGGATCTGCACGCGGGTGCCTTCCATCATGTTCATTGCGACCAAACCGCGGACCTGACCGTCATCCACCAGAATATCCAGCACAAAGTGCTCGTCGAAACGTTGGATTTGCGGGTATTTGAGCGAGGTCTGGAACAGGGTATGCAGCATGTGGAAGCCGGTCTTGTCGGCGGCGAACCAGGTTCGTTCAATCTTCATGCCGCCGAAGCGACGCACGTTGACCGAACCGTCCGGTTTACGGCTCCACGGGCAGCCCCACTGTTCCAACTGGGTCATTTCCCGCGGGCAGTTGTGGACGAAATGGTCGACCACGTCCTGCTCACACAACCAGTCGCCACCGGCAACGGTGTCATTGAAGTGGTAGTCAAAAGAGTCATGATCCTGAGTGACGGCGGCGGATCCCCCTTCGGCGGCTACCGTATGGCTGCGCATCGGGTAGACTTTTGAGATGAGCGCGATTTTCAGTTGGGGGTTGGCTTCCGCTGCGGCTATTGCTGCACGTAAACCAGCACCCCCGGCCCCAATAATGGCAAGATCGGCGTTAAAGGTTTGCACTGCATTCCTCCAATATTCTTGTTAAGAACGGCAAATTAAATATCTATGCTTAATATTTATAAATATTCTTCGGGTGCTAACTAACTGAGTTCATTGTCGTTGCATAAAGCTTAAGGATAGATATCTCCCACCAATAATGTGGAATTAACTATACCTAAAGTTAAGTAGAAGAAATTTGATGTGATCGATTGTTTTGCCTTTTAACCGGCGGGCGGAAGGATAATTGCCTGTGGGTTAGATTTAACGTTTATTCAACTTTTATTAACCTTTTTGCCAACTATTTATCAGGTAATGTCGAGGTTAAAGCGGCCGGGCTGTTAAGAATTTGTTTGCATGCCAGGATACGAGTAGACTGCATCCCCTGTTTGATTTCGGAGTAATTACCATGAGCGAAACGGCAAGCTGGCAGCCAAGTGCACCCATCGCCAATTTGTTGAAACGCGCAGCGATCCTGACTGAGATCCGGCGTTTCTTCGCCGATCGTGGCGTGCTGGAAGTTGAGACGCCAACCATGAGCCAGGCGACGGTCACCGATATTCACCTGTTCCCGTTCCAGACGCGTTTTGTCGGGCCCGGTGCGGCGGATGGCATGACGCTGTACATGATGACCAGCCCGGAATACCACATGAAACGTCTGCTGGCGGCGGGCAGCGGGCCGATCTATCAGATGGGGCGCAGTTTCCGCAACGAAGAGGCCGGTCGTCATCACAACCCTGAATTCACCATGCTGGAGTGGTACCGCCCTCACTACGACATGTACCGGTTGATGAACGAGGTGGATGATCTGCTGCAGCAGGTTCTGGACTGCGAGAGTGCGGAGACCCTGTCTTATCAACAGGCTTTCCTGCGCCATCTGGATATCGATCCGCTGTCAGCGGAGAAGGTACAACTGCGTGAAGCGGCGGCCAAACTCGATCTGAGCAACATTGCCGATACCGAAGAGGATCGCGATACGCTGCTGCAATTGTTGTTTACCGTTGGCGTGGAGCCGTACATCGGCCGTGACAAACCGGCGTTCGTTTATCACTTCCCGGCCAGCCAGGCGTCGCTGGCGGAGATCAGCACTGAAGATCACCGCGTGGCGGAGCGTTTCGAAGTCTATTTCAAAGGTATTGAACTGGCGAATGGCTTTCGTGAACTAACCGACAGCCGCGAGCAGCGTCAGCGTTTTGATCAGGATAACCGCAAGCGAGCGGAACGCGGTTTGCCGCAGCACCCGATTGATAACAACCTGCTGGATGCGCTGCAGCACGGTATGCCGGAGTGTTCCGGTGTGGCGCTAGGCGTTGATCGGCTGGTGATGCTGGCGTTGGGCGCTGAAAGCCTGAGTGAAGTGTTGGCCTTCCCGGTCGGGCGCGCATAACCGCTAATTCAGTGCCATTGCGATAAAAAAAGGGTTCGGCCATGGCCGAACCCTTTTTGCATACGGCGGTTACAAACTGCCCGATTCGCGTTTGGTGTTGGGCGCCGGTGTGGAGGCCGGCGTGCGACCGTTGCTGGTCAGGCGGGACAGCGTCTCGCTGCGTACCTGGAATGGTGGGTACGGCAGCGTAATGCCGTGCTCGCGATAGCCGGACAAGATCAACTGATGGATCTCGTGGCGCAACGGCATGCGGTGGCCCATCTCGGCGGCGTAAATACGCAGTTCAAAGATCTGGATACCCTGCTGCAGATCGACCAGATAAACCTCCGGTGCCGGATTATCCAGCACCAGCGAACAGCGTTCGGCGGCATTGGTCAGGATCTTGGTCACTTCTTCGCTATTGGCTTCTGCCGGTGCCGGTACGGTCAGTACCACACGAGTCAGGTTGTCCGACAGCGACCAGTTAATGAACTGCTCGGTGATAAACGCCTTGTTCGGCACGATGATCTCTTTGCGATCCCAGTCTGAAATGGTGGTGGCGCGGGTGTTGATCTTGGTGACGGTACCGGTCAGGTTGCGGATCGTCACGGTATCACCAATGCGGATCGGTTTTTCAAACAGGATGATCAGGCCGGAGATAAAGTTGGAGAAGATCTCCTGCATACCAAAGCCCAACCCCACGCTGAGCGCGGTCACTACCCACTGCAATTTCGACCATTCGATACCGATCCAGGAAAAGCTGAGGATGGCGCCGAACAACAACAACAGATACTTGGTAATAGTGGTGATGGCGTAGCCGGTGCCCGGCGACAGATCCAGGTGCTGCAGTACCGCCAGCTCCAGCAGGGCCGGCAGGTTACGCACCAACTGCATGGTAACGATCAGCACCAGGATGGCGATCAATACCGCACCCAAGGTGATTGGATGCGCGGTTTCCACGCCGTTGACCGTCGACGTCACGTCCCACAGGGAGATGTTTTCCAGGAAGGCGAAGGCCGAGTGAATTTCTGACCACAGCACGATCACCGACACCAGCGCGATCATCGTCAGGATCGAACGAACCAACCGGAGCGACTGGGCGCTGATGGTATCCAGATCGATCTCTGAATCATCCATGTCCATCGATCCTTCGGTGCTATTGGGCGTATGCGGCGTTTCTTCTTCACCGCGTGCGCGCTGAGCCAGAATATCGGCCCGGCGTTGCTTGGCGCGGTCAAAGGCGATACGTCGCCGTTGGATCAGCATCCAGCGGCGAATAATGTGGTAAATCACCAGCAGGAAGAACCAGATGGCCACCGACGTTTCCAACCGCGCCAACAGTGCCTGAGAGGTGGTCAGATAGCCGACGGCAGAGGCCAGCGCCGCCAGCAGCGGCGCGGACAGCAATAGCCCCCACAGCGCGGTGTTGACCATGTTCTCGCCAGAGCCTTTTTTATCCAGATACAGCGGGATGCCGGCGCGTTTCAGGCTATTGGTGACGATGGCCAAAGCCAGACACAGCAGGATAAAGCACAGCCGCCCCAGGGTATTGGCAAACTCGCGTTCTTTCAGGCTGTCGAAGGTGATCAACGCCATGATCAGCGGCACTATCAGCCAGATCGACATTTTGTAATAGCGCATGGCGCGTGAAACCTGCTTCACCGGCCAGCGGAAATGCACGATAAACAACCCCTGCGGGTGGGCGAAGGCGGCGCAAATCATACATACCCACAGGATCGGCAGCGTGGCGGTGACACCCTTGCCGATCGCTTCGGCTACCGGGTAGTTCCAGGCGCTTTGCAGGCCAAAGCCGAGCGCTGCCCAGAGCACCGGCAGCGGCAGTGCCACCAAAATCGACCAGAATACGGTGCGCAGGGTCAGGAAGAATTCGTCCTGGGTCACTTTGCCAACCCGGCTGCTGGCGCGTGTCAGGAAGGCGTGGTAGTGCTTGCGAGAGCTGATGCTGAAAATAACCAGCAGCAGGGCTCCGAAGATGGGGATCAGCGTTTCGCGGCTGGTCACCATCATCATGAAGGCCCCACCGAGCTGTGACAGCGTATCCAGCGACAGCAGACGCGTCAGATCGTGCGCGACGTTAATCGGATAGGACAGGGTGATAGGATTGACGTCAGGCACCCAGAACAGATAGCGGTGGGTGGCGTCCTTGATTTCGTTTAACGCCTCGATCAACTGGGTGTTGGCCACTTTCAGCTTGGTCAGCTCGAGGATCTGAGTATCGCACCCGGACAGCAGTGAATTCAGCAGTTCCCTCTGAGTGCGTAACTGGGCGTCGACAATGCGTCTTTCCGCGCTGGTCAGTTCACTGCCGTCGTCACGTTTGAATTCGCGCTGTGACAGTTTTTCCAGTTGGCTTTCAAACTGCAGGCGCTGTACGCGCAGTTGGGCCATATCGCCATCGAGCTGCTGCGGCTTGGGCATTTCCGGCAGCGTGGCGACCTGAGCACGCAGGGTTTCTCCCAGCGCCGATGAGGAGCCGAGCCACTGGGCCTGTTCGATAATGGTGCTTAATGCCTGGCGCACCTGCAGCGTTTGCGCGGCGGCTTGACGTTGTTGGGATGAAATCAGATCCATGCGCTGGGCCTGATTGTTCAGCGCCGCAGACAGTTCACGGTTGATTTGCAACTGCTGACTGATACTTTTCGGCAGATCGCCATTTTGCTCGGCCAACTGCTCGGTTTTTTCCAGTGCCAGTTCGGCTTCGCGCTGTCGCTGGGCATTGAGGTTATTGCGCAGTGCCTGCAGTTGAACGTCAATCTTCTCGTGGCGCTTTTTGTAGACTTCGGCGCGCATCCGCGCCAGTTCCTGGCGGTTGTTGGCCGACAGCTGTGCCAGTTCGAGCTCATCGACTTTGGCTTTGCGTGCAGCGGCTTCCGCCTGCAATAACGCCAGCGCAGCCTGAGCATGCGGAGTGGTCGGGTTGGCGGGTTGTGCCTGCAGGCGACGTTGAACTTCGGTCAATGCACGGCGAGCGTCGGTCTGCTGCTGTGGCAATTGGCCGAGGGAATCGCTGATTTCCCGCGTGCGTTCCTGCTCTTGCTGCAGCAAACGCGCCTGTTCCAGCAGCAGGCTGCTGGTTTGCAGGATTTGCTGTTCCAAATCGCTGGCCGGCAGGTTATCGCCGTTCGGCAGGATTTTGCTGTCTTCCAGCGCTAACTGACGACGCAGTTCCTGTGTCATCTTCGGGAAATCGTCGATCACGCGCTGATACTGCTCAACGCGCGTTAGCGACTCTTTACGCTCCGACAGCCAGTTGAGGGCGCTTTGCAACGCCTCAGTGGTTTCCGCCTGATTAGGCGCGCTCTTGTTGCTCTCGGCCTGCTTCAGCTCCTGTTTGAGCTGTGTTTCGGTGGGCACCGTGGCGGCCAGCACCGGTTGAGCCAGTAAGCAACCGAGCAATAACGTGATAATCAGGCGCACAGCGTCAATTCCTTCAGATCTGCGGTGTTTCAACGGCAGCAGACGCGGCCGGGATTTCTGCGAAGGCTTCGCCCATGCGGGTCACGGTGCCGTTGTTCAACTGCGGCGCGAACTGTACGCTGCCTGGGGTAAACAGGTTAATGACCGTCGAACCCAGCTTGAAGCGGCCCATTTCTTCGCCTTTCTCCAGCACGATAGCGCCATCCGCACCTTCTTCAGGATAGGTCCAGCGTTTGATAATGCCTTCGCGTGGCGGGGTTACCGTGCCGGCCCAGACGGTTTCGATGCTGCCGACGATGGTGGCGCCCACCAGGATCTGCACCATTGGCCCGACAGCGGTATCAAACACGCAGATCACACGCTCATTGCGCGCGAACAGGTTTGGCACGTTGGCCGCGGTCAATGGGTTAACGGAGAACAGGTCACCCGGCACATAAATCATTTCGCGCAGCACGCCGTTGCACGGCATATGTACGCGGTGATAATCCCGCGGAGCCAGGTAGGTGGTGGCGAACAGACCGTTACGGAACGGCTCTGCCAGTACATAGTTGCCGGCCAACAGCGCTTCCAGGCTGTAGTTGTGGCCTTTGGCCTGGAAAATTTGGTCGTCGTGGATCTGGCCGAGCTGGCTGATGGCACCGTCTGCGGGCAGGGCCAGCCAGTTGGCGTCGCTGATGATCGGGCGGGCGCCGTCACGCAGCGGGCGTACAAAGAATTCGTTGAAGCTGGCGTAGGCGCTCAGCTCTGGATGTTGGGACTCTTGCATGTTTACGCGGTAATAACGGGCAAAGCCCTTCAGAACCAATTGGGTCAACCAACCGGCCTGCTTGTCCGCACCCCAGCCCGCCAGGCGGGTCAGAGCCAGCTTTGGTAACCAGTACTGCAATTTAATTTTGATGCTATCCAGCACGTTTAACCTCTTGAATCAGGGTAAAGGGCGCGCATTGTAACGCTGGCTCTGCCACCGTCAACGCCGCCCGGCATTATCAGTCTGCGGCATCGGTGAAGTTCTTGCGAACCTTCACTTGCGCCATGCTTTCCAGAATACGGTGATAGTTGTCGAAACGTTCTTTGGCGATATCGCCTTTTTCCATTGCGGCACGGATAGCACAGCCTGGATCGGTATCGTGGCGGCAATCACGGAACTTGCAACCGCCTAAATAGTTACGGAATTCGACAAAACCTTGGGTGATTTGTTCCGGTTCAAGGTGCCACAGGCCAAACTCACGTACGCCTGGGGAGTCGATCACGTCGCCGCCGTGCTGGAAATGATACAGCCGTGCAGCGGTGGTGGTATGTTGCCCGAGCCCAGAGACATCGGAAACCTGATTTACCAGAATTTGCTCTTTGGAAGCTGGCAGCAGAGCGTTAAGCAGGCTGGACTTGCCGACCCCCGACTGCCCGGCAAAGATACTGATGCGGCCGACCAGCGCTTGTTCAAACGCTTCCATGCCTTCGCGCGTCTGGCTGGAAACTTCCAGCACTCGATAACCAATCTTGCGATAGGTATCCATCATGCCGTCGACCCGTTTGCGCGCTTCGGCATCCAACAGATCGATCTTGTTCAGTACGATCAGCGGTTCAACTTCCAGCGTTTCACAGGCCACCAGGTAGCGGTCGATGATGTTCAGCGAAAGCTCGGGTAATATCGCCGAAACGATAACGATTTGGTTGATATTGGCGGCGATAGGTTTCACGCCGTCATAGAAATCTGGGCGTGTCAGCACCGAGGTGCGTTCATGCACGGCCTCGACAATGCCTTTGACCCCTTCATGGGTACCAACGCCAGGGCGCCACACCACGCGATCGCCGGTGACCAGCGAACGCAGCGTACGGCGAATATTGCAGCGGTGTTGGGTGCCGTCCGCTGCCTCAACGTCGGCATGCATCCCGAAACGGCTGATGACGATGCCGTCCTGCGGCTCGCCCAGCTGGGAATCATCCAGTTCCGGTTTTTTATCGGTGCGTTTCAGGCGACGTTGATGGTTCGCCTGTACACGGCGTTCTTGACCTTTGGACAGTTTGTTCTTGCTCACTGCGCCTCACTTGAATCCGCTTTATCGCTCATGGCGACCAAAAGGACTATGATACACGCTATTTTATATTAAATAACCGTTGTTAGCCGCCACGCGCAGCGCACCTTGGCCGCTGAACGGCCAGCGCCGGTCGCCGCCTTGCCTACAGTTTGTTTATCTTTTGGCTTTTACGCAGGAAATATCATGACAGGAAACGAAAATAACCTGATTTGGATCGATCTGGAGATGACCGGCTTGGATCCTGAACGCGATCGCATTATCGAGATCGCTACGCTGGTCACCGATGCCAATCTGAACATTCTCGCGGAAGGGCCGGTGATCGCCGTACACCAATCCGATGAACAGCTTGCCCTGATGGATGACTGGAACGTGCGCACCCATACCGGCAGCGGCCTGGTGGAGCGGGTGAAAGCCAGCCAGTTCGACGACCATGCCGCTGAGCTGGCCACCATCGCCTTCCTGCAGCAGTGGGTACCGGCGGGCAAATCGCCGATCTGCGGCAACAGCGTGGGTCAGGACCGCCGTTTCCTGTTCCGCTATATGCCCGAACTGGAAGCCTACTTCCATTACCGTTATCTGGACGTCAGTACGCTGAAAGAACTGGCGCGCCGTTGGAAGCCGGAAATCCTCAGTGGCTTCAAGAAGCAGGGCACCCACCAGGCAATGGACGACATTCGCGAGTCGGTAGGTGAACTGGCCTATTACCGCGAGCATTTCATCCAGTTATAACGAATGCAGGGCCTCTTGATCGGGGCCCTACTGCCGAAAGCAGCCGATTCCGCCGCTTAATTAATCAGTTTGGCGCTTTAATCGGCAATCAAACAAAAATCGCGTTTTTTTGCTTTCAGGGGCTTGCGGCAAAAAGGATTTCTCGTATAATGCGCACCCCGTACCGATGAAGAATTTCGTTTAGTTCCGACATCGATACGCCGGGCGGGAATAGCTCAGTTGGTAGAGCACGACCTTGCCAAGGTCGGGGTCGCGAGTTCGAGTCTCGTTTCCCGCTCCAA
>NZ_JBXALM010000016.1:0-31524 GCF_058799445.1 Serratia sp. GW822-FHT06E05
ATTTTTTCTCTTCGAACCCCGGAGACTCTGTGAAGTTGTTCACATGTTCCGTGTCGATGGAGGCGCATTATAGGGAGTTCCTCGCAGGCCGCAACAGGTATTTTCGACAAAAACGATCGTTTGCTGCATTCCACAGCAAAAGCCCGCCTTATACCCTGTTGTGCACAAACTTATCCACAGAAGCCATTTGCACGGAAAATTTACGAGCGCCACGCAAACGTTTTCGCTACAATTCCCCGCGACGAAACGCTCCCCTTTTTATGGGGGCGTTACCTGAATTTGTGCCCGATACCCCCTTTATAGAGAGAAAAACCTTTCCTTATAGAGAGTAGAAGGTGGAAATTCACGTAACGCTCTTTTATTGCGACTCCAAAGCCAAGGGATAAAACCATGCAACAACCTCGTCCAATCCGCCGGGCCCTGCTCAGCGTCTCTGACAAAGCCGGTATCGTTGAATTCGCCGAAGCGCTTTCAAGCCGTGGCGTTGAACTGCTCTCCACCGGCGGTACCGCTCGCCTGCTGGCAGATGCCGGTCTACCTGTTACCGAAGTTTCCGACTACACCGGCTTCCCGGAAATGATGGATGGACGAGTAAAGACGCTGCACCCGAAAGTGCACGGTGGCATTCTGGGCCGTCGCGGTCAGGACGATGGCATCATGAGCCAACATGACATCAAGCCGATCGACATGGTAGTGGTAAACCTGTATCCGTTCGCCCAAACCGTGGCGCGCCCGGAATGCTCGCTGGAAGATGCAGTAGAGAATATCGACATCGGCGGCCCGACCATGGTGCGCTCCGCGGCCAAGAACCATAAAGACGTCGCCATCGTGGTAAAGAGCAGTGACTACGCCGCTATCATTACCGAGATGGATAACAACGACGGCTCACTGCAATACGCCACCCGTTTCGATCTGGCTATCAAGGCGTTTGAACACACCGCCGCTTACGACAGCATGATCGCCAACTACTTCGGCGCGCTGGTGCCGGCCTACCATGGCGAAACCGAGCAGCCTTCCGGTCGCTTCCCTCGCACGCTGAACCTTAACTACATCAAGAAGCAGGATATGCGCTACGGTGAGAACAGCCACCAGCAGGCCGCCTTCTATATAGAAGAGAATGTTCAGGAAGCTTCTGTCGCCACCGCCGATCAGCTACAGGGCAAAGCGTTGTCGTACAACAACATCGCCGATACCGATGCGGCACTGGAGTGCGTGAAAGAGTTCGCCGAACCGGCCTGCGTTATCGTCAAGCACGCCAACCCCTGTGGCGTGGCGATAGGCGACGATATTCTGGCAGCCTATGAGCGTGCCTATCAAACCGATCCTACCTCCGCGTTCGGCGGCATCATCGCCTTCAACCGCGAACTGGACGCCGCCACTGCGCAAGCCATTATCAGTCGTCAGTTTGTGGAAGTGATTATCGCACCTAGCATCAGCGAGGAAGCGCGCTCCCTGCTGGCCGCCAAACAGAACGTCCGCGTGCTGGCCTGCGGCCAATGGCAGCAACGCGTTGCCGCTCTGGACTTCAAGCGCGTCAACGGCGGCTTGCTGGTGCAGGATCGCGATCTGGGCATGGTGAGTGAAAGCGATCTGCGCGTAGTGTCCGAACGCCAACCTACCGCTCAGGAATTGCGTGATGCGCTGTTCTGCTGGAAAGTGGCCAAGTTTGTTAAGTCCAACGCCATTGTTTATGCGCGCGACAACATGACCATCGGCATAGGTGCGGGGCAAATGAGCCGCGTTTACTCAGCCAAGATCGCCGGCATCAAAGCCGCCGACGAAGGTCTGGAAGTCAAAGGCTCCGCCATGGCGTCCGACGCCTTCTTCCCGTTCCGTGACGGCATCGATGCCGCGGCAGCCGTTGGCATCACCTGCGTGATCCAGCCAGGCGGGTCGATCCGTGATGATGAAGTGATTGCCGCCGCCAACGAACACGGCATTGCGATGATCTTTACCGATATGCGTCACTTCCGCCATTAATCCTTTTTGCTGCGTGCGCTGCGGCGCACGCCCTTCGTGGAGCACCTGATGAACATTTTAATTATCGGCAACGGCGGACGCGAACACGCGCTGGCCTGGAAAGCAGCCCAATCACCGCTGGCGGACAAAGTTTACGTAGCACCGGGCAATGCCGGTACCGCGCTGGAACCAGGTCTTACGAACGTCGAGATCTCCGCTACCGATATTCCGGCCCTGCTCACTTTTGCCCAGAGCAACGATATCGGCCTCACCATTGTCGGGCCGGAAGCGCCGCTGGTGATTGGCGTGGTTGACGCCTTCCAGGCCGCCGGTCTGAAAATCTTTGGCCCCTCTCAGGCCGCAGCCCAGTTAGAAGGCTCTAAAGCCTTCACCAAAGATTTCCTGGCGCGCCACAATATCCCAAGCGCCGAGTACCAAAACTTTACCGAAGTCGAACCGGCGCTGGCCTATGTTCGCAGTAAAGGTGCACCGATCGTCATCAAGGCCGACGGCCTGGCGGCCGGTAAAGGCGTGATTGTTGCCATGACGCTGCAGGAAGCGGAAGACGCCGTGCAAGACATGCTGGCAGGCAACGCCTTCGGCGATGCAGGCCACCGCATCGTGGTGGAAGAATTCCTGGATGGGGAAGAAGCCAGCTTTATCGTTATGGTCGACGGTGAAAACGTAGTGCCGATGGCCACCAGCCAGGATCACAAACGCGTCGGCGATGGCGACACAGGCCCGAACACCGGCGGTATGGGGGCTTATTCCCCGGCGCCAGTGGTAACCGATGAAATCCACCAGCGCGCGATGGACCAGGTTATCTGGCCAACCGTGCGTGGCATGGCGGCGGAAGGTAACACCTATGTCGGCTTCCTTTATGCCGGGCTGATGATCTCTGCGGACGGTCAACCGAAAGTCATTGAATTCAACTGCCGCTTTGGCGATCCGGAAACCCAGCCGATTATGCTGCGTCTGCGCTCTGATCTGGTTGAACTGTGCCTGGCCGGTGCGGAAGGCAAGCTGGATGAGAAAACGTCTGAATGGGATGAACGTCCTGCGTTAGGCGTGGTACTGGCAGCCGGCGGTTATCCGGGTGACTATAACAACGGTGAGGTCATTCAGGGTTTGCCGCAGCAAGAAAGCGCCGACGGCAAGGTATTCCATGCCGGCACCCGCATGCAGGGTAACGACGTGGTGACCAGCGGTGGCCGCGTGCTGTGCGTTACCGCACTGGGTGAAACGGTGGCTCAGGCGCAACAACGCGCTTACCAATTGGCGGATGGCATTCAGTGGCCAGGCAGCTTCTGCCGTAAGGACATTGGCTATCGTGCGATTGCACGCGGCAAATGATCTGAACGCTAAAATCTCTGAGGGCTCCGCCATGCGGGGCCTTTTTTATAGCTGATCTTCTTTCGGTTCCCAGCGGCAAAAATCGTCGTTTGCCACCAGCAGCAGTTCACGCCCTTCCGGCGCATCCAACCAGGCAATATTCACCGGTTGGCTGCTGTTGCGGGCGCGACGCTCAATCCAGGCTTCGGCACTGCCGTCCAGCCCTGGTTTCAACGTTTGGCCATCGCAGGTTTGCACCGTGCCCTGTTGCCAACGCCCCTGCAGCAGTTTCACATTGCCGGCACGCAGCGCATTACTCACTTCAAGCACTCGACGCGCCTGGTATTGGTACAGCGCGATTTCATCGGCGGTCAGTTGTTCACGCCGCGTGGCCAGTTGACGCTGCATAAAGCTTACTTCGCCGTCATCGGTGAAGCGAAGTTGAATAGAGTCACGATCGCCATCGGCATCGGTGCGTTTAATCTGGCGCAGTTCGCCGTTTTGGTATTCGTACAGCGTGGTGACGGTGCCCGGACCGCGATAAGGACTGTAGACGCTCATCAGCACCTGTGGGCGATGCCGATCGTCGTCTTTGCGCCACAGGCGAATAACGCCCTGGTCGGCCACAAAGCCGCTGGCACTAAAGGCAGGGGGATCTGAATGACTGCTGCAGGCACTCAGGACACCGGCAAGGCCGATGACCATGAGCGCCTGTCGGATAAACAAAAGGGGCGCTATTGCCCCCCTGTTTAATCTTTTCACCAACACGCAGTATTACTTAACCGCGTCTTTCAGTGCTTTACCAGAAACGAACGCAGGCACGTTAGCAGCTGCGATTTTGATTTCTTTACCAGTCTGCGGGTTGCGACCAGTGCGCTCGTTGCGGTGGTTGACCTTGAAAGTACCGAAACCAACCAATTGTACTGCATCACCTTCTTTCAGAGACTCAGTAATAGCAGCCAGGGTGGATTCCAGAGCCAGTTTAGCTTGTGCTTTGGAAAGGTCAGCCTTGTCCGCGATTACATCAATCAGTTGAGTCTTGTTCATAAGTTATCCTTACAGTGTGTTTATCGTTTGCAAAGCATCGAGTGCGACGGATATGCCGATTGACAGCACTCCCTGCATACACGCACCGATAGCCACTTTTTTTACGCCCCCCAAATGTAGACCAGACAGGGTGCGGATGTGAAGCCTTAAGGCATGACAAATCAGGCGTTAAATCACGTTTTCTTGCCTTATTGCGTTAAATTTATCCCGATATTACTCACCGCGGCCTCGCGGAGGTCAGAACGCAAGCCTTTGATCAGCTCTAAATCGCGTTCCTCGCAGTCAGCCAACAGGCGGAAAATTTCCCATTGGATGTCCCATTCTTCCTCTACCGCAGGCAAAACCTTGAGCTCATCGTCGGTCATTTCTTTACCGGCCTGAGTCATTTCCAACATCGCCACGGTGCGAATTGACGTTTCGCTAATGGCGATGGCGTGCTCTAGCGTCTCCCCGCTGAGTCGCGAATGGATCAGTTCCCCTAATGCGATACAGGCGTCAATAGCCGGGTAAACGCCGTAAAGATCGTAATCTTCTGCCGAAGGTATCGCCTCTTCCAACTTCTCCAGCTGGCTGTCAAAGTTGACCTTGGCGTCCTTGACCACCAGCGTTTCCCACACCAAATCCAGAATGCGGCGGTAAATCGCCGGATCGCCAAACTCGGTTTGCAGGCAGAACATCTGGTAATTCGGATACATACGCTCGCACAAACTGGCCATAAAGGTCAAATGTTGCCAGCTTTCAAGCTTTTCCAGACGTAAATGGATCGGGTTACGTAGCATTATTCACTCTCTTACGCGTTATCTGCGCCGCAGTGTACCCGAAATCGGTCATTGCGACACCTCTGGATGCTGCTGCAACCAGCGCTGGAAGGCCGGCCGGCGCGAGGCGATGGCATCGGCCCAGCGCGTAGGTTCCGGCAAACGGTAGCCCGCCATGCAACGTTGTACCCAGGCCAACGCACTGTCGGCCCCGACGCGGTGGCCGGTAGAGATAAACAACGGGTTACAGCGCGCCTTGCTACGCCACACCCAGCCAAGCTGCTCGCCTTTATCTTCCAGCGGCGCCAACGCGCCTGTGGCAGCGTCCAAAGGGGCGAATTTACCGCACAGGCGCTTTTTGGCGACGCCAATGGTCGGTACGTCGACCAGCAGACCGAAATGGCTGGCAACGCCCAGACGGCGCGGGTGTGAGATACCATGGCCGTCGACAAAAACCAAGTCCGGCTTCTGCTGCAATTGCTCCCAAGCCGCGAGCAACGCAGGGTATTCACGAAATGATAAAAAACCGGGAATGTAAGGCAGGGTGGTCGCGACACGCGCCACCCGGTACTCCACCAGCTCCAGCGATGGATAGCGCAGGATGGCAATGGCAGCACGCGTCACCTCACCTTCCTGTTCAAAGCCCACGTCGGCACCGGCAATAAAGGCCGGCGACTCGGTCTGGAAGTCATCGTAACGAATCACTTCCGAGGCGCGCTGCAATTGCTCCGCGCGTAGGGCTTGAGTATCTATCACGTCCGGTCCTTAGCGATGGTATTTGCCCGATTGAGCGTGAACCGCCTCGACAAAGGCGCCGGCGTTTTCTGGTGGCACATCCAAATGAATGCCGTGACCCAGGTTAAATACGTGCCCTTCACCGTGACCGAAACCGGCGAGGATGGTCTCCACTTCCTGGGCAATACGCTCAGGTGACGCATACAGCATAGAAGGATCCATGTTGCCCTGCAGCGCGACTTTATCCCCTACGCGACGGCGCGCGTCAGCGATGTCGGTCGTCCAGTCAAGACCCAGCGCGTCACAACCTGTGGCCGCCATAGCCTCCAGCCACTGGCCACCACCTTTGGTGAACAGCGTGACCGGCACGCGGCGGCCATCGTTTTCACGCAGCAGCCCATCGACAATCTTATGCATGTAATGCAGAGAGAATTCGCGGTAGTCACGGCCGGTCAGCACGCCGCCCCAGGTATCGAAGACCATCACCGACTGCGCGCCGGCTTTGATCTGGGCGTTGAGATACAAAATGACGCTGTCTGCCAGCTTATCCAGCAGCAGGTGCAGCGTAGCCGGCTCCGCATACATCATTTTTTTCAGCTTGGTGAAGGCCTTGCTGCTGCCGCCTTCCACCATATAGGTCGCCAGGGTCCACGGGCTGCCGGAGAAACCGATCAGCGGCACTTCGCCTTTGAGCTCGCGGCGGATAGTACGCACCGCGTTCATCACATAGCCCAGCTCCACTTCCGGATCGAAGGCCGGCAACTTGTCCACGTCGGCACGACAGGTAATGGGCGAGGAGAAACGCGGGCCTTCGCCGGTTTCGAAATACAGCCCCAGCCCCATAGCATCGGGAATAGTGAGGATGTCGGAGAACAGAATGGCCGCATCCAGCGGGAAGCGGCGCAACGGCTGCAGCGTAACCTCGCAAGCCAGTTCCGCGTTCTTGCACAGCGACATAAAATCACCGGCCTGTGCACGGGTGGCTTTGTACTCCGGCAAATAACGACCGGCCTGACGCATCATCCATACGGGGGTCACATCCACCGGCTGACGCAGCAGCGCGCGCAGGTAACGATCGTTCTTCAACTCATTCATTTATGGGGCTCCCTTATTCATCTGCCGCTATTGTAGCGAGTTATTGCTCGCGGCATAAGGCTACGGTGTCCTCTATCAGGCGGCGCGCCACGGTGCCAGGCGGCGGCAAAAGCGGCAACCGATCGTAGCGGTACCAGCCGGCGTTAAGCAGCTCTTTCGGATCGTGGCGGATCTCACCCCGATGGTAATCGGCCATAAAGGCCATCATCAGCGAATGCGGGAATGGCCAGGGTTGCGAGGTGACGTAGCGCAGGTTTTTGATTTCAATATTACTTTCCTCCATTACCTCGCGCGCAGCCGCCTGCTCCAGCGTTTCGCCGACCTCAACAAAACCGGCCAGGACAGTATGAATTCCACCGCGATGGCGCACGTGCTGGGCCAGCAGGATCTCGTCGTCACGTCGAATGGCAACAATCACGCAAGGGGCGATTTGCGGGTAGTAGCGCTCGCGGCAATTGCCACACAGACAGGCACTCTCCGTGCGACTGAGATGCATCTCGTGGCCGCAGTAACCGCAGTAGCGATGGGAACGGTAGAAGTCGGCCAGTTGCACCCCGCGCCCAGCGAGCTGGAACAGTCCACGATCGAGCTCAAGCAGTTGGCGTACCGAGCCCATGTCCTGCGGCATCGCCTGACGCACCAGCCAGACCGGCAGCCCTTCCCATTCACCAATAGCCCTGGCCATCCGCCCCTGCAGGGAGAATGACGCCGCCAAACCACACGGCAATTCACCGTTTGGTAACCAAAGTTTGCTTTCATGGCTGACAATCCACCAGCCATTTTCATTACCCGTTAATGCAAGTTCCATATCGTTGTTGCACAACCTCAGCTTCACTGGCACTCTACAAATCGGCCTTGTAACATTTTAATAACTTACTGTTACGTTTTATTACTTACGGAGTCAAACATGCTCAACCGTTTGGAAAGCCTGACTCAGCGCGTTGGTGGTAGTAATGAATTAGTTGATCAATGGCTTCAGGCTCGCAAGCAATTGCTGGTCGCCTATTGCACCCTCGTGGGTATCAAACCGAATAAAGAAAAGCATACGCCGCTGAATGAAAAAGCGCTGGAGAACTTTTGCCATAATCTGGTGGATTACCTTTCCGCCGGTCATTTTCATATCTATGACAGAATTATCAAGCAAGTGGAAGGCGCATCCAGTCCGAAAATGACGCTGTCGGTAAACATCTACCCCAAACTGTGGGCAAATACCGAACAGATTATGGCATTTCACGATCGCTATACCGAAGTGGATATCGATCAGGATGTGTGCCTGGAACTCCATCAGGCATTGTCGGATATCGGTGAAACCCTGGCGGCACGTTTTACCCTGGAAGATAAGCTGATCCAACTGGCGACCGAAGCCTGGCAACAAACGATGCCGGATAAAGCGCTGGACCAGGCACGTTAGAATTTTGTAGTTTTTTTTATTCACCCTCCTATACTGGGGGCATCTTGTCGGAGTGCCTAGCGCCTGATTTGTTCATCAAATTGGCCAGGCTGAGACCGTTAATTCGGGATCCGCGGAACCTGATCGGGTTAATACCCGCGAAGGGAACAAGAGTAATCTATCGCCACAGGCAGGTGATCCCAACAGGGATAATCCCGCCCTGTCGGCCAGCATCATTACTCCCTCCGAGCTCCAGACAAGCAACATTCCCAACCCAACACACTGGTAGGAACTTGCTATGTCTAACGTTAAAAAACCCCGTGCCCGTAAAGAGCAACGCGAAGAAGCCCAGCAGTTTATCAATACCCTTCAGGGCGTGTCCTTTCCCAATTCACGCCGGATTTATCTGCAGGGCTCACGCAACGATCTGCAGGTGCCGATGCGTGAAATCCAGCTTAGCCCGACGCTGCTTGGCGGCGACAAAGACAACCCACAGTACCAGCCCAACGAAGCCATTCCGGTATACGACACTGCCGGTCCTTATGGCGATCCGCAATCTGAACTTAATGTGCATACCGGCCTGGTAAAACTGCGTGCAGGCTGGATAGCTGAACGCGGTGATACCGAACTGCTCAATGGCGTCAGTTCCGGTTTCACCCAGCAGCGCCTGGCGGATGAAGGTCTGGATCACCTGCGTTTTGAACATCTGCCGCGGCCGCGCAAGGCGCAACCCGGCAAATGCGTCACCCAGTTGTACTACGCCCGCGCTGGCGTAATCACTCCTGAGATGGAGTTTATCGCCATCCGCGAAAACATGGGCCGCGAGCGTATCCGTGGCGATGTCCTGCGTCAGCAGCATCCAGGGCAAAGTTGGGGCGCCAATCTACCGGAGAACATCACGCCGGAATTCGTTCGCCAGGAAGTGGCCGCTGGACGCGCCATCATCCCCGCTAATATCAACCATCCCGAATCCGAGCCGATGATCATCGGACGCAATTTTCTGGTGAAAGTTAACGCCAACATCGGCAACTCGGCGGTGACCTCATCCATCGAAGAGGAGGTCGAAAAACTGGTCTGGTCCACCCGCTGGGGCGCGGATACGGTGATGGACCTGTCCACCGGCCGTTATATCCACGAAACCCGCGAATGGATCCTGCGTAACAGCCCGGTACCGATCGGCACGGTGCCTATCTATCAGGCGCTGGAAAAAGTGAACGGCGTGGCGGAAAACCTGACCTGGGAAATGTTCCGCGATACGTTACTTGAGCAGGCAGAGCAAGGCGTTGACTACTTCACCATCCACGCCGGCGTACTGTTGCGCTATGTACCGATGACCGCCAAGCGCCTGACCGGCATCGTCTCGCGCGGCGGTTCGATCATGGCTAAATGGTGTCTGTCACACCATCAGGAAAACTTCCTGTACCAGCACTTCCGCGAAATCTGCGAAATTTGCGCCGCCTATGACGTCTCACTGTCCCTGGGCGATGGCCTGCGCCCCGGCTCAATTCAGGACGCCAATGACCAAGCGCAGTTCGCCGAACTGCACACGCTGGGCGAACTGACCAAAATTGCCTGGGAATATGACGTGCAGGTGATGATCGAAGGCCCGGGTCATGTACCGATGCAAATGATCCGTCGCAACATGACCGAAGAGTTGGAGCATTGCCACGAAGCGCCGTTCTACACCCTTGGCCCGCTAACCACCGATATCGCTCCGGGCTATGACCACTTCACCTCCGGCATCGGCGCCGCGATGATCGGTTGGTTCGGCTGCGCCATGCTGTGTTACGTCACGCCGAAGGAGCACCTCGGGCTGCCGAACAAAGAAGACGTCAAACAGGGGCTGATCACCTACAAAATTGCCGCCCACGCCGCCGATTTGGCCAAAGGCCACCCGGGTGCCCAGATCCGCGATAACGCCATGTCCAAGGCGCGTTTCGAATTCCGCTGGGAAGATCAGTTCAACCTGGCGCTCGACCCGGCTACCGCCCGCGCTTATCACGACGAAACCCTGCCGCAAGAGTCCGGCAAAATCGCCCACTTCTGTTCCATGTGCGGCCCCAAATTCTGCTCGATGAAAATTTCGCAGGAAGTACGCGACTATGCCGCCGCGCAGGAAGCCGCTAAACCGATAGAAGTACAACTTACCGGCATGGAAAAAATGTCGGCCGAGTTCCGTTCACGCGGCAGCGAGCTCTACCCAGCGCCGGCAACCTGCAAGAGGAACTGAGCAATGACTGATATCACCACGCCTTTCCCCGCCACCCCGCACAAGCTGGGGTTGTATCCGGTAGTCGACAGTGTCGAATGGATTGCTCGCCTGCTGGATGCGGGTGTTACCACGATCCAACTGCGCATCAAGGATTTGCCGGATGAGCAGGTCGAAGAGGATATTGCCGCCGCCATTGCGCTCGGTAAAAGGTACAACGCCCGGCTGTTTATTAATGACTATTGGCAATTGGCGATTAAACACGATGCCTATGGCGTCCACCTGGGCCAGGAAGACCTGGAGACCACCGATTTGGCGGCCATTCACCGCGCCGGATTGCGTTTGGGCGTTTCCACCCATGACGACGCCGAGCTGGCGCGAGCCATTGCGGTGAAGCCTTCTTATATTGCGCTGGGGCATATCTTCCCGACGCAAACCAAAGACATGCCTTCCGCTCCCCAGGGCCTGGCAGAGCTGAAACGCCATATCCTCGGGTTGAGTGACTATCCGACGGTGGCGATCGGCGGGATCAGTATCGATCGCGTGGCCGACGTGTTGGCCTGCGGCGTAGGTAGCGTGGCGGTGGTCAGCGCCATTACTCAAGCGCCGGACTGGCGCGCCGCCACCGCTCAACTGCTGCAGTTGATCGAAGGCAAGGAGTAACGCCATGTTGAACGATCAAGAGTTCCTGCGTTACAGCCGCCAACTGCTGCTGGAAGATATCGGCCCGGAAGGTCAGGAGAAACTGAAGCGTTCGACGGCGTTGATCGTCGGGCTTGGTGGCTTAGGCTCCCCTGCAGCGCTCTATCTGGCTGCCGCCGGCGTCGGTACTCTGTTGCTGGCCGATGACGATACGCTTCACGCCACCAACCTGCAGCGCCAGATCCTGTACCGCAGCCCCGACGTGGAAAAAAGCAAAGCCGCTCTGGCGCAGCGCCAGTTACAGGCACTGAACCCGATGGTTGAAGCCATTGCGCTGGAGCAACGGCTGCAAGGCGAAACCTTGCACCGCGCCGTGGAGCGCGCCGATCTCATTTTGGACTGCAGCGACAATATGGAAACCCGCCATGCGGTGAACGCCGCCTGCATCAGCGCCGACAAGCCGCTTATCAGCGGCAGCGCGGTGGGTTTCAGCGGCCAGTTGCTGGTCATTGAACCGCCTTATGTCCACGGCTGTTACGCTTGCCTTTACCCGGAACAGGCAGAACCGCAGCGCAATTGCCGCACCGCTGGCGTGCTCGGCCCGGTGGTCGGCGTCATCGGTACGCTGCAAGCCCTGGAAGCGATAAAGATGCTGGCAGGCATGTCTTCACCACTGAACGGCAAACTACGGTTGTTCGACGGTAAACAACAAAGCTGGAGCACCTTGCAACTCAGCCAGGCCAGCACCTGTGCGGTATGCGGAGGGGCAGCATGAAGATCCGGCTTAATGAGCAGCCGTTGGAACTGGCGCAGCCCCTGAGTGTCGATGCTTTGCTGGAGCAACTGCAACGCCACCAGCCGGGTACCGCGCTGGCTATCAACCAAACCATCATCCCGCGCGCCGACTGGGCTAACCACCAGGTGCAGGACGGTGATGACATCCTGTTGTTTCAAGCGATCGCCGGAGGCTGACATGCTACAAATCGCCGATACCACCTTTACTTCACGCCTGTTTACCGGCACCGGCAAGTTCGCCACCCCAGCGCTGATGCTGGAAGCCCTACAGGCCTCCGGTTCGCAGCTGGTCACCATGGCGATGAAGCGCGTTGATCTGCGCGGCGGCAATGATGCCATTCTGGCGCCGCTGCAACAGTTGGGCGTTCGCCTGCTGCCCAACACCTCTGGCGCCAAAACCGCCGGCGAAGCGGTGTTTGCCGCCCGGCTGGCGCGTGAGGCGCTCGGCACTCACTGGGTAAAACTGGAAATTCACCCTGATGTGAAATACCTGCTGCCGGACCCCATAGAAACCCTGAAAGCGGCGGAAACCTTGGTAAAAGAAGGCTTTGTGGTGCTGCCTTACTGCGGTGCCGACCCGGTGCTATGCAAACGGCTGGAAGAAGTGGGCTGCGCGGCGGTCATGCCACTCGGATCGCCAATCGGTTCCAACCGGGGGCTGCGCACCCGCGACTTTCTGGAGATCATTATCGAACAGGCCAAAGTGCCGGTGGTAGTGGACGCCGGTATCGGTGCGCCGAGCCATGCACTGGAAGCCATGGAACTGGGTGCCGATGCGGTGCTGGTGAATACGGCTATCGCCGTGGCACGCGATCCCGTACAGATGGCGCATGCTTTCCGTTTGGCATTGGAAGCCGGTGAACTGGCGCGTCAGGCCGGTTTGGGCAGTAGCCAACGTAGTGCGGCGGCTTCTAGCCCGCTGACGGCTTTTCTCAGCCAGGCCGGGGAGACGTTGTGATGGCCGATGATTTCAGCCGCCGCTGGCAGCAGTTGGATTGGGACGACATCTCGCTGCGCATTAACAGTAAGACGGCGCGGGATGTGGAGCGTGCACTCAATGCGGACAAGCTGACGCGTGAAGACTTTATGGCATTGATCTCCCCTGCCGCGGCGCACTATCTGGAACCTTTGGCGCAACGTGCACAGCAACTGACTCGCCAACGTTTTGGTAACGTGGTCAGCTTCTATGTGCCCTTATACCTGTCTAATCTGTGCGCTAATGACTGCACTTACTGCGGTTTTTCAATGAGCAATCGCATTAAGCGCAAAACCCTTGATACCGCAGAAATCGAACGCGAGTGTCTGGCGATTAAAGCTTTGGGTTTTGAGCATCTGCTGCTGGTCACCGGTGAACACCAAACCAAGGTCGGCATGGATTACTTTCGCCAGCATATTCCGGCGATCCGGCGCCATTTCAGTTCGCTGATGATGGAGGTTCAACCGCTGGCGCAGGAAGAGTATGCCGAACTGAAAACGCTGGGGCTGGATGGCGTGTTGGTGTATCAGGAAACCTATCATCCCGCCACCTATCTGCAGCATCACCTCCGTGGGCAGAAACAGGACTTTCATTGGCGGTTGGCCACGCCGGATCGCCTGGGCCGCGCCGGGATCGACAAGATCGGTCTCGGCGCTCTGGTCGGGCTCTCCAACAGTTGGCGCACCGACTGCTATATGCTGGCCGAGCACTTATTCTACCTGCAGCAAACCTATTGGCAGAGCCGTTATTCCATCTCGTTCCCGCGTTTGCGCCCCTGCGCCGGCGGTATAGAACCGGCGTCGATCATGAGTGAACCGCAACTGGTGCAGTTGATCTGTGCTTTCCGGCTGTTCGCCCCCGACGTGGAACTTTCTTTGTCGACGCGTGAATCCCCGTTCTTCCGCGATCATATGATCCCGGTGGCGATCAACAGCGTCAGCGCCGGATCCAAGACACAACCCGGTGGCTATGCCGACGACGTGCCGCCTGAACTGGAGCAGTTCGAACCGCATGATGGCCGTACCCCGCAACAGGTGGCGCAAGCAATTAGCGATGCCGGTTTGCAGCCGGTGTGGAAAGACTGGGACGGCTATCTTGGGCGTGGCGCGCAATAAGCTGCAATCCATTAACCATTGCAGGGAAATCCAAAGATAGACTGCGCAAAGTCTATCAACCAAGCTGGTGCCGAAAATCACACCGGCTATAGTCCCTCTGCCGGCCGCCAAACCCGGCGCCGGCCGGGGCCGTTACCTTCTCCATGGCCCCGCTTTACCCATCCCCGGATCGTGCCGGATACCCTCCCGCGCGATCCGGGCCTTCCTTTTCGGTTTGCTCACTCATCAACGTGGTTCGGGGATTTTGACAAAGCCAACTGGTTGGACCACATTTAACCTCTCACCCCCGGCGGAATAATAACCATGAACCTGTACCTGCGACTGATTTGGATCTTTATCTCGTCACGCTGGAAAGCGCGCATGTCAATGGATGACCTGACCAGCACCCTGCAAACTCGAGTTTGGCTAAATGATATCGATATCAATCTGCACATGAATAATGGCCGCTACCTGACGGTGTGCGACCTCAATCGGGTGGATATGTTTATTCGAACCGGATTAATGAAGCTGATGCTCAAGCGGCGTTGGTCGCCGATCGTCAGTCAACTGAATATGAATTACAAAAAGGCGCTGCAGCCCTTCCAACGTTATCAAGTCAGTATGACCATTACTCACTGGGACGATCGTTACTTTTATGCGACTCATACTTTCAGTGTCGGCGATCGGATTGTGGCACTGGGCACGTCACAGGCAGTCGTTGTCGGGAAAGAAGGCGTAGTGGCGCCAGAAGAAGTAGCAGAAAGCGTGCGACAATATCAACAGGCGAGCAAGGTGTGACCACCTGCGCCGCGGTGATGTGATGTGATGTGATGAGTCCCTGATGCTGTAATGGCCCTGGCGTCGGCCGTGTATCTTTTTTTGCTGCCTGCCCCTAGCTTGAAGACAGGAGCAGGCAGCTTATTCTGTGAGACAGGCAGCCCCCCCAGGAACGCGAATCGCACATATAAGTGCTAATTAATCATATCAACGATAAAATGTGAATGTCTTTTGAGTGTTTTTTTGAGTGCCATTGAGTGTAATTTGAGTTTATTCATGAAAATCAAACGGATATCGCCGCAGCCATCCTGACTTCATCTATAATCGAGCCAGTAGGCAACCTCGGGACAGCAAATGCTCGTGGTCAACATCAGAAAAATCGAGGTGATCATGAAAAAAACGCCAAATTACGCAGAGGCAATCAGTACGTTGCTGGCCCAAAAAGGGGTGGGTGACAGAAAGCACGCATCAACCATGGCAAGCATTCTGAACCTTCAATATAACAGTGCCAAGCAGAAGCTGGACGGTAAAAGAGGCATCACTCTCGATGAGGTAAAAAGGGTATTCCAATACTTCAATGAATCGTTTGAAGGACGCAGAGCCCACAACTGCGTGTTTATCATGAACAGCATACATAAACGGTGCAATATCGAGGTTGATGACAAGCCGGTAGACAGCATTGAGGACGGGGAAACCTATGCGTTCAGAAAAGACGATCTTTTTATTATTAACACCGGCAGAGATAAAAGCGCAGGCGCAGAGCTGTATAAGGTCAGGAAAATAGACTTTCTTCCGGCACCCAGAATTGCCATCCTCGACAATGACCAAGACATCCTGGAGTTGCTAAAAAAAATCACCACCCGCTACGGTATCGAAACAGAGACTTTTCCAACCGCAAAAGCAATCATCGATAGCCTGGAGCAACATACCTACGAGGCCTTTATCCTTGATTGGCTGTTAGACTTTGGCGAGACATCAGAAAAGGTCGTAGAAAAGATAAAAGATCGAGTGGATACCCATACACAAATCATCATCCTGACAGGCCAGTTACACCACTATGAGAAAAACATCGGCGATATGATATTAAACTACGACGTACATTTGATTGAGAAACCAGCAAAGCCGCTGATTATTTCTTCACTGTTGCTTTCCCATTTGTTTTTCAACTGATTTTATTGGCAAGCAAATGAGGAATGACGAGCCTTTACCTTCAACAGATTTTACTCTGAGGGTGCCCTTCATCCTGGTCACATAGTTCTTTATAATGGTCAGGCCCAGGCCCAGCCCCTGGCGCGTCTCTCTTTCCACCCCCTGATTAAATGCTTTATATAATCTGTTAATATTTTTCACGTTAAAGCCGATACCATTATCTTTCACCAGAAGATAAAGACGACCGTGACAAACCTTCACATTCAGAATTACCAAGCCGCAATGGGTATATTTATCGGCATTACCCAACAGATTGACGATTATTCGATATAACTTGTATTTATCGGAATGAACTTCCCCTGAATAAGACGAATACCGGACAATAAATTTATTGCGACCGTCCCCACCCACCGCAGCAACAGCATCGTCAACCACCTCATTGAGTGAAAACAGAGAATCATTGACCTTTACTTCCCCCATTTCAAGCCGTGAGTAATCCATGACCTCACGCGTTTGCTCTGCAATTTTATTGCCGTGATGCGAGATGAGCCTGGCCTCTTTTTTTAACTCATCCTGCACCAACTCATGCTCCATGATGTCTGCCGCAATCACGATGGCCTGCGTTGAGCCGGCTATCTCATGGTAAATGGAAGAAATAAAGATATTCTTATTCTTAACTATCTCCTTCAGTGAAAACGCATGCTTCAAAATCAGGAACATCATCAAGAAAATCAGCACCAGTGAAATAATAGCAAACAGCTCGGCTTTACCTGAATTATCTTTGATGATGTCTTTAACCTCGGTGAAATTCCTTATCTGTATTTTGTAGATTATCTCTTGAATATCGACCAGGGTAATTTCCATCTCGTCCATAAAGGAGAGTATATCTGCTCTGGTTTTGGTGCCATTTAACAACTCAACGCTAAGTTGATCCAGCTCAGCATACTGCTGCTTCAAAACCGCAATGGTTTTTATAAATTCTTCATCATAATAAAAAGCATCGCTGAACGTCGAGCGCCCCTCAAGAATGGCAATTTTTGAGGCAAATATTTTCTTTTTGAGCATAAAAGCGTCGTAGTTATCCTCATCGCCCAGCAGCAATGCGGTTTTTGTCCTTTCAAATGACAAAAAGAGGATTTCAGCAACGGAGTAATTATCGAGATTGGGCTCAATCTGCTTGTATCGCTCTTTCACATTGCCGAAATTTGTGGCAATCAGTAAAACCAAGAGCACCAACACTGCAACCAGAGCGACAAGCGTCCCGATAAATTTTTTGCTCATTTCACTTAACCTCTAGCATCTTTATCTGCCAAACGGTTTTTGCGTTCACATCAATATTGTTCAACTCTGGGTGGCTATCACGAGGATAGATAATCGCAAAAGGCCCTAATTGTGCGACGTCCATAAGCTCGCCATTTTTCTTATAGGCGATAATAACCTTGTATTTAGCCAACTCAGCAACGGGCATTGAATATGAATAATCATCCCAGGCAAAAGCGCGAACCTTACTTCCCGTCAGGCCATATTCCTTTGCCAGTACGCCAAACTCAACGCCGGTAAAAACGGCCTCAGGAGTGAAATTGGTAGAGGTTTTAATCGAAGAAGATGGCATCGCCTCTAACGCCTTTAGCGTAATCTTAACCTTCTCGCCATCGCTCTTTTTAAGATAAAAATAATCAACGCCAGCATAGAGTGGAGCGCTAAACAGAGACATCAGAAATAATGCTATCAATCCTTTGATTTTCATTACTTATCACCTTTACGTTTAACCAGCTCCGCCTGACTAAACTCATCCTTGCCAATGGCAACCCACCCGCGCCGCTGATAAAACGCTTCAGCCTTCGATCCCGGATCGGTAGTGAGATGGATCTCTTGAGCGCCATTTTCGAATAACCATGCCGTTACTGCATTCAGTAAGGCAGAACCAATCCCCTTCGACTGGTATTCCGGTTTAACAAACAGCCCACCGATCAAGGGTTCAGGAATAAAGAGCCCGAAACCTACGCCGGCGTAATCATCACCGCATTTGCAAATCCAACCACCCCCCTGGTTAATATCATCCAGTGCCTGGGTCCTATGAAGATATTGGATCTGGTGAGGGTGAAGCGGGTTCTCTTCGACGGAGAATCTAATTTCATACAGGTAAGGCAAGTGTTTTGCCGTAAGTTTCTCGAAGGTGATCAGGCTGTCCATATCTGTACAATCCTTGGTTGTAATAGCACGCAGGTGATTTTAGCCATTATTTCGGGTTTATTCATAGTAGCAAAGATTCCCCCTGCCGGAGCGGGCAAAAAAAAACCGCCCCCGGAGGAGCGGTTTATCTGGCAAGGAACCGGCAAGCCGGATCCCGAGTGCATTCAACGATTAATCGTTGTTGCCGCCCAAGCCTGCATTCAGCAGTTCAGCCAGGTTAGCCGTTGCTTCTTCCGCGCTCACCTGCGGAACAACTGGCACTTCACCCTGTGCTTTACGGCGCATACGGTCCTGATGATAAGCGTAACCGGTACCGGCTGGGATCAGACGGCCCACGATGACGTTCTCTTTCAGGCCACGCAGTTCATCACGCTTACCGGCAACAGCCGCTTCGGTCAGAACGCGCGTCGTTTCCTGGAACGATGCTGCGGAGATGAAGGACTCGGTCGCCAAGGAAGCCTTGGTGATACCCAGCAGATCGCGTGAGAAGGTTGCCTCGATTTTGCCTTCAGCAGCAAGCTGACGGTTGGCAATCTTAACGCGTGACACTTCAGCCTGCTCGCCTTCCAGGAACTCGGTGCCACCTGCGCTGACGATGGTGCCTTTACGCAGCATCTGACGAACGATAACTTCAATGTGTTTATCGTTAATCTTAACGCCTTGCAGACGGTAAACTTCCTGCACTTCGTTGGTGATGTAGCGGGTAACCGCATGCACACCACGCAGACGCAGAATGTCGTGCGGAGATTCTGGGCCGTCAGAAACAACGTCACCACGCTCCACAACTTCGCCTTCAAACACGTTGAGCTGACGCCATTTTGGAATCATCTCTTCGTAAGCGTCGCTGCCGTCCAGTGGAGAGATGACCAGGCGACGTTTGCCTTTGGTCTCTTTACCGAACGAGATAATCCCGCTGATTTCAGCCAGGATTGCAGGCTCTTTCGGACGACGTGCTTCGAACAGATCCGCAACGCGTGGCAGACCACCGGTAATATCCTTGGTACCGCCGGATTCCTGAGGAATACGCGCCAGGGTATCACCCGCACCGATCTGAATGCCGTCTTCCAGCTGCACAATCGCTTTACCTGGCAGGAAGTATTGAGCAGGCATATCAGTACCTGGGATCAACACGTCGTCGCCTTTGGCATCAACGATTTTCAGTGCCGGACGCAGGTCTTTACCGCTACCGGTACGCTCTGCGCTGTCCAGTACAACCAGAGAAGACAAACCGGTCAGTTCGTCGGTCTGGCGTGTAATGGTCTGGCCGTCAACCATATCAGCGAAGCGGATGAAACCACTCACTTCGGTGATAACTGGCATGGTGTGCGGATCCCAGTTAGCAACGGTTTCGCCGCCGTTAACTTCTGCACCGTCACCTTTGCCCATCACGGCACCATAAGGCACTTTGTAGCTTTCTTTAGTACGGCCGAATTCGTCGATCAGCTTCAGTTCGGTGTTACGAGAGGTAATCACCAGCTTGCCTGCGGCGTTCATTACGAACTTCACATTGCTCAGCTTCAGGCTACCCTTGTTTTTCACCTGGATGCTGGATTCAGCAGCCGCACGAGATGCCGCACCACCGATGTGGAACGTACGCATCGTCAGCTGTGTACCCGGCTCACCGATTGACTGTGCCGCGATAACGCCGATAGCTTCGCCTTTGTTGATGATGTGACCACGTGCCAGGTCGCGACCATAGCAGTTTGCACACACACCAAAGTCGGTCTCACAGCTCACTACGGAACGGACTTTAACGCTGTCGACAGAGTTCTCTTCCAACAGGTCACAGGTCTTCTCGTTCAGCAGGGTGTTGCGTGGCACCAGGATGTCAGCCGTACCCGGCTTGATAACATCTTCTGCTGTCACACGACCCAGAACGCGTTCGCGCAGTGGCTCTTTAACGTCACCACCTTCGATAACCGGAGTCATCATGATGCCGTTGTGAGTACCACAGTCGTCTTCGGTAACTACCAAGTCCTGCGCCACGTCAACCAGACGACGGGTCAGATAACCGGAGTTAGCCGTTTTCAGTGCGGTATCCGCCAGACCTTTACGAGCACCGTGCGTGGAGATGAAGTACTGGAGTACGTTCAGACCTTCACGGAAGTTCGCGGTGATTGGCGTTTCGATGATGGAGCCGTCCGGCTTCGCCATCAGACCACGCATACCGGCCAGCTGACGAATCTGAGCGGCGGAACCACGCGCACCGGAGTCGGCCATCATAAAGATGCTGTTGAAGGAAACTTGTTGTTCCACAACGCCGTCACGGTTAACCACGTCTTCAACCGACAGGTTTTCCATCATCGCTTTAGCAACACGTTCGTTTGCCGCAGCCCAGATATCGATCACTTTGTTGTAGCGTTCGCCGGCGGTAACCAGACCAGATTGGAACTGCTCCTGGATCTCGGCAACTTCGGTTTCCGCTTCTTCAATGATCTCCGCTTTCTTGGCCGGGATAACCATGTCGTCGATACCTACGGAAGCGCCTGAACGGGCTGCGTAAGCAAAACCGGTGTACATGATCTGGTCAGCAAAGATAACGGTCGGCTTCAGGCCCAGGATGCGGTAACAGGTGTTCAGCATCTTGGAGATAGCTTTTTTGCCCAAAGGCTGGTTAACGATCGAGTACGGCAGACCGCGCGGCACGATCATCCACAGGATGGCGCGACCAACGGTAGTGTCGATGATCGAAGTCTGGTGTACAGACTCGCCTTCAGTGTTTTTGATCTCTTCGGTGATACGCACTTTGACACGCGCATGCAGAGAAGCCAGACCGGCGCGGTAAATACGCTCCGCTTCTTTCGGGCCGCTCAGCACCATGCCTTCGCCTTTGGCGTTAACACAGTCACGGGTCATGTAGTACAGACCCAATACAACGTCCTGAGAAGGAACGATGATTGGCTCGCCGTTCGCAGGTGACAGGATGTTGTTGGTAGACATCATCAACGCACGCGCTTCCAGCTGAGCTTCCAGCGTCAACGGTACGTGAACAGCCATCTGGTCACCATCGAAGTCGGCGTTGTATGCCGCACAAACCAGCGGGTGCAGCTGGATTGCCTTGCCTTCGATCAGAACAGGTTCAAACGCCTGGATACCCAAACGGTGCAGGGTTGGTGCACGGTTCAGCAGTACCGGGTGTTCGCGGATAACTTCATCCAGGATATCCCAAACGACAGCTTCTTCGCGCTCAACCATTTTCTTGGCGGCTTTGATGGTGGTGGCCAGGCCACGCAGCTCCAATTTGCCGTAGATGAACGGTTTGAACAGCTCCAGTGCCATTTTCTTAGGCAGACCGCACTGATGCAGACGCAGGTATGGACCTACGGTGATTACAGAACGACCAGAGTAGTCAACACGTTTACCCAACAGGTTCTGACGGAAACGACCCTGTTTACCTTTGATCATATCGGCCAAAGATTTCAGAGGACGTTTGTTGGAACCGGTGATGGCACGACCGCGACGGCCGTTATCCAGCAGGGCATCTACCGCTTCTTGCAGCATACGCTTTTCGTTGCGCACGATGATGTCAGGCGCAGCCAGATCCAGCAGGCGTTTCAGACGGTTGTTACGGTTGATCACGCGGCGATACAGATCGTTCAGATCTGAAGTCGCGAAACGCCCCCCATCCAAAGGAACCAGCGGACGCAGATCCGGCGGCAGTACCGGCAGCACGGTCAGGATCATCCACTCTGGCTTGTTGCCAGACTGCACGAACGCTTCCAGCAGCTTGATACGCTTGGTCAGCTTCTTACGCTTGGTTTCGGAGTTGGTTTCGTTCAGCTCTTCACGCAGCTGCTCGCACTCGGCTTCCAGATCCATGTTTTTCAACAGGGCCTGAATAGCTTCCGCACCCATCTTGGCGTCGAATTCGTCACCGAACTCTTCCAGCGCATCCAGATACTGCTCTTCAGTCAGGATCTGACGACGCTCGAGGTTAGTCATACCGCCTTCAACAACCACATAGGATTCGAAGTACAGTACACGTTCGATGTCACGCAGCGGCATATCCAGCAGCAAACCGATGCGCGAAGGCAGCGATTTCAGGAACCAGATGTGCGCAGTCGGTGAAGCCAGCTCGATGTGGCCCATACGCTCACGGCGTACTTTGGTCTGGGTCACTTCAACGCCGCACTTCTCACAGATCACGCCGCGATGTTTTAAGCGCTTGTACTTACCGCACAGGCACTCGTAGTCTTTTACCGGCCCGAAGATACGGGCGCAGAAAAGGCCGTCACGTTCTGGTTTGAACGTACGGTAGTTAATGGTTTCCGGCTTTTTAACTTCACCGAACGACCACGAACGGATCATGTCTGGCGATGCCAGAGCAATCTTGATCGCATCAAACTCTTCGGTCTTAGTTTGCGCTTTCAGAAACTTCAATAAGTCTTTCACGGATTGGCTCCTGTCGGAGTTAAACCTGTTGGGTGCACGCTGACAAATCGCGCACCCGTGTGACCTGAACAACCACCCTCAGGCTCCCTAAGGCCGGGAGCCTGAGCTGGAAAAACGATTACTCGTCTTCCAGTTCGATGTTGATACCGAGCGAGCGGATTTCTTTCAACAGTACGTTGAAGGACTCCGGCATGCCTGGTTCCATGCGGTGATCGCCATCCACGATGTTTTTGTACATCTTGGTACGGCCGTTAACGTCATCCGACTTAACGGTGAGCATTTCCTGCAGGGTATAAGCCGCGCCATATGCTTCCAGTGCCCACACTTCCATCTCACCGAAGCGTTGACCACCGAACTGCGCCTTACCACCCAGCGGTTGCTGAGTAACCAAGCTGTAAGAACCGGTTGAACGGGCGTGCATCTTATCGTCAACCAAGTGGTTCAGTTTCAGCATGTACATATAGCCAACGGTAACCTGGCGCTCAAATTGCTCACCGGTACGGCCATCGAACAGCGTAATCTGACCCGAGGTTGGGATCCCGCCCATTTCCAGCAGTTGCTTGATTTCAGTCTCTTTCGCACCATCAAACACCGGCGTTGCGATTGGCATACCTTTTTTCAGGTTCTCTGCCAGACGCAGGACTTCGTCGTCGGTGAAGGTGTTCAGGTCAACTTTCTGGCAGACGTCGTCGCCCAGATCGTAGGCCTTCTGAATGAACTCACGCAGCTTGGCCACTTCCTGATGCTGCTTGAGCATTTGGTTGATCTTCTCACCAATGCCTTTCGCAGCCATACCCAGGTGGGTTTCCAGGATCTGACCGATGTTCATACGTGATGGTACGCCCAGCGGGTTCAGTACGATGTCAACCGGCGTGCCGTTTTCATCGTAAGGCATATCTTCGATCGGGTTGATCTTGGAGATAACACCTTTGTTACCGTGGCGGCCTGCCATTTTGTCACCCGGTTGGATCTGACGTTTTACGGCCAGATAAACCTTAACGATTTTCAGCACACCTGGTGCCAGATCATCGCCCTGGGTGATCTTACGACGCTTGGCGTCCAGCTTCTTCTCGAAGTCGGATTTCAGCTCGTCGTACTGCTCTGCCAGCTGTTCCAGCTGGTTTTGCTTCTCTTCGTCGGTCAGGCCCAGTTCCAGCCAGCGATCGCGTGGCAGTTTGCTCAGCTTCTCAGCTTCGACACCGCCGGCAACTAGCACCGCATGGATACGCGTGAACAAGCCAGCTTCCAGGATCTGCAGTTCTTCAGTCAGGTCTTTCTTCGCCTGCTTCAGCTGCATCTCTTCGATTTCCAACGCACGCTTGTCTTTTTCCACGCCATCGCGGGTGAAGACCTGCACGTCGATAATCGTACCGGAAACGCCGTTTGGTACACGCAGAGAGGAATCTTTAACGTCAGATGCCTTCTCACCGAAGATCGCACGCAGCAGTTTCTCTTCTGGCGTCAGTTGGGTTTCACCTTTTGGCGTTACCTTACCGACCAGAATGTCACCACCGGTTACTTCAGCACCGATATATACGATACCGGATTCATCCAGTTTGGAGAGCGCAGCTTCACCCACGTTAGGGATGTCGGCAGTGATCTCTTCAGGCCCCAACTTGGTGTCGCGAGACACACACGCCAGTTCCTGGATATGGATGGTAGTGAAGCGATCTTCCTGAACTACACGCTCGGACACCAAGATGGAGTCTTCGAAGTTGTAGCCGTTCCACGGCATGAACGCCACGCGCATGTTCTGGCCCAGCGCCAGTTCACCCAGGTCAGTGGACGGGCCATCTGCCAGCACGTCGCCGCGCTCGATTGGCTCACCCAGATTCACACACGGCATCTGGTTGATGCAGGTGTTCTGGTTAGAACGGGTGTACTTGGTCAGGTTGTAAATATCGATACCTGCTTCGCCCGCGTGCATCTCGTCTTCGTTAACTTTGATAACGATACGGGAAGCATCCACGTACTGGATCACACCGCCACGGCGAGCTACGGCAGTAACACCGGAGTCAACCGCTACAGCACGTTCCATACCGGTACCTACCAGCGGCTTGTCAGCACGCAAGGTTGGAACCGCCTGACGTTGCATGTTCGCACCCATCAATGCACGGTTGGCGTCATCGTGTTCCAGGAATGGAATCAGTGAGGCACCAACGGAAACAACCTGCTGGGTTGATACGTCCATATAGTCAACCTGATCGCGGCTGAACAGGCTTGATTCGCCTTTGCTACGACAGGTGACCAGGTCTTCTATGAAGCGGCCGTCTTCGTCCAGGTTGGAGTTCGCCTGAGCGATAACGAAGTTGCCTTCTTCAATAGCAGACAGATAGTTGATTTCATCGGTAACCAAACCGTCACGCACGCGGCGGTACGGAGTTTCCAGGAAGCCATACTCGTTTGTCTGTGCGTACACGGACAAGGAGTTGATCAGACCGATGTTTGGACCTTCCGGCGTTTCGATTGGACACACGCGACCGTAGTGAGTCGGGTGTACGTCTCGAACTTCAAAGCCGGCACGTTCACGGGTCAGACCGCCTGGGCCCAATGCAGAGATACGACGCTTGTGCGTGATCTCGGACAACGGGTTGTTCTGGTCCATAAACTGAGACAGCTGGCTGGAGCCGAAGAACTCTTTCACCGCCGCCGAAATTGGCTTGGCGTTGATCATGTCCTGTGGCATCAGGGTATCCAGATCGCCCAGGGACAGACGTTCTTTCACCGCACGCTCAACACGTACCAGACCTACACGGAACTGGTTCTCAGCCATTTCGCCGACGGAACGGATACGACGGTTGCCCAAGTGGTCGATATCGTCCACTTCGCCTTTACCGTTACGGATATCGATGAGCTTCTTCATCACTTCAATGATGTCGTCTTTGCTCAGGATGCCCGAACCTTCGATCTCGTCACGCAGCAGAGAACGGTTGAACTTCATACGACCAACCGCAGACAGATCGTAGCGGTCTTCAGAGAAGAACAGGTTCTCGAACAGGCTTTCGGCAGCTTCGCGCGTTGGCGGCTCACCAGGGCGCATCATGCGGTAGATTTCTACCAGCGCGCTCAAACGATCGCTTGTTGGATCGACACGTACGGTCTCAGAGATGTACGCACCGTGGTCCAGATCGTTGGTGAACAGCGTTTCAATACGCTTGTGGCCTGACTGGCTCAGTTTGGCCAGCAGATCCAGCGACAGCTCCATGTTGGCTGCGCAGATCAGCTCACCGGTATTGGTATCGATATAGTCCTTCGCGACCACTTTGCCCGCGATGTACTCGACCGGTACTTCAATACTATGAATTTCGTCTTTTTCGAGCTGACGGATATGACGAGCGGTGATACGACGGCCTTTCTCAATGTAGATCTTGCCGTTGGCTTCGATATCAAACGAAGCAGTCTCACCACGCAGACGCTCTGGAACCAGCTCCATCTGCAGCTTGTTATCACGGATCTCGAAAACTACTTTCGCAAAGAACAGGTCAAGGATCTGCTCAGTGGTGTAGTTCAATGCACGCAGAATGATGGTCGCAGGCAATTTACGGCGACGGTCAATACGTACAAACAGGTTGTCTTTCGGGTCAAACTCGAAATCCAACCATGAACCGCGGTAAGGGATGATACGTGCGTTATACAGCACTTTACCCGAAGAGTGGGTTTTACCCTTATCGCTGTCGAAGAATACGCCAGGACTACGGTGAAGCTGAGATACGATAACCCTCTCAGTACCGTTGATCACAAAGGTGCCGTTTTCGGTCATGAGCGGAATCTCGCCCATATAGACTTCTTGTTCCTTGATGTCTTTGACCGTACCTTCCGGAGCTTCACGCTCGTAGATTACCAGGCGCAGTTTTACGCGCAGCGGTGCAGAGAACGTCACACCACGGATCTGGCACTCTTTGACGTCGAAGACCGGCTCACCAAGACGGTAGCTAACGTATTGCAGCTCCGAATTGCCACTGTAGCTCTGGATAGGGAAAACAGAACGGAATGCGGCTTCTAAGCCGTACTGCCCTTCTGGATCTTGCTCGATAAACTTCTGGAACGAATCAAGCTGGATAGAAAGGAGATATGGTATGTCCAAAACTTGTGGACGCTTACCAAAATCCTTACGAATACGTTTTTTCTCGGTATAGGAGTAAACCATAGGGTTCCTCAGCTCGCTGGAAAGTCGAACCTATCTGTCCGTCCGGATATAGGACGGTTCACGCAACACCATTTTGTCGACCGGAAAGCGGGAACACTTTCCGCAATACTCGTTTCTATCACGCTTAAATCATTTCGTTGCGCTGTACGGCAGATTTTGCTGCGGCAGGGAGGGCAATATATTAAGTCGTCGATAGAAAGAAATATTGGGGTTAGTCAGTAGCCAAACAGTGTGAAACTCTACTGACGCCCTACAGCGCAAAAAGGCTGGTGACCAAAAAGTCACCAGCCATCAGTCTGTTAGTTAAAACAGACTGCACTCAGAAAGCAGTGGCTTATTTAACTTCAACTTCAGCGCCAGCTTCTTCCAGAGCTTTTTTCAGTGCTTCAGCGTCGTCTTTGCTGATGCCTTCTTTCAGTGCTGCTGGTGCAGACTCAACCAGGTCTTTAGCTTCTTTCAGACCCAGGCCAGTTGCGCCACGTACTGCTTTGATTACTGCAACTTTGTTCGCGCCGATACCTTTCAGTACAACGTCGAATTCAGTTTTTTCTTCAACAGCTTCAGCAGCAGCAGCAGGACCTGCAGCTACAGCAGCAGCAGAAACACCGAACTTCTCTTCCATAGCGGCGATCAGTTCAACGATTTCCATTACAGACAGAGCTGCAACGCCTTCGATAATTTGGTCTTTAGTGATAGACATAACAAATGTTCCTAAAATTCAGAAATAGTTTAAATACGTAAGCAAAGGCTAAGAAAGAGGGCTTATGCCGCTTCTTTCTGATCGCGCAGTGCAGCCAGAGTGCGAACCAATTTGCCGGCAGCGGCTTCTTTCATGGTTGCCATCAGGCGTGCGATTGCTTCATCGTAAGTAGGCAGAGTTGCCAAGCGGTCAATTTGTGCCGCAGGGATCAGCTCACCTTCAAAGGCCGCAGCTTTAACCTCGAATTTTGCATTCGCTTTCGCGAACTCTTTGAACAGACGAGCAGCAGCGCCCGGGTGTTCGTTAGAGAATGCAATCAAGGTAGGACCGACAAACGTGTCTTTCAGGCATTCGAATGGAGTGCCTTCAACTACGCGACGCATCAAGGTGTTGCGAACAACACGCATGTAAACGCCAGCTTCACGACCTGCTTTACGCAGTTCAGTCATTTTATCAACGGTAACGCCACGGGAATCCGCAACAACCGCAGACAGCGCGCCTTTGGCTACTTCGTTGACTTCAGCAACAATCGCTTGTTTGTCTTGAAGATTTAATGCCATTAGCTTTTTGCTCCTGGATTTAGCCGGGGGAAATCCCCAGCACTCACATCACTCAACACCTTGTGATAAATCACGCAGCGAGAGCGTTCAAACACGGTGAGCAGAATCCAGCAAAGACAATTTAAAAATTTTCTTTAGGCTCTGTCACCGTCTACGCAGGAAGGATTAAGTACCTTTCGATACACCTGCGGTCTTGGACGGAGGCCTGGATAGGCCAGGCTCCAACCGAAAAATCTTTGTTCCACTATGGCTATTGCCAATAGCAAAACCTTGGGGCATAAGATTCTAGACGAACCTTAGCCCCAAGTCAAAGCGATAATCGCAGGGCGATTAGTTCGCTACAGCAGTCAGGCCGCTTTGATCGATAGCAACGCCAGCACCCATGGTGGTGGAGAGGCTAACTTTCTTGATGTACACGCCTTTCGCCTGAGATGGTTTTGCTTTTTTCAGCGCAACCAGCAGGGCTTCCAGGTTTTCTTTCAGCTTGTCTGACTCGAAATCAACCTTACCGATAGTGGTATGGATGATGCCGTTTTTGTCGTTACGGTAACGAACCTGACCTGCTTTAGCGTTTTTCACTGCTTCAGCAACGTTCGGAGTAACTGTACCCACTTTCGGGTTTGGCATCAGGCCACGTGGACCCAGGATCTGGCCCAGTTGACCAACAACGCGCATTGCATCCGGGGAAGCAATAACAACGTCGAAGTTCATTTCGCCTTTCTTGATCAGGTCTGCCAGATCTTCCATACCTACCAGCTCTGCGCCAGCAGCTTTAGCAGCTTCAGCGTTAGGGCCCTGGGCAAATACGGCAACGCGAACGGAACGACCGGTGCCGTTTGGCAGAACGGTAGCGCCACGAACGTTTTGGTCAGATTTACGAGCGTCGATGCCGAGGTTAACAGCAACGTCAACGCTTTCTACGAATTTAGCGGTGGCCAGCTCTTTCAGCAGAGCAACAGCTTCGGTGATGTCATACTGTTTAGTAGCATCAACTTTGTCACGGATCACGCGCATGCGCTTGGTCAGCTTAGCCATTTCTTAATCCTCCACTACCAGGCCCATGGAACGAGCAGTACCTTCGATGGAGCGAGTCATCGCTTCAACGTCAGAACCAGTCATGTCCGCAGCTTTGGTTTCTGCGATTTCACGTACCTGAGCACGAGTCACTTTACCTACTTTGTCTTTGTTCGGCTTGCCAGAACCAGACTTGATACCAGCCGCTTTTTTCAGCAGAACTGCTGCTGGCGGGGTTTTGGTAACGAAAGTGAAGGAGCGATCAGAATAAACGGTAATAACAACCGGAATCGGCAGACCTTTCTCAACGCTGTCAGTCTTAGCATTGAACGCCTTACAGAATTCCATGATGTTAACGCCTTGCTGACCCAGAGCTGGACCAACTGGCGGACTTGGGTTAGCCATACCGGCTGCAACCTGCAGCTTAACGTAGGCTTGTACTTTCTTGGCCATTTACAATTCCTCGGTTTGGGTAATATCGCCTCAAGAGAGGCTCCCCGTGTTTCACCTCGCTCAACTCAATGAGCAAGGTCTATAAAAACAAAAGGCGCGAAATTATAGTTCAATTTCGCGCCTCTGACAAGCAGCAAAAGCCACTCGCTGCTGATTAATTGATCAGCCTTTTTCAACCTGAGCGAAGTCCAGTTCCACCGGCGTTGCACGGCCAAAGATGGAAACGGAAACTTTCAGGCGGCTCTTCTCGTAATCCACTTCTTCAACAACACCGTTGAAGTCAGCAAACGGACCATCGTTAACACGGACCAGTTCACCCGGTTCGAACAGCGTTTTAGGACGCGGCTTATCACCCACCTGCTGCAGGCGGTTCATAATCGCATCAACTTCTTTATCGCTGATCGGTGCCGGACGGTCAGAGGTGCCGCCGATGAAACCCATTACGCGCGGAACACTACGCACCAGGTGCCAGCTGGCGTCGTTCATTACCATCTGGACCAGGACATAGCCCGGGAAGAATTTACGTTCACTTTTACGACGTTGGCCACCACGGATCTCAACAACTTCTTCCGTAGGTACCATCACTTCGCCGAACAGTTCTTCCATATCGTGCAGTTTGATGTGCTCACGCAGCGATTGCGCTACGCGACCTTCAAAACCGGAAAACGCCTGAACGACGTACCAACGTTTTTTTGGAGCTTCAGACATTTTAGAACCTCAGGCCAGTAATAAACGATACCAGACGGACCAAAATACCGTCCAGGCCCCACAGAATCAGTGACATCACGGCAGTTACCGCGGCAACGATCAACGTGGTATGTAGCGTTTCCTGACGAGTTGGCCAGATCACCTTGCGCACTTCAGTGCGCGCTTCGCGTGCAAAGGCAACGGTGGCCTTGCCTTTGGTGGTCATCAGCGCTACAGCGCCAGCAACAGCGATAACCACTACAACAGCCAGCGCACGTAATGGCAGGCTGAAATCACGGTAGTAATAGTTACCGACAATCGCTACAACCAACAGAACGGCGACGATCAGCCACTTAGCCGTTTCCAGGCCGCGCCCGCTCCCTTGAGCCTCGGTATTCGCACTCATAAACCAACCTGTCACAATGAATTCAGAACAGACAACTTTGCCTCGCACAGCAAGACAAACCAAACCGATCAAATGCCGCTCGGCAGCATTTCGGTGTTTTACGCTATGACGTATCTCAGTCAATACGGCTTTAAGAGCCCATCTCACCAATGATTATGACTGCAAAATCGCTGATGAGATAGGTTCTAGTTCACAGCGTAGAAAAAGGGCATCAAATGATGCCCTTTTACCGCGTGTCGCGTCAAACGTTATCAGCGATTAAGCGATAACTTTGGCAACAACACCAGCGCCAACGGTACGGCCGCCTTCACGGATTGCGAAACGCAGGCCGTCGTCCATCGCGATTGGGTGGATCAGGGTAACAACCATGTTCACGTTGTCACCTGGCATTACCATTTCAACGCCTTCTGGCAGTTCGATGGTACCGGTCACGTCAGTTGTACGGAAGTAGAACTGTGGACGGTAGCCTTTGAAGAATGGAGTATGACGACCACCTTCTTCTTTGCTCAGGATGTACACTTCTGAGTCGAACTTGGTGTGTGGCTTGATTGAACCTGGTTTAGCCAGTACCTGACCACGTTCGATGTCTTCACGCTTGATACCACGCAGCAGAACACCAACGTTCTCACCAGCACGGCCTTCGTCCAGCAGTTTGCGGAACATTTCAACGCCAGTACAGGTAGACTTAACGGTGTCTTTGATACCAACGATTTCAACTTCTTCGCCAACTTTAACGATACCGCGCTCAACACGACCGGTAACAACGGTACCACGACCGGAGATGGAGAAGACGTCTTCGATTGGCAGCAGGAACGGCTTGTCGATAGCACGCTCTGGTTCTGGGATGTAAGAATCCAGGTAACCGGCCAGCTCGATGATTTTAGCTTCCCACTCAGCTTCGCCTTCCAGTGCTTTCAGCGCTGAACCACGAACAACCGGCAGGTCATCACCAGGGAAGTCGTAAGCAGACAGAAGTTCACGAACTTCCATTTCTACCAGTTCCAGCAGCTCTTC
>NZ_JBXALM010000017.1:0-25727 GCF_058799445.1 Serratia sp. GW822-FHT06E05
GATTTTTTCTCTTCGAACCCCGGAGACTCTGTGAAGTTGTTCACATGTTCCGTGTCGATGGAGGCGCATTATAGGGATCCGAGTTTTTTGCACAACCCCTTTTTTGATCTTTTCTTTTCGTTTGCGCACTTTTCAGCCCTTTCGGGCGGATCTTGCGCGATCAGCGCCATTTTCCTTAGGATCCGTAGCTTCAGTTGGTTGTAATTCCACCGCCAACGTCTAGTATTGCCGGTAAATATGATCCCGACGTGAGGCTATTACCATGTCCGATGCAGTGCGTTCTTATCTTCATTACTCTCCAAAACTGGGTCAACGCGTAATGATCGACCCTTCCAGCGTGGTGATCGGCAACGTTGAGCTGGCCGATGACGTCAGTATCTGGCCGCTGGTTGCCATCCGCGGCGATGTCAACGCGGTAAAGATCGGTCCGCGCAGTAATATTCAGGATGGCAGCGTGCTGCACGTGACTCATAAGTCCGAACATAACCCAGAAGGTTACCCGCTGTTGATCGGGGAAGACGTGACCGTAGGCCACAAGGCCATGCTGCACGGCTGCGCCATAGGCAACCGGGTACTGGTAGGGATGGGATCGATCCTGCTGGATGGTGCAGTAATAGAAGATGATGTGATGATTGGTGCCGGCAGCCTGGTGGCTCCGGGTAAACGTCTGGCGAGCGGTTATCTTTATATGGGAAGTCCGGCACGTCAGATTAGGCCATTGACCGCCGCTGAGTTGGAAGGGCTGCTTTACTCTTCTACTAACTATGTACGTTGGAAAGACGAATATTTGTCTGAAGACATCTGACAAGCGCCCGTTCACTGGCAAGAGAACGGGCACAAGGTTATGCCGCCAACTCGTGGCGCAGTTGGCGCAGTACTGGTTCTATCTCCGGCATCACGCCGTGCCACAACTGGAACGCATGCGCGGCCTGCCCCACCAGCATCCCTAATCCGTCAGCATATTCTGTAGCACCCTGTTGCTGTGCCCAGGTCAGAAACGGCGTTAACCCCTGCTGGTAAAACATGTCATAACAGCGCGTGTTGCCAGTGATAGTGCCAACCGGCAATGCCGGGATCTCGCCGCTGATCCCGGACGCCGTAGCGTTGATCACTAAATCAAACTGTTGTTGATCGAGTTGATCCAGAGGCAAGGCGGTGATTTCACCGAGATGCTGAAAACTTTCTGCCAGCATTTGTGCACGGCTGAAAGTACGGTTGGTGATCGTCATCTCACAACCAAAAGACAACAGCGGCAAGATCACACCCCGTGCTGCGCCCCCCGCCCCCACCAGCAAAATACGATCCTTTGGTTTGATCAGCCCTTGGCGTTCCAGATCGGTCAGCAGGCCGATCCCGTCCGTATTGTCACCCAGCAACCCACCGTCCGGCAGCACCTTGAGCGTATTGACCGCTCCGGCCAACGAGGCACGCTCGCTCAATTCAGACGCAGCCTCATAGGCATGCTCTTTAAAAGGTACCGTGACGTTTGCCCCCTGACCACCAGCGTGAATGAACGCTTGCAGCGCCGTTTCGAAACCGTCCAGCGGTGCCAACACCGTACCATAGGGATGTTCTATGCCAGTTTGAGCGGCAAACAACGCATGAATGCGCGGTGATTTACTGTGGCTGATAGGATTACCGAATACCGCAAACTTCTCCATTCACATTACCTCTAGCCTTGACGGATCTGTTCGCCGGTCAGGGCATCTCTGATTTCTGAAGGATTAAGGCGGCCACCAACGCTGCCGGCTAACACCGGGAAAGCGACGCCAAACTGCTTCTGCACTTCCTCGGCGCTGCGGCAAGGCTCTTGCCCGCTGAGGTTGGCGCTGGTCGAGACCAGCGGTTTCCCGAATCCTCGGCAAAGCTGCTGAACCAGTGGATGATCGCTGACACGTACCGCCAGAGAGTTGAAACGGCCGGTCAACAAGCGCGACGTTTCCGGACGAGCAGGTATCACCCAGGTGACCGGACCGGGCCAACTGGCAAAAATGGCAGCCCGCTGCCGCTCGCTGAGTGCACTGTCATCTATATAAGGTGCTAACTGCGCATAATCGGCAGCGATCAGGATCAGTCCCTTTTCCCAAGGCCGCTGTTTGAGGGCCAGCAATGCATTTACCGCTTGTTCACTGTCAGGATCGCACCCTAAGCCAAATACGGCTTCTGTAGGGTAAGCGATAACCTGCTGAAGATGCAGCGCGTCAATAATGGGTGTAAAGAGAGGAGTGGTATCTGAGTTCATGGCGTCATTATTCTGTGGTTGCTACGGGTTTTCCGCAAAGCTTACTGGCACAGCAAAGGACTGGGCCTTTTGCCGAACGCTTTTCCATCAGCAGCGGGTAGTGGCAGTACTCGCACTCACCGGCGACGGGTTTAAAATTGAGGACAAACTGACATTCAGGGTAGCGATCGCAGGCGTGGAAAACCTTACCATAGCGTGATTTACGCTGCAGCAGTTTGCCCTGACCACACTGCGGGCAGCTGATGCTGGTTTCGTCCGGTTTATCGATGACTTCGGTGTGATCGCACTCCGGATAGTTGCTGCAACCGATAAACATACCGTAACGGCCCTGGCGCAATGCCAGCGTCGCCTGGCATTTGGGGCATTCCTGCCCGTCCAACATCTTGACGATGTGCCCATCGGCCTGCGCTTTTAGCGGTCGAATATGTTGGCACTCAGGATAACGGGAACAGCCGAGAAAAGGGCCGTGGCGACCACTGCGGATCACCAATTCGGCCCCACATTCCGGACAGGGTTCATTTTGCCTGGCGGCAAAAATCGCGGCTTTTGTCATAACTTCTTCTATAGATATTATCGGCTCAGTGCAGATAACCTTCGTTTACTTCAAATAACAGTTCTTCCATTTGCTGATAGGCGCTTTCATACCCAGGGATATTAAACAGCACCATCAGCACTACCCATTTCAGATCTTCGAGATCGAATTCCGTATTATCCAAAGCCATAACACGATCGATAACCATTTCACGGGTTTCGAGGTTCAATACCTGAATCTGCTCCAGGAACAGGAGGAAACCACGGCAACTGGCATCCAAACGCACGCCTTCTTCTTCGGTGTAAATCCGCATGGCCAGCGGATCGGCATCCATAAAATACGGCGCATTTTCGCCTTCCTGCAGGTCAGCGAGTTTTTCTAGCCAATTCAACGCGTTGTAGATATCATCCCGATCAAACCCCGCCTGAGCGAGATCATCAGTCAGTTGATCCTGATCGACGCGCATCTCTGGTTCATTGTGGATATAAGTTTCAAACAAGTACATCAGTACGTCGAACATGGCCTGCCCTCCTTATTCGGACATAGCCGCCGGGTACAGCTGCGATCCACCCTGCTAACTCCAGATCGAGTAATTTGATTACTACCTCTGGCACAGGTTGGCCGGCACGTTCAGCGACGACGTCAACAGGTGTCACCTCATCTCCTACGTTAGCCAACACATCGGCAAATGGCAATTCAACTTCGGCTTCTGACGCACAAATAGTTGTATTTTCGTTCAACGACAGCCAATGCAGGCCGCTTCCCAGCTGTTCCGCGATCTCTTTCGGCCCGGTAACCAGATAAGCACCCTGTTGGATCAGCCAGTGTGTACCCTCACTCATTGGGTTACCCAGCGCACCGGGTAAAGCGAAAACCTCACGTCCCTGATCAAGCGCACAGCGGGCAGTAATCAGCGTCCCGCTGCGCAGAGAGGCTTCAACTACCACCACGCCCAGACTTAACCCACTGATGATGCGGTTACGGCGTGGGAAATGGTCCGGCATCGGCAAATCGGTGACCAAATATTCTGAGAGCAAAGCCCCGCCACTATCAGCGATCTCTTCGGCCAGACGGCGATGTCGGCGCGGATAGATATTGGCCAGGCCACTTCCCAGAACGGCAACCGTATGTCCTTCCGCCGCAAGTGCTGCACGATGGCAGACGCTATCAATGCCAAGAGCCAACCCGCTGGTGATGGTAAACCCACAGTGAACCAGACCGGTGGTAAAGTAATTGCCCCAGTGCTCACCATAGTGGCTAAACTGGCGGCTGCCGACCATAGCGATTTGCGGCTGCTGCACCGCTTCCGGGTTGCCTTTGACCAGCAGCAGCAAAGGGGCATCGTCGATATGAAGCAACCGCTCTGGATAGCCGCTCTCACCGTAGATCCACAGAAAATGGTCTGGCTGTTCCAGCCAGGCAAGCGTGGCAGCCAGATAACGCGGATCCGCCTGGCGAAACTGCGCCTGCTGTCGGGCATTCAGCCCCAGGTCATGCAGCAAGCGGGAAGGTTCTCCACCGGCCCAGACCAACTGCCGTATTATCTGGCTGGCCTGCGCTGTGCCAAGCCCAGTGACTCCGCGCATCCGTAAGCCGATTTCCTGTGCCTGCATCGCCTGTTCCCTCGCAAAAAATGGTGGTATTACCAATTCGAGCAATTGGTGCGCAATGCTGTCAATCAGGCCGGGAAATGTCTAGAATAGAAGCTAAACCTCGTTTATCACTCGGATACAGATCTCAAGATATATGTCAGTATTGCAGGTATTACATTACCCAGACGACCGGCTGCGCAAAGTTGCGGCCCCGGTAAAAGAAGTCAATGCGAATATCCAGCGCATCGTGGATGATATGTTTGAAACCATGTACGCAGAGGAAGGCATTGGCCTGGCTGCGACACAGGTGGATATCCATCAGCGCATTATCGTCATTGACGTTTCTGAAAACCGCGATCAGCGCCTGGTGCTGATCAACCCGGAGCTGCTGGAAAAAAGCGGCGAAACCGGGATCGAGGAAGGTTGCCTTTCCATTCCTGAGCAGCGTGCTTTAGTTCCGCGCGCCGCTAACGTGAAAATCAGAGCGCTGGATCGCGACGGCAAGCCTTTTGAGCTGGAAGCCGACGATCTGCTGGCCATCTGTATTCAGCACGAGATGGATCACCTGGTTGGCAAACTGTTCGTCGATTACCTGTCGCCACTCAAGCGCCAGCGTATCCGCCAGAAACTGGAAAAACTGGCCAAGTTTAACGCGCGCGCCTAACCGATCAGGAAATCAACGTGTCTGACTCTTTACGGATTATTTTCGCCGGAACTCCAGACTTCGCAGCGCGTCACCTTGACGCGCTGTTGTCATCTGGGCACCAGATTGTCGGGGTTTTCACTCAGCCTGACCGCCCTGCCGGCCGCGGTAACAAGCTGACGCCAAGCCCGGTCAAGGTTTTGGCCGAGCAGCATCAGTTACCGGTATTTCAGCCAAAATCACTGCGCCCGGAAGAAAACCAGCACCTGGTGGCCGATCTCAACGCCGATGTGATGGTCGTCGTGGCTTATGGGCTGATCTTGCCGAAAGCGGTGCTGGATATGCCGCGACTTGGCTGCATCAACGTCCACGGTTCCCTGCTGCCACGCTGGCGTGGCGCCGCGCCGATCCAGCGTTCACTCTGGGCCGGCGATAACGAAACTGGCGTCACCATCATGCAAATGGACGTAGGTCTTGACACCGGCGATATGATGTACAAAATCGCCTGCCCGATTGAAGCCGATGACACCAGTGCCAGTCTGTATGACAAACTGGCGCAGCTCGGCCCGCAGGGCATGTTGACCACGCTGCAGCAAATGGCTGAAGGTTCTGCCAAACGTGAAGTGCAGGATGAATCGCTGGTCACCTACGCCGAGAAGCTGAGCAAAGAAGAAGCTCGCCTCGACTGGAGCTTGTCAGCCGTGCAGCTAGAACGCTGCATCCGCGCCTTTAACCCGTGGCCAGTCAGCTATTTCACCATTGACGATCAGCCGGTAAAAGTGTGGCAAGCCACGGTGTTGGAACAAAACGCCAATGCGGAACCCGGCACCGTCGTTCATGCCGACAAACACGGCATTCAGGTTGCTACCGCCGAGGGTATCCTTAACCTGACTCAGCTGCAGCCAGCGGGCAAAAAACCCATGTCGGCACAGGATCTGCTGAACTCACGTCGTGAATGGTTTACACCGGGTAACCGGTTATAAGCCGCCCTCACTGCCCGGCCGATAATCGCCGGGCTGTTTCTTTCTTAATGCCGATCGCTACCCGCTTTAGCCTATGAAAAACAACTACAATCTCCGAAGCATCGCAGCCAAAGCCATCGGCCAGGTGCTGGATCAGGGCCAGTCTCTCAGTACTGTCTTGCCGCCACTGCAAAAATCCATTTCTGACAAAGATCGCGCTCTGCTGCAGGAGTTATGCTTCGGCACCCTGCGCGTGCTGCCGCAGTTGGAATGGTGTATTCAGCAATTGATGGCCAAGCCAATGACCGGCAAACAGCGCACGCTGCACTATCTGCTGATGGTCGGCCTGTACCAACTGCTGTATACCCGCATCCCAGCTCATGCAGTGCTGGCGGAAACGGTAGAAGGCGCCGTCGCGCTGAAACGGCCGCAGCTTAAAGGGCTGATCAACGGTGTATTGCGCCAGTTCCAACGACAGCAGGAAGAGTTGCTGCAACGCGCTGCCAATAATGACAGCCGCTATCTGCATCCAAGCTGGCTTTTGAAACGTATCCAGCAAGCCTACCCCGCGCAGTGGGAACAAATCGTCGATGCCAATAATCAGAAACCACCGATGTGGCTGCGTGTCAGCCGACTTCATCACACCCGTGAAGATTATTTGCAGCTGATGGCGCAGGCGGGTATTGCAGCCGAACCCCATACCGAATATCGCGATGCAATACGCCTGCTGGCGCCATGCGCCGTTACCGACCTGCCGGGATTTGCCGACGGCTGGGTTACCGTGCAGGATGCTTCCGCTCAGGGTTGTGTCGATCTGCTGGATCCGCAAGACGGAGAACAGATCCTCGATTTGTGTGCGGCTCCCGGCGGCAAAACCACGCATATTCTGGAAGCTGCGCCCAAAGCTCATGTCATGGCGGTCGATATCGATGAGCAACGCCTGAGTCGAGTCAAAGAAAACCTGCAACGCCTGCGTTTACACGCCGAGGTCAAGCAAGGCGATGGACGTACACCGCAAGACTGGTGTGGTGATAAGCAATTCGATCGCATTTTGCTGGATGCACCGTGCTCTGCCACGGGTGTGATCCGCCGTCATCCGGATATCAAATGGTTGCGTCGCGATAGTGACATCGCTGAACTGGCTGCGCTGCAGGCCGAGATTATCGAAGCTATTTGGCCACATCTCAAAAAGGGCGGTGTGCTGGTATACGCTACCTGCTCAATTTTGCCGGCAGAGAACGCGGAGCAGATTACCGCCTTCCTCCAGCGCCATCCCGAAGCCCGTCTGGTTGAAACCGGCGATGAACAGCAGCCTGGCCGACAGAATCTTCCCCATCCGGAGGATGGAGATGGCTTCTTTTACGCTAAGCTGATTAAAATGTAGCTATTCAGTATTCAGGGCGCGGCTGTTGCGCCCTTTCAGAAAACCTTCAGCGGTTTCAGTGTGAAGCAGAGAAGCGAATGAAAATAATTATTCTTGGTGCCGGTCAGGTTGGTGGAACACTGGCGGAAAACCTGGTGGGCGAAAACAACGACATTACCGTCGTGGATACCGACTCTGGCCGTCTGCGTCAGCTGCAGGATAAGTTCGACCTGCGGGTTGTTCAGGGCTACGGTTCCCATCCACGCGTACTGCGAGAAGCAGGCGCAGAAGATGCCGACATGCTGGTTGCGGTCACTAACTCTGACGAAACCAACATGATTGCCTGTCAGATTGCCTATTCGCTGTTTAATACGCCGAACCGAATCGCCCGTATCCGCGCGCCTGAATATATCCGTGAATCAGAGAAACTGTTTCAACCTGAAGCGGTGCCAATCGACCATTTGATCTCGCCTGAACAGCTGGTTATCGATTATATCTATAAATTAATTGAATACCCTGGAGCATTGCAGGTGGTGAACTTTGCAGAAGGCAAAGTCAGTATCGCTGCAGTAAAAGCCTATTACGGCGGCCCGTTGGTGGGTAATGCCCTGTCTTCTATGCGTGAGCATATGCCGCATATCGATACCCGCGTTGCCGCTATATTCCGTCAGGATCGGCCGATCCGCCCACAGGGCTCTACAATTATCGAAGCCGGAGACGAAGTGTTCTTTGTTGCGGCTTCACAGCATATCCGTGCGGTAATGAGTGAGCTACAACGGCTGGAAAAACCTTATAAACGAATCATGATTGTCGGCGGCGGTAACGTCGGTGCTGGCCTGGCGCAGCGCTTGGAGAAATCCTACAACGTGAAGCTGATCGAACGTAATCAGCAACGCGCCACGGAGCTGGCCGAACAGCTGCATGACACCATCGTGTTCTATGGCGATGCCTCTGACCAGGAGTTATTGGCGGAAGAACATGTTGATCAGGTAGATGTTTTTATCGCTATCACCAATGATGACGAAGCCAACATCATGTCTGCCATGCTCGCCAAACGCATGGGCGCCAAAAAGGTGATGGTGTTAATTCAGCGTCGTGCCTATGTTGACCTGGTACAAGGCAGCGTCATCGACATTGCCATTTCCCCACAGCAAGCAACAATCTCAGCGCTGCTGGGCCACGTACGTAAAGCAGATATCGTCAGTGTTTCATCGCTACGGCGCGGCGTGGCAGAGGCCATTGAAGCGATTGCACACGGTGATGAGAGCACCTCAAAAGTAGTTGGGCGTATCGTTGAAGATATTAAATTACCGCCGGGCACAACCATTGGCGCCATTGTCCGCGGTGATGACGTAATTATCGCCAACGGCAGCAGCAAAATCGAACAGGGCGATCACGTCATTATGTTTATTACCGATAAAAAGTTCGTTCCTGACGTTGAACGTTTGTTCCAACCAAGTCCGTTCTTCCTGTAGAACGAATTAATTGTCCCATGGTCTATAATCAGGTTGATATTCGTTGCCGTGGGTAAGAAGAGATAAAAACTTTTCTCTGCTTATTGTGGCAAAGGGAAATTGCTTTGTTAAACTTGAGTTATTAATTCTGCAAGGGGTGCGTTCTATGAGTATGATGAAAGAGTTTCGTGAGTTTGCCATGCGTGGCAACGTGGTTGATTTGGCAGTCGGTGTGATTATCGGTGCAGCATTCGGCAAGATCGTATCGTCTTTCGTTGCAGATATCATCATGCCACCGCTGGGTTTACTGATCGGCGGCGTTGACTTCAAACAGTTCCACCTGGTGTTACGCGAAGCTCAGGGCGCAGTGCCTGCAGTAGTGATGAACTACGGTTCATTCATTCAAACTGTTTTTGATTTTGTTATTGTTGCCTTTGCTATTTTCCTGGCAATTAAGTTAATGAACAAAGTACGTCGCAAACAGGAAGAAGCGCCAGCCGCACCACCTGTGCCAACTGCAGAAGAGAAGCTTCTGACTGAAATTCGCGATTTACTCAGTCATCAGCAGCAACCAAAACTGTAAATCAGTTAATCCTGCGCTAATAAAAAGCCATCTAAATCAGATGGCTTTTTTAATGCCTTAAAACCAGAAGGCCAGTGGTAAATTATCATTTGATAGTTTGCCACTGGCCTCCCAATTACCGCCTTTTGCGTGTTTGTCTTTACGCCGGTAGCTGCCTTTCCCTTTGGTATTTTTCTCTACCCGTTGGCGAAATAGTGGATCATGCAACAGTGCCTCAATGGCATTGTCCTGGATCTTACCTTTAGTATGTCGGTATTGAGTCATGGTAATTCACCTTGTTTGTCTATGGTTATAAAACGAGAAGATAATACTGCCAGCAGTATAAAAATTAAAGGGCCGGCAAGCCTGTCAGGCACCCTTTTTCACTTTTTCATCGCTGGCGCCCTGTTCCAGCGCTTCCAGAATCGAGCAATAATTGCTGGTATGTGCGCTTCCGCAGCAGGCATCACTAAGGCGCTTTAGCGACTCACGCATCCGCGTTAATTCCTTAAGCTTGTTCTCGACTTCGCTCAGACGCGCATCGACGATCGACTTCGATTCCTGGCAGGTATGATGCTCAGGATCGACACGGATCGACAGCAGTTCAGCAATGGTTTCCAGCGTAAAACCGAGCTGCTTGGCATAACGGATAAAGCGCAACCGCTGCAGGTCTTGATCGCTGTACAAGCGATAGCCGCCTTCGGTACGAATGTTATGATCCATCATTCCCTGCTTCTCGTAATAACGCACGGTATCCGGCGTCACATCGGCAAGTTTTGCCAGTTGCCCTATCTTAAACATCACTCTTCCTCCGGCGAAAATTTGCTGCTCAATGCTCTCTGATATTCACCGTGTAAAAAATCTGTGCTCATTCCAGCCTGACGAAGACGATGTTCCAACAGGGCCATTCGCTTGCCAAGTTCGGCATAGTCTGGATGTTCGCTATCAATTCCCTGTAGCAAACGGGCAATGTTCAAAGCCTCTTTACGATCTTCGAGCTCAGCAGGTAGATAGCCAGCATTTTTTAGCAGGCGAAAACCTGTTCGCAATTCAGCGGGCACGGCACTGTCATCATCCAACTCTAGAGGCTGCCCCTGGCCGGGCAAGTTATCTAACTCACCTTTCGCCTGCGCATCAAGAATATGGCGCTCCGCCCACTGATCAAGTAGCCACATAACATACTCTCTCAACTGACTAATGAATAGCGTTAGCATAGCGGATAGGGAGGGGGATCTTAAGCCTGGCGGGGAAAGAACGCACGTTTGGCTGATTATGGACGTAAAAAAACCGGGCAAGCCCGGTTTTTTTACGCGTCTACAGATTACTCTGCAGTTGCTACTTCTGCTTGAGACTCAGCACGATCAACCAGCTCGATGTATGCCATCGGCGCGTTGTCGCCTGCGCGGAAGCCACACTTCAGAATGCGAGTGTAACCACCGGCACGGCTCGCGAAACGCGGGCCCAGCTCGTTAAACAGTTTTGCCACGATCTCGTTATCACGAGTACGGGCGAATGCCAGACGACGATTAGCTACGCTGTCGGTCTTGGCAAGAGTAATCAGCGGCTCAACAACGCGACGCAGCTCTTTCGCTTTTGGCAAGGTCGTCTTGATGATCTCATGACGAACCAAAGAGCCGGCCATGTTACGGAACATAGCCTGGCGATGGCTGCTGTTACGGTTCAGTTGACGACCACTCTTACGATGGCGCATGACCTTATCCTTCTCAGTAAAACCTTAACCTGTGATCCGGTTACTCGTCAGCAATGCTTGCCGGTGGCCAATTTTCCAGGCGCATGCCCAGAGAAAGTCCACGGGAGGCCAGCACGTCTTTAATCTCAGTAAGAGATTTTTTACCCAGGTTCGGCGTTTTCAGCAACTCAACCTCGGTACGCTGTACCAGATCACCGATGTAGTGGATAGCTTCTGCCTTAAGGCAGTTAGCAGAGCGGACAGTCAATTCCAGATCGTCAACAGGGCGCAGCAGGATCGGATCGAACTCTGGTTTTTCTTCTTTAACTTCCGGTTGACGTACATCACGCAAGTCAACGAAGGCTTCAAGTTGTTCGGCCAGGATGGTTGCCGCACGGCGGATCGCCTCTTCAGGATCGATCGTGCCATTGGTTTCCATTTCGATTACCAGCTTGTCCAGGTCAGTACGCTGTTCTACACGCGCTGCTTCAACATTGTAGGCAATACGCTCTACAGGGCTATAGCATGCGTCAACCAACAGACGACCGATCGGGCGCTCATCTTCTTCCGAATGAATTCGGGCAGAAGCCGGCACATAACCACGACCACGTTGAACTTTGATACGCATGCTGATAGCAGCGTTTTCATCGGTCAGGTGGCAGATCACGTGCTGAGGCTTGACGATTTCGACATCACCATCATGGGTAATGTCGGCAGCGGTCACAGGGCCAATGCCAGATTTATTCAGGGTAAGAATAACTTCATCTTTGCCTTGAACTCTCACCGCCAGCCCTTTCAGGTTGAGCAGGATCTCCAGGATATCTTCCTGTACGCCTTCTTTGGTGCTGTACTCGTGCAGTACACCATCAATCTCAACCTCGGTCACCGCGCAACCCGGCATAGATGAAAGCAGAATACGGCGCAGTGCGTTGCCAAGAGTATGGCCAAAGCCACGCTCTAAAGGCTCAAGGGTCACCTTGGCGTGCGTCGAACTGACTTGCTCGATATCTACCAGGCGCGGTTTTAGAAACTCTGTCACAGAACCCTGCATTGTGTCCTCTCTTTGGTACTAAGCCTTACTTGGAGTAAAGCTCGACGATCAGGTGTTCGTTAATGTCCGCAGACAGATCGGTACGTTCAGGCATACGCTTGAACACGCCTTCCATCTTAGCAGCATCAACTTCAAGCCAAGTCGGCTTTTCACGCTGCTCAGCCAGCTCCAGAGAAGCTTTAACACGAGATTGCTTTTTAGCTTTCTCGCGGATGCTGACTACGTCATTCGGAGATACCTGATAAGAAGCGATGTTAACAACGCGACCATTTACCATAATTGCTTTGTGGCTAACCAACTGACGTGACTCTGCACGAGTAGCGCCGAAGCCCATACGGTAAACAACGTTGTCCAGACGACCTTCCAGCAGTTGCAACAGGTTTGCACCGGTGTTGCCCTTCAGGCGTGCTGCTTCTTTGTAATAGTTACGGAATTGACGCTCCAGAACACCGTACATACGGCGAACTTTTTGCTTCTCACGTAACTGTACACCATAGTCAGACAGACGCGGTTTACGCGCACCGTGTTGACCAGGCGGTTGCTCAATTTTACACTTGGTATCGATCGCGCGAACGCCAGACTTCAGGAACAAGTCTGTGCCCTCACGGCGGCTAAGCTTGAGCTTAGGACCCAAATATCTTGCCATTTTCTTTCTCCAACTAACCTAAAAGCAGCGTTATACGCGACGCTTTTTCGGCGGACGACAACCGTTGTGAGGGATAGGAGTCACATCAGTAATGTTAGTGATGCGGAAACCTGCGGCGTTCAGTGCACGAATAGTTGATTCGCGACCCGGACCCGGTCCCTTAACCATAACTTCCAGGTTCTTGATACCGTATTCTTTTACTGCGTCAGCACAACGCTCGGCTGCAACCTGAGCTGCAAACGGAGTTGACTTACGAGAACCACGGAAACCAGAACCACCGGCAGTTGCCCAACCCAATGCGTTACCCTGACGATCGGTAATAGTCACAATGGTGTTGTTGAAAGAAGCATGGACATGAGCCACGCCGTCAGAGACTTGCTTTCTTACACGCTTACGTGTACGAACAGGTGCCTTTGCCATTATTCAATCACCCTGATTATTTCTTGATCGGTTTACGCGGACCCTTACGGGTACGTGCGTTGGTCTTCGTACGCTGACCGCGAACTGGCAGACCACGACGATGACGCAAACCACGGTATGTACCAAGATCCATCAGACGCTTGATGCTCAGGGTAACTTCACGACGCAAATCACCTTCTACAGTGAATTTGGCGACTGCTTCACGCAGCTGTTCAATTTGCTCTTCAGACAGCTCACTGATCTTAACATGTTCAGCAATACCCGTAGCTGCACAGATAGACTGTGAGCGGGTTTTACCGATTCCGAAGATCGACGTTAAGGCGATTACGGTATGTTTATGATCAGGAATGTTAATGCCTGCTATACGGGCCACTATGCACTCCTACTATTTTATACGGCAACACCATTCTGAAAAGCCCGTTTTCAGGATACTCAAATAATGTTGCAGCTACATACAAAAGATTGGCTGGCTAATCTAGCCAGCTCAACCCAACTTTGCAAGAAAAATATGCGAGATAATCAGCCTTGACGCTGTTTATGCTTCGGCTCGGCGCTGCAAATCACACGAACGACACCGTTACGCTTAACGATTTTGCAGTTACGACATAATTTCTTGACGGAAGCACGAACTTTCATTTTTACTCTCCGTAACTTCTCAAACGCACCTGATTAGCGGTTATAGCCTTTCAGGTTTGCTTTCTTCAATGCAGACTCGTACTGACTTGACATCATCAGAGTTTGCACTTGAGCCATAAAGTCCATGATGACGACAACCACGATCAGTAGCGAGGTACCACCAAAGTAGAATGGTACTTTCATTGCATCACGCATGAACTCCGGGATCAGGCAGATGAAAGTAATGTACATCGCGCCCACCAGGGTTAAACGCGTCATTACTTTATCGATGTACTTCGCCGTTTGCTCTCCCGGACGAATTCCTGGTACGAAGGCACCGGACTTCTTCAGGTTATCTGCTGTCTCACGCGGGTTGAAAACCAACGCCGTGTAAAAGAAACAGAAGAAGATGATTGCAGACGCATAGAGTAACACATAAAGCGGTTGCCCTGGCTGCAAATACAGCGAAATCGTTGTCAGCCAGTTCCAACCGGTACCGCCCCCAAACCATGATGCAATCGTGGCCGGGAACAGAATAATGCTGGAAGCGAAGATTGCCGGGATTACCCCTGCCATATTCACTTTCAACGGTAAGTGTGTGCTCTGTGCTGCATAAACACGACGACCTTGTTGACGTTTCGCATAGTTAACGACGATACGACGTTGACCACGTTCTATGAAAACAACGAAGAAGGTTACTGCAAACACTAATACTGCAACCAACAGCAACAGGAGGAAGTGCAGGTCGCCTTGCCGGGCTTGCTCAATAGTATGGGCCACTGCCGGCGGAAGTCCCGCTACAATACCTGCGAAGATAATGATCGAAATACCGTTACCGATACCGCGCTCAGTAATCTGTTCGCCCAGCCACATCAGGAACATTGTCCCGGTAACCAGACTCACTACAGCAGTAAAGTAGAATGCAAAGCCTGGGTTTAACACCAGACCCTGCATACCAGGCATATTCGGCAGACCGGTAGCAATACCGATCGACTGGAATATGGCCAACACCAGCGTACCGTAGCGGGTGTACTGGCTAATCTTGCGACGGCCAGCCTCCCCTTCTTTCTTGATTTCTGCTAACGCTGGATGAACCACCGTTAACAGCTGGATAATGATCGATGCCGAAATATACGGCATGATCCCCAGAGCAAAGATAGAAGCACGGCTGAGGGCACCACCAGAGAACATGTTAAACATTTCAATGATAGTGCCTCTCTGCTGCTCAAGCAATTTGGCAAGCACAGTGGCATCGATACCAGGAATCGGAATAAAAGAGCCGATGCGGAAGACAATCAGCGCGCCGATGACAAACAAAAGTCTGCGCTTCAGCTCGCCGAGCCCGCCTTTAGCACTTTGAAAATCTAATCCTGGTTGCTTAGCCATCTGCTACTTATTCCTCAATTTTACCGCCAGCAGCTTCGATAGCAGCACGAGCGCCTTTGGTGACACGCAGACCACGCAGGGTAACCGGACGAGCGATTTCGCCAGAAAGCATAACTTTCGCGAATTCGATCTGGGTACCAACAACGTTAGCGGCTTTCAGCGTGTTCAGGTCGATTACGTCGCCTTCAACAAGAGCCAGTTCAGACAGACGAACTTCTGCCGTGATCATAGCTTTGCGCGAGGTGAAGCCGAATTTCGGCAAACGACGATATAAAGGCATCTGACCACCTTCAAAACCACGACGTACGCCACCGCCAGAACGTGAGTTCTGACCTTTGTGACCACGACCAGCGGTTTTACCCAGGCCAGAACCAATACCACGACCTACACGCTTCGGCGCATGCTTGGCACCTTCAGCCGGAGACAGAGTATTTAAACGCATCTGTTACTCCTCAACTTTAACCATGTAGGAAACCAGGTTGATCATACCGCGTACAGCAGGAGTATCCTCGCGCTCTACGGTGTGACCAATACGACGCAGACCCAGACCGAGCAGTGTAGCTTTATGCTTCGGCAGACGGCCAATGGAGCTGCGAACTTGTGTTACTTTGATAGTCTTAGCCATGGTCAATTACCCCAGAATGTCTGCAACGGATTTACCACGCTTGGCAGCGACCATTTCAGGGGACTTCATATTTGCCAAAGCATCAATAGTTGCACGAACCACGTTGATCGGGTTGGTGGAACCATAAGCTTTAGCCAATACGTTGTGCACCCCAGCGACTTCCAGGACGGCGCGCATTGCACCACCGGCAATAATACCGGTACCTTCGGAAGCCGGCTGCATGAACACACGGGAACCCGTATGAGCACCTTTAACAGGGTGCTGCAGGGTGCCGCTGTTCAGCGCGACATTCATCATGTTGCGACGGGCTTTTTCCATCGCTTTCTGGATCGCTGCCGGAACTTCGCGTGCTTTGCCGTAGCCAAAACCAACGCGACCGTTACCATCACCAACTACTGTCAGTGCGGTAAAGCTGAAAATACGGCCACCTTTTACGGTTTTAGATACGCGGTTTACCGCGATCAGCTTTTCCTGCAGTTCGCCAGCTTGTTTTTCGATGTGAGCCATCTTAAACCTCTTCCTTAGAACTGAAGGCCAGCTTCACGGGCAGCATCTGCCAGTGCCTGGACTCGACCATGATATTGGAAACCGGAACGGTCAAAGGAAACTTTAGAGATCCCTTTTTCCAACGCGCGCTCAGCCAGAGTTTTACCTACGGCAGCTGCTGCGTCTTTGTTACCGGAATACTTCAGTTGCTCAGTGATAGCTTTTTCTAAAGTAGAAGCGGCTACCAGTACTTCAGAACCATTTGGAGCAATTACCTGTGCGTAAATGTGACGCGGGGTACGATGTACCACCAGGCGGGTTGCACCCAGTTCTTTGAGCTTACGGCGTGCGCGGGTCGCACGACGGATACGAGCAGATTTCTTATCCATAGTGTTACCTTACTTCTTCTTAGCCTCTTTGGTACGCACGACTTCGTCGGCGTAACGGACACCCTTGCCTTTGTAAGGCTCAGGACGGCGGTAGGCACGCAGATCTGCAGCAACCTGGCCAATAACTTGTTTATCAGCGCCTTTCAGCACGATTTCAGTTTGGCTTGGGCATTCAGCAGTAATACCTGCTGGCAGCTGGTGATCGACTGGGTGAGAGAAGCCTAAGGCTAAATTCACCACGTTGCCTTTAACAGCAGCACGATAACCAACACCTACCAGTTGAAGCTTCTTGGTGAAGCCTTCGGTAACACCAACTACCATTGCGTTCAGCAGAGCGCGCGTAGTACCCGCTTGGGCCCAGGCGTTAGCAAAACCTTCGCGCGGAGCGAAAGTCAGTGCGTTAGCTTCTTGCTTCACTTCAACGGCGTCGTGGACAGTACGAGTCAGCTCGCCGTTCTTACCCTTAATCGAAATAACCTGACCGTTGAGTTTTACCTCTACGCCGGCAGGAATGACGACGGGTGCTTTTGCAACACGAGACATTCTTTCCTCCCGAATTAAGCTACGTAGCAGATAATCTCGCCACCAAGACCTGCTTGGCGAGCTGCACGATCGGTCATAACACCTTTAGAGGTAGAAACAACAGCGATACCCAAACCGGCCATAACTTTTGGCAGCTCATCTTTTTTCTTATAGATGCGCAGACCTGGACGGCTGATTCGCTGAATGCTTTCTACCACTGCCTTGCCCTGGAAGTACTTCAGTACCAGTTCCAGAACAGGCTTGGCGTCGCCTTCGATTTTGAAATCTTCAATAAAACCTTCTTCCTTCAGCAGGTTGGCAATTGCCACTTTCAGCTTGGAGGAAGGCATGGTGACCGCAACTTTGTTCGCGGCTTGACCGTTACGGATACGGGTCAGCATATCCGCGATCGGATCTTGCATGCTCATCTGTCTTTACTCCCGTGATTCAATTGGTAATTACCAGCTAGCCTTTTTCAAGCCAGGTACTTCACCGCGCATAGCGGCTTCACGTAACTTGATACGGCTCAACCCGAATTTGCCCACATAACCATGTGGACGGCCAGTTTGGCGGCAGCGCTTACGCTGACGAGACGGGCTGGAATCACGCGGCAGAGTTTGCAGCTTGAGAACAGCATCCCAACGTTCTTCGTCGGACGAGTTCACACCAGAAATGATAGCTTTCAGTTCCTCGCGTTTTGCGCGGTACTTTTCAGCCAGTTTCACGCGAACGACTTCGCGTGCTTTCATTGATTGCTTAGCCATCAGTAACCCTGCCTTACTTACGGAACGGGAAGTTAAAAGCAGCCAACAGCGCGCGGCCTTCATCATCAGATTTCGCAGTAGTGGTAATGGTAATATCCAAGCCACGAACGCGATCGACTTTGTCGTAGTCGATTTCTGGGAAGATGATTTGCTCACGCACACCCATGCTGTAGTTACCACGGCCATCGAATGACTTAGCGGACAAGCCACGGAAGTCACGGATACGTGGAACAGCAATGGAAATCAGACGCTCAAAGAACTCCCACATGCGCTCGCCACGCAGAGTTACTTTACAGCCGATCGGATAGCCCTGGCGGATTTTGAAGCCTGCAACAGATTTGCGGGCTTTGGTGATGAACGGTTTTTGACCGGAGATTGCTGCCAGATCAGCTGCTGCGTTATCCAGCAGTTTCTTGTCAGCGATCGCTTCACCAACACCCATATTCAGGGTGATCTTCTCGACCCGAGGGACTTGCATGACAGAAGCGTAGCTAAACTCAGTCATGAGTTTTTTAACTACTTCGTCTTTGTAGTAATCATGCAGTTTCGCCATCGTATTACTCCAAATTACTTGATAGTTTCGCTGTTAGACTTGAAGAAACGGACTTTTTTGCCGTCTTCGAATCTAAAGCCTACACGGTCAGCCTTACCGGTAGCCGTGTTGAAGAGAGCAATGTTAGAAACCTGAATTGCAGCTTCTTTTTCAACAATGCCACCTGGTTGGTTCAGGGCCGGAACCGGCTTCTGATGTTTCTTAACCAGGTTGATACCTTCAACAATGACCTTGCCAGCAGACAGGACATTTTTTACTTTACCGCGTTTACCTTTGTCTTTCCCGGTAAGCACGATAACTTCGTCATCACGACGGATTTTCGCTGCCATGGTTCGCTCCTTAGAGTACTTCTGGTGCCAGAGAGATAATTTTCATGAACTTCTCATTACGCAGTTCACGAGTTACCGGCCCAAAAATACGCGTACCGATAGGTTGCTCGCTGTTATTGTTCAAAATAACGCATGCATTACCATCGAAGCGAATGACAGAACCGTCCGGGCGACGTACACCCTTCTTGGTGCGCACCACTACCGCCTTCAGCACATCGCCTTTCTTCACCTTACCGCGAGGAATTGCTTCCTTGATGGTAATTTTGATGACGTCGCCGATGCCTGCGTAGCGACGGTGCGAGCCACCTAGAACCTTGATACACATTACGCGACGTGCACCGGAGTTGTCGGCCACGTTCAGCATAGTCTGTTCTTGGATCATGTTAGTGCTCCGCTAATGTCAACTACAACTTTAGGACCTATTACTAGGTCGTTGAAAAGCCCCATAACCGAGGGCGCAGCATTATAACACCGCTTCCAGAGTATGGGTAGAAAAAATAAACGGCTCATTTTCTGAGCCGTTTATTAAGTTAGAGCCAGCTACTCTATTACAGAATCGCTTTCTCTACAACGCGAACCAACGTCCAAGACTTAGTCTTAGACAGTGGACGGCATTCGCGGATTTCTACCACGTCACCGATACCACATTCGTTGTTCTCGTCATGTACGTGCAGCTTGGTCGTACGCTTGATGAATTTCCCGTAGATCGGGTGCTTCACCGTGCGCTCGATAGCAACAACCATGGATTTCTCCATTTTGTCACTAACAACACGACCCTGCAGAGTACGGATAATATCAGTCATTTACACACCCGCCTTTTCAGTCAGTAAAGTCTTAACGCGTGCGACATTACGACGCACTTGTTTCAACAGGTGAGTTTGTTGCAGCTGGCCACTTGCCGCCTGCATGCGCAAGTTAAATTGCTCACGCAGCAGGTTGAGCAGCTCAGTGTTCAGCTCTTCAACGCTTTTTTCACGCAGCTCTTGTGCTTTCATTACATCACCGTCTTAGTTACAAAGGTGGTTTTGATCGGCAATTTAGCTGCAGCCAGCTTGAATGCCTCACGGGCGACCTCTTCTGGTACACCGTCCATTTCGTACAGGACTTTCCCAGGTTGGATCAGGGCAACCCAATACTCCACGTTACCCTTACCTTTACCCATACGCACTTCGAGCGGCTTCTCGGTAATTGGTTTGTCCGGGAATACACGGATCCAAATTTTACCTTGACGCTTAACTGCACGAGTCATTGCACGACGAGCTGCTTCGATTTGACGAGCAGTCAGACGGCCACGGCCAACAGCTTTCAGACCGAAAGTGCCGAAGCTAACATCCGTACCCTGCGCCAGACCACGGTTGCGGCCTTTGTGCATCTTACGGAATTTTGTACGCTTTGGTTGTAACATCAGCGACTCTCCTTACTTGCGGCCTTTACGCTGCTGCTTTTTAGGTTGAGCAGCCGGTTCCGGTTGTTCAACTGCAGCCATACCACCCAGGATCTCACCTTTGAAGATCCATACCTTAACGCCGATTACACCATAAGTGGTGTGCGCTTCAGATGTGTTGTAATCGATATCCGCACGCAGTGTGTGCAACGGAACACGACCTTCACGGTACCATTCGGTACGCGCGATTTCAGCACCGCCAAGACGGCCGCTTACTTCAACTTTGATACCTTTAGCGCCAAGACGCATTGCGTTCTGTACAGCACGCTTCATAGCACGACGGAACATAACGCGACGTTCCAGCTGTGAAGTGATGCTGTCAGCAACCAATTTAGCGTCAAGTTCCGGTTTACGGACTTCGGCGATGTTAATTTGCGCAGGAACGCCAGCGATATCCGCTACGACCTTACGCAGTTTTTCGACATCTTCGCCTTTCTTGCCGATAACGATGCCTGGACGAGCAGTGTGAATAGTCACACGGATGCTCTTCGCAGGACGCTCGATAACGATGCGAGAAACGGAAGCTTTCGCCAGTTCCTTAATCAGGAATTGACGAACTTTAAAGTCGCTGTCCAGGTTGTCAGCGAATTCTTTGGTATTCGCATACCAAGTAGAGTTCCAAGGTTTGACAATACCCAGGCGAATACCATTAGGATGTACTTTCTGACCCATTGCTAGTCTCCAGAGTCTCAGCGATCGGACACAACCACAGTAATGTGGCTGGTGCGCTTCAGGATGCGATCTGCACGACCTTTTGCACGCGGCATAATGCGCTTCATGCTTGGGCCTTCGTCTACGAAGATTTTCGTGACTTTCAGATCATCGATGTCAGCGCCATCGTTGTGTTCTGCGTTAGCAATGGCAGACTCCAGCACTTTCTTAACCAGACCAGCAGCTTTCTTGTTGGTGTAGGTCAGAGTTTCCAGAGCTTGCGACACTTTCTTACCGCGGATCAGGTCTGCAACAAGGCGAACCTTCTGAGCAGAAGAACGAGCGTGGCGATGTTTAGCGATAGTTTCCATCTCTTCCTCCTACCTTAGCGCTTTTTAGCTTTTTTATCAGCCGCATGGCCGCGATAAGTACGAGTCGGCGCGAATTCACCCAGTTTGTGACCGACCATTTCATCGGAAACGAACACTGGTACGTGCTGACGACCATTATGGACAGCGATGGTCAAACCGATCATGTTAGGAAAGATCGTTGAACGACGGGACCAAGTGCGCAAAGGCTTCTTGTCACCGCTTTCCACCGCTTTCTCTACCTTCTTCAGCAAGTGCAGGTCAATAAAAGGACCTTTCTTGAGAGAACGTGGCATGGCTTATCCTCTAATTATTTTTTGCTACGGCGACGTACGATGAACTTATCAGTACGCTTGTTGCTACGGGTCTTCTTACCTTTGGTCTGAACGCCCCACGGGGTTACCGGGTGCTTACCAAAGTTACGACCTTCACCACCACCGTGCGGGTGATCTACCGGGTTCATCGCCGTACCGCGAACGGTAGGACGAACACCACGCCAACGTGCAGCACCTGCTTTACCCAGAACGCGAAGCATATGTTCAGCGTTACCGACTTCACCCAGGGTGGCGCGGCAATCAACTGGAACTTTACGCATTTCGCCTGAGCGCAGACGCAGAGTTACGTAGGAACCATCACGTGCAACGATCTGAACGTAGGCACCAGCAGAACGAGCCATCTGGCCGCCTTTACCTGGTTTCATTTCTACGTTGTGAACCGTTGAACCCACTGGGATGTTGCGCATTGGCAGGGTGTTACCTACCTTGATTGCAGCATCAACGCCAGATTGGATCTGGTCACCAGCTTTCAGGCCTTTCGGCGCCAGGATGTAACGGCGTTCGCCGTCTTTGTACAGAACCAGCGCGATGTTCGCGGAACGGTTCGGATCGTACTCCAGACGCTCAACCACTGCAGCCACACCGTCTTTGTTGCGTTTGAAGTCAACCAGACGATAATGTTGCTTGTGGCCACCACCGATATGACGGGTGGTGATACGGCCATTGTTGTTACGACCACCGCTTTTGCTCAGTTTCTCAAGCAGCGGGGCATAAGGTTTACCCTTGTGCAGCTCAGGGTTAACCACTTTAACAACGTGGCGACGACCCGGAGATGTAGGTTTACATTTAACAATTGCCATTGTTCTTACTCCTCCGACTTACTCTGCGCCGCCGATGAAGTCCAGGTTCTGGCCTTCTTTCAGGGTGACGTAAGCTTTTTTCCAGTCGCTACGACGACCAACACGCTGACCGTGACGTTTCACTTTCCCTTTAACTACCAGGGTATTCACGTCTTCGACTTCGACTTCAAACAGTTTCTGCACTGCAGCTTTGATTTCTGCTTTGGTCGCGTCTTTGGCAACTTTGAGTACGATGGTGTTGCTTTTTTCCATCGCAGCGGATGCTTTTTCAGATACGTGCGGTGCACGCAGCACTTTCAGCAAACGTTCTTCACGGATCATGCCAGCATCTCCTCAACTTGCTTCACAGCATCAGCAGTCATAACCACTTTGTCGAAGGCGATCAGGCTAACCGGGTCGATACCTGCTACATCGCGCACGTCAACCTTGTACAGGTTGCGAGCAGCCAGGAACAGATTCTCATCCAGTTCACCGGTCACGATCAGCACATCTTCCAGAGCCATATCTTTCAGTTTCTGTGCCAGCAGCTTAGTTTTAGGCGCTTCTACAGAGAACTTCTCGACAACGATCAGACGATCTTGACGTACCAGTTCGGACAGGATGCTTTTCAGCGCGCCGCGGTACATCTTTTTGTTTACTTTCTGACTGTGGTCCTGAGGCTTAGCAGCAAAGGTCACGCCACCTGAACGCCAGATCGGGCTCTTTACAGAACCTGAACGCGCACGGCCGGTACCTTTCTGGCGCCACGGTTTTTTACCGGAACCAGTCACTTCAGCGCGGGTCTTCTGAGCACGGGTACCTTGACGGGCACCTGCTGCATAAGCAACAACAACCTGGTGTACCAGCGCTTCGTTGAAATCACGACCGAAGGTAGTTTCGGAAACAGTCAGCGCGCTTTGCGCGTCTTTCAATACTAATTCCATTGCTATCCCCTTACGCCTTCACAGCTGGTTTAACGATCAGGTTGCCACCGGTTGCGCCCGGTACAGCACCCTTAACCAGCAGCAGGTTGCGCTCAGCGTCAACACGTACTACGTCCAGGCTTTGAACGGTTACACGCTCGTCACCCAGGTGGCCAGCCATTTTCTTGCCTTTGAACACTTTGCCCGGAGTCTGGTTCTGACCGATAGAACCCGGAACGCGGTGAGACAAGGAGTTACCGTGGGTAGCGTCTTGGGTACGGAAGTTCCAGCGCTTAACTGTGCCAGCAAAACCTTTACCTTTAGAAGTACCGGTAACATCGACTTTTTTAACTTCAGCGAAGATTTCTACGCTGATGTTTTGACCTGCAGTGAACTCTTCACCTTCTGCAAGGCGGAATTCCCACAGACCACGGCCAGCTTCAACGCCAGCTTTAGCGAAATGGCCCGCTTCCGGTTTGGTCACACGGTTAGCTTTTTTGCTACCAGTGGTAACCTGAACGGCACGGTACCCGTCGTTTTCCAGGTCTTTAACCTGAGTCACGCGGTTCGCTTCAATTTCAATCACGGTTACTGGGATAGAAACGCCATCTTCAGTGAAGATACGAGTCATGCCCACTTTTTTACCGACTAAACCAATCATTGTTTCAACCTCTCAATCGCTCAATGACCTGATTAACCCAGGCTGATCTGCACGTCTACACCGGCAGCCAGATCCAGACGCATCAGAGCATCAACGGTTTTCTCGGTTGGCTCAACGATGTCAACCAGACGCTTGTGAGTGCGAATCTCGTACTGATCACGCGCGTCTTTGTTAACGTGCGGAGAGATCAGAACGGTAAAGCGCTCTTTGCGAGTTGGCAGCGGGATCGGACCACGGACTTGCGCACCAGTGCGCTTTGCAGTCTCGACGATTTCCGCGGTTGATTGATCGATAAGACGATGATCAAACGCTTTCAGGCGGATACGGATTCTTTGGTTCTGCATGAGACCAGAGCTCCAATTATTTATAAACGTAAATAATTACTCCTCACACCCATTTCGATTGATGGGGGAGTGTAATCGTCAACATATAACCCCCATATCGGGAGTATTGTTCGAAGAGCAGAAAGTCCTGCCTATCGACTGATTCGCTAAAATCAGGCTTACCAAGATTAGGTAAGCCCGCGCATTATACGCAAAACAGAGCGAGAAGCAAGGCACAGATGGAAATATGCTCAGGATATCGGCATTTTTTACCGGCGGGTAACTAACGGGTGAAAACCGAGGGGGAAATTCGTCGGGATTAGGGTAAAGCTTTGTCGCTGCTCCCCTGCCCTGCCGGAGAAACTCATGCTGGCAGGAGAACATCGTTGTAAAAGGTATTTATTGCCTACAACTGAGCTTGGGCATAGTTCTGGATACCCAGACGCGCTATCAAATCCAGTTCAGTTTCCAGCCAGTCGATATGTTCTTCTTCATCGGCCAGAATTTCTATCATCAGGTCACGGCTGACATAGTCATGGATAGAATCAGCATAGGCGATGCCTTCACGCAGATTCTTGGCGCCATCCAATTCCAGGGCCAGGTCCGAACGCAACATTTCTTCGATATCTTCGCCAATGTTCAGCTTGCCGAGATCCTGCAAATTCGGAAGGCCTTCCAGAAACAGGATACGCTCGATATAACGATCGGCATGCTTCATTTCGTCGATCGACTCGTGGTATTCCTTTTCATTGAGGCGTGTTAGCCCCCAGTTCTTGAACATTCGGGCGTGCAGGAAATATTGATTGATGGCAACCAGCTCGTTACCGAGCAGTTTGTTGAGATGAGCAATGATCTTTTTATCGCCTTTCATAGGTAAATCCTCCTGGCCAGTTCTAAAAGTGTAGAAGCTGTAAGCCAAGAGTCAAAAAATAACCTTACCTTTAGTTAGGCAACTTCGTGCATTGGGATAATGGTTCCGCTTTCCTCCACCATAATCTGTCTTGCCTGACGAATGCACTTTCCGCAATCGGTACCAATCGGCACAAGTTCACGCAGTTGTTTCATGGTATGCGGGTTGTGCTGACGCACGGCTTTACGGATCGCTTTGTCAGTCACGGCATTACACAGACATACGTACATAAGAGACTCACTTCTTAACCAATTCTGTAAGTCTAAATAGGAATGCTTTTTATTTCAATTAAGATTTGACCAAATTGCATAAAAAAAGGGCACCGAAGTGCCCTCTTTTGTGTCGAAAAATTATTCGCGATTAAGCGATAACTTTAGCAACAACACCAGCGCCAACAGTACGGCCGCCTTCACGGATTGCGAAACGCAGACCGTCGTCCATCGCGATTGGGTGGATCAGGGTAACAACCATGTTCACGTTGTCACCTGGCATTACCATTTCAACGCC
>NZ_JBXALM010000018.1:0-5413 GCF_058799445.1 Serratia sp. GW822-FHT06E05
GTCTCCCCATGCGAGAGTAGGACACTGCCAGGCATCAATTAAGCCAAGAGGCCATCCGCAAGGATGGCCTTTTTGCTGTGTGCGAAAGAAAAAAGGCGAAGCCAGGCTGGGCCTTGTTAGCCGATAATCTGCACTTTCCTACGAATAAATTCCTGCCAGTTATATTCGCGATTATAAATATGGTTAATGTTTAAAAAACATAGCTGTTTTCAGATGAATGTAAATCAGCCCTAATTGGATTGGTTTGGCTCTCAACAATAAGCGCTCCCACCAAGAAAAACTTTTATTAATCATCTTAACCATTATCTCTAATGTATTACCTAATTAATTTATATAGAAATTACCTTATAAAACAATTAGAAATATTTCATCTATGGATGATCTCCAGATAAAAGCAATATCAATGAAAACAAATATTAGTCTGACGTACCGAATCGAGTAGACTAGGTGGAGGTTCATTTCCGTATAGGTATTTATCGTTATGTCTACTGAAGGCGCGTCATTAAAAAACCACAATACCTTTGCGCTCCCGGTCAACGCAGCGCATCTGGTCATTGCCAACACTATCGAATTAATGATCAAGGTTTGGCAGAAAACGCAGAAGCGCCAAGAGCCGCTGCTGGTACTCGGTGAAGGAAGTAACGTCCTGTTTCTTGAAGACTTTGCCGGTACGGTCATGATCAATCAATTGAAAGGCATTGATATCAGAGAAGAAAAGGATGCCTGGTTCCTCCACGTCAGCTCAGGTGAAAATTGGCATGGCCTGGTTTGTCGGACCCTGGATATCAGCATTCCTGGCCTGGAAAATTTGGCTCTGATCCCTGGCCTGGTCGGCTCTGCCCCCATTCAGAATATCGGCGCCTATGGCATCGAGCTCAAAAGCGTATGTGACTACGTTGATCTGTTGGATCTGAGTACGGGAGCCATCGATCGCATTTCAGCGTCAGATTGTGGGTTTGGCTACCGTGAAAGCATTTTCAAACATCATTTTCAGAAGGGGCACATCATTGTTGGCGTAGGCTTGCGCCTGAACAAACAATGGAACCCGATGCTTAATTATGGCGATCTGGCAAAACTGGATCCGCAAACGGTGACCCCACGTCAGGTCTTTGATTCAGTGTGCGCTATGCGTCGCAGTAAGCTGCCGGATCCTAAGGTGATGGGTAATGCCGGTAGTTTCTTCAAAAATCCGTTGGTCAGTAGTGAAAAGGCCGCTGCGCTGATGCTCGAATATCCTGGTATGCCGCATTACCCACAGCAGGATGGTCAGGTGAAGCTGGCAGCTGGCTGGTTGATCGATCAGTGTGAGCTGAAAGGTTATCGTATTGGCGGTGCGGCGGTACATAGTCAACAGGCGCTTGTTCTGGTTAATGTGAATAGTGCCACCAGTCAAAACGTGATCGCCTTGGCTCGCCATGTGCGTAATACCGTAGCGAAAAAGTTTGATGTCTGGTTAGAGCCAGAAGTACGCTTTATCGGTAAGGATGGCGAGTTGAATGCCATAGAGGTTCTGTCATGAAGGATACCAAAGTTCCCCTCAAGCTGATTGCAATACTGGCCGATGGTGGTTTCCATTCAGGCGAGCACCTTGGTGAATTACTGGGGATGAGCCGCGCAGCCATTAACAAGCATATACAGACCATCCGTGAGTGGGGCCTGGACGTGTTTACCGTACCCGGAAAAGGCTACAGTCTGCCTGCTCCAATCCAATTGCTGGATGCCGAACGTATTCTCAGCCAATTGGCAGATAAGCGTGTCACCGTGCTGCCGGTCGTGGATTCTACCAACCAATACCTATTGGAGCGTATTGCTGAGCTGCAGTCGGGTGATGCCTGTGTCGCTGAGTATCAGCAAGCCGGACGTGGTCGACGTGGACGCCAATGGATATCTCCATTTGGCGCCAATCTCTATCTTTCAATGTTTTGGCGCCTCGAGCAGGGGCCTGCCGCCGCAATGGGTCTGAGCCTGGTGATTGGTATAGTGATGGCCGAAGTGTTGCAAGGCCTCGGCGCGCAGGATGTCAGAGTCAAATGGCCGAATGATTTATATCTTAACGATCGTAAGTTGGCTGGGATCTTGGTCGAATTGACAGGGAAAACCGGTGATGCGGCACAGCTGGTCATCGGTGCAGGTATCAATTTGGCGATGCGTGAAACTAATGCCAATGCCATTAATCAAGGCTGGATAAACCTGCAGGAAGCGGGAATTAATATCGATCGCAATGAGCTGGCCGCGACTTTGCTTAATGAGCTACGCCAATCGCTGCGTCAGTTTGAGATTGAGGGTTTGACTCCCTTTATTTCACGCTGGCATGCGTTGGATAACTTTATTGACCGGCCTGTTAAGCTATTAATCGGTGAGCAGCAAATATTCGGCACTGCTCGCGGTATCGATCAGCAAGGGGCATTATTGCTTGAGCAAAATGGTGTTATTAAGCCATTCATTGGCGGGGAAATATCGCTACGTAGCGCAGAGTAAATTATTATTAATAAGGGGCTCTAAGGCCCCTTGTCGCTAATGAAATTACTTTCTCAAACGAACACTCTCGACTGCATGATTAGCACTTTTGGTCATAATCAGGCTCGCACGTTCGCGTGTTGGAAGGATATTTTCCTGTAAATTCAATCCATTAATTTCATTCCACAGCTGAGTGGCTATATTAACAGCCTCAGGTTCTGGCAGCTTGGAATAGTTATGGAAATAAGAATCAGGATTAGAAAACGCTCCCTGACGGAATTTAAGGAACCGGTTAATGTACCAGGACTGTAACAGTTCTTCCGGTGCGTCGACATATATAGAGAAATCAACAAAGTCAGAAACAAATACGCGATGCGGATCATGAGGATAGTCCATACCGCTTTGTAAAACGTTGAGCCCTTCCAAAATAAGAATATCCGGCTGCTCGATGACTTTATTTCCTTCAGGAACAACATCATAAATCAAGTGGGAATATACCGGAGCAGTGACGCGTTTGGCGCCGGATTTCACTTCAGAAACGAACTTGACCAGGCTGTGCATATCGTAAGACTGCGGGAAACCTTTTTTCTTCATCAGCCCGCGTTCGTTCAACACTTTATTGGGATGCAGGAAACCATCAGTGGTTATCAGCTCAACGCTACGGTGTTCCGGCCAACTGCTAAGCAATGCCTGTAATAAACGTGCGGTGGTACTTTTGCCTACAGCAACGCTGCCGGCGATGCCGATAACGTAGGGGATTTTTTGTCCATCGGTTCCGAGAAATTGCTCGAGTACGGCCTGACGGCGCAGGTTGGAACTGATATAGAAGTTCAGCAACCGCGACAGCGGCAGATAAATCTGAGCCACCTCTTCCAAAGAGAGATCTTCGTTAATCCCTTTCAGTTTAACAATCTCTTCTTCTGACAGTGTCAGCGGCACCGAATCTCGCAACGCAGCCCACTGGGTACGATCGAACTGAAGATAGGGCGTCGCTAAAGATTGATCTCTTTTTATCATAAGCCAAATTCTGCCTGTTAACGCAGGTTGGGAAAGGCGCCGGACGCCAACTCCAGATAATAAACAAGCTGCATATTATAGACAGCTTCGTTTTTGGCGTAGACTTTTTTCGCAAAAGTTATCGATTGGCGGCAGTTTATGTCAATTGTGAGAAGCGGCGCGCAGTTGATGGCAGAGGCGTTGCAAAGCGGTATCGCTAGGAAATGATACCGCTTTCATGCTAGCTGGCGATGGCAGGGGAGGTTTGGTTAACCGCGAACAGGCGTTTGTAGTAAATGACTGTCGGGTGATAGTAGCCATCGGGTGCGGCGGCATAGTCAGGTAACTCTCCGAGACAGCGATAGCCCAATGAGCGATACAGCGCCTCTGCAGCGGACCCTGCCTGCGTGTCGAGATAAAGCAGGCCGCGCTGTTGCTGAAGTGCTGACTGTTCCAATGCTTTCATCAGGGCTTGTCCGACACCGTTACGACGTGCCCGGCTGTGGACTAATAGTTTTTGTACTTCAGCCCGGTTGCGTCCATTCGGTTTCTGGCACAGCTCCAGTTGTACTGTGCCAATGACGCCGCGCTCGTCTCTGGCAATCCACAACAACAGCTCTCCTTTGGCCAAGGCAGGCCTCAGGCTGTGGAAGTAACTCTCGGCGTCTTCATGCGGGATCAGTGTGTCGTAGCCCACTGAGGCCCCATGCATTACCGCATCGGTCAACAGGCGAGCCAGTTCATTTCGGTAAATGGGCAGCGTGGCGGCATTAATCAGGACAATTTTCATCGGTCATTCCTCCTGGGTGAAGGGGGTAATGAAGGCTAGCAATAATTGCGCCAGAGCGGTGGTGGGGGCTGTGGCGGCGAAAGCGGTGAGAAATAATGATAGTTGATGTCATTACGTGGGGCACTCATCCCTTTTTTGGTGCATCGATATCACTCACAGTTTCCTGTTTTGGGTTTACGGATTTGAGATAACGGGCACGGGGAAAGAAAGGGTCAATACTTGCAAAAAGTGGATTAAATTGTAGAGAATGATGCCTGCAGTTGATGAATCTTTGCACGCTACGCGCAGTAAATTGCAATACACCGTGCAAAATTGGGTGATTTGTGAGCGAAAGTGCAACTAACGCAATTTTTTTGTTGCATAGGTCGTCCGGTCTACCTAGAATGCGCTGCACTTGATGCCGGCTTAGCTCAGTTGGTAGAGCAACTGACTTGTAATCAGTAGGTCACCAGTTCGATTCCGGTAGCCGGCACCAATCAAGTCACAGTAGTTAAAATCTGGTGGGGTTCCCGAGCGGCCAAAGGGAGCAGACTGTAAATCTGCCGTCACAGACTTCGAAGGTTCGAATCCTTCCCCCACCACCATATCTTGCCTTAGGCAGTTAACTGGCCAGCGATAACCTCGCAACGGTTGACTTGCAGAAGGAGAAGGTGAAAGCCTTCGCAAGGTTCGAGTTGTAGAGCGCATAGCGCAAACAACTCGAAGGGTGAGAGTTAAGCGATAAACAATCCTTCTCCTCCCTTAAAATTCTACAGAAAAGTCAGGTAGCCGAGTTCCAGGATGCGGGCATCGTATAATGGCTATTACCTCAGCCTTCCAAGCTGATGATGTGGGTTCGATTCCCACTGCCCGCTCCAAGATGTGCTGATATAGCTCAGTTGGTAGAGCGCACCCTTGGTAAGGGTGAGGTCGGCAGTTCGAATCTGCCTATCAGCACCACTTCTTATTATCTCGCCCCCTGATTTTCTTTCTGTTCTGGATTCAACAAGCAAATGCTTGGTTGATGTGGTGATACCACCGATTTATCCGTGTCTTAGAGGGACAATCGATGTCTAAAGAAAAGTTTGAACGTTCAAAACCGCACGTTAACGTCGGTACTATCGGCCACGTTGACCACGGTAAAACTACCCTGACTGCAGCAATCACCACCGTTCTGGCTAAAACCTACGG
>NZ_JBXALM010000019.1:0-2827 GCF_058799445.1 Serratia sp. GW822-FHT06E05
CCTTAAAGGCCCAGGGAAGACTCATCTCGAGGCAAGTTTCGCGCTTAGATGCTTTCAGCGCTTATCTTTTCCGCACTTAGCTACCGGGCAGTGCCATTGGCATGACAACCCGAACACCAGTGGTGCGTTCACTCCGGTCCTCTCGTACTAGGAGCAACCCCTCTCAATCTTCCAACGCCCACGGCAGATAGGGACCGAACTGTCTCACGACGTTCTAAACCCAGCTCGCGTACCACTTTAAATGGCGAACAGCCATACCCTTGGGACCTACTTCAGCCCCAGGATGTGATGAGCCGACATCGAGGTGCCAAACACCGCCGTCGATATGAACTCTTGGGCGGTATCAGCCTGTTATCCCCGGAGTACCTTTTATCCGTTGAGCGATGGCCCTTCCATTCAGAACCACCGGATCACTAAGACCTACTTTCGTACCTGCTCGAGCCGTCACTCTCGCAGTCAAGCTAGCTTATGCCTTTGCACTAACCTCACGATGTCCGACCGTGATTAGCTAACCTTCGTGCTCCTCCGTTACTCTTTGGGAGGAGACCGCCCCAGTCAAACTACCCACCAGACACTGTCCTCACCCCAGATTATGGGGCCGAGTTAGAACATCAAACATTAAAGGGTGGTATTTCAAGGTTGGCTCCACGCAGACTGGCGTCCACGCTTCAAAGCCTCCCACCTATCCTACACATCAAGGCTCAATGTTCAGTGTCAAGCTATAGTAAAGGTTCACGGGGTCTTTCCGTCTTGCCGCGGGTACACTGCATCTTCACAGCGAGTTCAATTTCACTGAGTCTCGGGTGGAGACAGCCTGGCCATCATTACGCCATTCGTGCAGGTCGGAACTTACCCGACAAGGAATTTCGCTACCTTAGGACCGTTATAGTTACGGCCGCCGTTTACTGGGGCTTCGATCAAGAGCTTCGCCTTGCGGCTGACCCCATCAATTAACCTTCCAGCACCGGGCAGGCGTCACACCGTATACGTCCACTTTCGTGTTTGCACAGTGCTGTGTTTTTATTAAACAGTTGCAGCCAGCTGGTATCTGCGACTGGCTTCAGCTCCGAGAGCAAGTCTCTTCACCTACGCGCCAGCGTGCCTTCTCCCGAAGTTACGGCACCATTTTGCCTAGTTCCTTCACCCGAGTTCTCTCAAGCGCCTTGGTATTCTCTACCTGACCACCTGTGTCGGTTTGGGGTACGATTCTGTGTTACCTGATGCTTAGAGGCTTTTCCTGGAAGCTTGGCATCAACTACTTCTGCACCGTAGTGCATCGTCATCACGCCTCAGGGTTAAATAAGTAACCGGATTTACCAGGTCACTCCCCCTACACGCTTAAACCGGGACAACCGTCGCCCGGCTAGCCTAGCCTTCTCCGTCCCCCCTTCGCAGTAACACCGAGTACAGGAATATTAACCTGTTTCCCATCGACTACGCCTTTCGGCCTCGCCTTAGGGGTCGACTCACCCTGCCCCGATTAACGTTGGACAGGAACCCTTGGTCTTCCGGCGAGCGGGCTTTTCACCCGCTTTATCGTTACTTATGTCAGCATTCGCACTTCTGATACCTCCAGCAACCCTCACAGGTCACCTTCAACGGCTTACAGAACGCTCCCCTACCCAACAACGCCTAAGCGTCGCTGCCGCAGCTTCGGTGCATGGTTTAGCCCCGTTACATCTTCCGCGCAGGCCGACTCGACCAGTGAGCTATTACGCTTTCTTTAAATGATGGCTGCTTCTAAGCCAACATCCTGGCTGTCTATGCCTTCCCACATCGTTTCCCACTTAACCATGACTTTGGGACCTTAGCTGGCGGTCTGGGTTGTTTCCCTCTTCACGACGGACGTTAGCACCCGCCGTGTGTCTCCCGTGATAACATTCTTCGGTATTCGGAGTTTGCATCGGTTTGGTAAGCCGGGATGGCCCCCTAGCCGAAACAGTGCTCTACCCCCGAAGATGAGTTCACGAGGCGCTACCTAAATAGCTTTCGGGGAGAACCAGCTATCTCCCGGTTTGATTGGCCTTTCACCCCCAGCCACAAGTCATCCGCTAATTTTTCAACATTAGTCGGTTCGGTCCTCCAGTTAGTGTTACCCAACCTTCAACCTGCCCATGGCTAGATCACCGGGTTTCGGGTCTATACCTTGCAACTAGTCGCCCAGTTAAGACTCGGTTTCCCTACGGCTCCCCTATACGGTTAACCTTGCTACAAAATATAAGTCGCTGACCCATTATACAAAAGGTACGCAGTCACACCACGAAGGTGCTCCCACTGCTTGTACGTACACGGTTTCAGGTTCTATTTCACTCCCCTCGCCGGGGTTCTTTTCGCCTTTCCCTCACGGTACTGGTTCACTATCGGTCAGTCAGGAGTATTTAGCCTTGGAGGATGGTCCCCCCATATTCAGACAGGATGTCACGTGTCCCGCCCTACTCATCGAACTCACAATTAATGCATTTTAGTGTACGGGACTATCACCCTTTACTGTGCGACTTTCCAGACGCTTCCACTAACACAAGAACTGATTCAGGTTCTGGGCTCCTCCCCGTTCGCTCGCCGCTACTGGGGGAATCTCGGTTGATTTCTTTTCCTCGGGGTACTTAGATGTTTCAGTTCCCCCGGTTCGCCTCATACGACTATGTATTCATCGTATGATAGTGCAACGAATTGCACTGGGTTTCCCCATTCGGGTATCGCCGGTTATTACGGTTCATATCACCTTACCGACGCTTATCGCAGATTAGCACGCCCTTCATCGCCTCTGACTGCCTAGGCATCCACCGTGTACGCTTAGTCACTTAACCTCACAACCCGAAGGTGTTTC
>NZ_JBXALM010000020.1:0-997 GCF_058799445.1 Serratia sp. GW822-FHT06E05
GCCCTTCATCGCCTCTGACTGCCTAGGCATCCACCGTGTACGCTTAGTCACTTAACCTCACAACCCGAAGGTGTTTCCACATCGTGCTGCTACATTTGAGAGACTCTATGACAGGTTAATCCTTACCCCAATACTTCTACGGAGGGATAAGTTTCAGCTGTCATGTTTCAATTTTCAGCTTGTTCCAGATTGTTAAAGAGCAATATCTTAAACACGACTCGCAAGAGTCATCTTTAAGATGTTTTCGGTTCCAAGAACCGGTGATAATGTCTTTCACTCATTATCGGATGGCGTCCCCAAGGGGATTCGAACCCCTGTTACAGCCGTGAAAGGGCAGTGTCCTAGGCCTCTAGACGATGGGGACACGAAAATCCGATTAAACTGACTGTCTTAATCGGTTCGTATCAGCATGAGTCAGTGACTCATTACATCAACAGGTAGCGCTTTTGCTCATTACGTTTCTATCAGACAATCTGTGTGAGCACTTCACGCGAATCAATATCATTAGGTAAGGAGGTGATCCAACCGCAGGTTCCCCTACGGTTACCTTGTTACGACTTCACCCCAGTCATGAATCACAAAGTGGTAAGCGCCCTCCCGAAGGTTAAGCTACCTACTTCTTTTGCAACCCACTCCCATGGTGTGACGGGCGGTGTGTACAAGGCCCGGGAACGTATTCACCGTAGCATTCTGATCTACGATTACTAGCGATTCCGACTTCACGGAGTCGAGTTGCAGACTCCGATCCGGACTACGACGTACTTTATGAGGTCCGCTTGCTCTCGCGAGTTCGCTTCTCTTTGTATACGCCATTGTAGCACGTGTGTAGCCCTACTCGTAAGGGCCATGATGACTTGACGTCATCCCCACCTTCCTCCGGTTTATCACCGGCAGTCTCCTTTGAGTTCCCACCATTACGTGCTGGCAACAAAGGATAAGGGTTGCGCTCGTTGCGGGACTTAACCCAACATTTCACAACACGAGCTGACGACAGCCA